>NZ_JAJDFX010000002.1:2931634-4397451 GCF_024704385.1 Cellulomonas sp. P24
AGCCCGAGCTCCTCGAGGAGCGGCAGCCGTGACCGGACCGTGCGGCGTGCGTCCTCGGCCGAGTCCGCGGCGACCGCGAGCGCCGCGAGCTCCTGGCACGTCGCGAGCGTGACCGAACCGAGCACCGCGGCGACGTCGGGCAGCGCGCGTGCGGTCATCGACAGGGTTGCGACCCCGAGCCCGACGAGCACCACCGCGAGGGCCGGGTCGGCCGCGGCCTCGCCGCACACCCCGACCGGTCGGTCGTTCTGCGCACCGCCACGGCAGGTCGCCGCGACGAGCTGGAGGACAGCGGGCTGCCACGCCGTCGACAGCGTCGCGAGCTCGCCGAGCATGCGGTCGGAGGCCATCGTGTACTGGGTCAGGTCGTTGGTGCCGATGCTCGCGAAGGCGGCGTGCGCGAGGATCTGGCCGGACTGCAGCGCGGCGCTCGGGACCTCGACCATCACGCCGGCGGTGCTGAGCCCGTGCGCGCGGCAGCGCTCGACGAACGCCGCCGTCTCCGGGACCGTGGCGATCATCGGCGCCATCACCCAGACGTCGGCGGTCTCGGCCGCGGCGGCCTGCGCGATCGCCGTGAGCTGGTCCTCGAGGACCTCGGGGTTGCGCCAGGAGGTGCGGTAGCCGCGGACGCCGAGGGCCGGGTTGGGCTCGTCGGTGCTGGTGAGGAACGGCAACGGCTTGTCCGCCCCGGCGTCGAGCGTGCGGACGACGACCTTCTTGCCGGCGAACGCCGCGAGCACCTGGCGGTACTGCGCGACCTGCTCGGCGACGGACGGCGCATCGGTGCGGTCGAGGAAGCAGAACTCGGTGCGGAAGAGCCCGACCCCTTCGGCCCCGGCGTCGGCGGCGGCCTGTGCGCCCTCGGGCTTGCCCACGTTCGCGAGCAGCGGGACCCGGTGGCCGTCGCTGGTGCGACCGGTCCCGTCGAAGGTCCGCACCCGCGCGGCAAGAGCGGCGGCGTGGGCGACCTGCTCCGGCGTCGGGTCGAGCGTGACCGTTCCGGCCGTGCCGTCGACGAGGGCGACGGTGCCGTCTGGGATCGCCGTCGCCCCGGCGGTACCGACGACGGCCGGGATGCCGAGGGCGCGCGCGAGGATCGCGGTGTGGGACGTCGGGCCGCCCTCGCTCGTGACGAGCGCGAGCACGCGTGCGGGGTCGAGGGTGGCCGTGTCCGCGGGGGAGAGGTCCGTCGCGACCAGCACGAACGGGTGGTCCACGTCCGGGACGCCGGGTGGCAGCTGACCGGTGAGCGCGGCGACGATGCGGTCCCGCACGTCGGCGACGTCGCGCGTGCGCTCGGCCATGTAGCCGCCGAGGGCCGAGAGCTGCTCGATCACCGTGGCGGCCGACTGCCAGACGGCGCGGGCCGGGTCGAGCCGGTTCCCGCGCACGAGCGCCTGGGCTGCCGAGACGAGGCTCGGGTCCGCGGCCATCATCGCGGTGGTCTCGAGCACCTCCTTGCCGGCGCCGCTCGCCCGGGACGCGGCCTCGCGGAGGTCGGCCTGCGCGCGGCTCGACGCGGCGGCGATCTGCTCCGCCGCCTGCTCGGCGTCGAGACCCTCGGCCAGGGTCGCCCCGACGGGCGGTTCGGCGACGGGTGCGGGCATCGCGACGACGGGACCGGCTGCCTGTCCCGGGCTGACCCCGATGCCGGTGAGCCGCTGCTGGGGGTCGGTGTCCGTCGTCATCGCATCCTCGCGGTTCGGTTGGTCAGGCACGCGCCTGTCGTCCATTGTGCCTCTGCCGTGGTGACCCGGCCCGGCAGCGGTTCGGGGCCCGGCGGCGAGGTCCGGCCGGGGCGGGCGCCCCGGCCGGACCTGGTCGTCATGCGGTCGCGCCACCCGCGGCGGGCTCGTCGGCCGGCTGGTCCACCAGGACGTTGTTGGCATCGGCGACCTGGTCGTCGTCCTCACGACCGGGCGTCCTGAGGTTCCATCGGGTGATCACCCAGCGGAACAGGACGTAGTAGAGGACCCCGTACGCCAGGCCGATCGGGATGATCAGCAGCGGCTTCGTCGCGATCCGGAAGTTGAGCAGGTAGTCGATCACGCCGGCGGAGAACCCGAAGCCGTCGTGCACGCCGAGCCAGTTCAGCAGCGCGAGCGAGGTGCCGGTCAGCAGGGCGTGGATCACGTACAGCGGCCAGGCGAGGAACATGAAGGAGAACTCGAGCGGCTCGGTGACACCGGTCACGAACGAGACCAGGGCGGCCGATCCCATGATGCCCGCGATGACCTTGCGCTTGGCGGCCTTGGCGGTGTGGACGAACGCGAGAGCGGCACCGGGGAGAGCGAACATCATGATCGGGAAGAAGCCCGTCATGAAGGTGCCGGCGGTCGGGTCGCCGTGGAAGAACCGCGTGATGTCGCCCTGGTAGACCGTGCCGTCCGCCCCGGTGAAGTTCCCGATCTGGAACCACAGCGGGAAGTTGAGCAGGTGGTGCAGGCCGAGCGGCAGGAGGAGCCGGTTGAGGGTGCCGTAGACGAACCCGCCGAGGACGGGCGAGCCGCTGACGAACGTCGCGACCGATCCGAGGCCGGAGTTGAAGGCCGAGTAGAAGAGCGAGGCGATCAGCGCGACGACGATCGCCATGCCGGCCGTGATGATCGGCACGAACCGTCGTCCACCGAAGAACGCCAGGTAGGCGGGCAGCTTGATCCGGTAGTACCGCTGGTAGAGCAGCGCGGCGACCAGGCCCATCACGATGCCGCCGAGAACCCCGTAGTTGATGAGCTCCTGCGTGCCGCCCGCGGCCGGCTTGCCGAGGACGTACGGGGACATCGCGTCGGTGACGCCCTTGAACACCAGGTAGCCGATGAGCGCGGCCAGTCCGGTCGAGCCGTCGGACTTGCGGGCGTAGCCGACGGCCACGCCGAGGGCGAAGATCAGCGGCAGGTTGGAGAACAGGGCGTTGCCGGCCGCGCCGAGCACCGCGGCGACCGGCAGGAGCCAGTCACCCCAGGCGCCTGCGAGACCGTCCTTGCCGAGCATGTCGTCCTGTCCGAGCCGCAGCAGCAGGGCGGCGGCGGGGAGGGACGCGATCGGCAGCATGAGCGAGCGGCCGATGCGCTGGAGCTGGGCGAACCCCGGGATGCGCCGCTTCTCCCGAGCTACGGGTGCGGTGGTAGCCGTCATAGCAGGTGCACTCCTCATCGTGTGCGTGTCGTGGGCCGGTGGGCACCGGCACTCCCTCGTCCAGCTCGGAGATCGTGTGTCGACTCGGTGTACTAGATGTCTGGACCAGTTGGCGTAACCATGGTGGAATGGTGCATCCGGTGTCAAGGGCGGCATGCTTCGGCCGTTGGCACGAGTCGCGTGACGAGGGGACGAAGGTGGGGCGCTCGGTTCTGAAGTACGTGCGGGTCCGGGACTACCTGCGCTCGCTCGTCACGCACGAGCTCTCGGCAGGGGACACGATCCCGTCCGAGCGGCTGCTGTGCGAGCAGTTCGGCGTGTCGAGGATGACCGTCCGGCAGGCCGTCGACGCGCTCGTCGTCGAGGGGCTCCTGGACCGCGAGCAGGGTCGCGGCACGTTCGTCGCGCCGACCAAGGTCGACCTCGAGGTGCGGCTCGCCTCGTTCGGCGAAGAGATGCAGCGGCGCGGCATGGAGCCGTCGTCGACGGTGCTCTCGGCCGAGGTCGTCGCCGCGACCCCGGACATCGCGGACGCTCTCGACATCCTCCCCGGGGAGCGCGTCTACTACCTGCACCGCGTGCGCCTCGCCGACGGCGAGCCGATGGCCATCGAGCAGTCGTGGCTCTCGTGCCAGCTCGTGCCCGGCCTGTTCGACGGCGACCTGCCCGACAGCATCTACGGCGAGCTGCGCAGGCGCGGGCTCGAGCCCGACTGGGGGGAGGACACCGTCTCGGCGGCCGAGGTCGACGCACCGGACGCCGAGCTCCTGGGCGTCGCCCCGGGCCGCGCGGTGCTGCGCCTGGCCCGGCGGACCTTCGCCGGTGAGACCGCCTGCGTCTACTCACGGTCGACCTACCGGGCCGACCGCTACGTGCTCTGGGTCCCCCTGCGAGCGCCCAGGCGCCCGCTGACTCCCCGGCGGACCTCGGGCGACCTGATGGCAGAGCCTGCGACGACGGAGGTCGCACGATGAACGAGGGGCGGAGCGGAGTGACAGCGCAAGCGGCAGACATCCTGGCGGCACTCGGCGGGGTGGCCAACATCATCGAGATCGAGCCGTGCACCACCCGGCTCCGGTCCGAGGTCCACGACACCGCCGTCGTGGACGTGAAGGCGCTGCGAGCAGCCGGCGCCCACGGCGTGATGATCTCGGGCCACGTGGTCCAGATCGTGATGGGACCGAACGTCGACACCATCGCGTCGGACCTCGAAGAGCTGCTGTGAACAGTCGTGACGTGCGGCAATCGGGCCGCCGTCGGTCAGCAAGGAGATTCTCATGAGCAAGGCGGAGCAGATACTCGCTGCCCTCGGCGGCGACGCGAACGTCGTCGACCTGGAGCCGTGCACCACCCGGCTGCGGGTCGAGGTCGTCGACCCGTCACTGGTCGACGACGCCGCACTCAAGGCGGCCGGTGCGTACGGGGTCATGCGGTCCGGCATCGCGGTGCAGGTCGTCGTCGGTCCCGAGGCGGACACCATCGCGTCGGACATCGAGGACCTGCGCTGATGCCTGCACCTCTCACCGTGCTCGCCCCGGTCACCGGGGTCGTGCGCGCCATGGCCGACGTGCCGGACCCCGTCTTCGGCGCCGAGCTCGTCGGTCCCGGCATGGCGATCGACCCGGCACGGGACGGCGTCGTCGAGGCGATCGCCCCGATCGACGGCACGATCGTCAAGCTGCACCCGCACGCGTTCGTCGTCACGTCGGACGCCGAGCACTCGGCGCTCGTGCACCTCGGCCTGGACACCGTCCAGCTCGGCGGTGCCGGGTTCACGCTGCATGCGCACGAGGGTGACGTGGTCACGGCCGGCGACGTCGTCGTGAGCTGGGACCCCGCCGCGGTCGAGGCCGGCGGCCGGTCCCCGATCTGCCCGGTCGTCGCACTGGACGGCAAGCCCGGCTGCCTGACCCCGCTGGTCGGCGTCGGCGAGGCGGTCCGCACGGGTGAGGCCCTGTTCGAGTGGAGCTGAACCTCGCCGCCGTCCGGCTCGCCCGGCCGGGTGCCGGTCTCCTGGTCGACCTGGACGGCACGCTCGTCCGCAGCGAGGCTGCGAACCAGAGCGCGTTCCGGCAGTACTTCGCCGCGCGCGGGTGGGACGTGCCGGACGACGTCGTGCGCGGTTTCGCCGGTCGCCGTGCCCATGAGGTCTTCGCGAGCGTCCCGGGGCCGTGGGGGGACGAGGACCCGTACGCCCTCATGCAGGGTGTCGTGGACGTCCTGCGGGCGATGGACGTACGACCGGCGGCGGTCCCCGGTGCGGTCCGGCTGCTCGCGGCGTGCGTGCAGACCGGTCTCCCGGTCGCGGTCGTGACGTCCGCGGGTCTCGAGTGGGCCCTCGCGGCGCTCCGCTCGCTGGACGTGACGGACGGTGCGATCGGCATGATCACCGCCGAGGACTGCACGCACGGCAAGCCCGACCCCGAGCCGTTCCGGCGTGGGGCCGAGCTGCTCGGGCTCGAGCCGCGGGCGCTCGTGGCCCTCGAGGACGCCCCGGCCGGCATCGCGTCGGCCCGTGCCGCCGGTGTCGGCCACGTCGTCGGCATCACGACGGGGCACCCGGCGCACGTCCTGGTCTCCGCCGGTGCGGCCGAGACCACCACCGACCTGGTCGCCCTCGCCGAGACCGTCGACGCCCGGCGCCCGGGGAGGTCGGACGCATGAGCGGGCTGCCCGGCTCGGTCCGGCTGGTCGCCGGCGCCGGTGACCTCCCGATGCTGCGCGTCGACGGCCCCGAGGGCTGGGCCGAGCTCTACCTGCACGGCGCGCACGTGACCGCGTGGGGGCCGACCGGCAGCGAGTCCGTGCTGTGGCTGAGCCGGTCGAGCCGGTTCGACGCACGCACGGCCATCCGTGGTGGCATCCCCGTGTGCTTCCCGTGGTTCGGTCCGCTGGACGGCCGGCCCGACGCGCCCCGCCACGGGTTCGCCCGGACGGCGTCCTGGACCGTCGACGGCGCGCACGACGACGGCCACGACGTCACGGTCCGGCTGCGGCTCCAGGACTCCGCCGACACGCGCGGGTCGGCCTGGCCGCACCGGTTCACGGCGGTGTGCAGCGTCGTCGTCGGGGCGCGGCTGTCCGTCTCGCTCGAGGTCACCAGCACCGGCGACGAGGACGTCACGTTCGAGGAGGCCCTGCACACCTATCTGGCCGTCGCCGACGTCACCGCCGCCGAGGTCACCGGTCTGGAGGGCGTCGGGTTCGTCGACAAGACGGCGCACGGGGCGGCCGTCGCCGGGGACCGCGCGCCGTTGCGGGTGACCGGCGAGGTCGACCGCATCTACGCCGGTGCCCCCGAGACGGTCACGGTGCGCGACGTCGCGGGCGGCCGCGACCTCCGCGTCGGCACGACGGGCTCCGGGAGCACCGTCGTGTGGAACCCGTGGCGCGAGGGCGCCCGCGCGACCGCCGACCTCGACGACGACGGCTGGACCACGATGCTGTGCGTCGAGGCGGGCAACGTCGGCCCGGCCGCCGTCCGCCTCGGACCCGGTGAGCGGCACACGATGGCGACCACGATCGAGGTGGTCCCGGTCGGGGGAAGGATGGTGGGGTGACCGGCACCGTGCCGGCCGCCGACCAGCCCAGAGAGCAGACCACCGAGCAGCCCAGCGGGCCGAGCCGTTCCGACCGACCCTGACGCACCACCCACCCGAAAGGTCCGAGACCGAGCATGAGCGAGCAGATCGCACCGGAGTTCCTCCGCGGACGTGTCGTCACCCCGACGGCGGTGATCGCCGACGGCGTCGTCGTGCTGCGCGGCGCGACGATCGCGTGGGTGGGTGAGGCGGCGCAGGCCGCCGCGGCCGGGTGGTCCGGTCTGCCGGACACCGTCGCGTCACCGGTCACGGTGCTGCCGGGGCTGGTGGACATCCACACGCACGGCGGCGGCGGCGCGAGCTACCCCGACGCGACGACGCCGGAGGAGGCCCTCGTCGCGGTCCACGAGCACCGGGCGCACGGGACCACGACCCTCGTCGCCTCGCTCGTGACCGCCGCGCCGGACACGTTGCGTCAGCGGGTCGGCGTGCTGACTGCGCTCGCGGAGGCCGGGGAGATCGCCGGGATCCACCTCGAAGGGCCGTTCGTGTCGACCGTGCGGTGCGGTGCGCAGGACCCGGAGCTGATCCAGGTTCCCGACGCGGACCTGACGCGTGAGCTCGCGACGCAGGCCCGTGGGTTCCTCGTGACGATGACGATCGCCCCGGAGCTGTCCGGCGTCGCCGGTGACGGCGGGGTCGTGGACGCCCTGATCGATGCCGGTGCGCTGCCGAGCTTCGGGCACACCGACGCGAGCTGGCAGCAGACGACCGCCGCCCTGGACGACGCCCGTCGCCGCCTCGAGACGACGCCGGGCCGCAGGTCGGGCCGGTCCACCGTGACGCACCTGTTCAACGGCATGCGGCCGATGACGCACCGCGACCCGGGACCGATCCCGGTGTTCCTCGCGGCGGGCGCACGCGGGGAGGTCGTCGTCGAGCTGATCGGGGACGGGACGCACGTGGCCCCGGAGATGGTGTCCAGCGTGTTCAGCCTCGTCGGTGCGGACAACATCGCGCTCGTGACCGACGCGATGGCGGCGGCCGGCATGCCCGACGGCGCGTACCGGCTCGGCTCGCAGGACGTCACGGTCGCGGACGGGGTGGCGCGGCTGACGCACGGCGGGGCGATCGCCGGCGGCACGGCGCACCTGCTGGACATCGTGCGGACCACGGTCGCGGGCGGGGTGCCGCTCGTGGACGTCGTGCGTGCCGCGGCGACCACCCCGGCTACCGTGCTCGGGGACGTGACCGTCGGCGCGCTCGAGGTGGGTCGCCGTGCGGACGTGCTGGTGGTCGACGACGACTTCCGGGTGCTGAGCGTGCGGCGCGCGGGCGTGGTGGTCGCGCCGTGACGTCCCGACGACGTGACGACACGGCGCACACGGCGCACACGGAGCACACGGGCCGGGCGCACCGCCGGTCCCCAGGCAGAGCAGAGAGGACGTTGAGATGGAGGTCGTGATCGCGGCACCCGAGGAGCTTGCGGCCCTGGCCGCAGGCGCGATCGAGCAGCTGCTGACCGCGAAGCCGGCGGCGGTGCTCGGCCTCGCGACCGGGTCGAGCCCGCTCGGCATCTACGACGAGCTCGCCCGCCGCCACGCCGAGGGTCGCGTCACGTTCGCGCAGGCGCGGGCCTTCATGCTCGACGAGTACGTCGGGCTCGCCGCCGACCACCCCGAGCGCTACCGCAACGTGATCGAGAGGGAGATCGCCTCGCGCGTCGACTTCGCGCCGGGAGCGGTGCAGGGTCCGGACGGGCTCGCGGATGACGTCGTCGCGGCGTGCGCGCGGTACGAGGCGGCGATCGCCGAGGTCGGCGGGGTGGACCTGCAGATCCTCGGCATCGGCTCCGACGGCCACGTGGGCTTCAACGAGCCCGGGTCGTCGCTCGCCTCGCGGACCCGCATCAAGACGCTCACCGATCAGACGCGCACGGACAACGCTCGGTTCTTCGGCGGAGACGTGAACCTGGTGCCGCACCACTGCCTGACGCAGGGGCTCGCGACGATCATGGGCGCCCGGCACATCGTGCTGATCGCGACGGGTCGGGCCAAGGCCGAGGCGATCCACCACCTCGTCGAGGGTCCGGTCAGCGCGATGTGGCCGGCGACGATCCTGCAGCACCACCCGCACGTGAGCGTGCTCGTCGACGCCGCCGCAGCGAGCCGGCTGCAGCTCGCGGACTACTTCCGCAGCACGTACGCCGCGAAGCCGGCGTGGCAGGGGTTGTGAGCGGGAACGTCGTCTGAGCGGCCGGCTCATCTGACCGGGTAGCGCCGCTGATCGGGCAGCGCCCGTGATCGTGCGCCGCCTCAGACGCGCGAGTCCGGTCGCTCGGCGGGCCGTCGGCCCGGGAGGGTGAACGTGAGGAGCGCTCCGCCCTCCGGCGCGGTCGACGCGGAGACCGTGCCGCCGTGCCGCGCGGCCGTGTCGGCGACGATCGCCAGGCCGAGCCCGCTGCCGGGCATCCCGCGGGCGCGCTCCGAGCGCCAGAACCGGTCGAAGACGCGTGACTGGTCCTCGTCCGCGATGCCCGGCCCGGAGTCCTCGACGGTCAGCGTCCCGTCGGCGAGCCGCAGGCGCACGGTCGAGCCGGCAGGGGAGAACTTGACCGCGTTGTCGAGCAGGTTGAGGACCGCACGCTCCAGCGCGCCCGGGTCGCCGTCGAGCTCCCAGGGTTCGAGGTCGGCCAGCAGCTCGTGGTCGCCGCGCCGTGAGGCACGCTCGACCGCACGCCGGACGACGTCGTCGAGCCGCACGGTCTCGTGGGCGCGCTGCGGTTCGTCGTGCGAGAGGACGGTGAGCTCGGTGACCAGGTCGCCGAGCTCGACGAGCTGGGCGGTGACGCTCTGCAGCAGCGCCCGGCGGTCCTCGGGCGGCAGCGGGCGCCCGGCCGCCTCGCTGCGCGCGAGGAGCTCGATGTTGGTCCGCAGGCTGGTCAGCGGGGTGCGGAGCTCGTGACCGGCGTCGGCGACGAGCTGCTGCTGGCGGGCGCGCGCCACGGCCAGGGCGGTGGTCATCGCGTTGAAGGCGGTGGCGAGCCGGGCGACCTCGTCGTCGCCCCGCACCGGGATCGGGATGCCGAGATCCTGGGTGGCGGCGATGCTCTCGGCGGTGCGGGTGAGGTCGTCGATCGGGCGCAGGCCGGTGCGCGCGACGAGCAGGCCGGCGACGGTCGCGAGCAGGGCGCCGGCACCGGTCGCCAGCGCGAGCACGAGGGCGAGCTGGCGGAGCGTCGCGTCGACGTCGGTGAGGTCCCGGGCGACGAGCAGCGCGTAGCCGGAGCTCAGTGCCGTGGTCCGGACGCGCACGTGGGTGCCGCCCTGCGTGACGTCGTCGCGCGGGGACGTCGCCGCGCCACCGTTCGCGACGGCGACGTCCGCCGCGGTGGGGGTGACCTCGTCGGCCGGGTCCCGGGTGCATGTCGTCCCGTCGGCGCGCACCACCTGCACCGTGCCGATGACCATCTGGAACCGGGTCGCGACGTCGGCGGTGCCGCTGCACAGGGACTCGGGGTCGAGCCGGCCCGCGACGCGTCCCTCGGTCGTCGACCCCTGGGGGAACGTGCCGGTGACCGTCAGCGGGTTCGTCAGCAGCGCGCGGTCGACCTGGTTGCGCAGCGCCTCGGACATCGTGAAGTAGGCGAGGGCGCTCGCGCTCGCGATCGCCACGACGACGGCGAGGGCGCTGAGCAGGGCGAGCCGCCGGCGGAGGCTCGGGCGGGCGAGCCGCGCGAAGGACCGGCGCACTCTGCTCGGAGCCTGGCCCGGAATCTGGCCAGGAGCTCGGCTTGGAGCCCGGTCCGGTGCCCCGCCCGATCGTCTGCTCATGCGCCGCGGGCGGAGGTCGTCGGTTCCCGCAGGACGTAGCCGACGCCGCGGACGTTGTGCAGCAGCCGCCCGCCCCCGGACGCCTCGAGCTTGTGGCGCAGGTAGCCCACGTACACCTCGAGGGTGTTGGAGCCGTTGTCGTACTCGTACCCCCACACGTCGCGCAGGATCTGCGTGCGGGACAGCACCTGGCGCGGGTGCAGCAGGAGCAGCTCGAGCAGGGAGTGCTCGGTGCGGGTCAGGGTGAGCGGGACGCCGGCCCGGGTCACCTCGCGCGTGTCGGTGTCCATGACGAGGTCCGCGAACCGCAGCACGTGGGACGTCGCCGCCCGGGCGCCGCTCCGCCGTAGCAGCGCGCGGAGCCGGGCGAGCAGCTCCTCGAGGGCGAACGGCTTGGGTAGGTAGTCGTCCGCGCCGACGTCCAGGCCGGTGACGCGGTCACGGGTGCCGTCGCGTGCCGTCAGCATGAGGACCGGGACGTCGTGACCGCCCGCGCGCAGGCGGCGGCACATCTCCAGGCCGTCCATGCGGGGCATCTGCAGGTCCAGGACGACGACGTCCGGCGCGTGCGCCTCGACGGCAGCGAGCGCGTCGACCCCGTCCACCGCGGTGCGCACGTCGTAGCCCTCGAACGACAGGCTGCGGCGCAGGCTGTCGCGCACCGCCTCGTCGTCGTCGACCACCAGTATCTGCACGTCGCCCATTCTGGCCTCCCCGGACCCCATGCTCGGCGCTCCGGGTAAGGAAGCGGTAAGAGTGGTGCGTCGCGGCGGAAATCTCACCCAACCCTTAGTCGCCGGGTCGTGGTGCTCTTACCCGGGGACGGGAACGTCGTCTCCATGACCAGACGACCTCGGGCATGGGCCCTCCTCGCAGTTGCGGCAGGTCTGACCCTGACCGCATGCAGCACCTCCACCGACGGAACCCAGGTGGCCTCCCTCCAGGGTGCCGGCACCTCCACGACCGACTCCGCCGGCACCTCCGCGAGCACCGAGGCGGAGCTCCTCGCGTACGTCCAGTGCATCCGTGACCAGGGGGTCGACATCGCCGACCCGACGGTCGACGCGGACGGCAACCTCACGCTCGGCGGTGGCGGCCCGGGCAGCGGCGGCGGCACCGGGACCCCGACGATCGACCACGACGCGCTCCTCGCCGCCCAGGACGTCTGCGGCGAGGTGCCGACCGGCGCGTTCGGCTCCGCGATCCGGGACACGACGGAGTTCCAGGACGCCGCGCTGGCGTTCGTGCAGTGCATGCGCGACGAGGGCATCGACGTCGCCGACCCGGACTTCTCGACGACCTCCGGCCCCGGCGGTGGCGGCATGCTCGGTGACGTCGACCGGACCGACCCGGCCGTGATCGCCGCGCTCGAGACCTGCCAGAGCGACTTCGCCGCGGCCCGCGACGCGATCGCCGCCGGCACGGGGGCGTAGATGTCACGCGACCGGAGCCGTCGACCACGCCGCCGGGTCGTGGTGGCCGTCGTGTCCGTCGCCGCGGTGGCCGCGGCCGCGGGCGGGGTGGCGGCGATGACCGCCGGCCGGTCCGCCGCGCAGGACGGCACGGTCGCGGCACGCACGCTGCCGACGGAACCCATCGAACGGCGCGACCTCGTCGTCACCGAGACCTTCACCGGTGAGCTCGCCTACGCCGGGCTGCGGACGCTCACGACCGGCCGGGCCGGCACCGTCACCACGGTGGCCCCGGTCGGATCCGTCGTGACCGTCGGCACGGCGCTCTACTCGATCGACCTCGAGCCGGCCGTCCTGCTCGTCGGGGCCATCCCCGCGTTCCGGGCGCTCGACGTCGACGTGAGCGACGGGCCGGACGTCCGGCAGCTCGAGCAGGCGCTCGCGGACCTCGGCTACGGGGCGGACCTGACGGTCGACGACCACTTCAGCTCCGTGACCGCGGCTGCGGTGACGCGATGGGAGACGGACCTCGGGCGTGCCGATCCCGACGGGGTCGTCGGGCTCGGGGACGTCGTGTTCTCGACCGGCGACGTGCGGGTCTCCGAGGTGGTCGCCGCCGTCGGGGCCCGGGTGCAGCAGGGGAGCGGCGTGCTCGCGGCGACCTCGACCGGCACCCTCGTGACCCTGGACCTCGAGGTGGACCGTGCCGACGACGTCGAGACCGGGACGGCGGTCGCCCTGACCCTGCCCGGCGGTGTCGCGAGCACCGGGACGATCACGAGCATCGGCACCCAGCCGGAGGTCGCCCCGAACGACCCGACCGCGACCGCGACGGTCCCGGTCGAGATCACGCTCGACGACCCGGCAGCGGCCGGGGAGTTCGACAGCGGGTCGGTGGACGTGGCGCTCGAACGCTCACGCGAGGACCGCGTGCTCGCGGTGCCCGTCACGGCGCTGCTCGCCCTCGCCGAGGGTGGCTACGCCCTCGAGGTGTCCGACGGTGCGGGTGCGACGCACCTGATCGGCGTGAAGATCGGGACGATCGCCGACGGCTACGTGGCCGTCTCCGGTGACGGCGTCGCTGCGGGCGTGTCCGTGGTGGTGCCGTCATGAGCGCCGCGCCGGACGTCGTCCTCGAGCTGAGCGACGTCGTCAAGGAGTACCTCACCGACCCGCCCACGCGCGTGCTGCACGGGATCGACCTGGTCGTCGAGCGCGGCGAGCTCGTGGCGATCGTCGGGCCGTCCGGGTCGGGGAAGTCCACGCTGCTCAACATCATCGGCACGCTGGACCTCCCGACCAGCGGCACGGTGCGCGTCGCCGGCCACGACGTGTCGATGCTCTCCGACGAGGACCTCTCCGCACTGCGGTCGACGCAGATCGGGTTCGTGTTCCAGCAGTTCTTCCTGCTGTCGGGGATGACGTCGATCGACAACGTCGCCGACGGGCTGCTCTACCGCGGGGTGCCGCGACGGCTGCGACGCGCCCGTGCGGCGGAGGCCCTCGAACGTGTGGGGCTGACGCACCGCATGCACCACAACCCGGAGAAGCTGTCCGGCGGTGAGCGGCAGCGCGTCGCGATCGCCCGGGCGCTCGTCGGGGAACCGGCCCTCGTCCTCGCCGACGAGCCGACGGGCAACCTCGACTCCGCGTCGAGCGCGTCGATCATGGCGCTGCTCCACGAGCTGCACGGCGGTGGGTCGACGATCCTCGTCATCACGCACGACCACGAGATCGCGGCGAGCCTGCCACGCCAGGTCGCGGTGCGGGACGGCCGGATCGAGCACGACTCCGCCCGTGGGGTCCTCACCTCGGGGGCGGTCCGATGACCGGGGCGACGTCCGTGCCGTCGACTGCGCGGCGGTCGGGAACGCAGCCGTCGGGATCGCCTCTTCCGGGTGCGGCGATGTCGCATCCCACCACGCTGCGGCGGAGCTCTCTGCACGCCGCGGACGTGCTGCGCGTCGGCTCGGTCGGGCTGCTGAGCCGGCGGCTCCGTGCGGCGCTCTCGGCACTCGGGATCGCGATCGGTATCGCGGCGATGGTCGGGGTCCTCGGGATCTCGCAGTCGTCGAGCGCCGCGCTGTTGTCCTCTCTCGACCGGCTCGGCACCAACCTCCTCACGGTCCAGGCCGGCACCGGCATCGGGGCCGGCGACGCGACCCTCCCGACCACGAGCGAGCTCATGCTCCGGCGGATCGGCCCGGTGCAGACCGTCAGCTCGGTGACGTCCGTGGACGCGACCGTGCGCCGGACGGACCTGGTCCCGGAGACGCGGACGCAGGGCCTCACCGTCAAGGCGGCCGACCTCGACCTCGTCGAGTCCCTCGCCGGGTCCGTCGCGAACGGCCGGTGGCTCGACGCGGCCAGCGCCCAGCTCCCGGTGGTCGTGCTCGGTTCGGTCGCGGCGGAACGTCTCGGCATCGACGACGTCGCGATCGCCCCGATGGTGTGGATCGGCGACCAGTGGTTCGCGGTGATCGGGATACTCGACTCGTTCGAGCTCGCGCAGGACATCGACCGCTCGGTGCTGATCGGCCGCCCGTACGCCACCGGGTCGATGGACGCCGCCGAGGCGCCGGAGACCATCTACCTGCGCACCGACCCGGCCGCACTGGACACCGTGCGGGCCGTGGTCCCCGCGACCGCGAACCCGGAGAACCCGGACCAGGTCGAGGTGTCGCGCCCGTCCGACGCGATCGCCGCGAAGGCCGCCGCGAGCAGCGCCTTCACCGGGCTGTTCCTCGGCCTGGGCGCGGTGGCGCTGCTCGTCGGCGGTGTCGGCATCGCGAACGTCATGGTCATCTCGGTGCTCGAGCGTCGGTCGGAGATCGGTCTGCGCCGGGCCCTGGGGGCCACCCGCCGGCACGTGAGCCTGCAGTTCCTCATGGAGTCGCTGCTGCTCTCCGCAGTCGGTGGCCTCGTCGGCGTCCTGCTCGGGGCCGCCGTCACCGCCGGGTACGACGTCCTGCGCGGCTGGCAGGTCGTCGTGCCGCTCGTCGGTGTGGCCGGCGGGTTCGTCGCCGCTCTCGCCATCGGCGCGGTGGCCGGGCTCTACCCGGCGATGCGCGCCGCCCGACTCCCTCCCACCGAAGCGCTGAGGACCGTCTGACATGTCACGCCGTGCTCTCGTCCTGGACACCCATCGTCGCGTCGTCGCGCTGACCTCCGCCACGGTCGTCGTCGTGGTCTCCCTCGGGCTCCTCGGCGCCCGAGGGAGTCGCGCCGACGCGGCCGACCCCGCTGCCGCCGTCCCGACCGCGACCGTCACGACCCGCACGATGGCCGTGACGAGCACCGTCGACGGCACGGTGCAGCGCGCCGCGCGGTACGCCGTCACGTTCGGGGACACCCGGGTGGCGGCGCTGGCCGCGGTCCCGGAGGGGTCGACCGGGGGTCGGGTGGCGGGGCGACGAGCGCCTCGGCGGTTGGGGTCGCGAGCACCGCTACGGCGACTTCGACGACCGGTGCGGCCCTCGGGTCGATCGAGCTCGTCTCGTACGTCACGGCCCTGCCGGCCGACGTGGCCGTCGTGCCGACGGTGGACCCGACCGTCGCACCGACGGACACCCCAACGACAGTGCCGACCGACGTGCCGACGACCGTGCCGACGACGGACCCGACCCCGATCCCGACGATCTCACCGACGCCAATCCCCACGACCACACCGGCCCCGACGACCACACCCGCCCCCACGACCAAGCCCGGCACCACGCCGGGGACGGGCACATCGCCGACCTCATCCGTCCCGTCGGACCCGAGCACGTCCTCGCGGACGGGTGCCGTCCCGACGAGCGGCGTGTCGACCGGCGCGCTCCCGTCGACCAGCGTGCTGCCGCAGAGCACCGGGCAGACGTCCACCGGGGCGGCGTCGAGCACACCGACGGCGACGCTCACCGCGCTCGCGGCCCTCGGGACCGCGGTCACGACGGGGACGGTCCTGTACGCCGCGGACGGTGAACCGGTCGTCGCGATCTGGACGGACGTCGCGTTCTGGCGCGACCTGGAGCTCGGCGTCGACGACGGCGCGGACGTCCGGGCCCTCGAGGAGCTGCTGACCGCGCTCGGCTACGGCGACGGCCTGACGGTCGACGACGCGTTCACGTCGGTCACCGCCGCTGCGGTCGAACGCTGGGAGGCGGACCTCGGGCGACTGGAGCCGGACGGCGTCGTCGCGCTCGGGGACCTCGTCGTGGTGCCGGACGCGAGCGAGGTCACCGCCCGGTTGCTGCAGCCAGGGGACGCCGTGCGGAGCGGCGCTGCGGTGCTGACCATCGCGAGTTCCGCGCAGGTCGTCGGCGCCGAGGTCGACGCCGAGGACGTCGCCGACTGGCCGGCGGGAGCGGCTGTGACGGTCGCATGGTCGGACGGCGCGACGACTGCGGCGCATGTCGTCGCGACCGGTCGGGACGTCGTCGACGGACGGGTCACCCTCAGCGTCGGGTTCGACGTCGAGGAGCCCGGACGGGCGACGGGGACACCGGTGACCGTCGTCCGGGCCGCGGACCAGCGGGACGGCGTCCTCACGGTGCCGGTCGCCGCGATCGTGGCGGACGCGACCGGTAGCCCGAGCGTCGTCCTGGACGGTGAGGTGCGTCGTCAGGTGCCGGTGGCCGTGGGCGTCGTGGCCGACGGATGGGTCGAGGTGTCCGGTGAGCTCGTGCCGGGGGACCGGGTGGTGCTACCGGGCTGACGGGGCGGGTCCGTCGCGGTCGGGCGGGGGAGCCACCGGGCGGAGGTCTCCGGGGTCCGGCTCCGGCCGGTCGACGACCTCCGTCGTCCCGGTCGGCCCGTCCCACCCGTAGTGCACCGGGCCGACATCGGGCCGTGCGAGGTAGATGCTCTGGGCCGCGTCGAACCCGTCCATCGCTGGTGAGGCCGCGGACCGCGTCCGCCGACCTGTTGCGGACGGCCGCACCGCGCGAACGATCATCCCGATGACGACGACCCCGTACCCGGCGCCGATCGCCCACGGTACGACGGTGGTGCCGGCGAGCTCGGACCACGCGAGGGCGATGCCCGGAAGAATGAACGCGAGCGGAACCCACCACCGTTCACCGCGCACCGCCACCACCCCCCCGGAGATCAGTCCTACCTCACGGGGGAGGCGGCGGCAACGGAGTCCGTCGTCCGATCAGCGCGTCAGCGGATGTCGAGCCGTTCGATCAGCACGACGATCGCGAGGTGCAGGGCGACGCCGACGAGCACCAGGACCGCCCAGGCCGAGAGCGACGGTCCGGCGGTGAGCTGGTCGCCGCCGACGGCCCAGTAGAACAAGGACGCCGGTCGCAGGGTGTGCGCCCAGCTCAGCACCGGAGCCAGCGAGCTGACCAGGTAGGACGCCGCCGCGAGGGCCGAGGTCAGGCCGAGGGCGAGCCCGCGGCTGCCGGAGAGCACCCCGATGAGCATCGCGACCAGTCCGAAGTCCACGCCCATGACGAGGATCGCCACCGTCGAGCCGATGACCGCGCCGGTCGGCAGGGTCAGCTGGTAGTGACGCCCGAGCAGGATGAACGCCATCGTCAGGACGGCGATCGGGACCGCGAGCAGCGCCAGGACGAGCGACTTCTCGCGGACGAGCCGGCGTCGGCTGATCGGCAGCGTCGCGACGAGGCCGAGTGAGCCGTCCTCGGACTGTCCGGCGATCGACGAGGCCCCGTACCCGATGGTGAGCAGCAGGATCATGAGCGGCAGGAAGTTCGCGTACAGGTTGCCGTTGACCCAGCCGGTCGGCGCCGTCAGCGAGCCGTTCACCCCGAGCATCGCGGCGACGGTCGGGTTGTTCGCGGTGAGGTCGCCGAGCGACGCGTCGGACTTGACCGACGGGTACATCGCGACGAGCAGGAAGGCGTACGCCGCAAGGCCGACGGCGAACCAGATGATCGAGCGGCGACGCAGCCGGAGGTCGATCTGGGCGATCTCAGTGCGCACGGGTGGCCTCCGGAAGGTCGGTGGAACGGTAGTAGTCGAGGAACAGCTCGTCGAGGTCGGCCGGCCGTGCGAGGAGGTCGATCGGGTCGAGCGGTGCGATCGCGCGGAGCACCGGCGCGACGGGTCCGGTGATGGTGAGCAGCACGCGGCGCGGGTCCGTCCCGGTGACCTGGACGCCGTCGAGCTGCGTGAGCGTGGTGGTGTCGACGTCGCGATCGAAGGTCAGCTCGATCGTCCGCGGGGCGTGCTTGCGCAGCCCGTCGACGGTGTCGGCCACGACGATCCGCCCCTCGCGGATGATCGCGAGCCGGTGCACGACGCGCTGCACCTCGTCGAGGTCGTGCGACGAGAGGAAGACGGTGCGACCGTCGGCCGCGGTCTCCCGCAGGAGGGAGATGAACTCCTGCTGCAGGAGCGGGTCGAGGCCCGACGTCGCCTCGTCGAGCACGAGCAGCTCGGGCCGGTGCATGAACGCCAGGACGATCCCTAGCTTCTGCTTGTTGCCCTTCGACAGCGTCTGCGTGGGGCGGTCGACCTCGGCGCCGAAGCGCTCGATCAGCTCGTCCCGGTAGCGCGTGTCCCGCAGGCCGCGGGCCGAGCGGAACCGCTCGAGGATCTCGCGTCCGGTCATGCGCGGGTACAGGGCGAGCTCGCCGGGCAGGTAACCGGTGCGCCGGTGCAGCTCGACGGAGTCCCGGCGCGGGTCGAGCCCGAGCACCTGTGCGGTGCCCGACGACGCGTGGTAGAGCCCCATGAGGATGCGGATGGTCGTCGACTTGCCGGCACCGTTGGGGCCGAGGAAGCCGAAGATCTGACCCGGCTCGACCTCGAGGTCGACGTCGATGATCCCGCGGTGGGGGCCGAACGACCTGGTCAGGCTGTGTGTCTCGATCACGGGTGACGCCATGCTCAGCGGTCCTCTCTGTCGGTGGACGGACGGGTGGCGTCCGGGGGTGTGGCGGACTCGGGTGTGGTGGACGGGGGTGCGGTCGACGGAGCGGCGGCAGGTGGGGGCGCGCTCGTCCCCGAAGGTGGCGGCGCGGCATAGGGCGGCGGCCCGCTCGCGTAGATGCCGCCCGTGTAGACCTCCATGACGACCGCTCCCCACTGCGCCATGCCGGCCGGGCTGAACGGGTCCAGCCCGGTCGCCTGCTCGACGAGGTCGCGCAGGATGATCGCGCCGAGGTCGTTGACGATCAGGAACACGGCGCGGGCACGCGCGTCGACCGACGGTCGGACGATCCCGGCGGCCTCCTGGGCGCCGAGCTCGTTCACGGTGGCCTCGACGAGACCGTGGAACAGTCCGCTCGCGGCCTCACCGCCGTCGATGAGCATGCGACGCATGTAGCGCATGAGCTCCGGCTCGCCGCGGAGGAGCTCGGCCATCGATCCGGCCATCTCGCTGAAATCCGCCCCCCGCGTCCGTGGGCACGTCCGCGGGCATCGAGGTGAGCGCAGAGATCAGCCGGGCGTCGGTGGCCTCCTTGAGCTGCGCCTTCGTCTTGAAGTGGTGGACGACGAGCGAGGAGGACACGCCGGCCTCGGCGGCGACGTCGCGGATCGACGTGGCGTCGAACCCGCGCTCGGCGAACAGGCGCATCGCTGCGGCGCGGATCCGGGCGGAGGCGGTGAGGTCATCGGGGGCTGCACGCATGTGTTGTTTATAGCACAACTGTGCAGCCGTCTGGCTGGGTGCCTGGCCCCCTGTGCGCCCGCTGGCGGTTCAGCCCACCCGGGATGTTGCTGCGGCGGCGAGGACCTGGGCGAGGTCCTGCGGGCGACTCCACATGGGCCAGTGGCCGGTCGGCAGGTCGACGAGGTCGAGGTGCTGGAGGTTCGCGACCTCGGCGAACATCGGATGGCCGGCGTCGGCCAGCTCCCTCACCTGGGCGCTCGGGATCGAGCAGCACACCAGCGTGGTCGGGACCTGCAGGCGTGCGTCGTTGCTGAGCTCCACCGGCTGGCGAAGCACGGGACCGGGCTCCGGGACGGCCCGGGCCCGGAATCGCTCGAGATCGTGGGTGCTCAAGCCGTCGAGGCTGGCCTGCTCCGCAAGCGCCTCGAAGGGTGGCAGGGGCAGCTCGTCCGCGCGGTCGGGAGCGAAGACGCTTCCGGGCGCGGCCGGTCCGCTGTCGACCCAGACCACACGTCGGACGAGCTCGGGGTGATGGTCGAGCACCAGGCTCACCGGGGCGTTGGCGCCGCTGTGCGCCACGATGACCACCGGGTGCTCCTCGGAGGCTGCGACCTGCTCGATCGCCGCCGCCTGGTCGTCGAGCGTCCGGGAGGCTCGCTCGGGGTCTGTCGCGTCCAGGCCGGGGAGGGTCATCGGAATGGCTCGCCGGCCGGCAGCGGTCAGGTGCTCCACCACCTCGTCCCACGCCCACGCGCCGAGCCAGTGGCCGGCGATCAGGATGATGGTCGGGTTGTTCGTGTTCGTCGTCATACGGCGATGCTCGCAAGCCCGGTGGACAACGGTGTGTCACCATTTCTGGCATGGTTTTGGCGGAGGCGCGGACATGAAGCGGGTGGAACGGCTCCACGCCCTGGTCGAGATGTTGCGCCGCAACGGTTCCCGCGGATGCACGGCCGAGCGACTCGCGGCGGAGTTCGGGGTCTCGGTGCGGACGGTCAAGCGCGACCTCGCCGCCCTCGAGCACAGCGGAGCCCCGATCTGGTCGCGCCCGGGCCCCGGCGGCGGCTACGGTCTGGCCGCCAGGGCGAACCTCCCGCCGGTCAGCCTGACGCCCGCGCAGGCTGTGGCGCTCCTCGCGGCCGTCTCGGCTGCCTCCGACGCCCCCTATGCCGACCTGGCCTCGGCCGGTGTGAAGAAGATCCTCGACGTCCTCGACCCGCGGACCCGGACAAGGGCCGACGAGCTCGCGAGTCGCATCTGGGTGGACCGGCGGTCACCTCCGGTTCGCGCGGTCAGATCGGCACTCGACGAAGCGATGGCCGAGCAACGCGTCGTGCGCATCCGCTACGTCGCGCGTGACGGCAGCACGACGACCCGCGACGTCGAGCCGGTCATGTTCGGATCCACGAACGGCCGCTGGTACCTGATCGGATGGTGCCGGTTGCGCAGTGCCATCCGGTGGTTCCTCGTGACGCGGATCGAGCACGCCAGCGTGACCACGATCCCGTGTGGGGATCACGGAGTTCAGGAAGTCGGTGATCCGCCGGCGACGGCTCGGTCTGTGCAGAGCGGAGGTGGGTGATGATCCCGGACGTCCGGTGCTGCTCGGTCGCCGACCTGGTCCGAGTAGGCGAGCGTTGCCGTCGGCGCCTTCACCGCCACCCACGGTAGGCTCAGCACCGCCGCGCGGGTTGTGTCTCAGGCCCGGCGGTGCAACGGGACGATCCAGATGCCCTGCGCAGGCCCCGCGCGAGAACCGCGAGGGAGGCTGACCGGGTACCTGGCGCGGCCCGTGCGCCTGTAGCTCAGGGGATAGAGCACCGCTCTCCTAAAGCGGGTGTCGGCAGTTCGAATCTGCCCAGGCGCACGGGTGTTTGTGCAGTTCAGAGGTGGTTTCGGTGACTGGGGCGCAGGGGGTGCGAGGTCGGTTTCGGGCTCGTGGTCAGCGTATGGTCAGCGGGTTGTCTCAGGACGTGGATGGTCTGTCTGGGACGTGGACGGACGTCGGGGGACGGCGCGGGCATGGCCGGCTCCAACTATCGCGGCCTCGAGAAGCGGGGGCGGTCATCCGGCTACGCCGCCCACAGGACCCCCGAGATCAAGGACTGGCTCGCGGCGAACCCGCCGGTCACCGTGCACTTCACACCGACCCGGGCGTCCTCGATGAGCCTGGTTGAAGTCTGGGTCTCCGTCATCGAGCGCCAAGCCATCCACCGCGGCATTTACACGTCGGTCAAAGACCTCAAGCACCTTCATCGACGGCTGTAACGACCGCGTCCACCCCTTCGTCAGGACCGAAGCCGCCGACGACGTCCTCGAGAACGCCAACCACAAGAGAACCTCAGAGTCGCGGCATTGGGTCAAAGCGACGGTTCCTCGCCGGAGACGGGGTACTCCCCGCCAACAGTGCCGATCACGCGGATGAAGATGCGGAGCTTCTTGAGCTCTGCAGCGATGTCGTTGGCCTCTGCTTCGTAGCCTCGATCGAACCCAGCTCCAAACAGTTCGAACGCTTCGCTGTACTCGTCCGCGGTCCCGCTCGTGACGTGATCGGCGCTGGACAAGGTATATCGTCTCAGTCTCCACTTGACGTCGTTGATCGACGCGTTCGGTACTTCGATGTTCCAGCGATCTCCATTCATCGACAGATAGAGCTGAACGCCGTGGATCGACACGAGCGACCGCAGCCACGCCAAGATCGCGTGCCGCGAGGGCCAAAAGAGTGCGCTCAATGTGAAGATCGCCGCCGCACTCAGGAGATTGACAAGCAGATCAGGCACGAAAGTACTGAAGTCCATACGCACCTCGGGATGGTATCTCAGTTGGCTCGGACTGCGTCCTCGGGGCCTGCGGCCGGATCCGTGTTGCGCAGGATTAGCGGAGACGGGGCCGCCGTGAAAGGCGCTGTTGCTTGGGAGTCCTGGCCGTTGGGTCATGCAGGGCTGCGACCGGCAAGTCGCAGCATGACGCGGGAGCTGCTTCGCGAACGACCCTCAACGGCGCCGCGGTCATGCGAGCATCAAGCTGTGCGCGAGCTGGCGTCGCTGTGGTCGCGGGAGCCCGCTGGGGTGATCGAGCTGGTCGACGCAACCTGGCAGGACAACAAGATCGAGTGGCGGCCCGGTGACACGTGGACCGCGTGCTGGAGTCCGTCACTGGTCGCCGACCTGCCGCTATCTCCGGGCTTCGCGGTTCGCACCATCGACTCCCGGACCGTGCTCCGCACGGCACTGCAAGTCAAAGTGAAGTACCACGCCCCCGAGAGTCCTCTGCACCGGGCTACCACCACCGTGCTCCGCATCGGCCCCGCGGGCACCTACCGAAGCGTCGATGCCACCAGTTTCGAGGTCCCACTCACAGGCGGTGACTGCGACGCCGAGACTTGGCTCGCCGCCGCCGAACCTCGGCTCGTCTCAGATCTCGCGATCTGGCTACGCGCGCGGACGGCGAAGTAGCGACCAGCACGGCGTCCCGAACCGCTTGCGCATAGAGGCCCACAATGTGACGTTCACGTCGGTGTGATCGTTGATCCCGTGGCAAGCGCTCCGTGTACGGCACGTCCGCTTGGCGCCCTCGCGTGCGGTTGTGCTCGGGCGGGTGGACGAAATCGGGGGTACCTGAACTCTTCACTCACGGCGCACGGGAAGAAGCGCTCGGCGCGTATCGGTTCTAGCGTGAGAATCCAAAAGCAGCGCCAAACGCGAACAGCATGAACGCGACCCCTGCCAGCGCCCGGATTATCGAAGTGTACGAAGAGGCGCGATGGGTTGGCTTCTTCATCAGTGCAACCATGTCCAGATCGGCGATACCGCTTGCGCGGCCGATTTTTGCTTCGAGCTCCTCGAGCGGCTTCTCGGCGACCCGAATCAATTCTCGCGTCCGAACGTCAAGACGCCAAAACAGGACCGACAATATGCAGCCGCCCGTGGCCACCGCCCCGGCCACCTGTGGGCGGCTCGAATTCAGCGTGGCGCCATAGCCAGCAGTTATGAACCCCGCGGATAGGAGGAAGTAGTTTAGAAGCTGCATTCTCTGTCCGGCATGAAGAGCGAACCACTGCCACGAGTGATCAAGGGCGAGCTTCAGTTCGTTGGATTCGTCCGAGCGGCTCGCGTGCCCGTCGTTGGTCATTTCGCCTCCAAGCGAGTAGAGAGATTCGACCCGGCGCTGTCCGGGAACGTGTCGCGCCGAGCCAGCTCATCGGTCCCCAGCACCTTAAGGGTTCAACGTGTACACGCCGTGGCGCCGACGAGAGTCCTGATTGCCGAAACGATCGTTGGCGAGTCTCGAGCTTGGACCTAAGAGAATCGTCTGTCGCCGGGGCCCCGTAGCGCAGCGCGAGCTCGGGTAGCTTCAAGGTGTCGACGTCGGCTGAAGACTGACCCCCTGGCGTCGTTTGAAAGTGAACCCCCTGCACGACGCTGTGGAGGGTGATGAGCGTGGAGGACTGGGCGGAGATCCGTCGGTTGCACCGGGTCGAGGGGATGGCGATCAAGGCGATCGCGCGTCGGCTGGGTGTCTCGAGGAACGCGGTGCGCCGGGCGTTGGCCCATGACGCCCCGCCGAAGTATGTCCGAGAGCCCAGGGGCTCGATCGTCGACGCGGTCGAGCCCAAGGTTCGCGAGCTGCTGCGGGCGGTCCCGGACATGCCGGCGACGGTGATCGCCGAGCGGATCGGGTGGGACCGGTCGATCACGGTCCTCAAGGACCGGATCCGTGAGCTGCGTCCGTACTACCTGCCCCCGGACCCGGCGACGCGGACCTCCTACGACCCGGGTCAGCGGGTCCAGTGCGACCTGTGGTTCCCGCCGGCGCCGATCCCGGTCGGGTTCGGGCACGTCGCCTGTCCGCCGGTGCTGGTGATGGTCGCGGGCTACTCGCGGATGATCTTCGCGGTCATGGTCCCGACCCGTCAGGCCGAGGACCTGATCGCCGGGCACTGGTCGGTGCTGCAGGCGATGGGCGGGGTTCCGGCTCAGCTGGTCTGGGACAACGAGCCCGCGGTGGGGGCCTGGCGGGCCGGCAAGCCCAAGCTCGCCGATCAGTTCGAGGCGTTCCGCGGGACGTTGGGCATCTCGGTGCACCAGTGCCGCCCGCGGGACCCGGAGGCCAAGGGTCTGGTCGAGCGGGTCAACGGCTACTTCGAGACCTCGTTCCTGCCCGGGCGGACCTTCACCGGCCCGGGTGACTTCAACACCCAGCTGACCGACTGGCTGGTGCAGGCGAACGGGCGCCATCACCGGTCGCTGGGTGCTCGTCCGGCTGACCGGTGGGCCGCCGACGCCGCCGCGATGCTCGCCTTGCCGCCCGTGGCCCCGCAGCTCGGCTGGTCGGCGACCGTCCGCCTGCCCCGGGACCACTACGTCCGGTTGGACTCCAACGACTACTCCGTGGACCCGGTCGCGGTCGGCCGCAAGGTCGTGGTGACCGCTGACCTGGCCACCGTGACCGTCCGCCTGGGCACCAAGGTCGTCGCGGCCCATGAGCGGTGCTGGGCCCGTCAGCAGACCATCACCGATCCCGCCCACCGGGCCGCTGCCCTGGCGTTGTCGTTCGCGGCGGCCCACCGGCCGGCGGCCCCACGGATGCAAGAGGTCGAGCAACGGAACCTGGGCGACTACGACCAGGTGTTCGGGCTGGCCGAGGTGATGGCCCGATGAGCGCGACCCAGACCCGCGACGTCACCGCCGAGCTCGCGTTCTTGACCCGCGCGTTGAAGGCGCCCACGTTGCGTGACGCGGTCGACCGCCTCGCCGAACGGGCCCGCGCGGAGTCCTGGACCCACGAGGAGTTCCTCGCGGCGTGTCTGGGCCGCGAGGTCGCCGCCCGTGAGACCCACGGCGGGGAAGGGCGCATCCGCGCCGCCCGGTTCCCCGGACGCAAGTCCCTGGAGGACTTCGACTTCGACCACGCCCGCGGCCTCAAACGCGACCTGATCGCCCACCTGGGGACCTTGGACTTCGTCGCCGCCCGGGAGAACGTCGTGTTCCTCGGCCCGCCCGGGACCGGCAAGACCCACCTGGCCACCGGCATCGCGATCCGCGCCTGCCAAGCCGGCCACCGCGTCCTGTTCGCGACCGCCTCGGAATGGGTCGACCGCCTCGCGACCGCCCACCACGACGGGCGCCTGCAAGACGAGCTCCGCCGCCTGGGCCGCTACCCCCTGCTGGTCATCGACGAGGTCGGCTACATCCCCTTCGAACCCGAAGCCGCGAACCTGTTCTTCCAGCTCGTCTCAGCCCGCTACGAACGAGCCTCCCTGATCGTCACGTCCAACAAGCCCTTCGGCCGCTGGGGCGAGGTCTTCGGCGACGACACCGTCGCCGCCGCCATGATCGACCGCCTCGTCCACCACGCCGAAGTCATCGCCCTCAAAGGCGACTCCTACCGCCTGAAGAACCGCGACCTCGGCCGGGCACCAGGCCCGACCGACGACTGAGCACGACCACCGCAGAGGGGTTCACTTTCAACCGACGACACGGGGTTCACTTTCGGGCGACGTTGACACAAGGTCCGTTGCGCACATGCCGATGACTCCTGTGCCGACGCGCCCGAGAGTGCTCGGCCAGGCGGGAGCAGCAAGATGTCATTGACGAGGTCTCGTGCGCTGGCCACCGGCTACCAGCGCAGTCGGCAGAGTCGCCGCGTCACCAGTGGGGTCACGCCGCGGCAGTCGCTCGGAGAGCGATGCAGTCGCCGACGGATGACGGACAGGGAGAACTAGATGACCGGCCGAATCCTCAAGCCCGGGACGCTTATCGTCCTCGAAGGTCTCGACAAGACAGGGAAGAGTACCCAGGCAGCAGTGCTGGAGCGAGAGCTCGACCCGGCGACCACCGAGCACGTGCACATGCCGCGCGGGTTCAGTCACTTCACCGCGGCGACGTACGCGATGTTGGAGGACGACGCCTGTCGGCCCGCATCTGGCGTGGCCAAGCAGTTCGCACATCTCGCGTGCCACGCAGAGAGCATGCCGCGGATTGTGGATCTCCTGCACGACAAGGCAGTACTTCTGGACCGCTGGTGGTGGTCGACGGTCGCATACGGCTGGTACAGCGGCGACATCCCCAAGAGTGGAATTACGCGAGAAGCGTTCATGAACGTCATCCAGGGCATCTGGTCACCGCTCACCGCGTCGGTGATTTTCGTGTTCGATCAGCCCTATGAGGCCGACAGCAACAACTCCGGTCCGATCTCCAACGGGTACCAGGACTTGGCTAGGGGCGCTGATGATACGGTGGTTCGAGTTCCGACTGCTGGAGTGGCCGAAGTCACGGCATTCATACTTGCCGAGCTTCGACGTCGTGACCTAACAACTGCGGCAAGTTGAAGCGGGTGCGGTGTGGCGAACTTTAGGAACGTCAACTCGGCGTTTATGGGCATGTTGTCGGATCTGATTGACGTGGGAACGGAGATCGACAGTCGAAATGGACCCACTATCGAACTGGCCGCACAAACGGTCGCGATCGAGCTGCCCCTCGAGCGGTTCGTATTTGCCCCTGGCAGGAACAACAACCCATTCGCTGCAATCGCTGAGAGCATGTGGGTCATAGCGGGCCGCAACGACTTGGCCTACCTCACCCCGTACTTGAGACGTGCCCGTGACTTCTCTGACGACGGTGGCGTGACGTGGCGTGCCGGCTACGGCCCGCGTCTCCGCGATTGGGGCGGAGTCGACCAACTTGCCGCGGTGCGCGGTGAGCTGGATCGCTCCCCGATGTCACGCCGGGCGGCCATCTCATTGTTCGATCCCTCGCAGGACTTCCAAGACAGCAGGGACATCCCATGCAACAACTGGTTGCATTTCCTCTCCAGGAACGGCCAACTGGACCTGAACGTCGCGGCGCGCAGTACCGACATCTGGTGGGGCTTCTCCGGCATCAACGCCTTCGAGTGGAGTGTCCTGCTGGAGATGATGGCACGATGGCTCAACTTGGAGCCTGGGGTGCTGACATTCTTCACGTCGTCGCTGCACCTGTACGAGGAGCACCTGCCGCGCGCCCGAAACGTGCTGGCGACCGCGCCGCCCACCGTCGCTGGCTACGTTGGAGAGTCCACGCTGCGCTACGAAACGGAGTGGATGGCCGCGGGGGTTGCACTAGCCCAGTGGATGGACCTTGAGGAGCAGCTGCGCACCGGGGCGAACCTCGAGGACCTGACGATCCCATTCGACGACCCGATGCTGAAGGGGTACATCCGCGCTCTGGACGTGTTTTGGGCCTTCAAGCGCGGTGCCATGCCTGCTGATCTCGAGCCGCGTCTCAGCTCGCTTGGCAACACGGATCTCGCAGCCGTCGCACGTGAGTACATCAATCGTCCCAACGCGCGCGACCACTGATGTCGAAGAGCTACCTAAGGTGCGCGCCGACGGGCTCCCTCAATCCCGGCACATTATGGAAAAGGTCGTCCGCACTCGCAACGCTGTGATCGGCAAGGGCTGCGATCGCGCTCTCGTTGATCCCCCACTTCGGCGGAAAGAAGGGTGCATGTATCGCCGAATGCGGTGTGAACCTCTGCTTTATCCGAGTGCGCTGTCCGATCCCGGCCGTCTCTGGGTGTGCGACGCGTGCGTACTTGTCGGTCTCGCAAAACAGATTCTGGCAGTCGATCAGCGTTAGCCTTCGACCAAACAAGTCCTCGAAGTCGAGCCCGTAATGCGCGAACTCTTCCTCCTGGTGGTCGACGGCCCAGCGGATAATGTCCCCGTGTGAAGCGCCGGCAGTGTCAACAAAGCACTTGGCGATGCCGCTGCGTGCGCCCGGGCCAGCCACGACGAACTGGTTTTCGTCGAAGTTGATGATCGTCGAGTAGTTCAAGTCGATCGTCAACTGAAAGGCAAGGAACGGTCCCAGAGACGGGTACGACGAGATCGTATCGAACACGTCCCGCAAACTTCCTGCGCTGACGATCGCTTGGGTCGCCCCCGACGCGAGAATGTGCTCAGCCAGGAGCAGATGGTTCAGGTGCTTGCGGCGGGCGCCGAATGGGGGCGGTGGAATGATGTAGGCCGGGGAGTAGATCCGTTGTCCACGGGCCATCAGCCGCTCTAGGTGGCGGTTTATCCGGGCCACATCGAACGTCTCCAACGACACTGTCCCAACGGCGTCTTCTATCGCTTGCCACGTCGAGGGCTTGTTGAAGAACCGATAGAGCAAGGTTCTAAGCAGCAGTTCGTCAGGCGCCTGGGGGCCCGCGTACTGAACGTGGATGAGGTCTTGCGACACTCGGTCTGCGGCGCGGTATGCGTTGGTGAACCGATAGTTCGACAAGATCGCGTCAGTCGTCCAAGGCGCGGGGGCGGCGCGAAGCCGTTGGTGGTAGACGCGCTGCCGTTCGGCGGCGACGAACCAGTAGCTGCGAAGGACGTCTGTCGCGACCACCGTGCGGCCGCCGATGCGGATCGTCCTCATCGCTCTCCTCGCAGGTGGACGCCGACGGGAAGTTGCTCGGCACGTCAAGTGCTGCACGCACCGAGCTCACCACGACGTGATGGTCCTCGGAGCACTCGGACACTGCGTCACTACTAGTTGCTGCAGACGCCCGCGACATCATGAGGGTATGCCCTGCCGGAGGCAGGCGCCCTCGGGCGCCGGCGTCTGCGCGGGCGTGTCTTGCGGCGGCTCACGAGGCCGTACCGCTTGTCACGAGTTGTCACGAGCCACACACCATTAGTGCAGGAGGGACTGCGCATCGGTCTGCAGTGCCCAAACATCGGTGTTCGCCCGCGGACTCGAGTCCCAGGTCGTCTCATGACGCTGATCCAGCGACGCGCGGGTGCTTGATTATCTGACACGCAGGCCGTAGCGTGACGGTATTGCGGTCGTCGAGAGGGGGTATCAGATGGTGGCCACGAGCAGATCTGACATCCGCGAGGCAATCCTGGATGAGCTCGCCGACGTCGAGGGCGTGGATCGAGGCGAAATCGACGGTGCGATCGGAACGGTTGGTGGCGACGAGATGTACGAACTGGAGAGCAAGACCGCCGAGGCGGTACTCGCGGGGCTGTCGGCCCGGTTCGGGGTCGCCCTGCCCGGACCCGCTGACCTCGAACCCGAGCAATTCACCACCGTCGACGCCCTCGTGGCTCTTGTCGCGGCGAAGCTCGTCACGGACTCGGCGGGCGATGCCGCGTGAGCACTCATGTCGACGCCGACGACATCGGTGGCGCCTGGCTCGGCGCCTACCGTGCGCTGGCGAACCCGGGAGAGCTTGTGAACCTGACAGTTACCATCGCCAACCCACTCCACGAAGACGTCGGTGTTCGCCGCACTATCGAGGCGCGTCTCGCCGAAGAGCGTCTACTCAAGAGCAATTTCAAAGCTCAGACCATGCACACGGTGGCGAATACGATATTTCCAATCGGGCTCTATCGGCCCGAAATGCCTGGCGCTGTGGATCGCTTCTACCAACGTGTGGAGTCAATCGAGGGTGCGCGCAGGCATTCGCGGAAGACGGGATGGGGAACCTATATCGGGCGATTGGTTAGTTACCCGAGCCCGGACGGAGAACCGACCAACCAGCTTGCGCAGGTCCTCCAGGTGCTCCGCGCCGAACGAAACTACAAGAATCGGTACGAGATGCCGATCATTGCTCCCGACCGGGATTCGCCGGTCGGCGTCGGCGAAGCCTCAGCCGTGCTACAAGGGGGTAGGGGTACGGTTACTCCAGCGCGCGGCGGACCGTGCCTCGCGCATATTAGCCTCTCGAGCTTTCGAGGCGTCGTTTCGATGGTCGCGCTGTATCGCAATCACACCTACGAGGACCGTGCCTATGGCAACTTCCTTGGCTTGGCGCGCCTCCTGTCGTTCCTAGCCACCGAGTCGGGCCAAACCGTCGGTGAACTAATGGTCGTTGCGAGTCATGCAGACGCGGTCCTTCCGCAACGCAAAGAACTGCTGCATGCTGCATCGGCGGCGGCCGGCGAGACCCGGCCTATCGAGCTCTCTGCCCGACCGCTCGGCGCATCCATGAGCGACCTCTCGATGCCGGACTTGACGACATGAGCGAGTTGAGTCTGTCTGCCCAGGATGTGCTCGGCGCGGTCGATCGACTCGGCTTGAAGTCTGGGCAACGGCTTCGCATTGGATGGGACGTCGTGAGCATCCGTGAGTACGCTCGGCTGGTCGAGCGTCGCGGGGGGGGACAGAATGATCGAGCGGTGTTTCACCGCCGACGAGCGGCGCTATGCGGTCGGGCGTCCTGATCGATTGGCGGCCCGTTGGGCGGCCAAGGAAGCTGTGGTCAAGGCGCTTGGAACGGGGTTTCGAGGCATCGCCGCCCATCAAATCGAGATCGTGCACAACGCCCGAGGTGAACCGTCAGTTGCTGCCGTCGGCACCATGCCGTGGCCCCACGGTGGGGACGGGTGGACTTGGGGGCTCACCATCAGCCACGAGGGCGACGCCGCCGCGGCACTTGCGGTCGCGTTAGCTCCCGAGTAGCAGCTCGATCGAATCTTCCAGTGCCTACGACCCCCGACAGGAGGGAGACGCAAATGACCGATCAGCACGAAGACTCGAAGACGCCTGCACCTCGGGATAGCGCCACCTCGAGCGTCGATCCAGTTGACGATGAGCAGGCGCTTGCTGAACGTATCCGGACGGACCGCCTGTATGTCGGCCTCAGCCAGGCAGATGTGGCGGAAGTGCTAGGCATCTCGCGCGCTGCGGTGAGTGCAATCGAGAACGGTCACCGTCGAGTCACTGGGATCGAACTCAAGCGACTTGCAGAGCTATTCGGAACCTCTGGGGATCGCCTACTTGGCAGGACTGCTCCGGATGACGCTGCGACGACTGCGCTCTTTCGCGCCACTAAGTCGCTTTCGGAGTCTGACAAGCAACAGGTGTTGCGATTCGCGGAGTTTCTCCGGGGTGCCGGCCAAGCGCCACCAGTTGGTTCAAACACAGTCGACTAGCCGACCTACGAGGGCTCGCCACAGGAGCACATAGCGATGCGAATCAACCCCGCACTCGGTCGCGCGTCAATGGAGGCACAGCGACTCCTCGCCAAACGGGTGATCTCGTGGGACGAGCCGATCGATGTCTTCAAGATCGTCCAGGATGAAGGAATCTGGCTAGTAAGCAAGCCGCTCGGTGCGGGCCTCTACGGCTTCTACCTCCGCGAGGGTGATGCGACCGGTATCGTGGTCAACGCCAACCACCCAGAGAGTCTTCAGCGCTATACGGCTGCACACGAGTTGGGGCACCATGTGTTGGGTCACGAATCCCATCTCGACGGCCCCGACGACGTGAGGGGCCCAATCGAGAAGGCGCGCGCGAACGAGCTCGCAGCCCAGGTGTTTGCCGGCAACTTGCTGATGCCTCTCCAGGCGGTAAACCGCGCTTTGCGCCGCCAGGGAGTAGCTCGACAGGCGAGTCCAACTGCTGCGCAGGCTTACATGCTCGCTAGGGACCTCGATGTGAGTTTCAGCGCCGCTGTGTGGCAACTGGTCAACCTGAGGAGGCTCAACCATCAGGCAGCGGACAACTACGTCCGCGCTGGAGCGGCGGCCGTCAAGCGCGCACTGCGATCCGGAGACCATCCCGAGGGCAACAACCGCGCCGATCTTCTCCTGCTTGATCAGCGCTCCAACGGCTTGGCCGCGGTCTGCAGGATCGGCGATGAGCTCCGAGTGCGGCTGCCCGAGAATCCATCGACCGGGTACCAATGGCGACTCCGTGAACCACCGGCGGCCGCGCTAGGTGCGCGCGGGGCGGTTTGGGATGGCGGGCGGTTGCTCACAAGTGAGACCGCCGTCTCGGCGGCCCTCGCCGCGTCATCTGAACTTCGCGTGGTCCTCGATACGTTCCTGACGTCAGGAAGCAGTGAGACCGTTGGTGGGGGAGGAGTGCGGGAACTCGTGATGCTGGCGGACGAGGCGGGTTCGGCTCGCATCCAGGCAGTCCTCGCACGTCCCTGGCAGCCCGATGGCGTGGTCGAGGAGTTTGGAGTCTCAGTAAGGGTCGCGCCCTCTCATTCGCTGGAGGGGTTTGCCTACGGGCAAATTGTGGCCCACCAGTTTCGCGTCGCCCGGCGGATCGCATGATCGACTGGATCGTCGACAATCGTTCGCCATTTCCGACTGTCGCTGATCAGGGCCACCGTGGCACGTGCCTCTCGATGGCGATCACCGCGGTCCACGCCTTCCAGTCGCAGGTCGCACACAGCGCGGAGTATCTGCACTGGGCGAGCGGCAAATACCCGAGAGGCCGTGGGGACGTGGGTTCAGCCGGATCAGCCCTGCTCGGCGACGGCCAGCCCCCCGAGGCGCAGTGGCCCTACGACGAGCATGCCGACGAGGCGGACCCATCGTATGGGCCGCCTCCGGCGGCGATCGGGCCGTACGTTCGGGCGCACGTAGTCCCGGGTACCGGCATCCAAGAGATCCGGCCGGCACTAGAGTCCGGACGATGGCCGGTTCTGCTCCTCCGCGTAACCGGCTCCTTCCTTGCGGGAACGGGCGTTGTCTTGCCTGATGGGCCGGGCACTGCGCGGCACGCCGTGGCCGCGGTGGGGATTGCCCGAGCCTCTGGTCCGGGTCTGCCCACGGGGCTGGTGGACGGAGAGCTCCTTGTCTGCGTGAGAAACAGCTGGGGCGAGTCGTGGGGATCTAGCGGGCACGCCCTGGTGAGCGAGACGGCGCTTGGGCAGTGTCTCGAAGGTGTTTTGACCATCGAGCCTGCCTAATGACTCAAACAGACGCGTCCGTGGTCAGCGCGTAGTCAGCGCCCAGCCCAGAACGGTGTCATTCCACGAACTACCAGCGCATATTTCCGCAGGTCAGCGCGTTATCCACATCCCCAGATCGAACTCCTGAAGCGGGTGTCAGCAGTTCGGATCTACCCAGGCGCGCTGTGTTAGCCCTGGTCAGGGCGGGGTTGATGGCTCATCGCGAATGAGAGTGTAGGAGTGGTCTGAATCCGCCGGTCTCGAGCAGGCTGCGGGCGATGTGGTTGGTGAGGTTTCGGAAGCCGAGGGCGGAGCCGCGCAGGTGCTCGAGGCGGCCATTGATCGCCTCCGTGGGGCCGTTGCTCGTGCCGGGCAGGTCGAAGTAGGCCAGGACGTCGCTGACGCGGCGAGCCAGGGTGCGCCCGAGGCGTCGCAGCTCTGTGAGTGCAGCCGGCACGCCTCGGCGCAGGGAGTCGATCACGGCGCGTAACTGGCGTGCTCCGGCGGCTCGGTCGGGGTCGCGGTAGGCGGCGACGATGCGCTGGTAGACCGCCCAGGTGACTTCGACCTGCACATGCTCATCGGTCGTGAACACCGCCTCGATGCGGGCGCGCTGGCGGTCGGTGAGCAACTCTTGGCCGGTGTGCAAGACGCGGCGGATCCCGAACAGCGGATCACCGGCGTGGCGGCGGTGGCCGCGGGTGGCTTGCTGGACGCGTTGGCGACACCGGTCCAGAGCGTCCCCGGCGAGCTGGACGACGTGGAACGGGTCCATCACCTGCGTTGCGTCCGGCAGCGCTTCGACGGCCGCGGTCTTGAAGCCGGTGAACCCGTCCATCGCGACCACCTCGACCCCGTGCCGGAAGGACTCCGACTGCTGGTCGAGCCAGGTCTTGAACACCTGCTTGGGACGGCCCTCGACCATGTCCAGCAGCCGGGCCGGACCCGTGCCGTCGCGCACCGGGGTCAGGTCGATGACCACGGTCACATACCTGTCGCCGAGCCTCGTGTGTCGCCAGGCGTGCTCATCGACACCGATCACCGCGACGTCATCGAACCGGGCCGGGTCGCTGATCAGCACCCGGTGGCCCTCGGCCAGGACCGCGTCGTTCGCCGTGTGCCAACCCACTCCCAGCCCTTCGGCAATCCGCGCGACGGTCAGGTGCTGGACGACCAGGCCGACCAGCGCCCACGCCAACCCGCCGCGGGACAGCTTCGACCTGGGCTCGGCCGCCCTGGTCATGTCCTGCCGCCACACCCGCCGGCACGACCCGCACCGGTAGCGGCGCACCCGCACCAGCAACGTCGTGGGCCGATGCCCGAACGGTGCATGCGCGAGTCGCCGGGTCACCGTCTCACGCGCCAGCCCCGCCGCCCCGCAACCCCGGCAGAAGTCATCCGGCTCCACGATCCGGCACTCCAGCACGGCGCGCTGCGCGGTCACGTGCTGCCCGGTGACCTCCAGCCCGAGCTCGTCGAGCCGGCAGAACACCGTCAGATCAGGAGGCGCGAAGGTAGCGTGAAGCACGTCGAGGTCTTCCGTCGAGCAGGCGTAGGAACCTCCATCCTCGGAAGACCTCGACCCCTACCCGACCACCGACGCGCCGAACCCACCTACACCCTCGTTCGCGAAGAGCCGGGTTGTCGCTCCGCGACCGCCGGTTGTTGGCCGTCTTGAGGGGTGCAAGTGGGGTGAAGGTGACGCCCGCTCCACTGGTGCGGGTGTCGCCGCGCCCAGCGAGTGACCTCGAGAGCGGAACCGCCAGTTCCATGGGGGACGTCGGTGCCCGAACTCGAAGGTGGTCGGGTCCGTGTCTGCTCGCCTTCACCACGCCGCCGCGGAGTCCAGCTGTGCGGACAGCGCTGCCGGTTCGACGGCAGGATCGTCGATGAGACCAATGCTCCCCATTGCAGGCGTCGTCGCCAGTCGCCACAGCCGCGTTCCGCACGGAAAGCCCGACGCTCTCTGGCCGTCGCGCCCAGCGAATCTATCCCCGTGACGTTCGTCGTGGATCCGTAGCGAGGGGGAGGAACACGTTGTCGACGATGTCGACGATCGTCTCGTCAGGTACGCGACTGAGGGTCATGATCAGCTCGTGGCGCAGCAGGTCGGAGGGCAGTCTGACGATCTGCGGCGGAAGGCCCTCCGGAGACAGGTCGCCGCGGCTGACGGCGTGCTGGACGACCTGAGTCAGGGCGCGACTCTGGTCGCCGAAGAGCTGGGTGCGCAGCTGTGCCGGGGTGAGCGTGATCTCGTTGTCGAAGTAGGCGCTGAGGATGGAGCTGAACAGGGCGGCGGCGTGTTCGCCGCGCCTGTTGGCCGACCGCATCAGCGTGAGCACGTCCTCGCGTAACGAGCCGGTGTCGGGGATCTCGGCCGAGGGTGCGAAACCCTGGTGGGCGAGCACGGCCAGCAGTAGGGCTTCCTTGTCCGGCCAGCGCCGGTAGAGGGCCGCCTTGCCCGTCTTGGCGCGCTCGGCGATGGCCTCGAAGGTGAAGCCCGGGTAGCCCTTGTCGATCAGCTGCACCCACCCCGCGTCGAGGATCGCGTCCTCGAGCGTCGCGCCGCGCCGTCTGGTCCCCGTCATGCCCCTCCTCATTGTGCTCGCTTGCGTTCCTTATTCTACTCGCCTAACGTAAGGAACGCATACGTTCCCTATTGGAGGTCGTGGTGACAGACGCACACCCGCAGGCGGCGCCGTCGACACAGTCGACCGGCCGGCTGCTCACAGCACTTGTCGTAGGCGGGATCACGGCGATCCTGGACACGACGATCGTGGCGATCGGGCTGCACACGCTCACCGTGCAGCTCCACGCCCCGATATCGACGATCCAGTGGGTCAGCACCGGCTACCTGCTCGCCCTGGCGACCGCGATTCCGTTCGTGGGCTGGGCACAGGCCCGTTTCGGTGGCCGACGGCTGTGGCTGTTCGCCCTGGGGCTGTTCGTGCTCGGGTCGGTTCTCAGCGCATGCGCGTGGAACGTCGAGTCGTTGATCGCCTTCCGCATCCTCCAAGGACTCGCCGGCGGAATCATGTTTCCGCTCATGCAGACCCTTGCCATGCAGCACGTCGCCCCGGAGGCGAGGACACGGACGATGGCGAGCGTGAGCCTGCCCGCCGCACTCGGCCCGGTTCTCGGTCCGGTGCTCGGCGGGCTGGTGCTGAACTGGCTCACCTGGCGGTGGTTGTTCCTCATCAACGTCCCCGTCGGCGTCGTCGGCCTCATCCTCGCCGTCCTGTTCATCACCGACGACCGCCCCAGCCGGGAAGCCCCTCGCCCGCGGCTCGACGTCGTCGGCGCCGTGCTCCTCGCCCCAGGCCTGGCGGGACTCCTCTACGGCCTGTCCAACACGCACGCCGAGGGCGCCTTCACCCGGACCGACGTGCTCATCCCCGGCATCGGCGGCGCGATCCTGCTGGCAGGCTTCATCATCTGGGCTACCCGGCTCGCCGGCGCGGCCCTCGTCGACGTGCGACTGCTCGCGGTGCGCTCGGTGCGAGTCTCCTCGATCGCGCTCACGTTCGTCGGCACAGCGCTCTTCGCCGGCAACCTCTTGCTGCCGCTGTACTTTCAGGCCCTGCGCGGCTACAGCGTCCTCGATGCCGCGCTGCTGCTCATCCCCCAGGGGATCGGCACCCTGCTCGCCCGGTCGGTCGTCGGGAGACTGGTCTCCACGTTCGGCCCCCGCATCGTCGCCGTCGTCGGGTTCCTCGGCGTCGCCGCCGCAACCGTGCCGTTCGCCCTCGCAGGCACCCACACCGACCTCTGGCTCCTCTGCACCGTCCTGTTCGTTCGCGGACTGGGCCTGGGCGTCGTCCTCATCCCGATCATGACTGCCGCGTACGTCGACATCCGCAAGGACCAGATGCCCCAGGCGTCCGCCATCACCCGCATCGTCCTGCAGCTCGGTGGGGCCTTCGGCACCGCCCTCGTCGCGGTCGTCCTCACCGCGGCCGCGACCGTGGCTCACCCCGAGGCCGGATTCGACGCCGCCTTCTGGTGGACCACCGTCATCACCCTTGCCGCCGCGGCCGTCGCCCTCCTTCTGCCCGCACAGGATCAGGGCAAGGCTCGCGTCACCGACGTGTCCGACGCACCGAGTGTTCCGGTCCGAGCACGAGAAGAGGCGACTCGATGAGCCCCATCGACGCGAGAGGTCTCACGACGCGCTTCGGCCGCGTCACGGCAGGGTCTGGCCGGCTCATGCCCGGTTCTTGCGGACCGGTTGCGTGCGCTGTCCCTTCCGTGCTCTGGTCTCCGCGACATCGGTGTTCTCGACGGGTCCCGTTGTGGCGTCGTCCACGATTCCCCTGCGTGCGTTCCGCTCGCGTTCTGCCCGAGAACCGGGCGTCGGCATCCGGCGGATCGTGTAGAACTGCTGCCCCATCGACCAGATGTTCGTCGTGGTCCAGTACAGCAGGACGCCGATCGGCAGGCCGACCCCGGAGAAGCCCATGACCAGCGGCATGACGTAGAGCATGACCTTCTGTGTCTGGGCTGCCTGGCCTTCGAGCGCTGCCGCCGGCATGTTCTTCATCGTCAGCTGACGTTGGGTCAGGAACAGTGTCGCGGCCATCGCCACGATCAGCACGATCGTCACGATGCGGGTGCTGGTCGCAAGGCCAGGATCGACACCCGCGCTCGCGAAGGTGGCCGACAGGGGTGCTCCGAAGATCTGCGACGTCTCAGCCTGATGGGCGACCTCCCGACCGATCGGTCCGATCGGGCCCAGGGCGCCTGAGGCGATCTGGGTGAGTCCTCTGAGCACCTGGAACAGGGCGAGGAAGACGGGCGACTGGACGAGCAACGGCAGGCACGACGCGAGTGGGTTCGTCCCGTGCTTCTTGTACAGCGCCATCGTCTCGCGGTTCTGGGCCTCGCGGGAGGCCGGGTCACTCTTGCCCTTGTACTTCTTCTGGATGGCCTGCAGCTCGGGGGTGAGCTGCTGCATTCCGCGCTGCGCGTGGATCTGCTTGAAGAACAGTGGAATGAGGATGATCCGGATGACGACGACGAGGACGACGACCGACAGGCCCCAGGTTGCACCGGATGCCGGGTTCAGACCGATCCAGGTGAGCGCGGAGTGGGCCAGGTACATGATCCATGCCACTACCCACTCGATCGGGTAGAGAAGTTTGTAGAAGTCCATGGGAGAAGTCCCTCGGGAGAGGCGGGCGGTACGTGCGCCCGCAAAGGCTCGTGTTCGTGCAGGGGTGGGCGCGTGTTGATCGGCCATGTCGCTCGCCGTGACCTCATTGACCAGGTCAGCGCTGTGTGGCGTCGCCAACTGCGGCGTTTCGACACCAATCCAGCGCGGCAACGGCGCGCTCTGCGAAGGCATCCACCTCGTCGGTGGCACACGCTTCGGATCTCACAACGGAGCGGGGATCGCTACACCCGCATCCAGGGGACGTCAGGCCCGGGGTGGGGACACGCCACGCGGCGAGAGCGGCGTGATCGGCAGGATGGCAAACCCAGAGGCGAATGGCCTCACCCGGGCGCTGAGGACTGACCAGTCCCGCCCAACCGCCTCGTCAACCGGACGTCCGCTCGTCGACACCACGACAAGCGCAATCCCGAGAACGATCAAGAGCCACGCGGAATGGGAGGACGCGCCCTGCAAGATCCCCAGGATTCCCGTCGCCACGGCAAAGCCACCAGTGGCAAGAAGCAGGCGCGTGACTCTCCACATGAGGAGGGCAGCGCGGCGTTCCATGTGCTTACTGTACGTGGGGCCCGCTCTTCTGGGCGTCCCGATGTCAGGGGGCAATCGCCCGGGGCCGACGGCCAACGATGGCCGGTGATGCGTGCAGTCAACCGCCCCGATGGGGCGCACCGTCAGAGCACGAGGACATCGATCGCGACCTGGAGTCGTTGCCGGTAGGACTCTCGGTCCTCGACCTGGTGCTTGATGCCGATCGACGCACTGATCAGGGTCTGCGCTGCCGCTGCGGCCCTCGATCGGCCGATCCCGGTGGTGTCCGCGGTCATGGCGTCGGTGATCAGCTCGGTGAAGCGCTGCGGCGCAGTCTGGACGATTGGTCCGAGGAGCCCGGGGTTGTCCTCGATCACCGTCGTGATGTCACGTGCGATCGGCCCGACGTATCGCCCGGCCCACTGGTCGAAGGCTTCCAGGATCCGGACGGGCAGTGGCCGCGCGTCGTCCTTCAGGATCCTGTCGATGGCGAGCAGGTCCGCGTCGAGAGCGTGGGTCACGGCGGCGCGGAACAGCTCTTCCTTCGAGCTGAACAGGAAGTACAGACCAGGGCGCGAGATGTCCGCCGTCTGCGCGACCGTCTCCATCGACGTCTTGCGGTACCCGAAGCGCGCGAACGTCAGGAGCGCGGACTCGAGGACCGCCTCACGTCGATCCGTGCGGATCGCCGATGGAACGTCGAGCAGGACCTCGTCGTTGCTCATGGCCCGAGCATACGAGGCTGTACCGACTATACGCAAACGGTCTCGCATGTATAGTCCATGTCATGACAGCGCCTGACCTCCTCACTACCCGGTTCACCTCATCGAGCACCGCCGAGGAGGTGCTCCGTGACGTCGACCTGGACGGTGTGCGCGCCGTCGTCACCGGCGCCTCTTCCGGCCTCGGGGTCGAGACGGCACGCGCACTCGCCGCGGCCGGCGCGGACGTCACGCTTGCCGTCAGGAACGCCGCCGCGGGCCAGGCGGTCGCCGACGAGATCGAGCGATCTGGTGTCTCGATCAGGCCCCGGGTCGTGTGGCTGGACCTGGCGGACCAAGGCTCGGTATCCGGCTTCGTCGAGGCCTGGGACGGCCCGCTGCACCTGCTGATCAACAACGCCGGGGTCGTCACGGGCGGTCTCGAGCGCACCGCCGAGGGGTGGGAGCTGCAGTTCGCCACGAACCACCTCGGCCACTTCGCGCTCGCCGTCGGTCTCCACGACGCGCTCGCCCGAGGCGCAGCGGAGCGTGACGGAGCGCGGATCGTGTCCCTCAGCTCCACGGCCCACATGCGCTCGGGCATCGACTTCGACGACCTCCACTTCGAGCGTCGCAGCTACGACCCCCAGATCGCGTACGCCCAGTCGAAGACGGCGAACTCCCTGTTCGCCGTTGAAGCGACCACGCGGTGGGCGTCCGACGGGATCGTCGCGAACGCGGCCAATCCCGGGGGATAGCGACCGGGCTGCAGCGCAACTTCACGACGCAGCAGAGGGAGTCCCTCGACGCGGCGGCCGCGTCGGGAGTCTTCACCTACAAGACCGTCCAACAGGGGGCCGCCACCACGATCGTCGCCGCGACCTCCCCCGAGTTCGCGCACACCGGCGGTCACTACCTCGACGACGCCCAAGAGGCCTACACCGTGGCGAACGACGCCGACCTTGCCGAGCACCCCCACGGCGTGAAGTGGTGGGCGCTCGACCCAGCCCTCGCCGAGCGCCTGTGGGTGGTGTCCACCGAGCTGCTCGCCGGCTGACCAGAACGGTTCAGCTCGCCGACCGCGCGTTCAGCTCGCCGGCGCCCGGCGCGGATGTCCGAACGCCTCCCGCGCATGCGACGGGGGGAGTGTCCGGCCTCCGACGTGCAGCCGACACCAGCGGCTCCCTCGTCCATGGAGGACCCGACGCGGCCCTCGACGACGTTGCGGTCGCGGTAGGCGGCGGTGTCGAGTCCGGGTGGGCGCCCGCCGCGGGACCCGCGGCGTTTGCGGGCGGCGATCTGGTCGGACTTCTCGCGGGGATGACGACCTTGATCCCGCGGGCGTGCAGGGCGCGACGGTAGACCCCGGCGGAGTACGCCTTGTCCGCGAGGACCGTGTCGGGTCGCGTGCGCGGGCGACCTGCGCCCAGGCGGGGGACGCGGATGTCGGCCAGGACCGCGTCGAGCAGGGCGCCGTCGTTGCGGTGCGCGCCGGTGACCACTGCGGCCAGCGGGCGCCCGTGCTCGTCGACCGCGGCGTGGATCTTGGTGGTCAGCCCGCCCCGTGAGCGTCCGATGCCGTGACCTGCAGGTTCACACTCGCTGATCGGCAGATTCCTGTGATTCGACCTTGCCCCCTGTGTCCTGGTCGGGGCGGGTCGTGTTCGTGCCGTGCTGGTGGGCGCGGGCGATCGTCGCGTCGACCGAGACCGTCCAGTCCACCTCGCCGGCCGCGTCCGCCTCGGCCAGCAACCGGGCCAACACCCGGTCCCAGGTCCCGTCCGCGGCATACCGGCGGTGGCGCTTCCATGCCGTCTGCCACGGCCCGAAGACCTCCCGCGGCAGGTCGCGCCACGGGATGCCGGTCCGATACCGGTAGGCGATCGCCTCGACCACCCGACGGTCGTCACCGAACGGATGACCGCGCCGACCCGCGTTCGACGGCAACGACGGCGCCACCCGAGCCCACTGCGCGTCGGTGAAGACCTGATACCGAGAAGACGTCACCCGCCCAGACTGCCGCGAGCCTCACCCCAGATATGGGAGACACGCTAGCCGGTCCACTCCGGGCGCCGGACCGCAAGCACCACGTCGATGGCCACGCCCCACAACAACGCCGAAGACCGCGATCGCCTCGGTGCTGCTCGGATCCTCCTGGCAACGCCGCCGGGTCCACAACGCCGGCAACGTGCTCGACACCGTCTCCAAGACCAACGCCGAGATGGTCGCCGCCGCGATCCGCACGATCTTCGCCCAACCCGACGCTGACCACGTGGTCGAGCAGTTCGAGGTCATCGCCACGATGCTGACCCGCTCCCACCCCAAGGTCGGGCACATGCTCACCGGCGCCCGCGAGGACCTGCTCGCGTTCACCGGGTTCCCCGCCGCGCACTGGAAGAAGATCTGGTCGACCAACCCCCTGGAACGACTGGACACGGAGGTCAAACGCCGCACCGACGTCGTGGGCGTCTTCCCCAATCCCGCCGCGCTGCTGCGACTGGCCGGCGCCGTCCTGGGCGAGGCCCACGACGAATGGGCCGCCACCGACCGCCGCTACCTCTCCGAACACTCCATGGTCCAGCTCGCCGCCATGACCACCCTGACCACCGTTGCCGAACAGGAGGTGGATGCCCCCGAACTCCTCACGGCATGATCTGAGCACCGACCCGCACGGTGTCGAGAAGCTCCACCACTCAGCGGGACGTCACCCCGCAGCACCGGCAGCTGCGACCACAGCACCACCATCCGCTGATGGTCAGACCCACGGTGCGCGGCTATGAGAGTGCGTACGGCGCCGGCGCGAAGGTGGCGGCGAAGGGCACGACGTCAACCGTCGTCAGGTGGTGTCCGATCCTGGCTCCTTCCTGCACGCGTGGACGTCAGTACGACCATGGGTGAGTTCGCGACCCAGTCCTCGATGGAGAACGGCTGCTCGGCATACCAGGGCTGAAGTCGCCACGCCTCCTGGGCGACACGGCGCCGCTTGCCGCGATCGGTCACTTCCTCCGCCTTGACTGCCAGGTCGCGGTCAGGAGCGCGCAGCTGCAGGACAGCGTCGGCGTGTTCTCGCAGGTTGGCGAGCCAGTGTCTGGCGCCGGGGGTTCCAGTCAGGACGATCTGCTCGTCGACGATCACGTACCAGACCTCGACGCGGCGCGGCTCGCCGCTGCGACGCCCGACGGTACTCAGGTAGCACGTACCGGTGGGCGGCATCTCGTCCACACCCATCCGTGAAGGCTAGTTGAGCTCGGTGGCCCACACCTTCTCGATCGGGGTTGGACGCGCATCGCTGCGACGGCCCGTGGCAGATCCGGGCGAGAGTAGTCGCCCTCACGTCGTCTGCACTCCGTGCGCCGGGATATCCGGAGAACACGGTTGACGCACGATCACCGCGCTCGCTGCGGCATGTGCGGATGCTCGAGTGGTGCAGCTCAGTGGACCAGGGGTCCGTTGGCGCCACCTGAAGAGTTCTTTCGGCGGAACGGTCCCTGGACCCGGCCCAGTGAGTCCGACCCGGAGAGGTGCCCCGATGTCCCAGTTCGTCGTCTACGGCCGCCGTGAGGTGCTTGCACCGTTGCGCGCAGAGTTCTCTGTCCTCCTCCAGGACGTCGCCGTCGCCGTCCTCGGGCTGCCGCCGGACAAGCGGTTCCACCGTTTCGTCCTGATGGATGCTGAGGACTTTCCCACGCCCCCTCACCGGTCCGAGCGCTACACGATCGTCGAGGTGATGATGTTCTCGGGACGCACGGTCGCGACGAAGAAGGCCTTCTATGCCGAGCTCTTCGCGGGGGTGGAGGCTCGGCTCGGCATCGCACCGAACGACCTGGAGATCCACATCCTCGAGACGCCTCGCCACGACTGGAGTATCCGCGGCACGGCCGGTGACGACCTGGCCCTGGCGTACGAGATCGAGCGCTGATCCACGACGATGTCGGCGGACGCTGAACCGGATCCGTCGAGGCGCTGGCCGTCCCCGCTGCTCAGGTAGCCGCACTCAACGTGGCACCCGGAGGCGCGGCCACGGTGTCGGCGTCGGGTCCATGGTGGACCTGGCAGGGTTGCTTCGCTGAGGGCCGGCGAACGGATACTGGCATCCATGTACACCCCTGCGCACTTCGGCGCCGATAGCGACGCATCGGCTCGTTTCCTGGCCGAGGTGGTCGCCGGTGACCTCGTGACCTCGACCGACGGCGGGCTTGTGGCGACGTTTCTGCCCGTGCTGCTCGATGCCGGTCCCGGTTCGCGCGGCTCGTTGATGGGGCATCTCGCGCGCAACAACGACCAGTGGCGACGGCCTGTGCGCGGGGAGGCGCTGTTCATCGCGCACGGGCCGGACGCCTACATCTCACCGTCCTGGTATGCGAGCAAGGTCGAGCACGGGCGCGTCGTGCCGACCTGGAACTACGCGACGGCGCATGTGTACGGAGAGCTCGTCATCCATGACGACGCGGCGTGGGTCGGCGCGCTGGTGCGCAGACTCACCGACCGGCACGAGGCGCACCGTGAGCACCCATGGAGCGTGGACGACGCACCGGCGAGGTTCACAACCGGACAGTTGCGGGCCATCGTCGGCGTGGAGCTGGTGATCTCCCGGGTCGAGGTGAAGGTCAAGATGAGCCAGAACCGCCCCGACCGGGACATCGAGGGAGTCGTGACCGGCCTGACGCAGGAGGGTCGACCCGATGCTGCGGCGATGGTCGATCGTTCACGGTCCTGACCTGAACAACCGCTCGGCCCGGCTCGCCCGGGGAGAACCGCCGCTTGCCGCCCACCGGTGTCCGGTTGCACGTCAGCTCCTCCGCCGAGGCGTGCGCACATCCGGAAGCGGTCCGGCGGGTGCAACCCGTCACGGTCTGCCGCCACGCCGGCCCGCGGCATGACCGGTCGCTTCGTGTTCTGCGGTCGGCATGCCGGACAGTTGCCATGACCCCGTGCAACGGTTCACTCGAAGGGTCACGCGGTGACCGCCTCCCCGTCGACGCGGCAGTCGACGTGCGCGTGGTCTCGCAGGTCAGGTGACGGCGTCGTGCAGCTCCTGGGCGTGGACCGCAAGCCATTCCTGACGCCGAAGGATGCGGTCGCCGACCCCTGCGTCCCACATGCGTCGCCAGCCACCGCCGAGGTGGTCGGCACGATGCTTCATCTGATGCCAGGTCCGGTCGGCAGCGTTCAGCATGACCGGGACGAGCAGCTGACGCTCCGGGCCCGAGAGCCCATAGGCGTCGACGAGCGTCGTGGCTCTGGCGAGGGGGTCGACGTCGCGCAGGACCGGTTCGCGGTCGCCGATCGGCATCAACGGCGCCCACCACTGAAGAACGTTGCCCACCTCCTCGGTCCGCGTGGCCGGTCTCACCAGATCGAAGTCGATCAGCGCGACGGCCACCGAGTCGCGGAACACGACGTTCTCCGGAGTCACGTCCATGTGGCCAAGAAGCTCAGCGGGCCCCGCGATCGAGGCCGGCATCCCCACCGGAGCTGCGACCCGGGTGCCAGCACAGGGAGCGGGGATCGCCAGCGTGGCCACGGCGTCATCGTAGGAACGCACCAGGCGAGCCACGCTGGCGATGCGTTGCTCGTCGGCCACCCACGCCGGCCAGGGGCGCCCCGCCACCTCCCCGGCAACGAAGGTCAGCACCTCACGGCCCTGTGCGTCGAGCCCGAGGAACCGAGGCGCCCCGGCGAAACCGACCCGGTCAAGATGGGCGAGGACCTCGTGGACGAGCCACGAGTGCGGGCCGACGGGGCGGCGGACCGTGTTCCCGACCCGCACCACCCCGTCGGTGACGTCACCACCAGGGAGCGGCACCTCCGCCTCGTCGCCCGCAGGAAGACCCTCAGCCACTACCCCGGAGGAGGGATCCGCGCCTCGTCGGTCCGGGCTCGCGGTCATCGCTTGATTCTCGCGCACGAGCCACCGCACGAGCGCCACAGGGACTCAGTCGTGTGGCGCTCCCTCAGCACTCGGTCGTGGGCGACCTCGACGGCCCGACCGCGGTGGTCACGCGGCTTCGATGTCGCTGAATTCCCCACAAGGGCCGCGCAACCGGACCTGAACGACACGTAGCCGCCGACGCGCGGGTTCACCAGCGCAGCGCGGTTACTCCCGGACGAGGGCCCGGTCACCCGTTGTCGCGGACAGAGAAAGGAGTGCGGCAGGGAGGAGCATTCCGATGCATGCCACGATGAAGGGCGCTACCAGTGCGGCTCGCTCGAGGGAGACGGCACCCGCCGCAGCGGCCGCGAAGCACCAGAGCGTGAACCTCGATCCGCCCCGACGAGAGGTCCGCACCACGAGGCCGGCGGCGACAGCAACTCCGAGGCTCTGTGCCGCGGCTGTCCACACGTCGGCGAGGGTTGGATCGTCGAGGCCCGTGCCCGTGCCGGACAGAGTGAACCCGACTCCCACTCCTCCGCCTATCGCCATGGGTACCGCGCCCCAGAGCGCAAGGTCGCGCGCCATCATGGCCCGTGCCTCGGGGGTCCGACGGGCGATCGCCCCGATCCGCATCCAGAAGATCAGGAGGGCGAAGAACGCCCACAACGCCAGCGTCGGCACGACGTACCCGACTCCATCCGGGCACATCCATTCGGCGACGCCTCCGGGCGCTGCCACGACGTCGCATCCGACATGTCGCGATCGGAGGATGCCGACGCCGATGAGAGTCGGAATCGGCGCCGTGACCGCGCCGACCATGGCGCCGCTCCGCAGTTGCCCCCGATAGTGCACGCCACGACCGTACTCGCCACGCTCTCCGCGCCGGCCCGACCGAGGTCGACGTGCTCGAGGTCCGGCAGATCAGGAACGACCACCCGGGCGACGACCCGGGCGACCGACTGCGTGTCGCGTCTCGCCTCAGTACTCCGGTCGAGGGCGGGGCGCGGAGGGGATGACGGCGCCGCAAGGCCTTCGTGGACCGGTCCTCGGGCGCGTGGAACGCGGTACCCGCTGGACCTTGACACCGTCGAATCCCCATCGCTAGGTTGTTAGTAAATCGAATAACTAACGACGTGGAGCGTCACGCTGAGATCACTCGGCGTGACCACCGCACGACGTGGCGGCATCCGACGACGAGTACCCGACCACCCTCACCGACGAGATCGAAGGGGGGCGCTCGTCGATCCGGGCCGCGGCGGGTTCGCGCTCGCCGACCTCGGCGAGTGAGCCCTTCGCGGAGTGCGCGTCCGACACGGCCACGTCACGAAGCTGCTCGGTCTCTCGGCAAGTCAGCACCCCAACGGGAAGGACAATGATGTCTCGCACCAGGAACCGCACGACTCGGCTGGGAATCTTCGCAACGATCGCCGCACTGGCGGTAGCGGGCTCGGCGGCGGTGACCGCCCCCGCCGTGGCCTACGTGGCTCCCGGCTCGCCCGGGAACCTCGCTGAGGGCGACGTGATCTACCAGGTGCTCGTGGACCGCTTCTCCAACGGGGACACGACGAACGACAACTTCGGTTACGGCGAGTACGACCCGAACAACCTGGGCATGTACCACGGTGGTGACTGGAAGGGCCTCACGAACCACCTGCAGTACATCAAGGACCTTGGCGTCACGGCGGTCTGGATCTCTCCGGTGTCGCAGCAGGAGCCGCTGAGCAGGGACGGCACAGAGGCCAGCTACCACGGCTACTTCACCCACGACTTCGCGACGCCCAACGAGCACTTCGGGTCCAAGGCGGACCTGCAGACACTGGTCAACACCGCCCACGGGTTGGGTCTGAAGATGATCCTGGACGTGGTTCCGAACCATACGGCGGACTACCTCGCGGGGACGTCGACCACCTACTCGCCCACGACGTACGCCCCGGCCGCGCCGCTGAACAACTCGTCCCTGTTCCACCACACCGGCGACTGCCTCTTCGACGGATCGATGAACCAGTCGCAGCTGGAGTCGTGTGACCTGGGCGGCTTGGACGACCTCGACCAGTCCAACAGCACGGTGGACACGTACCTGAAGACCACGTACAAGGACTGGGTCCAGGGCATCGGGTTCGACGGCGTGCGAGTTGACGCTGCGCGAAGCATCCCCCAGCCCTGGCTCAGCTCCTTCGAGCAGGCGGTCGGCGTCCCATCGTTCGGGGAAGTGTTCGACGGCAACATCGACTACGTCTCCTCGTACCAGAACTACGAGTGGGGGGGTGCTCGACTTCCCGTACTTCTTCACGGCGCGTGATGCTCTGGCCGGTGACGGGGACCTCAACAACCTGTCCACGCTGTTCTCCCAGGACTACAAGTACGCCAACGCCAACCGCCTGGAAACCTTCCTGGACAACCACGATCGGGCCCGGTTCCTCGCCCGTGCCGGTGACAACTTCCAGAGGCTGCGCGAAGGGCTCACGTTCCTGATGACCAGCCGCGGGGTCCCCGTGATCTACTACGGGACCGAGCAGGCCGACAACGGGAACATGAACGCCAACGAGGTGCCGATCGCGAACAAGGACAACCGGAAGGACCTGTCCAGCTTCAGTGAGTCGGGCACCATCTACGTGCACATCAAGCGGCTCAACGAGATCAAGAAGGCGTACCCGAGCCTTCGCGTCGGAACGCAGCGCGAGATGTGGAAGGACACGAGCGTGTACGCGTTCTCACGTCGTGTGGACACCACCGGAGCCGAGACCATCTCGGCGATCAGCGACAGCTGGAGCGCCCAGACGCGTACCATCCCGCTCCGGGCCGAGTCCACCATCCCTGTGGGGACGGTGCTGACCAACCTCATGAACACCAGTGAGTCCGTCACCGTGCAGTCGGGCGGCGTCACCGGCAAGCAGATCACGGTGACGCTCGGCGAGCACGACGCCAAGGTCTTCGCTCCGGGTGCGCCGGTGAGCGCCTACAGCCCGCCTGCTCGCACGCTGACGACGGTCCGCGTCCACTACAACGTCGGGTACGGCAACACCCTGAGCATCCGGGGCGACACCAACCCGTTCTCCTGGACGCAAGGGATCGCGGCGCGCAACACCTCCACGGACGTGTGGGAGTTCCAGCTCGAGCGGATCCCCGTCGGTCAGTCGTTCCAGTTCAAGCCGCTGATCAACGACACGACCTGGTCGGCCGGCAACAACTACACGGGAACTGGCGGACAGACGGTGGACATCTACCCGACGTTCTGAGAGCAGGCCGCGGGGCGGGGCCCTCGCCCCGCGGCCGCCCTTGGACTGACCTCCGACAGGACCGGGGCGTCCCGGACCGATCAGCGACTGCACAAACGATGGAGCGTGAGCTGTGAGCTGGATCGACAACGCGGTGGTGTACCAGGTCTACCTCCGCTCGTTCGCCGACGGGAACGGGGACGGCGTGGGGGACCTCGCCGGCCTGACCGCCCACCTGGACCACCTCGCGTCCCTCGACATCGACGCGATCTGGCTGAGCCCGTGCTTCAGGTCGCCGCAGGCGGACCACGGGTACGACGTGTCGGACTACACGCAGATCGATCCGCTGTTCGGGACGATCGCCGACCTGGAAGCCTTCGTGGCGGCGGCGCACGGCCGCGGGTTGCGGGTGATGCTCGATCTGGTCCCGAACCACTGCTCGGTCGAGCACGCATGGTTCCGCGAGGCGGTCGCAGCCGGGGCAGGCTCGCCGGCGCGATCGAGGTTCCACTTCGCCGACGGGAGCGGGCCGGACGGGGCTCTCCCGCCGAACAACTGGGGCAGCGTGTTCGGTGGCCCGGCGTGGACGCGGCTGCCTGACGGGCAGTGGTACCTGCACTCGTTCGACGCCACCCAGCCTGACTTCAACTGGGGCAGCGACGAGGTGCTCGAGATGATGGACGACGTCCTGCGGTTCTGGTTCGACAGGGGCGTGGACGGCTTCCGGGTGGACGTGGCCCACGGCCTCGTGAAGCGTGACGGGCTTCCGGACTGGACGGGCGCGCCGGGGTCGAGCAACGAGTTCATGTGGAACCAGCCTGGCGTGCACGACGTCTACCGGCGTTGGCGCAAGCTGGCGGACGAGTACGGCGCGTGCTTCGTCGGCGAGGTGTGGGTGGCGTCCGTCGCGGACCTGCTGGCGTACGCGTCGCCGGACGAGCTGGGGCAGGCGTTCGACTTCCACCTCTTGGTCCAGCCGTGGCACGCACCGTCGATCCGCGATGCCGTCGAGCACGGGCTCCGGCCCGGCACGGCGTGGACGCTGGCCAACCACGACGTGCACCGGCCCGCGACCCGCTACGGGCAGGAGCAGGTGATCCAGGCGCCCGATCCGGCGGACATGCTGCTCTCTGCCAGGCGTCGCGGACCGGTCGACCTCCCGCTCGGTCGCCGGCGTGCGGTGGCCGCCTCCATGCTGATGCTGGCGCTGCCGGGTGCTGCCTACCTGTACCAGGGCGACGAGCTGGCGCTCCCGGAGGTTCTCGACCTGCCGGACCACGTGCGGCAGGACCCGATCTGGGTGCGGTCCGGCGGGTCCGAGCTCGGCCGTGACGGTTGCCGCGTCCCCATGCCGTGGAACGCGGAACCAACGACGTTCGGGTTCACGGACGCGCCGCAGGCCTGGCTGCCGCAGCCCGAGCTGTTCGGCCAGCTCAGCGTCGAGGTCCAGGAGTCGGACGCGGAGTCCGCTCTCGGGGTGATCCGCCACGCACTGCGCGCGCGCAGAGTGATGTTCGGCGGCGAGGACCTGACGTGGCTCGAAGCCGGGGACGACGTCGTCGCCTTCCGAAGCGGCGACGGCATCTGCGTGCTCAACACCTCGGCGCGCGAGCTGGACCTTCCCGACGCCTGGGGCACCGTTCGGGTGTCCAGCGCGCCGATCGACGGCAGGATTCTCCCCACGGATGCCTGCGCATGGTTGTCCGTCGCCGACGGCGACGGCGTCTCACCTTCACCCAGGTCGGCAACCGCCGGCACGACAAAGGAGTCGTGATGCTCCGCAAGACTGCACTGACATCAAGTATCGCCATCGGTCTGCTGACCGTGGCGGCGTGTGCCCCCGGATCCACGACGACGAGTGCCGCAACGACAAGCGAAGCGGCCAAGCCCGTCACCGTGACGGTCTGGCACTACTGGGACGGCGCCAACGCCGACACCTTCCAGGCCATGGCCGACGAGTACTCCACGAGCCATCCTGGTGTGACGGTCAAGGCGGTGAACTTCCCCAGCTCCGACCTGATCACCAAGATCCAGACGTCCGCCACGACCAACACGCTGCCGTCGATGGCGATCATGGACCTGGTCTCGGTTCCGCAGATCGCCCAGACCGGCAAGCTCGTCGATCTCAAGCCTCTGATGGACCCGGCGACGATGAGCGACATCTACCCGGCGCTGCTGGACTTCGGCAAGGACGGCGACAAGCAGTACGCGGTGCCGGTGTCCACGAACAACCTGGGCTACATGTACAACAAGGACCTGTACAAGCAGGCCGGGCTCAATCCGGACAACCCGCCGAAGACCTGGGAGGAGCTGGAGTCTCAGGCGCAGCAGATCAAGGACAAGACCGGCAAGCCTGGCGTCGAGCTGTACACGCAGGCAGGGGACTCGGGGGAGGGTCTGACCTGGAACTTCCAGGTGAGCCTGTGGCAGGCCGGAGGTGAGTTCCTCAGCCCGGACAACAAGAAGGCCGCGTTCAACACGGCGGCAGGCAAGAAGGCGCTGCAGTTCTGGGTCGACCTGCTGAACAAGGGGCTGGCCCCGCGAACCCAGTGGGGGTCGTTCGAGAAGGGCAACGCCGGCGGCGCGCAGGAGGGTTCGTGGATGGTCGGCATCTGGCAGTCCGACCCGCCGTTCGACTTCGGTACGGCAACCGTCCCGTACCCCGCGGACGGCCAGCCTGCGACGAACATGGGCGGCGAGCGTGCCGTGGTCTTCACCACGGACCAGGCCCAGCAGAGGGCCTCGGCGGACTTCCTGGACTGGTTCCTCGCCCCCGCCCAGGTCACCTCGTGGAGCGAGAAGACCGGCATGCTGCCCGTCCGCAAGGCCGTCGGTGACTCGGACGGGTACAAGCAGTGGGTGGCCACGACTCAGCCCCGGCTCCAGCCGTTCGTCGACCAGCTGGCGACCGCCAAGTCGAGGCCCAACACGCCGCTCTACCCGAAGGTGTCGCTCGCCTTCGCCAAGCAGATCGAGAAGGCGCTGGCCGGTCAGGTGTCCGTGGACGACGGTCTGAAGGCCGCCGAGACGGACGTCAACGCGGTCCTCGCGGCGGGCTGATGACCATCGCGTCCACCACCGCACCGACCGTCGGGAGCTCACTCGAGCCCACCCGACGGTCGGTGCGGGACCGCTACAGCAAGCGCGAGCTGCTCACCGCAGTGGGGTTCCTCATCCCGGCGCTGGTCATCCTCGGCGCCTTCGTGATCTACCCGATCGTGTCGGGCGGGTTCCTCAGCCTGACGTCGTGGAACGGCTTCGGCACCGTGCAGACGTTCGTCGGGCTCGAGAACTACCAGCGGATGCTCGCAGACTCCGAGTTCTGGAACTCCCTGGTCGTCACGGTGCTCTACGCCGGCGGCGTCAGCATCCTGTCGGTGGCGTCCGGCCTGGGCATCGCTCTCCTGCTGGACGCACCGCTCCGCGGTCTGTCGATCTACCGCGGCATCTACTTCCTGCCGGTCGTCACGTCCTCGGTAGCGGCAGCGATCGTCTGGCGGTACATGCTCGACCCGGACGGTGTCGTCAACCAGGTTCTCGGCTGGATCGGCGTGCCGACTGTCGACTGGCTCAACCAGCGCTGGACCGCACTCGGCGCCCTGACGTTGCTCACGGTCTGGAAGAACCTCGGGTTCAACGCGATCTTGTACCTGACCGCACTTCAGGCCCTGCCGGTCTCGTTGACCGAGGCAGCGCAGCTGGACGGAGCCAGCCTCTGGCAGCGGATCCGCTGGATGACCGTGCCGCTGCTGCGTCCGATGACGTTCTTCGTGGTCGTGCAGGCACTCATCACCAGCTTCCAGTCCTTCGACCTCGTCTACGTGCTGACCGGAGGCGGACCAACCGGAGGGACCGAGGTGCTGGGGATGCTCATGTACCGCTACGCCTTCAAGCTCGGCGAGTTCGGCTACGGGGCGGCGATCGCCTTCGCGACCCTCGCGTTGATGCTCGGCGTGACCCTGGTGCAGTGGAAGGCCACCGGCTCGGGGGAGTCTGATCTGGCATGAGCACCACCCCGACCACCCGACGTCCCGGGCACTCCCGCCGGGGTACCGCTGCCCGTCATGTGCTGCTCAGCCTTGGTGGCGCGACCGTCGTCGTGCCGTTCGTGTGGATGTTCCTCACCTCCGTGAAGAAGCGGTCGGAGGTGTTCACCCGGATCTGGCCCACCGAGTGGCACTGGGAGAACTACGTCCATGCCTGGCAGGCGGCCCCGTTCAGCCACTACTACCTCAACAGCATCGTCATGACCGTCGGCATCGTCGTCGGGCACCTCGTGCTGGACTCGTTGGCGGCCTACGCCTTCGCCCGCCTGCGTTTCCCGGCGAAGAACCCGATCTTCCTGCTGCTGCTGGCCACGATGATGGTGCCGCAGTTCGTGACGATCATTCCGGCGTTCGCCCTGATCGTGCAGTTCCACTGGACCGACACCTTCTGGGCGTTGATCGTCCCGAGGCTGGCCGACGTGTTCGGCATCGTCCTGCTGCGCCAGTACTTCTCGACCATTCCTCGGGAGATCGAGGAGGCCGCGCGGCTGGACGGCTGCGGACGAGTGCGCACCTTCCTCCAGGTGATCGTCCCGCTGTCCACGGCGTCGCTCGCGACGTTGGCGATCTTCGCGATGCTCTTCGCCTGGAACGACTTCCTGTGGCCCTTGCTCGTCACCAATGGTGACGACATGCGTACGATCCAGATCGGGCTCGCCGCTTTCCAGGGCCGTTACGCCACGTCGTGGAACTATCTGATGGCGGGAACCCTGACGTCCGCCATCCCGACAATCGTCATGTTCTTGATCTTCCAGCGGGCACTGATCCGCGGGGTCGCCGGTACCGGCGTGAAGGGATGAGGCCGCACATCATGACCGACTCGATCGCCGCCGTCGGAACGGCACCCGCATGGGTGAAGGACGCCGTCTTCTATCAGATCTTCCCTGAGAGGTTCGCCAACGCCGACCCCAGCCGCGACCCTCTCGACGTGCACCCCTGGGACTCGGCCCCGGCCCGGGACGGATTCCTCGGTGGTGACCTGGCCGGCATCGTCGAGCATCTGGACCACGTTGTCGACCTCGGCGCGAACGCCCTGTATCTGACCCCGATCTTCGCAGCCGGCACCAACCACCGCTACGACGCGAACGACTACTTCACCATCGATCCGATGCTCGGCGACCTCGGCGCGTTCCGCGAGCTCGTCCAGGAGGCCCACTCGCGGGGGGTGCGCCTCGTGCTCGACGCCGTGCTGAACCACTGCGGCGTCGGGCACTCGGCCTTCCAGGACGTCGTCGCCCACGGTGCCCAGTCCCCGTACGTCAACTGGTTCTACGTCGAGGACCTGCCGGTGGTGCAGCGACCGGTACCCAACTACCGGACCTGCTCCGGGTGCTGGTACCTGCCCAAGTGGAACCTGCACAACCCCGAGGTCCGCGAGCACCACCTGAAGGTGGCCCGGTACTGGCTCGAGCAGGGGATCGACGGCTGGCGCCTCGACGTGCCGTACTTCGTTCCCATGGCCTTCTGGCGCCAGTTCCGCCGCGTCGTCAAGGACATCAACCCTGACGCGTACATCGTCGCGGAGGAGTGGCGTTCACCCACTCAGTGGCTGGCAGGCGACACCGCCGACGGGACCATGAACTACACGTTGCGTGACCTGGTACTTGGCTTCACCGCCGACGGGACGCACGACGCCAGAACCTTCGCCACCGGGATGAACGACCTGCGCGAGCAGATTCCGTTCGAGGCCCGCAACACGATGCTGAACCTTCTCGGCAGCCATGACACCGAGCGGCTCATCACACGGCACGGCGACGACCCCGTGGCGACCCGGCTCGCCCTGGCCCTGCTCATCACGTCACCCGGGGCGCCGATGATCTACTACGGCGACGAGATCGGCATGGCCGGGGACAACGATCCCGGCTGCCGGGCCGGCATGATCTGGGACCAGGAACGCTGGGACCACCAGACCCACCAGTGGCTGACCTCTCTCGTGGCTCTGCGCGCGAAGCTGCCGGCCCTTCGGCATGGGACGGACGAGTACCCGTACGCCGTGGGCGACGTCGTCATCCGTCGTCGCGAGCTGGACCGCGAGACCGTGCTCGTCGCGGTGAACCGCGGACCGATCGACGCGGCCGTGCCGCGGTCGGCTGTCGGCGGCGACATCGCCCTGATCTCGGTCTGGCCCGTTGCGGGCCGCCCGGTGGCGCTCGACGGAACCCTGCAGGTCCCGGCCCACTCGGCTGTCGTCTGGACGACAGGGGAGCGCCCGTGAGCTCTCGCCGAACGACGATCGCCGACGTCGCAGCCCGCGCGAACGTCTCCAAGACCGCGGTCTCGTTCGCCTTCAACAACCCCTCGCGGCTTTCGGAGGCGACGCTGCAGCAGATCCTTGCCGCGGCCGAGGAACTCGGCTACACCCGCGACCCGACCGCCCGGATGCTGCGGACCGGCCGCACCAACTCCCTCGGTGTGCTCCTGCCTCAGCAGATCGACGCCACGCTCGAGAACCCCTACTACGCGCAGTTCTTCCGCGGCATCGGCCAGACGTGCCACCAGGAAGGGCTGTCCATGCTGCTCGTTCCCCCGCTGCGGGGCTCGATGCTCAAGGCCATCCCCTATGCGGCGGTCGACGGCTTCGTCGTCTGCGGCCTGGAGGCCGACCGCGGGGAGGTCCAGGCGCTGCGCCACCGTGGGATCCCCTTCGTCCTCGTCGACAGCGACGAGACCGACGGCGTGTCATGCATCGACGTGGACGAGGAGAACGGGATGCGGGAGGTCGCCGAGTACATACTCGGCCAGGGCCATCGGCGAATCCTCGTCCTTGCGTTCGAGTCCGGCACAACCGGCGGCCCGACGGGGTGGCACGGGCCGCTGTCCCGTCGCAAGCGGGGCGTCGACCAGGCCCTCGAGAGCTTCGGGCTGGCGATCGACGACCCGCACGTGCAGATCCGCGAGATCCCGTGCACCCGCGCGGCCGGAGCCGTCGCCCTGCGGGACGTCTGGCTGCACGGCGAGCGCCCCACCGCGGTCATCACCTTCTCCGACATCATCGCCTTCGGTGTCCTGGACGCCGCACGTGAGCTCGGCATCGACGTGCCCGGCGAGCTGTCGGTCACCGGATTCGACGATCTGCCCGAGTCCGAGTGGGCCCACCCCGGACTGACCACCGCACGCCAACCGATCGAGGCCAAGGGCCGTCTCGCGTCGGAGTACCTCGTCGACGCGATCGCCTCGCAGGACAGCCAGCCTCGTCGTCGGCGCCTCCACACCACTCTCGTGATCCGGGACTCCGTCGCGGCACCGAGCGCCGGCTGACCGAAAGGGTCCGGGTCGAGCTCTCGTGGCTCGAGTCTCGATCGTGCCCAGGCGACTCGGTGCGGACTCACGGTGGTCGGAACGAGGACCTCAGTACGTCTCGGTGATCTTGCGCAAGGCGCGAGGTCGATCAGGGTTCAAGCCTCGCGCTCGTGCGGTCGCGAGCGCCAGGCGCTGGAGCGGGATCACGTCGACGATCGGGGCGAGGTCCTCGGGGAGGTCATGCGTCGTGGTGAGGTGGCGCGTCGAGCCCGACGGCGTCGGGTCTGGGCCGACGGTGGTCACTGACGCCCCGGTGGCCGAGATCAGCTCGACGAGCTCGACCATCGCGGTCCTCGTACGTCCGGCGGGTGCGAGCACGAGCACCGGCGTACCCGGCGCCAGGAGTGCGAACGGCCCGTGCCGCAGGTCCGCTGCGCTGAATGCCAGTGCGGGGAGGTAGCAGGTCTCCATCAGCTTCAGGGCGGCCTCCCGTGCGGTCGGATAGGCGAACCCGCGGCCTGTCACCACGATGCTGCGCGCGCCGACGAGCTCGCGTGCCACCTGGGCGACGGTGTCTCCGGGGTCGTCGAGCGATGCTGCCGCGGCCGCTGGCACGCCGCGTGCGCTGCCGCTGAATCCCTGCATGGCTTCGACGAGGCGAAAGACGGCGAGAAGCTCGGCGGTGTAGGACTTGGTCGCCGCGACTGAGTGTTCGGACCCGGCGCCCACGTCCAACGTGAGCTCGGCCGCCTGAGCGAGATCTGACGTCGGTGCGTTCGTGACGGCGATGGTCGTCGCGCCGGCGATGCGCGCACTGGCGAGTGTGGCGACGAGGTCGGGTGATTCGCCGCTCTGGCTGATGCCGATCACCAGCGTGCGCGCGCCCCACGGGTTCGCCCCGTAGAGCGTGTGTGCCGACGGGGAGCAGAGTCCGACGGGCAGCCCGAGGCGCACCTCGATCAAGTACTTGAGGTACAGCGCGGCGTGGTCGCTCGTCCCTCGCGCGACGAGCAGGACCATCGACGGATCGCGGCGGCGCACGACGTCCGCCACCTCACGAATGTCGGTGTCACCGGCGGCGAGCAGGCGCTCGAGCATGGCCGGCTGCCCGGCGATCTCGGCTTCCATCAGCGCACCGGGGGTACCCGGTGGTGACGAGTCCTCGGCCGCCGCGGACGACGCACGCACCGTGACCGGATCGTTATGCATCAGTTCGCCTCACCTCTTCACAGACGCACGAAGTTGTTACAACATTAGGTCAAAGATCGCGACAGGCGCAACGACGCCCTGACGCGATACCTGACAAGGAGAGACACATGAGACACGTCAGTTCCCGGTGGAAGCGCCCCGTCGCAGCTTTCGCCGTCGGCACGGTCGCTCTGGCTCTGACCGCATGCTCTTCCGGCGGGGGTACCACGCCGAGCGGGACCAGCGGGGCCGCGACTCCGGAAGAGATCACGTTCCTGACGCACTGGGGCCCGGATCAGGTCACCCAGCTCGAGGCCGCCGCCGCGGCGTTCCACAAGACCGAGCCCACCATCACCGTGAAGGTTCAGGCGGTTCCTTTCGCGAACCTGCTCAGCACGCTGCGCACGCAGGGCGGCTCCGGCAGCGGCCCGACGATCGCCAGCATCTACGACCTGTGGCTCCCCGAGCTCGTTCGCGACGGTGTGGCAGCACCCGCGCCCACCGACGTCTCGGCCGAGGTCACCAGCGGATGGTCGGCGAACATCGTCGAGGCAGCAAGCAAGGATGCGAAGGTCTACGGCTTCCCCAACGAGGTCGACCTCTACGCGCTCAACTACAACAAGCGCCTGTTCAAGGACGCCGGGATCACGGCACCGCCTACGACGTTCGCCGAGCTCGAGACGGACGCGAAGGCACTGACCGACAAGGCCGCAGGGCAGCAGGGCTTCGGGGTCATCACCAACTGGGCGTCAGGGGCCGTGCACCCGTTCCTGTCCCTCGCGGCATCCAACGGCGGGCACCTTCTCGACAGCTCCGGCAAGGCCGCTCTGACCGACCCGAAGGTCGTTGCCGTCGCGGACCTCTACAAGAAGATGCTGGCCGACGGCTCGATCGACCCGAACATGAGCGCCGCGAACGCCAACACGACCGGCCCGTTCCTGGACAACTTCGCCAACGGGAAGACCGGGATGATCATCATGGCCAACTGGTGGCAGAGTGCTCTGAAGTCCGCCATGGGTGACAAGTACTCCGATGTGGCCACGGCTCCGATCCCGGTGGGACCGGACGGTACGACCTCCTCGAGCATCTCCTACTCGTGGCTCACGATGGTCAACGCGAACGCCGACAAGGGCAAGCAGGACGCCGCATGGAAGTTCCTGACGTACCTCAACGGCCCCGACTCCGGCAAGGCCGGCTCCTCCGCGATGGGCGACATCCTCATGGGTATGGGCATCCTCCCCAGCCGGACCTCTGACCTCAGCGCGCACGAGGCCGAGCTGTCCGACCCGTTCCTGGCGACCTACGTCGCCGAGCTTCCCCACGCCACACCGTTCCCGACGGTGATCGGCGGGGCCGCGGCCTCCGAGGCCCTGCAGAAGCACATCGAGGCGCTGATCTTCGGCCAGGAATCGCCTCAGGCGGCGATGGACGCAGCCGCGAGCGAGGTCAACTCCGCACTTACCGCAGCAGGTAAGTGACTTGACGACGATGGCCGAAACCCCGGGGCGTGGCACCCGCCACGCCCCGGGGCTCTCCCCAACGGTCCGACGGGGGCCACGGCTCGCTCGGCACCGGGTAGCGACCGTCGGTTTCCTGAGCCCGGCGCTGCTCCTGATACTGGTCTTCGTCGCCGTCCCCATGGCGATGACGCTCTGGATCAGCCTGCACCGCTGGTCGATGCTGACCCCCATCTCGCAGATGAGATGGGTCGGGCTCGAGAACTACCAGGCCGTGCTGACCGACTCCACCCACCTGACCGCGTTCCGCAACACGGTCGTGTACGTCGCCCTCAGCGCGGCCATCACGATCCCGCTCGCCGTGCTGCTGGCCCTCCTGCTGTACTTCCCGAAGCTGCGCGGTCGCGGCCTGGTGCGTGTGATCCTCTTCGCGACGTACGTCGTGCCGACGGTCGCCATCGTGATCGTCTGGAGCAACCTGTACGCCCCGAGCTACGGACCGATCGACGCGGCTCTGTCCTTCGTGGGGATCACCTCACCCGGATGGCTCAGCAACCCCAGCAGCGCGCTGATCTCCCTCGTCATCTTCAACGTCTGGCAGATGCTCGGCTACTACGTCGTGCTCCTGGTCGCCGGGCTCACCCAGATCCCTGAGGACATCTACGAGGCTGCCAGGATCGACGGCGCGGGTCCGATCCGCCAGACGTTCAGCATCACCCTGCCGCTGCTGCGCAACACGCTCGTCTTCGTCCTCCTCATGACCGTCATCAACTCCGTCCAGGTCTTCGACCCCGTGTACCTGCTCACCCAAGGTGGACCGGCGAACTCGACGAACGTCCTGTCCTTCGACATCCAGCGCACGGCCTTCCAGAACGGGCTGGCCGGGCAGGCGAGCGCCATGGCCTTCAGCCTGCTGATCGTGCTGAGCCTGGTGGCCGGCGCGGTCTCCCTCGGTCTCCGGAGGCGGGCATGAGCGCCGCGCGCGTGGTGGAGACCCCGGTGCGACGTCGCACGCGGCGCGTGACCCCCGGTCGCATCGCGCTGTACGGGGTGCTCGGGCTCGCAGCGGCCATCCCGCTGTTTCCGCTGTACTGGCTCGTCATCGCGAGCCTGAAGGGAGCCAAGGAGTTCGGGCGCATCCCCCCGACGTGGTTCCCCACGACGCCGAGCCTCGACGCGTTCTCCAGAGTCTTCGACGTCGTGCCGTTCGGGCAGTCGTTCCTCAACAGCGCCCTCATCACGAGCGTCTGCAGCGTCTCCGTACTCATCACCAGCGTCATGGCCGGCTACGTCTTCGCGAAGTACACGTTCCGGGGCCGGGACGCGATCTTCTGGGCCGTGATCGGCACGATGTTCCTCCCGCCGATCGTCACGCTCGTCCCGCTCTACCACCTTGTCTCGAGCATGGGACTGTCGGACTCCTACGCCGGGGTGATGCTGCCGTGGCTGGTCAACGCATTCGGCATCTTCTTGATGCGCCAGTTCATCGCTGACGTGCCCGACGAGCTCATCGACGCCGCGCGCATCGACGGCGCGGGAGAGCTGCGCATCCTGACACGGATCGTTCTGCCGCTGCTGCGCCCGGCGGTCGTGACACTGCTCGTGTTCACGATCGTGTACTACTGGAACAACTTCTTGTGGCCGCTGTCGATCCTGCAGTCCTCGGACAAGTACCCGATCGTCCTGACCCTCTCGCGTCTGCTCTCGTACTCCACGAGCGTCCAGTACCAGAACATCGTGATGGCCGGCGCCCTGATCGCCAGCCTGCCCACCCTCGTGGTGTTCCTCCTCGCCCAGCGCGTCTTCGTCCAGGGCATCGCCCGTACGGGGGTGAAGTGATGCCAGGCGGCCACGTCACCATCGGGGTCGACGTCGGCGGGACGCGACTGCGAGTCATCGGGCAGGATGCGCAGGCCCGCCGCAGCACCGTGCGCGAGATCGCGGTCCCGCGAACGGTCCCTGAGCTCGTGGAGGCGCTCGGCACCCTCATCGACGATGTCGCACAGGGACGCCGAGTCTCGCAGACCGCGATCGGGCTGCCCGGACAGACGACGTCGGCGGTGCCGCAGTGGGTGCCCAACCTGCGGTTCCTGGACGGCTCACCATTGGCCAGCGTGGTCGCTGCGCGGGTGGGAGGTGACTGCGTGCTCGTCAACGACGCCCAGGCCGCCCTGGTCGCCGAGGCGCACGAAGGCGCCGCAGTGGGCCACTCGTCGGTCGTCCTTGTCGCGGTCGGCACCGGGATCGGTGGCGCGCTCATGCTCGACGGCCACCTGGTCCGCGGTGCCCGCGGCTGCGCCGGCGCGTTCGGTTGGCTGTCCTTCGACGGGGCCACCGCCGACGCCGATCACGGGGCGTGGGAACAGGTCGCGTCCGGTGCAGCCCTCGAACGTCACGCCACCCCGTGGGGCGGTGTCGCCGCGATGATCGCGGCCGCACGAGAAGGAGACGCAGCCGCGGTCGCCGCCATGAGCCGGTTCGGCGCGCTGCTCGGCACGGGCATCGCGGCACTCGCCAGCACGTTCGACCCCGACGTCATCGTGCTGGCGGGTGGTCTGGTCGTCAGCCTCGACCTGATCGAGCACTCGCTCGTGCAGGCCCAACGCGACTTCGCCTCACCTGCGGGGCGCACGGTCCCCGTGGTCGCAGCAGCGCTCGGCACGCGCGCCGGGGTCATCGGCGCGCTGCGCGTCGCACTCGAGATGGAAGTGAACTCATGAGCTCGACACGACCGGCCGTTCCGCGACTCTCACAGTCCTCAGCGGTGCCGTTCTACCTCCAGCTCGAAGAGCTTCTCCTCAGACGTGTCTCGGCGGGGGAGTGGCCCCCCGGCGGGCAGATCCCGACAGAGAGCGAGCTGTGCGAGCAGTACGGCGTCAGTCGAGTCACCGTGCGGCAGGCGCTTGCCCGACTCGTCCAACGAGGACTCCTGACCCGAGGTCGCGGAAAGGGCACCTTCGTGCGCGACAGCCGGGTGACGGCGAGTGCGCGCTCGGTGTCCTCGTTCTCGACCGAGCTGGGCGCCCTCGGCATGAAGCCCGGCGCGGTGCTCCTCGGCATCGACACGGTGCCCGCGTCCGATCTGGTCGCGAATGCCATGCACCGTGAACCGGGCACCGAGCTCTTCCGTCTGCGACGCCTGCGGACCGCCGACGGCCAACCGATCGCCGTGCAGACCAGCCTGCTCGTCGCGGAGATGTTCCCCGGCCTGGACGAGAAGGTGAGTGACAACACCTCGCTCTACGAGCTGCTCGGCTCCGAGTACGGGGTGGGACCCGACGAGGCCATGGAGATCTTCCGGGTCGCGGGCGTTCCCCGCGACCTGGCCCCGCTGCTCGACGTCCCCAGGGGCAGCCACGCGTTCCACGTGGTCCGTGTGTCCTTCACGGGACCCGTGGCGTTCGAGCACACCACCAGTTTCATCCGTGGGGACCGGTACGAGATCCGGCTTCCCCTGCGCAACCCATGAGAAGCACCGAGAGGAAAGTCATGACCACGCGTTCCGAGTACACCACCCGCCTGATCGCCCTGCTGGAGCAGATGTCGACGTCCCAGGACGAGGCCCTGGACCGGGTGGCCCACCAGTGTGCCGACACCCTCGAGCGCAAGGGCCTGGTCCACCTCTTCGGGAGTGGACACTCCGTCATCCCGACGCTCGAGGCCTTCCCGCGCTACGGAAGCTTCGTCGGTCTGAACCCGCTCAACGACCCACGCCTGATGTGGCACAACGTGCTCGGCCCCGGTGGTGTCAGGGAGCTGCTGTGGCTCGAGCGCACGGAGAACTACATCGACAAGTTCCTCGACCACGAGCCGCTCGCGGCAGGTGACGTGATCGTCATCTACTCGCACAGCGGGCTGAACGCCGTCGGCATCGACGCAGCCCTCTACGCCAAGGCGCGCGGCCTGTTCGTCGTTGCCGTCAGCGCGGGCTCGAGCCTGTCGAGGCCCGTGTCGCACTCCAGCGGCAAGCGACTCGCCGACATCGCCGACGTCATGATCGACACGGGCTCCCCGGTCGAGGACGCGATCGTGCCGGTCGAGGGATGGGACCGTCCTCTCGGCGGTTCCTCCACCGTGATCGCCGCCGTCGTCTCGCACGAGATCATCTGCCGGACCGGAGCGGTGCTGGCAGGGCGAGGAATCACCGTCGAGACGTTCGTCTCGCCCACCGTTCCCGGTGCGACGCTCTCGTCGAATGACGAGGTCTTCGCCGAGCACGAGCGCTACCTGCACGCGGCGCGCGGTCGCAAGTTCCAGAACTGATGCTTCCCCCTCTCCCAGGTGTCGCGGACGGGCTCGATGTCCGTCCGCGACGCCTCGGCGTCGCCCAGTGGTTCGACGGCCACACCCTGCGTCCAGGTGACATCGAGATCTCCGGCGACGTCATCACCGCAGTCGGGCTACCGCCCGGACGGGCCGGGATCGCGGCCCCCGGCTTCGTGGACCTCCAGGTCAATGGCTACCGGGGGGTCGACGCCCTGTCCTCGGATGACGACGCCGTCGCCGGGCTTCGGCAGGTCCTTCCCGCGACCGGCGTCACGGCCTTCGCCCTCACGCTCATCAGCGCCCCGGTCGCGGACGTCGACCGGGGACTGGCTCGTATCGCGACCATTCGCCAGACCCAGAGTCGTCCGGACGCCCGAGCCGGAGCCACTCTTCTCGGGGCACACCTCGAGGGCCCCTTCCTCTCCCCGAGGTACCCAGGCGCCCACGCCGTCGAGCACCTGCTCCAGGCGCGACCCGATCTGGTCGAACGTTGGCTGGCCACCGGCGCGCTCGTCGCGGTGACGCTGGCACCCGAGCTAAGCGGCAGCGCAGAGGCGATCATGGCTCTGACCGACGCAGGTGTGATGGTCAGCCTCGGCCACTGCGACGCGACCGGCGCCGAGGCTGCCGCGGCGTTCGACCGTGGAGCGTCCGCGCTCACCCACGCGATGAACGCCCACCGCCCGCTCGTCGCGCGGGACCCCGGACCACTGGGCGTGGCGCTCACCCGGCCCGACGTCGTGCTCATGGTCATCGCCGACGGGATCCACCTCGACCCCGTCGTCCTGACACTGCTCCAGCAGGCGGCACCTGGGCGCATCGGCCTGATCACCGACAGCATCGTCGCGTCGGGACTCGGCGACGGAACCTACCGCTACGGACCCATCGAGGTGACGGTCGCCGGTGGCAAGGCCACGACGGCTGACGGTCGACTCGCCGGCAGCGTCGCGACGATGGACACCGCAGTCCGCACAGCGGCGTTGCGGTGGGGTGCAGACCGCGCACTCGCCGCTGCGACGAGCGTGCCGGCCACGCTCATCTCGCGCCCGGACCTCGGTCGTCTCGCGGTGGGCGCTACAGCTGATGTCGTCGTCCTCGACGACGCACTCGTCGTCCGACGCACGTTCTGCGCGGGACGCCTCGCTCATGAAGCATCCGGGGATCGAACCCTCTCGACCCGTTGACTACCCGATACGCGGCGGCGAGCTCTGCTGGAGTGCGGCCGCCCACGGCTCGTGACGGCTGGGCGCAGCATGGGCGCGCCGATGGGTGACCTCGTGGGTGAGGTGATGAGAACAGATCGTTCCGGTCGCGCACGAGAGTGACTCCCCGCATGAGGTCGGGCTGTCACGGCCGGTGCAGCGTGCGCATCGGCGCCTCACCTGCCCCCCGCAACGACGACGAGCTCTTCTCTCTCGCCCGAGGGCACCACGAACGAGGTCAGGAAGTGGGTGAGGAGCTCGTCGGTGAGGGGGAAGGCGGCGTTGGCGTCGAGGCGCCCTGCCCGTAGGACAGCCGTTCTCGCAGGACGGCTTCGTCCGCCGTGAGGTAGACCAGTCGCCAGCGGCCGCCGGCGTGCTCGACCAGGTGCTTGCACTCGTCACGTCGTGCGCGTTGCCACAGGCTCGAGTCGAGGACGACATCGTGGCCTTGTGCCACGAGTTCGGTCAGGCGTTCGTCGAGGGACCGGGTCGCGTCCGCGCTGTGGGTCTCGTAGGTGGAGGAGTCGTAGTCGATGCCGAACCGGCCGAAGCGTTCCCAGATCTCCTCGTCGACCGAGAGCCGGACGTAGCCCTGCGCCGCGAGCGCCCGGGAGTACGTGGTCTTCCCCGATCCGGCCACCCCGCACAGCAGGACCACCTCCGGGCGACGGTCCTCCTGAGTCATCTCACCAGGATCACCGGCGCCCCGACCGTTGTCACCTTCCGCATCGCAGTGACCACACAACGCCATACCGGTCAGTGCGCGATGGGTCCCGTGTCGTCGCGGAACCCGCTGCTGGCGCGTCATTCCGGGCTCCGCGGACGAGCACGCGCACCGCGTCACTGCAGGCGACGTGGGGTGTCACGACCTCGTCGTGCTGGTTCGAACGGGACGTCGAGTCCCACCTTGCCGTCGCGTCCGACGACTAGTCTGGCCGGGTCGACGGCGCACGCAGCGCGCCGAGGGGGGAATCGGCAAGAAGACCGATGGACGAATTCGTGAACGAGGCACCCGCTCAGGGGCGTGTGCCGGACGGCGCCTTGGGCATCACACAGCCGGTGAGCAGCGGTCGGTCCGCCCCGTCCTGGGCTGAGGTCCTGGTGGGCGCGGTCGCGGCAGTGGTCGGGCTGGCGCCTTGGCTCATCGCCGGCGCGCGCCTGCCCTTGCAGAACCTCTGGGAGGGCGGGATCCCGGTCGATGCGCCCGTCGTGCTGCTCCCCTTCAGCCAGTACAAGGTGACGTCGATCTTCGCGTTGCTCGTCGTGGGCGGGGCGCTCGCGGGCGTCGCGGCGCGCGTGCTGGTCTCTCGCGGCGATGGTCGGGGGTCGGCGCTGCGGGTGGGCAGTGGGCTCCTCGCCGTACAGCTGTTCGCTGCCGTGCAGACCGTCACGGCCGTGGGCACGGGCCTGCGGGGCGGGCGGGACTCGGCGGTGTACCTCGCGGGGATCGGTGGCGGGCTCGCCTGCTGCCTCCTTGTCAGTGTCGGCGCGTTCGCCCTCATCGCGCTGGCTCCGCGTGCCGGAGCGCTGGTCGGCCTGGCGATCGGCGCGATCGCCACCGGGCTGTGGCTGCCGATCGCCTTCATCGACCCGACCGGCTCCACGTCGGCCCCGATGTGGCTCCTCCGCGCGTTCACCTACGCCTTGCCGATCCTCGTCGGGGTGGCGATCGCCTGGGCCGGCGTGCGGACGGTCGGCAGGGCCGTGTCGGCGATGGCGAGTCTCGCGCTGGTCTGGCTGGCTCCGCCCCTCACAGCAGCGGTCGGGAATGCGCTCGGCTCGCGCATCCTCGCGCGTGACCTGGCGGGAATGCTCGACTACGGCGTGGGCATCTTCCGGCAGTACGCCACGGACGCCACGCTGGTACGAGAGCCGCTGGCCCTCGCGGTGGCCGTAGCGGTCGTCGGGCTCGTCGGGCGCGGGGTTCTCGTGCGGCGGTCGGAACTCGCACCGCGCACGTGTTGACGCAGTCCGCCGGCGTCGATCAGGCCTCGCCGGAGGCCCCGTACAGTGCCCGTCCTGCTTCGCCGTGGTGACCGCGACGTGGAAGGTCGTCGTGCGGTGGTCGGCGAGACCGGACCAGGGAACCGGTGGCCGTGCGCGCTGTCCGGGGCGCGGACCTCGGAGGTCGGCAGGTGCATGGTGCGCGTGCGCGGGTCTCACCACCCCCAGGAGGCGTCCGGGTGCAGGTCCGGGCAGTCCGAGGCGCCGTCCGCGAGCTTCTCGAAGTGCCACATCTCGTTCGCGTAGGTGCGGCACAGCCCGAACTCCCGTGCGTGCGTACCGAGCCAGAGCGCTCCTGCGGTCGGGCCCACGTCGATCGCGAGCCCCTTCACGTGCTCGGACGTCTCCGGTGGCAGCGCCCAGCGGTGTGCCTCGGTGACCGATCCGTAGTGGGCGATCGACTGGTCGACCAGGACCTGCTGCTCCGCGGCGGACCGCCACCCCGATGTGAGGGTCAGCTCGACGCCGTCGGCCGCAGCGGCTCGCTGCGCTGCCGCGAACCGGCGCGCGAGCTCCGCGTCGAGCCGGGTGGCGGTCTCCTGCTGGTGCGTCGGGTCCTCGACCGGCGGCTGCGGGCGTGCGGACGGCGGCGCCGCAGCAGAGACGGGCACTCCCGCGGTCGCCAGGCCGTTCACTGCGCCCCGGGCTGCTGCCGTGTCGGGTCCCCACAGGAAGTACCCGACACCCCCGGCCAGCACGGCCAGCAGCGCGAATCCGGCAGCTGAGCGCCGGCGCCGTCGAACCTGTGAGGCGCGTGAGCCGTTGATGTACGTCGTCATACCGACAGCGTCGCGGGAGCGGGGTACCAGCCGCGTCGCCCGGTGGGCCCATCGAGCCTCTGCGGCGGGCCACCTTGTGGACCCCCGCCGGTGATCCGCAGGTGGAGATCGGGGCGCACGGGCCCCACCCTGGGGTGGGCGTGATGCGGGCAGGGACCATGCCGGCGACGGCCGCGGGGGCTGCGGGGCGCGGCGTAGCCTCGCCGTGTGGCGACGTCTGCTGACTCCCGGTCCGTACGGCAGGACGTCGCCGTCGCTGTCGCCGTCGGTGCACTGTGGTTCCTCACCGTGTCGGTGGCCTCCGGCTGGGACTACTGGCACCCGCTGTGGATCACGTCGTACTGGTGGGCCGGGGTCTGGCTCGTGATGACGTTGACATTCCGCAGGCTCGCGCCAGGAGTGGCGTTCTGGGCGACGTCCGTCGTCTACCCGGTCACATACCTCGGGCTCGTGCAGGGCAGCGGCCTGCAGTCCGACTTCCATGTCCTGCCTCTGCTCGTCGCGTCGTTCGCTGTGACGAGGGCTGCCGCAGTCCCCGTCTGGCTGGCCGGCCCGGTCTCGGTGGGGTCGATCGTCGTGCTCGAGGCGGGGCTGGGCGGTTTCTCCGTCCTCCTGCAGGACGGGGATGTGCTCGCCGTCAGCACCCACCCGTCCCACGCGTTGCTGCTCGCCACCCTGGCGAGCGCGGCGACGGTGCTCGGCACCCTGTTCCAGCGGCTCGCGGCGACCAGCGCGTCCCTCGCCCAGCGCAACCTCGAGCTCGAGGCGCTGCAGGACCTGCGGGCGCGGGAGGCCGTGCGCTTCGAGCGCACCCGGATCGCCCGCGAGCTGCATGATGTCGTCGCACACCACGTGAGCGCGATCGTGGTGCGCGCGCAGGCGGCGGACCACGTCGGTGACACCGACCCCGAGGCGTACGCGACGCCGTGCGGTGGATCGCGCCGGCCGGTCGTGAGGCTCTCGACTCGATGCGTTCGGTGGTGCGGGTGCTGCGGGACGATCACGCCGGTGAGGTCGACATGACCCCCGCCGGTCTTGTCCGCCTGCTTGCGGACCAGACGACCCCGATGGCGCCGCAGCCGGGTCTTGCCGACCTGGCGGGTGTCGTCGAGCGGGTGCGCGGAGCGGGGCTGGAGGTCAACGCCGAGCTGCCTGCGGTGATGCCGGACTGCTCGTCGGCCGTCGGGCTGGCGGTGGTGCGTGTCGCGCAGGAGGCGCTGACGAACGTGCTGGTGCACTCGGGTGCCAGCGGCGCCGACCTCCGACTCTCGGCGCTCCCGGGGAGCCTGGTGCTGCAGGTGCGGGACCCCGGGCCGGCGCGGCAGGAGACCGGCGAGGTCCGACAGCGGCACGGTCTGCTGCACATGCGCGAGCGCGCCGCGGCGTGCGGCGGCACGGTCACCGCGGGTCGTGCCGACAACGGGGAGTGGGTCGTGATGATGAAGGTGCCGTACGCCGATGCATGAGGGGACCCCGATGACGGAACTGCCGCCGACCGGTGCGCCCACCGCCGTGCGCGTGCTGATCGCGGACGACCAGCCGATGATCCGACTGGGCCTGCGCATGATCGTCGACCACGAGCCGGACACCGAGACGGTGGGCGAGGTGGGCGACGGTGCCGCAGCGGTGGACCTTGCGCGCCGTGTGCGGCCGGACGTGGTGCTCATGGACATCCGCATGCCAGGGATCGACGGGGTCGAGGCGACCCGACTCATCCGCGCGGATCCAGAGCTCGAAGGGGTGCGGGTCGTCGCCTTGACCACCTTCGACGACGAGGAGTACGTCACAGGTGCGCTGCGCGCGGGAGCGGATGCGTTCCTGCTCAAGGACACCGACCCGGCGACGCTCATCGCCGCCGTGCACCGCGTCCACGCAGGAGGCAGCCTGCTCGACCCGGCAGTCACGGCGCTCGTGCTGGGGCAGTGGCGCAGCTGGGGGCGCGGGCAGCGCGGGAGCGAGCAGGTCCCCGCCGCCGTCGGCACGTTGACCCCGCGCGAGCTCGAGGTGCTGCTCGCCGTGGCACGTGGGGGCGCCAACGTCGACATCGCGACCGAGCTGGGGGTGTCGACCACGACGGTCAAGGCTCACGTGCACACGTTGCTGCGCAAGCTCGGGTGCACGGCGCGCGCGCAGCTGGTGGTGCTCGCCTACGAGTCGGGGCTCGTGGTGCCGCGGGAAGAGGCCTGAGAGACGGTCCGGCCACCCGGCGGAACGTCAGGCTCCGTTCGGACGATCGCGTCGGGCCGGCGCATCGTCCCCACGCGCGGGTGCCCTTGCTCGCACGCCGGCGGCACCGAGGGGTGGCAAGGCACTCGCCCGGGCCTTCTGGCATCGACGACCGCGATCGGGTCGAGGTGGTCGCGCCAGTGCGCGACCTTGTGTTCCGTGACGGTGACGACGGAGACGATGTGGTCTTCTTGTGCGGGTCCCACCAGTTCACCGGCGCCGAGCCAGGTCAGCAGGCCATCGTGGATCGCGTCCGGACGCCCGTTGCACGTGCTGGTCAACAACGCGGCGGTGCTGTTCAGGCCCGAGCCGCGCCTCGACGCCCGCGCGCGTCGTCAACGTGACCTCTGGCGCCGCCCGGTTCGGCGAGATCCGCTGGGCCGACCTCGACTTCGCGACCGGGTACCACCCTGCGGCGGCGTATGCGCAGTCCAAGCGGGCGAACACTCTGTTCACCGTCGAGCTCGACCGCCGCTACGCCGAGGACGGCATCCGGGCCTTCGCCGCACACCCCGGGGTTGCCCCAGCTACTACCGCGGTCGACCCTCCACGAGCCGTCCTGGGGAGGCGTGAAGTCGCCCCTGGCCGAACGTGGAGAGCCGGCGTCGTCCCACCAGTCCTCGCACCAGTGGAAGACGTTCCCCGCCATGTCGAGTGCGCCGTAAGGTGACGCGCCTGTCGGGAAGCTTCCGACCGGTGAGGTGCAGGGGAATGAGCGAGCGTGGTCAGGTCGAGCGTGTGGCGCGCGGGGGTGGTTGCCATCCTTCCTCGTCCCTGATCGCCCGCATGATTCGCCGACTGATCTCACGCAGCTGCCGGGTCTGAGGTTGTGTCAGCGGGTCGAGGACCAACCGGTGCACGGTGCGCTCGTGGCCCGGGGTGGCCTGGTCGACCTTCCGCTGTCCCAGATCGGTGAGGATGGCCAGGGTGTATCGCCCGTCGGTGGGGTCGGGGACGCGTCGCACCCACGCCTTCGACTCGAGTCGCGACGCCGCGCGGGACAGTCGCGACAGTGAGCTGTTGGCGTAGCCGGCCAGGACGCTCATGCGGAGCGTCTGGTCGGGAGCGCTGGCGAGCGCGTACAGGACTCCGTACTCGAAGTGGGTCAGATCGGCGTCGCGCCCCAGCTGGGTGTCGAGGGCTGCGGGTAGCCACTCCAGGACGGTGGCCAGAGCGGCCCAGGTCTGGAGGTCCTCGCCGCTGAGCCCTGCGGAGTCCTCGGGGTCTGACATGGCAGCAGAGTACGTGAACCCGGGGCCCGACGTCACCGAAGTGACTTGACTGGGCAAGTGAAGACACCTACGTTTCACTTGACTGGGCAAGTGATTGCCGCCGAGTGACACCATCTGGAGCAGTGACGGGGAGACATGGATCTGCAACTGTCGGGCAAGACCGCCTTCGTGAGCGGTTCGACGCAGGGAATCGGCTTCGCGATCGCCGAGGCCCTCGTGGGTGAGGGGGTGTCGGTGGTCATCAACGGGCGCGACGAGGGCCGGCTCCGGGCCGCCGTCGACCGCCTGAAGGCCGCAGTCCCAGGGGCCGTCGTGTCGGGCGTCCCCGCCGACTTCGAGGACCCCGAGCAGGTGCGCCACCTCCTGGACTCCATGGGTGAGGTCGACATCCTGGTGAACAACGTCGGTCTGTTCGAGGTCACGCCCTTCGCGCAGATCTCCGACGACGACTGGCAGCGCTACGTCGACGTCAACGTCATGAGCGGCGTCCGACTCTCGCGACACGCGCTGCCTCACATGCTCGCCAAGGGATGGGGGCGGCTCATCTTCATCGGCAGCGAGTCGGGCGTGAACATCCCTGCTGACATGGTCCACTACGGCCTGACCAAGGCCGCGATGCTCGCCCTGAGCAACGGGCTCGCGAAGCTCACCCGCGGTACCGAGGTGACGGTCAACACGATCCTGGGTGGGCCGACCTACTCCGACGGCGTCGCGCGGGCCGTCAGCCAGATCGCGCAGGCGCAGGCGCTGCCGGCGGAGGAGCTGAAGGCGGCCATCATCGCCGGAAACCAGACGTCTCTCCTGCAGCGGTTCATCGAGCCCGCTGAGATCGCCAACCTCGCGCTCTACCTGGCCAGTCCCCTCTCGTCCGCGACCAACGGCGCGGCCCTTCGTGCTGACGGCGGAGTCCTCACAGCAACGATCTGAGGTTCCCCTCGCGGGGGCGACGAGTCGGCCGACAGCTTCGAAGAGCGCGTAGTCGCCGGCTGGCAGGCCAACGCGCGCCCGTCGGCGTGCCCGGGTGTCGGCGACGCGGAGCGCGTGCTCTGGCTCCGTAGGCGTCAGGCGGGGTCGCGATCGGCTTTCCCGGTGTCGGCGGGCAGCTCGCCGGTGTGAATCGTGTCGGTGTCGGTGTCGGCAGCGGAGGCGAGTCGTTCGGCGAGTGACCGAACCAGACCGCGAAGTGCGTCGGGGTGCTCGATGGTGAATGGGAAGCCCAGTCCCGCGAGCACGGCGGGCAGCCAGTCCAATCGCTCGGCGTGCAGCTGCACCCGGACCCAGCCGTCGAGGTGCGCGATCTCGTGCACGGTGGCGAGCCCTGCGGGGAGCTGGGACCGGACCTGCATGGGCGTGGCCTGGACCCGAAGCGAGACCGTGTGTCGGTGAGGCGCCTCGGCGAGCCCGGTCAGCACGCGGTCGGCGGGGTCGAACCCGTCGGGATGGTCGAAGCTGCCGGCCAGCAGCTCGACAGTCACGATGCGGTCCAGGCGGAAGGTGCGCGTCTCGCCGCTCGCGGAGTCTGCGCCCGTGACATACCAGCGTCCGGAGTGGGCGACGATGCCGTACGGGTGCACGGTCCGTTCGCTGCGGCCCTTGTTCGGCGAGGTGTAGCTGATGGCGACCGGCCGTCGGTCACGGACGGCTTCGGCGAGGGCGAGCAGGACGGTCGTCTCCAGCTCGATCACGGGTCGGCCGGGAACGGTGAACTCGGCGGTCGTCAGCAGCGCGTCCAGACGACGTCCGAGCGTCACGGGCAGCACGCGGCGCACCTTGGCCGCGGCGCTCTCGACCGCGGCGACGGGTGTCGTCACCACGCCCGCCCGGCGTCCGGCGGCCAGCGCCCAGAGCACGGCGAGAGCCTCGTCATCGGTGAGCATGAGGGGAGGCATCCGGTACCCGGGCGCCAGCCGGTATCCGCCGTAGCGACCTCGCACCGATTCCACCGGGACATCGAGGTCGGCCAGGTGGACGACGTAGCGACGGACGGTGCGCTCGTCGACGCCGAGCTGTGCGGCGAGGTCACCGACGGTGCGGGTGCCGCCGGCCTGCAGGATCTCGAGCAGGGCGAGCACTCGGGCCGTGGGTCTCGTCATCGCAGAAGTATCTCTCAGATACCGGGCGGAGACTGTCCGGTATCTGTCCTACCGTCCTTGCCATGACGACTCCCATCTCTTCATCTCGACGTCAGCACAGCCTGGTGTCGGTCCGTCTCATCACCGACGACGTCGCTCGCCTGGTCGACTTCTACGAGAGGGTCAGCGGCATGCCCGTCCGCTGGTCCACGCCCGACTTCGCCGAGCTGGAGACGCCGGCGGGCAGGTTGGCCATCGGCAGCACGTGCACGGTCGCGCTGTTCGGGCACGACGCCGCACGGGCCGCGGACAACCACAGCGCGATCATCGAGTTCCTGGTCGACGACGTCGACGCCGAGTACGAGCGGATCAGGCAGACGACGACCGAGGTCGTGATCACCCCGACGACGATGCCGTGGGGCAACCGGTCACTGGTGCTCCGTGACCCCGACGGCAACCTCGTCAACTTCTTCACCCCGGTGACACCCGAGGCCAGAGCGAAGTTCGGACGGTGAACGCCCCGGATCTGCCCGTGCGGGCTGTGGGTGCCGGTCAGGGGCTGTCGAACCTTGGCCGTCCTGCTCGGAGGGCACCGAACCCGTGACGGTTCAGTCCTCGTCGACGACCGCGTCGGTGTCGAGCGGGCCGGGCCGATGGTCGATGCCGTGGGGAGGGCCGATGACGGCCACGGAGATCAGGGCCACGCCCAGGTCTCGGATCTTGGTGAGCAGCCCGTGAAGCTGGGCCTGGTCCGAGATGACGCCGGTCAGCTCCGTCGTCCCGTCGTCGTGACGGGTCAGTCGAAGGTCTCCGAACCAGGCCGACCAGTGCTGGTCGAGGTGCCCGGCGACCCGAATCCGGTAGACGGTCGGCGCCTGTCGTCGGGGAGCCTGGGTCATGAGGTCCCGACCTTCGAGGTCACTCTGGGGGTTCGTCCGTTGTGGCGCCGACGGATGACGTACTCGGCGACCGCGAGGTTGACGGCCCAGCCCACCCCCAGGGACAGGTCGGTGGTCAGTGCACCGGTGCCGAAGGCCGCGTGCCCGACACCCAGGCTGAACGTCTGGGTGCCGGCGCCCAGGGCGAGCGCGTAGGCGCGGGTCATCCACGCCTGGTGGCGGGCGACGTCACCACGGCGGATCGCGGCGAAGCCGAGAGTGATGCTGGCGGCCATGCCTGACCCGAACGCGAGCCGGAACAGGAAGGCCAGCTCGCCGGTACCGGGTTGGCGGGCGTAGAACAGCGTCATCCACAGCGCCGAGAGCGCGACTGCCATGCCCAGAACCAGCACGACGCGCCCGGCGGCGCGGTGCCAGACAGGATGGCGGCGTCGGAGAGAGGCGGAGAGCTGGAGGGCGCCGAGAACGGCGTAGGCGATCGCGCTGGTGATATGGGCGACCACGGGCGCGGGCGAGGCGGTCATGCGCGGGTTCGCCGGCAGCAGGAGCGGGCCGCCGGCCAGCTCGACCAGGCGCAGAGAGCCGGCGATGGCGGGGATCAGCACGAGGCCGACCAGCGCGACGGGCACCCACCCGGTCGACCTGGTCGACCGGGTGAGGCGAGCCGCCGGGTGGACGGTCACGCGGCGCCGGCCGTGTCGAGCTGGGCGGTCACCACGTCGGGCACCGGCCGCGCCGTCGGGGCGCGCCGCTCGCTCCACAGCGAGGAGCCGAGACCGACGAGTGCGACGCCGGTCGGGATGGCGAACAACCTGAAGTTGACGTGTGGCAGCAGGGGGATCGCGAGGGTGGCGACGGCGGCGATCGCCAGGAGGGCTGCGGCCCATCGGGCGAGGACGCCGGCACGGAACAGGGCGATGCCGAAGACGAGGCCACCGGCCAGGTAGGTGACGCCGCCGAGCGCGCTGAGCTGCCCGAAGAGGCCGATGTCGCCGGTCGCGTGGCCGCCGGGAACGGCCACGGCGAGGACGTCGGTGACGTATCCGGGCGAGGTGCGGGCGATGGAGGGGAGGACGACCACGCCGATGGCCTCGGTGGCGAACATGAGGACGAAGCCGGTGGCGAGGACGAGGTAGCCGATCAGGCCGAGGACTCCGCTCCGCTTCACCTGGTGCAGGTACATGCCGGTGATGCCGGCGAGCGACAGGGCCGCGAACAGCAGCTTCAGTGCCTGGCGGACCTTCCACTCGGTCGTGGAGATGAAGGTGAGGTCCAGGTGGGGGTGGTTGATCTGGACCCCGATGTACAGCAGACCCCCGACGACGGCGGCGATGCCGGCCGCGCGGGTCAGGGTGGTGTTCGTGATGCTCATGTCCGGCTCCGTGGTCCGTGAGTGTCCGCAGCAGGCGCCGCGGGATGACTCGAAAGCTACGGACGGACGTGGTGGCCGGGCATCACCACATGATGTGAGTGACCTGGTGAGAGTCGCTTCCCGACCGGCTACAGCAAGCCGCGTTCGCGTGCGAGGCGCACGGCCGCGCGACGGTTCGTGACGTCGAGCTTGGTGAAGATCCGCTTGGTGTGGCTGCGCAGCGTGTTGAGCGTGACGAACAGCTCGCGGGCGATCTGCGGACCGGTCAGCTCACTCTCGAGCAGTCGGAGCACCTGCCGTTCCCGCTCGCTCAGCGGCTCGGTCACCGATGACGCCGGGCGACCAGGGCCAGGGGTGCCGACGTCGCCCGACACCTCGAGGCCGAGCAGGCGACGCGCGTGGTCCCGCGCGGGGCCCCGCCTGGCGGCGTCACGGAGCAGCGCCGTCATGGGGTCGCCCTCGTCCAGGAAGAGCCGCGCCCAGGCGTCGGGCTCGGGCATCTGCGCCCAGGTGTCGCCGAGCGACCGCAGGGCCTGCTGCCGCTGTCCCCGAGCGTCCTGTGCCAGTGCGGTGAGCATCGTGATCTCGGCGAGACTCCCGGCACGACCGGACGTCTCGGCTGCCTCACGTAGCCTCGTCAACAGGTGCTCCGCCTGACGGAGCGCGTCGGGGTCGGGCTGTTCGCGGTGCTGCGCGAGGAGCAGCCGGACCAGGGTGAGGTGATCGAACTCGCGCAGGTAGCCCACCTCGTCCGTGGCGGCCACGCCGCGGTCACGCGCCCAGTCGGCGGCCCGCGTCAGCTCGCCCTGCGTGATCAGGACCCGGGCCCTCATCGCTGCGATGGGCCGCACATCAGGGAAGAAGCCGTGGAGGTAGACACGCTCCGCCTGGTCCAGGAAGTCCAGTGCCTGCTCCGGGTCGCCCTCTGCCCCGGCCACCCGTCCCATCGCCACGAACCATCGGTAGCGGCTCTCGGTCAGGGACGCGTGCTCGTCGAACGCTGCGGCGGTCTCGAGGCGCCGCCTGGCGCCCTCGAGGTCGCCGGCTTCGTAGTCCAGCTCGCTGAGCCCCACGTGCAGGTCAGGGATCGCCCGCAGGACGGGCGCGCCTGGCGTCTGTGCCACGTGAAGTGCGCGTTCGTAGAGTCGCCGTGCCGTGCCCGGGCGACCCGCCGTGAGCCACATGTCGGCGAGCACCACGGTGCTGGTGAGCTCGTCGACGAGGTTGCCTCCCGCGTGCAGGCTCGCCACCGCCTGAGCGAACGTCTCCAGCGCGCTCGACACGTCCCCCCTCGCCCACGCGGCGAGACCGAGGAACCCGGCCGCGCCGCCGCGCGCGAGATGGTCGTCGGGGCCGGCCAGTGCGAGCGCGCGCCGAGCGTGCTCCGCCGTGCCCGCTGTGTCACCCCGTGCCTGCGCGAGCGAGGCGCGGTAGATGGCGATGGTCGCCGGCAACGTGCGCAGCTCTTCGGTCCTCGCCCAGGGCGGAGCCGACCCTTCCGCCACCGTGGCCATCGCGCGTTCCGCTGCGTCGAAGAATGGCTCGGCCGCCTCGGAGTTCCCGGAGACCATGAGCATGTAGCCGTAGAAGACGCTGAGCACCGGGCTGCGCCGCACGGCGTCGTCGGGCAGCTGCTTCAGCCACCCGAGCATCACCTGGTCCTGCCGGTCACGCCGGATCGTCGGCGCGGCGAGCTCCATGAGGTGCACCGCACGGTCGACGTCCCGGGCGGCCAGTGCGTGCCGCACCGCGTCCTGGACGCGATCGTGGCTCTCGAACCACCGGCTGGCGCGATCGTGCAGCAGCGGGACCAGGTCCGGTTGCTCGGCGAGCATCCGCGCCCGCAGGACGTCGGCGAACAGGTGGTGGTAGCGGAACCACTCCCGCCGATCGTCCAGGGGCACGAGGAAGAGGTTGGCCCGCTCGAGGCCCAGGAGCACGTCTCGGCCGTCGTCGCGACCGACGACGGCGTCACAGAGCGGACCCGTGAATCGGTCGAGAACCGAGGAGCGGAGCAGGAACTCGCGCACAGGCTCGCTCTGGTGCGCGAGGACCTCCTCCACGAGGTAGTCGACGATGTACCGGTCCGTCCCGGCGAACCGGGCGATGAAGCTGCTGACGTCCTCACGTCCCCGGATGGACAGGGCTGCAAGCTGGAGCGCGGCGATCCACCCCTCGGTGCGCTCCTCGAGGGTCTCCACATCCGCGGCGGTGAGGCGCAGCCCGGTCGCGTCGTTGAGGTACGCAGCGGCCTCCGCGGACGTGAACCGCAGGTCGGCCGCACGGATCTCGACCACCTCCCCACGGACCCGCCATCGAGACAGTGGCAGGTCCGGGTCGGCGCGGGTGCTGAGCACGACGTGCACGTTCGGGGGAGATGCTCCACCAGGAAGGCCATCGCTCGGCCGACCTCGTGGCTGTCCACCAGGTGGTAGTCGTCGAGGACGAGCCACACCTCTCTCGGTGCCGCGGCAAGGTCGTTGAGCAGCTCGGTGAGTGCGGGTTCGGTCACCGCGGGGGACGAGCCGATGAGCTCCAGCGCACCCGATCCGATGCCGGGCAGAGCGCCCTGGAGCGCGGCAACGACGTACGTCCAGAAGGTCGCGGGTGCGCTGTCCGCAGCGTCGAGGGAGAGCCACGCCACGCAGCGGTCCACGCCCGGTGCCTCGTGCAGCCAGTCGGCCAAGAGGGTCGTCTTGCCGAATCCGGCTGGGGCCGACAGCAGTGTCAGTCTGGAGTCGGCACTTCGACGGACACTCTCCAGGAGCCGTGGGCGTTCCACCAGACCCCGTCGCAGCGTCGGGACGTACAGCTTCGTCGCAATCAGGGGACCAGCCACATCATCCCCGTTCCAGGGTGTACAACCGCGTCCGAGGAGCGTGCCGCGGCCCACGCTACCGGGTGGCCGGGTGGCCAGACCTCGAGCCCGTCGCGTCCAACCCCACTGCCAGGACACGCCGGGACCGGTCGTGAGACACGCGGCACGAGAGCCAGCGCCGGTACGGCAGTGCGCGAGGATGGCTCAAGGCTGCACCCTGCCAGCCGACATAACGATGGACGAAGCGCGTACCCCTGGGGTCCCGGTCGATCCGGGTCGTCCGCGGTGCGGTAGGGACGGCTCGGGCCGTAAGCATCGTCCCCTCCTGAAAGGACCGGTCCGATGGACAAGTGGAGCATCCTCAAGAACAGCACGGCTGTCCGCATCACGGCCAGCGCGGGCACGCTCATTGCCGTGGCCGCGCTCGTCGGCGCCGGCTTTAAGTGGTAGCAGCCGCACCCGTGGCTGACGGAGGCGCCAGGAAGCCGTTCCTGGCGCCTCCGTCGCCCCTTGCTGTCTACGTCACGACGATCACCAGCCTGGGCGCGGCCGGCATCGCCATCGTCATCTTCGCCGGTCCGTGGTCGGTCTCATTCACTCGGATCCTCATCGGACCCACCGTCTTCCTCGTGCTTGCGGCCCTCGTGGGCGAGGTGAAGCCCCTGCGACTGCTTCAAGGAGACACACCGGCGGGGACTCTCTCGGCATCGGCGCCGTTCATCCTTGCCCTCGTTGCCGGGGCAGGCGTCGGGGTGGCAGTGCTCGCCCAGGGCGTCGCGAGCCTGATGGACGACATCTTCCACCGCCGTGAGGCGAGGAAGTCCGTGTTCAACATCGCGCAGTACACCCTGAGCGTGCTCGGCGCCCGCGCGGTGTACTGCTGGCTGACCCACACCCCGTTCCTCGGCGGACCGGCATCCGTCCACGTTCGTGACCTCGGGCCGCTCCTGGTGGCAGGTATGGCGATGATCACGATCAACCTCACGCTCGTCGCAGGAGTGGTCGCACTCGCCACGGGCCAGTCCGTGTTGTCCCTCCTGCGTGACGACGCCCGCCACTACGCCGTCACGAATCTCGTGCTGATCTGCATCGGCTGCATCGCGGCCTACGTCGCGGCGGACGGAGTCAGCGTTCTTGCGCTGCTCGCGGCGCCCGTCGTCGCCGCGTACCTGATGACCGCTTCGGCGACACGTCACGCGCACCTCGCCTCCCACGACTCGCTCACCGGCCTGGGCAACCGGGACCGGCTCCTGCGCGTGCTCGACCGGGCCTTTGCCGCTGCCCAGAAGACGACGTCGCAGGGCCCCGGCCTCGTGCTGCTGGACCTCGATCACTTCAAGGACATCAACGACACTCTCGGGCACCCCTTCGGCGACAAGCTGCTCCGGCACGTGGCCGACCGGTTCGTCTCCGCCCTGCCCGACGACACGTTGGTGCACCGGCTCGGCGGAGACGAGTTCGCAGTCGTCGTCCCAGGCGGCCTGGGCGACTGCCAGCAGGTCGCGCGCGAGCTCCTCACCGCGCTGGACGCACCGATCCGGATCGAGAACCTCGAGCTGCTGGTACGGGCCAGTGCCGGCGTCGCCGTCGCACCGTGGCACGGTGCGGACGCCGAGGCCCTGATGAAGCGGGTCGACATCGCGCTGTATCACGCCAAGCTCGAACGCGATCGCATCAGCACGTACGCACCCGAGTTCGACATCAACACCCTGGAGCGACTCCAGCTGCTCGCTGACCTGCGCGTGGCCCTGGACACGAGTGAGCTGTACGTGGACTACCAGCCGCAGGTCGACCTGTCCGACTCCCGCACCGTCGGGGTGGAGGCCCTTGTCCGGTGGACGCACCCTGTGCACGGTTCGGTTCGCCCCGACGACTTCATCCCTCTGGCCGAGAGCTCCGGCCTCATCTCACCGCTGACCGCATTCGTTCTCGACACGGCTCTCGGAGACCTCGCCCGGTGGCGCACCTCGGGTCACGACATCCGCATGGCGGTGAACCTGTCAGCGCGCCATCTCTCGGATCTCGCCCTGCCACGCCAGATCGCCGAGGCACTGGCGAAGCACCACATCCCCGCTGCCGCGCTGGTTCTCGAGGTCACAGAGACCGGCATCCTCTCGGACCCCACTCGTGCGGACTCGGTCATCGGTGCCCTGCGCGAGCTCGGGGTCGGGATCGCGGTCGACGACTACGGCACCGGGAACGCCTCCCTGAGCTACCTCAAGCGTCTCCGGATCGACGAGCTGAAGGTGGACAGGTCCTTCGTCAGCGACATGGCCACCGACCGCCACGATCTCATCATCGTGCGCTCGACCATCGCTCTCGCACTTGCTCTCGGTCTGCGTGTGGTCGCCGAAGGGATCGAGGACGAGCCGACGACCGCCGCTCTGCGCGAGCTCGGACACGTCATCGGCCAGGGCTACCACCTCGGCCGCCCGACGACGCCTGACCAGACGCTGCGGAGACTCGACGCTGAGCGACACTCCGGCGCGGCCCCGTCGATCGCGAGCCTCTGACCATGCTGCTGCTCGCCGTCTGCTCTCTCGCAGTTGTCTCTCCTCTCCTCGCGCTGCGGTGGCCTGCCGCCTTGCTGCTGCGTCGCTGGCGCTGGCCTCTGTTGATCTGGGCCGCCCTTGCGGTCCAGGTGGTGATCATCGAGATCCCGCTTCCGCACGGTCTCGCGCCGATCGTGCACGTCGCGACCTACGTGATCGCGCTCGGGTTCCTGTGGATGAACCGGCACGTCCCGGGAGCGCTGCTCGTCGGGGCCGGGGCCGCGTCGAACGGAATCACGATCGCCCTCAACTCCGGCGTCCTCCCGGCTTCCAGGGCAGCGACGGCCGCCGCCGGGATCGACCCTCACCTGGCATTCGCCAACACCGCGGTCGTCACCCACCCGGTCCTTCCATGGCTCGGTGACATCTTCGCCTGGCCCGCACCGCTACCACTCGCCAACACCTTCAGCATCGGCGACATCCTCATCGTCCTTGGTGTCGTCATCGCGACGTGGACCGGAACACGCCGCATACGAACGGGCTAGGTGGGGCACGGCCGACAGTGCCCCGCACCGCCGCGCCCGAGTCGTCAGCAGATCGGTGCCAGGACAGGGGTCTCCCCTGCGTTCACGGCGGTGACGGTGAGCATCGCCGGCACGATTCGTCGATATCGGGACGACCGGCCGACCGTCATCGTCGCTGCCGTCGAGGATGTCAGTGACGGCGACCAGAGCACGACGCTGCACGTGGTCGAGACCGCGGAGACGGCGTGGATGCCGCGAGATCGATGAACCCTCTCGTGCCCTGAAGGATCGCGAACGGGTTCGGCGAGCGGCCACGACCGGTGATCACGTCGCCCTCGAGAGCGATGTGACGCTCGGCCGTGCCGGTGGTTCCTATCCGGCGACGCTCCGTCGATAGGCGTCGAGCGCCTCGGGGTCGTCGATGCTGCCGTGGTGGTGGTACTGGCGCCACCGGCCGTCGTGATAGCGGAAGTAGCGGCTGGTCCGGATCTCGAGGGGCGTGACCGTGCCGTCTGGGCGCGTGTAGGTGCCGGTCTCACGGCCGGCGAAGACGGCGTGCTCGGGGCCGAGGTACTCGACGATGTCGCCGAGGGTCACCTGCACCACCACTGGGCCGGTGAAGATGCGGTCGTAGAGCTCGGCGACCGCGTCGCCGCCACGAAGGATGCCGCCCAGCGGGTTGTTCAGCTGGGCCAGCGGGTCCATGGCCCATACCTCCCGCAGCGCGTCTCTGTCGCGCTGGTTGAGCGCGTAGTAGAAGGACTCCAGGGCGGCGCGCGCTCCGTCGGCCGTGGCTGCGGCGGTCTCGTCGAGCCGGTTGCGGGCCTGCGGGCCATAGCGCGTGTTCACGAGCTGGATCATCCGTCCACCTCCACCGAGAACGTCGGGTGTCGTTCGAACACCCACGACTGTACGACGGCGATCGACGCGGACAGGCTCCGCGATGACCGTCTCGTCGGCCGACGAGAGCTCGGTGACGGCCCAGGACGTGGGTCGCGTCGTGCCGTCGTCGAGGGCGCCGACGCGAAGAACATCGAGGCTGTCGACGCGAGCCTCGAGCCTCGCACGCTCCTGGTGGAGCAACCCGGCTTGCCGTCCGCGCGTTACGTGTCCGTCGTGTCGACCCGGGCCGCTGTGTCCGACGTGAGAAGGACGACGTTGCCGTCCGGGTCGTCGACCATGGCCGCGTAGGGGCCCACGGTCTGCGTGGGTGGCATGCGGCCGTGGTACCCGGCGGCCACGAGGTCGGCCCATCGCTGGTCGACGACGGCGTCATCGCCCACATAGAACTCGAGCAGCTGCTGGTAGCCACCGGCCGGGCGGGTCCATGCCGGGTCGTAGGTGGCCGCGAACGACGTGGTCAGCAGCAGACTGACGCCGCTGCCCATCCGGTGGATCACGACGGGTCGACCGGGCTCCGGGTCGGGTAGGTCGAGGCCCAGGACGCGGTAGAACGCGATCGACGCCGCAAGATCGCGGACCTCGAGGATCATCATGCTGAGCTGGATCTCCACCCGAACACCTTCCGACCGGTCACGGCCGGCCGCAAGCGGCGGCACACGTGGACGGACGAGGCCTTGACAGATTCGCGCCCGGGTTCTTGGCCGCGACGGTCGTGGAGCAACCCCGTCCTCCGCGACGGCGGTGACCTGATCAGTCGGGCCATCGCCGGGTCTGCACCTGGCACCGCGCCCGAGGTGAGACGCGGCACGACCAGGGGGTGCGTCCCGAACGTCGGGACACACCCCGGGAACGTGGCCGTCGATCAGGCGCGACGTGGCGCCTTGGTGGTCCAGAGCACCTGCCGCAGGTCCTGGTACTGCGGCTTCGGGTTGAGGTTGTCGTCGAACAGCAGGGCGGCTCCTTCCTCCTCGCTCGCGGCTGGACGGCCGCTGACGCACGCCGCGATCGCCGACGAGACGGCCGATGTCAGCGACGACGAGTCCTCGAGATCCTTCGCTCACTCGCTGCCGCGCGGGTGGACGGGGTGGACGCGGTTCTCGACGAGGGCGGCTGTTGCCATGCTCGACGAGCTGGGCGCTGATGGGCGCGACAGCGACGCCGGGTGCGGCGGTGCTCTGTGAACGAGCATTCGTCGGTACGACGAAACGGGACAGGTCGCTCACAGCGGAATGCTAGGTTCACGCCCATGTTCCGCAGGGCAGGCGGACGACGGCTCCGCATGGTCGCACTCTCGCTGGCTGTGGCCGCGAGTGTTGCGTCCTGCAGCCAACCGGACCCGCACCTGTACGACAACGCGAACGCAGTCGCGCAGCAGCGTGACCTGAAGAACGCCGGGCACGTTCTGCACACCGGGACGTACGGCACCGGTGGGTTCTCCAGCGACAAGCCCACGCTGGTCTACGTGTTCGACAGCGGCGGACGGTCGAACGTGAGGCGGAGCCCCGGCAAGATCGCCGCGACCAACGACAGCGAGAGTCGCAGCACCTCTGGGGCCGTCGTCGCGCGTCGTTGACTCCTTGACGGATCCACTGCCCTGAAGTAATCTCGTGCAATCGATTACATGTAATCGATTTCATGACGGGTTCGCCCGTGATGCGGCGCAACGTGGCGCGAAGGGAAGGAAGTCGATGGCGACGATCAAGGAAGTGGCACGGGCGGCGAACGTGTCGACCGCCTCTGTCTCGCGAGTCCTCAGCGGACACCCCAGTGCATCCGAGGACCTGCGCAGGCGCGTGCTCGCCGCCGCAGCCGAGCTCAACTTCCGGCCCAACGCCGTGGCGCGCTCGCTGCGCACCACCGGTACGCGGACCGTCGGCCTCGTGGTCTCCGACCTGCTCAACCCGTTCTTCACCGAGCTCGCCCGAGCGGTCGAGGACACGGCACGGGCCGCCGGCTTCTCCGTGATCGTCGGGAACGCCGACGAGGACCCGACCCAGCAGGACCACTACGTCCGGATCCTGCTCGAGCGTCAGGTGGACGGGCTCATCGTCGTCCCGACCGTCGAGACGTCACCGCTCCTGCGCGAGGCGGCCGAGCAGGGGCACCCGCTCGTGCTCGTCGACCGACCGGCGGCCGACGTCCATGCGCCGATCGTGATGGCAGACGGCTCGGCCGCCATCCATGAGCTGGTCGACCACCTCGTCGGGACGGGCCGCCGCCGCCTGGCTGTCATCAGCGGTCCCGACCACGCGGGCACGTCCCGCGAGCGCCTGGTCGCGTACCGTGCGGCCCTCGCGAGCCACGGTCTGGACCTCCCGGACGCCTTCGTCGTGCACGGAGACTTCCGGGCCGGATCCGGGCACGACGCCCTGGCCTCGCTGCTCGCGTTGCCGGAGGCGCCCGACGCCGTGTTCGTCGCCAACGGGCCGATGGCGCTCGGAGCCCTGCAGCTGATCGGCGAGCACGAGGGGACCTCGACGGTGAGGATCCCGGAGGACCTCGCGCTCGCCGTCTTCGACGACATGCCGTGGTTCACGCTGCTCCGCCCCACCCTCACCGCCATCGCCCAGCCGACGTCACTGCTCGGCGAGCGCGCGATGCAGATGCTCCTCGACCGGATCGGCGGCACGGACGTCGCGGACGAGCACCTCGGCTGCCGGCTGGAGCTGCGGGAGTCCACCCAGAGGAGGAACTCATGACCGAGAGCCCGACCGCCCCGTCCGCCGGACCGGAGCTCCTGCGGGTCGAGGGCCTGGTCAAGAAGTTCCCGGGCGTCGTCGCGCTGGGCGGGGTCTCGTTCGACCTGCACGCGGGGGAGGTGCACGTGCTCCTCGGCGAGAACGGGGCCGGCAAGTCCACCCTGATCAAGTGCCTGGCCGGGGTGTACCAGCCGGACGGCGGACAGGTCGTCGTCGACGGTCGACCGGTGAGCATCGCGACGAGCGCACGCGCCGAGGCTCTCGGCATCGCCACGATCCACCAGGAGTTCAACCTCGTCCCTCAGCTCAGCATCGCCGAGAACGTGCTGCTGGGACGTCAGCCCCGCCGGTTCGGGCTCGTGGACAAGCGGCGCATGAATGCCGAGGCCCGCGTCGTGATGGCCCGGGTCGGCCTCGACCTCGACCCCCGCACCCCTGTCGCCGGCCTGGGAGTCGCGCGCCAACAGCTCGTCGAGATCGCCAAGGCGCTGAGCCTGGACGCCCGCGTCCTGATCCTCGACGAGCCGACCGCCGCACTGACCGATGCCGAGGTGGACCGGCTGCTCGAGCTGATGACCGAGCTCCGGGCGCACGGGGTCGGCCTGATCTTCATCTCGCACCACCTCGACGAGATCCGGCGCATCGGCGATCGGGTCACGGTGCTGCGCGACGGGAACTCGGTCGGGACGGTCCCCGCCAGCACCTCCACCGACGAGCTCGTCCGGATGATGGTGGGGCGGTCGATCGAGCAGCAGTACCCGCGCGAGCGTGGCGATGCCGGCGACGAGCTGCTGCGTGTCGAGCACCTGACGGCCCACGGTCGGTTCGACGACATCTCGCTCAGCGTCCGCGCCGGTGAGGTCGTCGGCATCGCCGGTCTGGTGGGAGCGGGACGGACCGAGGTGCTCCGCGCAGTCTTCGGGGCCGACACCTACGACGCGGGCAGTGTCACGGTGCGCGGGAAGGCGCTGCCGCGCCACGACGTCCATGCCGCCATCGGCGCGGGTCTCGGGCTCGTCCCCGAGGACCGCAAGGCCCAGGGCCTCGTCCTCAGCGCATCGGTCGGCGAGAACCTTGGCCTGGTCGCGCTCGGACGCGCCACCAGACGGGGCATCGTCAACCGGCGGTGGTTGCGCAAGCTGGCCGCCGACACCGTCGACGACCTGAAGATCCGGACGCCGAACACGCAGGCGATGGTCAAGAACCTCTCCGGAGGCAACCAGCAGAAGGTCGTCATGGGCAAGTGGCTCTCGGCCGACCCCGCGGTCCTGCTGCTCGACGAGCCGACCCGCGGCGTCGACGTCGGCGCGCGGGTCGAGATCTACCAGCTCGTCAACAAGCTCACGAGCTCGGGCCGAGGCGTCCTGATGGTCTCCTCGGACCTGCCCGAGGTCCTGGGGATGTGCGACCGCATCGTCGTCATGGCCCGGGGCCGCATCGTCGGCGAGCTCACCCACCAGGAAGCTACCCAGGACGCCGTCATGGCACTGGTCGTCACAGATGAGGAGTCCACCCGTGTCAACTGAGACTGCTGCCCCTCGCCCGAGGTCCGCGCGGACTCGACTCGTCCTCACGCGCGTGCAGACCATCGCCGGTCAGAACGGCGCCTTGATGGCGCTGATCCTGCTCTGGGTCGTGATGTCCCTCCTCAGCCCGGTGTTCTTCACGGCGCAGAACATGCTCAACGTCGGGATCCAGGCCGCCGTGGTGGCCATCCTGGCCTTCGGGCAGACGTTCGTGATCGTCTCGGCCGGCATCGATCTGTCCGTCGGCTCGGTCGCCGCCCTCGCGGCCGTCGTGACCGGCTACGGCGCCACCACGATGGGTCTGAGCCCCGTGATCGCGATCCTGCTCGGGATGATCACCGGCGTCCTGGCCGGCCTGGTCTCCGGGGTGCTCGTCGCCTTCGGCCGGCTCCCGGCGTTCATCGCCACGATGGCGATGCTGTCGATCGCCCGAGGTCTCACCCTCGTGGTGTCCCAGGGCATGCCGCTCCCGCAGCCCTCCATGGTCGCCTGGTTCGGCAAGACCATCGACGGCTGGCTGCCGATGCCCGTCGTGATCATGGTCGTCCTCGGGGCGCTCGCCTCGTTCATCCTCGGCCGCACGTACACCGGGCGCGCCATGTACGCGATCGGCGGCAACGAGGAGGCCGCGCGGCTGTCAGGCATCAACGTGCAGCGCCAGAAGCTGATCATCTATGCGCTCTCCGGGCTGTTCGCGGCCGTCGCAGGACTTGTGCTGGCCGGTCGCCTGGTCTCGGCGCAGCCCCAGGCGGCCTCGGGCTACGAGCTCGATGCGATCGCCGCCGTGGTGATCGGCGGAGCGAGTCTCTCCGGCGGGACCGGGCGGGCGTTCGGCACGTTCGTCGGTGCGCTCGTGCTGGCCGTGATCCGGAACGGTCTGAACCTTCTCAACGTCTCGTCGTTCTGGCAGCAGGTCGTCATCGGTGCGGTCATCGCCCTCGCGGTGCTCACCGACACCCTGCGCCGCCGCCGGACCTGACCACCACAGAACCCCCACCACTCACAGGCATGACACCGGGAACCGCTCCCGGACCAACCAGGAAGGAAAGGTTTCGATGAAGAAGCCCACAATGAAGTTCCTGACCCTCGCGGCTGCGGGAGCGATCCTGCTCTCTGCGTGCAGCTCGGGCTCGACCACAGCAGCCTCCACTGCGAGTGGTTCCGCGTCCGCCGGTGCCCAGTCGTCGAAGATCAGCATCGGTCTGGCGCTGTCCACGCTCAACAACCCGTTCTTCGTGTCGCTGCGTGACGGCGCCCAGAAGGCTGCCGATGCCGCGGGCGTGACCCTCGTCGTCACGGACGGCGGCAACGACGCCACCACGCAGGCCAACCAGATCCAGAACTTCCAGGCGCAGAAGCTCAACGGCGTCATCATCAACGCGGTCGACTCCGACGCGGCCGGCCCCATCGTCGCACCGCTGATCGCGGCGAAGACTCCTGTGGTCGCGGTGGACCGCGCAGTCAACGGCGCGACCGTCAACTCGTTCATCGCCTCGGACAACGTCGCCGGTGGCGCTCTGGCCGCTGATGCGCTGGCCAAGGCGATCGGGGAGAAGGGCAAGATCATCGTGCTCCAGGGCACCGCGGGCACGTCGGCCGCGCGCGACCGTGGCCAGGGCTTCACCGACGCCATCAAGAAGTACCCGAACATCCAGATCGTCGCGACGCAGCCCGCCGACTTCGACCGCACCAAGGGCCTCGACGTCGCCACGAACCTCATGCAGGCCCACCCCGATGCCGTGGGCATCTTCGCCGAGAACGACGAGATGGCCCTCGGTGCGATCCAGGCCCTCGGTGACCGTGCCGGCAAGAGCGTCTTCGTCGTCGGGTTCGACGGCACGGCCGACGGTGTCGCCGCGATCAAGGCGGGAACGATGGCTGCCTCGATCGCGCAGCAGCCGGAAGATCTCGGCAAGTCGGCAGTCGACACCCTCCTGGCACTGATCGACGGGAAGACCGTCGAGAAGACCATCGGTGTCCCGGTCGTCGTGCTGGACAAGGCCAACGCCTGAGTCAACCCGGGCCGGCCTCGGCCGGTCGACTCGGTGGTTCACCGCGGAGCGCCGTGGTGCTCCGCGGTGAACCACCCGATCGCAAGGAGAACACGTATGACTGCGCACCAGGTCGTCGTCGTCGGGTCCGCCAACGCTGACCTCGTGCTCGACATCGACCACCGGCCCGCTGCCGGCGAGACCATCCTCGGCTCGGACCTCGTGACGACGCCCGGCGGCAAGGGCGCCAACCAGGCCGTTGCGGCTGGGCGCCTCGGGACCGACGTCGCGTTCGTGGGCTGCATCGGCGCCGACGCCCACGGCGAGCTCCTCCGGGCCTCGTTGACAGGCGCCGGCGTCGACCTGCAGGGCCTGCGCGTCGTGGACGCGCCGACCGGCAGCGCCATCATCTTGGTCACGCCGGACGGTGAGAACTCGATCATCGTCTCGCCGTCGGCGAACCGGCACCTCACCCCGGCCCTCGTGGACGAGCTGAGACCGGTGTGGGCGGGCGCGACCGTGCTCGTCGCTCAGCTCGAGATACCGCTGGAGACCGTCGCCTCGATGCTCCCCGAGGCGCACGCGTCCGGCACCCGCGTCGTGCTCAACGCGGCGCCCGCCGCGATCCTGCCCGACGAGGTCCTGAGCGTCGCCGATCCTCTTGTGGTCAACGAGTCCGAGGCGGCCTTCCTCCTGGCGCACGCCGGCACCGCGACACCCCACGACGGGTGGGCGGAACCCGGTGAGGTCGCGACGGCTCTCCTGTCACTCGGGCCCCGTTCCGTCGTGCTCACGTTGGGCGCCGCCGGTGCGGTGCTCGTCGAGCGAGGGATCGTCCTCGGGGACGATGGCGCGCGCTCCGCGACATCACCGGACGTCGTCCGCATCCCGGGCCACACCGTCGCCGTCGTCGACACCACAGGCGCGGGCGACGCCTTCGTCGGCGCCCTGGCCGCACACCTGTCCGAGGGTGTGGACCTGCCGGAGGCCGTTCGTCGGGCGAACGACGTCGCGGCAGTCGCCGTCACGCGACGAGGCGCGCAGGAGTCCTACCCCACCCGTGAGGAGCTGAACCGATGAAGAAGAGCGGCATCCTGAACAGCGCACTGTCAGGCGCGCTGGCCGAGCTCGGTCACACCCATCGCGTCGTCGTCGCCGACTGCGGGATGCCCCGTCCCCACGGCGTGCCGGTCGTCGATCTCGCGCTGACCTTCGGGATCCCGAGCTTCGAGCAGGTCATCGCCGTCCTCGCGCAGGAGCTCGTCGTCGAACACGTGACGGCCGCCCGCGAGGCGACGACGACCAACCCCGCGGTGCTGGCTCTCCTGACCGACCACTTCGGCGTGCCGCGGCTCATGTCGCACGAGGAGCTCAAGGCGGAGTCGGCGACGGCGCAGCTGTTTGTCCGCACCGGGGAGGCAACCGCCCACGCCAATGCGATCCTGCACTGCGGCGTGCCGTTCTGACGCATCCGAGCCGGCGCGCCGGCGCCACCTGGTAGCCACCGGCCGGGCGGGCTCATGCCGGGTCTGCACCTGGGGCCGCGCCCGAGCTGATGCGGCATGACCAGGGGGGTGCGTCCCGAGCGTCGGGACGCACCCCCCCTCGAGCATGGCCGTCGATCAGGCGCGACGTGGTGCCTTGGTGGTCCAGAGAACCTGCCGCAGGTCCTGGTACTGCGGCTTCGGGTTGAGGTTGTCGTCGAACAGCAGGGCCGCGCCCTCGCCCGTGAAGACGCCCGGGATCCAGGAGTTGGAGTCGGCGACGCCCCAGACGGTGTAGGAGATGCACTGCGGCACGTCGAGGCAGGCCTGCAGCGTCTGCTTCCAGTACGACTCCTGCGTGGCCTGCAGCTCCGGGGTCAGCGGCGTGTCGGTGTACGTGCCCGGGTTGGCCGGGTCGGGCTGGACGAAGGTGCGGACGTCCACCTCGGTGAGCGCCACCTTGAGGCCCAGGTCGGCGAATCGCTGCAGGTTGTTCTGGAGGTCAGGGAACCCGTACTGGGTGTCGAGGTGGCCCTGGAAGCCGACTCCGTCGATCGGGACGTGCTGCGCCTGGAGCTGCTTGACGAAGTCGTAGACCGCGTTGCTCTTCGCCCCGGTGAACTCGAGGTTGTAGTCGTTGTAGAAGAGCAGGGCGTGCGGGTCGGCCTGGTGCGCCCAGCGGAAGGCGTCGGCGACGTAGTCGAGCCCGTTGAGCCCGAGCGCCTCGTAGGCCTTGTAGAAGACGGACTGGCGCGGCGTGCCGTCGTCGTTGAACGCCTCGTTGACGACGTCCCACTGCCAGATCTTCCCGCGGAAGTGCGAGACCTCGTCGACCACGTGCTTGTGGAGCAGGTCGCGAACCTGCTGCGGGGTGAACGACGTGGTGGTGCCGTCGGTCGAGAACCAGCTGGGGAGCTGGTTGTGCCAGACGAGCGTGTGCCCGCGCACGAGCTGGTGGTTGGCGCGCGCTCCGGCGACGAGGCGGTCGGCGGCCGCCCAGTCGTAGGTGCCCTGGGTCGGCTCGACGAGCTGCCACTTCATGACGTTCTCGGGCGTGACGGTGTTGAACTGCTGGTCGACGATGCGGGTGTAGGCCGCGTCGGAGCCGTAGAGGTCCATGTTGACGGCGGTTCCGACCTTGAGTCCCGAGCGCATCGAGAGGGTGCGCAGGCTCGGCCGGGTGGCCCAGGAGTGGTCCCCGTGCTGGGCGTGCTGGCCCTCGTGGGGTTCGGTGACGTGGTCCGGCGAGGCCATTGCTGCCCCCGGCGTGGCGATCAGTGCGGTGACCGCCAGGGCGGACACCAGGAAGGAATGACGAATGCGCACGTGATGCTCCTTTGCATCGGGGCGACGCCCCTGCGTTCGATAACGTTATCCATCCGGACGGTCCGACAATAAACCCGGTCTGGCGAGTGGGCAATCGGAGAGGCCAGGTTCTCCTGCGGCGTCGATGACGACGGACACCGGAGCGCGACGGTGCGTGCGCGGGCCCCGTCGATCTGACCCTCGTTCGATCGTCATGTCGGTGAGAGAGTTGATTCCCGATCCGAGAGGACGACACCGTGCGATACACGTTGCTGCTCTACTACCCGGAGCCCACCGCCGAGGAGCTCGGCCCTGAGGCGATCGCCGACGGGATGCGCGCCTTCCAGGCGTACGCGAAGGCGCTCGAGGACGCGGGCGTGCTCGTCAGCGCCGAGGTCCTCCAGCCGTCGAACGTCACCACGACCGTCTCGCTGACCGGCGGCGAGCTGGTCGTGCACGAGGGTCCGTTCGCCGACAGCACGGAGCAGCTCGGCGGGACGTTCGTGATCGAGGTCGCCGACCTGGACGGCGCGCTCGGGTGGGCGCGCCAGGCACCGTCGGCGTCGTGGGGCCACGTCGAGATCCGTCCGACCGCGACCCGCTGGGTGGACGGCTCATGGCTGGGTACCCCACCGGTCGGGTGACGACGCGGGAGGCCGCCGTCTCCGCGGAGCGCGCCGCGCGTGCCTCGTACGGGCGACTTCTGGCGCTGCTGGCGGCCTCGACCCGCGACCTCGCGCTGGCAGAGGACGTGCTCGCCGACGCCTTCGAGAGGGCGCTGCGCACGTGGCCGACGAGAGGTGTCCCGGACAATCCCGACGGCTGGTTGATCGCCGTCGCCCGCAACCGCATCCGTGACGTGCGCGCGTCCGCCGCGGTGCGGACCTCTGCGCCGCTCGACGACCGGGTCGCCGTCCTGCTCGCCGGGGACGAGCCCGATCCTGAGGCGATCCCCGACAAGCGGCTGGAGCTGCTGTTCGCCTGCGCGCACCCCGCGATCGATCCGGCGGTGCGCACGCCGCTCATGCTCCAGGTCGTCCTCGGCTTCGACGCGGCCCGCATCGCCGGTGTGTTCGCGGTGGCGCCCGCCGCGATGGCTCAGCGCCTGGTCCGGGCGAAGCGTCGCATCCGCGATGCGGGGATCCCGTTCCGTACCCCGACCGTCGCGGACATGCCGGCGCGGCTGCCCGCGGTTCTGCAGGCCATCTACGGGGCGTACGCGATCGACTGGCTCGACCAGCACGAACGGATCCACGAGTCGATCGCGGACGAGGCGCGCTGGCTCGCCGTGCTCACGGCCCGCCTGCTGGAGACCGAGCCCGAGGCGTGGGGACTTGCCGCGTTGCTGACCTTCGCCCAGTCACGCGCCCCTGCACGGGTCGAGACCCCGTGGCCACCGCTCGACCAGCAGGACACCACGCTCTGGGACCGTCGCCTCATCGCGGAGGGCGAGGCGCTGCTGAGGCGGGCGCACGCCCTCGGACGACCGCTCGGACGGTTCCAGCTCGAGGCCGCGATCCAGTCGGCGCACTGCGACCGCGCCCGGACCGGCACCGTGGATCGCGCCACGCTCGTCACGCTCTACCGCGGGCTCGTCGCGATCGCCCCCACCGCCGGAGCGGTGCGCGCGCTTGCCGCGCTCACGTCCACCCGTGCTGCGGGAACGAGCGCCCGGCCTAGCTGATCTTCTTGCGGTAGGTCGCGATCGCGATCGCATAGGCCACGACGAGGATGCCGACGAGCCACGCGAGGGCGATCCAGATCGAGGAGCCGACCGGTTCCTGGGCGAAGAGAGCGCGGATGGTGTTCACGATCGAGGTCACGGGCTGGTTCGCGGCGAACGCGGCCACCGGGCCGGGCATCGAGCTGGTGGGCACGAACGCCGAGCTGATGAACGGCAGGAAGATCAGCGGATAGCTGAACGCGCTCGCGCCGTCGACGGACGTGGCCGACAGTCCCGCGATCACGGCGAGCCAGGTCAGCGCCAGGGTGAAGAGGATCAGGGTGCCGGCGACGGCGAGCCAGGCGGCCAGAGACGCTCCGGTGCGGAACCCCATGAGCAGGGCGACGACCGTGACGATCGCGACGGAGACGAGGTTCGCGGCCAGAGACGTGAGCACGTGTGCCCAGAGCACGCTGGACCGTGCGATCGGCATCGACTGGAACCGGTCGAAGATGCCGCCCTGCATGTCGAGGAACAGCCGGTAGGCGGTGTAGGCGATGCCGGAGGCGATGGTGATGAGCAGGATGCCGGGGAGCATGTAGGTGACGTACGGCTCGCTGGATCCGGTGTGGATCGCGCCGCCCAGCACGTACACGAACAGCAGCATCAGTGCGATCGGGGTGACCGCGGTGGTGATGATCGTGTCGGCGCTGCGCAGGATGTGACGCAGCGACCGGCCCGTGAGGAGGCCGGTGTCGCGAAGGACGTGGGTGGTCATCGGGGATCCCTTCCTGCGGGCGCTGTGCGGTTGCTGTCGTCGACCGTCTCGGTGGTGTCGCCGACGAGGACGAGGAACACGTCCTCGAGGGACGGCTGCTTCTCGACGTACTCGACCGTGGCGGACGGGAGGAGCTGCTTCAGCTCGGCGAGGGTGCCGTTCTGGATGATGGTGCCCTGGTGCAGGATCGCGATGCGGTCGGCGAGCTGCTCGGCCTCGTCGAGGTACTGCGTGGTCAGCAGCACGGTCGTGCCGCCCTGGGCGAGCCCCTTGACCGTCTGCCACACCTCGATCCGGGCCTGCGGGTCGAGGCCGGTGGTGGGCTCGTCCAGGACGATGACCGGCGGGTTGCCGATCAGGCTCATCGCGATGTCGAGCCGACGCCGCATGCCGCCCGAGTAGGTCGCGGTCCTGCGGTTCCCCGCATCGGTGAGCGAGAAGCGGGCGAGCATGCTGTCGGCGATCGCGCCCGCGTCCTTCAGGTGGCGGAGCTTCGCCACGAGCACGAGGTTCTCGCGCCCGGTGAGCACCTCGTCGACCGCGGCGAACTGGCCGGTGAGGCTGATCGAACCGCGCACCTCGTGCGGTGACGAGGTCACGTCGAAGCCGTGGACCGTCGCGCTCCCCGCGTCAGGCTTCAGCAGTGTCGACAGGATGCGCACCAGCGTGGTCTTTCCCGCGCCGTTGGAGCCGAGGAGGGCGAAGATGCTCCCCGCTGCCACGTCGAGATCGACGCCGCGCAGCACGTGGACCTCACCGAAGGACTTCGTGATCCCCTTCACCCGGATGGCGGGTGCGGGGGCCTCGGTGGTGCTCATTCAGTCCACCCCCGTCCCGCTGCTGGGCGCGGGGTTGTCGGGTGCCGGGCTGCCGGGTGCCGCGCTGTCGGGTACGGCGTCGATCGCGCTTCTCAGGCGCGCGCGCTCCTTGTCGATCCATTCCTTGCCGGAGTACGCCCGGACGAAGGCCTCGGCGAACTCCACCGGGTCGTCGCCCACGACGGCGCGTACGGGGGTGCCGTCGAGCGCGGCTCGTTCCCAGAGGTCCGCGTGATCGCCGATCATCGTGACGATCGTGTCGCCGTCGACGAGCCCGCCGGCGTACAGGAAGTACCGGTGGAGCGCCGTCGCGGCGTCGGCGTACGGCCCGGGAAGCGCCTTGATGCGGGCCATCGCCTGCTTGTACTGCTTCTTCTGCTCGAGCGACCCGGTGAGGGCCTCGACCCACTTCGCTGCCATGACTACTCTCCTGCGTCTTGTCGGTTGTCGATGTCCTGGTAGAGCTTGTCGATCCGTGCCGAGAGGAAGGCCCAGGTCCGCCCGAACTCGTCGAGCTGCTCTCGGCCCCGCGAGTTGAGGGAGTACACCTTCCGCGGCGGCCCCTTCTCGGACGGCACCTTGGTCACGTCCACGAAGCCCCGCTGCTCGATGCGGACGAGCAGGGCGTAGACGGTCCCCTCGACGAGGTCCGAGAAGCCCTGCTCCCGCAGCCGTGCGGTGATCTCGTAGCCGTACGCCGGCCGCACGGCCAGGATCGCGAGGACGATGCCCTCCAGAGTGCCCTTGAGCATCTCCGTCATCTGGTTGCCCATCAGGTCGCCTCCGCTGTCTAGTCTGTGTTGCTGACTACCGGTAGACGGTAACACCGAGTACCGGTACATAGCAACAGCGAGTACCGGAGGTTCTCAGCTGCGCAAGGAGACGTCGGAGACGGGGGCGTGGCGCGGGTTCGCGGGGATGTCGGTGGTCGCGGCAAGGATCGTCAGATGCAGACGATCCTGATCCCGCCCTTGTTGTGCTCGGCACTGGTGTACCAGCCCATCCTTGACGTGGTGTGGGGGCGCGGTTCGGTGACGGTCGCGGACACCTGTCACGACGACACCGTCGCGGGTATGGCGGCGCGTCTGCTGCGAGAGGCACCCGAGGAGTTCGTGCTCCTGGGGACGAGCATGGGCGGGTACGTCGCACTCGAGGTCGTCCGGCAGGCGCCGCAGCGGGTGCGCGCGCTCGTGCTGGTCAGCACCTCGGCCCGGAGCGACACGCCCGAGCAGCTGGCCTCGCGGGAGCGTCAGTCGCGACTGGTCGAGGCCGGCGAGTTCGACCGGCTCGTGGATCTGGCGTTCCCCGGTGTCGTCGCAGAGCAGCACGAGGCGGACCCGGCGCTGCTCGCCGTCTGGCGTGAGATGACGCGCACGGTCGGTGCGGAGGTGTTCCTTCGCCAGCAGCGCGCCGTCATGGGCCGGGCGGACTCGAGCGGGCTCCTTGAGACGATCGGTTGCCCGACGACGGTGGTCCACGGGGCGGACGATCGGCTCATTCCGGTCGAGATGGGTGCGGAGATCGCCGGGGCGATCCCGGGCGCCGAGCTCACCGTCATCGAGGACGCGGGGCACTTCGTCTTCTTCGAGCAGCCCGAGGTCATGGTGTCGGTCGTGGCGGACGTCCTCGACCAGCTCGACTCGGCCCGATGAGCCGTACGTGCCGGTCGAGGACGTCCCAGGTCAGGGCACCTGATGGTGAAGGGGCGTCCTGACGTGCCGACGGATGTCCGTCGCCACGTCGCGACGCCACCTCTCGCCAACGGCCGGACTCGAGGAACGTCGTGAGCCAGGAGACCGCCTTCGGCCAGCCATGCCGCTCCGCACGCCCGATCAGTGGCTGTGCGTCACGCCCTGCTCGTGCAGACGTTCGTGCTCGTCGCGCGCGGCCTGGCGGGCCGCGACGCGTGCGGCGACGGCATCGCGGCGCAGCGGCGGCACCGTCGCCGGTGGGCTGCGGCGCTCGGGCAGGTCGGCGAGCACCCGTGCGGTCGCGGCCGCGACGGTGGCGACCGCGGTGTCGAAGGCCTCCCGGGTCACGTCGCTGACCTGGGTGAGGCCCGTGACCTTGTGGACGTACTGGACTGCGGCGGCCTCGATCTCGTCAGGTGTGGCGGGTGGCTCGAGCCCGCGCAAGGTGGTGATGTTGCGGCACATGCTTCGACGCTACGCGTGCCGGGTGGCCGGGTATCCCGTCGGCGGCCGACGGGATCTCATCGGTCGACGCCTCGACCGATCGGCAGCGATGCCGCACCGGAGGAGCAACGTGACCCCGATCAGCGCGTGCTCGGCCGGTCCGCGTCGCCTGGCCGAGCGTCTCCGTGGCGTCGCCCACCGAGTCGACGGCGACGACGCGGCCGTGCTCGTGCGATACCGTGCCTCGGGGGCTCTCAGACCAGTCAGGGCCTCCGCCGCGGCACCGGTCACCGGTGCGCAGACGCGGTGGCCGAGGGGGAGCGGGAGTGATCAGGGGCGGGTCTCCAGGAGCTCCTTCAGCCGTTCGAGGTCCCGCTCGACCGCTGCGGTGTCGCGATCGAACTCGTCGACGGTGAGGTCGAGCTGGCGGATCGTGAAGACGATCTCGGCCCCCTCCGGGTGGGCGAGCACCCGGAGGGGGTTCGTCACGGTGGTCCCGGACGGCAGCGTCACGTCGTGGTCGATCACGCCGTACTCGTTCGGCGGCGCGAAGCGCACCGTGACCGTGCCCATCGGTGAGTCGACCACCAGCACGTCACCGTCCCGGACGACGTCCGCCGTCGTCAGGCCCGCAGCCCACCGCGGCAGGTTGTCAGGGTTGGACGCGAACGCGTAGACGGCCTCCGGCGAGGCCGCGATGACGCGGCTGACATGACGGCTCCTCATCCGATCAGGATGCCATCGCCCACGGGCCGAGCCGGGGTCTTTCGCCAGGTCCCCGCGCCCGACGGGGCCACCGGGGAAGAAGAAGCCGTGGTGGTCGTCTCGTGGGACACCCGTCGCAGGTTCAGGTGCCGGCGCTCTCGTAGCGGAGCATCCCGCGGCGGAACGCCCAGCGGCCGAGGAGCAGGCACCAGACCGCGGCGACCGGGGTGAGCAGGCCGAGCCAGGACGTGCTGCCGACGGACAGCACCGCCGTGGCCGGGAAGTAGCTCATGAAGGCGTAGGGCAGCACGACGGACAGGATCAGTCGCACGACGACGCCGTAGATGCTGATGGGGTACCGCGCCAGCTCCCCGAGGGTGTGGAAGGCGAACGGGAACATGGACCACGGCGTCTTCAACCAGAACGCGGAGCAGTTGGTCAGGATGTTCAGGCCGATCTTCACCAGCGGGGCGAACGCGAACACGAACGCCGCGGTGGCGATCCGCCCGGGTGACCAGGCCACGCCGACGTGCAGGAGCGCGGCGACGAACATCGAACCACCGAGGGCGAGGTTCCCCAGGCCGTTCATGCCGATCTGCGAGCTGAGCACCTGGAGCAGCGGGGAGTACGGGCGCACCAGGATCGTGTCGAGTCCGCCGAGGTTCACGGTGACTGCCATCGACCATGCCCCCTGGGCCAGCAGCACGGCGATGCCCTCGGTGAGGGCGACGAGCGAGTAGATGAGGACGACGTCCCAGAACCGCCAGCCGTTGATCTGCGGGATCGCCCGGAAGATCGCCCACAGGAAGACGATCCCCATGCCCTGGGTGAGGAGGGCGGCGACCGACATGATCCAGAAGTCGCCCTCGTACTCGAGAGTGGCGCGCAGCTGGGCGCCGAGGCATCGGCGGTACAGCCAGATGTTGCGTCGCATCTCAGCCTCCGTGCACGGTCAGCTGCCGGCTGGCACCGCGCCACATCGCACGCCCGAGCCACCACAGCCCCACCGTCCATGCCGCCTGGATCCCCACGGCACGCCACGCGTCGGCGCCGGCCAACCGGCCGATGTAGAGCAGCGCCGGCGTCGATGCCATCCCGGCGAACGGCAGCGCCGCGGCGAGCCCCTGCAACCACCCGGGGAAGAACGAGAGGGGGACCAGGCTTCCGGAGAACAGCGTGATCAGGGCGATCCGCGCCGACTGCACGCCGACGTAGTTGCGGGTCCAGAACACGACGAGCGCGGAGATGTAGACGATGCCGAACCGGAGCGGCAGCACCAGGAGGGCGGACACCGCGAATGCCGCGAGGCTCTGGCGGGCGGGTGCCAGGACGCCGCCGAACACGGCCGCTGCGGCGGCGGCCACCACCAGGCCGGTGCCCAGCTCGTAACCGCCGAAGCCGAGCGCCTCGGCGAACCGCGACCGCTGGTAGTCCACGGGCCGCACGAGGTCCATCGCGACGTCGCCCTGCTGGATCCGTCCTGCCATGCGGTAGTCGACATAGCTCGAGACCAGCGAGCCTGCGACGAAGGCGACGAGGAGGTACGCCTTCATCGCCGGCCAGTCGAATCCGTTGATCGTGCCTGCCGCCAGGACCGACCGCCACAGGTACAGCATCGCCACCGCGGCCAACGTCGTGGCCAGCAGCCCGAACAGGAAGCTCGTCTGGTACGCGACGAGGCTACGGAACGCCGCTCGTCCCATCGCGCGGTAGGCGCGGACGGCCCGCCGCACGGTGGACGTCCGCCGGGAAGGCGCCGACGGCAGCGCGACGGCGGCCGTCATCGCACGGGGCTGTCGTCGGGGCTGTCGTCGGAGCCTCTGTCGGGACCCGTGATGAGCTGGCCGGCGTACACCCGGCGCACGACGTCCTCGATCGCCGGCTCCTTGATGCGGATGTCGACCACCTGCAGCTCGGACTGGATCGCCGTCAGCACGTCGCCCGCCGTGTGGGCGAGGGGGTCGAACGTCACCGCCACGCCCAGACCATCGCGCTCCTCGGTGACGGTCGCACCGGCGAGCCGGGTCACGATCCCGGCGAGCGAGGCCGGCCGGGTCGCCAGGTCGACGTGCATCACCCGCTCCCGGGCGTAGGTCTCGATCACCTCGCGCAGGCCGCCGTCGTGGACGATGCGTCCGTGGTCGATGATGACGAGCCGAGAGCACACGTCCTCGATCTCGCCGAGGTCGTGCGTCGTCAGGACGAGCGTGGTGCCCTCGGCGACTATCTGCCGGAGGAACGCGCGCAGGCGATCCTTCACCTCGATGTCGAGCCCGATCGTCGGTTCGTCGAGATACACGATCGGCGGGTTGTGCAGGAGCGCCGCAGCCAGGTCGGCGCGCATCCGCTGACCGAGAGACAACCGGCGTGCGGTCGAGGAGAGGAAGTCCCCGATGCCCAGCATCTCGACGAGGCGATCGAGGTTCGCCCGGTACTCCGCCGCGCTCAGCCCGTGCATGTCGCGCAACAGCTCGAGCGAGTCCCGGACGGCCAGGTCCCACCACAGACTGGTCCGCTGACCGAAGACGACGCCGATCCCGCGCGCGTTCTCGACCCGATTGCGGTGCGGCACGATGCCGTTGACCCGCACCTCACCCGACGTGGGCACCAGGATGCCGGTCAGCAGCTTGATCGTGGTCGACTTCCCGGCCCCGTTGGGCCCGACGTAGGCGACCGCCTCGCCCTCCTCGACGCGCAGGCTGATGCCGTCGACCGCGATCTTCTCGGTGTACGTGCGCTCGACGAGATGCCGCAGCGACCCCGCCAACCCGGGTCGCTTGTCCGGGGACCGGAAGACCTTGCGGAGGTCATCCGCCTCGATGCGCGCCACCGGCACATGCTAGGGGACGGTCTCGCGGCCGGCAGGCGTTTGGCGTCCCCACCGTCCGGCGCCGACTCGATCGACGCCGTCAGGCTCCGCCTCCGCGGGCACCCGCTCGCCGTGCTCGTCGTCGGGCGGGCTCTGCCGCTCAACGCGGCGCGAGGTAGATGCGGATCGGCGGTCGATCGCCCTCGGGTGTGGTCCAGTCCGCGAGCCGACGGTCGACGAGCTGCCACCCGGACCGTTCGTAGAGCGCCACGGCCGGCCCGCCGTCGTCGACGACGTCGAGCATCAGCCGGAGACCCCGGGCCGATGCATACGCGGACCCGGCAGCGAGGAGCGCCGCTCCGATCCCTCGCCCTCGTGCGTCCGGAGCGACGAACAGACGTGAGACCGTGCTCAGCCGGTCGGGGCCCGCGCCGGTCAGTGCGGTCACCAGCGGGTCCTCGACACCGCGCACCACGCACATGTGCCCGACGACGGCTCCGTCGAGCTCGGCGATCCACGCGGCGGTCGATCCGGCGGGGCTCAGCCATCCGGCCGGGTCCGCCGGCCAGCGCACGGGGTAGGCGTTGGCGGTGTGCACTGCCTCGAGGGTGCGCACACAGCCCGGCAGGTCCTCCGCAGCACGTTCGCGCACGATCACGTCCGTAATGTAGCGGCCGTCGGTCGTCGATGCTGGCGGCTCTCGATCACGCGTGAGGGCTCGTAGGCTGGATCGGTGATCGAGAGGGATGTCTCCGCCCCCGACGGCCGGGTCCTGCACGTCTACGACAGCGGCTACGCGACGCCCGAGGGCACCGTCTACTGGCAGCACGGTGCGGGTATGTGCGGCCTTCCACCCGCGCCCCTGGTTGACCGGGCGGACGAGCTCGGCCTGCGCGTGCTCGGTCACGACCGCCCGGGGTACGGGGGATCATCCGCACGGCCGGGGCGCAGTGTCGCCGACGGTGCGAGCGACCTGGTGACGGTGCTGGATCAGCTGGGGGTGGAGTCCGCGACCACGATCGGACTCTCGGCCGGCGCGATGCACGCTCTCGGGGCCGTCGCGCGGCATCCGTCGCGGTTCACGGCGGCAGCGGTCCTCGGGGGCCCGGCTCCATTCGGTGCTGCGGGGTTGGACTGGTTCGCGGGCATGGCCGAGCCGAACCGTGCCGAGTTCGAGGCAGCGCTGCTCGGACGCGACGCCCTCGCTGCGCATCTGGCGTCGGACGCCGCTGTCGACCTGAGCATGTTCGCCCCGGAGGATCTCCAGGCGATGCACGGCCCGTACTGGGACTGGCAGCTCGATGCTGCCGGCACCGCGTCACCGGAGGGGTCGATCGAGGACGAGCTGGCGTGCCTGGCTGACTGGGGGTTCAGCCTGAACGACATCGCGGTGCCGGTGCTGGTGCTCCATGGTGCGGGGGACACGTTCGTGCCGGCCGGTCACGCGGCGTGGGTCGCCGAGGCGATTCCCGCGGCGGTTCTCCGTCTCGAGCATGGCGGGCACATCAGCACGATCCCGCGCGTCGAGGACGCCCTTGTCTGGCTGCGTGCGCAGGGCGACTCGGGCCGCGTGCGGGTGCGATGACCTGAAGCTGGTCACCCGATCGGGTCCGGAGGTCAACCGGTCGGGGTGTGCTGGCGAGCGGAGGTGCCGAGTTGACGGCGGTTCGATGGTCATGGCAGTCACCATGTGCGACGCGCGTGACGAGGACGGCTCCTGCGGAGCTGGCAGTCCTACGCGCGCGTCGGCAGGGTGAGGATGTCGGCCCCGTCGTCGGTGATGGCAATGGTGTGCTCGCTGTGGGCTGTGCGGCAGCCGGTCGCGCTCCGCAGGGTCCACCCGTCGGCATCGGTGACCAGCTCGGCGGTGTCCGCCATGACCCACGGCTCGAGCGCGAGCAGCAGCCCGGGGCGCAGCCGGTAACCGCGGCCGGGCCGGCCGGTGTTGGAGACGTGCGGGTCCTGGTGCATCGTCGATCCGATGCCGTGACCGCCGAACTGGGTGTTGATCGGGTACCCGGCGTCGCGGAGGACCGTGCCGATGGCGTGGGAGATGTCGCCGATGCGTGCTCCGGGCCCGGCGGCGGCGATCCCGGCGCTCAGTGCGCGCTCGGTCGCGCTGATCATCGCGACGCTCTCCGGTGGCCGTGAGCTGCCCACGACGAAGCTGATCGCGGAGTCGGCGGCGATTCCGCCCAGAGAGACGGCGAGGTCGAGGGACAGCAGGTCGCCGTCGGCGAGCCGGTAGTCGTGCGGGAGTCCGTGGAGCACGGCGTCGTTGACGGACGTGCAGAGGTAGTGGCCGAACGGCCCGCGTCCGAACGATGGCGCGTAGTCGACGTAGCAGGACGTCGCACCGGCCTCGAGGATCATGGACCGGGTCCATCGGTCGAGGTCCAGCAGGCTCGTACCGACCGTGCTCCGGCTCCGCAGCGTCTGCAGGATGTCGGCGACCAGGGCGCCGGTGACCCGCGCTCGTGTCACCTCGGCGGCGGTCAGGATCTCGATCACTCGGCGCCCTTCCTGTGGTTCCGATAACTATACCGGCCATAGTATCCCGGTATTAGTATCGGAGCCATGGTCAGGTTGCCCCTCACTCCCGCAGAGCTCGAGCGCGGGCAGCGCCTCGGCACCCTGCTGCGGCTTGCCAGGGGCGAGCGCGCGATGCTCGACGTCGCGCTCGAGGCCGGTGTCTCACCCGAGACCCTCCGCAAGATCGAGACAGGCCGGGTGCCGACGCCGGCGTTCCCGACCATCGCCGCGATCGCCGACGTCCTCGGCCTCTCCCTCGACGCCGTCTGGGCCGAGGTCAGGACGTCCCAAGACGGCGTCGGACCCTCCCGGCCGCGTCGCCGCTCGCATGAGCGGGTGGCCTCGTAGGTCGCGAACCCGCAGCGTCCGGTCATCGAGCCCGGTAGGGACGCGCGCGCCGTGTCGAGCCGGCCGGCCCCCGGGGCGTGGGCGCGGTGTCGCCACCCCCCGAGGGTCGACGGGCCCGTCGGTGTCAGCGCCAGAACGCGGTGAGCTGCTCGGCGAGAGCGCTGCCCTGGTCGTACCCGGCGCGAGCGGCGGGCGGACGCGTCGACAGATCCATCATGTTGGTGCCGAACGCCGTGAGCGCCGCGTCATCCGGGAAGACGGTCTCGACGCTGCTGCCGCCGGCGCGGAGCTCGTCGATCTGTGCGGCGAGCTGCATGCCCCACTCCAGCGGATGCCGGGTTCGACCACCGAAGGGCGACAGCACCAGCACCCGCGCGTACCCGGCGGCGAGATCGGCATTCTCGTTGCGTCGGTAGCCGCCGTCGAGGTAGCGCCTGCCGCCGATGTCGGCAGGAGGGACACCGAAGCCGTTGGACGTGCTGGCGGCGACGGCATCGACGAGGTCGACCCCGGAGAAGCGGTCGAGCACGACAGGCTCTCCGGTACGGGCGTCGACCGCCGTGATGAGCACCGTTCGTTCCGGCCAGTGCGCGCCGGGCAGTCGCGCCGCGACCGTCGTGCGCCACCGCGCAGCTCCGGAGCCGTCCGATGTCGCGTCGAGGTCGAGTGCCGCCGCACCCATCCTGCGACGCATGTCCGCCGCGTCCTCCGCTGCGGCGATGATGCGGTCCGTCACCTCCATGTGGTTCGCCACCGGGCCGAACGGGCCCGGTGCGCCGCGGCCGAACGCACCGGTCCGCTGCGGCGGTGCGGCGGAGAGGATCGCGGCGAGCAGGTCGGTCGGGGTCGTGGTGGTGAGCTGGGCCGCGACCGTCGCTCCGGCCGACGTCCCGACGGTCAGGTCGGGCGCCGTCACGTCCAGCCCGGCATCGAGCAGCCCCGCGAGGACGCCGATCTCCCACGCATTGCCGGCCGATCCGCCGCCGTGGAGCACCAACGCGCGCTCGCCTGGGACGGGGATCCGGTGGGTGGCGTCGACCTGCGCCTGATCGTCGTGGGACCTCGACCGGTCGGAGGCCGTCGTCGAGGGGAGGTGCTGAGCTGAAGACGATGTGCTGTTCATGGAAGTGCCCTTCGCGAGTTGCCTGGCGGGCGCTCCCGGTGGCGACTAGCGCCGTCGCGCGATCGTGGACCGTGGGGGGCACCCAGTGCGGGTACTGCGTTCATGGGTGTCACCTCCTTGGGGGCGGGCTGCGATCGCCGAGACGGTAGCGCGTCGGCCTCGGCGTACGCAACGGCATTGACGCCGACCGTGGTGTCACCGGCGGGCGCGCCGCGATCGTTCGCGGAGGGCGGATCGCGCGGGCCGCGGGCGCGCGCGTGTGGCTGCTAGGTTCGCCCGAGAGGAGGTCGCCATGGCACCCGAGCCACTGGTCGCACTCGGGCAACGGGGTGCACCCGAGCCGCTGCTCCGACGGCTCGTCGGCGCGATCCTGCGCACCCGACGCGAGGCGCAGAGCAGGACGCTGCGCGACGTCGCGCTCGCGGCTCGTGTCTCGGTCGCGTACCTCTCCGAGATCGAGCGCGGACGCAAGGAGGCCTCGTCCGAGGTGCTCGTCGCGGTGTGCCGAGCGCTCGGGATGCGCCTGGTCGACCTCCTCGCGGAGGCCCACGACGAGCTCGTGGGACGCGCGGAGGTCGTCGACCTGACCGCCCGCGCGTCCCGACCCGGCTCCGTCCGACCGGTCTCCGTCCGATCCGGCTCCGTCGGACCCGATCGCGGCACCGACGTCGCCAGCGGTGCCGCGACCGCGGTCGACGGGGGAGCGTCACGCTGGACGCCCGGCGGTCAGGCGGTCCTGCGCGCCGCCTGAGGCGGCAGGTCGCCCTTTAGCGTGCGCACGACGTCGTCCACCAGGCCGTAGGCCACCGCCTCGCGCGCGTCGAAGATGAGGTCGCGGTCGGTGTCCAGCCGCAGCTTCTCGACCGGGTGCCCGGTGTGCCGGGACAGGATCTCCTCGACCTCGGCGCGCAGTCGCAGCACCTCGCGCGCCTGGATCTCGAGGTCCGCGGCCGTGCCCTCCGCCCCGCCCGAGGGCTGGTGCAGCAAGATCCGCGCGTGCTCGAGTGCGAACCGCTTGCCCGGCGCGCCCGCCGCGAGCAGCACGGCCGCCGCCGACGCGGCCTGACCCATGCAGAACGTCGAGACCTCCGGCCGGATGAACTGCATGGTGTCGTAGATCGCCATCAGCGCCGTGAGGGAGCCCCCGGGGAGTTGATGTAGAGGCTGATGTCCGCGTCGGTGTTCGCCGACTGCAGGTGCAGCAGCTGCGCGATCGTCACGTTCGCGACGTCGTCGTCGATCTCGGTGCCGAGGAAGATGATCCGCTCGGACAGCAGCCGGCTGAACACGTCGGCCGCGCGCTCTCCCGTCGGTCGCTGCTCCACGACCACCGGGACCGTGTAGTGGCCGGCCATCACAGACCGACCTTCTGCTGGTGAGCGTCGGGGCGGACGTCGTCCAGCCGGGTGACGACGCGGTCCACGAAGCCGTACTCCTTCGCCTCGGCGGCGGTGAACCAGCGGTCGCGATCGCTGTCCCGCTCGATCGTCTCCACGCTCTGGCCGGTGTGCTCCGCGATGAGCGACTGCATCGTCGTCTTGACGTGTGCCATGTTCTGCGCCTGGATCGCGATGTCCACCGCCGTGCCGCCCAGTCCGCCCGACGGCTGGTGCATCAGGACACGGGTGTGCTCGAGGGCGAACCGCTTGCCGGGCGTCCCCGCGCTCAGCAGGAACTGCGCGGCACTCGCGACGAGCCCCATGCCGAGGGTCGAGACGTCGTTCGGGATGAGCCGCATCGTGTCGTAGACCGCGAGCGCCGCACTGACCGAGCCGCCTGGGGAGTTGAGGTAGAGCGCGATGTCGCGGCGAGGGTCCTCCGCGGAGAGCAGCAGCAGCTGCGCGCAGATGCGGTTCGCGATCGCGTCGTCGACCTCCGCGCCGAGGACGATGATGCGCTGGTGCAGCAGGCGGGTCGCGAGCTGGTCGTCGAACGGGGACGGCGGAGGTGCCTGGGCGGTGCGAGCGAGCGGCGGGGCGGTCAGGTCCCGTCCGGTGGTGACTCGGGTGCTGGCGGTGGTGCTCATCGCGGTGTCCTCTCACGGTGTGTCGCTGACCTGACCACCGTCACCCCTCGGTGCGGCCGGAGCGGCTGGGGTCTGCCGTCGGCGGATCTGCTGACGGCAGACGGCACTCGGCACTCGGCACTCGGCACTCGTCCGGCGACGACCTCGATGGCGTCCCCGTCGAGGTCGCGTTCCGGCCGTCGGTCCCGCGCAGGCTGAGGCGGCCGCGCGACCCGAAGATAAGGCTTCTGCCGATGTCCTGGGGCACCTTAGGCGCGCACTCTCGAACACGTCGGAATGGTCGAGATCGCAAGGAAGAGACGATGGTGCACCTCTACACCCCGGAGTTCATCGAGGCCGAGCAGTCCTACCGGCTGGAGGGGTTCCGCCGCTGGTCACGTCATCGCGGCGGGGTCGACGGGGACGTCGTTGCGGCGCCCGTCGTGCCCGATGACGGGTGCCGCCAGGAGGTCGGCCTGCCGTCGCGCCGTCGGTCGTCACGGCCGCGTCGATGGCGTCGGCGACGTTCCACACCGTGCCTGCCGGCCTGATGTCGCCGATGTCGGAGGGCGGCTCGATGATGGGGTGCGTGACCTCCGACACCCGCGGCGGCCCGCTCGTCGGGCGTGAGGACGAGCTGAGCGAGCTCTGCGAGCTGCTCGGGGTCGACGAGGCCGTGCACGGTTCCGGATCCGTGCTGCTCGGCGGGGATGCCGGGGTCGGCAAGACGCGACTCGTGCAGGCCCTGCGCGAGCGCGCCGCAGCGACCGGTCGGAGTGATGTCGTCGGACACTGCCTCGACTTCGGCGACAGCGCCCTGCCCTACCTCCCCTTCAGCGAGATCTTCGGCCGGCTCCTTGCCGAGATCCCTGACGTCGTGGGTCCCGTCGTGGCCGCCCACCCCTCGATCAACCGACTCCTGCCGGGCCAGCGGGTCCGCTCGGGTGTCGGGATCGTCCCGTCGACGACAGACCACGACGACCGCCTCCGTGGCGATCGGGCTGCGCAGGCGCAGTCGAGCCGCGCCGATCTCTTCGAGTCCGTCCACGCGGTCCTCGAGGAGCTGGCGGAACGACAGCCGCTCCTTGTCGTCGTCGAGGACGTTCACTGGGCCGACCAGGCAAGCCGCGAGCTGATCTCGTTCCTCTTCTCGAGACCGTTCGAGGCACCTGTCGCGCTCGTCGTGACGTACCGCAGCGACGACGTCCATCGTCGGCACCCTCTGCGGTCCGCCATCGCCGAGTGGTCCAGGCTCACGACGGTGCACCGCCTCCACCTCGCCCCTCTCAGCGAGGGCGAGGTCCGCACGCTCATCCAGACTCTCCACCCGCTGCCGCTGCCGGAACGCGACATCCAGGCGATCGTCTCCCGTGCCGAGGGGAACGCGTTCTTCACCGAGGAGCTGGTCCTCGCGACCCAGATGGGGACTCGGGCCCTGCCCAACGACCTGGCGGACCTCCTCCTCGTCGAGCTCGACCACCTCGACGAGCGCAGCAGAACCGTCGTCCGGGCGGCAGCCGCCGCCGGTCGTCAGGTCACGCACCAGCTCCTCTCGCGAGTCGTCTCGGTCCCCGCGCCGGACCTCGACCTCGCCCTCCGGCAGGCGGTCGAGTCGCACATCCTGGTCCTCTCGCACGACGACAGCTACGCGTTTCGCCACGCCCTGCTCGCCGAGGCGATCTACGACGACCTCCTCCCCGGGGAGCGGGTCCGGCTCCACGCGGCCTACGTCAGTGTGCTGAGGTCCGGCGAGGTCCCGGGGACGGCGGCGGAGCTCGCCCGACACGCTCGGGCTGCGCGGGACGCCCCGACTGCGATCCGCGCGAGCATCGAGGCAGGCGACGACGCGATGGCGGTCGGCGCCCCCGAGGAGGCGGCCCGGCACTACGAGATCGCGCTCGAGCTGCTGGCCCGGGCCGTGCCGCAGGCGGGCGGTGGGGCCGCCGCGGGCGGATCGGTGCGGGCGGTCGGGCCCGTCGAGGTCGACGACGCCGACAGTGGCGAGCACGCGATCGTCGGGCTCGTGCTCAAGGCAAGTGACGCCTTGATCGCCTCGGGTGATCCCTACCGTTCCGTGAAGCTCATCGCCGACCACCTCGGCATGCTGTCGCCTGAGGCCGACCCGTCAGCACGCGTGCGCCTCCTCGTCGGACTCGCGGCCGGGACGTTCCTCACGGAGACCGACCTGGATCCGCTGGAGCTCACCGGCGAAGCGATGTCCCTCGTCCCGGACGTCCCTCCGAGTCCGCTTCGGGCCGAGGTCCTGTCCGTCCATGCCAAGGCGACGATCCATCGCCTCGGCGGCCAGGACGCGGCGCGCTTCGCCACCCAGGCCCACGACATGGCGCTCAGTCTGGGCCTGCCACGGGTTGCCGCAGAAGCGACGTTGACCCTCGCCCAGATCGACAACCTCACCGGTGACGCCGACGCGGCCCGCTCCCGCTTGGAGCGTGTCGTCGCGCAGGCCAGAGCCGACGGCGACGTCACGGCAGAGCTGCGCGGACTGGACCAGATCGGCCGGCTGCACTTCGGCCAGGGAGAGTTCCCCGAAGCGCTCGCGGTCTGCCAGGCGGCCGATCGCCGGGCCCGGGAGAGCGGGCGACCCTGGACTCCCTACGGGGTCGATGCGCGTGCGATCTCTGCCATCACCGCCTACACGATCGGCGACTGGGACGCGGCACTGCGTACCGTCGACGTCTCCGGTCAGTCGCCGCCACCGATGGCCGAGGCGCTCCTTGCCGCGGTCAAGCTCAGCGTCCTGGCAGGGCGGCGTGATCCCGGGGCGCCCGAGCTCGTGGAGATCACCCGTGCCTGGTGGGGTCGCGACGGGATGACGGCCCTGCTCGCGGGTGGAGCAGCGATCGACGTCCGCGGCGACCGTCACGAGATCGATGACGCCGTCGCCGTCCACGACGACGTCATCGGGAACCTCCGGCGCCTGTGGCAGGGGTCGACGATCTGGGTCCAGGTCCGCCTCAGTGCGCTCGTCCTGGGGCAGCTCGCCAACCACGCCCCGCGCGTTGCCCGATCGGAGCTCGCCGCACTCGGGTCCTCCGGCGCGAGGTTCGTCGCCGCCGCTGCGGACGTCTGGGACCACCAGTCGATGACCGGACCGGCACGGGTCGAGGTTCGTGCGTGGCGAGCGCGTGTCCTCGCCGAGCATCTCCGGTTGCGCTGGTTGACCGACGTCGACGCCCCGGCGGAGGACGACCTGGTCCGTGCCTGGCGGGAGAGCGTTGCGGCCTTCGAGGAGTGGGGCGACGTCTACGAGCTGGCCCGGTCACGAGCCCGCCTCGCCGTCGTCCTGCGGGCGGCCGGTGACGCGGACGAGGCGCGCACTCTCGCCGACGCCGCACGGGCCACGGCGCGCACGCTCGGGGCCGAGACACTGCTGGCCGAGCTGCGCGGCCTCGGCGGTCCGGCACGCACCACGTCCGCACGTGTCGCCACCACCAGTGCCCTCACCCCCCGCGAGCGCGAGATCCTCGGTCTCGTGGCCCAAGGGCGATCGAACGCCGAGATCGGCCGCCGGCTCTTCATCAGCGCCAAGACGGTGAGCGTCCACATCTCGAACATCATGGCCAAGCTCGGCGCCCGTGGGCGCACCGAGGCGGTGGCCGTGGCTCGCCGCGACGGGGTCCTGTCCGACTGAGGGGTCCCGCCCCTGACCGTGGCCGAGGCGATTCCTGCGGGGGTTCTCCGTCTGGAGCATGGCGGGCACATCAGCACGAACGCGCGCGTCGACGACGCCCTCGTCCGGCGGCGTGCGCAGGGCGACTCGCGCCGCGTGCGCGCACGCCGACCTGACCCTGGTGACCCGATCGGGTCCGGACGTCAACCGGTCGGTCAGGGCAGGATCTCGACGTACCCGTCGCCTCCGTGCACGCGGATCCGCTGCCCGTCGTGAATCAGGCGGGTGGCATCGGCCACGCCGACGACGGCCGGCAAGCCGTACTCCCGGGCGATCACGGCGCCGTGAGTCATCGCGCCGCCCACCTCCGTCACCAGCCCAGCGATCGCGACGAACAGCGGTGACCAGCTCGGGTCGGTGTGGGTGGTCACCAGGATGTCGCCGGCCTCGAGATCGGCCTGAGCCATGTCGAGGATCACGCGGGCGCGGCCGTCGACGATCCCGGTGGAGACCGGCAGGCCGACGAGGGCGCCGGGCGGTACGTCGTCGCGTCGGTACGCCCCGGAGAGGACCTCGCCGTCGGAGGTCAGCACCCGGGGCGGCGTGAGCGCCTGGGATGACCGGAACGCGTCCTTGCGCCGATGGATGAGCTGGTCGTCGACCTGGTGGGAGCGCGCGACGTCGTGGAGCTCGGCGAACGTGAGGAAGAAGATGTCCTCCTTCTCGGTGAGCACGTTCGCCGCCACGAGGCGTTCGGCCTCGCCCAGCAGGGCCTGCTTGTAGATGAGGTAGCGGCTGACGATGTCGTACTTCGGGTACTCCCGGTAACCGATGAAGGTCCGGACCCGCTCGATCATCCGCGTGGTCTCGTCGGCCTTCTGCTCCCCGTCCGGCAGGGCCCGCAGGCGTGACAGGACCTCCTGCTCCTTCCGTCGCGCCTCCTGCTGGCCATGCTCGAAGCGCCGCGCGGCGGCTCCTGGCTCGAAGAGCGCGATGTTGTCGAGGATCAGGGGGACGAGCGTGGTGGGGCGTTCGCTCCAGCGCGGCCTGGTGATGTCGATCTCGCCGACGCAGCGCATGCCGTACCGGTCGAGATAGGCCTCGATGGCGCGTCGTGCTGCGGTCCCACCCGGGAGCGTCGGCAGCTCGTCCAGGAAGCCGTCGTCGTCGACTCGCTCCAGGAACGCCACCACCTCCGGATAGGGCCGGATCGCGTCCGCGACGTCGAGCAGCTCCAGTCCCATCTGCGAGGTGACGTTGCCGGGGGCCGACAGGGTGAGCGTGTCGGCGGCGTTCTTCTCGCCGAGCCACTCCTGCAGGTGATCGTTGAGCCACCACGTGGCTTCCATCCCCGCCATGATCGCCTGCACGCTCGACGGGTCGCTGAGAACCCGCTTGTGCTCCTGGAACGCCTCGAGCAGGAAGTCGAACAGCGCGGGTCCCGTCACCGTCCTGATGTCGCGCCGCAGGGCGGCGATCGAGGCCTGGCTGCGCTCGATCAGCTCGGCGACGAGGGCCGGATCGGTCGCGATCGGGGCAGGTGCACCGCCCGGTGGCGGGGGACCGGGAACCGCATCCGAACGCAACGGGACGAGGTCGCCGCGGCTCAGGATGGTCTCCAGCGCATCCCTGGTCAGCGGGTCGGACCTGCCCACCATCTCCAGGAAGCCGGCACGGCCGGCAGGCGAGGACAGTCGTGGGGTCGCGTCGACGAACAGCCGCCCGCCGGCCTCGAGCATCGGCGCCATGGCAGTCAGCTGCCACATGGAGAGGCCGAGCGGCTTCATGGCGTCGGTCATCATCTGCTGATGGCCGACGGAGAGGTACACGTGTGTCTCCTGGTCGCGGGCCGCCGGCACGGGGAACAGCGTGGTGATCGGGCGGCTCTGCACGATCTGGACGTCGTCGTCGACCAGGCACCACTCGATGTCCTGCGGGCAGCCGACGCGCGCCTCGATCTGCCGTCCGAGGTGCGCGAGCCGCACGGCCTGTGCGTCCGACAGCGTGGGTTGCTCCTGCCGCGACGGGTCGATCGGCAGCTGCTCCGTGCCGCCCCCGGGACGGGCGTGAACGGCGCGATGCTTGGTGGCGATCGCCTTGGAGACGACCTCGCCGTCTCGTACCTGGTAGACGTCCGGGTTCACGAGGCCGGAGACCAGGGCCTCGCCCAGCCCGAAGGTGGCCTCGATGCAGGCAACCTTGCGGTTGCCCGTGACAGGGTCGGCGGTGAACAGGGTCCCGGCCGCGTCCGGGACGACCATCCGCTGCACGACCACGGCCATCTGGACCGCACGATGGTCGATGCCGTTGTGCAGGCGGTAGGTGACCGCGCGCTCGGTGAAGAGCGAGGCCCAGCACCGGCTGACGTGGCGGAGGATCTCCGCGGGCCCGACGACGTTCAGGTAGGTGTCCTGCTGGCCGGCGAACGAGGCCGTGGGGAGGTCCTCCGCCGTCGCGCTGGATCGCACGGCGTAGGCGCCGTCGCCACCGAGCTCGGTGAGCGCGCGCCTGATCGCGGTCGTGAGGTCGTCGGGAATGGCGGCCCCTTCGAGGGCTCGGCGGATCTGCGCGCTGAGCGTGCCGATCGCGTCCCGGTCCTCCGGGTTCAGGCGCGACAGCTGATCGAGCAGCTTGTCGACCGACGACGCCGACGCCATGAGCCGCCCGAACGCGGCCGTCGTCACGCAGAACCCGGCCGGGACGCGGACGCCATCGATCCGCGAGAGCTCACCGAGGTGGGCACCCTTGCCGCCGACGACCGCGACCTGCGACTCGTCGACCTCATGAAGGTTCAGCACGAGCTGCTCGATCATCGCGACACCTGCGAAACGGTCGCGGTCGGTCGCCCGGGACCGGCCACGCGTCGGAGAACGCGCGGTTCGTCAGCACGTCCCTCGTCCGTCGACACCACACCCACGTCGTGCCCCCATCTCCTCATCGGCGCCCTGTCGGCGCCGTGCTCGGGGGCCGATCTTGCGCCACGACCAGGGCCTTGCCGCAAGCCCCCTGTGCGTTGTACGTTGGAGACGGCGGGGGAGTGAGATCCGGGCAACCGTCCGTCGAACAGGCGAGAACCGCAGCGCGTCACGGCCCACCGCGATGGCCCGACGTCGTCAGCGCCGGTCGACGCGGTCCGCCGTCAGTGCCCGAGGAGCCGCAGGGCTGCCGAGTTCAACAGGTACACGACGGCGAGAGTGATCGCCGGGGCGGTGCGCCCGGCGAGGGCGAGCGCCAGTGCGCCCACGCCGAACCATGCGACCTGGAACGTCACGCTCGCGACTCCGTGAAGGGGTATCGAGGCCCTCGGTGCGGCGAACAGTCCCCACGCGACGGCCATGAGGACGGGCGCACCGAGCCCCACGAGCACGCGCAGGACGATCGGGTGCACCAGGGTGAACCCGGCGTAACCGGTCGCGGCAAGCACCGCCAGCTCCAGGACGAACGCGATCGACAAGCTGAGGTAGCGCAGAGACGACATCAGGGTCCTTCGGTCAGTGTGGGAGATGCGATTCCCTCCGTGGCTAATGGCATTAGCCAAACTACGATCGTGAGCCGAGGTCGTCAAGAGGGAGCGTGAGGCCGCCTCGCCCCGCCGGCCCGGCCCGGTCGTTCGCGACGGTCGCGGGTCGGGAAGAATCCGGATGGGGGAGGCGTTCGAGATCCCATGGCACAACCGCAGTCCGAGAGTCGCGCTCACGTCGGAGCTCGAGGCCCAGGTTCGGAGTTGACCGTCTGGGTGGTCGGCGGTCCCACGGCCGTGCTGGAGCTGGGTGGGCTTCGTCTCCTGACAGACCCGACACTCAGCCCGGCAGGGGTGCACGAGAGTGCGCCCGGCAGACCATTGACGAAGACCGAGGCGCCCGCGTTCGACGTCGACGTCATCGGGCCGATCGACGTCGTGCTCCTGTCCCACGACCAGCACGCGGACAACCTCGACCCGGCCGGGCGAGAGTTCCTTGCGAGTGCGCCGCTGACGCTGACGACGGAGAGCGCCGCGCGTCGTCTCGGCGGTACCGCCCACCCTCTCGCCAGCTGGCACGGGATCGTCCTGGACCGACCCGCGGGGGGCACGCTGGAGGTCGTCGCCGTTCCGGCGCGGCACGGGCCGGAGGGATGCGAGCCGTCGACCGGCGAGGTCACCGGGTTCGTCGTGCGCGGCGACGGCCTGCCCACGGTGTACGTCAGCGGTGACAATGCCTCTCTCGAGATCGTTCACGAGATCGCCGACCGGATGGGCGAGATCGATGTCGCACTGGTCTTCGCAGGTGCTGCCCGCACGTCGTTGTTCGACGGCGCGCCGCTGACGTTGACCGGCACGGACGCTGCCGAGGCGGCTCGCCTTCTCGACGCGAGGTGGGTCGTGCCGCTGCACGTGACGGGTTGGGCCCACTTCAGCGAAGGCCCCGACGACGTGCGTGCAGCCTTCGCGGGCGCGAACCTCGCCGATCGGCTGCGGGTCATCGAGCCTGGTGAGATCGCCACCTTCTAGCGGTGCGCCTCGGACGAGCTCGTCGACCAGGACGTGTCCTTCTCGGGGTGGACGTCGGCCCACAGGGGGGTCAGTCGGTGCCCAGGGTTCGGCGCGTGAGCTGGGCGATCCCGGTGGGCAGGTGCGCCGGGTGGGCTCCTGCGGCGTCGGCGCTGCACCGTGACAAGACGCCCGCAGCGGCTCGGACCGCACGGCGCAGCTCGACGGCATCGAGCCCCGCGACGGTCGCCTCGATGCCTGGGGGAGGAGGTCCGGGCTGTCATCGAGAACCTGCGACAGTCCGTGCCAGGGGTAGGAGGTGCGGCGGGCCGCCGCCCACAGCATCCAGATCCGATCGCGAGCCTGGTGCAGGCGCTGGTGCGCCTCCCACAGAGATCCGCGGCGGAGGTACTTGTCTGCGTCCAGCAGAGCACGCCACCCGAGGAACGCCCACTCCCGGACCTGGTCGGCGGACACGTCGTAGGCAGACGGCCCCCTGCTCAGGGCCGGCGGATCTTCCTGCCAGTACAGGGGCACGAAGTCCGGTGCCGCGTCTCCGCGGCGCACCTCGACCTCGGCGATGATCGCGAGGTCCAGCTGGAGGCGGTCGGCGAACTGAACGAAGACCCTCCGGATCGCGAGGTCGGTGCCCTCCGAGCCGCTGAGCAGCACGTCGACCGGGCTGCCCAGACCGGGTAGCGCGGCGACCAGCTGGTCCTCGACCTCGCGGATGACCCGCATGCCAGTGGCCCCGCGCGGCGCGGCCACGCCGATGGCTGCGTCGATGTCCGAGAGCTTGTCGCCCGCGCCTCGGCCGATCGAGCAGCCCACCGACAGGGACGTCACCGCGGAGCTGGACTCGCAGAAGGCCAGCAGGGCGGCGATCGCTGCTCGGTGACGGCTCATCGCCTCGCCGAGCGACGACAGCCATGCGCGATCGCTCGGCATCACGGACTCCTCGCGTGGGGACGAGATCATTCATCTGGCGCAAGGCTAGTTCCGGCTTGCGGCTCGTCGGGCCGGGCTGACCGCCGTGACGCGCGTGGGTCGACTCCGGCCCGGGAAGCCTCACGACGCGAACCTCGAGGACCGGAGGCGGCGTTCACGCGGCGGGGTCTCGTCGGTGGAGAACGACCCACGCGATGCTCATGGCGACCACGACAGTGGCTGCTTGCACGACGACGCCCAGCGCGAGCCCACCGCTGCCGCCTCCGGCGTGGAACAGCTGCGTCCAGCGCATCCAGTAGTGCTCCGGAAGGACCACTGCGACGGCATGCAGCGCGCGCACGTTCTCGATCATCACGGACCCGATGAGGAAGGCCACGCTGATCCCGAGGGCCTCCACAGATCGAGGGAGCAGCAGACCCAGCGCCAAGGCGATGGATCCGAGACTCAGCAAGCAAACGGCGAGGTACGCTCCCGCGCCGAGAGTTGCCCAGGCCGCCGTCGCCGTCGACAGGACGCTGACCCCGCCGCGGTGGTAGGAGTGCCACCCGAACGCCACGGCCCCGGTGAGCACGGCGGCCACCAGGAAGGCAGCGACGACCAGGGCGCTGCAGATCACCAGGGTCCACCACGTGCCGGTGATCACTCGGCGCGGGCTCACGGGCCGCACGTACAGGTAGCGCAGCGTGCCCCAGTCGTGGTCCGCGCCGCCCAGGGTGCTGCCGATGACGGCAACGACCAGGCCGAACAGCACGGGATCCATGAAGTTCAGGCCGGACTCGGCGAAGTTCAGCGCCGAGAGGGTCTCGTCCCCGTGCCCGCCGTGGGTGACCACGGCCAGGACGGGGATCCCGATCAGGACGCCGAGCAGCACCAGGCTGCGCACGCGCAGCAGCTGGGTGGCGATCTCAACGCGCAGCATCGGTCTCTCCCACCAGCTCGAGGAACGTCTCTTCGAGGCTTCGTCTCGAGCGCACGGCCTCGACGCCCACCCCTGCAGCGACGAGCACCTGGTTGAGCTCCTGGGGGGTGTGTCCCGGGGCGGTGACGGAGAGGCGATCGCCTCGTCGCGAAACGGACTCCACGCCCGGCACCGTGCGAAGGGCCGTCTCCGCGCCAGCGAGGTCATCGACCGCGAACTCGTAGGAGCCGTCGCCCAGCAGGTCCTGCAGCCGTCCTCGGGCGAGCACGGTTCCCTTGGTCATGACGACCGCGTGCGTGGCGAGCAGCTCGATCTCGGCCAGGAGATGGCTGGAGATCAGGACGGCGGCGCCGCGCTCGGCGAGTCGGCGGAGGTGCTCGCGCAGCGCACGCACCTCGCCGGGATCGAGTCCGTTGGCGGGCTCGTCCAGGATGAGGAGCTCGGGAGCTCCCATGAGTGCCTGAGCCAGCATCAGCCGCTGGCGCATGCCCATCGAGTAGCTCCTGACCTTGGCGTCCAGCGCTCGGTCGAGGCCGGCCAGGTCGAGGCTCTCCCTCAGTGCCGGCGGAGGCCACGTGCGTCCTCCCGCGGTCCAGAACAGCTCCAGGTTGCGCCGTCCGGTCAGGTGCGGGACGAACCCGGGTCCGTCGATCGCCACTCCGACCCGAGCGAGGACGCCCGCGGCGAGTCGGCTCTGTTCTCCCAGCAGACGGGCCGTTCCACGCTCTGGCCGCGAGAGGCCGACCAGGACCCGCATCGTGGTGGTCTTCCCTGCCCCGTTGGGACCGAGCAGGCCGCAGATCTGCCCGCGTTCCACCTCGAAGGTGACTCCATCGATGGCGCGCCGGCGACCGTAGCTCTTGGTGAGCCCGTGGGCCGCGACGACAGTCGCATCAACCATGGCGTACTCCTCTTCCGGGCATAGGGGTGCGAGCGTCGGCCGACGTCGACGGCCGACGACGGGGTGTGATCAGGCGGTGGCGGCGAGCTTCACACGCGTGTGTGCGTGGTACGCGTGCGTCGCGCGCAAGCCGAGCCATCCGCCGAGCGCTGCGAAGGAGGTGTACACCGCGGCGGCCTCGATGGCGGACGCGAGGATGTCGGGGTCGCCGATCAGCAGGTCGGGGATCTTCAGCGCGAGGCCGGCGGCCACGGACGCGCTTGCGGCGGCCCGCCACGGGTGGTGGCGCAGGTCCAGCCATCGGGTCAGGCGCGGGGCACGGGCGTGGGCCGCTCGCCAGGTCCGCCCGACGGCATCGTGCGCCCGACCGAAGGATGCCCAGCGTCCGGCCAGCGAGCCGGCGACTGCGGCGATGACGTCGAGCACGTCATCGTCGTCGACGCGGTCGGTCAGTCGGGCGGCGTGTGCCGGGGCACGTAGGCCAGCCACGGCCGCGATCGGGACGAGACCGGCGACCGTCGCCAACAACAGCCGCTCGACCACGGGCATCCCGGTGCCGAGGTTGCCCGCCGCCACGACGGCCACCGGCAGAAGCAGGCAGCCCGCCAGCGCGAGGTTGCGCCCCGCGAGCTCGGCCGGACGCCCGCTCAGCGGCTCCGCCCGAAGGCGAGGCGCGACGACGACGAGGAATGACGCGATGGCGGCGCAGACAACCGGTACCTGGACCCACAGCTGCATCACCAGGGAGAAGACCGAGTCGCTGGGCCACGCCCGGAGACCGGCGGTCTGCTGCACCGAGAGTGCGGCCGCGACGAGGGCCGCAGCGGCGCCGGCAGCAACGGCGACCGATGCCCGGTGCAGACCGCGTCGCGCGGCGTGGGCGTCGAGCTCTTCCGTCAGCCGGGCCGGCGCACCCGGTCGTTGCGGCGCTCGCCCCGCGGTCGACGCGAACGACCGCTCAGCCCCCCGTCGACGGCCCGCTTCGTCAGGTTCGTGATCGTGTCTCGAAGGTGTCATGGTCTGAATAGTACGCATCCCGTAGTACGCGTCAAGTAGCATCGCCGAACGTATTATGGTGAGCAGGGCCGTCGACACAGGTCCATGGGAAGGGGGCATGATGCACAGCAACGACGCCCAGATGCTGGTGCTCACGGTTCTGGCCGGAGGACCCCTGCACGGGTACGCCATCAACACCGCGATCGAGGAGCTCACCGGAAGTCGACTCGGACCGGGCAGCCTCTACGGGGCGCTGGCGCGGCTCGAGGCGCGCGAGCTGATCCGCGCCGTCGATCAGGAGGTCACCGACCGCCACCGGACCGTGGTCATCACCGACGCCGGCCGCGATCAGCTCAGCGCGGAGCTGCGCCAGATGGCACGGGTGTCGGCCGCGGGACTGCGAGCTCTGGGGGTGGCGCCGGCATGAGCGCGACCACGTTCCTGATCGAGCTGTTCCCGCCGGCTGTGCGTGACCGATGGGGCGCGGACCTTCGTCGGGAGATAGACGCGTCGGGGGTCCGATCGTGGCCGGACACCCTTGTCGGAGCGGCCCGGCTCTGGCTACACCCCAGCGACTGGCCCGAGGGTCGCGGCGGCGAGACCCGCCGCGTCTTGACCGTGATGCTGTTTGCCATCACGGCGGCCACGGTGCTGGTGTTGCGTACCGTCGCGCCGTCGTCAGTCCTGACGGCCAGTCCTCGCCACCCCGCCACCAGCCTGTGGCTCGTGCCCCTGCTGGTCGGTCTTGCCCTGGCCGTGCCACTGCCACCGCTGCAGCGCGACCGGCTCCGCCTCCTGGTCGCCACGGCTACACGCACCCTGATCGCACCTGCTGCGGCCGTCCTGGTCCTGTTCGCGCTCGCGTGGAGTGGCTTTGCCGGTCACCTCACCGGGGGTGCCAACGTCGCCCTGGTCGCCTACTACTGGCTGACTCTCGGTTTCGTCGCGTGTCGGATCTGCGTCCTGATCGCCCGCACCGCCCGGATCGTCACGTTGCCCAGCATCCGACGACTGTCGATCGCGCTTCTCCTCATCGGGGCAGGGCTGAGCCTGGCCTCCGGCCAGGCCCTCCTCGCTGCCGCGGCACGCGGAGTCGATCTGACCTGGCTCGCGCAGGTCCTCGCGCTGGGTGTTCTGGCGCTCACGGCGCTCAGCGCCGGACGAGACACGCGCCGAACCGCGGCATAGCCGACCAGACACCTGCTGCGCCCTCGTTCGCGGCGAGCTCGTCCCCCTCGTGGCAACCGACGGCTGCGGCCCCAGTCTCGGGTAGCCGTAGCCGTGCAGTGCTGACCACCGGGGTTCTGGGGAAGGCGTCGGCGAGTCAGCTGCCGGCGGTGGCCTTGCCGATCCTGGTTGCGATGCCGTCGAGGAGGCAGTCGAGACCGAACTCGAAGCGGGCCGTGTCGTCCTCGGGCGGTGCGCTGGAGTGGACGTAGCGCCCGTAGGTGGGGTAGTCGCCGGTCGCGAGGAGCCAGTCCAGGCGCGCTGCGTTCGCGTCCTTCGCGTCGTCCTCGGACGCCCACCCCTCAGGGCTGCGTAGACGGCTTCGGGTGACCTCGTCGTGGGCGCTGGCGCGGGTGTAGGCGGTCACGGCGGCGGCGATGGCAGCCATCTGGTCAGTGGTGAGCCCGAGGCCGTCGAGGGCGGTGAGGTTCTGCTCGGCGACGGCAAGGAGCGCTGGGGTGGTGGCGAACAGTATTCGGCCGGGGAGATCGGTTATCCAGGGGTGGCGCAGGATCACGCTGTGGAACCGCATGGCGGACGCCCGGAGGACGGACCGCCAGTCGCCGCGGGGATTCTCGAGGAGCACGCCCTTGCGGACGGTGTCGAGCATCAGTTCCAGCACCTCGTCCTTGCCCGAGACGTACCGGTAGCAGGCCATCGCGGAGACGCCGAGCTCGTCGGCCAGACGGCGCATCGAGACTGACGCGATGCCGTCGGCGTCGGCGATGCGCAGCGCAGCGTCGGCGATCGTGCCATGGGTGAGCGTGGGTCGCTGGGTCGCGTGCGCCTGCGCGACCCGCTCCCAGAGAGGCGGCGCAGCTGCTGGCGGGGCGTCCGTCTTCTGCCGGTTCACGAGTACGACGTTATCAGTTGTGTACAGCGTAAACTCTCTATTACGCTGTAAACCATGTCGGATCTGAGAGGACGTACCTCCGCATCCCGAGAAGGGGCGGCAGGACGTGCCCCCAACCGTTGGCGGGCGCTGGCGGCATGCCTGGTCGCCGGGTTCATGACGCTGCTCGATGTGAGCATCGTGAACGTCGCTCTCCCCTCGATGCAGAGCGGGCTGCACGCCGGGCCGGCGGACGTGTCCTGGGTGCGGGCCGGCTACACGCTGACCTTCGGCCTGGTCCTGATCCCCGGCGGAAAGCTCGGCGACGCCGCCGGGCGCAAGCGCATGTTCCTGGCCGGCGTGGCGATGTTCACCGCCGTCAGCGCGCTGTGCGCCGTGTCACCGGATCCTTCCTGGCTCGTCGTCGCCCGCTTGCTTCAGGGGGTGGCGGGCGGGCTGCTCAACCCGCAGATCATCGGGCTGATCCAGTACCTGTTCGGTGGGCCCGAACGCGGCAGAGCGTTCGGGCTCTACGGGGCGACGGTCGCGATCGCTACTGCCGTCGGCCCTCTGGTCGGGGGTCTGCTCATCGCGGCGGGCGGCTGGCGTTGGGTCTTCCTCGTCAACGTGCCCATCGGTCTGCTCGCCCTCGGACTGGGTGTTCGGCTCCTCCCCGCAACCCCCGCACGTCGACACGGCGACGGAGTCGACGTGGTGGGCGTGGTGCTGCTCGGGGGGGCGGCATCGCCTCGATCATGCTTCCCCTGATCGAGCAGGAGCAGTCGACCGAGACGGCGAACCGGTGGCCGCTCGGCCTCGCGATGGTGCTGCTCGGTGGCTTCGTCGGGTGGGAGCGGCGTCGGCAGCGCGCCGGGAAGGAGTCGCTGATCCATCTGCACCTGCTCCGCTCCCGCGCGTTCGCCCTGAGCGGCGCCGTCGGGCTGGCCTTCTTCGCCGGTTACCCCGGCCTGCTCTTCATCCTGTCGCTCTACCTTCAGCAGGGTCTGGGGTACTCGGCCCTGGGGGCAGGTGCGGCGGGGCTGCCCGTCGCGGTCGGATCGGCGATCAGCGCCTTGGCGAGTGGAGGCGCCGTGTATCGCATGGGGCGCCTGATGGTCCTCCTCGGCCTCGCCGCCGCCGCGCTCGGGCTGGTCGCCACCGCGCTGATCATCCGTACCGATCCGCACGGCACCATCTGGCTCGACCTCCTCGTCCCCCTGCTCGTCGCCGGCCTCGGCAGCGGTCTGGTGATCGGCCCCAACCAGACCCTCGCGCTCCAGCACGTCGCCCCAGCCTTCGGCGGAACCGCCGCGGCGATGCTCCAGACCGCTCAGCGGATCGGGATGTCCATCGGCACCGCCGTCGTCGCCACCCTCCTCTTCGGTCGGCTGAGCGTCGCCCGCGGCGGTTACTCGACGGCCGCCAGCACGAGCCTCTTCGGCGCTGCAGCGATGGCGGCGGTTGCCCTCGTCATTGCTGCTGTGGACCTCGCTGTCAACCGCCGCCCGCACGACGGCGAGATGTCGAACGCGGCGGCAGCGTCCCGTGACGAGTCGGTGCCCGACGTCGCCCGGTGACGCATCTCCCGGTGACGCACTCCGGTGCTGGCGGTCAGTGCGGTGCGTGCTCGGCTGCGGCGATCAGGTCGTGGAGGACCTCGGGGTACAGCGTGCGCAGCTTGCGGTGGACGACTCGCCCGAGCAGTGTCGCCCGCCAGTCGGCCGCCCAGTGGATGTGGGTGCCGCCGTCGGTGGGGGTGAGGGTCACCCGTGCGACGTACTCGCGAACCGGGAGGCCGCCGACGACGGTGTAGCTCAGGTCGTGCGGTGCGTGGAGCTCGGTGATCTGTTCGCGGGTGATCGTGCGCCCGTAACGCATCCAGCGCACGGCACCGGCCCCGCGGCGGTTGTCGTCGCGATACCCGCTCTCGTCCCACGGGCCCCAGACGTGGTAGGTCGTGGCGTCTGCGATGAGCGCCCACACGTCCTCGGGAGAGGCCTGCGTCGTTCCCGACGCCTCGACATGCAACACACCCATCACGCACCACCCGTCTGTACCAACTGGAACATGTACCGGATGGTACGGTCGGGCATGGCTCCATCGCAAGCACGACGCAAGCTGCTGGACGCGGCCGTCGGTCACGCGCTCGACGCCGGGATCGGCGACCTGAGCCTGCGCGAGCTCGCCGCTGCGATAGGCACGAGCCATCGGATGCTGATCTACCACTTCGGCTCGCGCGAGGGCCTGCTGGTCGCGGTCGCTGACGCCGTCGAGCGAGCCGAGCGAGACGCCGTGATGGCCGACGGTCAAGGGCGTGAAGGGGCGTGGCGCACCTGGGAGCGGCTCAGCGACCCGAAGATGTGGCCGCAGGAGCGACTGTTCTTCGAGCTGTACTCGTACGCGCTGCTCGGCCGGCCCGGGACCGACGGGTTCCTGGACGGCATCGTCGAGGACTGGGTCGGCCCCGTGGCCGACGGACTCATGGCGGAGGGCGCCGACGAACGCGACGCGCGCGCCGATGCTCGTCTCGGCCTGGCCGTCGTGCGGGGGCTGCTGCTGGACCTGCTCGCGACCGGCGATCGTGGGGCGGTCGACGAGGCCTACCGCCGCTTCATCGGCCTGGTGCGGCCCGAGGCCTGACCGGCGCCGGTCTACCCGGGTGGCGGTGCGGGTGCCGCCTGGCCAGGCGCGCCGGCGCACATCGAGGTCGGCGTCGTCAGGCGCGGCCCGCGGACGTGGCTCTCGAGAGGCGGGTACGCGCCTCCCGTGCGCGCGACCCGACCTGCTCGAGGACCGTCACGGTGGTGGCCAGGTCCTCGGCGGTGATCCCCTCGACGAGAGGCGCGGTCGTCGACGTCACACGCCGGCGCGTCTCCGTGACGAGGGCAGCACCTCGGGGCGAGAGGTGCCACGAGTCGTCGGTGCGGTGGAGGATCCCCTTGTCCTCGAGGGAGTGCAGTAGGTGGCGACCGGCGGCGGCGTCGACCGCGAGGCCGCCGGTGACGGCGTCGAGGATCGCGGTCTCGTCCGCGCCATGTCGATCGACGAGGGTCAGCGCCACCCACTCCTCGTAGCCCGCCAGCTCCGTCGTGCGGAGGAGCTCGGAGAGCAAGGATCGCAGGGCGTTCTCGGTCGAGCCGAGGGCGGCGGGCAGCGGACGCTGGGGTGACGGGGTCGACATCGGTCCTCCTCGAAGATTGATTGGTGGCGCCAACGATATCCGATCGCCGGAGACACCGCCAGGCGACGCCGTACGCTCGCTGCATGCCTGACGAGCTCCCCGCACGCCTCCGCGGGCTTCCGACCTGGATGGTCAGTCAGGCCGCAGTCCGTTCCCATCGCCTGGTCGTCCACGCCCTGTCAGGTTCGGACGCGCGCGGGCATCACTACCGGCTGCTCGTCGCTCTCCACGAGCAGGGGTCCGCCGACCAGTCGCAGCTCGGACGACGCACAGCGCTCGACCGGAGTGATGTCGCGGTCGCCGTCGACGAGCTCGAGCGCCGTGGCCTGGTGCGTCGGCGGCGCGATCCCGACGACGGCAGGCGCAAGCGGGTCGAGATCACGGACGCAGGGATCTCGTTCCTCACCGAGCTCGACACGGCGATCTCCTCCGCCCAGGACGAGCTGCTTCGGCCGTTGCCGGCCGACCAACGCCAGGTGTTCCTCGAGCTCCTGGGGCGGCTCCAGCCGGACCCTGGCGGCACCGGCGACTGAGAGCGCGGCGGCCGGTTCGAGGGCGCACGTCCGCGCCGGTGTCGCGTGAACCGCCGAACGCGCACATCTCGCAGACGCGTCTGCGTATGCTCGAGGAGGCCGCTACGACATCGGTATCGACGAGCGTCGGCGGCTCACTGACCAGCAGGTTCGTACGGTCCTCCACGAAGGCGTGTGCATGTCCGACACCACTCTCGAGCACCTCGGTGCGAGGTCCGGGCACGCCGTCGAGTTCGGGCGCGATGCGCTGATCGTGTGCGACAACCTCGTACGGATCTACCAGACCGGGACGATCGAGGTGCAGGCCCTGCAGGGGCTCGACCTGCTGGTCGACGCCGGCGAGATGATCGCGGTCGTCGGCGCGTCCGGCTCGGGGAAGTCCACGCTGCTGGCCGTCCTGTCGGGGGTCGACGCACCGACGGCGGGCCGGGTCCGGGTGGGCCCGTGGGACCTCATGGCGATGTCCGGGCGCGAGCGCGTCCAGTACCGCCGCAGCATGGTCGGGTTCGTCTGGCAGCAGGCCGCCAGGAACCTCGTGCCGTACCTGTCGGCCGCGCACAACGTCGAGCTTCCGCTCAGCCTCGCCGGGGCCGGCCGCCGGGAACGCCGGGCACGTCGCGCGGACGTCCTCGAGCTGATGGGCGTCGGGCACTGCGCCGAGCGCCGACCGCGCGAGATGTCGGGCGGCGAGCAGCAGCGGGTCGCCATCGCCGTCGCGCTCGCCACCAACCCGCGGGTGATCCTCGCGGACGAGCCGACGGGTGAGCTCGACACGGCGACGTCCCAGGAGGTCTTCGACGCGCTCCGGGCCGCCAACCGTGACCTGGGGGTGACGGTCGTCGTCGTCACGCACGACCACATGGTGAGCGGCCAGGTCGAGCGCACCGTCGCCATCCGTGACGGACGGACCAGCACCGAGGTGCTGCGTCGGCCGGCCGAGGGGGCCGACGGAACCGGCGGTGGCGCCGATGGCACGGACGTCATCGCGGAGGAGTACGCGGTGATGGACCGGGCCGGGCGCGTCCAGGTCCCCCGGGAGTACCGCGAGGCGCTCGCGCTCACGCGGCGCGTCAAGCTCGCGCTGGAGGCCGACCACGTCAGCGTCCGGCCCGACCGGTCGGTGACGTCGTGAGCGCGTCGGCGGAACCGGCACCGCCGATGGTCTCGGTCCGCGACGTCGACCGCACCTACGGCACGGGCCGCGCGGCCGTGCACGCGCTGCGCGGCGTCTCGTTCGACGTCGCCCCCGGCGAGATGGTCGCGCTCGTCGGCCGCTCGGGCTCCGGGAAGACGACGCTGCTGAACGTCGTCGGCGGTCTGGACCGCGCCGACGCCGGCACCGTCCGGGTCGGCGGCATCGAGGTGACGTCACTCGACGACGCAGGACTCGTGCACCTGCGCCGCGACATGGTCGCGTTCATCTTCCAGACCTTCGGCCTGGTCCCGATCCTGTCGGCGGCCGAGAACGTCGGTATCCCGCTGCGACTGCGATCGCTGCCGGTGGTCGACCGCAACCGCCGCGTCCAGCTTCTCCTGGACCTCGTGGGTCTGGGCGAGCATGCGGACCATCGACCTGACGAGCTGTCCGGTGGTCAGCAGCAGCGGGTGGCGATCGCCCGGGCGCTCGCCGGATCTCCGCGGCTCCTGATCGCGGACGAGCCGACCGGGCAGCTCGACTCGGAGACCGGCCTGGCGGTCATGGCGCTGATCCGGGCCGTCGTGGAGGCCGAGGGAATGACCGCGATCGTCTCGACCCACGACCCGGTCATGATCGGGCTCGCCGATCGTGCGATCCGGATCGTCGACGGCCAGCTCACGGATGTGTGATGACGACCAGCGGTGACCCGGGGTGAGCGGCGCCTGGTGGTTCGTCGTCCGCCGCACCCGCACGCAGCTCGGGGTGCTTGTCGCCGTGCTGGTCGTCCTCGTCGCCGGCACGACGCTCCTGGGTACCTGCGCCCTGCTGCTCACCATCGCTCAGGACGATGCCCTCACCGCGGCGCTGCGGGATGCCGCGCCCGGTGCCGTGGATGTCAGTGCGTCGCTCGGAGTGGTCGGCGGAGACCCGGCCGCGGTCGTCGCCGACGCGACGCACGTGGTCGACACCACGCTCGCGCCGCTCGGCTCGGCGACCTCGACCTGGCTCACCTCGGCGATGGTGTCCGTCCCCGGCAGCGCGGACCAGCCGGACCGGCAGGGGTATCTGGAGAGTGCCACCGACCTCCCTGACCACGCGCGCCTCACGGCAGGGCGGTGGCCGCGCGGACAGCTCGGCGACGGGTCCTGGGAGACCGCGGTGCCGGAGTTCGCAGCTCAGCAGCTCGGGCTCAAGATGGGCAGCCGGGTCGAGCTGCAGGGCATGTCGGGCCGGCAGGTGGGTGGATCCGCGTCGGGCATGAGCGTCGTCGTGGTCGGCACCTTCACCCCGACCGTCGCCGATGCCACCACCTGGAACCGCGACCTGCTCGTCGGCGCGGGGTACGCACCCGCGTGGGAGAAGCCCGGGTCGGAGGGGTGGGTGACGCTGCCGACCTACGGGCCGTTCGTCGTCGACCCGGCAGCGATCCTGGCCGGGCCCGACGGACTCTCTCAGGTCAGCCTCGTCGCCCGGCCCGACCTCACCGATGCGACGGCCGCCGCGCTCAGGACCGTCCGTGCCTCGCTCACCGGTGCGGGCCGGACGCTCGCGACCGCGCTCGGCGACCGGGTCCGCACCTCGAGCATCACCTCCGGGCTGTCAGGGACCCTCGACTCGGCCTGGGCGCAGCAGCGGGCGACCCGCTCGGTGGTCCTCGTGCTCGCCCTCATGGGCACGCTGCTCGCCGGCGCCGCGCTGGGGCTCGCCGGCCTGATCGTCTCGGGGCGCCGGCACGCCGAGACGGGTCTGCTCGTCGCCCGTGGCGCCGGCCGGGCCCAGCGGGTCGCGGCCGCGACGGGGGAGAGCCTCGTGCTCGCTCTCGTCGCGGCCGCGCTCGCGGTGCCGCTCTCGGTCGCGCTCTACCAGGGCGTGACGCGGTTGCCGCTGCTCGAGCACGCGGGAATCACCGGCCACGCCGGCGTGACTGGCGGTCTCGTGGTGAGCGTGCTCGCCGGGTCGCTCTTCCTGGCGTCGATCCTCGTCGTGCCGGCGATCCGCAGCACCGAGCACAAGGGACGGTCGCGGTCGCGCCTGCGCGGGGTCGCGGCACGCTCAGGCGGCGACCTCCTGCTGGTCGGCCTTGCGGCAGTCAGCTACCTGCAGCTCCGCGACCACGCGTCCGACCAGGGTGCAGGCGTCGACCCCGTGCTCGTCGCAGCACCGGTGCTCTGCCTCGTCGCGCTCTCCGTGGCCGCGCTGCGCACAGTCCCGTGGGTCGCCCGCGCGGCCGAGCGGTACGCCCGACGGTCGCGACACCTCGTCGGACCGCTCGCCGCGTGGGAGGTCGCGCGTCGACCGCAGTCGATGGTGGTCGGACTCCTGGTGGTGCTCGGGACGGCGGCCGCGACGTTCGGGGTGTCCTTCGATCGCACCTGGTCGGCCTCGCAGATCGACCAGGCCGACGCGCGGGTCGGCACCGCCCTGTCGGTGAACCTGGCGCCGTTGCCGTCCCTCGCGCAAGGGCACACGCTCGCCGGGGTGACGGTGGGGAAACCGACCCCGGTGACCCACCGGACGATCGGGGTCGGGGCATGGTCCGGCAGCTCGACCGCGGGCGGCTCGGGGGGCACCTGGCTCGTCGGTGTCGACACCACCCGGGCGTCGACCCTGCTCCGGGGACGCCTCCCCGCGGGTGAGACCTGGGCCTCGCTGACCGCGGGTCTGGCTCCGTCGACCCCGGTCGCGGCCGTCCCGATCGCCTCGGACGCCCACGGTGTGCAGCTCGCGATCACGGGGACAGGATCGGCCGGAGGACGACCGATGCGCGTCGTGCCGACCGTGGTCGTCCAGGACGCCTGGGGCGACAGGGCTCCGGTGGTCGGTACCAGCGTGGCCCTCGACGGGCAGCGGCACCTGGTCACCCTGCCGTTCCCGGCGTCTCCCCGGCCGATCGAGGGTGAGCTCACCGTGGTCGGCGTGGACCTGGACGTCAGCATGGAGCCGGGGGTGCATCCGTCGAGCCTGGACCTGTCGAGCGCGCTCGCCGTGACTGCCGAGATCCCGGATGGCGGTCGGCAGGGCTCGTCGAGCGCCGCGGAGTGGACCCTCTCCCTCCCGGCTGCGTCCTTTCCGTCGGTGAGCGCCGCGACGGTGCAGGCCGAGGGCGGGAACGGGGTCACGACCGTCACGACCGAGGCGACCGTTGCGACCTACCTGCTGTCGGTCACGCCCGCGACGATGATGCTCACCCCCTTCGCCGCGCCGGACGAGGTACCGGTCGTCGTCTCCGAGGACCTGGCGCGCGAGACGAACAGCTGGCCCGGCACCGAGCTCGGGCTGACGGTCGGGTCGGCCACGGTGCGCGCCCGAGTGGTCGCGACCGCGCCGTACGTGCCGTCTGCCGTCGGGCGTCCCGCCATCCTGGCCGACGAGGACCTCCTGTCGCGGGCGGTCCTCACCCAGCTCGAGCGCGGGTCCCTGACGGACGCCTGGTGGCTGGGACCGTCGGATGACACCCCCGGGACGGCCGACCGCGTGCGGGCCCTCGGGCTCGGGGAACCCGTCAGTGCCTCGGTGACCGCCGCGAGTCTCGGCTCCGGTCCGCTCCGGGTCGGGATCCGGGCAGCCCTCGGTCTGCTCGTCGTCGCAGCCGTCGTGCTGGCTGTGGCCGGCATGGTGCTGCACACCGTGGCGTCGCTCGAGGCGAGGTCGGTGGAGATCGCACGGCTCCTCGGCATCGGCATCTCGCGGCGTGCAGTCGTGACTGTGCACGCCGTTCAGTACGCCGCGGTGAACCTCCTGGTGGTGGGTGCCGGGGCGGTCGCAGGGGGAGCGGTCGCGGCCGTCGTGGGTCCGTACCTTGCGTTGTCGGAGACCGGACAGGTACCTGTGCCGACGCCGATGCCGGTCATTCCCTGGGGGAGGAGGCCGTCGTGGTCGCGGGCCTGCTCGTCCTGCTCACCCTCGCCGTCCTCCCCGTCGTCCAGCTGCTCGTGCGCCGCGCGGGCGCAGCCCACCTGCGGCTCGACGGGACGTCATGATGGCCGTGCGAGCAGACCCTCGTCCCTCGCGACAGCGCCGGTCGCGCGTCTTCCTGCCGGGCATGGGCGGACGCGCCCGTGCCGACATCTGGCCGCTGACCGTCGCCGTCGGTGTGATCGCGCTGACGATCCTCCTGGCGAGCCTCACCCCGCGCCTCGTCGACCGGACCGCCGACGCCGCGCTGCGCGACGCCCTCGCGACCACCGATCTCTCCAGCGGGGTCGTCGTGACCGTGCCGTTCGTCGACGACAACCGCGGTCCGCGCATCCTCGAGTCGGACCTTGCGGCTCAGGTCGCCGAGCGCGGGGCGGCGCTCGCTGCCGCCCTGCCGGCGGGGTTGACGGCTGTGCTCGCACCTCCGGTCGCCACGGTGACCAGTGCGCCGCAGACGATGACGCTCGAGCGGAGCGAACTCGGAGCGGTCGCCCTGACGTTCACGTACGTCGCGCAAGGCGGAGAGCCCCAGGTCCGCTGGCTCGAGGGGGGACCGCCCACGGCAGCCCCGGTCCTCAGCACGGGTGCGATGGACGGGAGGGAGACGTGGTCGCTGCAGGTCGCCCTGTCGCGCGACACCGCATCGCTCCTCGACGTGCATGCGGGCGACCGGTTGCCCGTCGTCGACCAGGTGTCGATGCCCCTGGACGTGACGGTCAGCGGGGTCTTCGTCCCCGTCGATGCGCGGGACCCGATCTGGTCGCACGCCCCCGGGGTCCTCGAGCCGGTCTCGGTGGGTGCTCACGTCACGACGGACACCGCTGTCACGGCGCTCGTCGGCGCCACCTCTCTTCCGGCGGTCGTCGCCGACTTCCCGATGGGACACACCACGCGGACCTACGCGTTCGACGTCGAGCCCCAGGCGTTGCATGCCAACGACATCGGGCGCGTCCTCACCGCGCTCGCCGACGCCGAGGTGCGACCGCAGACGCTCGGTACGCCGCGAGAGCTGCCGTCGGTGACGACGTCGCTGGACACGATCCTCGTCGCCGCGCGGTCCCACATCCGCGCGGGGCAGGCACAGGCCTCCGTCCTCCTTGCCGGTGTGGTCGCGGCCGCTGGTGCGACGCTGCTCCTGATGGGGCAGCTCCTGTCCCGACGGAGGGCCGTCCAGCTCGCCCAGTACCGTGCGCGAGGGGGAGCGCTCACCGGCCTCGCCGTCGAGCTCGGAGCGGAGGCGCTGGCCGTCGCTCTTCTCGGCTGCGGCATCGGGCTGACGGTGGCCGCAGTGCTCGTCCCCGGGCCCGTCGCGTGGTGGTGGGTGCTCCTCGCCCTGCTCCCGGCCGTCGCCGCGCCCCCGGCCTACGGGGTTCGAGCCGCCGCCCGAGGATCCGGTGGGACGCGTGTCCCTGCTGGGCGCAGCGATCGGCGGCTCGCGGTGCGGGACCGGCACCTGCGTCGGATCGCCCTCGAGGGGGCGGTCGTGCTCGCGGCCGTCGGTGCGCTCGCCGCGCTCCGGGTCCGCGGCGTCGTCCCGTCGGCATCGGACCAGGGCGGTGACCTGCTGCTCGCCGCCGCTCCCTCCCTCGGCGTGCTGGCCGGGGCGGTCGTGCTGGCCCGCGTGCTGCCCCTGGTACTGCGGGGTATCGGCGCACTGGCCGTACGCGTGCCCGGCGCCGTCCCGGTTCTCGCCGCGGCGCGCGCACAGGCGACGGCCGGTCGGGTCCTGCCGATCGTCGCCCTGACCCTGGCGACCGGACTCGTCACGTTCGGCTCGGTGATCGGGACGACGGTCGACCGTGGTCAGATGGCCGGCTCGTGGAGCGCTGTGGGTGCCGACGTCGTCGCGACCGTGGGCACCGATGTCTCGGCCGCGGACCTCGCCGCCCAGGTGGCGGCTCGGCCAGGGGTCACGACGGCCGTGTCTGGTGCCGTGGAGGACGTCCAGATCCGATCCTCGAGCGGTGGCCACCAGGTTCGGGTCGTGGCCATCGACGCCGCCGACCTCGCCCGGCTGCTCGCGGCCGTGCCGGTGCCCCTCGGCCAGCACGGACAGCTCGTGGCGACGTCCGGAAGCGACCTCGGGGTGCTCCTGGGGGCCGACCTGCGCACCGGAGGCGACACCGACCTGTCCATCTTGTGGCGGGGGACGTGGGTCACGGTGCATCCGGCGGGCGCCGCACCTGTCGTCGGGTCGGACGCCGCCGACCTCGTCGTGGTCGATGCCGGATCCCTCTCCAGCGCTGTGGGCGTCCGGGTCGAGCCCAACACGGTCTGGGTCGTCGGGCCAGGTGCCCGATCCGCGGTCGCTGCGGTCCCGCAGCTCGCGCACGCGGACCTCGTGGAGCGGTCCGACTGGCTCGCGCGGCAGCGCTCGGCGCCGCTCACCGCAGGGCTCGGTCACCTGCTGGCTGCCACGACGGCCGTCCTCGTGCTGCTCGCGGTCCTCATGGTGGTGCTCGGAGCCTCGGCGAGCGCCCCCGAGCGTGGGGCGATGCTGGCGACGTTGCGCACCACCGGGCTCGGGCGCGGACAGGTCACCCGGATCGCGATCGGCGAGCTGCTGCCGCCGGTGCTCGCGGCGGGCGCTACCGGGATCGGTCTCGGGGTGCTGCTCGCAGAGCTCGTCGCCGGACCCCTCGGGCTGCGGTTCGCCACCGGTCAGCCGGGGGACCCGACGCTCGCCATCGCGTCGTGGGTGCTGCTTCCCGTGGTCGCCCTGGTCCTCGTCGTGGTGGCCGTGGTCGCGGCGGAGTCCTCGCTGACCCGCCGCGAGCGGCTCGGACAGGTGCTGCGCGCGGGCGCACGGTAGCGGCTTCGCGGATCCCGATCGAGCCGCAGCAACGGGACGGGAGCCTGGTGACCTGGGCGCCGGTCAGACCAGGGCGCGCGTGACCGCGCGTGCTTCGGCCGCTTGCCACAGGACGAGCTGCAGCACCCCGAGGACTGCGACGTAGGGCAGCAGCGTCCACACGCCCATGCCCTGGGCGATCGCCGCAGCCAGCCAGGGAAGGCCCGCGCCTCCCACGACCGAGACGGCGTTGAGCACCCCGATCGCCGTCGGGACCTGGGCCGTCGGCGCGAGGTCGGGGACCAGGGCCATCGCCGTCGGGAAGAGCGGGCCGAGGAAGAACCCGAGGAGCGCGAACCCGGCGCCGGCCGCCAGGCCGTGCAGGGCCCAGGTGAGCACCGTCGCCCCGATCACCCCCGCCATGCAGCCCAGCATCATGCGCTGGGACGTCAGCCCCAGGCGGCGTGCCAACGGGCTGATGACGAACCTCCCGACGGTCAGCCCCAGCCAGTAGCCGCTCAGGGCGTACCCGGCGGTGAGGGCGAGCAGGCCCTGGTCCTTGACGAGGTAGGTGTACGCCCAGTTGCCGACGCTGATCTCCAGCCCCACGTACACCGCGAGGAAGGCCGCGGCGAGCATCACGGACGGCCGTTGCAGGACCTGCGCGAGCAGCCCGTCGCGTGGGGATCGACGCCCCAGCGGGCGAGGTTCGCGCTCATGGTGCCGCGGGAGCACCAGCGCGAAGCCGACCAGCAGTGCGGCGGTGAGCAGTGCCAGCACGAGGAAGACGGCCGTCCACGGTCGGTACCGCAGGATCCACGCGGCCAGCACGGGACCGAGGAGTGCCCCGACGCCGAAGAAGGCGTGGAGACGGTTGAGGAGCACGGTCGCCGACGGCAGCCCCGCCAGGTACACGTTGAGCACCGACTCGAGCACACCCATGCCGTAGCCGGAGAGGACCTGGATGGCCACGAGCACGGCGAAGGTCGGGCGCGTCGTCGTGATCAGCGCTGCGACGAGGAAGGTCGCGCCACCGGCGAGCAACGCCGACCGGGTACCGAGGCGGCCGACGAGCGCACCCGTGCTCGCTCCCGCCAGGAAGAACCCTGCCGAGAAGGTGACGAAGGTGAGGCCGATCATCGACATGCTGATGCCGTAGTCGTGGATCTGCGCCGGCAGCAGCACACCACCGACTCCCGAGGTGACTCCGACGAGGACGAACGCCGCATAGGACAGGACGACCGGGAGCGGCCAGGTGCGACGCCGCATCTGCATGGTGGCGATGGTAAACGTTATCGACGACGGCGTCACGCCGGAGTAGGTACCGGTGACCCGATGACCGGAGGAACCTGACGGGCCTCGACCCGGACGTCGGCTTCGCGGGCACGGCGCGGACGGGTTTGACCTGTCTACTGGTGAACGGTCAACGGTGGCGGCATGAACACCACGCCACTGGCCCGCCTCGTCGTCGACCTCCCGCTCACCTTCGCCGGTACGCCGCAGGAGGTGTTCCCTCTGCTGTGCCCGGTCAGGGAGTACGACTGGATCCCTGACTGGTCCTGCACGATGATCCACAGCACCAGTGGTGTGGCCGAGCTCGGCTGCATCTTCACCCGGGAGCGGGGCGAGACATGGATCACCACGCGGTACGAGCCGTCGGTGCGGATCGACTACACGATCGTGCTGCCGGGGCTGGTCGTCCGGACGCTGTCGTTCGAGTTGACGGCCACGGGCCCGCGGACGACGTCGGCGGCGTTGCGCACCACGGCGACCGCCCTCGGTCCGGACGGGGTCGCGGAGGTCCACGGCTGGACGGCCGACGACCAGCGGCGACTGTGGCGGTTGCGCGAGGAGCAGGCCAACCACTACCTGACCACCGGGAACCTGCTGGTGGCCGCGCCGACGCCGACGACGCCGACGGTGGGCTGACGGTCGGGCGGCTCGCCGCCAGGTTCGGCCTCTCGCGCACCACGCTGCTGTACTACGACCGCCTCGGGCTGCTGTGCCCGGCAAGGCGGTCGGCCGCGGGGTACCGGGTGTACGACGCGGTCGACGTCGAGCGGCTGGCCACGATCTGCCGTCTGCGTCAGGCCGGCCTGCCCCTCGCGGAGATCGGGCGCGCGCTGGACTCCGCGACGCCGCACCTCGTCGCGGCTCTGGCCGTCAGGCTCGTCGAGCTCGGTGATCAGATCGAGGTCCTCCGGAGTCGTCAGCGGACGATCCTGAGCGCGCTCGCGACCGGTCGCGAGGGCGACCGGACGTGGTCGCTGGACAAGGCGTCTCTCGTCGACCTGCTCGACGGCGCCGGGATCGGACCGGACCGGCAGGAGGCGTGGCACGTGGCCGCCGAGCAGGCCGACGGGGAGCTGCACCAACAGCTCCTGGAGTCCCTCGACATCCCGGCGGACGAGGTGGCGCGGATCCGGCGCGGAGGCGGCGGCGCGGATCCGGCCGGGTGACCGGTCTGGGGTCGCCTGGCTCCCGACCGTTCTCACCGATGGCGCTCTCAGAAGAACGTGCGGACCAGGTCCACCACGAGCGGGTCGTCACCGTCCGGGTCGTCGATCACCGGGACCAGCGCCCACTTGTCGAAGGCCGTGCACGGATGGGACAGGCCGAGGCGCAGGCGGTCCCCGACCCGCAGCTGGTCGGACCGGGCGCTCGGAAGGCGCACGAACCCATGCTGGTCGTTCAGGGCGCTCACGAAGACGTCCTCGAGGCGTGCGCCGTGCTCTCCGGCGACCCGCGCGCACCGCACCTGCGCCTCGGGGAGCCCCTCGTCGTAGGGCAGGTCGCGCTTGCCACCGTCGACGAGTGCCAGCCCGCGCTCGGGGTGCGAGAGGACACTCACCCAGGCGTGGAGCGCGGCGGTCAGCAGCGGGCCCGTCGTGCGTCGGTCACGACCGAGCGGCGAGACGCGACGGTAGAAGCCGTCGTCATGCGCCAGGTAGGCGCCTGAACGCAGGACCACGCGTGCACCGGTCCCCGTCAGCGGTCCGAGCTCGTCCGCGACGAGATCGAAGTACGCGCTGCCACCTGCCGTGACGACCGGCTCGGCGTCGGGCGGGTAGAGGCCGTGCGCCTCGATGCGGAGGTGCAGTGCCGCGACCTCGCGCAGGTACCGGCGGACGGTCTCGAGGCTCGCGGCGTCGGTCGTGTGCGCGATCGCCCCCTCGTAGCCCGCGACGCCCACCAGTCGTAGCGCGCTGCTGCGTGCGACGGCGTCGGCGACCTCCAGCGCCGCAGCCTCGTCCCGGGCGCCCGCACGCCCTCCGGGTGCGCCCCGTTCCACCAGCACGCCCAGACGTCCGGGCTCGGTCCCAGGGTTGTCCCGGGCGTGCTCGGAGAGAACCGCGTCCATCAGGTGCACCCCGCGTACCGAGTCGACCCAGACCGTGATCTCGTGCGAGGGGTTCGCCGCGAGCTCGTCGGCGATCCACCGCAGCGCCGGCGGCGAGACGACCTCGTTCGCGAGCATCACCCGGGTCACGCCGTACGCGCGCGCGACGGCGAGCTGGGCCGGCGTCGCCACCGTGAGGCCGTATGCACCCGCGTGCAGCTGCTTCGCCCAGAGGGCGGGGGCCATCGTGGTCTTCCCGTGAGGGGCGAGGTCCAGCCCGCGCTCGTCGACCCAGCTCGCCATGGTCGCGATGTTGGTGGCCACGGCCGGTGCGGTCAGCGTCAGCAGCGGGGTCGGCAGGTCGGACAACCGCGGAGCAGCCTCGAGCATCTCCGCGACGGTGGCTCCCCAGAATCGCGGCGGCACGGCCTTGAACCGCCAGCCGAGCTGCTCGTCGGCCAGGCGATCGATGCGGTGGGCGTCGATCGATGTGGGACGCGGGTCAGGGCTCACGGGCGGTGTCCCCGTCAGCCGACGACCGCGAGGGCGTCGATCTCGACGAGCATCTCCTCGCGGGGCAGCCCGACGATCACGGTCGTGCGCGCCGGGTAGACGCCGGAGCTCAGCCGTGCGCCCAGGAACTGCCCGTAGGCGGCGTTCATCGCCTCGAAGTCCGTCCGGGCCGCGAGGTACACCCGCAGCATCACGACGTCGTCGAACGACGCGCCCCCGGCGATCAGCACGGCCTCGACGTTGGCCAGCGTCCGTTCCGTCTGTGCCGCGACGTCGCCGGGGAACACGTACGCCCCGGTGGACGGGTCGACGGGACCCTGACCCGAGACCTGGAGGAGGGCACCCGCTCGCACGCCCTGGGAGAACGTGTGGGCGGGCGACGGGCCCCGGCTGGTGGTGATGGCGGAGGTCGGTGTCATGGTGCCCTTCCGGGTGCCGGTGAGACGCTCGTGCGCGTCCCGGGGTCGGGTGCCGTCGGAGCCCGGCGGGCTCAGGCGGTCTGGGTGATCTTGCGCAGCCCACGCGGTGCGTCGGGGTCGATCCCCTTCGCGCGCGCGAGTGCCTCGACGAGGAGCTGACCGGGGACGACGAGCGACATCGGCGCGAGCATCGCGTCTGCGTCGGGACCGGCGACCGAGACGCGACACTCCGCGGCCAGCTCGGCGTCGCCACCGAACGCGATCACGTCCGCACCTGCCCGCGCGCACCGCCGGGCCACCTCCGCCGTGCCCGGGAACACCGCGGCATCCCCGGTCGAGGCGATCAGGGCCGTGGGAGTCCCCTCACCGACCATCGCGATCGGACCGTGCAGCAGGTCCGCCCAGGACAGGCCGACCGCCGTGACGTAGCACGCCTCCTGGAGCTTCAGCGCGAGCTCCCGCGCGACCGACAGCGCGTAGCCGCGGGCCGCGACGACGAACCTGTCGGCCCCGACGAGCTGCCCGGCCAGCTGCTCCATGAGCGGGGCCGAGTCCAGCGCCCGCGCCATCTGATCGGGAACCCGCTCGAGCTGGTCGAGCATCTCGGTGTCCTCGGCCAGGACCAGACCGAGCACGGCCATCGCCGCGAGCTGCGACGTGTAGGTCTTCGTGGCGGGCACGGCGACCTCGCGCCCCGCTCGCGTGACGAGCGCGAGGTCCGCCACGGCAGCCAGGTCGGACTCGGGCTCGTTCGTCACCGCGACGGTGCGGGCGCCGCAGCGGGCCGCCCACTCGAGGGTCTCGACGATCTCGGAGGTCGTCCCCGACTGCGAGAGCCCGACCGCGACGACATCGCCGAGGTCGAGGTCGGAATGGTAGGCGGTGGCGATCGACGGCGAGGCGAGGGTGGCGAGCCGCCCCCGTGTCGACAGCACGTACTGGCCGTACACGGCCGCGTTGTCCGACGTCCCACGACCGATCAGGAGCACGTGCCTCCGCTCGGCGACGAGCCGTCGGATCGACCCGGCCGACGCCAGCAGGCTGCTGATCGTGAGGGCGACCGCCGCGGGCTGCTCCCGGATCTCCCGGGCCATCTGCGTCGTCATGCCGACGTCCGGCGACGTTCTGCTGCGGCGCGTGAGCGCAGCTCGTTGCGCAGGTGGTCGCGCAGCGTCGCCGGTGCCCGCCACGTGTCGAGCCCCAGCAGGGCCGCGCCGGTGACAGGAGGCTCGTCGACGATGCGGATGATGGCGCGAGGTGCACGCTCCTGCATCCGGGTGGCGATGGCCTCGACGAGGAACGGGTTGCGGGCGGCGAGCACACCGCCGCCGAGCACGACCTCGGCCGGGGACTCGAGCAGGTTCAGGCGCCCGAGGGCGACGACGGCGAGCGTGACGACCTCCTCCGCCAGGCGGAGGACGATCGATCGCGCGACCTCGTCGCCGTCCGCGGCAACGGCCAGCAGCACCGGGACCAGCTCGTGCAGTCGCGCGGTGTCGATGTCGCCGAGGTGCATCCCCGCCGAGACCGCTGCGACCGTGGAGAGACCGAAGTGCCGGCGGACGGCCTCCTGGAGGGCGGTCGGGCGACCACGACCGTCCTCCGCCCGGACGGCGTACCACAGGGCGTCGTCGCCGAGCTGCGCCCCGCCGCCCCAGTCGCCCGAGAGCCGGCCGAGGGACGGGAACCGTGCGACCCCGCCCGTGGCGCTGACGCCCACGCAGTTGATACCGGCGCCGCAGACGACAGCCACGGCATCGCGCGACTCGGTACCGATGCGGAGCAGGGCGAAGGTGTCGTTGTCGACCGCGACGGTCGACGTCCACCCTTCCGACTCGATGTGTCTGGTCAGCAGGTCGATCTCCGTCGGGAGGTCCGCTCCGGCCAGGTAGAAGCCGCCGTGGTCCGCGATCGGCTGCTCGGGGTCGAGCGCGGCGTCCGTCGCGAGCTGGGCCACGAGCCCGCGCAGGATGTCCATCGTGGCGTCGATCCCGATCACCTGGTGGCACGAGCCCGGGCCCCGCGCGAACGCGAGCAGCGAGCCGTCGCCGGCGATCAGGGCGGCATCGGTCTTGCTGTTGCCGCCGTCGACGGCGAGGATCGCCGGCCGGGGTGGCCTCACCGTGCCCATGCGAGGTAGTCCTTGTTCTCCGAGACGAGCAGGTCCGTCAGCTTCTCGGCAGGCTCGTACTGACCGACCAGCGGGTGGGCGAGCAGCGCCCGCGTCACCCGGTCGCGCCCACCGTGGACGGCCGCGTCGAGCGCGAGCCTCTCGTACGCGGCGACGTGGCTGATGAGGCCGGCCATGTCGGTCGGGACCTCGGCGATCGGCAGGGCGGTGATCCCGTCGGCGTTGACGACGGCAGGCACCTCGATCACGTGGTCGTCGGGCAGGAAGGGCAGAGCACCGTCGTTGCGGAGGTTCACCACGTGCCGCCCCTCGTCGTTGCCGAGCAACGAGCCGAACAGCTCGATCGCTGCCTCCGAGTAGAACGCGCCGCCGCGCCCCTTGAGCGCCTCGGGCTTGGTGTTCACCCGAGGGTCGGCGTACTCCTTCAGGAGCGCCTCCTCGATCGCCATGACCGCCTCGGCCCGGGTCGGCGACGTGAGCTGCCGGCTCAGCACCGCGTCGTGCGTGTAGTAGTACTGCAGGTACGAGGACGGCACGGCACCGAGGAACGTCAGCAGCGCCGGCGGGAGGTCCACGGCCCCCGCCACGTCGGCGAGGTGGTCTCTCAGCAGGACGGGCAGCATGTCGACGCCGTCGACGTCGACCGCACGCTCCCAGGTCAGGTGGTTCAGCCCGACGTGCTGGAGGTGCACCTGCAGCGGATCGGCCTGGAGCAGGCCGGCGAACGTCCGCTGCAGCGTGATGGCGACGTTGCACAGGCCGACCGCACGGTGGCCCGCCTCGAGCAGCGCGCGCGTCACGATGCCGACCGGGTTGGTGAAGTCCACGATCCACGCCGTGGGCTTCGCGTGCGCGCGGACGACCTCGGCGACGTCGAGCATCACCGGCACCGTCCGGAGCGCCTTCGCGAACCCGCCCGGACCCGTCGTCTCCTGCCCGATGCAGCCGCACAGGTGCGGCCAGGTCTCGTCGCCGTGGCGGGCACGCTGCCCGCCGACGCGCAGCTGGATCAGGACGGCGTCGGCGTCCGAGACCGCGGCGACCAGGTCCGTCGTCGCGACGACGCGCCCGGGGTGCCCCTCTCGCGCGAACATGCGCGTCGAGACGCCTGCGACGAGCTCGAGCCGGGTTCGGTCCGGGTCGACCAGCCACACCTCGTCGACGGCGATCTGGTCGCGTGAGCGCGCCAGACCGTCCATCAGCTCCGGGGTGTACGTGGATGCCCCACCGACCACTGCAATCTTCACGACCTATCCCTTCACGCCGGTGAATGTGATTCCTTCGACAAAAGTCCGCTGGGCGAGGAAGAAGACGACGACCACCGGGATCGTGACCAGCACGGTGACGGCCATCGTGGTGCCCCAGTCGGTTCCGTGCGTCCCGTGGAACGTCGCCATGCCGTAGGCGACCGGCCAGCTCGACGGGTTCTCGGACGCGTACAGCAGCGGTCCGAAGTAGTCGTTCCACGCGTGGAAGAACAAGAAGATCCCCGAGGCGGCGATGCCGGGACGCGCCATCGGGATGATCACCCGTCGCAGCACCCCCCAGTCGCTGCAGCCGTCGAGCCGCGCCGCATCGACGTACTCCGGGGGGATCGTCAGGAAGAACTGACGCAGCAGGAAGATCGAGAAGGCGTCGCCGAGAAGGTTCGGGAGGATCAGCGGCCACAGCGTGCCGGTGAGCCCGATCTTGGCCCACATGACGTAGATCGGGACGATCGTCACCTGGGGCGGCAGGAGCATCGCGATGATCACGGCGAGGAAGATCGCGTTCCTGAACCTGATCTCGATCTTCGCCAGGACGTACGCCGCGGGCACCGACGACAGCAGCATGAAGACGGTCGCCAGCACCGCGTACAGCGCCGAGTTGCCGAACCAGACGCCGAGCGGGGCCTGGGTGAACGCCTTGGTGAAGTTCCCCCACTGCCACGGCTCGGGCCACAACGACGCGGTGAGCGTCTGGTTGCTCGACATGAACGACGTGAGCAGCACGAACAGGAGCGGTCCTGCGACCAGGACGCCGAGCGTGACGAGGACGGTGTGCTCGGCCACCCAGAGCAGGAGGCGTCCGGGCGACCGCCGTGTGCCGGCCCTCACGAGCCGGCCCCCGTCGAGAAGGCGTTGAAGCGACGCAGGAGGGCCGCGATGAAGACGGTCGCGACGACGAAGAGAAGGACGGCCATCGCGGCGGCGTACCCCAGCTGGAAGCTCCCGAACCCTCGCGCGTACAGCCACCCGGTGTACGTCAGGAGCGAGTTGTCGGGATACCCGATCACGAGGGACAGGTTCTGGCTCTCGACGCCGGTCTTGCCGCTGGCGACACCCGACGCGACCACGGCCTCGGTGAAGTACTGGAGTGCGGCGATCACCCCCGTGATCACGGCGAAGATGAGCACCGGCACGAGGTTCGGGAGCGTCACGAAGACGACCTTCTGCAGACCGTTCGCGCCGTCGAGCGACGCCGCCTCGTACTGGTCCCGTGGGACGTCCAGGAGGGCGGCGACGAAGATGATCATGATGTCGCCGAGCACCCACATGCCCAGGAGCACGAGCGACGGCTTCGACCAGGCCGGGTCGTTGAACCAGAGCGGTCCGTGTATCCCGAGGTGGCTGAGCACGAGGTTCACCGGGCCGGTCCCCGGGTTGAACAGGAAGACGAACGCCACCACGGAGGCGACCGGCGGCACCAGCGCCGGCAGGTAGAACAGGGTGCGCCAGAAACCTGAGGCGTGCTTGGCGCGGACGATCAGGCCGGCGACCACCAGGGCGCTGGCGATCCGCACCGGCACCAGGATGGCGACGAACCACAGCGTGTTCAGGCTCGCCTTGACGATGCTCGGGTCCTGCGTGAACAGGTACTGGTAGTTGCGCAGGCCGACCCATCGCGGGGCGGAGACCAGGTCGAACCGCGTGAACGAGTAGAAGATGTTCGCGGCAAGGGGGTAGAGGAAGAAGACCCCGAGGCCCAGCAGGGCCGGGGTGAGCATCCCCCAGGCCACCACCGTGCGACGGTTCCGCGCGCCTCCCCACCCGGTCCGGCCGGGGGAGCGGACGGCACGCATCGCCCGCCCCCCCGTGTGGTCCGTCGTGATCGCCATCGCCGGGTGGCTACTTGCTCATCGCAAGAGCGTTGTCGATGTCCTGGTCGACCTTCTTCAGACCGGTGTCCAGGTCGCCACCCTTGCCCTGCTCGTAGGTGTGCCAGTAGGTCTCGAAGGTGGTCTGGCTCGTGCTGCCGATCCTCGTGATGTCCGACGACATCGCGTGCGGGGAACCGGCGATGTCGAGGAACGTGGTGAACTCCGGCGGGAGCTGGAGGTTCGGCGAGGCGAGAGCGGCCGTGGTCGTGGGCACGTTCTTGATCCCGTTGGCCAGCTTCACCACGGCGTCGGTGTTGAGCGACAGGTACTTGATGAGCGCCCAGGCCGCCTCGGGGTTCTTCGAGTCCTTGGCGATGCCGGCCACCGTGCCGGTGGCGTAGCCGCCGCCGTAGAGATCCGTGTGGTTGTCGGCGGTCGGGAAGGGGGCCGTGGCGTACTTGAGGTCCGGCGCCTGGTCCGCGATGAACGCCGTGCGCCACTCGCCGTCGAGGTTCATGGCGACCTGGCCGGTCTGGAAGGCGTTGTCGGCGGACCACTCGTCACCGAGACCCGCGGTGAAGGTCTTGAGCTTGTCGTAGCCGATCGCGTCGACGAAGCCCTTCTGCCACGTGAGCAGGTCCTTCCACGCCGGGCTGTCGATGGCGCTCTTGCCGTCCTTCGTCCAGGTGGCGCCGACGGTGGGGGCGAGCTGGGTCGCGGTGTTCTCGTAGTAGCCGAGAAGCGGGTTGAACCCGAGAGTCTTGATCGACCCGTCGGCGTTGTAGGTCGTCAGCTTCAGAGCCATGTCCTGCAGCTCGCTGAACGTCTTGGGCGGGGCGGTGTAGCCCGCCGCGGACAGCAGGTCGGTGTTGTAGTAGAGCCCGTAGACGTCGGCCAGGACCGGGAGCGAGCACTGGGTGCCCTCGAAGGCGGTGTACTTCCGGAACGTGTCCGGGATCTGGGTCAGGTCGACGCCGTCGCGCGAGATGAGCGGACCGAGGTCGCGGAAGGCGCCGGACGAGCAGAACGTCCCGAGGTTGTCGATCGAGCTGGACAGGGCGACGTCGACGTCTCCTCCGGTGCTGATCACCTTCGCGAGCTTGGAGTCGTCCTGTCCCGAGTGCACCTCGACCTTGACCCCGGGGTTCGCTGCCTCGAAGTCGTCGATGACACCCTGGAACGCTGCGGCCTCACGGTCCGACCAGCCGTGCCACACCGAGATGGTGCCGGTCAGCGCCGTCGGCGCAGCGGACGCGATGGGGGCCGCGCCGTTCGTCGTCCCCCCGGAGCATGCTCCGAGGGCGAGCGCCGCCACGGCCGGGATGGCCGTCGCCGCGAGGAGTCTGGAGTAACGGTGCTGCATCGCGGAACCTCTTTCATCGTGGGGGAGGGCGGACGAACGGAGAGCAGCTAGTCGGATGTCGAGCCGACCTTCTTGAAGAGCAGGTCGCGCACCTTCGTGATCACGAGCTCCTGGACGCCGCGGAGGACGGTGCTGTCCGGGACGGCCGTCGTGACGACGTCCGGGAGCCAGTGGGAGCTGTGGCGGATCGAGCGCTGCACGAGCTCCGCGAGCTCGGCCCCGCCCATCTGGCCGGTCGGTCCGCCCAGCACGACGCGCTCGGGGTCCAGGACGGACAGCACCGGCATGACACCCATGGCGATGCGCGGTGCGAGATCCTCCAGGACGGCGAGGCGCTGCGGGTGCCCGGCGAGCGCGACCACGAGCTCCTGGTAGCTGCGGGCCTTGACCCCGTGGACCCGGGCGAGCCGGATGAGGGCCGGGCCGCCGATCAGGTCCTGGAGCGTCTCGGCACCGGGGTCCAGCGCGGCGGACCGCTTGGGGACCTCGAGGTAGTCGATCTCCCCGGCGCCCCCCGACACGCCGCGGTGCACGTGGCCGTCGAGGTCCACGGAGAGGCCGAGCCCGTGGCCCATCCACACGAGCGCGAAGCTCGACACGTCCGTCCCGGCACCCTGCTTGCGCTCGGCGATGGCGGCCAGGTTCGCGTCGTTCTCGATCACGACCTCGCGGCCGAGGGCGTCCTCGAGGTGGCGCCGGATTCCCCGTCGTGGCCATCCGGGCAGGTCACCGACGAACCGCAGCTGGTCGGTGCGGGGGTCGACGGCGCCGGGGATGCCGATGCACACGACGCTGACGGCACTCTCCTCCACGCCGCTGGCAGCGCATGCTGCGGCGATCGACTCGGTCACGTCGGAGACGGCGCTGCGGTCGCGGGAGGCCCGCGAACGTGCGAGCTCGGCCACCGGGTGCTCGCGTCCGTACGCGTCCACCACCGTGGATCGCATGGCCTTCTCGTCGATGTCGATCGCGACGCCGAGGACGGACGTGGGGCGGATCGCGTAGCTGGCGGCGCTCGGACCGCGTCCGCCGGGCACCGAGCCCGCCACCTCGATGAGCCCGGTGGACTCGAGGTTCCCGACGATGTGGGACGCGGTGACCTTCGACAGGCCGGAGAGCTCGCTGAGCCGGTTGCGGGTCAGCTCGCCGTGCTCGAGCAGCAGTGACAGCGCCGTGCGCTCGTTCCGCTCCCGCAACCAGGACTGCGTCCCCGGCACTGTCTCCGTCGACATCGGACTCCTCAGACTCGATCCGGACGAGGCCGGCAAGATCTATTAGGAAAGTATGTTGCTGGTAGTTCACCATGGATGTCAATGGGTGGCGACCGGGCAGGATGCCGTCCCGTCGACCCTTGTCACCAGGCGGCGTCGCGCTTCGTCCCGGTCGTGCTCGGCGGTCGCGCTCCCACCGCAGAGCTGCGACGGAACAGGGGGTGTCGCTGGCGTCGAGGCTGGATGGGCGCCTGCCTGGCGAGCGAGGAGGGGGTTGCGTGTGGCTATATACCACCCCTAGATATTGATGATCTAGCGCTGCTATCGTGACGATGTCACGTGCAGGCCGTGCGTGCAGCAGGCGCACTCATGAGAGGACCACCCACATGTCCGAGACCGCAGCGCAGGGAGCGTCAGGGGCCGGCCGGCTGCCGGCGAACCCGTTCGCGGACTGGCCGCTCGACAAGAGCTACGTCGGCAAGGCCACCCCCCGAGAAGGTGGCGGTTGGCAGATCCGGGTACTCGTTCACGAGCCCGACGCCGAGGGCCAGGCCCGCGTGGTCGGCATCACCGAGTGCGCCACCCTCGAGCAGCTCGAGGTCAAGACGTGGGAGCTCGTGCGTGCCCTGACCGACGACGCGGACGTGCATGTCGTCTCGGCCCCGGACATCGGTGACGACGAGCTGATGACCCGCGTCATCGGCGCCTGGGCGGCCATGAGGGAGGCCAAGAACGCCGAGGCAGAGGCGGCCAGGCGCATCCGCGAGGTCGTCAAGGAGCTGCGCGACCGTGGCCTGTCCATCACCGACATCGCGTTCCTCACCCACGTCTCACGCGGCCGCGTCTCCCAGCTCCTCGTCTGACGACGCGGGCGCTGCGCGGGAACGCGACCGGTCCCCACCACCGGCGAGCTGAGCGGCACACGGTGCCCCCGGCCTCACCGCCGCTCCGGCCGGTTCACACCCTCCGGCGCTGCCGCGGCTCGAGGCGCACCCAGCTGAACCGGACGGCCACCACGGCGGCTCCGGCGAGGGTCCAGGCCGCCAGCACGCCGAGGTGCACCCAGGAGAACCCCCCACCGAGACCGGTCGCTCCGGCCGCCGACGTGAGGGCGTTGGTCGCGTGGCGCAGGGGGAAGAACCAGGACAGTCCCTGCAGCACCGGCGGGTAGCTGACCCCGACGACGAACACGTCGGAGATGAAGCACAGCGGCAGGAGGACGCCGAGGGTGACCCCGATCATCGAGGACGCCGAGCGGACGAGGGTCATGACGGCGATCCCCACGACGGCGAAGCACGTCGTCGCGAGCAGCAGGGTGAGCAGCACCGCGGGCAACGCCGCGGGAATCGGTGTGCCGTACATGACGCCGCCGACCACGTCGATCCCGGCCAGCGTCACCACGGCGACCACCTGGGCGCCGACGACCCGCCCGGCCAGGAGCGTCCAGGCGGGCAGTGGCGTGGCGTGCATCCGCTGGAGCACGCCCAGGTCGCGGGCCTCCGCGAGGCCGGTCGGGAGGTTGACGTAGGCCGTGACCGCGGCCCCGTACGCCGCCATGGTCGCGGCGAAGAACGCCCCGAGCGTCTGGCCGTCGGCCATGCGCTGGTCGCCGCCGCCGTTGACGGTCGGGATGAGCGCCACCAGCAGGATCGGGAAGGCGATCGCGAAGAACACGGCCGTCGCGTCACGGGTGAGGACCCGCACGGAGTGCTGCACCTGGCCGACCAGGAGGGCGGCGGGCGACGGGGAGGTGGTGCGGCGGGGTCGGGCGTCGGACGCGCGGGCGGAGCGTGCCTGGCGTCGTCGCACCGCGGTGCGGTCCTGCTCGCGGCGCAGGGCCCATGCCGCCACCAGCGCTCCGCCGACCCCCCACGCCGCGATGGCCGCGAGGTGGTCGAGCTGGAAGCCGGTGCCGGTCAGGTACGGGTTGAACGCGTCACCGAGCAGGTTCACCAGGTGCTTGAGCGGGAACATCCAGCCGAGCGTCGACATCCACGACGGCAGCGTCCCGTTGACCATGAACGTGTCGGACACGAACGCGATGGGGATGACGATCCCGTTGGTCACCGCGATCGTGGCCTGCGGCGTGGGCAGCAGGAGGGCGGCGGCCAGACCCATCGCGCTGAACGACACCGACGCGAGCACCAGGGTCACCAGGACCGCCGGCAGCGTCCTGGCGAAGACCTGGACGCCGTAGAGGGCTGCGCCGGTGCCGATCACCAGAGAGGTGGCGACGAGCCCGAGGAGGAGGGCGGCGCCGATCCGTCCGCCGAGCAGGGCCCACCGCGGCAGCGGCGTGCCGCCCTGGCGCTTGAGGACGCCGGTGCTGCGCGCCTCGGCGAACCCGGCGGCGAGGAACGAGAACGTCGCCATGACGACGCCGAAGCTCGCCATCGACGGGGCGAGGAACTGGGCGAGCCGGACGCCCTGACGGCTGTCGATGGTCTCGTTGCCGACCACGGCCGCGAGCAGGATGAAGAACAGCAGCGGGAACACGATGCTGAGGATCATCGTGAGCGGCGTCCGACGCAGTGCGACCAGCTCGTGGCGGACCTGACGGCCGAGCAGCGCCAGGTCGGCGCTCACGGCGCAGCCTCCTCGGCGTCCTCGGCATCCTCCTGACCGCCGACCAGGTCGAGGTAGACGTCCTCGAGGCTCGGGCGCGTCAGCGTGAGGCTCTCGAGCTCGACACCTCTGCCGACAGCCCACGCGGCGAGCGCGTTGACGTCGGCGGTGGCCGAGGACGTCCGCACGTCGGCCACCGAGCCAGCGACGCGCATCTCCTGCCCGATCCGGGGCAGGTCGGCGGCGGTGACCCCGGACGGCAGCCGGAACGAGATGACCGTGGACTGCCCGGCCGAGGCAGCGAGCTCCTCGGCCGTGCCCTGGGCGACCACCCGGCCGTGGTCGATCACCACGAGACGGTCGGCGAGGTGCTCGGCCTCGTCGAGGTAGTGCGTCGTGAGCAGGATCGTGGCCCCGAGGTCGCGCAGGCCGTCCACCAGGTCCCAGGCCCTGCGCCGAGCCGACGGGTCGAACCCGATCGTCGGCTCGTCGAGGAACAGCACCTCCGGCTGCCCGACGATCCCCAGCCCCAGGTCGAGCCGGCGTCGCTGCCCGCCGGACAGCGTCCGGACCCTCGCGTCGGCCTTCTCCTCCAGCCCGACGAGCCGCAGGACGTCGTCGACGGCGCGGGGGTGCGGGTAGTAGCCCGCGTGGAGCCGGATGAGCTCACGCGGGGTGAACTGGTCCTCGAACCCGGCCTCCTGGAGGACGACGCCGATCCGCTCGCGCAGCGACCGCCCACCGGTCTGCGGGTCCATCCCGAGCACGCGCACCGTCCCGGAGTCCGGGCGACGGAAGCCCTCGAGGATCTCCACGGTGGTCGTCTTGCCGGCACCGTTGGGGCCGAGCAGGGCCAGGACCTCGCCCTGCTCGACGGCGAGGTCGATGCCGTCGACCGCCAGGACCTCTCCATAGGCCTTGTGCAGGCCCTCCACGACCACTGCTGCCATCGGGACCTCACCGCTGCGGTTGTTCGAGCAGAGACGTGCATGCGTCACCCGCGTCCTGACTACTCCTCAGACGGCCCCTGTGGTTGGGCCGTCGGTCCCGACCTGATGGTGGCGGTGGTGGCCTCGTCGATCAGCTCGGCAGGGTCTGCACCGCTGAGGGGTGCCGGGCATGTGGGGCCGGCGCACTGGTGGCGAGGGAGCGACGCAGTGGATGACCTCGCTCGCCGAGGTTCGGACCGCGGCACGGGGTGACGCGATTCACCCGAGCTTGCACTAGATGAAATTTTGCATGAGATGTAATCTTTGGCTCATGCCCACCACGTCCGCGTCGTCGCCGGAACCTGCCGGACTGCGTGCGCGCAAGAAGCTCGCCCGGCGCGAGGCGCTGATCGACGCCGCCCACGAGCTCGTCGAGCGAGACGGTCTGGACGGCGCGACCGTCGAGGCGATCTGCGATCGGGCGGGGGTGTCCACGCGCACGTTCTTCAACTACTTCGAGTCCAAGGACGACGCGGTGCTCGGCATCGAGCCATGGTCGGTCAGCGCTGCCGTCTCCGACGAGTTCGCCGCGGGCGGCCCGACCGGCCGGCTGCTGCCCGACCTCGAGGTGATCATCGCCGACCTGCTCGACGCGCCGATGATCGGCCGGGTGCGCATGGCTGCGGCCATGGAGCTGGCTCGGAAGGAGCCGCGCCTGCTGGTCCGGCTGCAGGCCTGGATGGAGATGAACCGCGCTGAGATCGAGTCGCTCGTGCGGCGCCGCCTCGGTGAGGACACCCCGGCCTACCGGCTCGAGCTGGTCGGGATCGTGGCCATGGTCATCACCCGCGCCACCTTCTCCCGTTGGGAGTCGACCGGTGGAGACGGCGTCGCCGGGGATCACCTGGCGGCCGTCGTCGACGACCTGCGCGCGCTCCTGGCCGAGACCTAGGAGCCGCGCCGCACAGCGCTCGACCCGCACGTCACGCCCGCTTCACGGCACCGGCGCCGTCACCCCCCACCCGCACCACCCGAATGAGGTTCCGATGGCATCCGCCCCACCGATCTCGGCCGAGGCAGCAGGCAAGCCGCTGATCGTTCTCACCAAGCGCACCGTGCTGGTGATCTTCGGCGCGCTCATGGCGAGCATGTTCCTGTCCTCCCTCGACCAGTCGATCGTCAGTACCGCGATGCCGACCATCGTCGGCGAGCTCAACGGGGTCGCGCACCAGGGCTGGGTCATCACCGCCTACATGCTGGCGACCGCAGTCGTGATGCCGCTCTACGGGAAGTTCGGCGACCTGTGGGGCCGGCGCTACCCGTTCCTCATCGCGATCGGGCTGTTCACGGTCGCGTCGGCAGCAGCCGGTTTCTCCCAGAACTTCGGCGAGCTGGTCATCTGGCGCGGGATCCAGGGCCTGGGTGGTGGCGGGCTGATGATCCTGTCGCAGGCGATCATCGCGGACATCGTCCCGGCCAAGGAACGCGGCAAGTACATGGGCCCGATGGGCGCCCTGTTCGGGATCGCGGCCGTGATCGGACCACTGCTGGGTGGGTTCTTCACCGAGAGCCTGTCCTGGCGCTGGTGCTTCTGGATCAACATCCCGGTCGGCATCGCAGCCTTCGTGGTCGCCTGGAAGACGCTGAAGCTGCCGACGCACCGCTCGGGCCGCAAGGTGGACGTCGCCGGCATCATGCTCATGGTGGCGGCCACCTCCGGCCTCATCCTGACCACGTCCTGGCAGAGCTGGACGGGCAACGCGGGCTTCGACTGGACCGACCCGGGCCTGCTCGCGCTCGTCGTGGGCACGCTTCTCGCCGCGGTCGCCTTCGTCGTCGTCGAGCAGCGCGCCGAGGAGCCGCTCCTGCCGCTGCACCTGTTCAAGAACCCCACGTTCGCCATCGCGACCTCGGTCGGGCTGCTGATCGGCATGGGCATGTTCGCTGCGCTCAGCTTCCTGCCGCAGTTCCTGCAGATGGCCACCGGCGCCGGGGTCACCGAGTCCGGGTTCCTCATGCTCCCGATGATGGCCGGCCTGATGGGGACCGCGATCTGGTCCGGGTTCGCGATCACCAGGAGCGGGCGCTACCGGACGTACCCGATCGTGGGCATGGCCGTCGCGACCCTCGGGATGATGTGGCTCACCCGGCTCACCGGGGAGGTCACGATGCTGCTCTTCTCGGCGATGCTCGTCGTCCTCGGTGCGGGCCTGGGCCTGGTGATGCAGACGATCGTGCTCGCGGTGCAGAACTCGGTGGACCCGGCCGAGATGGGCACCGCCACGAGTGCGAGCAACTTCTTCCGCGAGATCGGCGCGGCGGTGGGCACCACGATGTTCAGCACGCTCTACGTCGCACGTCTGGAGACCAACCTCGGCGCGGTGTTCGCCGGCACGAGCACCGGCACGGCGGGGACCAACAGCCTCACGCCGGCCGCGGTGGCTGCACTTCCGGAGCCGCTGCACACCGGCGTCGTGGACGCCTACGCGAACGCGCTCGCACCCACCTTCTGGTACCTCGTGCCGTTGCTCGCCCTCGGGTTCGTCCTCACGCTGTTCCTGCGTGAGGTGAAGCTGTCCGACGTCGCGGGCATGGTCGCGCGGGGGGAGGCCGTCGCCGACCACGGCACGCTCATCGAAGGGAACCTGCCGCAACCCGTCGCGGCACGGCACGACGCGGCCACCAGTGCCCACCCGCGAGACGCGGAGAGCCCGGACGGCCCGGACGCGAGCGGACCGGCACGAGAGGCGGACGGGACCCCGGTCGCGCGCGGCCAGCTGTCCTGACCAGGGACGTCGGTCGAGTGGGTGCGATGCGCTGATCTGAGTGATGCGCGTGAGGGCCTCCCGCGAGAGTGGAACCGCCGAGGTATCCGCTCCGCCGACAGGAGGCCCTCGTGCCCCACGCTGACGCTGCCCCGGCGCCTCGGGCTCGGCTACGCGAGGCCGCCGTTGGTGAAGATGACCTGGCCGTTGACCCAGCGGGCGGGGCCGGCGAGGAAGGCGATGGTCTCGGCGATGTCGTCGGGCCGGCCGAGTCGCTCCAGCGGGGCAGCCTTGGCGAGGTTCGCGATGGTGGTCTCGTCCTTGCCGTCGAGGAAGAGGGCGGTGGCGGTCGGGCCGGGGGCGACCGCGTTGACGGTGACGTCCTTGCCTCGCAGCTCGCGGGCGAGGATCAGGGTGAGGGCCTCGACTGCGGCCTTGCTCGCCACGTACGCGCCGTAGGTGGGGAACTGGGTGCGGGTGACCGACGTCGAGACGTTGATGATCGCCCCCCGGACGGACCCGGCGGGCGGCCTGCTGGGCGACGACGAACGTCCCGCGGATGTTGGTGCGGTGCATCCGGTCGAGGTCGTCGAGGTTCAGCGCCGCGATCGGCGCCAGGAGCATGATGCCCGCGGTGTGGACGACGACGTCGATCCCGCCGAGCTCGGCTTCCACCGCGTCGAAGGCCGCCGACATCGCGTCCTCGTCGGCGACGTCCCCACCGACCGCGATCGCGCGGCCTCCCGCGGTGCGGACCGCAGCGACGGTCTCCTCGGCCTTGGCCCGGTTGCCGGCGTAGTGCACGCCGACGGCGATGCCGTCCTGCGCGAGGCGCTCGACGACGGCGCGGCCGATGCCGCCGGAACCGCCGGTGACCAGGGCGACCCTGGGTGCGGTGGTGGTGGGTGCGGTGTCGATGGTGCTGGTCATGAGGAGCTCTCCTTCGGGTGCGATGCGGTGAGGCGCGCCGTGCTCGGGCGCGACGGAGCGCGTCCCCGCGCAGCGGGAGACGTGCGGTGGTGTCGCGGCAGTGGTCAGCTCGGACGAGGTCGGGACTGGAGGCGTTCCAGCCACTCGTCCAGCAGCCCCGCCTCGCGGTCGGTGAACAGGTCGCCGACCGTCGCCGGGAGCGCGCTCCGCAGGGTGGTCGCCGCGACGCGGTCGGGCTCACCCGCGTCGGTGGCGGGGGTGGCATCCGATACGAGCGCGCCGTGCACGACGTCGCGCAGCGTCGTCGACAACGCCGCATCGGCGTAGAGCTCGGGGCGCAGGATCATCGCGAGAGCGACGCCGGTGTTCGCCGCCATCACCACCCGCGCCGCTGCCTCGGGATCCAGGCGCAGGCGTCCTTGTGCAGCCAGCCGGTCGAGGACCTCACGGAGCAGCCGCATCGCCTCGGCCGCGGACTCGGCCCGGGCGACGGCCCCTGACCCGAAGAGCAGCAGGTAGGCGTTCGGGTGGGCGAGGGCGAATATCGTGTGGCTGTCCCATCCCGACCGCAGGTCCTCGAGCGGGTCGGGAGAGCGTTCGGCGGAGCGCTTCATGCCCAGGTACTCGTCCCACACGTGATCGACGGTGGCGGCGAGCAGCCCCTCCTTGTCGCCGAACAGCCGGTAGAGCGCCGGCTGCTGCACCCCGGCCGCCTCGCAGACCGCGCGGGTCGAGATGTCGCCGCTCGGCGAGCGCGCCAAGAGGTCCGCCGCCGCCTCGACTATCGCCGCTCGTGTGGTCACGTCATCGACGATAACACTCCGGTGGTAACACTGCAATCATCGGTGTGGTAGCACCGATACTCCTGGTGCTCACCCGCTGCCCGGGGCGAAGTCGCCCGTCGCGAGGACGCCCGCGCCACCGGTCAGCCGAGGAGCCCCTGCTGGCCCAGCCAGGTGTGGAGCTGATCGATCCAGCCGTCGGAGGGCAACCCCTGGTGGTGCATGCCGAAGCCGTGCCCTCCCGCAGCGTAGGCGTGCGCCTCGACAGGACGGCCCGCGGACTGCCACGCGGTGTACAGCGCCAGGCACGACTCGACGATCAGCGCGCCGATGGTGTCGTCGGAGGCCCAGGCCTGGAACAGCGGCGGCGCCTCCGCCGGGACGGTCAGGTCCTCCCAGACGGACCCGTAGATCGCGGCGAGGAAGTCCGGGCGGCCGGGGGCGGGGGTGTCCAGGGTGGTGGCGGTGGCGACGAACGCGCCCGCGGAGAATCCGAGGATGCCGACCCGGTCGGTCGCCACCCCCCAGTCCGCCGCGCGTCCGCGGACCATCTCGAGGGCGCGCGCGCCGTCGGCGACGGCGATCGGCCGGTGGTCCCGAGAGAGCTCGGTCATCCTCCCGGGGACGTTCATCACGGCCTCCATCTGCGCGGTCAGCTCGGCCTCGTCGCGGGCAGTGGGGAGGAGGCGGTAGTGCAGCACGAACGCGGCGATCCCACGCGCGGCGAACCAGCGTGCGACGGCGGAGCCCTCGTTGACGATCGAGAGGAAGTGGTGCGCACCGCCGGGGCAGATCACCACGCCGGTGCCGGTCGCCGCCGCCGGGTCCGGCAGGTGGGCCGTCAGCGTGGGACGGGTGACGTTGCGGAGGAGCGGGTCGTCGGGGTGGCGGGGGTCGGTGCTGATGAGGGAGCCGTCGGGGCCGGTGGCGTCCGGCCACAGCTCGATCGGTCCCTCGACGCGGGTCTCTTGGTGGTGGGTCACGAGGGAACCTTCCGGTGTGCTGGGTGCCTCGGTCGCACCCGGGGCTGGTGTCAGGTCATGATCCAACCGGGATCCGGCTCCGTCGGGAAGTCCTGTCCGCGGGTGTCGCCGAGAGCTCCTCGCGGCACCGGTCGACGTGCGGGTGCCCCATCGACCGGGCGGCCCCGGTCGACCGCGGGGCGCTGGGCCGTTCGGGTGAACGGTGCGGGTAGTGGGACCGGGACGCTTACTTGAGCCCGTGGTGATGTCGATGGGCCATCTGAGTGACGAAAAGGCAAACCCATCGCGAGGTGGGGACGCAAAGCCACGGGACCCTCGAGGTCAGCCGGGCCGCCGAACCAGGAGAGCTGTTGGTCGTCGTGTCGAAGAGTCGTACGACCGGTGCGCGCGGCGCCGTGCCGCGTGAGCAGGCCGGTGCCACGCCTGGCCACGAGTCAAGACCGGTGGCTCGGCCACCCGGGGCGCCAAGCCATGGGGCTGCGCGAGCCCGACGTCTCACCTCCGAGGTACGGTCAGGATCAGCCCGTCGGGGGGGACCCACGCGCCGGGCGACGATCGGGGATCCGATGAACGACAACACGGAGATCGCCCACCCGAAGTTCCGCATCTGGCTCCGGCAGGACGGCGTGGTTCACCTCGTCTGGGCGCCGCGGGTCGCGACGGGTCTCGAGGACGCGGTCGCGGCGGTCGAGGCGATGGAGAGGCTCACCGGCGGGCGCCGGGCCCCGCTCCTGGTGGACACGCACGACTCCGGCCCGCAGGATCGGGCCGCGCGCATGGAGTTCGTGCGCCGGGGCGACCTCGTGTCGGCTGTCGCCCTGGTCGTCGCAACCCCGCTCAGCCGGATGATGGGGGACTTCTTCCTCACCGTGAGCAAGCCCAAGGTGCCGACGCGGCTGTTCGACGACGAGGCGTCCGCGCTCGCCTGGCTCGCGGAGGTCGGCGGGTGACGACGCCGACCCGGTCTGGGGATGACGAGCCGTCGCGGATCCCGGGTCGGTCGGGGTCGTCCCGCGCCGGCCCGCCGACGGACCGAGACGACGCGAAGGTCCACGATCTCGAGCGTCGGCTGGAGGACGTCGTGCGAACCATCCAGGACTTCGCTGCGCTGCGGTTCGAGGCCCGCGCGCCGGTCGGTCCTGCTGGTGACATCGTCGACGCCGTCTCGGCCGGCGTGAACTTCCTCGGTGAGGAGCTCGAGGCGTCGTTCCACGAGATCGAGCGCCGGGTCGCCGATCGCACGGCCGAGCTGGCGAAGGCCACGCGGGAGCTCAGCCGCCGGGCGCACCACGACGAGCTGACCGGGCTGCCGAACCGCACCGTCTTCTGGGACCGCCTGTCCCACCGCCTGGACCTCGCGGACCGGCGTGAGATCGGCTTCGCCGTTCTGTTCCTCGATCTCGACGGGTTCAAGACGGTCAACGACACCTGGGGTCACGGTGCCGGCGATCAGCTGCTCGTCCACGTGGCTCGACGCATCCGTCGTCAGCTGCGGTCCGGGGACACCGCCGCCCGCCTGGGAGGAGATGAGTTCGTCATCCTCCTCGATGCCGTCGCCACGAGAGAGGCGGCGCTGGTCATCGCGCACCGCCTCAACGAGGCGCTCCGAGCGCCGTACGAGATCGGGACGCATCGGCATGTCACGACGAGCAGCGTCGGCGTGGCCATGGGTGTGGGCAACCTCCCGACCGCCGATGCGATGGTCGCCGCAGCCGACGCCGCCATGTACGACGCGAAGCGACGCGGCCGAGGACTGTGCGTCCTCTACGACGAGGACCGTCACGGCCGGGCGCCGTGCGCCGAGGCGGACGCGGCCGGCGGCTGACGAGACGACACCCACCCGCCGTGTCCCGCCCCAACCCGCGAGATCGTGAGTGCGGCGCGAGATCGTCAGTCTGGACGTGCGATCTCGCGCCGCACTCACGATCTCGCGATGGTCTGCGGGGTGTCGGCGGACGCGGCGCGAGGGATGGACGACGGACGCCACGGACGGCATCCCCGACTACGATGCAGCGCGCGATGCCCGGCCGCCCGGTCGGGACGTGCCGGCCACATCGATCTCGGACGGCGCGGCGTCCCCGCGTCGACACCACCCGAGAGGTCGATCCCACGCTCGCGAACCTGCTCCCGACGCTCGACCCGGGCACGCTCGCCCTCCTCCTCGTGGCGGCCCTGTCGGCGGGCTGGGTCGACGCCGTGGTCGGTGGAGGCGGGCTCATCCAGCTCCCCGTCCTGCTCCTGACGCCGGGGCTCACCCCGGTCCAGGCGCTCGCCACGAACAAGCTCGCGGGCGCCATGGGGACCGCGACGAGCGCAGCCACGTACTACCGGCGGATCCGGCCGTCGCTGCGGACCGCGCTGCCGACTGCGGGAGTCGCCGCTGCGGCAGCCTCGCTCGGCGCCCTGTCGGCGACCGCGGTCCCGTCAGGGGTGCTCGAGCCGGTGATCTTCGTCATCCTGCTCGGCGTCGGCGCCTACACGGCGCTCCGTCCCGCTCTCGGTGAGGTCACCGCGCTTCGCTTCAGCGGGCATCGGCATGCGATCGCCGCCGGCCTCACAGGCGCGGTGATCGGCTTCTACGACGGTGTTGCCGGGCCCGGCACCGGAGCGTTCCTCGTGTTCACGCTGGTCGGGCTCCTCGGCTACGGGTTCCTCGAGGCCAGTGCCACCGCGAAGATCGTCAACCTCGCGACCAACCTCGGTGCGCTGGTCCTGTTCGCCAGGCACGGTTCCGTCATGTGGAACCTGGGGCTGTGCATGGGCGTCGCCAACCTGACGGGTGGCTATCTCGGGGCCCGGACCGCGGTCAGGGGCGGCAGCCGGATCGTGCGGATCGTCTTCCTCATGGTGGTCGGCGCGCTGGTGGTCCGCCTCGGGTTCCAGTTCTTCCGGTAGACGGCAGGCGTTGCCGCCGGTCGACCCGACGCGTGCAGCGCTCGGGTGAGGGCGCGCAGGTGGCGGTGCTCAGGTGGCAGTGCTCAGGTACCGGTGCTCACGGCAGCCAGTGCGGTCGTCCAGTCGGTGGCGATCGCGCGCTGGGCGGCGGTCAGGGTGATCGCGCCTCGGCACACCAGGGCGTGCAGGCGGCTCTCGACGGCGTCCTTCGCGTTGGTGAACGACGAGGCCGTGGCCGCGTTCGGCTCGGGCCACAGGTTGCGCGGGTCGTTGGGGTCCCCGCCCAGCTCGAGTGAGATCAGATGGTCGTACTCGACGACGTGCGGGTTCCCGGCATAGGCGTAGGCGGCTACGGAGGCGGCCTTCTCCCGCCGGGTGATCGCCGTCGGAGGTCGGATGGACGCGGTGTACCCGGAGCGGCAGATCGTGGTCGCCAGGGTCGCAGGCGTCACGGTCGGGCTGATGGCGCCCGGGGTGCAGGTCGGGTCGGGGAGCACCTTGCCGGCGGCGGCGTCCAGGACGCGGTAGTGGCAGGTGCCGGGTGCAGGTTGGGGCTGGACCGTGTAGTGCCCGGACGGGCCGGGGCCGATCGCGATCGTCGTCGTGACGGAGGTGCTCGGGCCGGTGGCGGTCGCGGAGGCGGAGGGTGCGGTGCCCGGCTGTGTCGTGCCGGGCTGCGTGGCGGCGGACAGCGGCAGGCCGGTGGTGGCCGCCGCGCAACCCGACAGGAGTGCGCCGGTGAGGGCGAGGAGGGCGAGGGGGCGGGTGCGGTTGGTCATCGGTGCTCACTGTGGTGGCTCGGCCGATGATGCGGTGGACGACGCGCCGGGGATCGTCGGCGGGCGGGGCAGATTCGTTGTATGCCATATAATCATTGGCATGATGGCAACGAGTCGAACCGATCCCGTCGACGAACCGTCGGGCCCGGGCGGGCGCGTGCTGCTGATCGGCGCGTCACGCGGCCTGGGTCTTGCGCTGGCCCGGCAATGGGCCGGCGAGGGCCGCGAGGTCGTGGCCACTGTCCGGGGTCCGGGTTGGACCGCGCTGCACGACCTCGCCGACGCGGACCCGGAGCACGTCGAGATCGAGACCCTCGACATCACCGTGCCCGCACAGATCGTCGCGCTGCGTGATCGCCTGGCCGGCCGCCTGTTCGACCTCCTGTTCGTGAACGCCGGCGTGACCAACCAGCCGGAGGGGACGGTGGCCGAGACCTCGGTCGAGGAGTTCACCCGGGTGATGGTCACGAACGCCCTGAGTCCGCTGCGCGTCATCGAGGCACTTCAGGACCTCGTCGACCCCGCGGGCACGATCGGGGTGATGTCCTCCGGGCAGGGCAGCGTCGCCAACAACGAACGTGGCGGGCACGAGGTGTACCGCGGGAGCAAGGCCGCGCTCAACACGTTCATGCGCAGCTACGCGGCGCGGCACCGGGACGACCGTCGGACTCTCGTCCTCATGGCACCCGGCTGGGTACGGACGGACCTCGGCGGTGCGGACGCGCGCCTGAGCATCGAGGAGAGCATCCCCCGCGTCGCCTCGACGCTCGACGCGCTCCGGGGCAGCCGCGGACTGCACTACGTCGACTACCTCGGTCGGACGGTGCCGTGGTGACCGCGACCCCGGGGGCTCCCGGACAGGAGGCATGGGCTCTGATGCACCGGTTCGTCGAGGCGAACAACCGCCGCCGCGAGCTCGCCGACACGCTCGGTTTCCGCCTCGGTGGCGGACGCGGGAAGGTCCTCGTCCAGCTCCGGGACGGACCGATGACCCTCCGCCAGCTCGCGGACCTCAACAAGATCGATGCGCCGTACACCACCCTGATCGTCGACAAGCTCGAAGCCCACGGCCTCGTCGAACGCCGGCCGCACCCCGACGACCGACGTCGCAAGCTGGTCGTGCTCACGGCTGCCGGGCGCGACGCCCTCGCGACCATCGACGCGATCCTGCAGCGCCCGCCGGAGGCGATCGGCCACCTCCCCGACGACGACCTCGCTCAGCTCACCGCGATCCTCACCCGTCTCCTCGAGGCCGACCCCGACGGCGCGACGGCCTGACCGGCACGTCCTCGCGCGATACCCGGGCCTCGCCCGGTCAGGGCAGCGGGTCGGTGGTCGGTTCGTGACCGTCGAGGTCGTCGGTCCCGGAGCCGCGCTCCGGCGCCGGTCTCTTGGTGACCCGGGCGTGCTCCGCCCGGATCCGGTCGCTCGCCTCGCTCCGACGACCGGCCAGGGCCGTGTGGCGGTCCTGCTCGGCCTGGTCCCTGTCGTCGGCCTCGGTGGCGCGGTCCGCGGTGGCGCGGCTCCGGTCGTCCTGAGCGCTCTGTCGGGCCGACGACGACCCTCCGGTGTCGCGCCCGGTGTCGCGTCCGTGGGCGTGCGCGCCGGTGCGGTCCCGGTCGTCGGCGATGAGCTCCCGCGCGGCGGCCGCGCGATCGCGCAGGTCCGCACGGTCGTCGCGGTCGTCGCCGTCCTCGTCGCGGCGGTCCGCGATCGCCTCCCGGACGTCGGCGAGACCGTCGCGGCCGTCCGCGATGGCGTCCCTGTCGTCCGCGGCGTCGCGACGTGACCGCGAGGGCGCCGGTCCCGCACCACCGGCACCGTTCCGACGGGACGGGAGGTCGGCGGGCGTGTACGACGCGAGCCACGTGGTGAAGGCCTCGAGGTCCAGCGGGCGGCTGATCAGGTAGCCCTGCGCGAAGTCGCAGCCCATGCCGCGGAGCAGCTCGAGCTGCTCGGCCGTCTCCACGCCCTCGGCGACGGCGAGGACTCCCACGCTGTGCGCCAGGGCGATCGTCGAGGCGACGATCGCTGTGTCGGCGACGCGGGTGCCGAGGCCGGACACGAACTCGCGATCGATCTTGATCCGATCGACCGGGAAGTGCTTGAGGTGCAGGAGCGAGGAGTACCCGGTCCCGAAGTCGTCGAGGTCCAGGCCGATACCGAGCGCCTTGATGGCATCGAGGGCGGCGCCGACGGCGCCGAGGTCGGGGAGCAGGACGGACTCCGTCACCTCGACGGTGACCGTCGCCGGCGCGCAGCCGGCGTCGTGCACGGCCTCGCGCAACATGTCCACGAGGCCAGGCTCGCTCAGCTGGCGAGCCGACACGTTGATGCTCACGGACCGGGGCCCGCTGACGGAACGACCCAGCTGCGCGGCCGCGAGGCACGCGTTCCTGGCGACCCAGCTCCCCAGCAGCACGATCTGCCCGGTGCGCTCGGCCACCTCGATGAACGACACCGGCATGAGCAGCCCGACGCCCGGCCGTTCCCAGCGGACCAGTGCCTCCACACCGGCCACGTCGTCGGTCGCCAGGTCCACGATGGGCTGGAAGTGCAGACGGAGCTCGTCGTGCACGATCCCGTGATGGAGATCGTTGGCCAACCGGAAACCGGTCGTCGCACCCGTGCGCATCTCCGGGGTGTACCAGACGGCGCGGTCGCGCCCGGTACCCTTCGCGGCGCGCAGCGCATCGAGCGCGGACGGGAGCAGGTCGTCGACGCTCGACGGTGGATCAGCGACCAGGCCCGAGCTGACGGTCAGTCGCACGTCGTCGTCGCCGGCCCGGAACGGGGTCTGGAGCGCCTTCGCTGCGCCGGCGAGCCACGACGAGAGCGCGGCGACGGGGTCGTCGACGTCGGCGACCCACACGAACGTGTCGGCCTGCCAGCGGCCCAGGATCCCGGGACCCTGTGCAGGCAGCAGCCGACGAGCGAGCTCGGAGAGGATCTCGTCGGCCACATCCGGTCCGTAGGTCTGGTTGACCAGGGCGAACGCATCGACATCGATCGCGGCGACTCCCCGCAGCAGCCCCGGGGGGACCGGCTGGGCCAGGCGGCGCTGGAGCCAGCGCCGCCCCGGCAGCCCGGTGAGCTCGTCGCGCTCCAGGACGCCCAGCAGCGGCCTCGGGTCGCTGGGTGATCCCTCCACGGGTGGGATCACCGACTCCGGCCCGGCGGCCGGGTCGAGGGTGGTCGAGGTCTCGCCCCCGGTGACGGTGCGCAGGATCGCCACCGCTCCGGCGAGGCCGCCACTGGCGCGGATCGGTGCGACCGTCACGGCGAGGGTGGTCCACGAGCCGTCGCGACGTTCCCAGCGGGACTCGAAGGGCGGCACGGCCTGCGTGCCGAGCAGCCGTTGCCAGACGGTGTCGAACTGCTCGCGGTGCGAGGGCGACAGGATCTGACGGGCGAGTGTTCCGACCGCCTCGGAGCGCTGCAGCCCGAGCAGGCGCTCGGCCGCGGGGTTCCACTCGCACACCGACCCAGTCCCATCGAGCACGACGGTGGCGTCCGGCGAGTGCTCGAGCAGCGTGGCGAGCTGCCGCCGCCTCGCCTCGCCGACGGAGGCCGCGGTGACGTCGGGGCGTCGGTGCCCGTCGGCCGGCGCCGCCGCGCGGCTGTCGGACGGGGTTTCCTCGCGATTCGCCATGCCGGGCTCCCGTTCGGGGCAGCTGGGACCGGGATCGTTTCGCGGTCCGACGGCTGACTGCTCGAACATACGCTCAGCCTGAGCTTCGCGCGGGCGACTCGCGTCGTGAGTATCGGTCGTCATGCTCGAGAGCGCACCGGGTGCCAGGATCCCGCAACGATGCCACGACCTGGGGAGGTGGGCGATCACGATCTCGACGGCGCCGCTCATCCTGCTGTCCGAGAACCGCCAGGACGACCGCGACCGGACCACTCTCGCGCGGGAGCTGCGGTCGCGCCGGCCGGGGGTCACCTCTCGGACTCCCGGATCGACCGTCCTCCGTGGTCGGTGGTCGCTACCCTCGACCCCTGGGTCGGTTCAGGGGGGCGTCCCTTCGCCCAGACTGCCATTGTCCGCGGCCGACGTTCGCAGCGCGAAGTTCCTCCCCGCCAGGTTTCGGGACGGGTACAGCCCGGACCAGGTGGACGCCCTCCTCGACCAGGTGGACGCCCTCCTCGACCAGGTGGCGGCGACGCTGGAGGGCACCGCCGCCTGCGCCTCGTGCTCTGGCGGTGTCGATGACGCGCCGAGCGATGTCGGCGCAGCTCGAGCTGGCACGGGCCTTCGAGAGGATCGCGACACCGGTCGCGCAGGGAGCTGGTCCGATGACCAGGGGGAGCCGTGCGCCCCACCGGGTCGCCGGTCATGGCTCGGGGATCCCGGGGGTCGTGAGGATCACGAGCTGCTGGGTCGCCCGGGTCATCGCGACGTACCGGTCGACAGCCCCCTCGATGCCGGCGCCGAACGTGTGCGGGTCGACGAGGACGACGAGGTCGAACTCGAGCCCCTTGGCCAGCTCCGGTGCGAGCGACGAGACCCGTGGTCCCGGCGGGAACGTCGGGTCCCCGATGACGCACGCGATCCCGTCCGCATGGGTGGCGCGCCAGGCGTCGAGGACGGGACCGAGGTCCGACGCCGGTCCGCGGCCGACAGGCACACCGGTGCGCCGGACGGACGTCGGCACGTTCGCGTCCGGCAGCGCCGCGCGGATGACGGGCTCGGCCTCGACCATGACCTCCGCGGGCGTGCGGTAGTTGAGCGTCAGCGAGGCCACGGTGCTCCGCGCGAGCCCGATCCTCGCGAGCCGTTCCGGCCAGGTCTCGGTGAAGCCGTGCCGGGCCTGGGCGCGGTCCCCGACGATCGTGAAGCTGCGCGACGGGCACCGCACGAGGAGCATCTGCCACTCCGCGTCGGTCAGCTCCTGCGCCTCGTCCACCACGACGTGGGCGAACGGCCCGGCGAGCAGGTCCAGCCCGGTGCGGGGTGACGTGACGTCCTCGGCCAGGGCGTGCTGCAGGTCCTGACCGCGCAGCATCGACATGACGTGCAGCTCGGAGTCGTCGGTCGCGATGAGGTGGTCCACGACGTCGGCCCTGCGCTCGCGGTCGGCGGCGTCGGCGGCCTCCTGGCGCCGTCGGCGCCGCGACGCCTCCGGATCGCCCAGGCGGTGGCGCGCCGCGTCCAGGAGCGGCAGGTCCGACACCGTCCAGGCGCTCGGGTCCTCGCGCTGCAGCGCCCGGAGCTCCCCGGGGGGTGAGCCACGGCGCGCACAGGCGCAGGTAGGCCGGTACCGACCACAGGTCGGCCACGAGCTCGGTCGCCTCCAGCAGCGGCCAGGCGCGCCCGAAGGCCCGTGCGAGGTCGCGGTTCGCCGCGAAGGACCGGCGGTACACCGCGAGCGGGTCCTCGACGCCCAGGCCGTACGCGTCGAACCCGGGCTCGTCCGGGTCGTCGCCCTCCTCGTCGTCGAGCTCGCTCCTGACCTTGTCCACCAGGATCCCGAGGAGCGCCTCCCACACCTGGTCACGGGCATCGTTGTGCGGGGTGCCCGGTTCCGCAGCCGCGAACGCCTCGGCCCAGTCGGCGGCGTCGAGCCGGACGTCGGCCCACGGCGTGACGACCTCGATCGACGACGTCGGTGGCTTCTCGTAGAACGCGACGGCGGGCTCGATCGACCCGACCATGCGGGCGTCCGCCTTGAGGCGCCGGACCTCCGGGTCCGTCTCCGCGCCGGCTGTCGCGCCCTCGGGGACGAGGTCGCGCAACGTGCAGGTCTGCACGCCCTCCTCACCGAGACTGGGCAGGACGTCAGAGACGTACGCGAGGTAGGGCTCGTGGGGTCCGACGAACAGCACCCCGCCCCGGCGATGCCCGAGGCGCGGGTCGGAGTACAAGAGGTAGGCGGTGCGGTGAAGGGCGACGACGGTCTTGCCCGTCCCCGGGCCGCCGTCGACGACCAGGGCGTCACGGGACCCGGCGCGGATGATGGCGTCCTGATCGGCCTGGATCGTGGCGAGCACGTCACGCATCCGCGGTGACCGACTGGCGCCGAGGCTCGCGACGAAGGCCGACTGGTCGTCGAGAGCCGCGTGCCCCTCCCACGCGTCCGCTGCGAAGACCTCGTCCCAGTAGTCGCTGATCCGGCCGCCGCTCCAGCGGTACCGACGGCGGCTCACCAGACCCATCGGGCGGGCGTGGGTCGCACCGAAGAAGGGCTCGGCCGCGGGGGACCGCCAGTCGATCAGCAGCTGCCGGCCCGCGGCGTCCTGGAGCCCCAACCGTCCGACGTAGACGGGTGCGGGGTCGTCCGCGGCGACCATGCGCCCGAGGCACAGGTCCAGCCCGAAGCGCCGCAGGGTGCGCAGGCGCGCGGTCAGCCGATGGACCTCCAGGTCGCGGTCGAGCGCCTGCTGGCCCGTGCCGCCCGGCGCCCTGCGCTCGGCAACGAGACGGTCGGACAGCTCGGCGATCGACTGCTCGAGGCACTGCGCGATGGCCGCGAAGTGCCGCTCGTCATCGGCGATGAGCGTCGGGTCGTCCTTGGCTGCGAGGTGGTCGGGGAGAGCGAACGCGCGAGCTGCTCGGGTGTCCACGTCACCGGCTCCGATCCGAGGTCGCGGTCAGACGCCCCGGACGGCTGGTCAGCACCCACCACCCGTCGTCCCCGCAGGGACCTTCTGTCACCACATGCATCGGCACCTCCGTCGTCCGCAGCTCCTGCCCAGGCCGGCGATTCTGCGCCACGAGCAGGGCCTTGCCGCAAGACCCCCACTGCGCTATATCGTGAAAGTGGAGGGACGCGGGAGGTCACCTCGCCGGCCACGACGTCACGGCCCTGGCGGACGGGCGGCGGCGCCGATGACGGGCGCCGGGCTAGTCTCCGGATCATGGCGCAGCGGCAGGACGCGAGGCGGAACCGGGAGCGTCTCGTGGTGGCCGCCCGCGAGGTCTTCCAGGAGAGCGGGGCAGCGGCGCCGCTCGATCTCGTCGCACGCCGTGCCGGTGTGGGTCGCGCCACCCTGTACCGCAACTTCCCCGACCGCGTCGCTCTGCTTGCCACGCTCTTCGAGGAACGGCTCGCAGAGCTCGAGGAGCTCGTCACCTCCTACCGCGGTGACGACGTCTTCGAGCGCCTTGTGGTCGAGCTCTGCCGGTACGAGCTCGGGATCCCCGGCTTCGGTGCGCTGCTGAGCGGTCTCGCGACCGTGGAGCGGTCAGCGCTGGCTCGGGTCGACGCTGCTGCCGAGAGTCTTCTGTCGCGGGCGCTCGAGCGCTCGGCCGGCGCCGGCCTGCTGCGTGCGGACCTGCGCGCCGGGGATGGGGTGATGATCGTCGCGATGCTCAACGGTGTCCTGATCGCGCACGCGGGGGAGGCGCCGCGGGAGGCTGTGGGCCGCGCGCTCGGGCTCGTGCTCGACGGCGTGCGCGCGCCGGCCCGGATCGGCGCCCCGGTTCCCGCCCCGATCCCCGGAGCGACCCACGACGGGCCGTCGTGACCGCGTGCGCCGTCTCGCTGGCCGCGGCCGGTCTCGCCACGGCTCGGCCGGTGCGCGCAGGTGGTCCTTGTCGGCTGTCGGTGCGGCCGTCCGAGCGCTAGCGTCGTAACGGACACGGTGTCCGGTACGCGCGGCTGGAGGTTCTCATGGACCAGGTGGATGTCGTCGTCGTCGGTGCGGGGACGGGGATGCTCGCAGCGATCACCGCGGCCGAGGAGGGCCTCCGGGTCCTCGTCGTGGAGAAGGCCGCGTACGTCGGCGGCTCGACGTCGCTGTCCGGTGGCGGCTTCTGGGTGCCGGGGAACTCGATCCTCGCCGAGAACGGCCAGCGGGACGACCCCGCGAGGGTGCGTACGTACCTGCGGGCCGTCACCAAGGGCGAGGTCCCCGACGAGCGATGGCGTTCGCACGTCGAGCACGGTCCGGCGGCGGTCGAGGTGCTGCGGCGACGGACCCCGCTGAGGTTCCAGTTCATGGCCGAGTACGCGGACTACTTCCCCGAGCTTCCCGGCGGCTCGGCGACCGGCCGGGCGTGCGAGCCCAGGCCGTTCGACCTCAAGCGCCTGGGACCCGACCGCGACCTCCTTCTCCCCCGACGATGGCGGCCCCGTTCCCGATGCCGATCACGGGTCGCGGCTACAAGTGGACCAACCTCGTGGCCAGGTCGCCCAAGGGGTTCGTGACCAGTGCCCTGGCAGTCGCCCAGGGCGTGGGCGGTGCGGCGATCCGACGTGAGTACGCGGCCGGTGGTCAGGCGCTGGCCGCGGGCCTCCTCGCGGGGCTGCGGTCGATGAACGTCCCGGTGTGGACCTCGAGCCCCCTCACGGACCTGGTGGTCGAGGACGGCCGGGTGGTCGGCGTCGTGGTCAACCACGACGGCAAGGACACCACCGTGAGAGCCCGCGCGGGCGTGGTCCTCGCATCCGGGGGCTTCGACCGGGACGCCGCGATGCGGCGGACCTACCAGTCGGAGTCGATCGACGGACGCTGGAGCCTGGGGGCTGCCGCCGACACCGGAGAGGTGATCCAGATCGCCGCGTCGCACGGCGCCGACCTCGCCTTCATGGACGCGGCCTGGTGGTTCCCGGTCATCCCGCTGCCGGACGGCACGACCGGTCCGATGCTCGCGGAGCGCTCGTTGCCGGGACAGATCATCGTCAACGGGCACGGCAGGCGGTTCATGGACGAGGCCGTGAACTACATGACCGCCGGCCAGCTGATCATCGCCAAGCACACCGCGGACGACCCGCACATCCCTGCCTGGATCGTCTTCGACCAGCGCTACCGCAACCGCTACCTCTTCGGCGGCGCGCTGTTCCCACGCCAGCCGCTGCCGCCGTCCTGGTACGACGCCGGCATCGCGAAGAAGGGGGCGACGGTCGCGGCGCTCGCGGACGCGCTCGGCATGCCCGACCTGCCGACCACGGTCGACCGGTTCAACCTGCTCGCGGCCGCCGGTCGTGACGACGACTTCGGTCGTGGCGACTCGGCCTACGACCGGTACTACGGCGACCCCAGGGTCAGCCCGAACCCGTGCCTGGGCCCGATCGACAGAGGCCCGTTCTACGCGGTCCAGGTGGTGCCCGGCGACCTCGGGACCTGTGGTGGTGTCCGGGCGGACGCGTTCGCCCGCGTGCTACGCCCGGACGGGTCGGTGATCCCCGGGCTCTACGCGACGGGGAACGCGGCCGGGAACGCATTCGGCCGGGTCTACCCGGGGCCGGGCGCGACCGTGGGTCAGGGGCTGAGCTTCGGGTACGTCGCCGCTCGGCACCTGGCCGGGAGGTTCGGCGCTATGGAGTAGCAGCGTCGGCAGGTCAGGCGACCTGGACCGAGCGGATCGAGTTGCCGAACCAGAACCGCTCGATCGCGGTGGTCGGCGGCGCCTCGGGGTCCGTGGCCGCGCCGAGCGTGAGCAGGAGCGGCACGTAGTGGTCGGCCGTCACGTGCGCGATCGCTGCGCCAGGTGCCTTGGCCCGGTAGTCGGTCAACGCGTCGACGTCGCCCCGGGCGAGGGCGTCGGCGGCCCACTGGTCGAAGGCGCGGGTGTGCCCGGCGAGGGCGGGGTCGGCGAACACCGCGAAGCTGTGGGTCATGAACCCCGACCCGATCACGAGGATCCCCTCGTCGCGCAACGGTCGCAGGCGCTCCCCGAGGGCGAACAGGGCCTGGGGGTCGAGCGAGGGCATGCTCACCTGGACCACCGGGACGTCGGCCGCGGGGAACATGGCCATCAGCGGGATGAACGCGCCGTGGTCCAGGCCGCGGCCGGTGTGCTGGTGCAGCGGTGTGGTGGAGCCGAGGGTGGCGGCGATGCGCTGGGCGAGCCGCGTCGCGTCGGGGGTGGGGTAGCGCAGCGTGTAGTACCGCGGGTGGAAGCCGCCGAAGTCGTAGTACAGCGGCGTGCCGGCTGCGCTCGCGGAGATCGCCACGGGGGCGTTCTCCCAGTGTGCGGACACCACCACGATGCCCCGCGGCTTCGGCATGGTCTGCGCCCAGGCGAACAGGTCGTCGAGCCACTGCGGGTCGTCGAGGACCGGTGGCGCTCCGTGGCTGAGGAACAGCGCGGGCAGCCGACCGTCCGCCGGCTCCCAGGTGCGCTGCGCGCGGGCCAGGGGGAGGACCCGCGCGAGCAGGTCGTCGTACGCCCCGGCCGGGACGGCGGGGTCGAACGGATCGTGGCTGGTGCCGGTCATGGTCGGTGCTCTCCTCCGCAGGTGATGGCGTCGCAGGCCGGGCCCGCGGACCCGGCCCGCGACCGTACTAGAAGCTCCAGGAGCCGAAGCGACCCCAGGCGATCACGACCGCGATCGCGAGCAGCACGACGTTGACGACGATCTGCTGCGGCTCCGAGCGGCGGGCGTGGGTGACGGCGGCGCCGACCATGACCAGGCCCAGGCCCACCGCGGCCAGCGGGGTCAGCACGGTCGCGATCCCGGTGGCGGCGGGCAGGATCAGCCCCAGGGCACCGAGGACCTCGACGGTGCCGATGAACCTGACCATCGGTGCCGAGACGTCGGCGACCCAGCCCATGGTCGTCTCGAGCCTCTCCTTCGGCTGGCTGAGCTTCATGCCTCCGGCGGCGAGGAACGCGAGCGCGAGCAGGGACTGCAGGATCCACAGGACGGTGTTCACGGGTCTCCTTCGAGAGGGGTGGTGGGTCGCGGGCCCTGCTCAGACCGTGAGGACGACCTTGCCCTGGGCGTGCCCGGCCTGGACGTAGGCGTGGGCCTCGGCGGCCTGCCTCAGGGGGTACGTGGTGTCGATCCGCGGGGTGTAGGAGCCGGCGGTCCCGAGCTCGGCGGCAAGGGCCAGGTTCGCGGGGGCGTTCGCCGCGCCCTGCACCATCGTGACGCCCAGCGCGGCGGCACCGAAGTCGGCGACGGTCGCGACCTTCGCCGGGTCGCCGACGATCGCGACGAGGTCGGCGAGCGAGCCGGACCCGGCGAGGTCCAGCGCGACGTCCACGCCGCCGGGTGCCACCGCGGCGACCCGGGCGGCCAGACCCTCGCCGTAGGTGACCGGCGTCGCGCCGAGCGAGCGCAGGAAGTCGTGGTGCCGCTCGCTCGCGGTGCCGATCACGGTCGCGCCGCGGGCGACGGCGATCTCGACGGCGGCCGAACCCACGCCGCCGGCGGCACCCTCGAGGAGGATCGTGCGACCGGCGAGGTCACCGAGCGCGTCGAGACCGGCGATCGCGGTCGTGGACACCAGGCCGGCGGCGGCCGCCTGCTCGACCGACCACGTGGAGGGGACGGGTGCCCAGGCGCCCAGCACCGCAAGATCCGACGCGCTGCCGGACACGGCGAGACCGAACACCTCGTCGCCGACCGTGACGCCTGTCGTGCCGTCGCCGACCTCGTCGACCACCCCGGCGGCGTCGCTGCCGGGGACGGCCGGGAACGTGGTCGGCATCATCTCGGCGAGGTACCCGGCGCGGATCTTCCAGTCGATCGGGTTGACGCTGGCGGCCCGGACCCGGATGCGGACCTGTCCGGGTCCCGCGTGCGGCTCGGGGGCGTCCTCGAGCGTCAGCACCTGGGGGTCGCCGTACTGGTGGAAGCGCACTGCGCGCATCGTGTCTCCTCCGTCCGGGTCCGGTGCTCGACCGTGACCGCGATTACTTGATATGGAAACCATCCTGACTGGCATTTACTTCCCGTGTCAAGTAATCTCGAGGCATGGACGACGACGCACCCCCTCGGTGGCTGACCGACGAGCAGACGCGGGCCTGGATCGCGCTCGTCTCGACGACTGTCTGGCTGCCCGCCGCGCTCGACGCCCAGCTCCAGCGCGACGCGGGCGTGAGCTTCGTCGAGTACACGGTGCTGTCGTGGTTGTCGATGCGCCCGGGGCGCGCGTCGCGCATGAGCGAGATCGCCGCGTTGGCCAACGTCCGGTTGTCCCACCTGTCCCGCATCGCTGCCCGGCTGGAGGGCCGCGGGTGGATGCGCCGCGAGCCAGATCCCGACGACGGCCGCGCGACGCTCGCGATCCTCACCGACGCCGGGTGGGACAAGGTCGTCGCGACCGCGCCCGGGCATGTCGCCGAGGTCAGACGTCTCGTGTTCGACGGTCTCACGCCGGCCCAGGTGGACCAGCTCCAGCAGATCGGCACACGCATCGTCCACGCCGCCCAGCCGGACCTGTGCCTGCCGGAGCCTGTCCAGGACGTCCCGGGCTGATCGCGGCGTGATCGCGTTCCGGTCGCGGCGTGCGGAGGGTCCGCCTCGTCTCCCGGGGCGGACCCTCCGTGCGCGGTTCCTCAGGCGTGGGCGATGAGCTCCGCGGTGTCGATCAGGCGGTTCGTGAAGCCCCACTCGTTGTCGTACCAGCCGAGCACCTTGACCGTCCGCCCGACCACCGTGGTCAGCGGCGAGTCGAGGATCACGCTCGCCGGGTTGCCGACGATGTCGCTCGAGACGATCGGGTCCGTGCTGTAGGCCATCACCCCGGCGAGCGGTCCGGCCGCGGCGGCGCGGAACGCGTCGTTGATCTCCTCGACGGTGACGTCGCGCGACGCGGTGACGGTGAGGTCGGTGATCGACCCCGTGAGCACCGGGACGCGCAGCGCGAAGCCGGACAGGCGACCGTCGAGCTCGGGGAGCACCTTGCCGATGGCCTTCGCGGCACCGCTGGACGTCGGGACGATGTTGTTCGCCGCCGCGCGGGCGCGCCGGAGGTCGCGGTGCGGGCCGTCCTGGAGGTTCTGGTCGGCGGTGAAGGCGTGGACGGTCGTCATGACGCCGTCGACGATGCCGACCGTGTCATGGAGCACCTTGGCCATCGGCGCGAGGCAGTTGGTGGTGCACGAGGCGTTCGAGACGACGTGATGGGTCGCCGGGTCGTAGGAGCCCTCGTTCACGCCGAACACGACGGTGAGGTCGTCCCCGGTGGCCGGGGCGCTGACGAGGACCTTCCGGGCGCCGGCCGCGAGGTGCTGCGCCGCGTGCTCGCGCGTCGTGAACCGCCCGGTCGACTCGACGACCAGCTCGACGCCGCGGTCGCTCCACGGGAGCCGGGCGGGGTCGCGCTCGGCGATCACCTCGATCCGCCGTCCGTCGACGACGAGGGCGTCGCCGTCCACCTCGACCTCGGCCGTGAGCCGGCCGTACGCGGTGTCGTAGCGGAGCAGGTGGGCGAGGGTCGCGGCGTCGGTGAGGTCGTTGACCGCGACGATCTCGAGGTCGCTGCCGCGCTGGAGGGCGGCCCGGAGGAAGCTGCGTCCGATCCGGCCGAAGCCGTTGATGGCGATGCGCACGGGGCGTGTCCGTTCTCTTCGTGGGCGGCGTCACGGACCGGGGCTCGCGGCCACCCGCACCAGACGGAACCGATCGGTTCCGTTTCTGTACGGTACCGATCGGTTCCGTCTGGTGCAAGGACGACGTAGCCTTCTCACGTGCCGACCAACGCCCGCGAGCGCCTCCTCGCCACTGCGGAGGACCTCTTCTACGCGCAGGGCACGCGCGCGACCGGGGTCGAGCAGATCCTCGCGGCGAGCGACGTCGGCCGCGCCTCGTTCTACCGGCACTTCACCAGCAAGGACGACCTGATCGTCGCCGTGCTCGAGCGTCGACGACAGTACTGGCGGGACGTCGTCGTCCCCGACGTCCGGGCGCGGGGCGGGCACCCGCTCGACGTGTTCGACCTGCTCGCCGACCGGCTCGAGGAGACCGGCTACCGCGGCTGCGCGTTCCTCAACACCCTCGTCGAGATCCCCGACCCGCAGTCGCCCGCGCACCGGTGCGCGATCGAGCACAAGGAGGACCAGCGGAGGCTGTTCGCCGAGCTGCTCGCCGAGAACGGCTACGCCGACGCCGACGGCCGGCTCTCCACCCGGCTGCTGATGCTCTACGACGGAGCGAGCGTCACCGGTCTGCGGGAGAGATCACCTCAGGCCGCGCTCGATGCGCGCGCGGTCGCAGAGCTCCTGCTGTCGGCCGCCGCGCACCGGCAGCCGGGGACCTAGAGTTCCGTGCGTGGACGGTCAGAAGCGACACGGAAGGTCGAGATGACGATCGACGAGACGCTCCCGGCGACCGCCGACCGGGCCGCTAGCCCGTGGTGGAAGGACGCCGTCGTCTACCAGGTGTACCCACGCTCGTTCCTGGACTCGAACGGCGACGGCATCGGCGACCTCAACGGCATCACCGCCAAGCTCGACTACCTCCAGACCCTGGGGATCGACGTCGTGTGGCTCAGCCCGCACTTCGACAGCCCGAACGCCGACAACGGCTACGACATCCGCGACTACCGCGCGGTGATGGCCGAGCTCGGCACCATGGCGGACTTCGACCGGATGCTCGCCGGCATGACGGAGCGCGGCATCCGGCTCGTGATCGACCTGGTGGTGAACCACACGAGCGACGAGCACCGCTGGTTCGTCGAGAGCCGCCGCGACCGGGACAACCCGTACCGCGACTTCTACATCTGGCGCGACGGTCACGACGGCGGCCCCCCGAACAACTACTCGTCGTTCTTCAGCGGCTCGGCCTGGGAGCACGACGACGCCACGGACCAGTACTACCTCCACTACTTCGCCGCCAAGCAGCCGGACCTCAACTGGGAGAACCCGACGGTCCGCGACGAGGTCGTCGACCTCATGCGGTTCTGGCTGGACAAGGGCGTGGCCGGGTTCCGCATGGACGTGATCCCGTTCATCTCCAAGCCGGACGGGCTCCCGGACCTGACGGCCGACGAGCTCGCGCACCCCGAGGTCGTCTACGCGAACGGCCCGCGCCTGCACGAGTACCTGCAGGACCTGAACCGACGGGTCCTCGCGCCCTACCAGGCGATGTCCGTCGGCGAGGCATTCGGCGTGGGACTCGACCAGGCGGCGCTGTTCACCGACGCGCGGCGCGGCGAGCTGAGCATGATCTTCCACTTCGACATCGTCCGCATGGACCGCGACGGCTGGCGGCAGACGGGCTGGACCCTCCCGCAGCTCAAGGCGCTCCACACGATGATCGACGGCGTGGCTGGCGAGCACGGGTGGACCACCAGCTTCCTCGGCAACCACGACAACCCGCGCACGGTCTCGCACTTCGGCGACGACAGCCCCGCCTGGCGCGAGCTCTCCGCCAAGGCACTCGCGACGATGCTGCTGACGCAGCGGGCGACCCCGTTCGTGTACCAGGGTGACGAGCTCGGCATGACGAACTACCCGTTCGAGCGGATCGAGCAGTTCGAGGACGTCGAGATCAGGGGCCAGTGGCGCACGCTCGTCCAGACGGGCGACGTCCCGGCGGACGAGTTCCTGGAGCACGTCCGCCGGACCAGTCGGGACAACGCCCGCACCCCGATGCAGTGGACCGCCGACGCCCAGGGCGGTTTCACGACCGGCACGCCGTGGCTCGCCGTCAACCCGAACCACGTCGAGATCAACGCAGCCGCGCAGGTCGCCGACCCGGACTCGGTGTACCACCACCACCGCCGGCTCATCGCGTTGCGCCGGGAGGTCCCCGCTCTCGTGCACGGCGCGTTCCTCGACGTGGACCCTGAGCACCCGACAGTGTTCGCCTACACGCGGACCCTCGGCGAGGACCGCTGGCTCGTGCTCGTCCACGTCGGCCACGACGTCCTCGACTACCGCCTCCCAGCCGGGCTGACGATCGTCTCGACGGCGTTGGACAACGGTGCGGGCCCGACCGCTGCGGCAGGCGCGCAGCAGGTGCATCTCGCGCCCTGGCAGGCGACGGTCTACCGGGTCGAGTAGCGCGAGGACGGCTGCGCCGGCGGACCGTGCCCGGTGCGATCAGCCGTCGAGCTCGGCCGCGAGCGCCTCCACCGGGGCGCGCCGCACCGCCGTCGACGCGGTCCGTGGGTCGGCACCGGCGAGCACGTCGTCGATCGCTCCCGTGTACTGCTCCGCCGCGGTCTCCACAGTGTCCAGGGCGGCGTCGAGGAGCGCCGCGAGGCCGTCCTCGTCGAGCACGAGCTCGCCGAGCACCACGCCGAACCGGACCGCGACGGCCCCGGTGGCCAGGTCGAGCTCGAGCGACGCGTCGACGAGGTCGGCAGTCGCCCGCACGACCAGCTCGCTGACGCCGGCGACGGTCACGGCCGGCACGAGCACCGGGTGGACGACGTAGAACGTCACGGCCCGGGCGACCGGCCGCACGACCGCGAGCACCTGCTCGGCGGATGCCGAGGAGACGTCGATCGTCGACAGCGCAGGGTCGACCTCGAGGCTCCGGCCGGCCCGCACGAGCGCAGCGGCGACCTCGTCGAGGAACGTCATGACCCGACCACCCCGGCGGAGGAGGCCGCCGCCATCACCTTGGTCCGGAGCGCCTCACGCAGGAACTCGATCCATTCGGGCGAGTTCCGACGCGGTGTCCGCTTGAGCTCGGCCTCGATGGCCTCGACCGTGAGGGCGTCGGTGAACTTCTTGATGTCCGGCGGGCTCGCCTGGTCCTTGAGCTCGAGGTCGCCGACCGCGCAGACCACGCCCGCCGGCAGGGACTCGCCGGTGCGGAGAGCGTTCGTCTTCTGCTGGAGCTTGCCGCGCTTGCTCGAGCTGAACATCTTCTGGATGCGCCACCCGAGACCGCGATCGGTCTTCGTGTTGGCCCCGAGCTTGCCGGTCTTCGCCTGCTCGTTCCGTTGGGTGGCCAGGTCGCCGGACTCGGTCCACGCATCCGCGATGCCGCCCAGGATCCCGGTGACCGGCTTCACCTTCTTCTTCATGTCCTCGAACACCGACTGCGGGTCGGCGTTGGTGTCCATGCCTGCGAGCACCACCGCGCGGATCTTCAGCAGCAGCGCGTCGTCGCTGGTCTGCGCCGAGTCGGTGTCCGGCTTCGCCTTCGGGTCGAACGGCTTGACCGGCTTCAGCTTGATCCGCTTGACGTAGTCGGCGGTGATCGGCTTGCCGTCGATCCGGTAGTTGCCGAGGAACATCAGCGCCGTCGGGTCGCCGGCGGCCGCCTTCATGATGATGCCGTCGACGGCCATCTTCGGGTGCCGGCGCAGCTCGTCCTCCGCGCCGCCCTCGACGTGCATGACGGCCGACTCCTTCTCTGCCTTCTTCGCCATGAGGTTGAGGATCTTGCTCGCGATGTAGTGCGCGATCTTGTGCAGGTTGTCGACCACCGTGGTCGCCGCCTTGATCGCCGCGGGGATGCCGAAGCCGCCCGCGGAGGCCACCTGGGCGACCGAGACGCTGAAGTTCATGATGTTCACTCCCAGCGACCAGCAGGTCTGCTCGAGGTGCTTGGTGTAGACCTGCGACACCTTCATCAGCGGGTACACCATGACGTTGACCTTGTCGGTGCTCCCGGCGCGGGCCTCGAACATGGACAGGTCGGTCTCGCGCTGGCGCATGCCGGCGGTCGCCACCTCGGTGACGCCGCGTGCCATCCCGAGGGCCGACGCCGCGATGTCGAGCCCGGGGATGACCTGCTTGACGCCCTCGGCGACGCCGCTGTCGATGAGCTTGGCCAGGTTGGCTGAGTTCTTCGCGACGCTGACCAGGCCGTTGAGGCCCGTCGCACCGGCCTTCGCCGCCTTGAGCCCCTCGTAGGGGTCCTTCGAGTCCCACGACTTCTCGATCGAGTCGACCATCTGGAACGCCGACTGCACCGCACTCATGAGGCCGGACAGGATGCCCGTCACCTGGCCGATACCCGTCTTCGCCTTGGTGGCGTCCGACTCCGGCAGGACCTGATCCTTCCAGGTCCGCTGTCCCGTCTTGAGCTGCTTGTCGGCGCGCATCCCCTGCTTGACCGCCGTGCCGACCCCCTGGTCGACGAACCCCGGCAGGTGGTCCGTGAACTCCTTGTCCTTGGTCACGCCCTGCTGGTCGCGCAGCGTCTTGTCCTGCTTGCTGCCCACCATGCCCGCGATGCCGCCGGAGATGCCGCCGACGATCGTCGTGCCGAGGTTGACCTTGCTGCCGACACCCGAGACTGCCTCCGAGGCCTCGGACGTGCCGGTGCCGCGACCCTTGGGCTGGGGGCCGATCCGCTGCTCCTCGGGCAGCAGCGCGAGGTTCGCCTCGAGCGACGAGGCATCGCGCTTCTTCTGCTGGTTGCGGGCCTTCACACGCACCTCGGCCTGCTGCCACGCGGCGAGGTCGAGTGCGCCGTCCCGCGGCGGGAACCCCGCGAGCTCCTTGGGTGCCATGCCCTTGCGGACCGCTTCCCAGGCCTCGTCCTGCGCGAGGGCCTCGGAGCGCTTCGGGTTCTGCGCCATGAGGTCGTCGCGGTGCGTGACCATGCGCTCGTACGCCTGCTCGATCGCCTTGGGCAGCATCTTCACCTTGAGCGTCGCCTTGTCGACCTCCTCCGCGGTCGCACCGGCCTCGGCCTCGGAGCGGGTCTGGCGGACCTGGATGACGAGTCGCTCCGCGGCGGTCTCGCGCGGCGGGCGGACGGCGTTCAGCTGCGGGAACTCGGTGTACCAGACCTGCTGGTAGGCGAGCTCGGCACGCTTCTCGTCGCTGCCCCCGAGCTTCTTGGCCTTCAGCTCCTCGAACACGGCCTTCTCGCGTTCGAGGGCCTGCTCGAACTCGGCGTGCAGGGACATCGCGCGCTTCTGCGGGCCGGACTGCTCCATCGGCACGTGACCGACGTCGTTGACCTTGCCGGCGACGGTCACGTCGGTGTCGCCGCTCGTGTCGTAGACCGAGTCGGTCAGCGTCGCGCGACCGGCCTCGCCCTTCTTGCGCGACTCCTTGAGCCCGGCCAGCTCGGCCTTCTCGGTCTTCTTGCTCTTCTTGACGGCGGCGGCGCGCTCCTGCTCCTTCTTCTTCTTCTCCGCCTTCGCCTGCTTCTCCTCGGGCGTCTTCTTGCGGAAGGGGTTGCTCAGCCGCCGGATGCTGTGCGGCTCGGTGAGCACGTGCGCGATCTCGTGGGCGAGCACCTTCTCGCCGTCGGGGGTGTCGGGTGCGAACCGCCCGGCACCGAAGAAGATGTCGCTGCCGGTGGTGAACGCCTCGGCGCTCATCGCCGCGCTGAGCCGGCCGGCCTTCGGGTCGTCGTGCACCCGCACGTGGCCCAGACCCGCACCGAACCCCGTCTCCATCCGACGGCGGACGTCCGGGGGCAGCGGCGTCCCGCTCCCGCGGGCGGCCTCGATCTCGGTGCTGCTCTCCGGGTCGAGGGCGCCGCCCTCGGCGCCGATGGTCGCGCCGGGCGTGGGTTCGCTCGAGCGGCGCAGGTGCCCGCAGCCGGACGTGTGGGCGTGCGGGCCCTCGGGCTCCAGCCGCGCGAGGGCCCGGTCCGCCATGCGGTCGGCGTCGTGCTCCGCGGAGTCGTCCGCACGCCCGACGGTCAGGCCGGCGACGGGGCTCGGTGACGACGGACCCGCGGTGGCCGTCGTCGGTGGTGCGGTCTCGAGGCCGGCGCCGGGCTGCGCCGAGGAGGGGACCAGGACGCGGGCGTCACGACTTCTCATGCTGACCTCCGGGAGTCTCCGTGCGCGGCCGGGCACAGTGCCCCCACCTGTTCATCGTGCCGTGGCGAGGTCCGCCGGGAATCCGTAGCCGCTACGCAGGTTCGCCGGTGCCCCAGCGGGCATCGCTGACACGGCGGCCGAGCTTCGCGAGCTCGCGAACGGTTGCCGTCCGGACGTCACGCATCCCGACCAACCGGCGCTCGGCGACCGCGTCGTACGCGGAGGCGAGGACGACGTTGCGGATGTCGCCGCCGGCCAGCTCGATCGATCCGGCGAGGAACGCGACGTCGACGGGGTCGTCCGGGTCGGTGCCCGGGAGCTGGTCCAGGTGGTGCTGCCACAGCAGCCGACGGGTCGGCTCGTCCGGGTCGGGGAAGTGCACCATGAAGTGCAGCCGCCGCGCGAACGCCGGGTCGAGGTTGCCGCGCAGGTTCGTCGCGAGCACCGTCACGCCCTCCGAGGCCTCCATCCGCTGCAGCAGGTAGGACACCTCCTGGTTGGCGTAGCGGTCGCGTGCGTCGGTCACCGAGGAACGACTGCCGAACAGGGAGTCGGCCTCGTCGAAGAACAGCACCGCGTTGAGGGACTCGGCCTGGGTGAACACCCGCTCGAGGTTCTTCTCCGTCTCCCCGATGTACTTGTCGACGACGCTGGACAGGTCCACCTGGAACAGGTCCATGCCGAGCGAGTCGGCCACGACGTGGGCCGCCAGCGTCTTGCCGGTGCCGGGGCTGCCCGAGAACAGGGCGGTGATGCCGGTGCCCTTGCCGCCCTTGCCCTGCAGGTCCCCGAGGGCCATCACCTCGTCGCGGTCGCGCGCCCACCCGATCAGCCGCATGACCTCGCGCCGGGTGTGCGCCGGGAGCACGAGGTCGTCGAGCGTGGCCGGGGTTCCCGAGGTGCGCAGCCGCGGGTCGCGGGTGCCGCCGAGGCGTCGCGCGGCGAGCCGGACATCGTCCGAGGTCACCGGCCGTCCGGCGCGCGCCGCGTCGGCCTCGGCCCGGCGCCCCACCGCGGTGATCTCCTCGGGGGTCATGCGCAACGTCAGCACGTCGCGGGTGGTCGCGGCCTCCCCGACGACCCGGTACCACTGGGCGGCGCGCTCGTCCTGGTCCAGCCGGGTGGCCATGACGGCGGGTGGCAGCGCCTCCGACCAGCGCGGGTCCCAGCCGGTGCGCCCGACGGCGACGACCGGTACCGCGGCGTGGAGGTCACCGAGCTGGTCCGCCGCGAGGTGCGCGCCTGCGAGCACGAGCACCGTGCCGCCGAGCCCGGCCTCGAGGACGAGCGCCTGGACGGTCCGCCGGACGAGCGCGGGGTCCGGGCCGAGGCCGGGGGTGACCGGCAGTCGTTCGAGGTCACCGACGAGGCAGACGACGTCGAGCTCACGGCAGGCGGCGACCGCGAGCGCCGTGCCGGCGGCGCCGACGGGGGAGTGCACCCAGATCAGGGGTTCGCCCGCATCCAGTGCCGCAGCGACGTCCGCGTAGCCGTCGAGGTCGACGGCCTCGGGGTCCCGCAGGACCGCGGCGGCCTCCGCGGAGACTCGGTGCGAGCCCAGGAGCCGGGCGGTGACACGGTCGGGCAGCCGCAGCCGGCGGGCGAGGAGCACGTCGTCCCCGTCGAGGGCGAGCAACCCGTACCGGACCAGCGGGCCGTCGGGCGCGAGGCGCTCGCGGGCGGCGGGGTCCACGACGGAGGCACCGACCAGCTCGAGCGCGAGAGCGACGGTGGGCCGCCCGGGACCGCTGTCTCCGGAGAGCAGGCCGCACAGCAGGTGGGCGGACGGGTGCAGCTCGGCGAGGAGCGCGACGAGCAGGAGGTGCTCGTCGACGGGTGCCAGGCCGAACACGTCGCGAACCGCGGCGAGGTGCTCGAGCGCCGGGGCGACCGGGTCGTCGGCGGTGAGGACGTCGAGCGCGGCGAGGGCCTGGTCGCGCGCGGGCCAGCCGACGCGGCGGTCCACTGCCGTGCGGAGGGCGGCATCGATGGCCGACGACGGCGTGGGGGCGGTCGTCGTCATGGTCAGTACTCTCGCGCGCCAGGGCGCCACGGGTCGAGGCCCACGCCGGAAGTCCGGTAGCGACTACGGAGGGGAACGCCGCCCGGTGCAGTCGAGAGGCCCGGTGCCGTCGAGAGGCTGGGTGCCGTCGAGAGTCCCGGTGCTGTCGGGGTGCCGCGGCGCGCCGGGGTCAGCAGGTCTCGGCCTGGGCGAGGAGCACCTCGGCGACGGCACTGGCGAGCGCGGGCTCGAGCTCGAGGGCCATCACCTGGGCTGCGCGGAGCGCGAGCGGCTGGGCGGTGGTCGCGATCTCGAGGATCCGGCTCTTGAGTGCGTACTCGATCTGGGCGCGGTCGAGCAGGGCGAACAGGCGCGAGCGGACGTCGTTCGCGGCCAGCCGGGGTCCCGGTCCTGCCTCGACGCCCGGCTCCACGCCTGCCCCGACGCCCGACCCGACACCCAGGTAGATCCGCAGCTCGGCGCGCACGGGCACGTCCGCCACGCCGACCTGCAGGCGGGTCGTATGCCGGCGGACGCTGACGGCGACGTCCCGACCGTCGACCGTGGCCGTCGGCGTGACGTCGCCGTCGAGGGCCGGGAAGGTCAGCGTCCAGTCGCGCGCCGTCGGCAGGTGCCCCACGTCTCCGGACGGAGGCAGCACCGTCACCGTGCCCGCACCCTGGTCGAACCGGATCGTCGTCCGTGACGCCGCCCCGTCGCGGGTGCCGTCGTCCTCGACGAGGTCGAAGGCCCCGTCGGCGCCGACGACCACGAGGACCTCGAGGTGTCGCGGGTTGACCGGCTCGTTCGCGGGGACCTGGTCGCCGTCGAGCGGGACGATCGCTCCGGCCCGTGCGAGGACCGGGATCGAGGTGAGGTCGCGGTGGAGGTGGATCTCGCGGTCACCGTCGTAGACGAGGTCGGTGAGCAGGTCGACCCAGCGGCCCTCGGGCAGCCATGCAGCGACCCGGCCCAGCAGGGTGCGCCGGTCGGCCGGCTCGGTGATCGCGGCGACGACGAGCTCGCTGCCGAACACGTACTCGTTCGGGACCCGGTAGGCCTGCGCGTGCTCGGGCCAGCGGTGGTACAGCGGCAGGACCAGCGGCGTCCCGTCGGCGGCTCGGTGGTTCATGGTGTGCAGGTACGGGACGAGCCGGTGCCGCAGCCGCAGGTGCTCGGTCATGATCCGCGCGGGTTCCGCGGCGAAGGTCCACGGTTCCTTGGTGGTGAACTCGTTCGCGCCGGAGTGCAGCCGCAGCACCGGCGAGAACGTGCCGAGCTGCAGCCACCGGGTCGCGAGCTCGTCGTCCTTGGTCCCGAAGAAGTGCCCGCCGATGTCGTGGCTCCACCAGCCGTAGCCGATGTTGCTCGCGGTCGCGGTGAAGTGCGGCTGGAAGGCGAGCGACGCCCAGGAGATCACGGTGTCCCCGGAGAACCCGACCGGGTAGCGGTGGCTCCCGGGTCCGGCGTAGCGCGAGAAGGTCAGCGCCCGGCGTCCGTCGCGGCCGTTGTCGAGGTAGTGGAAGTGGTTGAGCATCCACAGCGGATCGATGCCGGCGATGCGCGAGTGCGGTCCGGACTGCCAGTCGAGCCACCAGAAGTCGACGCCCTGGGCCTCGAGGTCGTGGTGCAGCACGTCGAAGTACGCGGCGAGGAACTCCGGGTCGGTCACGTCGAACGAGATCGGCTCGCCCGTGGACGCGTCCCGCCCGAGCGCGGCCGCCATGGCCGGGTAGGCGTCCTCGAAGGACCGCACGCCGTCGGCCGGGTGCACGTTGAGTGTCACGCGCAGCCCGTGCTCGTGCAGCCAGGCGAGGAGCGCCTGCGGGTCGGGGAACAGGTCGCGGTTCCACGTATAGCCCGTCCAGCCGCTGCCGTGCGACGGGTCGATGTCGACCAGGTGCCAGTCCATGTCGATGACGCTCACCGAGAACGGGATCCCCTCGTCCCGGAACCGCGTCATGAGCCGGACGTACTCGTCGGCCGTGTATGCGTAGTAGCGGCTCCACCAGTTGCCGAGCGCCCAGCGCGGCAGGACGGGGGTGCTCCCGGAGACGGCGTAGAACGCGTGCAGCGCCTCGGGGTAGTCGTGCCCGTAGGCGAAGACGTAGAGGTCCTGGCGGTCGCCCGTGCGCGGGGCGACCCAGCCGTCGGCGTCGAAGAGGAACGACTGCGAGTCGTCCACGACGGCGTACCCGTACCGCGACACGACGCCCGGCTCGAGGGGGATCGCCCCGTCGGCCGTGTCGAGGGTGCGGGCCGTGCCGCCGAGCTCGCCGCCCGTCGAGCCGTACCGCCAGACCGAGTGGTACGACGTCACGCCGCCGCCCACGGCGAGGCTCAGCCCGCTCGTCGTGAACGGCCCCTTGTCGTAGCTGAGCCGGAACCGCGCCGTGACGACCTCGAGGTGGTCGCCGTGGTCGCGCACCGTGAAGTCGGGCACGGGCAGCTCGCGGTGGAGGGCGAACGTGGACGCACGGTCCTCGAACCTGCCGTCCTCGGCGTACTCCAGGCGCACCAGGCCCTCGGTGAGGACGGTGATCCGGTAGCGGTCACCGACGACGACGGCCCGGGGGTCGGCGACGGGGTGGGAGTCGAGGCGGTCGACCGGCGTCATGCGGGGTTCTCCCTGGTCGGGCGGGGTGGAGCGCGAGACCTTTAACGCTAAACCGGCTACTGTGCGAGGGTCAAGCGCCCGGCCCGTGCCGGACCCCGGGGAAGGAGAGCCCGCTGCCTCGCATCACGCTCAAGGACATCGCCCACGAGGTGGGCGTGAGCGTCATGACCGTCTCCAACGTCGTCAACGGCAACCTCGACCGGGTCTCCCCGGAGACCGCGCGACGCGTCGACGAGGCGGTCGAACGGCTCGGGTACGTCCCGAACGCAGCAGCGCGCAGCCTCGCCGGGCAGCGCAGCCGGCTGGTGGGAGTCCTGGTGCCGGAGGCGCGCGACGACCGCAGCCTGCTCGCCAGCCCGCACCACGTCGACGTCATCGGCGCCGTCGAGGCCGAGCTGCGCCGCCACGACCACCACCTCCTGCTCCGCGCGGTCGCGACCCGCCAGGACGTGCTCGAGTCCGTCCGTCGATGGGGGCTCGACGGTGTCGTGGTGCTCGGCTGCACCGAGGCCGTGCTCGCGACGCTCGACCTGCCGTCCGGGGTGCCGGCCGTCGTCGTCGACTCGTACGCCGACGACCCCCGCCTCGGCTACATCCGGTCCGACGACCGCACCGGCGGCCGGCTCGCCGGCGAGCACCTGCTCGACCTCGGCCACGAGCGCGTCGCGTTCGCCGGCCCGCTCGGCTCGGGCAGCCGGGTGGTCCACGAACGCCTCGCCGGGCTGCAGGACGCGCTCGCGGACAGGGGGATCGACCCGGCCGCGGTGGTGACCCTCGACGCCCCGACGACCTACGCCGACGGGGTCACCACTGGCACCCGGATCGCCGCGGCGCACCCCCAGGTCACCGCCGTGTTCGCGACGGCGGACATCCTCGCCGCCGGTCTGTGCCGCGGGCTGGGCCGGGCCGGGCGGCAGGTGCCGCGCGACGTCTCGGTACTCGGGTACGACGACGCCGACCTCGCCGAGATGGTGACGCCGCAGCTCTCCACGGTGGCGCAGGACAGCGTCGGCAAGGGGGTTGCGGCCGCCCGGCTCGTGCTCGCGATGATCGACGGCGACGGACCACGAGCGGTCGCGCCGGGAGCCCTGACGCTCGTGCACCGGGAGTCCACCGGACCGCGCCGCTCGGTGACCGGATGACCCGCCCGCGCGGGTGCCGTCCACCCCATGACCGCCGATTGCGCGATGCCCCCGGGGGTGTCCGCGGTACCCTCTCAAGACCATCCGCGCGCTGCCGATGAGAGGACCAGGGGAGGCGCGAGGCCATGGAATCGTCGCAGGCACGCGCGGCCGGCCGCATCGGCGTGGTAGCCGGTGCCGTGGCGTGCGTGCTGGTGGCCCGGCTCGCCCTCGGTGACGCCGGTGCCCCGCTCGACGGCCTGATGGCGCTCGTGGCCGCCTGGGGTGCGCGGAGAGCGAGTCGTCTGGCGCGCACGACGCGCAGCAGGCGTGCATGGCGCTTCCAGTGGATCGCGCCGGTGGTCTGGGCGGTTGCGCCGATCGTCTGGATCACCGGCGCCCCGCCTGTCGTGGCGGCTGCGGCGCGCGTCGCGTTCCTCGTCCTCGTCGCCACCGCCTGGTGGCTCGCGTCCCACTCCGCGGACACCTGGTCGCGCGTGCGCCTCGTGGTCGACGGTGGTCTCGCCGCCGCCTCCGGGTTCGTCGTGGGTCGGGCCTTCCTGCTCCACCCTTCGGGGGACGCCGCCGGTGCCGAGGGAGTCGTCGCCGTCGCCCTTCCCCTGGGTGCCGTCGCGGTGGCCACGTTCCTCGTCGGCCTCGCGTTGACGGAGATGCAGGGCCGCCACCGCCTGATGCCGGCCGTGTACACCGTGGGAACGATGGTCATCATCTGGTCCGACGTGGCGCAGTCCAGGGGTAGCACGCCGCTCTGGGCCGTCGGCTTCGCCCTGTACGCCGTCGCGACCCGGACCTACCGCGGGACGTCGCGTCGTCGTGACCTGGTCAGCACGGGCTGGACGACGGCCTACGCACCGTACCTCCTGGTCGCCCCGGCGGCCCTGACGCTCGGCGTCCAGGGTGCGCACGGGACGATCCCCGGCCCGGAGATCGCGGCCGCGGTGGCGATGGTCGCGCTGCTGCTCGTCCGTCAGCACGTGACGTCGGCGGAGAACCGGGTCCTGGTGCATCGGCTCGCGACGACCGAGCGGCTCCTGCGGCACCAGGCCACCCATGATGCCCTGACGGGGCTGCCGGGCCGTGTCGTCCTGTGGGAGCGGCTCGAGGAAGCCGCCCGGCGCCGGACCACCGAGCCGTTCGCGGTCGCGGTCGTGTTCGTCGACCTCGACGACTTCAAGGCCGTCAACGACGGGCACGGGCACGCGGCCGGTGACCATCTGCTCGTCGAGACGGCGCGCCGGCTCCGGGGCGCCCTGGAGGACCTGGGCGGCGACGCGCTCGCCGTGCGCATGAGCGGCGACGAGTTCGCCGTCCTGCTCGTCGAGGGTGCTGCCGAGCGGGCCGCCGACGTCGCACGCCGGATCCTCATGGCGATCCAGCGCCCCGTGACCGTCAACGGGATCCAGATCACGGTGGGCGGCAGCGTCGGGGTCGCCTCGACGGAGAGCGGCGACCTCAACCCGTCGGCCCTGCTCCGGGCCGCCGACGTCGCCATGTACGACGTCAAGCACCAGGGGAAGGGCGGCGTCCGGGTGGCCGAGGACACGGGGCGACGCTGAGCCTCGCGGCCTCGCAGCGCCACGGCCTCGCGGCCTCGCAGCGCCACGGCCTTGCGGCCTCACAGTGCCGTCATCGCCCCCGCACCTGCGATGTCCAGCCCGCCGTCGTCGGCGCCTGGTCGGGGCGGTCGGGACGGGCGTTCCTCCGGTTGCCGCGGCCGATCCCCGGGTGTTCAGTCGAGGAGACGCTCGTCGCGGTGGGAGCCCGACACGATGCCGGCCCGCGACGTCGCGGTCGTGCAAAGGAGCACTGACATGAAGTACGTCCCACCAGGACAACCCGGAAGTATCGTCTCGGTCAAGCCGAGGTACGAGAACTTCATCGGGGGAGCATGGGTGCCGCCGACGAAGGGCAAGTACCGGGTCAACGTGACCCCCGCGACGGCCCAGCCGATCACCGAGGTCGCCGAGTCGACGCCGGAAGACGTCGAGCTCGCCCTCGACGCCGCGCACGCGGCGAAGGACGCCTGGGGTGAGGCCACCGCGACCGAGCGCGCCGTGGTGCTCAACGCCATCGCCGACGCGGTCGAGAAGAACGCGGAGATGCTCGCCGTCGCCGAGAGCTGGGAGAACGGCAAGCCGGTCCGCGAGACCCTCAACGCCGACATCCCGCTCGTCATCGACCACTTCCGCTACTTCGCCGCCGCGGCACGCATGGAAGAGGGTTCCTCGACCGAGATCGACAAGGACACGGTCGCGTACCACTTCCGCGAGCCGCTGGGCGTCGTCGGGCAGATCGTCCCGTTCAACTTCCCGCTGCTGATGGCGGCATGGAAGCTCGCCCCGGCGCTCGCCGCGGGGAACTGCTCGGTGCTGAAGCCCGCGTCGCCGACGCCGTGGTCGATCATGAAGCTGATGGAGGTCATCGCGGACGTCGTGCCGGCCGGCGTGATCAACGTCGTGACCGGACCGGGTGCGGAGATCGGCAAGGCGCTCGCGGCGAACCCGCGCATCGCGAAGATCGCGTTCACGGGCGAGACCGTGACCGGGCGCCTGATCATGCAGTACGCCGCGCAGAACATCATCCCGTCGACCACCGAGCTCGGTGGCAAGTCGCCGAACATCTTCTTCAGCGACGTGATGGACCACGACGACGACTTCCTCGACAAGGCGATCGAGGGCCTCGTGCTCTACGCGTTCAACAAGGGCGAGGTCTGCACCTGCCCGTCGCGGGCGCTCATCCAGGAGGACATCTACGAGAAGTTCATGGAGCGGTGCCTGGCCAGGATCGCGGCGATCAAGCAGGGCGACCCGCTCGACACCGAGACCATGATCGGCCCGCAGGTCTCCAAGCAGCAGATCGACAAGATCTCGTCGTACGTCGACATCGGCCGCGCCGAGGGCGCCGAGGTGCTCATCGGTGGCAAGCGCGCCGAGATGCCGGGCGACCTCGGCGGTGGCTACTTCTACGAGCCGACGGTGCTCAAGGGCGACAACAAGATGCGGGTGTTCCAGGAGGAGATCTTCGGCCCGGTGCTTGCGGTCACCACGTTCAAGGACGACGCTGAGGCGTTGGCGATCGCGAACGACACGCTGTACGGGCTCGGTGCCGGGGTCTGGACCCGCAACGGGAACCGGGCCTTCACGATGGGTCGCAAGATCAAGGCCGGTCGTGTGTGGACCAACTGCTACCACCAGTACCCGGCCGGTGCGGCGTTCGGCGGCTACAAGATCTCCGGCGTCGGTCGCGAGAACCACCGGATGATGCTCGACCACTACAGCCAGACGAAGAACCTGCTGGTCAGCTACAGCACGAAGCCGCTGGGCTTCTTCTGAGCCGACCCGTGCCGGCTCGTTCAGGGTCGGAAAGCAGGACCGAGGAGGGTGATGTCCGAGACGACGGTCCCGGCACGCATCACGGCCACCCCGGCGGCACGCGAGGCGATCGCACGCCTGTGTGCCGACCGGGGCGGCCCGGTGATGTTCGTGCAGTCCGGAGGGTGCTGCGCCGGCAGCACGCCGATGTGCTTCCCGTTGGGGGAGTTCATCCTGGGTGACGTCGACGTGCTGCTCGGCGACATCGACGGCTGCCCGTTCTACATCGACAAGCGGCTCGACGAGGCGTGGCACCAGGACGTGTTCCTGCTCGACGTCGCCGAGGGCGGTCCCGAGGACTTCTCGCTGCCGGCGGGGGAGGACCTGCACTTCGTCACGCTCTCGCCGGCGTGCGTCGTCCCGACGGACTGACGGCGGCTCCTGCGGTCACCCGAGCCGGCGGACGGTGTCCTCGTCCACGGTGAACGGTGCCCGCAGGAGCGCATCCGTGCGGCTCGACGGGCCGACGAGCAGCTCGAAGTCGCCGGGCTCGACGACGCGGCGTCCGTGCGCGTCCACGATCGAGCACGCGGAGAGCGGCAGCTCGACGGCCACGGTGCGGGACTCGCCGGGGGCGAGGTCGACCTGCCGGTACGCCTTGAGCTCCCGGTCGGCCCAGCTGGCCGACGTGACGAGGTCACGCACGTAGACCTGGACGGTCTCCCGGACCGGCCGGGTCCCGGTGTTGTGCACCGTCACCTCGGCACGGACGGTGCCGGTGCCGAGGGTGCCGGTGACGGACACGTCGAGCAGCCGCAGGTCGGTGTACGTGACGCTGGTGTAGGAGAGCCCGTCGCCGAACGCGAACGCGGGCGACTGCGTCAGGTCGGCGTAACGGTCCCCGTGCTGCCCACGGACCTGGTTGTAGTACGTCGGCTGCTGCCCGGCGTGCCGCGCGAACGAGATCGGCAGCCGACCCGACGGCTCGATCCGCCCCAGGAGGAGCTCGGCGATCGCCTGGCCGCCGCGCATGCCCGGGTTCGCCGCCCAGACCACGGCCGAGGCCGTGAGCGCCGATGTGGGGAGCACGAGGGGCTTGGAGGCGAGGAGCACCACGACCATCGGGGTGCCCGTCGCGGCCACCGCGTCGAGCAGGGCCACCTGACCGCCGACGAACTCGAGCGTCGCGGTGGAGCGTCCCTCGCCCACGAGCTCGATCCGGTCCCCGACCACGACGACGGCGACGTCGGCGGCGCGGGCCCGGGCGACCGCCTCGTCGAGGAGCGCCTGGTCCGGGCGGGAGGGCACGACCACCGGAGGTCGCGGCTGGCCGTCGGGGAAGGTCGCGCCGTCGGGGTCCGCGGCCAGCGTGAGGATGTCCGCGCCGCGTGCGTGCGTGACGCTCCACCCCTCCGGCACCGTCGCGCGCAGCCCGTCGAGGACCGTGGTGATCAGGTCGCGCGGCTGCCCGTCGGGGAGCCAGTCGACCTGGCCGGAGCTGCCCGCCCAGTCCCCGAGCTGGGTCTGGGCGTCGTCGGCCAGCGGTCCGAGCACGGCGATCGTGCGCGCTCGGCGGGTGGAGGCATCGGCGGGGTCGCCGTCCGGGCCCGCGCTGCCGTCGACCTGGCCCGCGCCACCGTCGAGCGGGAGCACGCCGTCGTTGCGCAGCAGCACGAGCGACCGCCGCGCGACCTCGAGGTTGAGCGCGGTGTGGCTCGCGCGGCCGACCACGGCCCGCTGCGCGGCGGCGTCGGGGCGGCGCGGGTTCTCGAACAGCCCGAGCTCGAGCTTGAGCGTGAGGATGCGGGCCACCGCGCGGTCGATCTCCGCCTCGTCGAGCAGCCCGCGCGCGACCGCCTCCTGGGCGCCGGCGAAGAACTGCGGCGTGGTCATCACGAGGTCGTTGCCCGCGCGGACGGCCGCCGCGGCGGCGCGGACGTGGTCGGGCTGGACGTGCTGCTCCCAGACCATCCGGCCGACGTTGTCCCAGTCGGTGACGAGCGTGCCGGTGTAGCCCCACTCGCCACGCAGCACCTCGTCGAGCAGCCATGCGTTGACCGTGATCGGGACGCCGTCCATCGTCTGGTAGCCGAGCATGAACGTCCGGCAGCCCTCGCGTGCCACGCGCTCGAACGGCGGCAGGAACCACGAGCGGAGCTTGCGACGGGAGAGGTCGGCCTCGGAGGCGTCCCGGCCGCCCTGCGTCTCGGAGTACCCCGCGAAATGCTTCGCGGTCGCGAGCAGCGCGGTCGGGTCGTCGAGACCGTCGCCCTGGTAGCCGCGGACCATCGCGGAGGCGAGCTCGCCGATGAGGAACGGGTCCTCGCCGAACGTCTCGCCGACGCGCCCCCACCGCAGGTCGCGGGCGATGCACAGGACGGGGGAGAAGGTCCAGTGCACGCCGGTCGTGGACGCCTCGACGGCCGTCGCCCGGGCCACCTGCTCGATCAGGTCGCCGTCCCAGGTCGCCGCCATGCCGAGCTGGGTCGGGAAGATCGTCGCCCCGTCGCAGAACGAGTGGCCGTGGATGCAGTCCTCACCGACCAGGAGCGGGATGCGCAGCCGCGACTGCTCGACGAGCCGGTGCGCGAGCTCGAGGCGCTCGGGCGAGGTGTGCAGCAGCGACCCGGCATGCATGACCGTGAGGTGCTCCTCGACGCCCTCCCGTGCGTCGAGCTGCATCATCTGCCCGACCTTCTCGGGGAGGGTCATCCGGGCCAGGAGATCCGCGACGCGGTCGGCCACGGAGAGGTTCGGGTCCTCGTACGCGAGGGGGGTGCTCATCGGCATGACTCCGTGGTCGTCGGTCGTCGGTCGACGGCCGGACCGCCGTCGTCGGGGTGGGCGCTGACCCGCGCGAGGGGAGCGGGGCGCGAGGGTTCGTCAGCGCACCCGGAACCGCTGGACGAGGTCGTCCATCAGGGCGTCCATCCGCGCGTCGACCCGGCGACGCGCCGGATCCCCGTCGTACCAGTCGATGATCTCGCGGGCGCCCTGCTCGAACGGGATCGTCGCCCGGAAGTCGGGGACGACCGTCCGCAGCTTGCTGTTGTCGAAGGTCATCGAGTGCGCCTTGTCGCCGAGCAGGCCGGCGCCCCAGGTCGGGTCTGCGGCGGCGATGACGTCCGAGGGCACGTGGACGATGCGCGCCTCGACGCCGGCCGCGGAGGCGAGCGCCCGGGTGATCTGGTCCCAGGTCGGGGCGTCGTCCGAGGTGATGTGGAACGCGTCACCGATGGTCCGGGGATGTCCGAGCAGGGGGACGAACCCCTTGGCGAAGTCGGCGTGGTGGGTCAACGTCCACAGCGACGTCCCGTCCCCGTGCACCACGACCTCCTTGCCGTCGCGCATCCGCTGCACGGCGGTCCAGCCGCCGTCGAGCGGGATCAGGGTCTTGTCGTAGGTGTGCGACGGCCGCACGATCGTCATCGGGAAGCCCGACTCGCGGTAGGCCCCGACGAGCACGTCCTCGCAGGCGATCTTGTCGCGCGAGTACTGCCAGTACGGGTTGCGCAGGGGGTGGACTCCACCACCGGCACGTGCGCCGGTGGCGTCTGGTAGGCGGAGGCCGAGCTGATGAACACGTACTGACCGGTGCGGCCGGTGAACAGGTCGATGTCGGCGCGGACGTGGTCGGGGGTGAACGCCACCCAGTCCACGACTGCGTCGAACTCGAGACCGGCGAGGGCCGTGCGCATCGAGGCCGGGTCGCGGACGTCGGCGCGCAGCACCGTGACCCCCTCCGGCAGCGGACGCGTCGTGCTCGTCCCGCGGTTGAGGACGTGCAGGTCGATCCCCCGCTCGACGGCCAGCCGTGTGCTCGCCGAGCTGATGGTGCCGCTGCCGCCGATGAACAAGACCTTGAGTGCGCTCATGCGACGAACGCTAGTCGCGAGTGTGCAGGTCGACGATCGACTCTCCGGACCGGCCCCTGAGAAGGTCCTGACGATCGACGCGCCCGAGCGGGTCGACTCTGGCACTTGGTGTCGAAAGCGCCCGGGCGACGCTACGCTCGGAGCGTGCCATCGACAGAGACGACCTTGCGTGACCGAGCCCGGCGAGCCGTCAAGGTCGAGCTCGTCGACGCGGCGCTGGACCTCTTCCGCGAGAACGGTTTCGACCAGACCACGATCGACGACATCGCCCACGCCGTCGGCATGTCTCGACGCAGCTTCTTCCGCTACTTCTCCTCCAAGGACGATCTCGTTCTCGGCACCTATGAGCAGTGGGCGGAGCGGCTCGCGCGGGCCATGGCGGAGAGACCGCTCGACGAGCCGGTGTGGGAGTCGCTCCGGCGGGTCTTCGAGATCGTCGTCGACCCGATGATCGGCGAGCCGGCGACGGAGCACAGCCTGGCGATGGACCGCATCGTGTTCTCGACGACCGCGCTCAAGGCGGCGTACCTCGAGAAGCTGGATCACGCGCAGGGCCGGGTGGTCGCGGTGGTCGGCAAGCGTGCACGGCTGCGCGGGGTGCCGATCGCCGAGCACGACGTCGCCACCCGTGCGGTCGTCGGCGCGGCATTCGCCTGCCTCCAGGTGGCGCATCGAGCGGTCCTCGACGCCGATGACGCGTCCGCCTACGGTCACGCGCTCGGCACAGCGATGGCGGCGATGGCGACGGTGGCCCAGGAGCGGTCCGCGACGCCCGAGTAGAGGATCCGGGCGGCCGCTCCGCCCGTCGCCGGCGGGCCCGAACGCGTGCCTCGCGACGTGGTCGCGGAAGGGGACGGCGCCTGGCGGGTCATCCCGGGCGCACACCATTGACCGTCTCAGACGCTCGGTATATCCTATAGGAACCACGATGACGAGGACCGAGGACGCTGATGTTCACTGCGGAGAACTGGCCGATTGCCTGCAACATGCTCTCGTTCGGGAGCACGGCTCCCGATGGGCGTCCGATCGCGGTGGCTCCCGCATCGGTCTGGGCCGCGCAGCTGCGTCAGGTGCGCGAGCTCGGGTTCGACTACATCGACCCGACCGACGGGTGGGTCCCGCTGGCGGCTCTGAGCGAGGCGCGGATCCGCGAGTTCGAGCAGGTGCTGGCTGACGAGGGCCTCGCGATCTCCTCGATCTCGATGACGCGGAACAGCGTCGTCGACGTCGAGCGCGGCGAGGAGAACCTCGCGATGGCGCACCGCCTGATCGACCTCGCCCCCCGGCTCGGCGCCACCGTCGTCAACACCGGTTTCATGCAGGCGGTGACCCCGGAGCAGCAGAAGGCGCTCTGGTTCTGGCTCGCCGAGGGGCACAAGGACGACCCCGCGCTGCGCCCGCTGGCCATCGAGCGCATCCGTGAGCTCGGCGAGCACGCCGCGAGGAACGGCATCCAGATCAGCCTGGAGATGTACGAGGACACCTACCTCGGTACCGCGGACGACGCGGTGGCCTTCGTGACCGAGGTCAACCACTCGGCCGTCGGGCTCAACCCCGACATCGGCAACCTGGTGCGCCTGCACCGGCCGATGCCCGGGTTCATGGAGATGTTCGAGAAGGTCCTGCCGCACGCGAACTTCTGGCACATCAAGAACTACCTGCGTGACGAGGACCCGCAGACCGGCTCCTACGCCTCCGCTCCGATGCCGCTCAAGACCGGCATCATCAACTACCGGGCAGTGATCCGCCGTGCGCTGGAGCTCGGCTACTCGGGCCCGTTCTGCTGCGAGCACTACGGCAGCGACTCGCTCGGCGTCTGCGCGGAGAACCGCGAGTACATCACCCAGGTGCTCACGTCCGCGTTGAGGTGACGGCGCGACCTCCGTGCCCACGAGGGGTACCCGGGGCGGGCCACCTGGTCACCCGTTCCTGCCGCCCCCGGTTGTCCCGTTCCACGTCCCATCCTGATCAGACCGAGTGGAGTCATCTGCCATGAGCATCCCCATCTCCCGTGTGACCGTCGTCGGCGCTGGCTACATGGGCGGTGGCATCGCCCAGAGCCTGGCGTTGGCGGGCTTCACCGTCCAGATCGCCGACGTCGACGTCGCCGCGTCGCTCAAGGGGCTCGAGCGCCTGCTCACCGAGGTGCAGGAGTTCGAGGCCGAGGGCCTGTACCCGCCGGGCAGCACCGAGGTGGTCAAGAAGAACCTCACGGCCGGCAAGACGATCGAGGAGGCCGTGGCCGACGCGGACTTCATCGAAGAGGCCGTCTTCGAGGTGCCCGAGGTCAAGCACGCCGTGCTCCGAACGATCTCCGAGTTCGCCCGCCCCGACGCCATCATCGGGACCAACACGTCGACCATCCCGGTCCATGAGCTCGTCCCCGCCGTGACCGGTCCGGAGCGCTTCCTCACCGTGCACTTCTCGAACCCCGCACCGTTCATCCCGGGGGTCGAGCTGGTCGCGGGCGAGGCCACGAAGCCCGAGGTCATCGCGGCCGTCAAGGATCTTCTTGCGCGTGCCGGCCGCCAGGGCGCGCAGGTCGCCGACACCCCCGGCATGGTCCTCAACCGGCTGCAGTACGTGCTCCTGAAGGAGGCGACGGCCATCGTCGAGGAGGGCGTCGCGACGGTCGAGGACGTCGACACGATCGTGCGGACGACCTTCGGCTTCCGGCTCGGGTTCTTCGGACCGTTCGCGATCGCGGACCAGGCCGGGCTCGACGTCTACGCCAACTGCTTCACGACGTTCGAGAACGCCTACGGACCGCGCCTGGCGACACCGAAGCTGCTGACCGACGCAGTCGCGGACGGTCGCAAGGGCACCAAGAACGGCAAGGGTCTGACCGGCGAGTTCGACGAGGAGACGCGGGCCGCGCTCATCGCCTACCGGAACAAGGCGTACTCGCGCATGGGTGACCTCCTGCGCGAGCTGGGCCCGGCGCCCAAGGGCGCCTGAGCGTAGCGGCGAGGCACGTCGCCTCGCTCTCGTCCGCCTGGACCGCGGCGGGGTCCTGCCAGGGTGCGGACCCGCCGCGGTGCCGGTCCGCGGTGGGCTAGCTCCCGTCGGCCTGCGGGTCGTTGTCGTGCGCGTGCAGGATCTGCTCGGTCGCCTTGTCCGCGAGCGAGCGTGAGCGGACCGCCGTGAGGTGTGCGCGCAAGGCCGCGCGCATCGCCACGGGGTCGTCGTTCTCCAGCGCGAGCAGGATGCGTCCGTGCTCGAGGAGTGCGTCGCCCATGTCGGTGAGGCCGAGCTCCACCGTCTGGCGCAGCCGGTGGATGTGTGATCCGAGGGAGTCGGCCATCTGCAGGATGAACCGGTTGTTCGCGTGGCGCATGATCGCGAGGTGGAAGGCCCAGTCGGCCTCGAAGTAGCGGCGGTACGCGGCGATGCGCTCGGCCTTGTCGGTCAGGGCGGGGGCTTCTCTGATCGCCTCCACCATCTCGCGATGGTGCGCCTGCGCGGCCTCGAGGAGCGGCTTCAGCGAGTCGGGCTCCTGGAGCGCGATGTCGAGCGCGCCGAGCTCGACGATCATCCGTGCATCGTTGAGCTGGCCGATCTCCTCGGTGGTGAGCGGCGCCGACACGCGGTAGCCACGGAGGGCGACCCGTGAGATCAGACCGGTGTGCTCGAGCTGTACCAGGGCCTCGCGGACCGGTGTGGGCGAGACGCCGAGCTCGCGGGCCAGGCCGTCGATGTTGAGGCTCGCCCCGGGGGCGAAGCGCTCGCCGAGCAGCATCTCGACGAGCTGGTTGAAGACGCCGTCCCGGAGCACCTTGCGGTCCACCTGGACGCGAGGTTGCGATCGCCAGGCGGGGGCCGATTCGCTCATGGTGTCACCTTACCGAACCCGGAATCCATTGATCCTCCACCGCGCATCCTATAGGATACGGGATTATTGACATCGTCGTCATACGGCTGAGGAGACCCCATGTCACGTGATCTGCGAACCAGCGCGGCAGGACGTGCCGAGAACGCGGGCCGTCAGTCGGTACGCGTCGACCCGTGGGGGGAGTCATGACCCGGCTCGTCAACTCCGTCGGCGACTTTCCCGTCGAGGCAGTACGCGGCTTCGCCCTCGCGCATGCGCGATACGTCCAGCAGGTGCACGGCGGAGTCGTCCGCTCGACCGAGTCGCCCGCCGGGCAGGTCGCCGTCGTCCTGGGTGGCGGCTCGGGCCACTACCCGGCGTTCGCCGGTTGGGTCGGACCAGGGATGGCGCACGGAGCCGTGTGCGGGAACGTGTTCGCCTCGCCGTCCGCCTCACAGGTCGAGTCCGTCGTCCGTGCCGCGGACAACGGCGGGGGCGTGCTGATCGGCTTCGGCAACTACGCCGGTGACGTCCTGCACTTCGGCCAGGCCGCCGAGCGGCTCCGGGCGGAGGGGATGGACGTCCGGATCGTGACCGTGACCGACGACATCGCATCCGACACCCCCGCGAACGCTGCCCAGCGACGCGGGATCGCAGGCGACCTGCTCGTGTTCAAGATCGCGGGCGCAGCGGCCGAGGCCGGTCTCGACCTCGACGAGGTCGAACGCGTCGCGCGCCGGGCGAACGCGCAGACCCGCTCCCTCGGGGTGGCCTTCGGCGGCTGCACGCTGCCCGGGGCGGACCACGCGCTGTTCGAGGTCGCCGACGGTGTCATGGCGCTCGGTCTCGGCATCCACGGCGAGCCCGGGGTCTCCGAGGCTCCGCTCGGCACCGCGGACGAGGTGGCCGACGCGCTGCTCGACGGCGTCCTCGCAGAGGAGCCGGAACGCGGCACGGACGGCTACGACGGCCGCGTGGCGGTCCTCGTGAACGGGCTCGGGGCGACGAAGTACGAAGAGCTCTTCGTGGTCTACCAGCGGATCGCGAAGCGCCTCGAGGAGCTCGGGCTGACGGCGGTGGACCCGGAGGTCGGCGAGCACGTGACCAGCCTCGACATGGAGGGGCTGTCCCTGACGATCACGTTCCTCGACGACGAGCTCGAGCGGTACTGGACCGCACCGATCGACACCCCGGCGTTCCGCCGCGGAGCCGTGACAGGTCGAGCGCCTCGCACCGCGGTGACCCAGACGGCCGAGGCCGCAGCGATCGTCCCGGGAACGCCGGAGTCGCAGGCGCTCGCCGGCCGGCTCGTCGAGGCCATCCGAGCGATGGCCGCGTGCGCCGTCGAGAACGAGGCCCGGCTCGGTGATCTGGACGCGATCGCCGGTGACGGCGACCACGGGCAGGGCATGGTGCTGGGAACCTCCGGTGCCGCCTCGGCCGCGCAGGCCGCGCAGGCCGCAGGTGCAGGCGCACGGACGCTCCTCGTGCGCGCCGGCGCCGCGTGGTCCGAAGGCGCCGGGGGCACCTCGGGCGCGTTGTGGGGAGCAGCGCTGACCGCGATGGGCAACGCACTGAGCGACACCGACGGTGCCGACCCGGACGCGCTCGTCGCCGGCGTCCACCAGGCCGCGGACGCGATCCTCCGGCTCGGCGGGGCGACGGCGGGGGACAAGACGATGGTGGACGCCCTCGTCCCGTTCGACGAGACCCTCGCCGCGGAGCGGGCCTCCGGCGCCTCGTTGGGCGACGCGTGGACCGCCGCCGCAGCCGCTGCCGCGACGGCCGCCGAGGCGACGGCCCGGATCGTCGCCCGTCGTGGACGCGCGCGGACCCACGGAGAGCACAGCCTCGGTCACCCGGACCCCGGAGCGACCTCGTTCGCCCTCCTCATGGCCGCGGTGGCGGCCGAGATCGACCCACCCACCCCGGAGAGCGGAGACCTCTCGTGACCTACCGCATCGCCATCGGATCCGACCTCGCGGGATACGAGTACAAGGAGGCGCTCAAGAAGGACCTCGAGAAGGACGACCGTGTGAGCGAGGTGATCGACGTCGGCGTCGCAGCCGGCGGCGAGACCGCCTACCCGCACGTGGCCGTCGCGGCCGCCCGGCTGGTGGCCGCTGGCGACGCAGACCGGGCGCTCCTGATCTGCGGCACCGGCCTGGGCATGGCGATCGCCGCGAACAAGGTCGCCGGGATCCGCGCGGCGACCGCGCACGACGGGTACTCGGTCGAACGCGCCGTGATGTCGAACAACGCCCAAGTGCTGACGTTCGGTCAGCGGGTCGTCGGCCTCGAGCTCGCGCGTCGCCTCGCCAAGGAGTGGCTCGGCTACGAGTTCGACGAGACGTCGCACTCCGCGGCGAACGTCGACGCTATCCGGTCCTACGAGCCGGGCCTCTCCCAGACATGACGACCTGGGTCGGCACGAGCTGGAAGATGAACAAGACGCTGAGCGAGGCGCGCGACTACGCACGGACGCTCGCGGCGACCGATCAGGGCCGCTGGCCCGGAGTCCAGCCGTTCATCATCCCGCCCGCCACCGCGCTGTCCGCCGTGAGCGAGGTGCTCGGACCGCGCTCGCACGTCCTCGTCGGGGCGCAGAACGCCCACTGGGAGGACGCCGGTGCATGGACGGGGGAGGTCTCCGTTCCGCAGGTGGCCGACGCCGGGGCGCAGATCGTGGAGATCGGTCACTCGGAACGGCGGGAGTTCTTCGCCGAGACCGACGAGACGGTCAACCTCAAGGTGAGAGCGACGCTGCGGCACGGTCTCACGCCACTCGTGTGCGTCGGTGAACCGGCGGACGTCTTCGCGAGCGGCGGGTCGGTGCCCTACGTGATCCGGCAGGTTCGCGCCGCCCTGGACGGAGTCGGTGACGTCAGCGCCGTGCTGGTGGCCTACGAGCCCATCTGGGCGATCGGCGCACGCGGCCGGCCGGCCGCGCCGTCCGACATCGGCGACGTGCTCGCGGCACTCAGGACCGAGTGGGGCGGGAGCGTCCGGGGGCTCCTCTTCGGCGGCTCCGTCGACCGCTCGAACGCGCGGAGCATCCTCGGTGTCGACGGAGTCGACGGGCTCTTCGTCGGACGCGCGGCATGGGAGGTCGACGGACTCCTCGAGCTGCTCGACCTCGTCGCCGGTCGCTGACCCTCACCGGACCCTCGCTGCCGGTCGCCTCGTCACCGGCGTTCTCGTCCCTCGGGCTGTCGACGGAGCGCATGCCGTCGACGGCCCGAGGGGTCGGCGTGGGTCAGACGCAGCCGCTGGTGTTGACGTACAGCGAGTAGATCGACTGGCTCGCCGCCATGAAGAGCCGGTTCCCCTTGCGACCGCCGAACGTCATGTTGGCGCACTGCTCCGGGAGAAGGACCTGCCCGATGAGCGTGCCGTCGGGGGCGAAGACGTGCACGCCGTCGTAGCCGTCGCCGCCGCCCGCGGCCGAGGCCCAGAGGTTGCCGTCGACATCGCAGCGGACGCCGTCGCTCGATCCGGGACCCATGTCCGCGAAGACCCGCCCGTTGCGCACGGTCGGCCCGTCGACGTCGAACACGTGGATGAGGCCGGGGGACGTGCCGGAGTCGACCACGTACAGCAGCTGCTCGTCGGGCGAGAAGCACAGGCCGTTCGGCTGCACGAGGCCGGTGACGACGGCCGTGAGGGTTCCGGTGTCCGGCGCGAGCCGGTACACGGCGGTCGGCAGCTCCGGTTCGGCGCGGTTCCCCTCGTAGTCGTACACGATCCCGTAGGTGGGGTCGGAGAACCAGATCGCGCCGTCGGTTGCGGTGATCACGTCGTTCGGCGAGTTGAGCCGTCGGTCCTGGAAGCGATCGGCGAGGACCGAGACGCTGCCGTCGTACTCGGTGCGCGTGACGCGGCGCTCGAGGTGCTCGCACGTGACGAGCCGCCCTTGACGGTCGCGCGTGTTGCCGTTGGAGAAGTGGGACGGAGACCGGAACGGCGTCACCTGGCCGGAGAGCTCGTCCCAGCGCCACATCGTGTTGCCGGGCACGTCGCTCCAGACGAGTGCGTGCTGGTCGCCGAACCACACGGGCCCCTCGACCCAGCGGAAGCCGGTGGCCAGGCGCTCGACCGCGGCGCTCACGATGCGGTAGCGGGAGAAGCGTGGGTCGAGGACCTTGACGGCGGGGTCCGGGTACCGGACCGGAGGATCGGTCCACCGTCCTGGCGGCTCAGCGTCGAACGCCATGATTCCCTCCTCGAACTTGTTGACTGGGCCCGGACCGTCTGGTCCGGGAACCCGCTCGTCGGGCCGGACGGACCGGCACGCCCGGGGGTGCGGTCACACGGCCGCGAGGCTCCCGTGCACGCCCCGGACCTCCCTCGAGATCGCCTCGCACGTCCTGATGAGGTCGGGGACCAGGTCCTCGAGCTTGGTCAGGTCGGAGATGGCACGCAGGGCCGTGATCGAGACCGCGCCGACGACCCCACCGGAGGCGTCTCGCACCGGGTAGGCGATGCAGTTGACGAAGTCCTCGAACTCGCCGTCGTCGACCGCCCAGCCGCGCCGCTGCGCGCGGTCGAGCTCGGCGAGCAGCGCGGCCTGCGAGGTGATCGTCGTCGAGGTGTACACCCGGTACTCCCACCCCTCGAGGAGCGCGAGGGTGCGCTCGCGGGGCAGGTGGGCGAGCACCGCCTTGGCCGCGCTCGCGGTGTGCAGCGGGACCGGCTTCCCGATCTCGCTGTAGAGCCGTACGGACCCCTTGGCCTCCACCTTGTCGATGTAGACGATGTCGACGCCCTCCAGGGCGGCGAGGTGCGTGGTGAACCCGGTGATGCCGGTGAGGGCTGCCAGGTGCGGGTGCGCGAGGGCTTGGAGGTCGAACTGGTCCGTGGCGCGCTGCGCGAGGCCGACCAGGCGGTAGCCGATGCCGTAGCGGCCGTCGGGTCGGCGGCGGGTCAGACCGCCGCTGGTGAGCGTCTGAAGCAGTCGAAGCGCGGTCGACCGGTGCACGTCGAGGAGGTCGGCGACCTCACCGAGCGTGCGCGGGCCGGAACTCACGAATTCCAGGATCTCGATGGCGTTCGACACCGTCTGAGCCACGTCGCTCTCCCCTCCCTGAAGCGTCACTCGCCGTTCGTGGCTTCGTCACCCGTCCGTCCGGCCGGGTCACGGAGCCGATCTCCCGAAGTGTACGTACGGCGCACGGCGGTGCCGGGATGCCCCGACATGCCCCGTCATGCCCTGTTCGTGCCCGCACGCACGGCGTCGCCAGCTCACCTCTTGACAGATGGCACGCCGTGCCACAGGATGTGCACGTACGGCATCAGTGTTGCACATGTTGCACCAACGTCGACAGTCTCCACGGCGACGACGCCCGCGAGACACCGTCGGCACCGGCATGAGAACGACTCTGTGAGCGGCACGATCGGCCGCACCTGATGCGTTCTGCTCCCCCGATCGACCATGACACAGTGAGGTGGCATCACATGAGATCCAGGCGCGAAGTGCGTGGGCGGCTGACCCTGGCAGTTATCGGCCTTGTGGCGGCGATCGTCCTGTCTGCCTGTGGCAGCAGCTCCAACTCCTCCAGTACGGCCGGCTCAACCTCCGGCACCGCGGCCAAGCCCGTCATCGCGCTCAGCAACTCGTTCATCGGGAACAGCTGGCGCAAGCAGATGGTCGCCGCGTTCACCGATGTCGCCACCAAGGCGAAGGAGAGCGGCGAGATCGCCGACTTCGTCGTGACGAACGCCGACGGGACCGTCGAGCAGCAGATCTCGCAGATCAACGGGCTCATCCTGAAGAAGGTCGACGTGATCCTCGTCGACGCCGCGTCGCCGACCGCCCTCAACGGCGTCATCACCAAGGCGACCAAGGCCGGCATCGCCGTCGTGACCTTCGACGGCACGGCGACCAGCACGGACTCGTACAACCTCAACTACGACTTCATCACCTTCGGTGCCCACATGGTCAAGGTCGTCGCGGACGGCATCGGCGACAAGGGCAACGTCCTGATCGTCCGCGGGGTCACCGGCACCGTGATCGACCAGCAGATGTACGACGGAGCCAAGCAGGAGCTCGCGAACCACCCGAACCTGAAGGTTGTCGGCGAGGTCTACGGCGACTGGGACGACGCGACGGCACAGTCGGCTGTCGCACGGCTGCTGCCGACGCTGCCGAAGGTCGACGGCGTCATCATCGACGGTGGCGGCTACGGCGTCGCGCAGGCCTTCGCGGCGGCGAACCTCCCGACCCCGCTGATCTACTTCGGGAACCGCGGCTACGAGCTCAAGTGGTGGGCCGAGCAGCTCGCCAAGGGCCCCTACCCGAGCGAGTCGGCCTCGACCGACCCGTCGATCAGCACCGCGGCGTTCTGGCTCGGCGTGAACGTGGCCAAGGGCGTCAAGGTCAACCACGACCTGAAGATGCAGTTCCTCACCATCACCGCGGCGGACCTCCCCACGTACAAGGACCTCCCCGTGGACGGGGTCGCCTCGATGGTCTACGACGACGCGTGGGTCAAGGCGAACCTGCTCAACCAGTAAGGAACCGGTCCCAGGGCGTTCACCGTGCCCCCGCACGGTGAACGCCCTGGAGGCCCCCTGAGCCCAGACACAAGGCGCAACGAGGAGCAGGACGATGTCGAGCGAGTCAGAGACGGTCCGCGCGGCGACCGGGGTCGCCACCGCGACCTGGGCGATCGACGTGGACCGGGTGAGCAAGTCGTTCGGGCTGACCCGAGCCGTCGACGACATGAGCCTGTCGGTGGCGCCCGGGCACGTCGTCGGCGTGATCGGGCCGAACGGTGCCGGCAAGAGCACGCTCATGCGGCTGGCCGCCGGTGAGGTCGCCGCCGACACCGGCCGCCTCACCATCGGGGGCGAGCCGGTGGACCTCAGCCACTTCTCACCGCGCCTGGCCCACGAGCGGGGCGTCCGGACCGTGCACCAGGAGCTCTCGCTGTGCACCAACCTCCGCGTGTTCGAGAACTTCCTGGTCGAGTTCGGCCGGGAACGCCGGGTCGGGCTGCGCGCCGCGATGAAGGAGCGCGCGGCTGCCGCGCTCGAGCTCGCATTCCCGGGAAGCGGGATCTCTCCCGACTCCGAGGTGTCCCGGCTCTCGCTCGCCCAGCAGCAGATGGTCGAGATCGCGCGCGCGGTCAGCAGCACGGACCTGCGGGTGCTGATCCTCGACGAGCCGACCTCGGCGCTCCCCGCGGACCGGGTCGAGCAGCTGCGTGACCTGCTCGCGACCGTGCGGAGCCGCGGCGTCGCGACGATCCTCATCACCCACCGTCTGACGGAGGTGCTCGACCTCACCGACAACGTGGTCGTGATGCGCAACGGCAGCGCGGTGTGGCGCAGCGCGACGGCGGACGTCACGCGCGACCAGCTCGTCGCGATCATGAGCGGTGGGACGGGGTTCGAGGTCGCCGAGAAGACCGCCGAGACCGCGACCACGACTGAGCCGGGCACCGACGGGCACCGACGTCTCCTCGAGGTGTCCGGACTGACCCGAGGACCGTTGCGCGACGTCAGCGTGCACGTCGACGCGGGGGAGATCGTCGGCATCTACGGACTCGAGGGCAGCGGACAGCGCGAGCTGCTGCGCACGGTCTTCGACGCGCGGCGCCGAGACCACGGCTCGGCCGTCCGCCTCGGCGGCGAGGTCTCGTTCGTCAGCGGTGACCGCCGACGCGAGGGCCTCTTCCCGCTGTGGCCGATCGCCGGCAACCTGACGCTCTCGAGCCTGCCGCGGCTCGCCCGTGCCGGGGTGATCAAGCGTGCGGCGGAGAACGAGTTCATCGCCCACTGGTTGACGCGGCTCGCGGTCAAGACCGCCGGCGCCGACGACCCGATCACGGCGCTCAGCGGCGGGAACCAGCAGAAGGTGGTCATCGCCCGAGCCCTGGGCACCGAGGCGGACCTCGTGATCCTCGACGACCCGACCCGCGGCGTCGACCCCCGGACCAAGGGCGAGGTGTTCGAGCTCCTCCGGGAGTCCGCGCACCGGGGCCGCGCCGGACTGATCTACAGCACCGAGGAGCTCGAGCTCCTGGCGTGCGACCGGGTGTACGTGCTGTCGGTCGGCGCGGTCGTGGCCGAGCTGTCCGGTGAGCAGCTCACCCGCGAGAACCTCGTCACGGCCGCGTTCCAGGGGCAGCGCCAGCTCGACAGGACGGCGGAGTCGGAGAGCGCAGCGGCACCCGACAGCGGCCTGCACCGCGTGGCGACCGCGATCCGGACCCGGATGCGCGGCCAACGCTGGCCCGTCCCGGTCGCGGTCGTCGCGGTCATGCTCGGCGTCCTGCAGACCCTGAACCAGGACGTGCTCGCAGCCAACGGGCTGAACCTGTTGATCGGTTCCAGCCTGCCGCTCGTGCTGGCGGCGATCGCCCAGATGTTCGTCGTGGCGGTGGGCGACATCGACCTCGGCCTGGGTTCGCTCCTGGGCCTGGTGAACGTGATCGGCGTGACGTGGCTGACGAAGAGCCCGTTGCTCGGAGCCCTGAGCCTCGTCGCCGCGGTGCTGGCGTACATGCTGCTCGGAGCTCTCGTGCACGTGCGGCGCCTGCCGGCCATCGTCGCGACGCTGGGTGCGTCGTTCGTCTGGCTGGGACTGGCGCAGACGGTGCTGCCGATGGTGGGCGGTGAGGCGCCGTCGTGGCTGATCGACGTCTACTCGCTCTCGTTGCCGGTCGTGCCGGAACCCGTCCTGCTCACCGTGATCGCAGCCGGCACCGGGTGGTGGGTGATGATGCGGACGCGGTTCGGCGTGCTGCTCCGCGGCTTCGGGAACAACTCGGTCGCCATCTCGACGGCCGGCTGGTCGACGTTGGCCATCCGGAGCATGGCGTTCGGGATCGCCGGGGTGTTCGGGGTGCTGGCCGGTCTCGCCCTGACGGCCGTGACCACGTCGGGCGACGCGAGCGCAGCGCAGTCCTACACGCTCCTCAGCGTCACCGCCGTGATCATCGGCGGCAGCGAGTTCATCGGCGGCGTCGTCGAACCCGTCGGCGTGGTCGCCGGTGCCGTGACGCTCTCGCTCGTCGGTGTGCTGCTGAGCCTGCTCGGCGTCGACCCCAACTTCACAGCGGCCGTCGAGGGCCTGATCCTGATCCTCGTGCTCGCCGGGCGCAGCCTGGCCAGGAAGGTGCGGACATCATGACGACGTCGAGTCGGATGCAGACGGCATGGGCGACGCGCGGAGCGTTCCTCAAGCGTGCGCCCTGGGTGTGGGCCATCCTCGGGTCGCTGATCGCCTGGGTGCTCATCGGGGTGGTCACGCAGCGGTTCTCGTTCGGGTCGCTGACGATCAACGCGACCGCCGCCTCGTTCCTCGCCTTCGTCGCGCTCGGGCAGATGCTCGTGATCACCGGTGGCGGCGGCGGGATCGACCTGTCCGTGCCGTTCGTGATCACCCTGAGCGCGTACTGGTCCTCCGGTGTCATGAACGGGAGCGACTCGCGGCTGGTGACCGGGATCGCCGTCGCCCTCGGGCTCGGGCTGGTGGTCGGGCTGACGAACGCCACGGTGATCATCGGGCTCGGCATGCCTCCGATCGTCGGCACGCTGGCGGTCGGCTTCCTCGCCGACTCCGCGGTGAACGTGTACGCGAGCCATGCCACGCAGGGTGCACCGAGCCCTGCCCTCGCGGACTTCGTGCGCGGGACGTTCCTCGGCGTCCCTCGGCTGGTCGAGATCGCCGTGCTCCTGACGATCGCCGTCGCGCTCGGCATGCGCTGGCTGGTGCGCGGGCGTCAGCTCGTCGCCGTCGGCCAGGGCGAGCAGGCGGCACGCCTGAGCGGTGTGCCGGTCGGGGTCATCCGGGCCGGGACGTATCTCGCGAGCAGCGTGCTCGCGGGGTTCGCGGGCCTCGCGCTCGCGGGCTACAACAACTCCGCGTTCCTCAACATGGGGCGCCCGTACCAGCTTGCGTCGATCGGTGCCGTCGTGCTCGGCGGCAGCCTCATCGCCGGTGGCCGGAGCACGGCCGTCGGCACGGCAGGCGGCGCGCTGTTCCTGACGCTCGTCCTGACGCTCATGCAGTCCTCGAAGCTCGACATCGGCATCCAGAACGTCGGGGAGGGCATCCTGATCATCGCCGTCCTCCTCGTGGCGGGTGGCGGCTCAGGAGGAGAGGCCCGCCGTGGCCGGCTGCGGCGCGGTCGACAGGGACCGGCGGTTCCAGCGGCCACCGGGGATCCGGTCGGCCCGTCACCCCAGGGCGCGCAGACGTGACAGCAGGCCGACGACCCTCCGGCCGGATGCCGGCCGAGCTGGTCCCGGCCGCACCGGGAACGACGAGCCGGGCGAGGGCGTAGGCCCCGCGGGCCGACGGCGACGCACGAACGGCGGCGGTGACGCCCGGCCCCCGCTCCCACGGCGATCAGACGGGATCAGGACATGACGGAACTGACGAGGGCACGTGCCGTCGCCCTGGACTGGGGCACGACCCGCTGCCGCGCGTACCTGCTCGGCGACGGCGGGACGGTGCTGTCGGAGCGGCAGAGCCCCTCGGGGATCATGGCCGTGTCCGCGCGTGCGGTCGCCGCCGGCACCCCGGCGCAGGAGGTGTTCGAGCAGGTCTTCGACGAGCTCTGCGGCGGGTGGCTGGCTGCCGCCCCCGGATCCCGGTGATTGCGTGCGGGATGGTCGGGAGCAACCGTGGGTGGGCCGAGGCCGCCTACCGCGAGGTGCCCGCGGACCTCGCGTCGCCCGGGCCGGCGCTCACGCAGGTGCGCACCAGCGCGGGCGTCGTCGTGCACATCATCCCCGGGCTGATCTCCTCGGCGGCGCTGCCCGACGTCATGCGCGGGGAGGAGTCGCAGATCCTCGGGGCGCTCGCCGGACCCGACGGCGTCGTCGCGGCCGACGGGACGAAGGAGCGGATCGTCGTCCTTCCCGGGACGCACTCGAAGTGGGTGCGGGTGGTCGGCACCACGGTGACGGCCTTCACGACCTGCATGACCGGTGAGCTCTACGCCCTCCTGATGAAGGACAGCACGCTCGCCCTCCTGGCGGAACGACCGGACCTCCCGGACTGGACCGCGTTCGACAAGGGGGTGGAGGTCGCGACGTCACCGGCCGGGAGCGGCGGGATCCTCACCACGGCGTTCTCCGCCCGCACCATGGTCCTGACGGGCATGCTCGCGCCGCACCAGGTGGGCGACTACGTGTCCGGCCTGCTGATCGGTCACGAGCTGGCCGGGATCGGGGCCGCCTGGCTCGAGGGGTACGCGAGCGACGTCCTCCTGTGCGGGAACGCGCAGCTCAACGAACGCTACCGACGTGCCCTCGCGCGTCGAGGTGTCCCGGCCGAGCTCGCCGCGCCGCGTGCGGCGGCCGCAGGGATGTGGCACGTCGCCGTGGCCGCCGGCCTGGTTCAGGACGAGGTCGTCGTCGACGACCGGCCCGGTGGTCGCGACGCGAGAAGGGGCGAACGTGAGAACGTCAACTGAGAACGCGGCCCCGCCGCTCATCGCGATCCTCCGCGGGGTGACGGAGCGAGAGGCGGCCGATGTCGGCCGGTGCCTCTACGACGCGGGGTTCCGGGCGCTCGAGATCCCGCTGAACTCGCCGGACCCGCTCCGGTCGATCGAGGCGTTCCGGGCGGCGGTGCCGGACGACTGCGCCGTCGGCGCCGGGACCGTGCTGACGGTCGAGCAGGTCCGGCAGTGCCGTGAGGCGGGGGCGGAGATGATCATCTCGCCGAACACCGATCCCGCGGTGATCCGCGAGACGGTGCGGCTCGGCATGGAGTCCTTCCCGGGTGCGGCGACCCCGACCGAGGCCTTCGCCGCCCTCGCGGCCGGGGCCCGGAGCATCAAGATCTTCCCGGCCGACCAGGTGGGCACGGCCGGGCTCCGGGCGTGGACCGCCGTCATCCCGCGCGGGACGGGACTGCTCCCCGTGGGCGGCGTGGACGCGTCGAACCTGGCGGCGTGGCGGGCAGCCGGGGCCACCGGGTTCGGGATCGGGTCCTCGCTGTATCGCGCGGGCCTCGAGATCGACGAGCTGCGCCGTCGTGCCGCCGGGATCCTCGCGGCATGGGCGGCAACGACCACCACCTCAGGAGGCACCGCATGAAGATCACCGCGCTGACCACCTACGCGGTACCGCCGCGCTGGCTGTTCCTCAAGATCGAGACCGACGAGGGGATCGTCGGATGGGGTGAACCGGTGCTCGAAGGGCGTGCCGCGACGGTCGCCGCCGCCGTCGAGGAGCTCTCCGACTACGTGATCGGCCAGGATGCCCGCAACATCGAGGACATCTGGACGGTTCTCTACCGCGGGGGCTTCTACCGGGGCGGACCGATCCTGATGAGCGCGATCGCCGGGATCGACCAGGCGCTGTGGGACATCAAGGGGAAGGCGCTGGGCGTCCCCGTGCACGAGCTCCTCGGCGGGCGCGTCCGTGACCGGATGCGGGTGTACTCGTGGATCGGCGGCGATCGCCCGGCCGAGACGGCGGCCGCCGCGCGCGATGCTGTCGATCGAGGCTTCACCGCAGTGAAGATGAACGGGACCGAGGAGCTGCAGTACATCGACACGTGGGACAAGGTCGAGCTCTGCCTCTCCAACGTCGCTGCCGTCCGCGACGCGGTGGGTCCGAACGTCGGCATCGGCGTCGACTTCCACGGCCGCGTGCACAAGCCGATGGCGAAGGTCCTGATCGCCGAGCTCGAGCCGTACAAGCTGATGTTCATCGAGGAGCCCGTCCTCAGCGAGAACGTCGACTCGATGCTCGACGTGCTCCGGAACACCCCGACGCCGATCGCGCTCGGGGAGCGGCTCTTCTCACGCTGGGACGTCAAGGAGATCCTGGCGAGCGGCGCGGTCGACATCATCCAGCCCGACCCGTCGCATGCCGGCGGGATCACCGAGACGCGCAAGATCGCCGCCATGGCGGAGGCCTACGACGTCGGGCTCGCGCTCCACTGCCCGCTCGGGCCGATCGCCCTTGCCACGTGCCTGCAGATCGACGCCGGCTGCCACAACGCGTTCATCCAGGAGCAGAGCCTCGGCATCCACTACAACACGTCGAACGACCTCCTCGACTACGTCGTCGACCCGGCGGTGTTCGCCTACGAGGACGGCATGGTGGCCATCCCGGACGGGCCCGGGCTGGGGATCGAGGTCAACGAGGAGTACGTCGTGGAACGTGCTCGGGAGGGGCACCGGTGGCGCAACCCGATCTGGCGTCACGCCGACGGGTCCGTCGCCGAGTGGTGAGCCGGTAGCGAGCGGCGACCTGCTGCCGAGTGGCGAGCCGGTACCGAGTCGTGATCCGGCGACCGGGTTGCAGCGCGTGCCGGCGACCAGGCGACGTTCAGTGCTCGCGCCGCGACAGCATCCCGCGGACGAAGGCCGCCTGCCCGGCGTGCTGGAGGTCGTCGGCCGTCACGCTGACGAGCCGCACGCCGAGGCTCACCGGCGGGTCCCAGGACTCGTCGACGATGCGGTCGAGGTCGGCGGGCTCGAGCTCGGCGAGCAGCGCGACGGTCTGCGCGTGCACGGCGTCGAGGTAGCCGGTCAGCAGCTCGCCGGACGACACGGTGACGGCGGCGACGTCGGCGGACCGGTGGCCGTAGCCGGTCGCGGCCGTCGGGAGCGGGAGGGCGAAGCGTTCCGCCCATCCCTGCGCCGTCCAGACCTGCTCGACGCCGAACGCGTCGGCGACGTGGTCGTCCTGGACCCGGGTCAGGTGCCACACGAGCCAGGCGATCGAGTTGGCGTCCTCGTCGACCCGGGAGGAGAGCTCATCGGGTGTGAGGCCCTCGACCACGCGGTGGACGACCTCGCGCACGCGCCCGAACTCGTCGATCAGCAGGTCTGCCACGTCCATCGTGCTCCGCCCCTCGCTCCACGCCGCTCCTGACCGTCACCTCACGGTAACCCTCGAAGGGCCGGATCCGAGGGCGCCAGTGTCGAGACACCGGCGCCCTCGCGCGTGGACCAGGAACCGCTGTGCGACGCCTACAGTGCCGCGAGGATGGCCTCGACCTGCACCTTCGCGTCGCCGAAGAGCATCGCCGTGTTCTCGCGGAAGAACAGCGGGTTCTGCACGCCGGCGTACCCGGTGGCCATCGAGCGCTTGAACACGATGACCTGCTTGGCCTTCCACACCTCGAGCACGGGCATCCCCGCGATCGGGGAGCTCGGATCCTCCAGGGCGGCGGGGTTGACGGTGTCGTTGGCCCCGATGACGAGGACGACGTCGGTCGAGGGGAAGTCACCGTTGATCTCGTCCATCTCCAGGACGATGTCGTACGGCACCTTGGCCTCGGCGAGCAGCACGTTCATGTGGCCGGGGAGACGACCGGCGACCGGGTGGACGCCGAACCGCACCGTGACCCCGGCGTGCCGGAGCCGGGCTGTGAGGTCCGCGACCGGGTACTGGGCCTTGGCGACGGCCATGCCGTAGCCGGGGGTGATGATGACGGAGCTGGCGTTCCTGAGCATCTCCGCCACCTCGGGCGCGAGGACCTCGCGGTGCTCCCCGTAGTCGACGTCGCCGGCGGCGACCGTGCCGCCCTCGACGCCGAAGCCGCCGAGGATCACGCTGATGAACGAGCGGTTCATCGCCCGGCACATGATGTAGGACAGGATCGCACCGGAGGAGCCGACGAGCGCACCGGTGACGATGAGCAGGTTGTTGTTGAGCATGAAGCCCGCTGCCGCGGCCGCCCACCCGGAGTACGAGTTCAGCATCGAGACCACGACCGGCATGTCCCCGCCGCCGATCGAGGCGACGAGGTGCCAGCCGACCAGCAGGGCGATCACGGTCATGACGGCCAACGGGACGACCGAGTTGGTGGCCAGGAACCAGCCCATCAGGCCGGCGGACACCACGAGGGCGCCGAGGTTGAGCATGTTGCGCCCGGGGAGCATCAGCGGCGCGCTCTTGATCTTCGCGGAGAGCTTCAGGTACGCGACGATCGAGCCGGTGAAGGTGACCGCACCGATGAGCACCCCGAGGAAGACCTCGACCTGGTGGACGGTCTCGGCCGGCTCGGTGATGAACGAGTTGTAGCCGACGAGCACGGCCGAGGCGCCGACGAAGCTGTGCAGCATCGCGATCAGCTCGGGCATCTGCGTCATCTCGACGGTGCGAGCCCGCCAGATGCCGATCGTGGCGCCGATCGCGAACACGAGCACGACCAGGATCAGCGTGACGATGATCGGCCGCTGGCTACGGTCCAGCGCGAGCGCGACGGTCGCGGCGAGGGCGAGGCCCATGCCGACCATGCCGATGATGTTCCCCTGCCGGGCGGAGCTCGGCTTGGACAGCCCCGCGAGGGACAGGATGAAGAGCACCGCGGCGATCAGGTAGACGCCTTGAACGAGAGACGTGAGCATCAGGCGTCCTTCCGGAACATGCCGAGCATCCGGTACGTGACCAGGAAGCCACCGAAGATGTTGATGCTGGCGACCGAGGCGGCGAGGAACGCGATCACGGTCACCAGGGTGTTGTCCGACCCGAGCTGGAGGAGCGCGCCGACCAGGATGATCCCGGAGATCGCGTTGGTCTGGGACATGAGGGGCGTGTGCAGCGAGTGCGACACGTTGGAGATCACGTAGTACCCGATGAACACGGCCAGGGCGAACACCGTGAAGCTCGTCTGGAACACCGTCGGTGAGTAGGTCATCGCGAGGGTCACCAGGACCACGCCCAGACCGGTCCACACCATGCGGCGCATCGACTTGCGCCTGGCCTCCTCGGCCTCGCGGCGGGCCTTCTCCACCGGGTCGACCGTCGGTGCGGCCGCCACGGCGGGTGCGGGTGCCGCGGCCGAGACCTGGATCGGTGGCGGCGGCCAGAGGATCTCGCCACCGCTCGCCACGGTCATGCCGCGCTGCACCTGGTCCTCCAGGTCGAGCACGAACGCCCCGTCCTTGGCCGGCGTGAGCAGCGTCATGAGGTGCACGATGTTCGTGCCGAACAGCTGCGACGTGTGCTGCGGCATCCGGCTCGTGAGGTCGGTGTAGCCGATGATGATCACACCGTTGTCGGTGACGATCTTCTCGCCCGGCACCGTGAGCTCGCAGTTGCCGCCGCCGGAGGCCGCGAGGTCGACGATCACCGAGCCGGGCTTCATCGCGGCCACCATGGCCGCCGTGATGGTCCGTGGCGCCGAGCCGCGCACGAGGGCGGTCGTGATGACGATGTCCGCCTTGGCGGACTCCTCGGCGTACATGGCCTGCGTCAGCTGCTCCTGCTCGGCGGTGAGCTCGCGGGCGTACCCGTCCGCCGACACCTCCTGCTGCGCCGTGGCCGCCTGGACGAACGTGGCCCCCATCGACTCGATCTGCTCGCCGACCTCGGGGCGAACGTCGAACGCGCGCACCTGCGCGCCGAGGCTCGCCGCAGCGCCGATCGACGACAGGCCCGCGACGCCGGCGCCGATGACGAACACCGTGGCCGGAGCGGTCTTGCCGGCTGCGGTCACCTGGCCGGTGAACATCCCGCCGTACTCCTCGGCGGCCTCGATGACCGCGCGGTAGCCCGCGACGTTCGACATCGTCGACAGCACGTCGAGGGCCTGCGCGCGCGAGATGCGCGGTACGGCGTCGAGGGCGAGCGCCGTCACGCCCCGCGCGGCGAGCGCGGCGACCAGGTCGCCGCGTGCGTGCGGGCTGAGCATCGCGACCAGGGTGCTCCCCTCGTGCAGGGAGGCGACCTCGGTATCCGACGGCGGGTTCACGGCCGCGACGAGGTCGGCTCCCCAGACGGTCGGCGCATCGCCGATGGTCGCGCCTGCGGCCTCGTAGACCGCGTCGGTGAAGCTGGCGCCGAGCCCGGCCCCGGACTGCACGACGACCTCGTGGCCGAGCTTGCGGAGCTGGGTGACCGTCTTGGGGGTCGCGGCGACGAGCCGTTCACCCGTGCGGGTCTCCTTGGGTATGCCGATGAGCATCAACTACTCCTCGTCCGGGTGCGCGCAGAGCACACCCCTGTGGTGAAAACAGGACGGCACGGACCCGCGGGCAACGCTGCCCTCGACGGGAAGATCACGCATCTGCGTCGCCATCGACGAGACCGCAACCCATTCGGCACCGAATGACCCTTTGTGACACGGACCGACGATAGTGGTGCCCTGACGAGCATGGATGGGCCGTTGGTCCAGACGCGCCGACGTGCGGGACCTCTCGACCCGCACACGACCACACCCTCTCCCGACCGCGGCCCCGACCTGCTCGTCCACGAGGCGCGGCCCGCGTTCAATGTAGACCGCGCGCCCGGTGCCGCAGCGAGCCGTGCGGGGGTGTCGCCGACGCGGCGGCGGAGCGCCCGATGCCCTGGTTGCGTCGCCGTCCTCGTTCCCGATCGCCTGGGTCCGTCACCGCCAGACCGTGGCGCCGCGTCGACCGTCGCTCAGCGTCGAGTCGAGCGCACGAAGCGATGCGCGGCATAGACCCCGACGACGAGGCTGATCACCGCGAAGACCCACTCTCCCGGTCCGGGGCCGACCGTGCAGGTGCTCTGACCGGCGGCGGCCCCGGCGTAGTCGACGCACTCACCACGCTGCACGCCGAGGAGCAGCGCGTCGAACACGATCAGGATCGCGATCAGGACGAGCCAGCGCCACTGCGGCCGCCGGTGTGAGAGCGGGGTGTCGGCCATCCGCCGACACTAGCCTCGGCGGCGGACCGGATGGTTCGAACCGGTCAGAACCGGGCCGGGCCCGGCGAGGCGCGCGACGGCGGCAGCGGCTGAGGTCCGTACGCTGGAACGGTGGCCGTCGACAGAAGTCGCAGGGCGCGGGCCGCACGCCGGCGCAGGCGTCGGATGGCGCGCGTCGAGCACGACCTCACCGACGAGCAGTGGACGGCGCTCCAGGAGGCGTGGGGCGGGTGCGCCTACTGCGGGGCGACGGATCGGCCGCTGCAGCGTGACTGCGTCCTGGCGCTCTCTCGTGGTGGGCGCTACACGCTCGACAACATCGCGCCGGCCTGTGGACCCTGCAACGCGAGCAAGTGCAACGACGAGGTCACGAGCTGGCTGCGGCGCAAGCACCTCGACGAGCGGGCGTTCCTCGTGCGGCACCTCGAGGTCTCGGCCGCGCTGGCCCGGAGGTTCGCCGTCGAGCCGGCCGGGCCTGCCGAGGCATCCGCGCCGTCGGAGCAGGGTGTGGGCTGACCGGACGGATACCGACAGCGATGGAATGTCGGAGCGTTCATGCCGGTTGGACCCGGCGTGAACATGACGGAGAACAGCCCGGTTGAGGTGCACATCTGGTCCGACGTCGCCTGCCCGTGGTGCTTCATCGGGAAGCGCCGGTTCGAGAGCGGCGTGCGGCAGTTCGGCGGGAAGGTGGAGGTCGAGTACCACTCGTACGAGCTCGCGCCCGACACCCCCGTGGACTACGAGGGCAGCGAGGTCGAGTTCCTCGCGGCCTACAAGGGTCTGCCGGAGTCGCAGGTCACGCCCGTTCTGGGCCACCTGACCGAGCTCGCCGCGGCCGAGGGGCTGAGCTATGACTTCTCGGCGGTGCGTCACACCAAGACGCTGCTGGCCCATCAGGTGATGCACCATGCCAAGGCCGAGGGCAAGCAGCTCGAGCTGGTCGAGCGGCTGTTCCGTGCGTACTTCGAGGAGGGCCGTCACCTCGGGCATGCCGACGGGCTCACGGCGCTGGCCGCCGAGGTCGGGCTCGACCCGGACGACGTGCGCCGGGTCCTCGCCGACGGCACGTATGCGCAGGCCGTCCAGGACGACATCGACCTCGCCCGGGAGATCGGGATCACCGGGGTGCCGTTCTACGTCATCGGCGGCCGGTACGGGGTGTCGGGCGCGCAGAGCCCGGAGGTCTTCGCGACGACCCTGGCCCGGGCGGTCGCGGACGCCGCGAGCGAGGCGTCGGCCGACGACGCGACGACGAGCGGACCGGCGCGATGAGCGCGACCCCGGGTGCGGACGAGGCTGTCGAGGATCGGCGGCCGGGCATCCGGCTGCTCGGGGGCCTCGAGTCGATCGGAGGTCTGGAGACGGTCGGCGACGAGGACGCGGGGCTGTGCGTCGACGGGGTCTGCGAGATCCCGGTGCGGGAACGGGGCCGCTGAGCCGAACCCCTCAGCGGTGGCCCTCGACATTCGCGCGGGTGGTGGTCCACGCCGTGGCGGTCGGGGTGACGACGGCACCGAGCGCGACTCCGGCGACCAGGGCCAGTGCGACGGCGCTCGTCCGGATGCCGCGTCCGGGCACCGGGCGCGCGGGGTCGGGGCGACGGACGTCCTTGGCGGCCAGGACGACGGTCTCGCGCACGTGGGCGAGGACGTGGATCGCGGTCAGACCGAACCAGATCACGAAGCTCGCCTTGTGCGCCAGGAGGATCAGCCCGGCATGGTCCGGTCCGACGACGATCAACCAGACACCGGTCCCGAGCAGGACCGCGGTCATGGCGATCAGCACCGGGCCGATCAGGCGGAGGATCGTGTGGGGCGGCCCGCGGCGGACGTACGGGGCCGCGTGGGTGTAGTAGCGGGCGAACCGGTAGCCCGTGGTCACGATCTTCAGCGCGACCGGGGGCACCAGCAGCAGCCCGATGAACAGGTGCAGCGTGATCAGCCCGCGGATGCTCAGGATCGTCAGACCCTCGGCGAACAGCAGGATCAGCAGCAGGACGCCGACCGTCCCGGTCAGCCGGCTGTTTCCCTCGACGCCCGCGTCGCCGGACCTCACGTCGGCGGCCTCAGCCCGATGACTCATGCCGGGAACGGTAGGCACGTTGGCTGGACGTTCGCTGGACGCGGGAGGCATCCGCGCGTCGGTGCACCTACAGCCGCGGCACGTTCCGGAGGTTCGAGCGCGCCATCGCCATGACCTCGCCCATCCCGCCGCCGAGGATCTCCTTGCTCATGGCGGCGGTGAACCCGGCGACCTGCTTGCGGGTGATCTTGGGCGGCAGGGACAGCGCCCGCGGGTCGGTGACGAGGTCGACGAGCGCCGGTCCCCGGTGGGCGAGCGCCTCCTGGATCGCGCCGCGGATGTCGGTCGGCTGCTCGACGCGCACCGCGTGGATGCCGACGGCCCGGGCGACCGCGGCGTAGTCGATCGCGGGGGAGTCGGTCGCGAAGCTCTGGAGACCCTCGACCATCATCTCCAGGCGCACCATGCCGAGGGTCGCGTTGTCGAACAGGATGATCTTGACGGGCAGGTCGTAGTGCTGCAGGGTCACGAGCTCGCCCAGCAGCATCGAGAGACCGCCGTCGCCGGCCATCGCGATGACCTGACGGCCGGGGAAGGCCTTGGCGGCGCCGATCGCGTGCGGCACGGCGTTCGCCATCGAGCCGTGCAGGAACGAGCCGATCACCCGGCGCCTGCCGTTCGGGGTGACGTAGCGCGCGGCCCAGACGTTGCACATGCCGGTGTCGACCGTGAAGACGGCATCGTCGGCGGCGACCTCGTCGAGCACCACCGCGGCGAACTCGGGGTGGATCGGCAGGTGGTGCTCGACGTCCTTGGTGTACGCGCCGACGACGGTGCCCATCGCCTTCGCGTGCTTGGAGACCATGGCCTCGAGGAACGTGCGGCTCGAGGCCTTGCGGACCAGCGGCAGCAGCGCGCGCACCGTCTCGCCGACGTCGCCCAGCACCGCGAGGTCCATCCGGGTGCGCCGTCCGAGCCGGGTGGGCTCGATGTCCACCTGAGCGGTGCGCACGCCCTCGGGGAGGAACTGGTCGTACGGGAAGTCGGTGCCGAGCATCAGGAGCAGGTCGGCACCCTCCATGGCCGCCTGGCACGCGCCGTAGCCGAGGAGGCCGCTCATGCCGACGTCGAAGGGGTTGTCGTACTGGATGTGCTCCTTCCCGCGCAGGCTGTGGCCGATCGGCGCGGCGAGCTTGTCGGCGAGGGCGATGACGTCGTCGTGCGCGCCGCGGGTGCCCGCCCCGGCGAAGATCGTGACCTTGCCGGCCGCGTTGATCGCGTCGGCGAGCGCCTGGACGTCCTCGGCGGCGGGGACCACGCGCGGAGCGTTCGGGCGGGTGAGGATGTCCGGTGCGGGGGCGGTCGTCTCGAGGTCGGCGACGTCTCCCGGCAGGGTCAGGACGGCGACGCCGGGAGCGCCGTAGGCGTGGTGGATCGCGCTGCGGATGACGCGGGGCGCCTGCTCGCCGTTCGAGATCATCTCGGAGTACACCGAGCACTCGGTGAAGAGCCGGTCGGGGTGGGTCTCCTGGAAGTACTGCGTGCCGATCTGGGTGCTCGGGATGTGCGAGGCGATCGCGAGCACCGGGACCCGGGACCGGTTGGCGTCGTAGAGGCCGTTGATGAGGTGCAGGTTGCCCGGTCCGCAGGACCCGGCGCAGACGGCCAGCCGCCCGGTGAGCTCGGCCTCGGCTGCGGCGGCGAACGCGCCGGCCTCCTCGTGCCGGACCTGCACCCACTCGATGCCCTCGGTGCGACGGACCGCGTCGACCACCGGGTTCAGGCTGTCGCCGACGATGCCGTACACGTGGCGGACCCCGGCGGCGACGAGCTGGTTGACGAGCTGATCGGCGACGGACTGCGCGCGGGACATGACGACTCCTCAGACGGAAACATGGGATGATTCCATTGTGCGCCTGGGACTGAAGTCCTGCTGACGGATTCGGGCCGGGTGTGACGGAGGAGACGTCCCTGAGGACGCCGACGCGCAACGGCTCACCGCGCCGGGCAGACGCCGGCCGCGCGGCCCGACCTGGTCCTGGCGGCCAGGCTCCTTGCCGGTGTCGCCTTGCTCGTCGGCGTCGTGGCTGTCGTGACCGGTCAGGGGCTTGCCCTCCTGTCGATCGCGCTCGCGGGCCTGGTCCCGGCGGCCTTCGCCGAGGCGACCCGGGCGGCGATCGTCGGGAGGCGACGGCCCGTGCTCTCCGACGGCGCGCGGGTCGTCGACACGCGGATCCGGGAGTTCGCCGGCGTGTCCGTCGCTCGGCTCCAGCTGGCGTCCGCCGTGCTCGTCGCGACCTGGATCCTGGCGATGATCCCCGGGCCCCACGCCGCTCCGGTGACGGCAGCGCAGGCGGTGGTGGTCCTCGGCGGAGCCCTGACCGCGATCGTCCTGCTGCACCGGGCCTCGCCCCGACCCCCGCGCCGGTGGCGAGGCGTGCTGCCGTGATCGTCCACATCGACGCGCGCTCGCCGGTGCCGGTCTTCGAGCAGCTCCGGTCCCAGATCGCCCGGCTGATCACCTCCGGTCAGCTCGGCGCCGGCACGAGGCTCCCGCCGATCCGCCACCTCGCGACCGACCTCGGGCTCGCGCGCGGAACGGTCAACAAGGTCTACGAGGCGCTCGCGCGGGACGGACTGGTCGCCTCCGCGGGCCGCCACGGCACCGTCGTGCTGGACGGCACGCACGCGACCGCCTCGGCGGAGGACCTCACGTCCGCCGCTGACTCCCTCGCGATGGTCGCGCGCCAGCTCGGCCTCGATCCCACGGCGGCGCACCGCGCGCTCGACGGTGCGTTCAGCCGGATCTGACATGCTGACCCGCGCGGCGCCGGCGGCTCCGGCGTCGGAACGGCCGGTGTCGGAACGGCGAGCGCGGTCGTCAGGAAGAGGGAGTCGACATGTCGGAGCTGACCGCTCAGGAGATCTGGGACGAGCGGTACCGGTCGCGTCCCGCCGTCTGGAGCGGCGTACCCAACCGCCACCTCGTCGGTGAGGCCTCCGACCTGCCTGTCGGGTCAGCCCTGGACGTCGGGGCCGGGGAGGGCGCCGACGCGATCTGGCTGGCCCAGCAGGGTTGGCAGGTCACCGCGGTCGACGTGTCCGTCGTCGCGCTCGAGCGCGGTGCGGAGCGTGCCGGCCGGGTCGGGGCGGACGTCGCCGACCGGATCGCGTGGACGCAGGCCGACCTCACCGCCTGGGAGCCTGGCCGCGAGGCCTACGACCTCGTCTCCGCCCAGTACATGCACCTCCCGCAGGCCCAGCGCGAGGAGCTGTTCCGGCGTCTGAGCGAGTCGGTCGCGCCCGGCGGTTCCCTGCTCGTCGTCGGTCATCACCCGTCGGACCTGGAGACCACGGTGCGACGACCGTCGTCCGCGGGTCTGCTCTACACGGGTGACGACGTCGCGGCCCTGCTGGATCCGGAGCAGTGGGAGATCGTCACCAACGCCACGGTCGGACGGACCGCGACCGACCCCGACGGCCGAGAGGTCACGATCCACGACGCCGTGCTGCACGCGCGCCGCAGCGTCTCGGACGCGGAGGCGTAGCCGAACCCTCGTGCGACGGCGGCGGGGCCGGCAAGATGCCGCTCGTCACCGCCCCCGTGGGGCGACCTGAATCCCGAGCCCTCGCCTACAACCCTGCGGCCCCGCCATTCGTCAGTATCGTGAGGGACGGCTCGCCGCACGCGCTCCGACGCGGGCGATGAGCGGGGGAGGGGCTCGCGATGCCAGAGAGTCACGGCGACGAGGTGCTCAGCGATCTGGTGCGTCGGCGTGGTCGCCAGCTGACGGGCTACGCCTATCTGCTCACCGGCGACGTAGCCTCGGCCCAGGACCTCGTTCAGGACGCGTTGGTCAGGGTGTTCGTGCGGACCCGGACCGGGTTCACCCCCGATGTCGCTGAGGCATACGTCCGACGCTCGATCGTCGGGGTGTACGTCGACGGGTTCCGTCGGCGCCGGAAGTGGGCGTCGGTGCGTCACCTCGTCGCGGTGGCAGAGGCCGGCGACGGCCCTGATCCGACCATCGCCGATCGGATCGACCTACGCGCCGCGCTGGCGACCCTCTCGCCGCAGGAGCGGGCCTGCGTGGTGCTGCGGTACTACGAGGATCTGACGATCGCGGCCGTCGCCGACCAGCTGCATCTGGCGCCCGGGACCGTGAAGCGATACCTGAGCAATGCCGTCCACAAGCTGCAGACCCGACTGGGGCCGATCGACCTGCCTGAGGTAGAGGAGACCGTCGCCGTCGTGTCACCCCGCCACGTCGGTGCGCCCGGGCCACCGTCGCAACCGTCCGGCACCTCGTCTGGGGGTCGATCATGAACTACGACCTGCATCGCGGCATGGACGACATGGCGGGCGATCCGATCACGGACCGCGAGCTTCCGCTGTCGCAGATCCTCGGGCGTCTGCATCATGCTCGTCGGGTACGCACGGCGCAGTACTCGATCGCCGGTGTCGCGGCCGCCGCTGTGGTCGCGCTGGCGGTCCTGGCGTCAGGCGTCGCACGCACGGATGAGCCGGTCCTCCCCATCGTCACGCCGAGCCCGAGTCCGACGTCGGGGCCCACCCTCACGCCCACGCCGACCCCCGAACCGGTGTTGACGCCCGGTTCGGAGCCGACACTCGTACCGACGACGTCTCCGACGACCGTCCTCCCGTCGGTGTGGGATCCGTCGCACGTGTGCGGGACGACCATCGATCTCCGCTCTCCGGCAGTGCCGTCCTACTTCCTGTGGTCCTACGGCTACGCGGGAGGGCAGGCGTCGTCCGATCCCAACGCCGAGTTCAGGACGGCAGTCACCGTGGTCCCGTTCGGGAGCGCGGAGCCTGTGGCACGAGCGCGCGTCGTGAACGTCGCTGCGGCGACCGGCGATGGCGTGACCCTCACGGTCAAGGGCCTGCCGACGGCGGCTCCTGACCCGGTCTCGCAGCTGCCGGCGGATCCGGACGGGTTCCCGGCCGCTGCTGACGTGCGACTCGCCTCGTGCGACGGGTCGCCGCTGAACGACGGCGCCGGAGAGGGTTACTACCTGGTGGTGACTGTCGAGGTGACGGCCACGTCGGGGCGCGTCGTCACGGTGGTCGCCTCGACCGGGCTCCACATCGGGGACATCCCGGTGGAGAGCCCCATGCCGGCACCTCAGGTGACGGGTGACAGGATCGCCGAGCTGAGCTCGGACCAGCGGGCCCTGGCGGGGCTGCCGACCTGCGGCGCTACCTACGACCGCGGGCCGGTGCCGGGTGCAGGGCTGAGCGTGGCGGGCCACGCAGCGTACGCAGGCAACCGGATCGGGGTGACGGTCACGCTGTCGAGCACCGGGATCGTGATAGCCGACGGCATGTTCGTGGGTCCGACCCTGACCGTGACCCAGCACGGGGTGGTGGTCGGGCAGACCCAGAACCTGCCGTACAGCCCGAGTGCGCTGCTGAGCTGGGGTCCCGGACAGACGTACGTGAGCTACGGGGCGCTCATCGACTCCGCATGCGACCCGATGGATGCAGCGCTCCCCTCCGGGGACTACGACGTCTGGGTGATGTACACCGTGTGGGACGGCCCGAGCCGCGTCACCGCGCCGCAGTTCTTCTACGGGGGGCCGTGGCCGGTCACGATCCCCTGACGTGGCGACCATCTCGGCGACCGACGACGCGACCGTGCGGAATGCGCGTCGACAGATCCGGAGCGACCCGGAGGAGTGCTGGGTGCCGGCGGGCGAGGAACTGTAACCTCGTCGAGACCGACATCAGGCGGCCTCCGAGGCTCGCTCCATCGCCTCACCAGGCACGATGCGCGAACCAGGACAAATTCACCCAAACGGTCGAGTCTGGACGTTTGACCAAGAGGGGTTCGAGCCGTCACACTCGTACCTGACAGTGCGCATCGCCTGCCCCCTGCGCGGTGCGCACTGTCTTCACGTCCGGCCCGGCTGACCGCTCGCCCTGAGGCCAGGAAGCACCGAGACACCCGGAGAAAACCCGGGGCTTCGGCGTGCCACGGCAAGCCCTGACCGCGATCACGACTAGCGTGCCAAGCGTGATCGTTCCCGCCCGAACCCCAGGATCGGGAGCCGACGGGCACCCGTCCGCCTCCTCGGACGGCGTCCCGGTCGCGCCACCCGCGGTCGTCGGCCCCCCGTCGACCGTCGAGATCGTCGACGGAGCCGTCGCCGGCTGGCGCGCTGCCCTCGTCGAAGCCGCCGGCGGTTCCACGCTCAGCGACGTCGACCTCCTGGGCGAGGCAGCGCTCGACCTCTCGGCCGCGCACCCCTCGGGCATCGCGCAGCTCTTCGCCGGCCGGGAGACCCGGCTGTCCAACCTGGTCCGCGAGGGCGCGGCCCTGGCGACCGCGAAGCGGCGTGCGCGTGCCGTCGGCGCGCGGGCCGAGCAGTATGCGCAGCGGTACGGGATCGCCCCGACCTACCTCGCGATCGGAGTGGCGACCTGGGTCGAGCGCAACGGCGGTGAGCACGGGGCCGACGACGTCGCCGCGCTGGCGTCGGTGACGCGCGAGCCGTCAGCTGCCGTGCCGGGTCAGCGCAGTGCGCCCACGATCTCGACCCAGTTCCCCGCCGTCACGACGCAGCAGCGCACCCCCGAGCACCCGGCACCGCGCCCACCGGCGGTCCGGACGGTCCGCGCGCCCGTCCTGCTGCGCCCGGTGGCCATGCGGGTGCGTGGGAGCGGCGGCAGCGACTACGAGCTGAGCCTCGAGCCCTCGCTCGAGGTCAACCCGGTGCTCGCGCGTGCGCTGCGGGGCCGAGGCGCCCTGCTCGACCCGGTCGCGCTCGCCCGCGGTGCGTTCGCCGGGTCGGGGTTCGACCCACGGACGGCGCTCGACCGGCTCAGCGCCCTCGGCGAGGCGATCCTCGAGGACTTCGAGCTCGTCGAGCGCCTCGTCGTGGGAACGTTCGTCCATCCGGGACAGGTGCTCGTCGACGACCTCGACCAGCTCGCCGGCACGCTCGACCGCCACGAGGTGGTCGCCGCTCTTGCCGGCGACCACGAGTGCCAGGAGGCACTGCAGGCTCCCTTGCCCGAGCGTGTCCGCGGGGACCGGGACCCGGCCGAGGAGCGCGGCGTCGGCGATCTCGACGCGGCTCAGCAGCACGTCCTCGACGTCCTGGCCTCGGGTGCGCACCTGTTCATCGACGCCCCGGCCGGGTGCGACATCCCCGGGACCGTCGCCGCGATCGTGTCCGATGCCGCGGCCCACGGGCGGAGCGTCCTCTACGTCCCCGGGCACCGGCGTGCCGCCGCGGCGATCGCGAGTCGCATGGCTGATCTCGGGCTGGACGACCTCGTGCTCGACGTCGCCCCCGACGCGGGCTGGCGCACGGCTGCAGCGCGACGGCTCCTCGGTGCGATGACGCTCGAGGCGACGGAGGTCGACCCCGGCTCCACCGAGGCCCTGCGCCGCGATCTCGTCATGCGCAGGGAACAGCTCCGTGGCTACGTGTCCGCGCTGCACGCCCCTCGTTCACCGTGGGGTGCGTCGGCGTACGACGCGTTGCAGGCCCTCGCCCAGCTGTCGTCCACACGCCCGGCGCCGAGCACCACGGTGCGGCTCGCGCCCGACGTCGCCCGCGTGATGGACCCCGACCGACGCGGCACCCTCGCCGGCGACCTGGCACGCGCCGCGTCGCTCGGCGCGTTCACCGTCCGGCCCGGGGACACCCCCTGGTTCGGTGCGGACCTGCGCACCGACGCCGATGCCGAGCGGGCGCTGGCCCAGATCGACATGCTCCTGACCACCGGTCTGCCGACCCTCTCCGCGCGGATCGCCCACGTCGCGGAGGCGACCGGGCTGTCGGTCGCGGTGACCGTCCACGCCTGGGTCGAGCAGCTGCACATGCTGGCCGGCATCCGGGGCGCCCTCGACACGTTCCAGCCCATGATCTTCGAACGGACGGCGGCCGATCTCGTGGCCGCGACCGCCAGCAAGGCCTGGCGGCAGGCGCACGGCATCGAGATGGGGCGCGTCGTGAGGCGGCGTCTGCGGCGCCAGGCGAAGGACATGGTCCGACCCGGCCGACCGGTCGCTGACCTGCATGCCGCGCTCGTCGAGGTGCAGAAGCAGCGCACCGTGTGGCAGGCGCACTGCCCTGCCGGCGGCTGGCCGCGTCTCCCGGAGGGGCTGGCGGCGATCGAGGCGGAGTGCCGAGAGGTGGTCGCGACCCTCGACGCCCTGGAACCGGTGCTCGCCGGGACCCCCGCCGGTGGGAACCTCCAGGACCTCCCGCTCGACGCCCTGCTGGACCGGCTGCGTCGCCTGCAGACGGACCGCGTCGCCCTGACGACCCTCCCGGAGCGCACCGCGCTGCTGCACTCGCTGCGGTCGGCCGGCCTCGGTGACCTGCTCGACGACCTTCAGCGGCGCCGGGTCGGTGCCGCGATGGTCGGGGTCGAGCTCGAGCTGGCCTGGTGGAGCGGGGTGTTCGAGCAGATCCTCTCGGCCGACCCCGCTCTCGCCGGGTACGACGGCAACGCCCTCGGACGGCTGTCGGCCGAGTACCAGGAGCTGGACCGTGCGCACGTCGCCGGCCTCGCCACCCCGGTCCGCAACGCGGTCATCGCCCAGGTCGGGACCGCGCTGCGCAACCACCGGGAACAGTCCGAGGCGTTGTTCGCCGAGCTCGTCGAGGAGCGCCTGACGAGCCTGCGCGAGACCGTCACGCGCTACCCGGACCTCGTCCGGCACCTGCGTCCGGTGCTGATGGCGGCGCCGATGCTCGTGCCGCAGGTGCTCCCGGCGAACCGCACGGTCGACGTCGTGGTGCTGGACGCGGTTCAGCACCTTCCCCTCGAGGTCGCGCTCGCGGCCATCGCCCGGGGGCGGCAGGTCGTCGTCGTCGGTGACGCACGATGCGCGTCCGGTTCTGCGGTGCGCGAGCTCGCCGCCGTGCTCCCACGCGTCGCGCTGCGCGCCGACGCGACGCGACGTGACCCGCACCTCACGGCGTTCCTCGCGGACCACGGCTACGACGGTGTCCTCTCGCCGACCCCGCTCCCGCAGTCCGAACCGCTGGTGCGTCTGGACGTGGTGCCCGGCACCGGCATGCCCGACGCGACCACGGGGTCGGTCGACAGCACGCGCGCGGAGGTCGACCACGTGGTCGACCTCGTGATCAGCCATGCGCTCACCAACCCCGACGAGTCGCTCGCGGTCATCACCCCGTCCGCCGTGCACGCCGACCACGTCCGTGAGGCGGTTCTCGCGGAGGTGCGTAACAACCCGGCACTCGCGGCGTTCTTCGACGCAGCCCGGCCGGAGCCTTTCGTCGTCGCCGACCTGGCAGGTGTCGCGGGTCTTCGCCGTGACGCGATCGTGCTCTCGGTCGGGTTCGGCCGCACCCCGCACGGGCGGGTCCTGCACCGCTTCGGTCCGCTCAGCGGCCCGGGCGGCGAGGCTCTCCTCCTCGACGCGCTCGGGGCGACGCGGCACCGGCTCGGCGTCGTCTCGTGCTTCGGCGCGGAGGACCTCGACCCGGAGCGCCTGCGCGGGGGTGGTTCGCGTCTGCTCGCCGACCTCCTCGTGTTCGCCGCAGCCAGAGGAGGCGCCGAGGAGGCGTCCGACTCCCCGGCGGCCCGTCGCGCGCACCAGGGCGTGAGCGGGACGATCTCACCGGACGACGGGGTCGATCGCCTGGTCCTGGACCTCGCCGAACGGTTGTGGCGGCACGGGTTGACCGTCGAGGTCGACTACGGGCTTCCCGGTGGCACACGCATCCCGCTGGCGGTCGGACACCCCGACCTGCCCGGCGAGCTCCTGGTCGCCGTGCTCACGGACGACGCGGCCTATGTCGCCGAGCCGAGCGTGCGCGTGCGGGACCGGAAGGTCGCGGACCGTCTGACAGCGCTCGGCTGGTCGGTGATCCAGGTCTGGTCCGCAGCGGCCTTCCTCGACCCGCAGGCGGAGGTGGACCGGATCCGACGCGTGGTGCACGAGCAGGTCGACGCCCGGCCGCGGATGGAGCCGGTCCCGACGGTCGCCGAGATGGACGGCGGTCGCCCGGAGGTCCCGGTCGACGAGGTCGTCGAGGACGTCGTACCTCCGACGACGGGCGCAGACGTCGAGGCCCCGACGGCCGGCGAGGTCGCGGAACCTGCGGCGGTCGGTGCTGAGATCGAGGAGCCGCGCGCGGCGGGGCCCCGTCGCCCCGGTGGCCGGGTGTCGGTGCCACCGGTCACGCGGTCGGCGACGGCCGAGCAACCGGTGCTCCCGTTCGTCACGGGCCCGCGTCCGCCCGTAGAGGCCGGTCTGCCGATCCGCGCGTACACCGACGACCAGCTCGACGACCTGCTCGCCTGGCTCCAGTCGGACGGTGTCGTGCGTGACCGTGAACAGCTCGCCCGCGCGCTGCGTGCCGATCTCGGCGTCACCCGGCGCAACGCCCATGTCGACGCGGTGATCGGTGCGGCCGTCCGCCGGGCGCTCGGATGAGTCGGGCCGCTGATGAGTGAGACGGCGGTGAGCGGGACCCCTGGGGAGCCGTCGTCGACCGACCCGTCGAGCGGGCTGCAGGACGCCGCCCCGGCGCAGGACGACGCGACCTCTTCCGGCGGTCAGCCGTCGGTCGCCCGCGCAGCGACGGATGCCCCGGTGAAGGAGGGCGATGCCGGAGCGGCCGGGACGGCCGGTCGGCGGCGGCATGTCGTGCCCGACGACGCGCCGGTGATACCGGACCGAAGTGCGGACGACTCCGACCTCGGGTGGGGCGACGGTCCGGACTCGAACGACGACCGCCTGCGACGGGACGTACCGCCGCACTGGTGACGGGCACGTGGGCCGGGCGTAGGTTCCCGTGCCGGACCTCGCGGCACGAACCTCGGCGGCACGGGGCGTGGCCGGACGTGTGCGACATCCGACACCGGACATGACAGGACCCGATCTCCCTGCGGAGACCGGGCCCCGTGCGCACGACGCTGTGCGCCGATCAGGACGTCGGTGGTCCCGCCGGACCGCTCGACCCGCCGGGGCCACCGACGTTGCGCTGGGCCAGCAGGTCGCGGATCTCCTGCAGCAGCACGACGTCCGCCGACGGCGGTTCGGGTGACGGGTCCTCCGGCTCGATCCCCTTCGCGCGACGATCGTTGATCGCCTTGACCGGGAGCACGATGAAGAAGTACACGGCCGTCGCGACGAACAGGAACTGGAGCACCGCGTCGAGGAACCCGCCCACGGAGATCGTCGCGTTGTTGATCGGTCCGATGTCCCAGACCTTCGCGAGGCTCGCCTTGCCGAAGACCATCCCGACGAACGGGGTGATGATGAAGGTCACGAGCGCCTTGACGACGGCGGTGAAGGCCGTCCCGATGACCACGGCAACGGCCAGGTCGAGGATGTTGCCGCGCATGAGGAAGGCCTTGAAACCGGCGAGAGCGTCGCGCATCCTGTGTCCTTCTGACGGGTCCTGGTGGCCGCCTCGGATCATTGCACAAAGACCGGGCTGAGGCTCGCCCACCCGACGGCGCCGGCGAGCGCGGTGGCCTCGTCCGGGGCCACCGCGAGTAGGACCACAGGCGAGGTGGAGTCGTCGGTGCCGAGCAGGCTCGGCGAGGTGACGCCGCGCCCGTCCGGCACGAGCTGCAGGACGAGCGCGCCCCGTGCGAGCCGCTCGCCGACCCCGGCTCGGCCGTCGAGCGTGCCGGCAGCCGCGAGCACGTCGACCCGGTCGCCGACGTGCACCAGGGAACGGACCCCGAGGTCGGCGAACCGCACCGGCACGACGACGGTGCCGGGTGGCCCCTGGGGTGCACCGTCGGCAAGCAGCGGGTCGACCACGGGGAGGCCCGCCGGGACGGCGATCGCGAGGGTGCGACCCGCGAGCTCGTCGACCGCGCCGTGGGCACCGTCCGGCACGGCGCCGTCCGGCATCGGCACGACCCGGAGGTCGGCGGGCGAGAGCTCCGTCCCGGCCGACAGAGCGTGACGGGTGAGGACGACCGACGTGCTCGGCTCCGGTGGCGGGGAGAGGTGGTCGACGACGATCCCGCCCGCTGCAGCGAGGGCGAGTGCGGCGAGGGCGAACCGGGCGCGCCACAACCGGGCGCGCCAGCGGACCGGGAGACGGCGGGGGTGGCGGGTTGGCCGACGGGCGGGCGCAGGAGAGGTCACCCGGTGACGCTAGGGACCGCGTGACGGTCGCGTCGGCCAGCAGGCGGCTCCCTGTGGAGTGCGCAGAGGCCTTGGTGTGCCTGTGGTCAGCTCGCTGCTGCGCCTGCGGTGGCCTTGGCCGTCGTCGAGCCGGACGTGCTGGAGCCGGACGAGGTCGCCCCGCTCGTCGTCGGGCTCGCAGGCGTGCCGGCCGACCCTGCGGAGTCGCCGGAGCCGGACGTCGAACCCGTCCCGGCACCGTCGGACTTGCGCGCGGGGTTCGCGGTGGTGCCCGCCGTGACGGCGCCTGCACGTGCGTCGTTGCGGTAGAAGCCGGACCCCTTGAAGACCACGCCGACGCTCGCGAAGACCTTGCGCAGGCGGCCGTCGCACTCGGGGCACACGGTCAGGGCGTCGTCCGCGAACGACTGCTGCACGTCGAATCGGTGCTCGCAGGCGGTGCACGCGTAGGCGTAGGTGGGCACGGGGTTCCTCCTTGCACGGGCACGGTGGGCGTCAGGTCGACGGGACGCGCGGTGCTCGTGCACCGGGCGATCGGCCTGGCACTCCTTCTCTCCGAGTGCCAACGATACCCGGGTGCCCCGGCATTCCCCGCCGGGCGGCCGGATCCGCATCGCCGAGGACGACCCGCGCGGGTCGGCCGCCGTGCTGCGCCGAACGGATACTCTCGCCAGGTGACCCGTCGACGTGCACTCCGTCTGTCCCTCGCGATCGTCGCCGGCGTCGTCGTCCTCGTCCTGGTGGTCGCGGTCGCGGCCGCGGCGATCGTGATCAGGCGTCCGTTGCCGCAGACCTCGGGGAGCCTGACGCTCGCGGGGCTGAGCGCCGACGCGACGGTGACGCGCGACGCCCGCGGCGTCCCGTACATCACCGCCGCCACCCCGGAGGACCTCTTCCGGGCGCAGGGGTACGTGCAGGCGCAGGACCGGTTCTTCGAGATGGACTACCGGCGGCACGTCACAGCAGGTCGGCTCTCCGAGCTCGTCGGGGCCAACTCCGATGCGCTCGCGGCGGACAAGGTGATCCGCACCTTCGGGTGGCGTCGGGTCGCCGAGCAGGAGCTGCCCCTGCTCGCGCCCACCACACGGGCGTACCTGCAGGCCTACGCCGACGGCGTCAACGCGTACCTCTCCTCGCGGAGCACCGCGTCCCTCGCGGTCGAGTACACCGTCCTCGGGCTGCAGGTGGACGTCACGCGCCCGGAACCCTGGTCACCCGTGGACTCGCTCGCGTGGCTCAAGGCGATGGCCTGGGACCTGCGCGGCAACTACGACGAGGAGCTCGCGCGCGCGGCCACCTACAGCTCGGTCCGCGACGTCGCCCGCGTCGACGAGCTCTTCCCGCCGTACCCGTACGAGCGCAACCAGCCGATCATCACCCCGGAGGCCGCGACCGCGACCACGGCAGCGCACGCGACGACGTCGGGCCTGGACCTCGCGTCCGCGGACCTGCAGGCCGCGATCGCGTCCGCGACGCAGGCGCTCGCCGCCGTCCCGCACCTGGTCGGGAAGGGCGACGGGGTCGGCTCCAACTCGTGGGTGGTGTCCGGGGCCCACACCGCGACGGGGTCACCGATCCTCGCGAACGACCCGCACCTGTCGATCTCCGCACCGGGGGTCTGGGCGCAGGTGTCGCTGCAGTGCCGCGACGTCACGGCGGCGTGCCCGTTCGACGTCAGCGGGTTCTCCTTCGCCGGGCTCCCGGGTGTGATCATCGGGCACAACGGCCGGCTCGCGTGGGGCCTGACGAACCTCGGCGCCGACGTCACGGACTTCTTCCTCGAGCGGGTCACCGACACGACCTACCAGCGTGACGGCACCCAGGTGCCGCTCGAGGTCCGCACCGAGACGATCAAGGTGAACGGCGGCGCGGACGTCCGCCTGACGATTCGCTCGACCGTGCACGGCCCGATCGTGTCGGACGTGCTGCCTCTCGACACGGTGGCCTCCGCACCGGTGCCGGAGGACGCGCCGTTCGGGCGCTACGCCGTCGCCCTCGACTGGACCGCGCTGACCCCGGGCCGGACGGCGGACGCGATCTTCGCGCTCGACACCGCCTCCGACGCAGCCGGTGTGAAGAGCGCTGCGGCGCTGTTCGACGTCCCGTCCCAGAACATCGTCTTCGCGACGACCTCCGGCGACATCGGGTACCAGGCGCCGGGCCGGATCCCGATCCGGGCGACCGTCCCCGGCGTCGTCCCGTCCGACGGCACGTGGCCGCGCCCGGGCTGGGACAGCGCCTACGACTGGAAGGGCTACGTCCCCGCGGCGGACATGCCCGCCGAGCTGAACCCGCCGGACGGCATCATCGTCGCGGCGAACCAGGCCGTGACCCCCGCCGGTACCGGGCCGTTCCTCACGTCGGACTGGGACTACGGGTACCGGGCACAACGGATCCGGACCCTGCTGACCGAGAGCATCGCCGCCGGGACCAAGATCACGACCGCGCAGACCAGCGCGATGCAGCTCGACGACCTCAACCCGTACGCGCAGATGCTCGTGCCGGCGCTGCTCAAGATCTCCCTGCCGACGGCGTTCGACGCCGACGGTCAGAAGCTCCTGCGCACGTGGGACATGCGGTCCGGCACGGACTCGGCGGCCGCGATGTACTTCTCAGCGGTATGGGCGAAGGTCCTCGAGCTGACCTTCTGGGACGAGGTGCCGGACGCGTACCGCCCGACGGGCGGCAGCCGCTGGCTGGAGGTCGTCCGCGGCCTCCTGGAGCGACCGAACGACCCGTACTGGGACGACCACAGCACGGTGGGTGTGGTCGAGGGCCGGGACGAGATCCTCGCCCGGGCGCTCATCTCCGCACGTCTCGAGCTCACGGCGTCTCTCGGCAAGGACCCGAAGGACTGGTCCTGGGGCCTGCTCCACACGGCGGCGCCCCAGCACCCCGTGCTCGGTGGACCGAGCGTCCCCGGCCTGATCCGTCGCCTCGTCAACCCGACGCCGCTCGCGGTGCCGGGCAGCGGGTCGATCGTCGACGCCACCGCGTGGGACGCCGCGAGCGGGTCGTTCACCGTCACGTCGGCACCGTCGATGCGCATGGTGGTCGACCTCAAGGACCTCGACCGTTCGACGTGGGTCACCCTGACCGGAACCTCCGGCCACCCGGGGAGCGTCCACTACACCGACCAGTTCCAGGCCTGGGCCGACGGACGGACGTTCCCCTGGCCGTTCACCCCGGCCGCGCAGACGGCGGCGGCCGATCAGCAGCTCACGCTGCGTCCCGCCTCCTGAGCCGCTGCCAGCCGTCGGGCGTGGCGACGGCGTCGACATGGCGGTCGTGCGACTCGTGCGGGAGTGGTCGCGTCCCGGCCTCGTAGACCTCTTCGGGGAACGTCAGCGCGATCACGAGCACACCGTCGCGCGCATGCTCCAGGGCACGGTCGTACCAGCCGCCGCCCTGACCGAGGCGCGCGCCCGAGGTGTCCACCGCGAGCGCCGGGACGATGATGACGTCCGCGTCGGCCAGCGCCTCGGGTCCGAGCCCGGGGCCCCCGGGCTCGGGCGGACGTCCGGGCGAGCGCTGCTGGAGGTCCTCCGGGCCCACGTACTCCGCCCAGTCCCGCTGGAGACCGCTGCCGAGGACGGGCAGCAGCACGCGGACCCCGCGCGCGGCCATCCGATCGAGGATCGGGAGGGTCCCCGGTTCGCTCTCGCGGGCGACGTACACCGCTGCGCAGCGCGCGTACCTGACCTCGGGGATCGTCTCCAGGACGTCGGCCAGGGCCTCGGCAGCCTGCTCGCGGCGACGACCCGACCGCTCGGCCCGGGTGCTCCGGATGCCCCGGCGGAGCCAGTCCTTGGCGTCCTCAGGATCGTGGATCTCGACCGGGCTGGGGTAGGGCTGCACATCTGCGGGCATGGTCACAGTCTCGCAAAGAAATCGGCGTGCTCGCGCATCGGCGTCCCGCATGCGTGTCCGCAGGCCCCTCACAGGGCGTCCCTGAGCGGATCAGGAGCGGCTTCGTTAGCCTTCGCAGATGACCATCCACAAGGCAGTCATCCCCGCCGCAGGACTCGGTACCCGATTCCTCCCCGCCACGAAGTCGACCCCCAAGGAGATGCTCCCGGTCGTCGACAAGCCGGCGATCCAGTACGTGGTCGAGGAAGCCGTGTCCGCCGGTCTCGACGACGTGCTCATGATCACCGGTCGCTCGAAGCGCACGCTCGCCGACCACTTCGACGCCGCGCCCGAGCTCGAGGCCGCGCTCGAGAAGAAGGGAGATCTCGAGCGGCTGGCTGCGGTCCGGGCGTCGACCGACCTCGCGGACGTCCACTACGTGCGGCAGGGCCAGCCGAAGGGGCTCGGGCACGCCGTGCTCTGCGCCAAGCACCACGTGGGCGACCAGTCGTTCGCGGTGCTGCTCGGCGACGACCTCATCGACTCCCGCGACCCGCTGCTCCCGGCGATGATCGCCCTCCAGGAACGCACCGGCGGCTCGGTCATCGCGCTCCTCGAGGTCGACCCCGACCAGATCCACCTGTACGGCTGCGCAGCCGTCGCACCGGTCCCGGACGGCGACGGCACGCAGTATCGCGAGGTCCGGGTCACCGGGCTGGTCGAGAAGCCGGCCCGGGCCGAGGCGCCGAGCAACCTGGCCGTGATCGGGCGGTACGTGCTCCACCCGGCCGTGTTCGAGGTGCTCGAGCACACCGCGCCCGGCCGTCACGACGAGATCCAGCTCACCGACGCGCTCGCGACCCTGGCCACGATGGCGCCCGAGGACGGCGGCGGCGTGTACGGCGTCGTGTTCACGGGCCGTCGCTACGACACGGGTGACCGGCTCGACTACCTCAAGGCCGTCGTCCGCATCGCGGCGGACCGCGAGGACCTCGGGCCGGAGTTCCGTTCCTGGCTCGCGGAGTTCGTGCCTACGCTCAGGTCGTGAGATCAGTCCAGGAGCAGCTCGCCGCCGTCCTCGAGGTGGCGACCCCGGTCGCGCCGCTCGACGTCGTCCTCGCGGACGCGGCCGGGTGCGTCCTCGCCGCTGACGTCACCGTGGCGACCGACATCCCCGCCGCGACCGTCTCGGCGGTGGACGGCTACGCCGTGCTGGCGGACGACACCGCCCTGGCCTCGCCGGACGACCCGGTCGTCCTCCCGGTCGCGCACGACGTCCTCGCGGGGGCGAGCCGGCCGCTCCGTCTCGCGCCGGGGCAGGCGATCCGGATCGCGTCCGGCGGCGTGCTGCCGATCGGCGCCGACACCGTGATCCCGGCCGGCGACACGGACCGTGGCGAGGTACGGGTCACGGTCCGTGGCCCTGCGGTGGCGGGGGGCGTACCTGCGCGGGGTCGGCTCGGACGCCGGGGTCGGTGAGGTCGCGCTCGCGGCCGGGACGCGGATGGGCGCCCGTCAGATCGCCCTCGCCGCTGCCCTCGGGCGCGGGCGGGTCAGGGTGCACCCAGCGCCGCGCGTGGTCGTCATCGCGGTCGGCGACGAGCTCGTGCTGCCGTCGGACCCGCTGCGGGAGGGGGCGCTGCACGACGCGAACAGCCACGCGCTCACCTCGGCGATCGCGGACGTCGGCGCAGCGGCGGTGCGCGTCGGCGTCGTGAGCGACGATCGCGCCTCGCTGCGCGAGTGCCTCCAGGACCAGCTCGTCCGGGCGGACGTGATCGTCCTGACCGGAGGGCTCAGCGAGTACGCCCGCGACACCGTCAAGGACGTCCTGGGCCCCCTCGGCACGGTGCGGTTCGACCATGTGGCGATGACACCGGGCGGACGGCAGGGTTTCGGCACCGTGCACGGCGACGTGCGTGCGGACGACGGCGACGACTCCCCGGGCGTCCCGATCTTCGCGCTGCCCGGTCATCCGGTGGCCGCCCAGATCTCGTTCGAGGTGTTCGTCCGGCCGGCTCTGCGGGCGATGGCCGGCGAGGTGGACCTCTACCGTCCGTCGGTCGCGGCGCAGTCGACCGACGGCTGGCCGTCGCCGGCCGGGGTGCGGCAGTTCGTCCCGGCGACCCTCGTCGGGAGCCCGGCGGACGGCTACCACGTGACCCCGATCGGCACTCCCGGCTCGCTGTCCCTGACGGCGTTGGCCCAGGCGAACGCGCTCGCGGTGATCCCCGAGCGTGACGTGGTCGTGCACCCGGGGCAACGGGTCCACTGCCTGGTCCTCGACGGGTGAGTCAGCGGCGGGTCGCGCGCGACTCACGGTACGGTCGGCGAGTGGTCACATGGTGACGGGGTGGCCGGTCCGCCTCGAGGACGGCGACGTGCGCCTGCGCCCGCTCGGAGGGCGCGACCAGGACGCATGGCTCGCCCTGAGAGCAGGGAACGCCGACTGGCTCGAGCCGTGGGACGCGACCTCGCCCGTCCCGGTGCTCGGTCCGAGGCCGTCGTTCCGGCAGTACGTGCGCGCGCTGCGGTCGCAGGCACGCTCCGGGACGGCGCTGCCGTTCGCCCTGGACTACCAGGGTGAGCTCGTCGGGCAGCTGACGGTGTCCGGGATCACGTACGGCTCGTTCCGCTCCGGGACGATCGGGTACTGGGTCTCCGAGCACGTCGCCGGCCGCGGGATCGTCCCGACGGCGGTCGCCCTGGCCGTCGACCACAGCTTCTTCCGGCTCGGGCTGCACCGGATCGAGGTGAACATCCGCCCCGAGAACGCGCCGAGCCTCCGGGTGGTCGAGAAGCTGGGGTTCCGCGACGAGGGGCTCCGCGAGCGCTACCTGCACATCTCCGGGGAGTGGTGCGACCACCGGAGCTTCGCCCTGACGACCGAGGACGTCCCGGGCGGACTCCTGGCGCGCTGGCACCGCGTGCAGGAGCAGGCCGCGCAGGAGCAGGCCGCGCAGGGGCACGCCGAGGCATCCGGCACCACGGCTGAATGACAGCCGTGTGATTCCGTGCCCGACACGCCGATCGCGCTTCCCGCGCGGCGTGTGCGGCTCACCTACCGTCAGGACGTGGGAGATTCTGCCAGTCTGACGGCGCTCGTCGTCGTCGGGCTGTGGATCGCCTACCTGGTGCCGCACAAGCTGCGGCACCGGCAACAGCTGCTCGAGTCACGAACGGACGACCGATTCTCCGAGTCGCTCCGTGTGCTCGCGGTGACATCCGGTTCCCCGTCGCCGCGCTCCACGGTTCTCCACGAGGTCGGCGCCCCGAGGCGGGTCGAGCTGCTGACACCGGGCCGGGGTGTCCCGGCAGGCCACAAGGGCGCCGAGGCGCCGAGGGGAGCAGGGGCCGTGGAGCGACCGCATGCGACCGGGGACAGGATCACCGCCGACGCAGCCCGCCGGGCGGCGCAGCAGCGCGCGGCGCATGCCGCCGCCGTCGCACGCCGAGGTGCCGCAGCGCGCCGTCGCGCCCTTCTGACGTCCGTCCTGCTCGTCGCGAGCATCGCCGGCTGGGTCGTCGCGAGCCTCACGACGCTCAGCCTCCTGCTCGCGGTGGTCCCGACGGTCCTGCTCGGTACCGTCCTCGTGACGGGACGGCGTGCCGTCGTCGCGGGCCAGGCCGCAGACGCGGCGTACGAGCGCCGTCGTCGCGAGTCGGCGGAGCGCGCATCCGGCACGGTTGCGCCGCGTCGGACGCCCGCAGTGGTGGGCCGTGCGGTCCACCCGTCGGACTCGCACACCGAGGTCATCGAGCGGATCTCCGCCGAGCTCGCCACCGAGTCCCGCGTTGCTGGCGGGGCCCGTGCCACCTCGGCGACGGCCGGCTCGAGCGCGGCGGAGGCCGACGCCACGCAGGAGGAGTGGGCGCCCGTGCCGGTCCCTCGCCCGACCTACACCATGAAGGCGTCGGCGCCGCGGCGGGAGCCGGTGCCGTTGAGCGACAGCGACTTCGCGCCCGTCGAGCCGGCCCGTGCGGCCGAGGTCGCGCCCACCGGCGCGTCCGGCGAGGACGACACGACGACGGTGCTGGCCCCGGCTCCAGGCACCGCGAGCGGAGGCATCGACCTCGACGCGGTGCTGGCACGTCGGCGGGCTGCGGGGGAGTAGCTCCCGGTTCTCGATCTACCGGTCGCGGGTGCTAGTCTTTCTTCCGCTTGAGGGGCTGTGGCGCAGTTGGTAGCGCGTCTCGTTCGCAATGAGAAGGTCAGGGGTTCGAATCCCCTCAGCTCCACCACATCGGGTCGTGCGCGACCCTGAGCAGGGAGAACGGGGCAGGAGCGAGAGCTCCTGCCCCGTTCTCGTTCGTCGGGGTCCGACGCCGCTCGCGACCCGGCACTCAGTCCGGTTGGCGGGTGAGGGCGACGAGGTAGCGGCACGGGCGCGTGGTGGGGTTGACGAACGTGCACGGCGCGGGTGCGCCGAGCTGGAGACAGTCGCCGGTCTCGAGCTCGTGGACCGTGTCGCCCTCGTGGAAGACCAGCCGGCCGTCGAGGACCCAGAGCTGCTGGTGCAGGAACGTGTAGGCCTCGGCGGGGTAGGCGACGCGTGCGCCCGGGGGCAGGGTGACCTCGACGAGCTCGAGCGGTCCGCCGGTGCCGGGCGACACTGCGCGACGGACGTAGCCGGTGGCCGGGTCGGTCCAGGTCGGCTGGTCGGCGGCGCGTGCGAGCCGGTGGTCGGGGGTGCCGTCCTCCGCGCGCGCCACGAGCTCGGACAACGTCATCCCGAGTGCTGCCGAGAGCCTCCCGAGGAGCACCGCGGTGGGCTGTGCCTGACCCCGCTCGATCTTGCCGACCATGGCCCGCGAGACCCCGGACCGCTCGGCGAGGGCGCTGGCCGACAACCCGCGTGCGCGTCGCGCCTCGAGCAGCGTCGAGGCGAGGGAGGTGGAGAGCGACGGCGCCATGATGGCCACTATAGAAGCGTCCGACGCTACTATCGGCGACATGACGTCTGTCCCCACCGTCATCCGTGGGGCCACCGCGCGTGACGGCGCCGCCTGTGCGGCGATCTACGCGCCGTACGTGACCGACACCGCGATCACCTTCGAGGTCGATCCTCCCGGGCCTGCCGAGATGTCCGCGCGCATCACCGCGGCGGTGCAGAGCCATGCCTGGCTCGTGCTCGAGGACGCCGGGCGGGTCGTCGGCTACGCGTACGGCAGCCCGTTCAAGGCGCGCGCGGCGTACCGCTGGACATGCGAGGTCAGCATCTACCTCGAGCCCGGCCGACGACGCACCGGTGCCGGGCGGACGCTCTACGAGGCGCTGCTCCCGCGGCTGGCCGAGCGGGGCTACCGCACGGCGGTCGCCGGCATGACGCTGCCGAACGACGCGAGCGTCGGGCTGCACACCGCGATGGGCTTCGAGCCCGCCGGCACGTACCGGCGCATCGGCTGGAAGCTCGACGCCTGGCACGACGTCGCGTGGATGCAGCGGACGATCCTCGACGGACCGAACCCGCCGGCAGAGCCGCGCTGACGCGACGGCCGGGTCAGCCCTCGACCGGTGCCGTCCCGTCCCAGCCGCGCGGCCCCAGGTCGGGACGGGCGTGCTGGTAGTCGCTGGAGAGCAGCGGGGAGGAGATCATCAGGTCGGCCGACGCGGTGTTGCACGCCATGGGCACGTTCCAGACGGTCGCGATGCGCAGCAGCGCCTTGACGTCGGGGTCGTGCGGCTGCGGCTCGAGCGGGTCCCAGAAGAAGATCAGCATCGTGATGAGGCCCTCGGCGATCTTCGCGCCGATCTGCTGGTCACCGCCGAGCGGGCCGGACAGGAACCGGGTGACGTGCAGGCCGAGCTCGTACTCGAGCATCGTGCCGGTCGTGCCGGTGGCGTAGAGCTCGTGGTGGGCGAGGGTGCCGCGGTTGTACTCGGCCCACTGCAGAAGGTCGACCTTCTTGTTGTCGTGGGCGACGAGCGCGATGTGGCGGGGGGTCGCGGGGATCACGGACATGGCAGGCTCCTGTCGGACGCCGAGCACGCAGGTGAGCCGACGATATCGGACCACCCGCGCCAGCCGCGGGCCGGGACACGGGCTACCGGTCGTCGGTCGCCCAGGACGTGATGTGGTGGCGGGCGGTGCCCAGGACCGCGTCCGCCTCGTGGCGGTCGATCCGGGCGAGCAGCATCGCGCTGATCGTGAGCGAGGAGAGGACGACCGCCTTCTCGTCGAGGTCCCCGGGCGTGCCGGCGGCCGCGAGCGAGTGGCGGAGGGCGGCGACGAGCTCGGCGCGGTAGCCGTCGACCACGAGGCGCGCGGCGGCGTCGTGACCGGCGAGTCCGGCGGCGCAGTTGACCAGCAGGCAGCCGCGCCGGGGGAGTCGTCGGGCAGCTCGGCGACCGCCGATCGCAGGCCGTCGACGTAGGCGAGCAGCCCGGTGGTGCCCGCGGTCGGGCCGAGCAGGACGCTCAGCCGCGGGCGGATCACGGTGTCGAGGTAGTCCTGGACGGCGGCGTCGAACAGGCCACGCTTGCTCCCGAACGCGTGGTAGAGGCTCGACCGGTTGACGCCGGTGGCGGACTCGAGGTCGGCGATCGACGTCGCCTCGTAGCCGCGGTCCCAGAACAGGTCCCGGGCAGCGGTCACGACCGCGGCGGTCTCGAAGGTCTGGACGCGTCCCACGGTCACCTCCTTGTCGCGACGGTCGTCCCGTGTGTGCCTATAGTAGACCGATCGTTTCAGAATTCAGCAAAGGATGGACGTCATGTCGTCGGTCGTCAGCACCCAGGTCCAGCTCGTCGCGCGCCCGGTCGGGTGGCCCGTGGAGTCGGACTTCCGCACGGTCCAGGTCGAGCTCGGCGAGCTCGCCCCCGGACAGGTCCGCGTCCGCAACGCGTTCCTGTCCGTCGACCCGTACATGCGCGGTCGGATGAACGACCGGAAGTCCTACACGCCGCCGTACGCGCTCGGCGAGACCATGACCGGTGGCGCGGTCGGGCACGTGGTCGCGTCCGCGTCCGACGACGTGCCGGTCGGCTCCGTCGTCGTCCACCAGCTCGGCTGGCGGGACGTCGCACAGGGCGACGCGAGCGCGTTCCGGGTGGTGCCCGAGATCCCCGGGGTCCCGGTCTCCGTCCACCTCGGCGTGCTCGGCATGACGGCCCTGACGGCGTACGTCGGTCTGCGCGAGATCGCCCACCTCGCACCCGGCGAGACGGTGTTCGTCTCCGGTGCGGCCGGCGCCGTGGGCTCGATGGTGGGACAGATCGCCCGGCTCTCGGGTGCCGGACGCGTGATCGGCTCGGCGGGATCGCCCGAGAAGGTCGCGCTGCTGACCGAGCGGTACGGCTTCGACGCGGCATTCAACTACAAGGACGGCGACCTCACGGGTCAGCTCGCCGCCGCCGCGCCCGACGGCATCGACGTGTACTTCGACAACGTCGGTGGCGAGCACCTCGAGGCCGCCCTCGACGCGTTCAACGACGGCGGCCGTGCGGCCCTCTGCGGCGCGATCTCCCAGTACAACGAGACCGGCGCCGCACCCGGCCCACGCAACCTCGGCAACCTCATCACGCGCGGGCTGACGCTCCAGGGCTTCACCGTCGGCCACTACACCCAGCACGTCCCGGCCTTCAGCGCTGCCATGACCGCGTGGCTCACGGCAGGCGAGATCGTGTACGACGAGACCGTGGTCGACGGCATCGAGAACGCGGTCGGTGCCTTCCTCGGGCTCATGCGCGGAGAGAACACCGGCAAGATGCTCGTCCGCATCGTGGCCGAGAGCTGATCTCACGCCACCGGGCAGGCCGCCGTCACCCCGCCGGGCTCGGTGCCTCGGCGGGGCCCGGAGGTGCGGCGTCACCGTGCGTGCCGTCCGTCCGGGCCTCGGCGTCGCGCGAGCCGTGACGACGTACCCGTCGGACCACCACGAGGGCGACCACCGTGATGAGGCCGGCGAACGCGAGCCACGGCAGCAGCACGCCGACGACGAGCACCACCGCGCGCAGCGCGACGACGAGCGACTGCCACCCGACGACGACCCCGTCCCAGAAGCCGTGCGGGCTCGCGGCTGCGGGGATCGCACCCGGTGCGGTGAGGTCGATGTCCAGCGTCGACAGCGCCACCTGTTCGGCCATCCGGGCCTGCTGCGAGAGCATCGTCTCGAGGTTCGACTGCCGCTCCTGCAGCGCCTGCTCGGCGGCGACGAGATCCGTGGTCGTCGTGACCTTCGCGAGGAGGTCCTCCATCCGGGCCACCGAGACGCGCATCGCCCGGATGCGAGCGTCGAGGTCCTGGGCGTCGGCCGTGACGTCCTGCGACGAGATCGAGATCTGACCGAGGTCGCCGATCGACCGGAGGTCGTCGATCATCGCGGTCAGCGAGTCCGCCGGGACCCGGACCGTCAGGTGCGCACGCGCCGTCTGGTCACCGACGGCGGCCGTCTCGGTGCGGCCGTCCACGCGACCGCCGGCCCCCTCGACGAGGGTGACGACCTGCTCGGCCGCCGCGCGCGGGTCCTTCACCGTGACCTGGACGCTGCCCGTCGTGATGACCTGGCGACCGGCGGCGTCGGCCGCGGTCTGCGCCGACGTGTCGCCTGCGGCCTTCGCCCCGTCGGCCGCCGGCTGCACCTGGCTGTTGCCCTCGACCGATCCGGCCGACGACGTGCTCGAGTTCGCCGAGCACCCGACGAGCGTGCCCGCCGCGATCAGGAGCGCGACGGCGAGGGCCTGCGACCTGGCGATTCGTCTCATGATTCGACGCTAGGCGTGCTGCCCTCGGCTCGCTCCCGGGTGGTCGGATCGTGACCGATTCGTCACTGATTCGGTGCCGTAACCTGCACGTGACCGCGTGCCGACGTCCTGAGGATCACCAGAGAGAGGCCGCACATGCCCACCACCGTCCCGATCGTCGCCGCCGTCCTCGCGACGGCTGCGGCACTCGTGCACGTGTACATCTTCGTTCTCGAGAGCCTGCGCTGGACCGCGCCCCGCACCCGAGCGACGTTCGGCGTCGCCACGGAGGCCGAGGCGCTCGTCACGCGCGAGCTCGCCTACAACCAGGGCTGGTACAACCTGTTCCTGGCGATCGGCACCATCGTCGGGCTCGTGCTCTCGCGATCCTCGGTCGACGCCACGCGCGCCGCCGGCATCGGGGTCCTGATGTTCGCCGCCGGGTCGATGGTCGCCGCCGCACTCGTCCTCGTGGTCCGCCGACCAGCCCTGGCACGTGCCTCGGCGGTGCAGGGGCTGCTGCCCCTCGTCGCCGTCGTGCTCACCGCTGTCGCCGGCTGAGCCGTGGTCGCGGACCGCCCCTGCCGGGCGTCATCCGATCGCATGACGGTGCATCACGTCACCCGCTCCGGTGTCCCTCGGACGGCGCAGCCGGTTCGTTGCGGGCGTTCCGAGGCGCCTACCGTGACCTGCACGTCTACCACTGAATCCGTCGCGAGAGCGAGAGTCACCCACCGTGCCTGAATCCCTGTCGATCGTCCCTGCGCCGCGCTACGTGGAGCTGGGTGACGGCCCCGGCCTCGCGCTCGGTGGGGGAGTCGGGCTGCTCGTCGGCGCGGACCCGGCCGAGATCGCCCTCGGGGTGTACGTGGCCCGGCTCGCCGAGCGCATCGGCATCGGGCCGGTCGACATGCTCGCGCTCGACGACGGACGCGACCAGCTCATCGAGCTGCGGCTCGACCCGGCCGCCGGACCGGCCGACTCCGACCCGGCGGAGCGGTACTCGGTCGTGGTCGACCGGCGCCGGGCCCTGGTGCGAGCACCGACGGTCGCCGGGCTGTACTACGGCGTCGTGACGCTGCGCCAGACGTTGCGCACGCACCCCGCCGGGTACGTGTACGCCCCGGTGCTCAGGGTCGAGGACGCGCCGCGGTACCCGTGGCGCGGCCTGAGCGTCGACGTGGCCCGGCACTTCTTCCCGGTCGAGGACATCGAGCTGGTGATCTCCCTCATGGGGTACTACAAGCTCAACGTCCTGCACCTCCACCTCACGGACGACCAGGGGTGGCGGCTCGACGTGCCGTCTCGCCCCGGCCTCGTCGAGCGGTCCGCGGGGTCCGCCGTCCACGGCGCCCGGGGCGGGTACTACACCGCGGGCGAGTACCGCCGGATCGTCACGTTCGCGGCGTCCCGCGGCATCACCGTCGTCCCCGAGGTGGACATCCCCGGCCACGTCAACGCGGCACTGCACGCGTACGGCGAGCTCACGCCGTCAGGCGAACCGACCGAGGCGTACACCGGGATCGACGTGGGGTTCAGCCGGCTGACCGCCGGGCTGCCTGCGACCGGGCCGTTCCTGCGGGACGTCTTCACCGACGTCGCGGCCATGACGCCGGGTCCGTACGTGCACCTCGGCGGGGACGAGGTCCCGACCCTCGACCCGGCCGAGTACGAGGCCCTCGTCGGCATCGCGCACGACGCGGTGCGCGATGCGGGGAAGACGGTGGTCGCCTGGCAGGAAGCCGCCACCGCCCCACTCGCGCCCGGGAGCGTGCTCCAGTACTGGGACCCGCGCGATGGGCACGAGGCGATCATCGCCGCCGCGGCAGCCGGCTGCCGGGTGCTCATGTCGCCCGGATCGCGGGCGTACCTCGACATGAAGTACGACGCGCACTACCCGCGCGGGCTCGAGTGGGCCGGCCACATCGAGCTGCGCGACGCCTACGACTGGGACCCGGGCGTCGTCATCCCCGGGCTGCCCCTGGAGTCGGTGGTGGGCGTCGAGGCCGCCATCTGGACCGAGACCCTCGCCACGGTCGATGAGCTGACCGAGATGCTCCTGCCGCGGCTCACGGCCCTCGCCGAGGTCGCCTGGAGCGTCCCGGCCCGGCGCAGCTGGGACTCCTACCGGCGACGCGTCGCGGCGCACCGCGACTACTGGGACCAGATCGGCGTCCGCTGGTACCCGTCACCGCACGTCAACTGGTAGCCGCGGCCGGCGGGCGCGGTCAGATCCAGGACGTGGTCAGATCCAGGAGGCGATCAGATCCAGCTCGGCAGCCACATGTGCAGGCGCCAGAACCAGTACGGCACCACCTGGGCCGTCCAGATCGGGTAGAAGAACACGCTCACCGCCACCACGAGCACCAGGAAGCCGCCGACCCACCACCTGCCCGCTCGCCGTCGCCTCGCACCGTCGGCCCTCGTCCCCAGGACGATCCCGATCACGTACGTCAGGGTGAGCACCATCCACGGCGCGAACGCGATCGAGTAGAAGGTGAAGATCGTCCGGTGCGCGTAGCCGAGCCACGGCACCCAGCCGGCACCGATCCCGACGAGGACGGCCCCGGCCCGCCAGTCGTACCGGCGGACGAGCCACACGAGCGCCACGACGATCGCCGCCGTCGCCGCCCACCAGATCAGCGGGTTGCCCAGGGACGTGATCGCCTGCGAGCAGCGGTCCGACCCGCACAGCGCCTGCGACGCCTGCGCGTCCAGACCGGACACCGACTCCGGGTAGTACATCGACGTCGGCCGCCACTGGACGAGCCAGCCGAGGGGGGACGCCGCGTACGGGTGCGGGGTCTGGAGCGTGTTGTGGAAGTGCCACATGTCGGCGTGGTACTGGAGGAGGGACCGCAACGCCGGGGGCAACCACTGGACGCCTTCCCCCGGGTTCTGCACGGCCCACTGGCGCATGTACGCACCCGGTGTGCGGAACCAGACCGTCCACGTCGCCAGGTAGGTCGCGAACGCGATCGACGTCATCGCCAGACCCGCCGGGACCGCATCGCGGGTGAGGGTCGTGAGGGCCCACCGGCGTTGACCGACCGCGCGTCGCGCCGTGAGGTCCCATGCGACGCTCAGCACCCCGAACACCGCCAGGAAGTAGATGCCCGACCACTTGGTGCCGATGCTGAGCCCGAGGAGCACCGCAGCCGTCACCCGCCACCAGCGCACCCCGAGGCGCACGCTCGACCACCGGACCTCGCCACCCGCGTCGATCACGCGTGCGGCCCCCGCCGCGAGCCGTCGCCGGGACTGCTCGCGATCGAGCAGCAGCGCACCGAAGGCCGCCAGGGCGAAGAACATGACGAACTGGTCGAGCAGCCCCGTCCGGGAGTGCACGATCGCCTCGCCGTCGACCGCGAACAGCCCACCGGCGATGACACCGAGCGCCGTCGACGCGAACAGCCGACGGGCGATGCGGGCGACCATCCAGACCGCGAGCGTGCCGGCGACCGCCACGCTGAACCTCCAGCCGAACGAGCTCGCGGGCCCGAACAGCTGCATGCCGAACGCGATCAGCCACTTGCCCACCGGCGGGTGCACCGCGTAGTCGGCCTGGGAGAGGAAGGTGTTGAGATGCCCGGCCTCGAACGCCGGGTTCGGGTTGTCGGGCCAGCGCGCCTCGTACCCGACCTTCAGGAGCGTGTACGCCTGCTTGACGTAGTAGGTCTCGTCGAAGACGAGCGCATGGGGTCGGCCGAGGTTCGCGAACCGGGCGACGCCCGCGAGCACGGTCACCAGGAGCGGGCCGAGCCAGCCCCACAGGCGGTCGTGGGCCGTCGCGCCGAGCAGGAGCCGGTCCTCCCCGAGGAGCCGCCCGAGGAGCCGACGCTCCGTGCTCACCGGCTCGGTCAGGCCCGGGCCACGCGGCGCGGAGCCGGACGCAGAGGACGTGTCGCCCGTGGTCCCGCCCGGAGCCGGGGCGCTGGTGTCGGTGTGCGCACCCACCACGAGGCGCTCACCGCCGCGTCCGCCGCCGGGGACGGTGTCCGCCGGCCCCTCGGCGACGTGACGGGCCCCGGACCCGAGGTGTCGGGTCGTGCCCGGAGCGTGGTCCGGGTCCGCTGCTGGCTGTTCCGGGTGGGTGGCGGGGCCCGGTCCTCCCAGGTCGCCGTCCACGGGAACCGGGTCCTCCGGGGTGCTCGTCACCGCGCCATCGTAGGGGGCGCTCCCTGAGCGGTCGACGAGAGATGGCAGGCTGGGAGCCATGACCGGTCGCCTCGTCCTCGCCGCCACCCCGATCGGCGACGTCGAGGACGCGTCGCTGCGGCTGCGGCGACTCCTCACCGAGGCTGACGTCGTCGCCGCGGAGGACACCCGGCGCCTGCACGCGCTGGCCACGCGCATGGGGGTGCGGATCGGCGGTCGGGTCGTCAGCTATCACGAGCACAACGAGAGCGCGCGCGCCCAGGAGCTGCTCGACGTGGTCGCGTCGGGCGGCACGGTGCTGGTGGTCACCGACGCGGGGATGCCCGCCGTCTCGGACCCGGGGTTCCGGGTCGTCGCGGCTGCCGTCGCCGCGGGGCTCCCGGTGACCGCGGCTCCCGGACCGAGCGCGGTCCTCACCGCGCTCGCGCTCTCGGGGCTGCCGACCGACCGGTTCTGCTTCGAGGGCTTCCTGCCCCGCAAACCGGGGGAGCGGTCCCGGGCCCTGCTCGAGCTCGCCGGCGAACGTCGGACGATGGTCTTCTTCGAGGCGCCGCACCGCTTGCACGCGATGCTCGAGGCGATGGTCGACGCCTTCGGCGGGGACCGACCGGCGGCCGTGTGCCGTGAGCTCACCAAGACGTACGAGGAGGTCCGGCGGGCGCCCGTGGCGGAGCTCGCCGCCTGGGCCGGTGCGGGCGAGGTCCGCGGCGAGATCTCCGTCGTCGTCGCAGGCGCGCCGCAGAGCGCAGCGACCCCGGTCGCGACGCTCGTCGTCGAGGTCCTCTCCCGGGTCGACGCGGGTGAACGACTCAAGGAGGCCGTCCGCGAGGTCGCCGAGGCGACCGGGACCTCCAAGCGGGACCTGTACGCGGCCGCGCTCGCCCGCCGGGGCTGAACGCGGCGACGCGGCGTCGCCGTGCGCGGTGCCGTGCCGACCTGTGGTCCAGCGCCGACCCACTGGACCCGGGTCGCACCGCGAGTGGTTCAGGACAGCCGCCAACATGCCGAAGAAGTCGTGACGGGTGTCGCGCGACACCCCACGACCCGAGGGACGGCACGATGCCAGGCACAGCAGGACTCGTACGGCGGACGTCTGCCGTCAGCCTGCTCCTCGACGACCTGATCGACCGCTCCGGCTTCGACGTGTGGGTCGCCGTCGGGACGTCGGAGGACGTGCCCGTCGTGCTCGGGACGACGCACCACGCCACCGCGTTCGGGTTCGACGACACCGTGCCGGCGTGGGCCTGGCAGCTCAGCGCGACGGTGGCGCGCGAGGGGAAGGCCGTCGTCCTTCCGCACCTCGACGAGGTGCCGACCGAACGCCGGAGGTTCGTCGCCGGGGTCCGGTCCGGTGCCCAGGGCGTCGTCGGGGTCCCCATCCGGACACCGGACCAGCGTCCGTTGGGCGTCCTGTGCGGACTGTCACGGTCCTGCCCCGACCTGGGTCTCGACGCCGTCGTCCCGCACGCCGAGGTCGTCGCGCGGGTCATCGGCACCGTGATCGCCCACGAGTCGGAGATCGCACGGTTGTCCTGGCGGCTGGACGACCTCGACGACGTCGAGCCACTGGCCCCCGAGAGCGCAGCACGCGCGACGACCTCCCGATCGATCGACCAGCAGCTCGAGACGGTGCGGGTCCACCTCGGGATGGATCAGGTGGTCGTCGGGCGGTTCAGCGACGATCGGCTCCAGATCGTGAATGCGGCCGCCGCGTTCGGTGTCCGCAGCCTCGCGGGGTTCTCGGAGCCGGACGAGGGCTCCCTGGCCCGTCTCGTCGCCGACGGGAAGGTCCCCGCGGCGATCGCCGACGTGACCCGGATCCCGGCGCTCGCCTCGGTCCGGGTCATCCTCGACCTCCAGATGCGGTCGCACCTCGGCGTGCCGCTTCGGCGCCCCGACGGCACCGTGGTCGGGGTGCTGTGCGCGATCTCGCACCAGGTGCGGGAGGACCTCGGTGCGCGCGAGATCGCGACCCTGAACACCCTCGGCCAGCAGCTCGTCGGGTCGCTCGCCGAGCAGGACCGTTCCCAGATCGAGGACCGCGCGTTCGCCCGTGACCTCCGGGACCTCATGGGTCGCGGAGGACCGCAGATCGTCTATCAGCCCGTCGTCGCGCTGGCGGAGCTGAAGCACGCCGGTGTCGAGGCCCTCTCCCGGTTCGCCGGGAGCGCGCGACCGCCTGACCAGTGGTTCGCGCGCGCCGCCCACACCGGCCACGGTCCTGAGCTCGAGCTGCGCGCGATCCGCAGCGCCCTCCGTGGGTTGTCCCATGCCCCCGGATTCCTGTCGCTCAACGTGTCACCGTCGACGATCGTGCTCCCCGACTTCACCGCCGGCCTGGCCGACCAGCCGCTCGACCGGCTCGTCCTGGAGATCACCGAGCACACCCAGGTGTCGGACTACGGGGCGCTCAGCGAGGTGCTCGCCCCGCTCCGCGCCGCCGGCCTGCGGATCGCCGTCGACGACGTCGGCGCCGGGTTCGCGAGCATGCGGCACGTCCTCGTGCTGGCTCCCGAGCTCATCAAGCTCGACCTGAGCCTCGTGCGAGGGATCTCGCACGACGTCCGTCGCCGGTCGTTGACTGCGGCGCTCCTGACGTTCGCCGCCGACCTCGGAGCATCGGTCGTCGCCGAGGGTGTCGAGACGGCCGGTGAGCTCGACTGCCTGAGGGAGCTGGGCGTGCACTTCGGGCAGGGGTTCCACCTGGGCCGGCCGGAGCCGCTGCGCGATCCCCAGGCAGCGTGACCGGCGGGCGGGGTGACCGTCGGGCTGGGTGATCCCTGGTCGGCGCGATCCTCACCGGCGATCGGCACCGAGGCTCGGGTCGGTCACGTCCGGAAGCGTCGGGCACTCGGCCTCGACGGGCAGGAGCTGACGGCTACACCGCGTCGGACGCCACGACCTCGACGCCTGCGCGGCGCAGCTCTTCTCGCGCCTGCTCGCCCTGCTCGGGGGTCACCGGGACGGTCAGGTCGGTCAGGACCCGGACGTCGAGGCCGAGTGCCCGGGCGTCGAGGGCAGTGGCCTTCACGCAGTGCGACTCGGCGATACCGACGACGTCGACCGCGGTGACGGCCTGCGCCTCGAGGATCGCCTCGAGCGACCGCCCGTCCTGGTCGGTTCCTTCGAACCCGGAGTACGCAGCGACGTAGGCGCCCTTCTTGACGGATGCGTCCGGGTGCAGGTCGGCCAGGGCCGGATGAAGCTCTGCCTCGGCGGTGCCTGCGACCCCGTGCGGCGGCCAGGTGTCGACGTAGTCCGGTTCCTCGCTGAAGTGGGGCCCGGGGTCGACGTGCCAGTCCTGCGTCGTCACGACCGTGACGTACCGGTCGCGGTGCCGTGCGGCGTAGTCGGCCACCGCGTGCGCCACCGCGTCGCCGCCGTCGACGCCCAACGACCCGCCCTCGCAGAACGTCGGCTGCACGTCCACGACCAGCAGCGCTCGTCTCGATGTGGTCGTCACGTGGACCTCCGGGGCTCGACCTGTGCAGAGGGTCCCAGTGTCGGCGTTCCGTGGGCCGGACGCACTACCGTCGTCCGCATGGAGTTCCGTCGCATCCCCGGCCTGCCGCCGTACGTCTTCACGATCATCGACTCGCTGAAGCTCGAGGCGCGCCGCGCCGGGCGCGACGTGATCGACCTCGGCTTCGGGAACCCGGACCTGCCGAGCCCGCAGATCGCCGTCGACAAGCTCGTCCAGGCCGCCCAGGTGCCGCGCAACCACCGGTACTCGTCGTCGCGCGGCATCCCCAAGCTGCGCCAGGCGGTCGCCGACCTCTACCTCCGACGGTTCGGCGTGTCGCTCGACCCCGAGACCGAGATCATCTCGACGATCGGCGCCAAGGAGGGCTTCAGCCACCTCATGTGGGTGCTCCTGCAGCCCGGCGACGCCGCGATCGTGCCGACCCCGAGCTACCCGATCCACATCTGGGGTCCGTACTTCGCCGGGGCGGACGCCCGCCAGGTGCCGATCGGCGACGGGACGGACGGCGCGGGGTACATCGACCGCGTCATGGAGGCGTGGGAGCTCGGCTGGCCCAAGCCGCGCGTCGTCGTGCTCTCGTTCCCGCACAACCCGACGACCACCACGGTCGAGCTCGCCGACCTGCAGCGGCTGGTCGACTGGGCGCGTGAGCGCGACGTCGTCCTCGTCCACGACCTCGCCTACGCCGACATGTGCTTCGACGGCTGGACACCACCGTCGATCATGCAGTGCATCGGTGCCAAGGAGGTCGCCGTCGAGCTCTACTCGATGACCAAGTCGTTCTCGATGGCCGGGTGGCGGGTGGCGTTCCTCGTCGGGCGGTCGGACGTGGTCGGTGCGCTCGCCAAGCTCAAGAGCTACCTGGACTACGGCACGTTCCAGCCGATCCAGATCGCCGCGACCGTGACGCTCAACGAGGCCGCGGACTACCCGACCGAGCTGAGCCCCGTCTACGAGTCCCGCCGCAACGCCCTCGTCGACGGGTTGGCACGCATCGGCTGGGACATCCTGAAGCCCCGGGGCACGATGTTCGCCTGGGCGCGGATCCCGGAGCCGTACCGCGACATGGGGTCGGTGGAGTTCGCCGAGCTGCTGGTGCGCGACTGCGACGTGGCGGTCTCACCGGGGACGGGCTTCGGCCCCGGTGGTGACGGCCACGTCCGCTTCGCCCTGATCGAGAACGAGCAGCGCATCGCCCAGGCCGTCCGTGGCCTCCGGAAGGGCCTCACCCGGCTCTCCTGAGCACCCGCCGGTCCCCTCCTGCGCGGCGCCGGTTCCGCAGGCCGCGCCACTCGACTCTGCCGCGATGCGCGCCGCACGTGGTGCTGATGTGGCTCGTGGTTCGGGTGGTGCGCCTCCTGCGCCACTCCGTTCACTCGAGCCACTCGCGCGGCGCGGAGCGTGCGAGTCGGCCGACGGGCGGGACCCTTCTGCTGGGGGCCGCGGGTGGGGCATGCTCGCCGGGTGCCGGGTGCCGGGTGCCGGGTGCCGGGTGCCGGGTGCCGGGTGCCGGGTGCCGGGTGCCGGGTGCCGGGTGCCGGGTGCCGGGTGCCGGGGACGGGGAGCCTGTCCAGCGGAGCGATCGCGTCGCGCGAACCGTGCACAGGACGACCCTGTCGGCAGTCGTCCACAGTGGATTGGTGGCGATGACGCTCCACTGGACCCCGCTGTCACGGTCTGATGATGGCGACCTCGACCTGGACCTGGACCTCGACCGCGACAACGACGGCGATGGTGTCGGCGACGACAACGATCGTGAATCGTCTCGCGGCCCTCGGCGGCTGCGGCCGCTTCGTGGAGATCGTCGAGGACTCCGCTGATCGCACTGAGCTGGATCGGGCGATCCCCTCGGGTGCCGTCCGACGCGTGCACCGCGGGTGCTACGCCCTTCCGGGAACCGACGCCGCCGTCGTCGCCGCGACGGTGTTCCGGGCGGTCGTCACGTGCGTCTCGGCGGCCGATCTGTACGGGCTGATCGTCCTCGATCGCCCCGATCGGGTGCACCTGTCCGTCCCGCGTCGACGAGGCACCAGCCGTCCGGGACTGCGGGACCACGACACCGTGGTGCTCCACCGTGAGGCATCCTCGCCGCAGCCGCAGCCGCAGCCGCAGCCGCAGCCGCAGCCGCAGCCGCAGCCGCTGTCGATGGCGCGCGTCGCCCCGCCGGCGTCCGCTCTCGCACGGGTACTCCAGTGTCAGCCGGGCGATCGTGCCGTGGTGACCGTCGACTCGGCCGTGAACCAGCGCCTCGTGACGGTCGACGAGCTGCGCGCTGCGCTTCCCCCGGGGGCGGTTCGTGCGCGCCTCGTTCTCGGGCTCGTGGATGGGCGGAGCCAGTCGCCCTCGGAGACCCTGGCGCGACTCGCCCTCCGCCGCGACGGCCTGCGTGTCGAGCCTCAGGTCAGGATCCCTGGTGTCGGGCGGGTCGATCTGCTCGTCGAGAGGTGTGTGGTCGTGGAGGCCGACGGGTTCGGCTATCACGCCGGTCGATCGCAGTTCCGCGAGGACCGCCGTCGTGACCGGGAGCTGGCCAAGCAGGGACGCGTCGTCCTTCGCTTCAGCTTCGAGGACATCGTGAGGGATCCCGGGAGACTCGTCGCCGACGTTCGTGCTGTGCTGGCCCGGACCGGCCGGCACCCGCGCTCCGCGCCGCGCGTGTGACTGGTGGGGCGGGAGTGGCCGGCGGGGCGCTACACCGACACCACCGGTCACTCACGTCACTCGTGCGGCGCGGGGCGCGGGCGTGGGCGTGGGCGGAGGGCGCGGGGCGCGGGCGGAGGACGCGGGCGGAGGGCGCGGGCGGAGGACGCGGGCGGAGGGCGCGGGGCGCGGGTGGGGGTGGGTGGGACGGCGGCGACCGTGGGTGCGGCACGCCCCTACGATGGGCGCATGTCTGCCCCCTCGTCCTTCTACCTGACGACGCCCATCTACTACGTGAACGACGCCCCTCACATCGGGCACGCGTACACGACCGTCGCGGCGGACGTCATCACCCGGTGGCACCGCCAGCGCCAGGAGCCCGTGTGGTTCCTGACCGGTACGGACGAGCACGGCCAGAAGGTCATGCGCACGGCGGACGCGAACGGCGTGAGCCCGCAGGAGTGGGCCGACCGCCTCGTGGAGAGCGCCTGGAAGCCCGTCCTGACCACGCTCGACGCGGCGAACGACGACTTCATCCGGACGACGCAGGAGCGCCACACGACTCGGGTACAGGCGTTCATCCAGGACCTGTACGACAAGGGCGAGATCTACGCCGGGTCCTACGAGGGCCCGTACTGCGTCGGTTGCGAGGAGTACAAGCTGCCCGGCGAGCTGGTCGCCGGGACCGGCGAGTTCGAGGGCCAGCAGGTCTGCGCGATCCACGGCCGTCCGGTCGAGATGCTCTCGGAGCAGAACTACTTCTTCCGCATGAGCGCGTACACGCAGCGACTGCTCGACTTCTACGAGGCGAACCCGACGTTCGTGCAGCCGGCGAGCGCGCGCAACGAGGTGCTCTCCTTCGTCCGCCAGGGGCTGCAGGACCTGTCGATCTCCCGCAACACGTTCGACTGGGGCATCCCGATCCCGTGGGACACGACGCACGTGCTGTACGTGTGGTTCGACGCGCTGCTGAACTATGCGACTGCCGTCGGGCTCGACAGCACGGATCCGGCGGACCAGGAGCTGTTCGCCCGGACGTGGCCGGCCGACGTGCACCTGGTCGGCAAGGACATCCTGCGGTTCCACGCGGTGATCTGGCCCGCGATGCTGATGGCGGCCGGCCTCGAGCTGCCGCGGCAGGTGTTCGCGCACGGGTGGCTGCTGGTGGGCGGCGAGAAGATGAGCAAGACGAAGCTGACCGGGATCGCCCCGAACCAGATCATCGACCACTTCGGGTCGGACGCGTTCCGCTACTACTTCCTGCGCGCGATCCCGTTCGGCCAGGACGGGTCGTTCTCCTGGGAGGACCTCGCGGCGCGGTACAACGCCGAGCTCGCGAACGGTTTCGGCAACCTTGCCTCGCGGGTGGCAGCGATGGTCGGCAAGTACTTCGACGGCGTGCTTCCGGTCGGGGGTGCGCCCGGCGAGGCCGAGGAGGCCGTGTCGGCCGTGGCCGAGACAGCCGTGGTCGACTCCGAAGCGGCGATGGACCGGCTCGCGCTGCACGAGGCGATCTCGTCGGTGTGGACCCTCGTGGAGGCCACCAACGGCTACCTCACCGAGCAGGCGCCGTGGTCCGTGGCCAAGGCTGAGGTACGGGACGACGGGACGTACTCGGCAGACGGCCGTCTCGCGACGATCCTCGTCACGGCCGCAGAGTCCCTGCGGGCGCTCGCGGTGCTGCTGCACCCGGTGATGCCGCGGGCGACCCAGTCTCTGTGGGAGCTGCTGGGTGCCGAGGCGGTGCTCGGGACGCTCGGCTCCCAGCCGGTGGCGGACGCCGCTCGGTTCGGTCAGCTTCCGGCGGGGACGGTCGTGACGAAGGGTGCCTCGCTCTTCCCGCGGCTCGAGGACCCGACCGAGGCCTGAGCCGTGGCGCGCTCGAGATCGCGTGACCGCAGCTGGCCTCCGGTCCCCGAACCGCTGCCGTTCCCGGTGGTCGACAACCACACGCACCTCGACTCGGTGGTCGGCTTCCCGGACGGGATCGACGACCTCGAGCCGCTCAACCTGGCCGATCACCTCGCCCGCGCGCGGGAGGTCGGCGTCACGCGTGCGGTGCACGTGGGCTGCGAGCTGCCCGCGCTGGCCTGGGTCGATCAGGTGGTGCGCGAGCATGCCGAGCTGCTCGGCGCGGTCGCGATCCATCCGAACGAGGCGACGCTGCACGCCGGGATCAGCGAGGAGACGCCCGACGGCCTCACCGCGCAGTTCCGCCCTCATCACGACGTCGACCTCGACGAGGCGATCGCGGCCGTCGCAGCCGTCGCCCGAGGGAACGACCGGGTCCGCGTGATCGGCGAGACGGGCCTGGACCACTTCCGGGCGGGCACGGCAGGACGCGCGGTGCAGCGGGAGGCGTTCCGGGCGCACATCGCGCTGGCCAAGGAGCTGGACCTCGTGCTCCAGATCCATGACCGGGATGCGCACGAGGACGTGATCGACATCCTGCGCCGCGACGGCGCCCCGGACCGCACGGTGTTCCACTGCTTCTCCGGCGACGAGGCCATGGCGCGGGTCTGCGCCGAGCAGGGGTGGTACCTGTCGTTCGCGGGTCCGGTGACCTTCTCCGCCAACGACGAGCTCCGCCGCGCGCTCCGTGCCGTCCCGATCGGTCAGGTGCTCGTCGAGACCGATGCGCCCTACCTCACGCCTCACCCGTACCGGGGGCGGCCGAACGCGCCGTACCTCGTCCCGGTGACCGTGCGCGGCATGGCGCAGACCCTGGACGTCTCCCTCGAGAGCCTCTGCCGCAGCCTGGCGGCGACGAGCGAGGCGGTCTACGGGGCCTGGTAAGTGGCTGCCAGGACACGCCGTGAGGTGGGCCGAACGGATGAGACGGGGGTGAGAGACCTCTCCTCGGGGACCTTCCGACTACCGACTCGGGTCACGGATCGGTTACGGTCGACTGGTCTTGTGTGCCGACGGGCCGGCTTCGTGCTCGATCCGACGGCCCCGGATGCCCCAGCACGTGAGAGTCGCAGAACCTGCCCGGCGCCTGACAGCGCAGCCCGACACCGAGAGGTCCCACGATCGTGACGTCCGACCCGGAGCGACCGGAGAGCAGGCGGGCCCGAGCCGCCGTGACCGGTCCCGAGGGGCGGGGCGGCGTGGTCGGGGCGGTGCGCGGGCTGGTCGCAGGCCGTCGCCCCGGTCCTCGGGTGGTGCGTCTTGCGGCGCAGGGTCTCGTCCTGGCGCTCGTGGCCGGCGGTACGAGTGCGTTCGCCGTGATGCACAAGTCCGTCACGGTCGACGTCGACGGGCACGACGTGCACGTCACCGCGTTCGGCAAGACGGTGCAGGACGTCCTCAAGGGCTCGGGCATCACCGTCGGGGCGGGCGACGCCGTGACCCCGGCGCTGTCGGCGACGGCCATCAACGGGGGCGACATCGTCGTGCGGCACGGTCGGGAGATCGAGGTCGTGATGGACGGCGAGAAGCGGTCCGTCTGGACGACGGCGCTCACGGTCGGTGAGGCGGTGCAGGACCTCGGCGTCCGGGACGGCACGGCGTTGCTGTCCGCGTCACGGTCCGAGCCGTTGGGACGTGCACCGTTGCGGGTCTCGACGGAGAAGACGATCCACCTCGTCGTGGACGGGCAGGTGATCGACGGCATCTCCAGCGAGCCGACGGTCCGTGGTGCCCTCAAGCAGATCGGCCTCGTGCTGAACGAGGGTGACCAGGTCTCGGTCCCGCTCGACGCCACGGCGGTGGACGGCCTGGTGGTGCTCGTGACCCGCGCCGCCCAGAGCGGTGACACGGCGACCGAGGCTGTCCCGTTCACCGAGGTCGAGGTCCCCGACCCGACGTTGTCCAAGGGGACGCGCCGCGTGAAGGTCGCCGGTCGCGCCGGCCAGAAGGTCGTCACGTACGCGACCAAGGTCGTCGGCGGTGCGGTGGTCTCGCGGACCCCGATCGCGACCAAGATCACCGTCGAGCCGATCACCCAGGTGATCCGCGTCGGCACGATGGCGGTGCCGAGCCTCGCGAACGTCGTGGTGGCACCCGGCAGCGCCCAGGACATCGGCCGTCAGCTCGCGGCGGCGCGCGGGTGGGGCGACAGCGAGTTCGCGTGCCTGCTGACGCTGTGGGACCACGAGAGCGGGTGGCGGGTCAACGCGAGCAACGCGTCGAGCGGCGCGTACGGGATCCCGCAGGCACTGCCCGGGTCGAAGATGGCGAGCGTCGGTGCCGACTGGCAGACGAACCCGGCGACGCAGATCACCTGGGGTCTGAACTACATCGCGGGGCGGTACGGGACGCCGTGCGGGGCCCTCGGGCACTGGCAGTCGTCGGGCTGGTACTGACCGGCCCAGATCCGGGACGGACCCGCTCGGGGCCGGGCTGCGCGAACGTCCGTAGGGCCGCGAGTTGGCGTCAGATCACGGATCGGTTACGGTAGTGCGTCACCCTTCAACGACGACGACGCCACCACTGGCTGTCGGACAGGGTGCGAGCAGTCGCGACGAGCCCCCGCTCGGACGGCTGTGACGGCCGGATCGGGGATCCGGGAACAGCGTGCGGGACCCCCCTCCGGGTCCGGCTGACACGAGCGACGACACCGTAGAGATCGCTGGACGTGCTGTGCGCCCGACGGGCGCGTTCCGCCCCCGTGCCCGGGTCCCCCGACGTCTGGATACCCGTGACCTTCCTCACCTCTGCCACCGGCGTGCTCTCCCGCGCCTCGTCCCTGATCCTCTCGACCCTCCGCCGTCTCCGCTCGCCGCTCGTGGCGCTGCGGGACAGGCTCCGCTCCCCCGCGACGCGTCGTCGTCGCCGGCCTTGCGGTCCTCCTCCTCGCCGGTGTCTCCGGCACCGCCGTCGCCCACGCGCACAAGACCGTCACGCTCGACGTCGACGGCACCGTCACGACGGTCACGACCTTCGCCGGGAGCGTCGACGGCGTCCTGCACGACCGCCACGTCGCGCTGGCCGCGCGTGACACCGTCGTCCCGGGCACCAGCAGCGCGCTCAACGACGGCGCCGAGATCGTCGTCCGGCACGCGCATCAGGTCGAGGTCTCGACCGACGGCGTGGTCGCCACCGTCTGGACGACGGCCCTCACGGCCGAGGAGGCTCTGCAGACGTTCGCGTCGAGAGGGAGCGACATCCGGCTCGTCGCGTCGCGCTCGTCCGCCGGCCGGGAGCCGCTCTCGCTGGGCCTGACGGTCGCCGGTCAGCTCACGGTCCAGGTCGACGGGACGTCGCAGGTGGTCGACGGCTCCAAGCGGACGATCGGCACGGTCCTGACGGACCTCGGTGTCACGCTGGGGGACCTCGACCAGGTCGAGGTGACCCATGACGAGGCCGGCGCGGTGACCGTCACCGTCAACCGGATCGTGGTGGCCGACGTCTCGCGCGTCGAGGCGGTGCCGTTCGCGACCGTCACGACCCAGGACGCGACGCGCTACACCGGGCAGAAGGTCGTGCGCACCGCCGGTGTCGACGGGGCCCGCACCATCGTGGAGCGGGTCACGACGACGAACGGTGTCGAGACGTCGCGCGTGCAGCTCTCCGCGGCGGTGACCTCGGCGCCCGTCGACCAGGTCGTCGCGGTCGGCACGAAGCCCCGCCCGGTGGTCGCACCGACGCCGGTCGGCGCGAGCGCGTCGTCGCTGAACTGGGCCGCGCTGGCCCGGTGCGAGTCCGGTGGCAACCCGACGATCGTGTCGCGGAACGGCCTGTACTACGGCCTCTACCAGTTCTCGCTGGGGACCTGGCAAGCCGTCGGCGGTGCCGGGCTGCCGTCCCAGGCATCTGCCGCCGAGCAGACCGCTCGCGCCCAGATGCTGTACGCGCGCTCCGGTGCCGGTCAGTGGCCGGTCTGCGGTGCGCAGCTGTTCCGCTGAGCCGACCGGCGGGCGGCGCGAGCCCTCACCCCCGATAGGCTCGTCGTCGTGACTGACACCCCAGGCGCCCTGCTGGGCCCGGCCGAGATCCGGGACCTGGCAGGGCGCTTGGGCATTCGTCCCACGAAGACGCTCGGTCAGAACTTCGTGATCGACGGCGGGACGGTGCGCAAGATCGTCCGCTCCGCCGGCGTGGTCGCGGGGGAGCGTGTGGTCGAGATCGGTCCGGGTCTCGGTTCTCTCACCCTCGGGCTGCTCGAGGCGGGCGCGAGCCTGGTGGCGGTCGAGATCGATCCGGTGCTGGCCGGGGCGTTGCCCGCGACGGTCGCCGCGCACCTCCCGGAGGTCGCCGGGACCGACCGCTTCACCGTCGTCACCGCCGACGCGCTCGAGGTCACCGAGCTGCCGGGTGCCGCGCCGACGGCCCTCGTCGCCAACCTGCCGTACAACGTGTCCGTCCCGGTGCTGCTGACGTTCCTCGAGCGGTTCCCGTCGCTCGAGCGCGTGCTCGTGATGGTGCAGGCCGAGGTGGCGGACCGGCTCGCTGCGCCGCCGGGGAGCCGCACGTACGGCGTGCCGTCCGCCAAGGTGGCCTGGTACGCATCGGCGCGCAGGACGTCCACGGTGGCGCGCTCGGTGTTCTGGCCGGTTCCGAACGTCGACTCCGCGCTGGTCCGGCTGGAGCGGCGGGAACCGCCTCGGACGACGGCGTCGCGTGCCGAGGTCTTCGCCGTGGTCGACGCGGCGTTCGCCCAGCGCCGCAAGATGCTCCGGTCGGCGCTCGGCACGCTCGCCGGGTCGGTCGAGATCGCCGAGGCCGCGTTGCGTGCCGCCGGTGTCGATCCGCAGACGCGCGGCGAGCGGCTCGACATCGAGGCCTTCACCCGGGTCGCTGAGGCGCTCGCCGCCGGCGCACCGACGTCCCGCCGACCTGGCACAGTGGGCACGTGAGCCTCCCCGTGACGCGTGCCGACCGTGAGGTCCGGGTGCGCGCGCCCGGCAAGGTCAACCTGTCCTTGCGGGTCGGCCCGCGTCGCCGCGACGGCTACCACCCGGTCTCGACGGTGTACCAGGCGGTGTCCCTCTACGAGGACGTGGTCGCGCGCCCCGGGGAGGGGTTCGAGGTCACGGTCTCCGGTCCGCACGCGGAGCGGGTGCCGACGGATGCGAGCAACCTGGCGCTGCGGGCCGCGCACCTGCTGGCCGACCGGGCCGGTGTCGTCGACGGTGTGCACATCCACCTGCACAAGGGGGTCCCGGTCGCCGGTGGCATGGCCGGCGGGTCCGCCGACGCCGCGGCCGCTTTGGTGGCCTGTGACGCGCTGTGGGACACCGGGCTGGCCCGTGAGGAGCTGGCCCGGCTTGCCGCGGTGCTCGGCGCCGACGTCCCGTTCGCACTGATGGGGCACGTCGCCGTCGGGTCCGGTCGTGGGGACCTGCTCACACCGGCACTCACCCGCGGCGAGTACCACTGGGCGTTCGCGGTCCGCGACTCGGGTTTGTCGACGGCCGACGTCTACCGGACGTTCGACGAGCTGGTGCCGGACGGCGCGAGCCTGGACGCCGACGCCGACAGCACGGTGCTGCGTGCGGTGCGTGCGGGCGACCCGGCGGCCCTCGGCGCTGCGCTGCACAACGACCTCCAGGTGGCGGCGCTCGAGCTCGCCCCGGAGCTCGCGGAGACCATCGACGTCGCGATCGACGCCGGGGCGCTCGGGGCGATCGTCTCGGGGTCGGGGCCGACCGTCGCCGCGCTCGCGCGCAGCCGTCAGCACGCGGTGATGATCGCGGCGGCGTTCACGGCGTCGGACGTCGCCGACTCGGTCGTCACGGCCGTCGGCGCGGTGGGCGGTGCGCGCGTCGTCCCGAGCGGCCTCCTCGACTAGCTCGCCCCCCGAGGCGGCGCACGTCCCGACCACCAGCACCGACCGACTACCAGCACCGACCGACCACCAGCACCGACCGACCACCAGCACCGACCGACCACCAGCACCGACCGACCACCAGTACCCACCCGACCAGCATCAGACGGACAGGACGGCATGGCACACCTGCTCGGAGCGGACGCGATCTCGCTCACCCTCGGTACCAGGACACTGCTCGACCGGGTGAGCCTGGGGATCGACGACGGTGCGCGGATCGGCGTCGTCGGACCGAACGGCGCGGGGAAGTCGACGCTCCTGCGGCTGCTCACCGGGCGCGGTGAGCCGGACGAGGGGCGTGTGACGATGGCCGGCGGCCTGGACGTCGTGCTCCTCGACCAGCGTGACGAGCTCCCGGCCGGGACAACGGTCCGCGAGCTCATCCACGGGACGGCCGACGAGCACACGTGGGCGACGGACCCCCGCATCCGGGACGTGCACGCGGGGCTGCTCGCCGACGTCGACCTCGCCGCCGACGTCGCGACGCTCTCCGGCGGACAGCGGCGGCGGACGGCCCTCGCGGCGCTCCTCGTCGGCGACCACGACGTGATCGCGCTGGACGAGCCGACCAACCATCTGGACGTCGAGGGTGTCGCGTGGCTCGCCGAGCACCTCAAGCGCAGGTTCGCCGGCTCGGGCGGGCAGGGGCGCGGGGCGCTCGTCGTCGTGACCCACGACCGCTGGTTCCTCGACGAGGTCTGCACGCGCATGTGGGAGGTCACCGGATCGGCCGGTGGTGGCGCGGTCGCGCAGTACGAGGGCGGGTACGCCGCGTACGTGCTCGCGCGCGCCGAGCGGGAGCGCAGCGCGGCCACGTCGGCGCAGAAGCGTGACAACCTGCTCCGCAAGGAGCTCGCCTGGCTCCGCCGCGGGGCACCGGCACGCACGTCCAAGCCGAAGTTCCGGCTCGACGCCGCGGCCGAGCTGATCGCGGACGAGCCTGCACCGCGGGACTCGCTCGAGCTCACCCGGATGGCGACGTCACGTCTCGGCAAGGACGTGCTGGACCTGGAGGACGTGACCCTCGCTTACCCGGGCAGCGACCCCCTGTTCCGGGACGTGACCTGGCGGCTCGGCCCCGGGGACCGCTACGGGGTCGTCGGCGTGAACGGGGCGGGCAAGACGACCCTGCTGCGGCTGCTGGCGGGTGAGATCGCCCCCGGCAGCGGCCGGGTCAAGCGCGGGAAGACCGTGAACGTCGCCCAGCTCACGCAGGACGTCGAGGAGCTCGGCGAGCTCGAGGACCTGGTGGTCGTCGAGGCCGTCGAACGTGAGCGGCGGTCGATCGTGGTCGGTGGCAAGGAGCTGACGGCCGCACAGCTCGTGGAGCGCCTCGGGTTCCCGCGCGAGCGGGCGCGCACCCGGGTCGGGGACCTCTCCGGCGGTGAGCGGCGGCGTCTGCAGCTCTTGCGGCTGCTCGTCGGCGAGCCGAACGTGCTGCTGCTCGACGAGCCGACGAACGACCTCGACACGGACACGCTCGCGGCGCTCGAGGACCTGCTCGACGGCTGGCCCGGGACGCTCGTCGTCGTGTCGCACGACCGGTACCTCCTCGAGCGGGTGTGCGACCGCCAGGTGGCGTTGCTCGGCGACGGCACGATCCGGGACCTTCCCGGCGGGGTCGAGGAGTACCTGCGCCTGCGACGCGCGGCACAGGCCGCGTCGGGGCCGCTCGCGCCCACCGGGCGCGTCGACGGGGCGCGGAACGACGACGCCGGTCCGAGCCAGGCCGAGGTGCGTGCGGCACGCAAGGAGCTCGCACGCCTCGAACGTCGGCTCGCGAAGATCGGCGAGCTCGAGCTGCGCCTGCACGAGCGGATGGCGGCCCAGGCCACGGACCACGAGGCCGTGCTCGCCCTGGACGCCGAGCTGCGGGCGCTCGCAGCCGAACGGGCCGAGCTCGAGGACGAGTGGATGGTCGTGGCCGAGGCGGCGGAGTGACCCGGGTGCGGTCGTGGTTCGCGAGCGACGCCGCACGCCTGCGGCTCGTGCTGGCCGTCGTGGCCGTCGCGACCTTCGCGATCAGGTTCGTCCCGCTGGTGGCGGCGGGCATGCTCCGCGCGGAGTACGGCTACGACGACGGCGTGCACCTCTCTCTCGCGGAGCACCTGATCGCCGGCCGGCTCCCGTACCGGGACGTGCTGTTCGTCCACCCGCCGGGCATCGTGCTCGCCCTCACCCCGGCGGCGGCCCTCGCGCGCGTGGTGGGCGACCCGTGGGCGCTCGCCGCGGGACGTCTGCTCGTCATGACGGTCGGCGTCCTGAACGCTGTCCTGATCGCGCGGATCCTGCGGCGGAGGGGACTGGTCGCGGCCCTGGTCGGCGGTCTGGGCTACGCGTTCTGGGGACCGGCGATCGCGGCGGAGCGCTCGATCTACCTCGAGCCCTTCATCGGGCTGGGTCTGCTGATCGCGTTCGCGGCCCTCGCGCGGCGGCACGACGCCCCGGCTCGTCCGGACGCGCCCACGAGCGGCAGCAGCACCCGGGATCACCGGCTGGCGGGCACCTCCGGCGTGCTCGCAGGGCACGGCATGCGCGCGGGGCGCGGCGTGCTCACGGAACACAGTGCTCTCGCGGTCGCCGGGATCGCCCTCGGGGTCGCGGCGACCTTCAAGGTGTGGGTCGTGCTGGACCTGACCGTGGTGGGTTTCCTGGTCCTGGCCCGTCACGGGGTGCGCGGGGCCGTCCGATGGGTCGGATGGGTGCTGGTCGGTCTCACGCCGATCGTGCTCCCGTTCGCGTGGGCGGCGCCGCGGGCGATGTGGGACGACGTCGTCCTCGCGCAGATCGGCCGCCCCCGGACCGCCGGGCTCCTGCACGAGCGGCTCGCGGAGCTCGGCCCCGCGGGAGTCGCAGGGGTGTGCGTCGCGCTGGTCGTGCTGGCGGCGGTCGCGCTCGGGATCGCCGGAAGGCGTCGTCGCGCGTCCGGCACCACCGGCTCCCGCCGTACCGGCGGGCTGCACATGAGGCCACCGTCGCAGTGGTCCGACCCGGCGTGGTGGGCCGTCGCCGGGGTGGTGCACCTGGCGGCGCTGGTCGGGGCCCCCAGCTACTACCTGCACTACACGGCGTTCCTCGCGCCGCCGGCGTGCCTGCTCGCCGGTGCCGCCGTCGGCGCGCTGAGCGCGCGCGCACGCCGCTCGTGGGGCGTGGTGGCCCGACGTGCGGGGGCCGGCGGTCTCGTCCTCGCGCTCGCCGGACTCGCGCTCACGTTCCCGGCGCTCCCGTCCGGACCGCGCGAGGACCGTGCCCTGCTCGCCGCTCTGACGCGGACGGGGTGCACGTGGTCGGAGAACCCGAGCTACCTCCTGGTGGCGGACGCGCAGACGCGGATGATCGCCGAGGGATGCCCGGGGCAGCCGGACCTCTTCGGGACGGTGATGACCGAGCGCGGCGGCTACCCGGTGCCGGGCATCGTCGACCCCTCGGAGAGCGTCGCGCAGATGGTCGCGAGGCAGGTCGCCGCGAGCCGGACGGTCCTGCTGCCGGTGGGGGGACCGGAGTCGTGGCTGGCGCCGGTCCTCGGGCAGGACGTCAGCGACGGGTTCACGCGCGTGGCCACGACGGGGGGCATCGCGGTGTGGCAGCGCGTGGGCGGCTGAGTCCTGACGCGCCCTGACGCGCCCTGACTCGGCGGGGTCAGACCGCGTCGAACGGCGCGACGAGCCGTCGGAGCAGCGAGGCGAGCGTCTCGCGCTCGGCCGGCTCCAGGGTGCCGAGCAGCCGGTGCTCGACCTCGAGCAGGTCGGCCATCGCCGCGTCGACGCCGCGGCGGCCCTTCTCCGTGAGCTCGACGATGACGCCGCGACGGTCGTCCGGAGCCGGCCGCCGCACCACGAGACCGCGCTGCGCGAGCCGGTCGATGCGGTTGGTCATCGTGCCGCTCGTGACGAGGGTCTGCGTCAGGAGGGCGCCGGGGGAGAGCTGGTAGGGGCGGCCGGCGCGTCGAAGCGCGGACAGCACGTCGAACTCCCACGTGTCGAGGTGGTGCCGGGCGAACGAGCCGCGACGGGCGAGGTCGAGGTGTCGCGCGAGGCGGCTCACCCGGGACAGGACGGTCAGCGGCTCGACGTCGAGGTCGGGGCGCTCCCTTGCCCACGCGGCGACGATCCGGTCGACCTCGTCGGCGCCGTCCGGCTGCCGGCTCTGCCGTGTCGTCATCCTGTGAGGTTACTCGACGTCGAGATACCCGGGCCGTGACCTCGGGCCCAGGTGGGCGCGGTGTCGCGCGCCGTCAGGACTCGTACGGCAGGGTCGGCCGGCGCTCCATGCCGGACAGCCCGTTCCACGCCAGGTTGACGAGGTGCGCGGCGACGTCGGCCTTCTTCGGCGACCGTGCGTCGAGCCAGTACTGCCCGGTGAGCGCCACCATGCCGACCAGCATCTGCGCGTACAGCGGTGCGGTGCGCGGGTCGAGCCCCCGGCGCTTGAACTGGTCGGCGAGCAGGTGCTCGACCTGTGTCGCGACATCGCCGATCAGGCTCGAGAACGTCCCGGTCGCCTGGGCGACGGGTGAGTCACGGACGAGGATGCGGAAGCCGTCGGTCGACGTCTCGATGTACGTGAACAGGGCGAGGGCGGTCCGCTCCACGAGCTGCTTCGGGTGCCCGCCGGCGGCGAGCGCATCTGTCAACGCCCCGGTGAGCGCCTGGATCTCGCGGTCGACGACCACCGCATAGATCCCTTCCTTCCCCCGAAGTGCTCGTACACGACCGGCTTGGACACCTCGGCGCGGGTCGCGATCTCCTCGACGCTCGTGCCCTCGAACCCCTTCTCGGCGAAGAGCCCCCGGCTGACCTCGAGGAGCTGTGCCCGTCGTTGGGCGCCTGTCATGCGGGAGCGTGTGGGTCGTTTCGGGTCCGAGGTCACCCGGCCATCATGACAGCGACGTCCACCGCCGTGGGGTGCTGGCAGACTTGTGACCCGGTCCCGACGATGTCGGTGGCCGTTCCGCCCTGGTGTAACGGCAGCACGCAGGCCTTTGGTGCCTTGCAGTCCGGGTTCGAATCCTGGGGGCGGAGCGCCAGGTCGGCGACCCGACCGGCTCATCGCCCTCCGGCGCGGCGGTAGAGTGCTCCTGCGCCAGATCCGCAGCCCGGGGCGTCCGACCTCGGGCAGATCCGTCGGGAGTCCCGCAACGTGACCTACCCCCGCCCCGCCGCCGTCGTCGTCCTCGCCGCAGGTGAAGGCACCCGGATGCGCTCGGCCACACCGAAGGTCCTGCACACCCTGGCGGGTCGGTCGATGCTCGGTCACGCCCTCGCCGCGGCGCGGTCGCTCGACCCCGAGAGGGTCGTCGTCGTCGTGCGCCACGGGCGCGAGGCGGTCGCTTCTCATGCGCTCGAGGTCGACGCGGACGTGCTGGTCGCGGACCAGGACGACATCCCCGGGACCGGGCGGGCCGTGCAGTGCGGCCTCAGCACGCTCGACGCCGCCGCGGACGCCGCCCTCGTCGGCGACGCCGCGCCGCCGGAACCGGTCGTCGGCGAGGTCGCCGGAGCCGTCGTCGTCATGGCCGGCGACATCCCGCTGCTCGACGGCGCGACGCTGTCGTCGCTGCTCGACGCTCACACGACCGGCGGCCATGCCGTGACGGTCCTGACCACGGAGGTCGAGGACCCGACCGGCTACGGACGGATCCTTCGTGACGGTGACGGCGGGCCCGACGTCACGGCGATCGTGGAGGAGAAGGACGCGGACGAGGCTCAGCGCGCGGTGCGCGAGATCAACTCGTCGGTGTACGTGTTCGACGCCGCCGTGCTCCGTGGGTGCCTCGGCCGGCTCGACCGGGACAACGCGCAGGGCGAGGTCTACCTCACCGACGTCCTGGCGTTGGCACGCGCGGACGGCGGGCGGGTGCGTGCAGTCCGTGTCGACGACCCGGTCCTCGTCGAGGGGGTCAACGACCGCGCGCAGCTCGCGGTGCTCCGCGCCGAGCTCAACCGTCGGATCCTGCGGCGATGGATGCTCGAGGGCGTCACGGTCGTCGACCCGGCGACGACCTGGGTCGACGTCGACGTCACGCTCGCACGGGACGTCACGCTGCTCCCGGGCACCCAGCTGCACGGTGCGACGGTCGTGGGCGAGCGGGCGACGATCGGGCCGGACACGACGTTGACCGACGTGGAGGTCGGCGCAGGCGCGACGGTCGTACGGACGCACGGCTCGCTCTCGGTGATCGGCGACGACGCGACGGTCGGTCCGTTCGCCTACCTCCGCCCTGGTTCCGTGCTCGGCTCGGGCGGCAAGATCGGGACGTTCGTCGAGGTCAAGAACGCCCAGATCGGCGCTGGGTCGAAGGTGCCGCACCTGTCGTACGTCGGCGACGCGACGATCGGTGAGCGGACGAACATCGGCGCGGCGAGCGTGTTCGTCAACTACGACGGCGTGAACAAGCACCGCACGACGATCGGCTCGTACGCCCGCACGGGTGCCGACAACATGTTCGTCGCACCTGTCACGGTCGGTGACGGCGCCTACACGGGTGCTGGCAGCGTGATCCGCCGCAACGTCCCGCCGGGCGCCCTGGGGGTCTCCCAGGGGGCGCAGCGCAACATCGAGGGCTGGGTCCTCCGTGCGCGTGCCGGCACCCCGGCAGCGCTCGCGGCGGAACGGGCCCTCGCGGCGGCGGACCCGCTCGACGGGCTCTCCCCGCAGGCGCGGGCCGAGCGTGAGCGCGCGGGCCGCGTCGCCGCCGCACCGACGCCACCCCCTTCGCTTCCGGATCAGCACCCTGAGCTCCCGGACCACCTGCCGACCGACGGCAGCCTGCCGGTCTCCGGCGCCGCTCCGACCACGAAGGACACATCACGATGAGCGGGATCATCTCCCACGACGGCGAGAAGCGACTGGTCCTGGTCGGAGGTCGTGCCCACCCGGAGCTCGCCGCCGCCGTGGCTGCCGAGCTCGGCACGGACCTGGTGCCGACCACCGCGTACGACTTCGCCAACGGTGAGATCTACGTGCGGTTCGGGGAGTCCGTGCGCGGCTGCGACACGTTCGTGCTGCAGAGCCACGCGGTGCCGATCAACCAGTGGATCATGGAGCAGCTGATCATGGTCGACGCGCTGAAGCGTGCGTCGGCGAAGACCATCACGGTCGTGGCGCCGTTCTACGGCTACGCCCGGCAGGACAAGAAGCACCGGGGTCGCGAGCCGATCTCCGCGCGCCTGGTTGCGGACCTGTTCCGCACGGCGGGCGCGCACCGGCTCATGAGCGTCGACCTCCACACCGCGCAGATCCAGGGGTTCTTCGACGGACCGGTCGACCACCTGATGGCGCTGCCGCTGCTCGCGGACTACGTCCGACGCCGTGTCGACAGCTCCCGGCTGACCGTCGTGTCCCCCGACGCGGGGCGGGTGCGCCTCGCCGACCAGTGGTCCGACCGTCTGGGCGCGCCGCTGGCGATCATCCACAAGCGTCGTGACCCGAGTGTCCCGAACCAGGTGAAGGTCCACGAGCTCGTCGGCCAGGTCGAGGGGCGGACCTGCGTGATCGTCGACGACATGATCGACACGGCCGGGACGATCGTGCAGGCGGCCGACGCGTTGTTCGAGAACGGCGCCGCCGACGTGATCGTGGCGTCGACGCACGCGGTGCTCTCCGGGCCCGCGGTCGACCGGCTGAAGAACTCGCGGATCAGCGAGGTCGTCGTGTCCGACACGCTGCCGATCCCGGAGGACCGGCGCTTCCCGCAGCTCACCGTCCTGTCGATCGCGCCGCTCGTCGCACGGGCGATCCGCGAGGTGTTCGATGACGGCTCCGTCACGTCGCTGTTCGACGGGCAGGCCTGAACCGCAGGGTTCGTCGCGGTGCCAGGGACCAGGTAGACTCCTCAGGTTGCCTCGGCGAGGGACGTCGGACGGTCTGGCCGGACCCGACTCCGTGATCGACTGGGTGGTCGCCTCCGCGTGCCCGTCCTGACTCCCGCGTCGAAGCCACCACCGACTCAGCAGCAGTTCACCACCACCATCGTCTTGGGAGTTCTCGTGTCCGAGGTCAAGCTCGTCGCCACCACCCGCACCGACTTCGGCAAGGGCGCCGCGCGCCGGACCCGCCGCGCGGGCCGCATCCCCGCCGTCCTGTACGGGCACGGCTCGGACCCGCTGCACGTCTCCCTCCCGGGCCACGAGACCTTCCTCGCGCTCAAGCACGCGAACGCGCTCTACGGCGTCGAGATCGACGGCAAGAAGATCCTCGCGATCATCAAGGACGTCCAGCGCGAGCCGGTGCGCCAGGTCATCGAGCACATCGACATGCAGATCGTCACGAGCGGCGAGACGGTCTCGGTCGAGGTGCCGGTGACGATCGTGGGCGAGTCGGCCCCAGGCACGATCCACTTCGTGGAGCTCCAGACGCTGAACCTGGAGGCCGAGGCGACGCATCTCCCGGATCACATCGAGGTCTCGATCGAGGGACTCGAGGCCGGCACGCAGATCCACGCCGGCGACGTCGTTCTCCCCACGGGTGCGGTTCTCGGCGACGACCCGACCGCGGTGGTCGTCACGATCGCCGTGCCGCAGGGCAGCGAGGAGCCGGCCGACGAGGCCGCCGACGCCGTCTGACCGCGACAGCGCAAGGCCGTCGACAGCACGACCCGACGACCTCTCCGGCGCCCGGTACCGTCAGGTGCCGGGCGTCGGTGCGTCCGGGAGCGGTCCGCGCCGACTGCCTCCGGGCCGAGAGGCCGACGACACCGACGAACCTGCGAGAGGATCACGGCGCCCCGCGCCCGGACCCTGTGAGGATGTGAGATGAGCGACCAGCCCTGGCTCGTCGTCGGGCTCGGCAACCCGGGGCCGCAGTATGCCGGCAACCGCCACAACGTCGGCCAGATGGTGCTGGACGAGCTGGGCGGTCGCTCGCAGACGTCGTTCGCGCTGCGGACCACGCGCGGGACGCGGTCGGGTGTCGCGGAGACGCGCCTCGGGGTGCTGCCCGGGGGTGCGCCGGGCGCGCGGGTCGTCCTGGCGAAGCCGGTCACCTACATGAACACCTCCGGTGGCCCCGTCGCGGCGCTCGCGCACTACTTCGGCGTCACGGCGGACCAGGTCGTGGCGGTGCACGACGACCTCGACATCCCGTTCGGGGAGGTCCGGCTCAAGCGCGGCGGCGGCGAGGGCGGGCACAACGGTCTGCGTGACATGTCGAAGGCGCTCGGGACCAAGGACTACCTCCGGGTCCGGGTCGGCATCGGGCGCCCCCCGGGGCGGATGGACGCAGCGGACTACGTCCTGCGCGACTTCGCTGCCGCCGAGCGCAAGGACCTCGGCTGGCTCGTCGATGCTGCTGCGGACGCCGTCGAGCTGCTCGTCACCGAGGGGCTCGAGAAGGCCCAGCTGCGGTTCCACACGAAGGCGTAGACCTGGGCGGGTCACAGCGCCGTCACAGTACTACGCGGAACGGGTGAAATCGGGCATTCAGTACATACACGGCGCGCTCTGAGCATTAGCCTCTTCTCATTCACCCGAGCAAGGGGAGGCGACGTGACGCTAGCGGCGGATCGGCGCCCGGGTCGAACCGGCGGAGAGCAGGACAGCCTCGACGCGGCCCTCGGCGTGCAGGCCTCGCGGGCCGAGGCGGCGGAGCGGCGCCGCGCGGCACTCGGTCGCCGCGTGTCGTGGGCGTCGAGCCGCCCCTTCGAGATCGACTCGGCGGAGCGGGAGCACGCCAGACGCGGCCAGAGCTGGCACGAGCAGGAGGTGACGTACCTCCTGTCGACGCTCGCGCGCGACATCGTGCTGTGCACCTTCGTCCCGACGACGGTGCTGTTCCTGATCCACGGGACCTCTGCCCTGCAGCTGTGGTGGGGCGTCGCGATCGGTCTGGTCTTCGTCGCGATGATCGCCGTCGAACGTGGCTACGAACGCACCGGTCTCGGCGACGGTCCGCTCGAGTTCGAGGCGGTGCTCCGCGGTGGCGGGCTCACCGCCGCTGCACTTGCGCTCCTCTCGGTCACCTTCAAGATCGAGGTGCCCCGCACGGTGATGTTCGGGGCGCTGCCGCTGGTGGTCTGCGTCCTGCTGTTCGCGCGTCACTTCAACCGGCGCGCACTGCACCGTCGGCGCGCACACGGCGACGCGATGAAGTCGACACTGGTGGTGGGCGACGTCGCCTCGGTGGACCGGGTGATCTCGGACCTCCGGAGCGCGCCCTACCACGGGTACAAGATCGCCGGGCTGTGCGTGCCGTCGCTCGATGTTCTCCCGCGCACCGAGGACGTTCCGCTGCTCGGTACCCTCTCGGACATCCCGCAGGTCGTGGTCGACGGGGGATTCGACGTCGTCATCGTGACGGGGGCAGAGCTGAGCGGCCAGGCGCTCCGCCGCCTCTCCTGGGCGCTGCAGCGCACGCAGGCAGAGCTGGTGGTCGCGCCCGGACTCGTCGAGGTGTTCGGACCGCGGGTCTCGCTCGAACCCACCGTCGGCCTGTCCCTCATCCACGTGCGCCACACAGAGTCGTCGAAGGTTCGAGTGCTCTGCAAGCGTGGCTTCGACATCGGCCTGGCGTTCGCTGCGCTGGTCGCCTGCGCGCCGCTGTTCCTGATCATCGGTCTCGCCGTCCGACTGACGAGCCGTGGACCGGTGTTCTTCCGCCAGACCCGGGTCGGCAAGGGAGGAACCACCTTCTCCATGCTCAAGTTCCGCAGCATGGTCGAGGACGCAGAGGCACGGCTCGCCGAGCTCCAGAGTCGCAACGAGGCGGAAGGCCCGCTCTTCAAGCTGGACGACGACCCGCGCGTCACGCGCGTCGGGAGGTTCCTGCGCAAGCACTCGCTCGACGAGCTTCCTCAGCTCATCAACGTGGTCCGTGGCGAGATGGCACTGGTGGGGCCACGGCCACCGCTCCCGCGGGAGGTCGAGCAGTACGGTGAGGCGATGCGTCGCCGCCTCCTCGTGAGGCCTGGAGCGACCGGCCTGTGGCAGATCTCCGGTCGGACCGAGCTCTCGTGGGAGGATGCCGTCAAGCTCGACCTGCGGTACGTCGAGAACTGGTCGATCGCCCTCGACCTGATGATCCTCTGGAAGACGGTCAATGTCGTGATCGGTGGTCATGGCGGTCGTTGAGCCGGTTGCGCTCGCGCACGACTACGCCACCCAGCGGGGCGGCGCAGAGCGCGTGGCCCTCGTCATGGCGGAGGCGTTCCCAGGCGCACCGATGTACACGACCCTGTTCGACAGGGCCGGGACCTTCCCGGAGTTCGGTGAGGTCGCGCTGCGCCCCGCGGGCATCAACCGGATCGGGCTGCTGCGTCGGCACCACCGGCTGGCGCTCCCGCTGCTGGCGCCCGCGGTCTCCGGCCGGCGCATCGAGGCCGAGGTGCTTCTCGCGAGCTCGTCAGGCTGGGCCCATGGATATCGGGGCGCAGAGCGGACCGTCGTGTACTGCCACGCGCCGGCACGGTGGCTCTACCAGCGGGATCGGTACCTCGGCGGCTCGTCGGGGTCGGGCGGCACGGACCGGATGCGCGGCGCTGTGGCGGGGATGGCGATCGGTGCGCTCGCCCCGGCGCTCCTGCGCTGGGATCGCCGCGCCGCTGCACGCGCCGATCTCTACCTCGCCAACTCGACCGTCACCCAGCGGGCCATCCGGGCCGCGTACGGCATCGAGGCCGAGGTCCTGCCTCCGCCCCCCCGCGATGCTGCCCGTCGGGGCGGAGACACCGGTGGCGGGGATCGAGCCCGGCTACCTGCTGTGCGTCGCGCGCCTCCTGCCCTACAAGAACGTCGACGTCGTGATCGAGGCGGCGCTGGAGCTCGGCCAGCGGCTCGTGGTCGTCGGGGACGGGCCGGACCGGGCGCGCCTCGAGCTGTTGGCGCGAGCGGGCGGAGAGAGTCGCAGGGGTTCGGCAGCCGTGACGCTCGTGGGGCGCGTCGATGATCCAGAGCTGCGTTGGCTGTACCACCACGCGGGCCTGCTCGTCGCAGCATCGTACGAGGACTACGGGCTCTCGCCGCTCGAGGCAGCAGCGTTCGGTCGACCGGCTGTGGTGCTGCGCGATGGCGGGTACCTTGACACTGTCGTCGAGAGTGTCACCGGCACGTTCTTCGATGCCCCGCACCCGCACCTCGTCGCCGCAGCGATCGAGGAGGCGAGCAGGCATGCGTGGGATGATGGGGCGCTGAGCTCGCACGTCGAGACGTTCGCGACCCCGCGGTTCGTCCACCGGCTCCGCGAGGTGGTCAAGGCGCAGCGCGGTCTCGTGGGCGGTGCGAGTGGCGTGGCAGGGGAGAGGAACCCGTGACAGTTCGGGAGTTCGTCCGCACGGTCGTCGCCGGGAAGTACTACGTGGTCGCGGCCGTGGTTCTCGTGGTCGCCGGCACGCTCCTGTACCTGGGCCGGCAGCAGACCGTGTACGAGTCCACCGCCGTCGTGCACCTGAACTCGGCCGATCCTGCGGCAGGATCGAGCCAGTCGACGGGGCCGGTGACGGTGACCACGGACCCGACGATCGTGACGTCCGAGCCGGTGGCGGCTGAGGCGGCCACGCTGCTCGGGACGTCCGAGGACCCGACGGCTCTCGCGGGATCGGTCCAGGCGATCTACAGCTCCAGCCTCCTCACCGTAGGAGTGAGCGCACGTGCGTTCACGCCGCAGGACGCGGTCAGCCGGGCCAACGCGTTCGCCCAGGCCTACGTCGCCTATCTACCGACCGTGCTCGACGGTCAGGTCGCCGTCCTCGACAAGCGCCGGGACGCGTTGCGCAGCCAGCTCGATGCCGTCGACACGCAGATCGCCGCCGCACCCAACGACCCGCTCGCAGGGGCTGAACGCACCAGCATCATCAACCAGTACCAGACGATCTCGGCGCAGCGCAGCGTCCTCGAGACGATCGTGACGCCCGGACAGGTGATGACGGCCGCGACGGGGGCGTCGCCGCTCGGTCTCTCCTCGACGGTTGCGCTTGCGCTCGCCGCGATGCTCGGACTGACGGTGGGGGTCGGGCTAGCGTTCGCGCGGCGAGGACTCGACATCCGGGTGCGCAGTGCCGCAGACGCATCGGGACTTGCCGGGTCTCCCGTGCTTGCGGAGCTCTACGGTGTCGGAGCCGCCGATCGGGAGTTCCGGCACAGTCGCTCGCTGCCGGTCTCGAGTCGGAGCGCGTCGCCCTACACGGAGTCCATCCGTGAGCTCCGGACGTCCGTGCAGGTGGCGATGGGAGCACTGTCGAACGCGGTGGTCGTCGTGACGGCGGCCGACCCGCACGCGCCACGCTCGTTCATCACGGCGAACCTTGCGGCGTCGTTCGCGCTGAGCGGGCGGCAGACGATCGCCGTGTCCGGGGACCTGCGGCGTCCCCAGCTCGAGCGGTTGCTCCCGCCACCTGAGGACTGGCACGGGGCGCCTCACGAGCTCCGCCCGACGCTCGTCCCGAACTTGAGCGTCTTCCCGATCCACGACGAGGAGATGGATCCCGCCGACTTCCTGGCGACCGATGTCGTGCGCATGATCGTCGAACGGTTGCGCGGCGAGGCGGCGGTCGTGGTGATCGATGCGCCACCGGTGCTCGCCGCCGCGGATGCCACGATCCTCGGCGGCTACGCGAACGGGGTGGTTCTCGTCGCGGCGGCCGGGAGGACCGACCGCGTCGTGCTGGCCGAGGCGGCTGACAGGTTGCGGGTCAACAACGTCCCGCTCGCCGGGATCGCACTTGCGGGTGTGAAGAGCGACCGGCGGATGCTCTACGCCTCGACGTACGACGTCGGGCAGCAGGAAGGTGAGGACGACCTGGCGATCGCGTGGTTGGACACGCCCTCGGGACGGGTCGCGGCGAACGACCTCGAGGAGCCCGGAGCCGGTGTTCGCGTCTCGGTGGCCGACGCCCCGACCGACCAGGTGCAGGACGCCGGTGACCGGGACGCTGAGGGTGCGAGCGGGCGGACCTCTCCTCGGCACCCATGACACCTGCCACGCCGTCGCTGCGGGTCCTGCTGGTCGACCACACCGCCGAGCTCGGCGGGGCGGAGCTCGCCCTTGTCCGCCTGTGTGCTGCGCTCGGGGACGATGTCGACGTGAGGTGCCTGCTGTTCCAGGACGGTGAGCTCCGGGTCGCCCTCCGAGACCTGGGGATCGAGGTCGACGTCCTCCCGCTCTCCCGGTCGGTGCAGTCCGTCGACCGGCGCCGCGCGGGGCGAGTCTCGTGGCCGAACGCGGCAAGGGCTGCGCAGGTCGTGCCGTTCTTGTGGAGGCTCACACGTCACCTTCGGCGCGAGCGACCGGACGTCGTCCACACGACCTCGCTCAAGGCCGACCTGCTGACCCTGATCCCGGCGGCCGTCACCCGGACTCCCCTGGTGTGGCACGTCCACGACAGGATCAGTCCGGACTACCTCCCCACGACCCTGGTGCGGTCGGTGAGGTGGCTCGCGAGGTTCCCCCGCGAGGTCGTGGTGAACTCCCGAGCGACTGCTGGGACACTCCCACGGTCGACGACGGTCGCCTACCCGGGCTTCGCCCCGGAGCAAGGGATCGTACCGTCGCGCGAGATCCCGGCGCGCGGCTCGACCCCGGTGATCGGCCTCATCGGACGGATCAGCCCGACCAAGGGGCAGCTCGAGTTCGTGCGTGCCGCGGCGGTCGTGCGGGAGTCCTACCCGCACGCGGAGTTCCGCATCATCGGCGCGCCGACGTTCGGTGCCGAGGAGTACGCGGCGGCGGTACGCCGGGAGGCGGAGCATCTCGGAGTAGCCGACCGGGTCACGTGGGTCGGTTCGGTCGAGGACACGGCGTCCGAGCTCGACCGGATGACGATCTGTGTGCACGCCTCTCCGGTGCCCGAGCCGTTCGGTCAGGTCGTGGTCGAGGCGATGATCCGAGGGGTGCCGGTCGTCGCGACCGCCGAAGGAGGTGTCCCGGAGATCCTCCGACCTGTGCACGAGCCGCTCGGGTCCCTCGTGCCGGCCGGTGACGTCGCGGCGATCAGTGCCGCCGTCCTGGAGATCCTCGACGACCCCCGGGCAGCGGCGGTCCGTGCCGAGCACGCACGGAGCGAGGCCTACCGGCTGTTCCCGATCGCGAGGACGGCCGAGGTCGTCACCGAGGTGTGGAGGCGGGCGGTGCGATCCGCTCGATGACGGCGCGCATCAGCGCTGCCTGATCGCGCCAGACCGGTATCGGCATCTCCGTCATGGTGGGGTCGTGCACGGTCGGCCCTGTGCGTGGAACGCCCGCGACGGGTACGAGGGCGCGGGCGACCGCCGTCGCGAAACCGTCTGCGTCGACAACGGTCAAGAGAGGATCGTTGCCGTCCCGGAACCCCGCGACAGGTGTGGCCACGACGGGCCTGCGGACGGCGCGGTACTCGTAGAGCTTGATCGGGTCGAGGCTCTCGGTGAAGTCGTTGACGACATGGGGGACGAGGAGGACGTCGGCGTGCTGAAGGTACGCCGGGATCTTGTCCCAGGGGCGCGGTCCGAGGATGACGACGCCGTCCTCCTGCAGGGCTCGATAGTCCTCGCGCGTCAGATCGACCACCGGCCCGACGAGGACCACCGATGCGGATTCGCCGAGCGTGCGTGCCGTGGCACGAGCCGCGTCGACGTCGAACCGGTCCGGATGCACGGTGCCGACGTAGACGGCGGTGGACCCGGGGGAAGGTCGGCAGGGCGAGCCTGGGGCGTGCGATAGCGGTCGAGGTCGACGCCGTTGGTGATGAGCGTCACCGTCCGGTCCGTGCTCTTCGAGGTGGCGAGATGTTCCGAGCAGACGGTGATCTCGGCGCAGCGCTCGAGGAGGATCCTCTCGTCGGCGACAAGACGCCGGTGCTCGTCGGGGGTCCGCTCGGCTGCGAGCCAGTCGTCGGTGATGTCGTAGAGCGCTGGCCACCCTGACTCCACGACGAGTGTCGCGGCACTCGGATCGTTCACCCACAGCACGGGTGCTCCGAGGTCGAGTCGCCGAGCCATCCGTCGGACGGCACGGGCGCCCCGGCGGTCGACGTGACGGTCGATCTTGCGAGGAAGCCACTTCGTCGGTTCGAACCGCCACAGGTGATCGGGTGCGACACCGTCGACGTCCGGGCCGGGCCGGAGCCCGCGTCCGAGGAACAGGCCACGACCTCGCCGTGACCGGTCTCCCCGTCGGATGGCGTGCAGGGGATCGTAGGCAGGCTCGACGAACACCACACAGAGCTCGGGGTCCGCCCGCAGGAGCTCGGCGACCAGGTACTGGTTGCGACGCCAGATCTCGTCCCAGGCCTCGAGGGAGACAAGAACGATGGCGTGGTCGACGGCACCGCTCGACCAGGAGTCGCGTCGGCGTCCCGGTCGGTGCGTGGCAGCGCGCTCCGACGTCCGCCGGGTCATGGCGCCCCTTCGGTCATCGGCAGGACGCTCCGGTACACGGCGTCGGTGGCGGCGACCTGTGCCGCGGGGGTGAAGTCGGAGAGCTGGACCGCGGCGGCCGCTCGTGCATAGGTGTCTCGGCGCTCCGGCGAGTGGGCGAGCTCCGCCAGCTGTGCGCCTGCGCGCTCGATGTCGGCGGGCGGGTACAGCCCGAGCGGGTCGACACCGCTGAGGAGCTCGAGATGGCCGCCGGCCGCTGCGGCGACGACGGGAAGGCCGCTCGCCATCGCCTCCAGGACCGTCAGTCCGAATCCTTCGATCGGGCACGACGCGAGGAGGAGACCGGCATGGGCCATGAGGTCCTCCACATCGGACCGGGCGCCGAGGAGTCTCGTCGCCGACCGAAGCCCCGACGCCGTGATGAGCCGGTCGAGCTCGTCTCGTTGACTGCCGTCGCCGGCGATGTCGAGCCGCCACCCGGATTCGACGAGACCGGAGGCGGCGAAGGCCCTGATCGCCAGGTCGGTGCGCTTCTCCGGCTCGAGTCGCTGCGCGACAAGGACCACCTGGTCGCGCGCGGATGCCTGCGGCGCGTCCCGTCGGCCGTCGATGCCAGGGTGGACGACCACGCTGGACCCGTCGACGTGGTCGGCGACGTAGTGGCTGATCGCGATCTGGGCCGCGACGCCGTGGCGCGCTATGGCACTCACGACACGTGCGGTCGGGCCGCGTCCGCGGTGGCTCGCGAAGTGTCGCGTGGTGACGACCGGTGGCACCCGCCCCGGGGCGAGCGATGCCAGGGTCGCAGCGATCTCCGCGGCCGTCATGTGCACGTGCAGGATGTCGGAGTCGGCAGCCGCGCGCCGAAGTGCCCGTGCGACTGCGAGCGTCGTCCGCGCCGGACGGGCCTCCACGGAGGAGGCACCGACGGCGGCAGTCATCCTCATCGGGTCTCCTCCGATGACCGTGACCGCATGACCTGCCGCGGCCTGCGCGCAGGCGAGCCGTGCGACGTGCCGCTCGACCCCCGCGAAGCCGTCGGACCGGACGGCGTGGGTGATCCTCATCCCGGCTCCTGAGTGGCGCGGTGCCCGTGGCGATCGGGAGGAGGGCCCTGCACCTCGCCGAGAGGCGCACGACCGAGGGAGGAGAAGAGGTCGAGGTAGCGACGTGACACCTCGCGCCACGAGTGTGCCTCGGCCGCGGCCCGGGCCGCGGTGGCCAGCTGGTCGGCGTCCATTCCCGTGAGCTCGCGAGCGGCGGCCGCGATGCGAGGGGCGAGCGGCTCGACGACGAACCCGTTGACACCGTCCGTGACGACCTGCGGCACGCACCCCACCGGAGTGGCGATCACCGGCATGCCGCAGGCAAGAGCCTCGAGGACGACGAGCCCGTAGGACTCGTAGCTGCTGGGGAACACGAAGATGTCGCAGGCACGGAACGCCGGGAGAGGGTCGTCGACCTGGCCGACGAGTCGAACGCGAGAGGCGAGCGCCCGGGCCTCCACCTGGGTCCTCAGGTGGTCGACCATGTCATCGGTGCCACCGACGACCACGAGGTGGAACCGGTGCGGGAGCAGGTCGAGGGCGTCGAGGACTTTCGGCAGGCCCTTGCGCTCATACTCGTGACCGACGAACAGCAGCCCGACGGCGTCGTCCCCGAGGTCCAGGTCAGCCCTCGCCCGCGCCCGTTCGGCGGCTGACGGCGGACGGTAGCCGTCGACGTCGACACCGTTCCCGATGACGACCGTGCGCGGTCGAAGCCGTGGGTAGGTGGCGCGCAGGGCGACATCCTCCTCGTCCACGAGGTTGACGACGACGCGATGCACCGCGGAGCTGTAGCGCACGGTGTCACGGGTGGCGATGAACAGGTGCATCGGGTTGCGGAGCATCCGCAGCACGTACCGGCCGCGCGCCCTCATGGCGGCCTGAAGGATCCCGTGGTTGACGTAGACGTCTCCGGCGAGAGCGTCGTTGTGGCAGATGGAGACCGTCCCGGGCGAGCGGCGCAGGCGACGCCGGGCAAGGTGGGTGCCGATCGTCGAGAACCAGATCACCCGAGCGGCGAGCGCCACCTTCCCTGTCACGCCGGGACCCGGAACCGGGATCCAGGCGCCGTGCGCGTCCTCGAGCGTGAACCGGCTGACGTCGTGCCCCTCGGCCTCCCACGCGGACTCGAGGTGGTGCGCGACGGCCCCGACACCCGTGCCCGGGCCGATCACCGGTGCGATCTGGAGGATTCTCATCGGTGACTCATCTTCTCTGTCCGTCGAGGCGCGCCAAGGTCGGGAAGACCACGGCTCGCAATCTCCCATGCGGCCGATTCTCCCGCGCATAGGCCTCCGCGCCGAGACACACCCCCACGATCACGAACGGTACCGAGACGACGACCGATGACCAGAACAGGTCGAACTGGCCCTGGATGAACCGCATGAGGAGCATCGTGAAGGCCAGGGTCCCGAATCGAGGGTTCCGGCGCCAGAGGATGGTGAGAGCACCGAGGAACAGCGCGAGGAATCCGACGAGGCCGACGAGGCCGACGGACGAGAGCACCTCGAGCTCGGCGTTCGGCGGTTGGAACCCGAACTGGGTCCGGCCCGCGACCCACCAGCGCAGGCCGACCCCGAACCACGGGCTGCTCTGCCACACCTCGAAGGCCTGCTGGTACCAGGTGAGACGCTGGTTGGCGGAGTTGAAGGCGTTGGTCGAGGCGAGCTGGTCCTGGATGGCCAGTGCGACCGAGTACGCCGCAGGGATGGCGGCGAGCAGGATGAGCCTGGACCTCTTGCGGTCCGGGTCGGTGCGCAGCGTGACGACCATCACGGCCACCGCGAGTCCGACCAGGGCCTGTCGGGCCTGCGATGCGACGACACCGAGACTGCAGAACCAGAAGGACGTCAGGGCGAACCTCGGCGACCACCCCACCCACGACGGTCGCACGTAGGCGACGAGTGCCGCGAAGGCGAGCACGATCCCGATGAAGTTCTTGTGCATCCCGAACGGCCAGTAGAGGTAGACGGGGCCGGTGTTGCCTGCCGCGAGCTGCGTGAGGGACGCGATCCCGGTCAGCGCCGCGATGGCGAGGCAGGCCACCATGAACATGGTCATGCCGATGCGTGCTCGACCGGACCTGCCGACCGCCCAGCCGACGACGAGGGCGCCCGCGACGGACAGCCACGCGTGGAACCACTCGACGGTGTTCTGGATGTACGGGTTGGCCACGACCGTGAACAGCGTGGTGACCTGGTAGAACCCCGCCAGCCAGAGCAGCGAGCGCATCGGACGGGAGTACGGCCGGGGTGCGAAGACCACGGCGAAGCAGAACCCCCCGAAGAGCGCGAAGTCGCTCAGGGACAGGTTGACGCTGTCGCCCCCGACGCGCTCGACCACCACCAGGAGGGGCATCGTCAGGATCGGGACGGCCGCGGGCTCGTAGATGGTGAGGCCGATCACGAGCACGAACGCCGCGACCACGACCGCGACCACCGAGCTGCGGGGCACGAGGGCGCCGACCAATGTGAGCAGAGCGGCGATCAGCGCCATCGCGGCGACCCACGCGACACGTCGACGGATCATGCGGGCCCCGGTCCGGGCACGCGCGGGGCCGTCGAGAGTCTCGCCTGTGCGCTGACGGGTCCGCCGACGTACAGCATCACCCTCAGCCGCGCTGCGGCGCGACGCTCACCCCGAAGCACGAGGACCCGCGCGGCGCTGCCGGCGATCGCGCCGGCCCGCGCGAGCTGCCAGCCCCACGCACCGTGGTGCTTGCGGAGGAACAGCTCCTGAGAGGCGTGGAAGTGCGTCATCCGTCGCACTGGATCGTCGCTCGTCGCGCTGCCCAGGTGCAGGGCGTGCGCTTCCGGCACGACGACGTGCCGCCAGCCGGCGCGCGTCGCGCGGTACGCCCAGTCGGTCTCCTCGGCGTACAGGAAGAAGCGCTCGTCGAAGGAGCCGACCTCCGCCAGGGCGTCGGCGTCGAGCAGGAGCACGGAGCCGATGACGAACGAGCGGTCCGCGGGCGTCCGGCGGAATCGGCCGAGCCCGACGGCTTCGATCCAGGTCCCCGCCGGTGACGGATATGGCCAGACCACGCGGGCGGTCGCTCCGGTGCCGTCGAGCTGGACCGGCCCTGCGCTGGCCGTTCGGACGGCAGCGTGCAGCCCCTGCTGGAGGACGCGGATGTCCTCGGCGGTGATGACCGCGTCGGGGTTGAGGAGCAGGACGTCCCTGCCGGGAGCCGCCCGGTGGCGAAGCGCGTGGTTGACCCCCGCGGCGAAGCCGCCGTTGTGGCCCGGGTCGAGGTAGTGGCCGCCGGCGCGTTCGGTGATCTCGCGGATCTCAGGCAGGGAGGAGTTGTCGACGACGGTGAGCGGGAACTCCTCGCCCAGCGGGGCGAGCGCGGCTCGGAGCAGGTCCGGGGAGCGGTAGGCGACGACGACGACCTCTGGCACCGGCAGCTCGGGCTCCGGTCGGCCGGTATCCGATCGGCTCGTCGGCGACGACGTCTGCAGCGCGGCCCGGTACATCTCGAGGTAGCGGCGCGCCACCTCAGGCCACGAGCAGTCGGCCGCGCGCCGCAGCCCCGAGGCTCGGAGCCGGTCCCAGAGCCCCGGTTCCTCGCCGACTCGCAGCAGCGCGTCGCACAGGGCGCGCGGGTCTCCGGGCGGGACGAGCAGCCCGGCCGCACCGACGACGTCGGGAAGGGCTCCGGACTCGCTCGCCACGACCGGCGTCCCGCATGCCATCGCCTCGACGGCGACACGGCCGAACTGCTCGACCCACCCCGGTGTCTCGAGCGACGGGACGGCGAGGACGTCCAGTCCCCGGTAGAAGGCAGGTAACGCGTCCTCGTCGAGCGGACCGAGAAAGGCCACCCGGTCGCCGAGCGGCCGGGCGAGCTCACGGAGGTCGTGGCCATCGGGGCCTGCCCCGGCGATCCGCAGGTGCAGCCGCTCGTCGAGGGAGGCAGCCCGAAGCAGCACGTCGACGCCCTTGTGGGCGGCGAGTCTCCCCGCGTAGCCGACCGTGAGCTGGCCGGTGTGCCGTCCGGCCTCGGGGAGGTCTGTCGACGGCTCGGCGGGTGGAGCAGGGCAGAAGCGGGCGAGGTCCAGGCCCAGCGGGATCACCTCGATCGCGCCTCGCATGCCTTTGGCACGCAGGACGCGGCCCGCCTCGACGTTGCAGACGGAGACCGCCGCGGCGCCGCGCAGAGCGCGGGCCTCGAGGTGTCGGAACGGCCACGGGTAGCGCTTCGCGATGTTCTGCGCGGAGTAGAGGGTGTACGGCGGCGGAGGCCGCCAGGGACGGACGAGCCGGGACGTTGCCCGCAGCGCGAGGACCTCGGCGGTTGCAAGGGCGAACGGCTCTTCGTGGATGTCGACGAGGTCCCACCGGTCCCTCAGGGCGCGCCACAGCGGACGGGGGTCGTAGACGAAGAGCGCCGGGTGACTGCCCCACGTCCGCACACCCTGGACGGGTTCGCCAGGTCCGGGGGTGAGCCTCACCGGACGGCCCCCCTCGTCCCAGACCGACGCCGAGAGCAGGTGGACGTCGACGCCCTGGGCGCGCAGCTCTCGCTCGCGCTGTCGCCATGCCGAGACGACAGCGCTGTGCGAGATCCGGAGCACCCTCACGCGGACAGCGTCCTCCCTGTCGACGGCAGTCTGATGATCGTAGGAGGAGCACCACGGACCTGCCGCGCCCAATGGGGTGAAATCTGGGCATCTCGCCGACTTCCGCCGATACGGTGCCACAATGAGGTGCGACATCCGGGATTGAAGGAGAGCGCTGTGCGAGTTCTGGTCGACGGAGATCGCGGGTACATCGGAAGCGTGCTCGTGCCATTTCTGATGGACCGCGGGCACGAGGTCGTCGGGTTCGACGCCGGGTGGTACGACGGCTGCGATTTCGGTACCCCACCCGGTGGTTACGAGCAGCGCACCGGCGACATCCGTGATCTCGTCCCCGGCGACCTCGAGGGGTTCGATGCCGTCGTCCACCTCGCGGCGATCTCGAACGACCCGATCGGTCATCTCAACCCCGACGTGACCTACGCCGTCAATGCGCGCGGTGCGGTGCACGTCGCGCGGGTGGCGAAGGAAGCAGGGGTCGAGCGATTCCTGTTCTCCTCCTCCTGCTCGCTCTACGGAGCAGGTGGGGACGCTCCGGTCGCCGAGGACGGGGCGTTCAACCCGGTGACGCCGTACGGGCAGAGCAAGGTCATGGCCGAGCAGGGGATCTCGGCGCTCGCGGACGACTCGTTCTCGCCCAGCTACCTCCGGAATGCCACGGCTTACGGCTCGTCGCCCCGCCTGCGCGCCGACATCGTCGTCAACAACCTCACCGGAACGGCCTTCACCCGCGGGGAGGTCCGGCTCCAGTCGGACGGGAGCCCGTGGCGACCGCTCGTGCACGTCGAGGACATCTCGCGGGCCTTCCTCGCGGTGCTCGAGTCGCCGCGGGACGCAGTCCACGACGAGGCGTTCAACGTCGGGCGCGACGAGGACGTGGTGCAGATCCGGACGATCGCCGAGCAGGTCAGCGAGATCACGGGTTCACCTGTCTCGTTCGCGCCGGGAGCGGGTCCGGATGCCCGCAACTACCGGGTCGACTTCACCAAGATCCGCACGAGGCTCGCCGCTTTCGACCCGAGGTGGACGATCCCGGACGGGATCCGAGAGATCTGGCGGGATGCAGGCGTGCGCGGCCTCACGGTCGAGGACTTCGAGGGCCCCAGATTCGTGCGGCTCCAGAAGATCCGGCAGCTCGCCGACGCCGGACGCCTCGACCTCACGGACCTGCGCATCCGCGCGGCTTCATGACCCGCACGCGTCCAGCTCGCCGCGATCGATCCACCGGGCCGTAGTCGGCGGGGCCCGTCTCTCGAAGGAGCACGCATGTCTGGCACGACGACTCGCCTGAACACCGACGACCTGCAGACACCGGACCCTCGCTGGGTGTGCCGGTGGTCCGGTCGGCCCGAGGGGTACGTGGTCCTCGACCTCGGCGACCAGCCTGCGGCGGACCTGTTTCCGTTGCCGGACGCCCCCGTACCGGATCCGGAGCACCCGCTCCGGATGGTGATCAGCACCGTGAGCGGGCTCGTCCAGCTCGAGACGGACCCGACCACTCCTGAGGAGCCTCGAGGCGTCGAACCGGCCGCGCTCGTCGCTCAGGCCGAGGCCGCCGTCGCCCAGGCCGTGGAAGCGGGTTTCGTCCGGCCGGGCACGCGGGTCTTGGAGTACCCGAGCCCGCACGGAGGTTCGTGGGTGAACCAGCTCGCCGCCCGTGACATGCACGAGGTCACGGACGGTGACGCCGAGCTCCTCGTCGACATCTTCGGCATGATGCATGACGCCGACCAGCGCGCCGCGCTCCTCGAGCGGGTGAGTCATCTGACTGCCGACGGTGTCCTGCTCATGCAGTTCCACACCGTCGCGGCGATCGTCCGTTCGGGCATCTGGAACGCGCTGCGCCATGGCCACTTCGCGTACTACTCCGTACCGGTGCTCGTCGAGATGGCGAAGGAGGTCGGCCTGGTCGCGGTCGGGGCGTGGGAGTACCCGCTGTACGGCGGCACGATCATGCTGGCTCTCGCCAAGGAGGGCTCGCCTTTCGGCGAGCAGGCGCCGTCCGTCACCGCGATGGTCGAGCGGGAGCTGGCCGAGGGCGCGACCGACCCGGCCCACGTCGCATCGCTCGGGACCGCCCTGAGAGACTCGGTCGCAGCGATCGAGGACTACCTTCGTGGCACGACCCAGGCGGGTCTCACGGTCGCCGGCTACGGGGCTGCGTCTCGCACATCGGCGCTCCTGCGGTCGGCCCACATCGAGAAGGACCAGGTCGTCGTGGTTGCCGATGCGTCGACCGCGAAGCACGGTCGGACCATGCCGGGCAACAGGATCCCGATCGTCTCACCCGCCGACCTCGTCGCCCTCACCCCCGACCGCGTGCTCTTGTTCGTCCCTGACCTGTTGGCCGAGGTGCGGGCGGCGCTTCCGGAGATCGAGGCCAACGGCGGTCGGTGGGTGGTCCTCGACCCGATGCCGCGCGAGGTCGAGCCGCTCGCCCGCGGGTGAGCCGGACGGTCGCCGTCGGCTCAGGCGACGCCGAGAGACGCCTTGAAGTCGACCCACGAGATGCCCTGCTTGTCCCGGTCGCTCACGACGGTGATCGGGGCCGGCCAGGGAACAGCGAGGTCGGGGTCGAGGTAGTTGACCGTGACGTCTTCATCGGGACCGTAGAAGTCGTCGATGCGGTAGACGAAGTCGGTGACCGAGGTGAGAGCCTGATAACCGTGGAGGAAGCCGCGCGGAATGTAGACCTGGGTGCAGACCTGGTCGTCGAGGAGGAACGTCTCCATGCGACCGAATGTCGGCGAGCCCGGTCGGGCGTCGATCGCGATGTCGAGCACCGCGCCGTGGGCGCATCGCACGAGCTTCGCCTCGCCCTTGTTCGTCCGCCCGTGCAGCCCTCGGATGACTCCCTGGTACGACCGGGACTGGTTCTCCTGCTTGAACCCTGCCGGGTCGATTCCGGCCTCCGCCAGGATGCTCACGTCGAGCGTGCGCGAGAAGTAGCCACGCGCGTCGCGGTGCGGAGTCGGTTGGAACACGACCAGACCAGGAATTGCCGTCGTCTTGATCTCCATCCGCCCAGTCTATGGCGCGGGGTCCTTCCCGCACCTGGGTGTCCTGGTGGATTTCGTGGCGGAGGGTGAAATGGTCGAGCTCCCTTCCCCCGGGCTTGGCGGGACGGGGAGACTGGGAGACGCAGGACAAAACGCACCAGCGACTCCTGACCCCAGGTGGCCGCGGAAATTCACCGACATGATCAGGAGAATTCACGCGATGGACAACACGGAGGAGCAGCGAATGCCTGATCGCACCGAGCCCGAGCAAGATCTGGCAGCAGGCGCTCCGAGGCGTCGCTTCAGCCGGTCCAACGACGCCCAGCGTCGGCTCCACGATCTCGTGCCCGGCGGCGCCCACACCTATGCCAGAGGCTCCGACCAGTACCCGGAGAACATGGCACCGGTGATCGCGCGTGGTGCGGGCGCACGGGTGGAGGACCTCGACGGGAACTGGTTCGTCGAGTACGGCATGGGCCTGCGTGCCGTGACCCTCGGGCACGGCTACGAGCCCGTCGTGGACGCCGTGGCGCGCGCGGCCCGCGCGGGCGTGAACTTCTCCCGTCCGTCGGTGTGGGAGCTCCGTGCGGCCGAGCAGTTCGTCGCGCAGGTTCCCGGTGTCGAGATGGTGAAGTTCGCGAAGAACGGCTCCGACGTCACGACCGCCGCTGTGAAGCTGGCGCGCGCGGCAACAGGCCGCGACCTGGTCGCGATCTGCGGGACGCAGCCGTTCTTCTCGACCGACGACTGGTTCATCGGAACCACCTCGATGGCGGCCGGCGTCCCTCAGGCGTACCGGGATCTCACGGTCACGTTCCGGTACAACGATCTGGACTCGGTCCGCCGTCTCCTCGACGCGAACCCTGGACGGATCGCCGCTCTCATCCTCGAGCAGGCCACCGCCACCGTCGAGCCCGCGCAGGGCTTCCTCGAGGGGCTGCGCGCGCTCGCCGACGTGCACGGGTTCGTCCTGATCTTCGACGAGATGATCACCGGCATGCGGTGGGCGCTGGGTGGCGCCCAGTCCGTCTACGGGGTCCGACCGGACCTGTCGACCTGGGGGAAGGCGCTCGGCAACGGGTTCTCGGTCTCGGCCCTCGCCGGCCGACGGGACCTCATGGAGCAGGGTGGGCTCAACACCGACGGGTCCAGGCCGTTCCTGCTCTCGACGACGCACGGTGCCGAGACGACCGGGCTGGCCGCCTACCTCGCCGTCGCGGACGCCTATGCCGCGCGCGACGTCGTCGGGATCATGGAGACCCAGGGCGAGAGGCTGCGCGCCGGGTTCGCCGCGGCTGCCCGCGACGCGGGGCTCGCGGAGCAGGTGACGATCATGGGGCGCCCCTCGTGCCTGGTCTTCGGGACGCGTGACCACGAGGGGAACCCGTCGCAGGCGTTCCGGACCCTGTTCATCCAGGAGCTGCTCGACCGAGGTGTGCTCGCGCAGTCGCTCGTGATCTCGGCCGCGCACACGGACGAGGACGTCGACCTGACCGTCGAGGCGGTCCGTGGCGCTCTCGCGGTCTACGCTCGCGCGATCGCGGCCGGCACGACCGACGGCTTCCTGCGGGGACGTCCGGTCGCCCCGTCGATGCGAGAGTTCGCGGCACCGCGGCGCCTCCCCGACACCGTGCCCGAGGAGGTGACCGAGCGATGAAGGTCGTCCTGTTCTGCGGCGGGCTCGGGATGCGGATGCGTTCGGGGACCGATCCTCTTCCCAAGCCCATGATGCCCATCGGGTCCCGCCCCGTGCTCTGGCACATCATGCGGTACTACGCGCACTTCGGACACACCGAGTTCATCCTGTGCCTCGGGTACGGGGCTCGCGCGGTCAAGGACTACTTCCTCGACTACCACGAGACGCATTCCAACGACTTCGTCATGTCCGACGGTGGCGAGAAGATCGAGCTCCTCGCGAGCGACATCAGCGACTGGCGGATCACCTTCGTCGACACGGGGATCAACACGGCGATCGGTGAGCGTCTGCGACGGGTACGCCGCTATCTCGAGGACGACGACGTCTTCCTCGCCAACTACGGTGACGTGCTGACCGACGCGCCGATGAACGAGATCGTCGCCGACTTCGTGAAGACGGACGCCGTCGGGTCGTTGCTGGCCGTGGACCCGCAGGACTCGTTCCACGTCGTGAAGATCGACCCGGACGGCAGGCTCACCGGGATCGAGCCCGTCGCAGAGCTCGAGATGCGGATCAACGGCGGGTACTTCGTCTTCCGTCAGGGGATCTTCGACTACCTCGGCGAGGGCGAGGACCTGGTCATGGACGCGTGCGTGAGAGCGGCCAAGGCCGGGAGGTTCCGCGCCGTGCGGTACGACGGCTTCTGGGCGCCCATGGACACCCTCAAGGAGCGATCCCAGCTCGAAGAGCTCGACCGGACGGGCGAGCGTCCGTGGGCGGTGTGGGACGAGCGCGTGCAGCGGCACGGCACCGGTTCCCTCGACGTCCCGACCATCGACGGTGAGAGTCGCCCGACCGCGGGGCCCCGATGATCGCGCTGGCTCTTCCACCCGGCCCTCTCGAGGTCCTGTGCCTCGGCGCCCACCCTGACGACATCGAGATCGCCTGCGGCGGGACGCTCCTCGAGCTCGCCGAGGCGCGATCGATCCGGGCGACCTTCGCGATGCTGACCGGGACGCCGGAGCGGCGGAACGAGGCCCGGTCCGCCGCCGAGGCCTTCGTGCCCGGCGCCGACGTCCGCATCTGGGATCTGCCCGACGGTCGGTTGCCTGCCCACTGGGGCGAGGTGAAGCTCGCTCTCGAGGAGCTCGCGTCGCAGGCCCGACCGGACCTCGTCCTCTGCCCGCGGCGTGACGACTCCCATCAGGACCACCGTCTCGTCAGCGAGCTCGTCCCGACGGCCTGGCGAGATGCCCTCGTCCTCGAGTACGAGATCCCCAAGTGGGACGGAGATCTCCGGCCTGTCACGCACTACGTCCCGGTGAGCGCGGAGAACGCGGAGCGCAAGGTGCGGCTCCTGACCGCTGCGTACCCGTCGCAGGTGGGGCGCGACTGGTGGAGCGACGAGACCTTCCTCGGGCTGATGCGGTTGCGCGGCATCGAGTGCCGTCGCCGGTACGCCGAGGGTTTCGTCGTCCGCAAGGCGCTCATGAGTCTCGGGGCGTGACCTGTGGCAGGTCGCGTGCGCCGCGGTGCCGGGCGACCTCTGCGGGTCGGTCTCTACGGGGGTTTCGGACTCGGGAACCTGGGGAACGACGCGACGATCAGCGTCGTGGTGGAGCACCTGCGGCGGAACCGGCCGACCGTCGACCTCCGGCTCCTCACCTATGCGGACGACCCCGACCTGGTCGCCCGACGCTTCGGAGTCACGACGGTCTCGTTGCTGCGGCCTCGGCAGGACCGGCCGGTCGGACGGGTGAAGAGGATCGTCGCCAGGCCGTGGCGCCTCCTGCGGCAGCTCGCGCACGTGTGGGCGGCCGTGCGGAGGGTCGATGCGGTCGTCGTGGCCGGCGGAGGTGTGTTCGAGGCTGAAGGCACGGCAGGGGTCAGTGGGTGGGTCGGGATGACCGGACTCCTCACCCTCTCGCTCGCCGCGAGCCTCGGCCGTCGCCACCACCTGGCTTTCGTCGGTGTCGGCGGAACGTACGCGCCACGTCGGCTGGAACGGTTCCTGGTGGCATCCAGCACCCGCCGCGCCGAGCACCGGTCGTTCCGCGACGAGGAGAGCAAGACGGCGCTCGGGCGGATGGGCGGAGCTGCTCAGGAGGATGTCGTCGGAGCGGACCTCGTGTTCGCCAGGGGGTGGTCGGCGCGGACGAGTTGCGTGCCGGGGATCGGGCGCGCATCGGCGTCGGCGTGATGGGCTTCTCGTGGCTCGACCCGAGTGTCCTCGCCACGGATGCGTACGTCGAGGCGCTCGTGGATGCGACCGTGTCGCTCGTGTCCGAAGGGACCGAGGTCGTGGTCTTCGGCGGTGATGCCGCCGACGATCCCGTCATCGAGGCGACCGCCGCAGGTGCGCGTGCCCGGCTCCCGGAGGAGGACCGCCGGCACGTGCTCGTGAGTGCCGCCCGGTCTCTGACGGACCAGATGAGCGAGCTCGCCACCGCGGACGTCGTCGCCAGCTCGCGGTTCCACAACGTCGTCGCCACCTTCCTCACGGAGCGGCCGGTCGTCGCCGTCGCCGACCGGGCGAAGGTGCGGCGGCTCATGGCAGCCGCGGGGTTGCAGGGACTACGTCGTCGAGGCGCGGAGCCTGACGGCCGGAGAGCTGCTGCGCGTCGTCGAGCAGGCGCGGCGGACCGACTCGTCGAACCGCCTCGCGGTGAGGCGCGCACGTGAGGGGCAGCACCTGCTCGCCCTCCGGGAGCTGGACGCGCTGGACTGCCTCATCGATGCGTGGAGCGCGGGCGCACCGGCGCGACCGGACGTGGCTGCGCGGGTCGGGACCGTCACGACGGAACCCTCTCCGCGGCGGCGGTGAGCCGCCTCCTGAGCGCGGTGACCGGTGCCGACGGCGCGAAGCGCACCGCCCACCCGATCTCGCGGGCCGCCGCGACGTAGGCGCCCTCCCGGGCGAGCTGCCGTGACGCGCGCACCGCGCTCCACGCGGCGAAGCGCGCGTTGGCGGCGAGGCTCGCCCGGTGGTCGGCCACGAGATCTTCGCGTCCCTTCTCCTGGGCGTTCCACAGGTGGAGGCGCACGACGTGGTCGATGCTCCGGCACAGCTCGCGGTGCCGCCGCGTGTTGTTGTCGCGGTGGTACCGGTAGTCGACGAGTGCCTCGTCGACGAAGACGAACGGGCCCTCGAGGGCGACCTTGAGGACGAGATCGAGGTCCTGCGCCCGACGGAACGCCGGGTGGAAGCCACCGACCCGCAGGAACGTCTCGCGCCGGACCATGACGCTCGGCAGGATGATCCCGGTCTGGCGGCGGAGCACCTCGTGGACGTCCCGCACCTGGTACTGGTCGGCGGCGACGAGCTCGTTCCCCTCGTCGTCGATCGTGCGCATCCCGCAGTAGCTGAGCACCGCGTCGGGAGTCCCCCTGGAGCGCCGTCACCTGGCGGGCGATCCGCTCCGGGTGCCAGCGGTCGTCGTCGTCCAGGAAGACCAGGAGGCTCCCGGCGGTCCGCGAGACCCCGTGGTTCCGTGCGACGGAGACCCCGGCGTTGTCCTGCCTGATCACGGTCACCTCGGGGAAGCGGTCGGTGATCTCACGCAGCGCCGTCGGATCGCTGGCGCCGTCGTCGACCAGGACGGCCTCGAGGTGCGGATAGGTCTGCGCCCCGATCGAGGCGAGTGCTTCCGCCAGGAAAGGACCGCCGCGGTCGGTCGCGACGACGACGCTCACGAGCGGGAGGGGATCCATGTCGGCGGACGGGACTTCAGGCACGGGGTCTCCTTGGTCGACGGGCGCGGGCCCGGCCGACTGGCGCGCATCGGACTCGCCTGCGACAAGGACCGTAGTCCACGTGAGGGGCGAGCGGCCGTCCGTCGTGGTCACGACCTCGTCCGACCCTTCCTGGCCGCCGCGGCCTAGGCTCGGTGGTGCCGACGCACCTGGCGACGGCTGGTCGGAAGGAGTGCCCGTGGTGCCCGAGCTCCCTGACAGGTCGGCCGGCCCTCTGGTGACGGTCGGTGTGCCGGTGTACAACGGCGAACGGTTCCTCGAGCGGACGCTTGCCGCCCTGAGGGACCAGGAGCTGGAGGACATCGAGGTCGTCGTCTCCGACAACGGGTCGGTCGACGGCACCGTCGAGATCGCCCGGTCGTTCGTGAGGGAGGACTCCCGCTTCACGCTCCTGCGGAGTGACACGAACCGCGGCGTGCCGTGGAACTGGAACCGGGTGCTCGCCCGCGCGCGAGCCCCGTTCTTCATGTGGAACGGTGCGGACGACATCGTCCGGCCCGGCCACCTCCGCCGGTGCCGCGAGGCGCTCCTCGCGTGCCCGGAGGCGAGCATCGGGTTCTCGCGCGTCGTGCTGATCGATGCGGAGGACACGGTGGTCGGGGAGATGGACGACCTCGACCTCGACTTCGTGCGACGTGGCCCGGCGGACCGGGTGGCGCTGTTCCTGGACCGGCACGTCTATCAGGTGATCGGCTTCGGTGGTGTCATGCGGACCGACGTGCTGCGGGCGATGGGAGGGCTGCCGAGCTTCTACGGTGGCGACATCGCGCTCGGCGTGAAGATGGCGATGCGTGCTCCGTGGGTCCAGGTGCCCGATCAGCTCTTCGTCTCGCGCCGTCACGATCAGCAGACCAACAAGGTGCAGGGCGGCGACGTCCTCACGCAGGTGCGCACGTACGACCCGTCGTGGCGCAGGCCGGTCGCCTTCCCCCAGTGGTTCCTCAACCACCGACTGGTCGTGGAGGCGGCGACCGCACCGGTACCTGCTCGCGAACGTGCGCGAGCGGTGGCCCAGGTCCTTCGACTCTGGACCGTGCGGAACTGGCGCTTCTTCCCGTTCGACGTGAAGCGCAACCTCATCCGGCTCACCACCGGCGAGTACGTGGGCGCCTACCGTCCCGGGCAACCGGGAAGGTCCGACGACAGCAGCGACACCGCGCACGGTGCGTGAGAGGTGGGCGTCGCGGCGGCCGACCCCACGGCCGCCGCGGGCCAGGTGCGGGTCTACGTCCCGCTGCGCCGCAGGTCGAGATCCTCGGCGCAGACACCGTGGGCACACACGTCGAGCCACTCGCTCGAGCCGTCCTCGTGACGCAGCGAGAAGGCTCGATGCAGGGTGCCCTCGACAGGGATCCCGCACCGGCGCGCGGTGAAGCACGCCGCATCGTTCCCGACGGCATGGTGGATCTCGACCCGTCTGATCGTGCCCGAGGCGAAGATCCAGTTCAGCGTCGCGCGCACCGCGCGACCAGCAGTGTTCCGCCCACGAGCACCGGGTAGCAGAGCTATCCCGAACTCCGCGGTCTCACGCCTGTCGCGCAGACGCCACAGCGTGATGTCGCCGAGGTAGGGGCCGCCGTCCGCCGACTCGATCGCGAGGGCGTACGGTCCGCGCTTCTCGCGGATCCGGCGGTCCTGGGAACGCAGCCAGGCATCGAACTCGGCACGCGTCGACATCGGGACGAAGTCGTCGTCCCACAGCTGCATGCCCCTGGAGTTCTCCAGCTCGAGTCGTGCCGCCGCGTCGCCCTCCGCGTACCGCCTGAGGTGGAGGTCCTCGCTGTACCACCCGTCTGCGGGGAACTCGGGGAGCGTGACATCGGCGTAGAACCCGAGTCGTCGTCGCAGGGCCTCCGCGGCAGCACGTCGGGCGACGAGCAGCGGACCGGTCTTCGACGTCATGCGTCCTCCAGCGGTGGTCGGCGGGCGTCAGTCGTGCGGTGCCCGGATGTGGTCGAGTCGGTGGCGAAGGTGCCCGAGCAGGCGTCTGGCGTCGAGCGCCCTCGAGAACGGCCACGGTCCCAGAGCCACCGTCAGCGACGTGATGCGGACGCGGTCCGGGTAGTGGCTCGTCTGATCCGGGAACCGGGAGGGGTCCATGCACATGTCGAGAGTCCGGATACCCTCGACACCCGCGAAGTGACCGGCGGCGAGAAGCCTGCCGAGGGTTCCGGGCGAGCGTCGCGCGGCGTCAGGTGCGTACGCGTCGTACCACCCGAAGACGGTGGACCCCGACCGCAGGTACAGCGCCATGTGGAGCGTGTCCGGTGCAGCCGACAACGTGAGCAGATAGGCCCCGTTCTTGGCCCGCAGGCCGTCGAACACGCTCGTGACCCACTCCGCGCCGCCGTCACGACGCGCGAACGCGGGACCGTCGCGGAGCGGATCTCCCTTCCACGTGCGCATCTCGAATGCCAGGTAGTCGCCCACCGCCGCGTCCGACTGCGCGAGCTCCGGCGCGGCCAGACCACTGTCGGCGGCCTCCTTCTCGAGCTGGCGCAGCTCCTTGCGCACCTTGCGGGCGCGATTCGCCGAGACGAGGTCGGACCAGCCGGAGATCTCCCGCTGGGTGTAGTCGACGGCGGCCCGGGCGTCGTTCCCCCAGACGTGGACGGCCAGTCGCTGACGGTGGATCTCGTCGGACAGGATGCGCCCGGCCGGACCGTCGACACTCAGCAGGTGCAGCACGATCGCGTGGCCCAGGAGCGCGCGGTTGTCGCGGAGCGCGTCGACGAGCTCGCGAGCGGCGCGGGGTGCGTCGCCGTCGTCGAGCAGGGGGGTGCCCAGCGAGGTGTACTCCTGGAGCGCCGGCCCCGCGTTCGACGCGTGACGCAACGGCCACCGGGAGTCGCCGGGTACGAGCTCCAGAGGAAGGACCGCGAGCCAGCGGTCCCGGTCCTCGACGACGAGGAGGTGGATCCCCTCGCCGGTCCCGAAGTACCGCTGTGTCGGCACGAGGAACTCGGGATCGTAGAACACGTTGGGCTCGACCGCCCGCGCGCTGAGATCGCGCCACGCACGCAGGTCAGCATCCGTGACGGTCGACACCGGAACGATCCTGCTCGTCATGCGTCACCCCGGTGCACCGGGGGCCAGAGCCCCAGTCCTGAGCGGCGCGGTCGTGGCCGCGGCCTCGTGGTGGACGCTACACGTGCCACGGTCGACGCGGTGGGAGCGGTGACCCGGGTCATAGCGACCCCAGAGCAGCGTCGAGGTCTGCGCGTGCGTGCACCCAGTCCCGTGACAGCGCGCGGGTGCGGCATGCGTCAGCGGTCCGACGACGGAACGGCTCGTCGTCGGCCAGCGCCCCGAGGACGTCCGCCAGCGCACCCGGGTCGCCTGCGGGAACCGACAACCCGGCGCCACCGAGCTGCTCCGGGATACCGCCGATCGCCGACGCGACGACGGCTGCGCCAGCTGCCATGCCCTCGAGCACGGTGAGGGGACACGGGTCGGGCCAGCGGGACGGCACGACGATCACGTCGGCCTCGCGGAGCAGCCCCGGGACCTGCGGGCGTGGGACGAAGGGGCGCACGCGGACACGCTCGCCGAGCTCTCTCGCTGCGCCGAGGACGGTGCGTTCGAACGGCGTCGGCCGGGCGTTCGCGTCGAAGCCTGCCGAGCCGACGAGGGTGAGGACGACATCGGGGCGGCCGAGCCGACGGACCGCCTCCAGCAGGACGTCGGCGCCCTTGTCCGCGATCATGCGGCCGACGAACATCACGTGCAGCCGGTCGTTGCGGGCGGGGTCCGGACGAGGACGGAACACGGTGGTGTCCACCCCGTTGAGCACGATCCGCACCCGCGACGCCAGGGAGGGGGGCAAGGACGGGAGCGTCTGCGAGGCGAGCGACTCGCTCACGCAGATGATCCCCGCGACCCGGTCCAGCGCGAGCCGCACCTCCCGGGGGGTGTACGAGCGCAGCAGCACGTTGTGGGCGTACAGCACCGCGCGGTGGCGGGGCGGGACCAGCGGCACGGCCTGCGGGGCGTTGTGCGCCAGCAGCGTCGACGTCGGCCACCCCCGCAGCCCCGTGAGTGCCGCACGCAGCTCCCTGCGGATGCCGGCGCGGGGCAGCCCGAGCCGGCCGAGGCCGGCGTCGAGCAGCCGCTGGGCCGGCAGCGGGGACCGTGCGTCGTACTCGAGGGCGTGGGCGCTGTCGTAGCGGTCGGGATAGGTCCCTCGTGCGACCAGGACGGCCGGGACCGGCGCCTCCTCCCGCCCTCCACGGCACAGCCCGTCCACCACCGTCGGGATGGCCGAGCCGGTCCGGGGTGAGAAGTGGTCACCCGGCGTGAGCAGATGGACCATCGGCGCGTCGCGGTCGATCGCGGGGCCGTGGGCGACGGCAGGAGCCGGTGATGCCGGCGGCGGGCGCATCCCGATCACCAGCACCGCATGGCACGGCGCGCGCTGCGCCGACGTGTGGAGCTCATGGTGTGCCCACGCCGGCGATGCGGTCGCGGCGCCGTGCGACGACGGCCGCCGGGAACCCCACCACGAGACCGACCAGCTCGACGACCGCTCGGGTCAGGACGACGAGGGCGCGCGCGCGGTCCATCGGGGAACGACCCTCGTCACCACGAAGACGGCGCACCGCCACGTCGATGTGCTGGCGCTGCACTCGCAGGGTGGTGCGGACGTACCGTCGCAGCAGTGGCGCGCCGAAGCCGAAGTTGCGCGCGAGCAGGACGACGTGGTTCCGCCTCGCGTAGTAGAGGTACCGACGATCGAAACGCTGCCCGACGTCGTAGGGCGCGGCGACGTGATGGACGACGGCGCGTGGGGCGAAGACGAGCCGCCCTCCCGCGGCGCGCACCCGGAGCGAGATGTCCGACTCCTCGCACAGACACGTGCCGGGGTAGTTCCCGCGGATCCCCCCGATCGACGTCAAGGTGTCCCGGCGGAACGACATCGTGGCTCCGAGCAGGTGGTCGACGTCGAGATCCCGTCCAGGATCGGCTCCGAAGTAGCCGGTCAGCATGCCGTTGGGGAGCAACCGTCCGATCTGGCCGAGGCCCGCGCTCTCCTCGCCGGGAAGGCCGTTGACGGCGCGCCCGCCGACACCCCACACGGTGGGATCCGCGTACGGGGCCAGGAGCTCGTCGGCCCAGCGTGGCTCGACGAACGCGTCGTCGTCGATGAACGCGACGATGTCGCCACGAGCGTGCGCGAGCCCGATCTGGCGGGACTCGGGCATCGTGCCCGGCCCGAGGTCGTTGCGCAGGTACAGCGCCTCGGGGAAGTCGCGGGTGACGAGCTCCCGCGTCCGGACGTCGGGCGAGGCGTCCACGACCAGCACCTCGCTGGCCGGTCGCTCGAGCTCGCGCAGGTGCTCGAGGCAGGTGCGGACGTAGTCCGGCCGGGCGTACGTGATGATCACGACGCTGAGCGTGGTCGGTGCGGTGGTCATGGCAGGTCCGCCAGCCGGTACCAGTCGTTGCGTCGGAGCGCGTTCGTGGCGACCGTGCGCCACGGATGGCGCGAGCGTTGCCGCCAGCGGCGCAGCACCTGGGGTTCGCTGTACGCCGCCGTGTGACCGGACCAGCCGAACTTCCGCTGCATGTCGTCGTCGCTGCGGACCCAGCTGTAGTGCACGATGCCGTCCTCCAGCGGAATGACCTCATGCACCACGGCGTCGCGAGGGTGGAACGGATCGGTGCTCCACGGGCGGAAGTCGACACGGTAGAGCGGCACGTCGGCCTGTCGGGCCAGGCGGAGAGACGTGCCCGCGCGCACCGCCACCGGTCCGGGGAAGCTCGCCGCCGGCCCCCCAGAACCTCCGTGAGGCCTCGAGGTAACGACCAGGTCCGACACGTGAGTACAACCATCGCGCGGGATAGTCCAGCCCAGCGGCGCCGACAGCGTCGGCACGTTCGAGCGCGCCGACGAACGTCGGCAAGGAGCCGAGGACCTCGTCGGTGTCGAGCTGCAGCACCCAGTCGGCGCCGTCGCCGGCCTCGTCGAGGGCGTGCTGTCGCTGATAGGTGTCGTTCTCCAACGGGTCGACGTCGGTCCGTGCGTAGTCACCCGGTGCCAGCACGCACTTGCCTGCCGCGTCGAGGTCGCGGATCACGGCAAGGCATTCGTCGACGGGAAGAGGTGTGCCGGTCCAGGAGCGTGCCGACCGGTCGTAGGACACGACGATCCGTTCGACCCGGTCGTAGTAGGCCGCGATGCTCTCCCGCAGGAAGTGCGGGTCGGCCGCGAGGACGTAGGCGTGCACCCGCATCGTCTGTGTCTCCTCACTCTCGTCGCCCACCGGCTGCCCTCTCGTTCCGCTAGATCACGTCCGCGAAGCCACGCTCCATCTTCTGGAAGACGAGCGTCCCGCCGAGGAACACCAGGAGCGAGACCAGGACGGAGGCGACGATCTGACCCGCGGTCGGGGCGCCGAGACCCAGCAGGCTCCAGCGGAGCTCGGCGAGCAGCCAGGTCATCGGGTTGCCCGTGACGAACCAGCGCAGCTGCTCGGGCATCGCCGAGACCGCGTAGGCGACCGGGCTGGCGTACAGCAGCACGTTGAGCACCCAGGGCAGCGCGTAGCCGACGTCCCGGTAGCGCACCATGATCGCCGAGGCGGCGAGCCCGACCCCGCTGCCCAGGAGCGCGATCAGGAAGACCCACACCGGCAGCAGCAGGATCTGCCAGCCGATGGTGATGCCGGCACCGGGGAGGAGGAAGGCAAGGAGCGCGAGCGCCACGAGGAAGTCCAGGAGGACCGAGAGACCCGCGGAGAGCGGGATGAGCATCCGGGGGAAGAACACCTTCGACACGAGGGCCTGGTTTGCGACGAGAGACGGTGCCGCACGCTCGGCGATGCCGCTGAAGATGTTCCAGCCGAGCATCCCGACGAACGCGAAGATGAAGTACGGCACACCCTCGGAGGGCAGCTTGGCGACCTGCCCGAAGATCAGGGAGAAGATCCCCGCCGACACGAGCGGCTGGATGAGCACCCACGCGACGCCGACGGCCGTCTGGCGGTATCGCAGCACGATGTCGCGTTGCGCGAAGCGGAACATGACCTCGCGTGCCGCCCACAGCTCGCGCCACGCGGGGAGGTTCAGGCGGCCAGGGGGAGTGATCACGGTGCGGGCCACGGCGGTCACCACTTCTCGTAGGTGAAGTCGGCCAGCACGACGCCCTGCGTGAACGCCTCGTCCGGGGTGATCTCCGGGTACGGCGTCGACGGCAGGACCTCGAAGCTGCAGGCACCCTCCCATGCGTCGAGCACACCCGTCTTGCACAGGAAGAGATCGACCGTGTACCGCCCGGGGCGCAGCCAGAGGTCCTTGATCGTCATGGCCGCGCGCTGCTCGTGTGCCGGGTCGAGCCACAGGCCGACGAGGCGGGAGTCGCACTGGGCGATCACGACACCGTTCGCGTCGTTGACGTGGCAGGAGACGTAGTAGCTGCCCACCATGTCGCGGTTGGCGGCGACGGCGAACTCGACGATCTTGTCCTGGGTGGGTTCGAGCACCTGGTCGGCGACCTTCGCGTCGACGAAGCGCAGCTCACCGGTGCCGGGCCGACGCGCGGCGTCGATCTGCTCGGTGGAGAAGTCGAGGAAGCTCTCGCGGTACCGGGCGAGGGCGTCGTCGACACTGCCGTGGAAGACCAGGCGTCCACGGTCGAGGAACATCGCGGACGTGCACAGGCTGGTGACCGTCTGCACCTGGTGCGAGACGTAGAGCACCGTGCGTCCGTCCCGGGCGACGTCACGCATCTTCGCCAGGGACTTGCGCTGGAACTCGGCGTCACCGACGGCGAGCACCTCGTCGATCGCGAGGATCTCCGTCTCCAGGTGTGCCGCCACCGCGAAGGCGAGCCGGACGTACATCCCGGAGGAGTAGCGCTTGACCTGGGTGTCGAGGAACTTCTCGACGCCGGAGAAGTCCACGATCTCGTCGAAGCGGCGCTGGATCTCCTTGCGTCGCATGCCCAGCAACGTGCCGTTGAGGTAGACGTTCTCCCGTCCGGTCAGCTCGCCGTGGAACCCGGTGCCGACCTCGAGCAGGCTGCCGATCCGTCCGGAGAGCTCGATGCGCCCGGCGGTCGGTGCGGTGATCCGGGTGAGCAGCTTGAGCAAGGTGCTCTTGCCCGCGCCGTTCCGACCGACGATGCCCACGGCCTCACCCCACGGGATCTCCAGGCTCAGGTCGTGCAGCGCCTCGAAGTTCTCGTAGGTGTTGCGGGTGAGCGGGTGCCGGACGCGTTGGACGACCGCCTCCGAGAGGGTCGTCGGACGGTTGGCGCGGTGATAGATCCTGTACGACTTCGACACCCCGCGCAGCGAGACGGCCGATGGCGCGGACTCCGACATGCGACCCCCAGAGGATGGACGCGACCGACGCCTTCGACGGCAACGGTCGCGACCTCAGGCTAGCCCGAGACCGGCTCGCGCCGACCCGGATCCGGACGAATTCACCCGTTTTGCCCAGGTGGCCCGAGTGCCCGGCGGCTCAGGAGACGAGCGATCGCCAGATGGCGGCGTGCGCCGCTGCGCTGCGCTCCCAGGTGAAGTCCGCCGCGCGGAGTCGTCCCCGGGCCACCATGGCCTCGATCGTCGGATCGCCCGAGATCGCCCAGACCAGTCCGTCGGCGATCCCGTCCGGGTCGGGCTCGACCAGGATCCCGGCGTCACCGCACACCTCGGGCAGCGCAGAGCGGTCGGCGGCGACGACGGGGACGCCGGCGGCCATGGCCTCGAGGGCCGGCAGCCCGAACCCTTCGTAGAGCGACGGGACCACGACCGCCTCGGCACCCGCGACGAGGCCCGGAAGGATGCTCGAGGAAACCCGACCGATCGGCAGCGCGCGGGCGAGCGGACCGAACAGGGCGTCGCGTCGTGCGCTCGGGGGACCGACGAGGACGAGCGTGACGTCGGGCAGCGCACCCTGGACGAGCTGCCATGCACCGGCGAGACCCTCGAGGTTCTTGCGCAGCGAGGACCCGCCGGCGTGCAGGACATAACGGCCCGAGACACCGAGCGAGGCGAGCACGTCGGGTCCCAGGGGCTCCGCACGGGCGAACCTCGGGTCCACGCCGTTGGAGATCGCGTGAGGGAGGGGGATGCCGAGCCTCTCGGCGACGTCGTGGGCAGCGAACGCCGAGGGGCACACGACGGCCGCCGCGCGGCGCGCCTCGGCGGCCGCGTGCGGCTCGGGTCTGGTCTCGTCGGGGAACCGCCACGCGACCGTGTCGTGGATCGTGAGGACCTCGGGTCCGGGTGCGGGCGGCAGCGAGAGCCCCATGCGGTGGACCACGTCGGCGCGCGGGTACAGCAGCGCCCCGACGGCGCGCCTGGTGCGTGCCGAGGCGTTCGCCAGGACGTAGGAGGGAACACGGACCGTTCCGGCGAGCGGCGAGCGCAGCGTGCGCACCACGCTGCGGCGCACCTGCCAGGTCGGGCCGAGCTCGGCGGGTGCGCGTGACGCGACCTCTTCCTCGTACACCTGCTGGCCCATGGGCACGGGGACGGCGTTGGTGGCGATCGTCAGGCGAGGCATGCGTGGCCCTCCGGTGCAGCGGATGGGGAATCCCGAGCCTAGCGGCGGATGGCGCGCTGCTAGCGTGACTCGCACGTCCGGACGAAGGGCACGCGATGGCACCGCGCACGATCGCGCTCGTGGTGAGCTCGTTCGTGCCGCGCGTCGGCGGGGTCGAGGAGCACGTGCTGCACGTCGCTCTCGAGCTGCACCGGCGCGGGCACCGGCCCGTGGTGTGGAGCGTCGACCAGGGGGACGAGGGGACGGTCGCCGAGGTCGGCGGTGTGCCCGTGCGCTACCTGCCGTGCCCGCTGCCTGCGCGCAAGGCGGCTGCGCTCGCGTCGTTCGCGTACCGAGCGCCAGCAGCCGCGGTCGCGTGGCGGCGGGCCTACGTGGGCGATCGTCCCGCGCTGCTGCACGTGCACTGCTTCGGCCCGAACGGTGTCTGGGCCGGTGCGCTGGCGGACATGACCCGGACGCCGCTGGTCGTCACGTCGCACGGGGAGACGACGGGCGACGCGCACGGCGTGTTCGACGTCTCGGGGCTCGCACGCGCCGCACTTCGTCGTGCGATGACCACCGCGGACGCCGTGACCGGGTGCTCGCAGGCGACCCTCGACGACCTGGAGGGGCGTTTCGGTCTCGCGACAGGTCGTGGACGAGTGGTCCCGAACGGCATCGACCTCGGCGTCGCCGCGTCGCGACCGACGGGATGGGCGCTACCGGACAGATACCTGCTGGCGGTCGGCCGGGCGGTGCGGACCAAGGGGTTCGACCTGCTCCTCGAGGCCGTGGCCCTGGCCCGGCTCCCGGAGGATCTCCACCTGGTGATCGCGGGCGACGGACCTGACCTGGCGCCGCTGCGCGCCTTCGCCGAGGCCCTCGGCATCTCGGGCACGGTGGTGTTCCCGGGCATGCTCACGCGCGGCGAGGTCGCTCACGTGATGTCGCACGCCGAGGCGCTCGTCGTGCCGAGTCGCGCCGAGGCGTTCGGCATCACCGTGCTCGAGGGCTGGCGGGCCGCGATCCCCGTCGTGGCCACCACACGCGGCGGCCCGCCCGAGTTCGTCACCGACGGCGTCGACGGACTCCTCGTGGACCCGGTCGACGTCCGTGCCCTCGCGGCCACGCTCGAGAGGCTCGCGGCCAACCCGGCGCAACGGGCCGCGCTTGGGGCAGCCGGGCACGCTCGTGTCCCCGACTTCTCCTGGCGTCGCGTCGTGGACGAGTACGTCGCGATCTACGACCGCACGCTCGCGGGTGGTTGACGCGCGCCGGGCGCGGGTAGTGCGCCGTCGTCGGGGCGACGGTCGCCGCCCTGACTCCTCGACAGTGCGGGGCCGCCGATCCCGCTGAGCCAGAGGACGGCTGCTGTCACGAGGAGGACGGTGAGGATCGAGCCGACGACGTCGCTGGGCCGGTGGGCGAACCCGACCACCGACGCGACGGCGGCGAGCACGGAGGCCCCGGCGGCCGTGACCGGGACGAGGGGAGGGCGCGGGCTGGGCCACAGGAGGACGGCGCCGACGGCGAGCGCTGCGACGACCGTGACGTGACCGGACGGGAAGGTGTTCTGCCGATAGCCGTCGTCGCCGAAGAACGGGCGGCCCAGCGTCGTCTTGAGCATCGCGGACATCCCGATGGAGACGGCGATGACGGCCGCGGCGGACGCGGTCTCGCACCAGGCGCGGCGACGCGTGGCGGCGATCGTGAGGAGACCCACGGTGATCGCCCCGAGAGGCAGGAGCCCCTGCCTCAGCAGCGCGGCAGGAGGAGCGAGCACCACGTTGAAGGTCTGCGCCCGCGCGAAGAGCATGCTGTCGAGATGCTGGCCGGACGGCGTCCGGACCCACCAGGTGTACAGAACCGCCAGCAGGCTGAGGAGCGTCAGGCACGCGGTGAGCATCGTCACCGGGTCGCGCTGCGGGCAGGTCCGCCTCGGGATGACTCGCACCTGCCCCCCTCGGTCGCGACGCCCCGTGCCGCCGGTCTCGCCGGTCGGCAGGAGTCCTTGGCCGAGCGCAGGACGCGGCAAGGAGGTAGCCACAGTAGGGCACGACGCCGGTCTCGACCACCGACCGCCGGACGGTCCCCCCGCATGTTCCGCCTATGCGTTGACGGCGTCCAGCTCGCGCACCACCCGCTGGGCGATCTCCAGGCTCGCGGTTGCCGCCGGCGACGGGGCGTTGATCACATGGACCTGGCGCGGGGCGCTACGGAGCAGGAAGTCGTCGACCAGGCTGCCGTCGCGGGCGAGCGCCTGGGCGCGAACGCCCGCCGGGGCGGGGACCAGGTCCGCCGCCGTGATCCCCGGCACGAGGTCCGCAAGGCTCGCCGCGAACCGGCGGCGTGACAGTGAGCGGAGCACCTCACGCGCCCCAGGTACGACGTTGCGTGCCCCCATGCGCCACAGTCCTGGCCACGAGAGCGCGTTCCCGACGTCGCGGACGTCGACGTCACGCCACGTGTAGCCCTCTCGGGCGAGAGCGAGCACCGCGTTGGGTCCGGCGTGCACACCGCCAGTGATCATGCGGGTCAGATGCACGCCGAGGAACGGGAACCGCGGGTCCGGGACGGGGTAGACCAGGCCGTTCACGAGGGTCGAGGCCTCTGGGGTCAGCTCGAAGTACTCTCCGCGGAACGGCACGATCCGCGCGCCCGGGTCGACACCCGCGGCAAGGGCGACGCGATCGGCGTGCAGCCCCGCACAGGCGACGAGGGAGTCCGCCCGGTGGGTGTCACGTGACGTGCGGACGACGACACCCGCACCGTCGGTCCGGGCGCCGACGTACTGCTCCGTGAAGCGGATCTCCCCGCCGTGGTCCGTCACGGTCGCCGCCAGCGCCCGACACACCCCGGTGTAGTCGACGCTCCCCGTGCTCTCGACGCGGAGCGCACCGACGCACCGGACGTGCGGTTCGTACTCGTGCGCCTCGTCCGGATCGACAAGGCGGGCCGGGACGTCGTTGGCCGTGGCCCGTGCTGCCAGGGCATGCAGACCGGGCAGCTGCCCGGGGTTCGTCGCGACCACGAGCTTGCCGCAGACCGACACGGCGACTCCGTGCTCGCGTGCGAACGCGACCATGGAACGCGCCCCGGCCGCCGCGAGGGTGGCCTTCAGGCTGCCCGGCGCGTAGTAGAGCCCCGAATGGATGACTCCGGAGTTGCGACCCGTCTGGTGCAGGGCGAAAGACGCCTCCTTCTCCAGCACGACGACCTCGTCGCCTCGCTCGGCGAGCCGGGCGGCGACGGCCAGACCGACGATCCCTGTTCCGACGACGATCACGCGTGCCATGGTCAGGCCTCCTTGACGGCGGATCGCATCCGGAGCCGCCGGTCCCTCGGACAGCATCAGGATAGGGCCCGTCGCGTGGGCCGATCGGCCGATTCGCCGCCCGTCGTACGCTGGTGGTTCGTGGCGCAGCGACTCCTGTTCTCGAGGTGTCACGGTCGACGCGCGTGGGGCGGGTGCGACGGTCAGCCGTAGCGACTGGCGAGGAGGACTGGTGAGGTCCGTGACGCAAGCGTTGTCCACGCTCGGTCCGTCCGAGATCGAAGCCTGGCGTGATCTCTCGCGGCGCGCCGTGGAACCCAACCCCTACTTCGACGTCGACTTCCTGCTCAGCGCCCACCGGTGGTTGCGCCCGGACACCGATCCCCTGGTGGCCATGGTCTCGGACGCCGGAGAGCTCCGTGCGGTCCTCCCGTTCGTGGAGCGACGGAACGTGAGGCATCTGCCGGTCGTCGTGCGCAGCACGTCGGCACCGCTCGGGGCGACCGTCGCCGACCTCCACCTGCCCCTCCTCGCGCCGGGTGACCTCGAGGCGGCCGGGGACGTGCTCCTCCGAGAGCTCGGCCGGTCCGTGCACGGACGGCCCGTCGTGGTCGAGTTCGGGGTGATCCGACTCGAGGGGCCCGTGTGGGGCGCGATCGAACGGGTTGCCTCCGCGAGAGGACGCCGACTCATGGTGCGCAGCGAGTCCGCCCGCGGCGCCGTGCGCCCGGTCCTGCGCGACACTGGTGGCGTCGCGCAGGGTGCTGTCGGCGTCGGCACCGACGCCCTCAGCCACCTGTCGACGTCGCGGCGGAAGTCCGTCGCCCGGTCGATGAGGGCGATCCGGTCCGAGCTCGGGCCTCTGACCTGGGTGGATCGGACCGGTGATCTCACGGCGGTCGACGACTTCGTCCGGCTCGAGGCAGAGGGCTGGAAGGGTGACCCGGGCGAGGGAGGCGAAGGCGTGGTCGCGGTCAGGGGCGGGGAGCGGTGGTTCCACGACGTGACGTCGAGGCTGCGTTCCGAGGGTCGGCTGCATGTGGGAGAGCTGCAGGCCGGCGGGAATCGCGTCTTCATGTCGGTCGACATGAGGTCGGGCGACCAGTGGTTCGGGATGCGTGACGTGTACGACGAGCGCTACGCGCGGTTCGGTCCGGGGACGATCGGTCGCCTGGCCGAGATCGCGTGGTTCCGGACCCAGGAGCTCCGGCTCTTCGACTCGTGCGTCAACCCGACCCGGTACCCCCATGCGGCGACGCTCTACCCGGACCGCGCGAAGGTCGGGCGGGTCCTGGTCGCCGTCAACCTCCCTGCCGCCGTCGGTCTCACCGTGGCCGAACGGGCTCGACGGGAGCTCAGACGGCGCACCGGGGAGGCATCGTGAGGGCGCGATCGTGCTCGGCGCGCCGAGCACGGTGGGCCCTCGCCGGGCTGTCGGCGACGCTGATGGCCCTCGCAGGCTGCACCGCAGGCCCCGACCCGACAGCCACGGGAACGAGCCCGGTCGCAACCGCCAGCACGGGTGCCGGCCTGGGCACCGACGCGCCGTCACCTTCGCTCTCGCCGTCGCCTTCGCCTTCGGTCGAGACGCAGACGCCCGCACCCGCTGCGAGACAGGATCCACCGGTCGTCGCGGGAGTGAGCGGGGACAGGCGATACCTCGTCGACCAGCGTGGAGCTCCGATCCTCCTCCACGCCGAGACGATCTGGGCGGTGACCAAGTCGCTGAGCGTGGACGAGACCGTCGAGCACCTCCGGCTCCGTGCGAGCCAGGGCTTCAACGCCGTCCTCGTCAGTCCCTTCCCCTGGATCGGGAAGCCCGGCGACTCCCGGTTCACCCAGGACGGACTCCAACCCTTCGACGGCTCCGTGGATCGGCTCGACCCGGCGTACTGGGCCAGGTTCGACTCGATCCTCGCCACGGCCCGTTCGCTCGGGATCACCGTCTTCATCGCTCCCGGGGAGCGGACGTCGGGTTCAAGGAGAACGGGTACGCCTACGACGCACGTCTGGCACGCTCGTTCGGAGCGGCGCTGGCGGCGCGATACCGCGGTGTCCCGGGGATCGTGTGGCTCCTCGGGGTGGACTACTACCGCGAGTACTGGACGACGTACGACCCGATGATGCGTGCCTTCGTCGAGGGGCTTCGCAACGGCGGCGACACGCACCCCGTGACGGTGCAGCTGGGCACCCCGTCGACGTCCTCCGACAGCCCCGGCCTCCGCGACATCGTCGATCTCGAGGCTGTCTACACCTATCGCCCGACGTACGCCGAGGTGCTCACGGCCTACGCGCGGGACGCCGGTCCGACGATCCTCATCGAGGCGAACTTCGAGGGCGAGAACAACGAAGGCGGGCCGCCGACCACGAACGCGACGCTTCGTCGTCAGACCTTGTGGACGCTGACGTCCGGGGGTGTGGGCGCCACCTACGGCAATCGGCAGGTGTGGCAGTTCGCGGACGGGTGGCAGCGTGCCCGCGACACGACGGCGGTCAAGGAGATGCAGGTCGAGTTCGACCTGTTCGACAGCATCGAGTGGTGGCGCCTCGTGCCGGACGCCCGTGGCGCGTTCCTCGTCTCCGGGCGAGGCGCCGACGTGACGACCGGGACGGAGAACGGCGGCTTCGCGGACGTGCTGGAGTCGGATCGTGCGACGGCGGCGATCTCGCCGGACGGGACGCTCGCGGTCGTCTACGTCCCGACGGCCCGGACGATCGGGATCGACAGGTCGCGGCTCGCCGCGTCCGTGTCCGCGTGGTGGGTCGATCCGACGACGGGCAGCCGGCGCGAGGCCGCGATCTCCGACAGGTTCACGACCCCCGGCACGAACGCGGCAGGCGCGGCGGACTGGATCCTCCTGTTCGGTCCGGCGTGATCGTCGGGCACCACGCGACCTGGCCCGGACCCCTCGCGGGAGCGCTCGTAGACTGACGTGCGCACCTCGGCTCCGGACGGATCCGAGGTGGTCGTGCTGCCGTCGCCGTGCTCTCGAAGGACATCATGGATCTCTCAGGCCTCCTCCCCGCCCTGCTCGTGGACCCGGGCGCCGCGCTCGCGGTCGAGCAGGTGCGCACGCGCGGCGCGGTGGACGTCGTCGGTCCGCGCGGTGTCCAGGCGCCGCTGCTCGCCGCTCTCGCCGGTGTCCGTGCACCCGTGGCCGCAGGGGCCGGACCGGCATCCGCTGCCGACGCCGGGCGACCGCTCGTCGTGGTGACGGCCACCGGCCGCGATGCCGACGAGCTCGCCGAGTCGCTCCGGTGCTACCTGCCGGCGGACGCGGTCGCCGTGCTCCCGTCGTGGGAGACGCTCCCGCACGAGCGGCTCTCGCCTCGCAGCGACACCGTGGCGCGTCGGCTCGCGGTGTTCCGCCGGCTCGCGCACCCGACGGCGGACGGTGGTCCGACCGGGGAGATCCGGGTGCTCGTCGTGCCGGTCCGCGCCCTCCTGCAGCCGGTCGTGAACGGTCTGGGCGAGCTCGAGCCGGTGCAGCTCGCGGTCGGTGACGACGCCGACCTGGCCGAGGTCGCGGACCGCCTCGTCGCCGCGGCGTACGCGCGTGTGGACATGGTGGAGCGCCGGGGCGAGTTCGCGGTCCGCGGCGGGATCCTCGACGTGTTCCCGCCGACAGAGGACCACCCGCTGCGCATCGAGTTCTGGGGCGAGACGGTCGAGGAGATCCGCTGGTTCGCGGTCGCCGACCAGCGCAGCCTCGAGGTCGCCACGCACGGGCTGTGGGCGCCGCCGTGCCGCGAGATCCTGCTGACCGACGACGTCCGTGACCGTGCGGCCGCCCTCGTCGACCGGCTGCCCGGTGCCGCCGAGATGCTGGAGAAGCTCGGTGCGGGTATCGCTGTCGAGGGGATGGAGTCGCTCGCGCCTGCGCTCGTGGACTCGATGGTGCCGGTGGTCGACCTCGTCCCGGCGGATGCGCTCCTGGTCGTGTGCGACCCCGAGCGGGTCCGGCGTCGGGCGCACGACCTCGTCGCGACGACCGAGGAGTTCCTCGCGGCGGCGTGGACGTCCGCCGCCGCCGGCGCGGCGACGCCGCTCGACCTCAGTGCGGCGTCGTTCCTGACGTTCGCCCAGGTGCGTGACAGTGCGGCGGCCCGAGGGCTGGGCTGGTGGACCCTCGCTCCGTTCGGGCTCGGCGCCTCGACGGCGGACGCCGGCGGTGGCCCGGGAGCCGACGCCGTGCTGGTCGACCCGGTGGCTCTCGACGAGGTGGACCAGAGCCTGACGATCGCCGCGCGCGACGTCGAGGGCTACCGCGGGGACGTCGGCCGGGCGATCGACGACCTCCGCACCCTGCAGCGCGCCGGATGGCGGCTGGTGCTCACGACCGAGGGGCACGGGCCCGCGCAACGGATGGTCGAGCAGCTCTCTGCCGCCGACGTCCCGGCGCGACTCGTCTCGGCGATCCACGACGAGCCCGAGGAGGGCATCGTCCTCGTGGTCCCGGCGAGCGCAGGCCCCGGCTTCGTCGCCACCGAGCTGCGGCTCGCGGTGTTCTCCGAGCAGGACCTCACCGGACGCGCCGGGTCGTCGACACGCGACATGCGCAAGATGCCCTCGCGCCGACGCAACACGGTCGACCCGCTCTCGCTCCGGCCGGGCGACCACGTGGTCCACGAGCAGCACGGCGTCGGACGGTTCGTCGAGCTCGTCCAGCGAACCCTCGGCACGGGTGCGGCGGCGGCCACGCGCGAGTACCTCGTGATCGAGTACGCGTCCTCGAAGCGCGGGCAGCCGGGCGACCGGCTGTACGTCCCGACGGACCAGCTCGACCAGGTGACCAAGTACGTCGGTGGCGAGTCGCCGGCGCTGAACAAGATGGGCGGGTCGGACTGGGCCAAGACGAAGGGTCGGGCCCGCAAGGCGGTCAAGGAGATCGCCGGTGAGCTGATCCGGCTGTACTCCGCGCGGATGGCGACGTCCGGGCACGCGTTCAGCCCGGACACCCCGTGGCAGCGCGAGCTCGAGGACGCGTTCGCGTACATCGAGACCCCCGACCAGCTCTCCACGATCGACGAGGTCAAGGCCGACATGGAGAAGCCCGTGCCGATGGATCGGCTGGTGTGCGGCGACGTCGGCTACGGCAAGACGGAGATCGCGATCCGCGCGGCGTTCAAGGCGGTCCAGGACGGCAAGCAGGTCGCCGTCCTCGTCCCGACGACGCTGCTCGTCCAGCAGCACCTCGACACGTTCGCGGAGCGGTACGCGCCCTACCCGGTGACGGTCAAGGCGCTCTCGCGGTTCCAGAGCGCGGCGGAGAGCAAGGAGGTGGTCGACGGCCTCGCCGACGGCACCGTCGACGTCGTCATCGGGACCCATCGGCTGATCACCGGGGAGGTGCGCTTCAAGGACCTCGGGCTGGTGGTCGTCGACGAGGAGCAGCGCTTCGGCGTCGAGCACAAGGAGACGCTCAAGCAGCTGCGCACCAACGTGGACGTCCTGGCGATGAGCGCGACGCCGATCCCGCGCACCCTCGAGATGGCGGTGACGGGGATCCGGGAGATGTCGACCCTCGCCACCCCGCCCGAGGAGCGTCACCCCGTGCTGACCTTCGTCGGGGCGTACGACGAGAAGCAGATCACGGCTGCCGTCCGGCGTGAGCTGCTGCGCGAGGGCCAGGTCTTCTACGTGCACAACAAGGTCGACTCGATCGAGCGGGCGGCAGCGCGTCTGAAGGAGCTCGTCCCGGAGGCCCGGATCGCGGTGGCGCACGGGAAGATGGGAGAGCACCAGCTCGAACGCGTGATCGTCGACTTCTGGGAGAAGAAGTTCGACGTCCTGGTCTGCACGACGATCATCGAGACCGGCCTCGACATCTCGAACGCCAACACGCTGATCCTCGAGCGTGCCGACCTGCTCGGGCTGTCCCAGCTCCACCAGCTGCGGGGACGGGTCGGCCGCGGGCGTGAGCGGGCCTACGCGTACTTCCTCTACCCGCCGGAGCGCCCGTTGACGGAGACCGCGCACGACCGTCTCGCGACGATGGCGGCCCACACCGACCTCGGTGCCGGGATCCAGATCGCCATGAAGGACCTGGAGATCCGCGGTGCGGGCAACCTCCTGGGCGGCGAGCAGTCGGGGCACATCGCCGGGGTCGGGTTCGACCTGTACATCCGGATGGTCGGCGAGGCCGTGACGCACTTCCGTGGCGACGAGCCGGAGGAGGTGCCCGAGGTCACGATCGAGCTGCCCGTCGACGCCCACCTCCCGCACGACTACATCGCGCACGAGCGTCTGCGCCTCGAGGCGTACCGCAAGATCGCGGCGGCGGCGGACGCGGCGGCGTTGGACGAGGTCAGGGCCGAGCTCGTCGACCGCTACGGGCCGATCCCCACCGCGGTGGCGCAGCTGTTCGACGTGGCGGCGTTCCGCAACACCGTCCGCGAGGTCGGGCTGGCCGACGTCACGGCCCAGGGCCGGTACGTCCGGTTCGCTCCGGTCGACCTCCCCGAGTCGGCCCAGCTCAGGCTCAAGAGGCTCTACCCGGGCACGGTGCTCAAGCCGGCGATCCGGACGATCCTGGTGCCGTTCCCGACGACGGCCCGGGTCGGCGGTACGCCACTGCACGGCGAGGCGATCCTGGCCTGGGCCCAGACGCTCGTCGACGCCGTGATCCGTGGCAGCGTGGCGGCGGCGGCCGAGGTCGGCGCACGTCCCTGACCTCGGGCGCGCGGGGCCGGCCGACACGGCGATCTTCACCCCGGTCGGGCTCGATTCTCGGCGTGCGATGCCGATAGGGGGAAGAGGGGACACCGGCGGCCGCGCGGACCGGTGCCACCCTGTCCCGGGAGGCCGGTATGGGTTCCGTCGTGCACGTGGCGGCGTACGTCGTCGCCGCGGCGATCCTGTGCGCCGTCGCCGCCGTCGTGTGGCACCGTCGGTCGGCGCGCGTCGCCATGGCCTCGTCGATGGGCGTGGTTCTCCTCGCCGCGGCGTGGTGGTCGCTCGCTGACGCCGTGATCGTCGCGCGACCGGACGATCCCGTGCCCGGGATCGCGGCGCTGACGACGTTCCCCGCGATCGGGACGATGGTCGCGGCCTTCGTGTGCCTCGGACTGAGCATGAACGGCTCGGGATGGCGCCCGAGCCGGGGGCTGCTCGTCGGTCTCGCCGTGGAGCCCGTCCTGGTGACGGTGGTCGCCGCGACGAACCCGTGGCACCTCGCGTTCTACCGCGGGACGGGTGCGGCGACACTGGTCGACCCGAACTCCTGGCAGCACGCGCCCCTCTTCTGGGTGCACAGCGCCTACAGCTACGTGCTGGTCGTCGTCGGCATCGTTCTGATCGCGCGGGGGTGGCGGCGGTCGCCGGCGCTGTTCCGCGGCCAACGGTCGAGCCTGATCGTCGGTGCCCTGGTGCCGGCGGCGTTGTGCGTCCTCAACCTGCTCGGCGTGACGGGGGAGTTCGGTGACCCGACGCCGCTCGGCTTCGCGGTCACGGCGGTCGTCGTCGCACACGCGATCGTGCGGCTGGACGTGCTCGAGCTCGCACCGGTGGCACGGGACGTCCTGTTCGCCACGATCGCGGACGCCGTTCTCGCGCTGAGCCCCGACGGGCGCGTCATCGACCTCAACCCGGCGGCGGAGCAGCTCCTGCGGACCACGGCTCCCGACCTGCCGCCGCAGCTGGTCGGTCTTCCCGTGCAGGAGCTGCTCGCAGGGTGGGGAGAGGTCGACGAGGCGAGCGCGAGCGACGACCCGACCGACACCTTGGTGACGCAGGAGGTCGACGGACGCCGGATCGAGCTCGCCGTGCGCCGGTCGGTCCTCCGGGACGGGTTCGGTCGACCGTTGGGCACGGTGCTCGTCGCCCGCGACGTCAGCGACGTCAACGCCCAGCATCGTCAGCTCGCCGATCAGCTCCGGACGATCGAGCTGCTCCGGCGCGACCTCGCGGAGCAGGCGAACCGCGACCCGCTCACCGAGCTCCACAACCGGCGCTACGTGATGGAGCACATCGGACCGATGCTGACCCGCTCGGGTCAGGTCACCCCCGTGAGCGTCCTGATGGTGGACATCGACCGGTTCAAGCGCATCAACGACCGGTACGGCCACCAGGTCGGGGACGGAGTCCTGGTCGCGATGGCGCACAGGCTCACGGCCGCCGTTCCGCCGAACGCCCTCGTCTCGCGCTGGGGTGGTGAGGAGTTCGTGGTGGTCCTGCCGGGTGCGGACGTCACGGAGGCGATCGCGGTGGCGGACCGTGTGCGTGACCGGTGCGAGGTGACGCCCTTCGAGGTCGGGCACGATGCGCACCAGTGCACCGTCAGCGTCGGGGTCGCCACGTTCCCTGTCGACGGGCTCACGGTCACCGACCTTCTCGAGGTGTCCGACCGGGCGCTGTACCTGGCGAAGCGCGACGGCCGGAACCTGGTGCGAAGCGCCCGGCCGGACGTCCCGAGCCGATCGGCAGGGTCCGGCGTCGGGTGAGGACCGGCGGACGCGCGTGGTCGGGGTCGTCGCCGTCCCCAGGGGTGGGGCCTACCATGGCACCCGACTCGACGGTGAGTGCATGCCGTCGCCCGCAGGTCGTCCACCAGCATCGGGAGAGAAACTGTGTCAGCACCCTCTGCTCCGGCCGGCGTCGTGCCCGTGCCGCCGACCCGTCCCGCAGCGAGGCGTCGCCGCCGCACGGTGACGGCGACCGCCGGGGTGGCGGTCCTCGTCGCGACCCTGCTCGCGGGGTGCACCGGGCAGCCGGGCGCCGCCGCCGTCGTCGAGGGGCGCGCGATCAGCGTCGCCGACGTGCAGCAGGCCACGGCGGAGCTCCAGCCGTACTTCCAGTCGGTCGACCAGAGCACGGTGCTCATGCTCCTGATCGGTGCGCCGACGATCGAGTCGGTCGCGAAGGACGCGGGGCTCGCGGTCTCGGACCAGCAGGCGATCGACCTGCTCGACAAGGCGGCCAAGAGCGCGGGTGCGACGACGACGCCGACGTTCGGTGCGCCCGCGATCGAGGTGATCCGGTTCTCCCTGGCGCAGAAGGCGATCGAGGGCGCCTCGAACGCGGCCACGCTCGTCAAGGAGGTCAACGACAGGCTGACCGCGCTGCATGCCGAGGTCAGCCCGCGCTACGGCACCATCGACCTGACGACGGGCACGGTCACACCGATCTCCTACGACTGGATCGTGAAGCCCGCGGCTGCCGGTACCAGCACGAAGTGACGGCACGGTGACGGCGTCCTCGGGGGAGGGGCTCCGGGAGCTCGTGACGGTCATGGACCGTCTGCGCTCGCCGGGTGGGTGCCCGTGGGACGCCGCGCAGACCCACGCCTCCCTCGTGCCGTACGCGCTCGAGGAGGCGTACGAGGTCGCCGAGGCGATCGAGACCGGTGATCGGCCGGGGATGCGCGAGGAGCTCGGCGACCTCCTGCTCCAGGTGGTGTTCCACGCCCGGGTCGCGCAGGAGCATCCCGACGACCCGTTCGACCTGGACGACGTCGCGCGTGGTCTCGTCGCCAAGCTCGTGCGCCGCCACCCCCACGTGTTCGGCTCGGACGCGGCGCCGGACGCCGAGGCGGTGCACGTGCGGTGGGAGCAGCTCAAGCAGGCGGAGAAGCGACGCGAGTCGGTGCTCGACGGGATCCCGCTGGCGCTGGGCGCGTTGGCCCGGAGCCAGAAGGTGCTGGCGCGCACGCGTCGAGCCGGGCTGGACGACGTGCTCGCGGCCTGGAACGTCGCGATCGTCGGCGGGCCGGCGAGCGGGACGACGGCCGACGACGCCGGGGTGGACCATGCCGGTGCCGACCACGCCGACGCCGACGACGCGCGCCGCATCGGCGAGCGGTTGCTCACCCTCGTGGCCGAGGCCGACGCGGCGGGCGTGGATGCCGAGACCGCCCTGCGCGAGACCGTGCGTCGTCTCGAGAGCGAGGCGCGACGGTCGGAGCGCTCGAGGTCCGGCACGGCATGATCGGGCCCGGTGACAGGATCGATGGCAGCGTCGTGGGCTGTCGTGGGCTGTCGTGGGCCGTCGTGAATGGTCGTGGACGGCTCGTCGTGCCTGCTCCCCGCGAGGCACAGCGCGGGCCGCGGGCTCACGGACCGAGGTCCCGTAGGCCTTCTCGGTGAAGCGCACTACGCTGAAGCCGCATACCCACCCGATCGCCAGAAGGAGCTTCCGTGGCCAGCATCGAGGCCGTAGGCGCCCGCGAGATTCTTGACTCGCGCGGCAACCCCACTGTTGAGGTCGAGGTAGCACTCGACGACGGCACCATCGCCCGTGCCGGTGTCCCCTCGGGCGCCTCCACCGGCGCGTTCGAGGCCGTCGAGCGTCGTGACGGTGACAAGTCCCGTTACCTGGGCAAGGGCGTCGAGGACGCCGTGAACGCGGTGATCGACGAGATCGCCCCCGAGCTCATCGGCTTCGAGGCGACCGAGCAGCGGCTGGTGGACCAGGCGCTGATCGACCTCGACGGCACCCCGAACAAGGGCAAGCTCGGTGCGAACGCGATCCTCGGGGTCTCGCTCGCGGTGGCCAAGGCTGCGGCCGACTCGGCCGACCTCCCGCTGTTCCGCTACGTCGGTGGCCCGAACGCGCACGTCCTGCCCGTCCCGATGATGAACATCCTCAACGGCGGGTCGCACGCCGACTCGAACGTCGACATCCAGGAGTTCATGATCGCGCCGATCGGTGCGACGACGTTCCGCGAGGCCCTGCGCACCGGCGCCGAGGTCTACCACTCCCTCAAGTCCGTGCTCAAGAGCGAGGGCCTCTCGACCGGTCTCGGCGACGAGGGCGGCTTCGCCCCGAACCTGCCGAGCAACCGTGCCGCGCTGGACCTCATCCTCGTCGCGATCGAGAAGGCCGGCTTCACCCCGGGCAAGGACGTCGGGCTGGCCCTGGACGTCGCGGCCACCGAGTTCTTCAAGGACGGCGCCTACCAGTTCGAGGGCAAGGCGACCGGCACTGACGAGATCATCGCGTACTACAAGCAGCTCGTCGCGGACTACCCGCTGGTCTCGATCGAGGACCCGCTGTCCGAGGACGAGTGGGCCGCTTGGTCGCAGCTTGTCGCCGAGGTGGGCGACAAGGTGCAGATCGTCGGCGACGACCTGTTCGTCACGAACCCGATCCGCCTCGCCAAGGGCATCGAGCTCAAGGCGGCGAACTCGCTGCTCGTCAAGCTCAACCAGATCGGCACGCTGACCGAGACCCTCGACGCCGTGACGCTCGCGCAGCGCAACGGCTACACCGCGATGGTGTCGCACCGTTCCGGCGAGACCGAGGACACGACGATCGCGGACCTGTCCGTGGCCATCAACGGCGGCCAGATCAAGACCGGTGCGCCGGCCCGTGGCGAGCGCATCAACAAGTACAACCAGCTGCTCCGGATCGAGGAGGAGCTCGACGACGCGGCCCGCTACGCCGGCCGCAGCGCGTTCCCGCGGTGGACGCGCGGCTGAGACGCGTTCTCCGTTCGTCCAGCGGAGGCCGGTGACCCGTCGGGGTCGCCGGCCTCCGGTGCGTCCGCCACCGGACACGTCGACGCGGCCACGGCTGCGCCGATCCCGGCCGACCGCGGGGCACAATCGAGGCATGCCCCTCGGTCGTCGTCCCGTCGCACCGCGCACGGGTGCGACCCCGCAGGCGCCCACGCCGCGGCCTCGGACGTCCGGCCGGGTGCCGGGTCCGCGCCCGAGCGGGCGAGGGGCGAGCAGCCGGCCCGGTCGGTCCACGTCCCGGGCGGCCGCCGCCGACGCCGCCACCCGACGCCCCGGACCGCGCGACGCAGGACCCGGCACCGCCACCCTCCCGCACCTGGTGACGGTCCGTGCCCTGGTGCTCGGCCTGGTGTGCGCGCTCGCGTTCATCCTGGTCTTCCCGACGTTCCGCGCGTACCTGGCGCAGGAGGCCCAGAACTCTCAGCTCCGCCGTGAGGTCGCCGCGGCCGAGGCGCACAACGAGGAGCTCACGGCTCAGCTCGCCCGCTGGAACGACCAGGCGTACGTGATCGCCCAGGCGCGGGAACGCCTCGCCTACGTCCTTCCCGGGGAGACCGCGTACCGGGTCGTCGACCCGCAGTCGGCGCCGGCCGTCACGACCCGCACCGGGGCGGCGGACCGGGCCTCGTCCGCCGCGGACGGGTCGACGGCGCCCTGGTACGCGAACCTGTGGGGGTCGATCCAGGCCGCCGGACAGATCCAGGGTGCGCCCGCGGCGACGACGTCGGGGGAGAATGGGTCCACCCCGGCGACCGACGGCACGCCCTCGACCCCCGGGGCAGGCGCCACAGGCGCCCCCTGACCGGATCCGCGCCGACGTCGAACGGACGTGCTGTGACTGCTGTGCCTGCGCCCTACGCCATCGGGGCGGACGTCGTCCCCCGTGACCTCGAGGTGCTGCGGGAGCAGCTCGGACGGGTGCCCCGCGGGGTGGTCGGGATCGCCGCGAGGTGCGTCTGCGGGCGACCGCTCGTGGTGCGCACGGCGCCGCGTCTCGATGACGGCACGCCGTTCCCGACCACCTACTACCTGACCTGCCCGCCGGCGGTCAGCGCGGTGAGCACCCTCGAGGCCGGTGGGCTGATGCGGGAGATGACGGAGCGGCTCGGTCGGGACGCCGAGCTGGCGGCCGCGCACCGTCGCGCGCACGAGGCCTACCTCGCCGATCGCGAGGAGCTCGGCCACGTCGACGAGATCGACGGGATCTCCGCGGGCGGCATGCCCACGCGGGTCAAGTGCCTGCACGTGCTCGTCGGCCACGCGCTGGCCTCCGGGCCGGGGGTCAACCCGCTGGGGGACGAGGCGCTCGCGCTGATCCGCGGCACCTGGCGTCCCGACCGCTGCACGTGCTGAAAGGCGCGACCCTGCACGGCGCCCGCAGGCCGGCGTTCGGGGGCCGACCTGCGGCGATGGGAGGATGACGCCATGACGCGTGTGGCAGCCATCGACTGCGGGACCAACTCGATCCGCCTGCTGGTGGCGGACGTCGACCCGGAACGCGGCACGATGACCGACCTCGTCCGGACGATGCAGGTGGTCCGGCTCGGGCAGGGGGTGGACCGGACCGGTCGGATCGCCCCCGAGGCGATGGCCCGGACCCTGGCCGCGACGCAGGTGTACGCGACGACGTGCGCCGATCTCGAGGTGGAGCGGATCCGGTTCGTCGCGACGTCGGCGTCGCGTGACGCGGAGAACCGCGACGAGTTCGTCGACGGGGTACGCGCCGCACTGGGTGTCGAGCCCGAGGTCGTCGCCGGCGACGAGGAGGCCCGCCTGTCGTTCCGGGGCGCCACCGGTGCGCTCGCGGGCAAGCACCGCGGCCCGTTCCTCGTGGTCGACCTCGGCGGCGGGTCGACGGAGATGGTCCTGGGGACCACGAGCCCGGTCGCGGCCTACTCGATGGACATCGGGTGCGTGCGGATGACCGAGCGTCACCTGCGCAGCGACCCGGTGACGGCCGCGGAGGTCGCGGCGGCATCCGCGGACGTGAGCGCGGCGCTCGACCGCGCGGCGGCAGTGGTCCCGTTCGGCCGGGCGGCGACCCTCGTCGGGCTCGCGGGCACCGTCACCACCGTGACGGCGCACGCGCTGGGTCTCGAGGCCTACGACCCGGCGCGGATCGACGGGTCGGTGCTCCCGGTGGACAAGGTGCTGGCGTCGTGCGCGAACCTGCTGCGCCGGACCCGCGCCGAGCGCGCGGCACTGCCGTTCATGCACCCGGGGCGCGTCGACGTGATCGGTGCGGGGGCGCTCGTGTGGTCGGCCATCGTGGCGCGGGTGCGTGCCGACATCGGGATCGCGGGGGGCAAGCTGTCGACGGTGGTCACGTCGGAGCACGACATCCTCGACGGGATCGCCTGGAGCGTGGCCGACTGACGGGAGGTCGGCTGCCGGGCCGGCGGGGTCGGGCGGGTCGGCTGGTCAGCGACGGTCGGGCAGGCGTTGTGCCCAGCATCACGCGCTCTCGATGATGCTGGGACCTTAGTCCTGCATTATCGTCAAGACATGCCCCAGAACTCGTCTTCCGGGGTCGCCGCCGACCCCACGCCCTCAGGCGCACCGGCTCCTCTCGTGACCCCGCGTCCCCGCAAGGTCCCCCGCGTGGTCGTCCTCGGTGGTGGTTCGGTCGGTCTGTACTCGGCCCGCCGGCTGCGTCGACGTCTCGGACGTCGCGAGGCGGCGATCGTCGTCGTCGACCCCCGCCCGTACATGACCTACGCACCCTTCCTGCCGGAGGCGGCCGCCGGGTCGATCGACCCGCGCAACGTCGTCGCCCCGCACCGTCGAGCCCTCAAGGGCGTCGACGTGCTGCAGGGCAAGGTCTCCGAGATCCGTCACGCCAGCCGCCAGGTCCAGATCGTCCCGGAGGAGGGCGAGGCGTACTGGATCACCTACGACCACCTGATCGTCGGTCTCGGGTCGGTCGCCAGGACCCTGCCGATCCCGGGCCTCGCCGAGCAGGGCATCGGCTTCAAGAACGTGGAGGAGGCCATCGCGGTCCGCAACCACGTCCTCAACCGGATCGACGTCGCGTCCTCGACGTGGGACCCCGAGCTGCGCCGGCGGATGCTGACGTTCGTGTTCGTCGGGGGTGGGTTCGCCGGTGTCGAGGCGCTCGCCGAGGTCGAGGACATGGCCCGGTCGGCGATGCGGTACTACGGCAGCCTCGGACGTGACGAGCTCCGGTTCGTGCTCGTCGAGGGGTCACCCCGGATCCTCCCGGAGGTGAGCGCCGAGCTCGGGGGGTACACGCTCGACGAGCTCCGCAAGCGCGACATCGAGATCCACCTCTCGACGTTCCTCACCTCGTGCGTGGACGGCCACGTGGTGCTCTCCAACGGCGTCGAGTTCGACTCGGAGACGATCGTCTGGACCGCCGGCGTCAAGGCCAACCCAGTCCTGCAGAACTCGGACCTCCCGCTCGACAAGCTCGGTCGGGTGACCTGCCTGGCGACCCTCCAGATCGTCCGCGAGGACGGCACGATCGTTCCCGACGCGTGGGCCGCCGGTGACTGCGCGGCCGTGCCTGATCTCTACCACCCGGGAACGTTCTGCCCCCCGAACGCCCAGCACGCCATCCGGGAGGCGAACCACCTCGGCGACAACCTGGCGCGGATCCTGCGCAGCGCAGAGCCGACCGAGTACAAGCACAAGAACGTCGGTGCGGTGGCGTCGCTCGGCATGTACAAGGGTGTGGCGCAGATGTTCGGCCGCATCAAGGTCCGCGGGCCCCTCGCCTGGGTGCTGCACCGTACGTACCACGTGTTCGCCATGCCGACCTGGAACCGGAAGGTGCGGATCATGGCGGGGTGGACCTGGGCCCTGCTGCTGCGACGTGAGGTGGTCTCGCTCGGGTCGCTCCACGACCCGCGTGCCGCGTTCCGCAACGCCGCCGTGCCGAGCACGCCGCAGTCGTCCGTCGGCACGCGCACGACGTGACGGACCGCTGGGCAGGGGTGGCGCCCGGCGGTGACGCGGTGATCGGGCTCAGTGCCGGTGCGCGTAGGCGTCGAGGTCGCCGTTGAGGCGCTGCAGCAGCGAGGCGAGCGTTGCGCGATCTGCAGGGGTCCAGTCAGCGAGGACATCGGCGTAGACCGCGCTCCGCACCTCGCGGGTGGCAGCAAGCTCGGCGATGCCGCGGGGGGTCGCGACGACGAGCGTGCCGCGGCCGTCGGCGGGGTCGCGCCGCCGCTCGACGAGCGATGCCGACTCCATCGCGACGACCTGCCGGGTGACGGTCGACGCGTCGAGCCGCAGCACCTCGGCGATCGTGCTGATGTTCGCGACCTGCTGCTGCTCGAGAACCGACAGCACCAGGTAGGCGGATCGCTCGAGCGTCGGCTCCAGCGCGGGTGTCCGTCGGCTGCGGTCCGCGAGGCGCAAGAGCATCGCCATCTCGCGTTCGATCGCCCCGGTCGTCTCGTCCATCGTCAGTGCTCCTCACCCGGCGGTGTCTGCTCCATGCACGCTACTGCCTGGGTGGCTGTGCCCGTATCCGTATGGCACCACTGGACGCGCAGAAACAGCCCGGTGCGGTGCGGGTCGGCGGATCCTGCTGTCGTGGTCGCGCCCGAGGGCGAAGAGCGGCATGATCGCGGGGTGCGTGCGCGGCGGCTCCGGGCGCGCGTGCCCTCGTAGCCCAACTGGCAGAGGCAGCCGGCTTAAACCCGGCACAGTGCGGGTTCGAGCCCCGCCGAGGGCACCCGGGGTGGTTGGATCGGGCCATGAGCGATCAGCGCCCCGCGATGCCGCCGGTGACCGACGAGCAGATCATCCGCACGTTCACGTTCATCACGATCGGGTTCTGCGGTGGGCTCGTGATGGTCCTGGGTCTCGGCGTGCTCGTCCTCGTCCCCGGCGGCGTGGTGCGCGCCCCTGGCCTGCTGCTCGGCGCCGTCCTCGGGCTGGTGTCGTGGTTCGGGTCGCAGTGGGCCACGAGCCGTGCGCCGTCCCGGTCCGTCCGTTCCCCGAGCCTGCGCTCCGGGAGTCCGGCCGGGACTCTCGCGTTCCGCGGCATCGTGGTGGCGGAGGTCCCGGCGCTCATCGCGCTGATCGTCGCGATCGCCGACGGCGCGGATGTCGGCTCGGTCGTGGTCGCGATCCCGGTCGCGATCGTGGCGATCATCGTCAACGCATCCGGTCCGGGCGCCATGCGTCGGCACCTGGACCTTGTGAGCGACTGAGGGCCAGCCCCTCCTCGGCGGCATCGCGGGCAACAAGGGGCCGAGACCACGGTCGGGGACCCGCCCGCGGCGCTCTCGTCGCGAGCGCGTCGGCAGACCTGGGCCGGGCGTGCTCCGCTGGTCGGCCCCACGGGTGGGCGCCGTGCGCCGAGGTCAGACGCCCGCGCCCGGTGCGTCGTCGACCAGGCGCGTCAGCATCTCGCCGAACGCTGTCCGTTCCGTCGCCGACAGGCGACCGAACGATGCCTGCAGGACGTTCTCGATCGCTGTCGTGCCGGCGGCGAGGACCTGCTCGCCCTCGGGCGTGAGCTCGGGACGGATCGCCCGTCCCGGTCCGGACCCGCGCCGGATCAGTCCGCGTGCCTCGAGCCGCGTCGCGAGCGTGCCGAACGCCTGGTCGGTCTGGAAGGTCAGGACCGCGAGGTCGTGCAGTGAGGCGCCCGGGTGTGCGTGGAGGTGGCGCAGCGCGTCCCACTGCACGATCGAGACGCCGAGGGGCTTGAGCGCCTCGTTGCCGGCGCGGTGGTGCTTGACCTGCAGGCGCTTCACCGCCTGCCCGAGCTGCTGGGGCGTCATCGTCACGTGCCGATCCTAGGACACGGTGACAAGATGGTTATATAAGCATGTTGATATACAATCGGCGACGTCCCGACCGTCGGCCCGGCGCCGACGGCGACCACCCGAAGGAGCGCGCCATGAGCACCGAGTCCGTCCTCGCCATCACCACCTCGCTCGGCGAGATCCCGGTCACCGTCAGCGCGCGCGGACGCGGGGCCCCGGTGCTGCTCCTGCACGGTGGGGCGGGTCCGGCTTCGGTCGCGCCCTTCGCCGACCTACTCGCCGAGCGCACCGGTGCCCGGGTGATCCTCCCGACCCATCCGGGATTCGGCGGCACGCCGCGCCCGGCGACGCTCGCGACGGTCGGAGCTCTCGCCGAGCTCTACCTCGGCCTGCTCGAGGCGCTCGACCTCCAGGGGGTGACCGTGGTCGGCAACTCCCTCGGCGGATGGATCGCGGCCGAGATCGCCCTGCGGCACCCCCCTCGCGTCCGCGGCCTCGCGCTGGTCGACGCGGTCGGCATCGACGCGCCGGGCCACGAGGTCGCCGACATCTTCGCACTCACCCCCGCGCAGATCGCCGAGCGTAGCTACGCCGACCCGTCGACGGCCGTCATCCCTGATGTGGCGGCGCTGCCGCCGGCCGCGCGGCAGATCGCACTCGGCAATCGCGAGTCGCTCAGGGTCTACGGCGGGGGCATGACCGATCCCGACCTGCGGGAGCGGCTCGGTCTGATCGATGTGCCCACGCTCGTGCTGTGGGGTGAGGCGGACCGGATCGCCGATGTCGACTACGGGCGCGCCTTCGCCGCCGCGATCCCCGGGGCGCGGTTCGTCCTGCTCGCGCACACCGGGCACGTGCCGCAGATCGAGACGCCTGGGGCGCTGCTGGACGCGCTTCGCGGGTTCGTCGGGTGAGCCGGCTCGTCCGATGAGCCGGCTCGTCCGACGAGCGGGCTTGTCCGGTGACTCGTGGCGGGTGTGCCGCGCACATGGCGCGCGGTGACGCGGGTCGAGCGCGGGGGCGTGCCCCGTCGCTCGACCCGGTCACCCTCGGCCGTCAGCCGATCAACGACTCGAGGCGCGCGTAGGACGTCTCCATCCCGTCGGTCATGCCGGTCGCGAGCACGGTGTCGCGGACGTCGGCATCCGGGTAGGTGATGAGCAGGGAGAGCAACGTGCCGTCCTCGACCGCCGTGAAGGTGAGCTCGTCGGTGGTCGAGGGGCCGTCGGTACCGATCATGACCCCGGTGGTCACGCTGCGGTGCGGGGGCCGGGACTCCAGGACGGTCCCGGTGAAGCCGAAGCGACCGCTGCCGTCGACCTGCTCCCACTCGTAGCGGTACGTCTCGCCCACCTCGGCTCCGATCTCGCACACCGGCATGGTCCAGCCCTCGGGGCCGAGCAGCCACCGGCGCATCAGTGCGGGCTCGTGGTGGGCGCGCCAGACGTCGTCGACACTGCCGCGGATGATCCGGCTGATGCGCACCTGCGTGTCGCTGAGGAGCTGCGTCGCGGTGCCGATACCGGCGGCGAACGACGCGAGATCGGCCAGGACGGCGTCGATCTGCCCCATGGCCTCGCTCATGCCCTGCTCCATGCCCATGCCGAGCAGCGTCTCGAGCTCCTCGACCGACGCGAAGAACGTCGTCGTGGTCACCCGGGACCCGTGAGGTGTCGCCTCGAAGGTGAAGACCATGCGCATCGCGGGCATCTGCTCGTTCGGGCTGCCGTCCGGGTTCGCGAACCCGTCGCGCACCTCGAAGCCGGCGAGCTCGTCGACCGACAACCACTCCCAGAAGCCGCGCGCCACGTCGCCGTCCGGTCCTGTCATCGCGTACTCGCTGCGACCGCCGACGTACCCGTCGTGCCGCGTGAACACGGCGGGATAGGTGGGCGGTCCCCAGAACCGCTCGAGCAGCCGTGGGTCGAGGTAGGCGTCCCAGAGTCGGCGTAGCGGGGCGTCGAAGTCGGCGACCACGGTCATCGTGAGGGCGTCGGCATCCTTGGTGACGGAGGTGATGGGCATCGGGTGCTCCTCGGGGTCTCGGTCCGGCGGTGAGGGTTCAGTCGCCTTCGGCGAGCACGGCGTCCAGTCGGTCGATCCGTGCTCTCCAGATCTGTTCGTAGGAGTCCAGCAGCGCCTGGGCGCGCCGGATGGCGTCGGGGTTGCCGCGGACGATCCGCTCGCGGCCGTGCGAGCGCTTGACCACCAGCCCCGCCCCCTCCAGCACGGCCACGTGCTTCTGGACCGCGGCGAAGGACATGTCGTACGACGCGGCGAGCTCGGAGATCGAGGCCTCGCCCGCCAGGGTCCGTCGCACGATGTCACGCCGCGTGGCGTCGGCCAGGGCTCGGAAGACCCGGTCGACCTCGGCATCGCTCAACTCGCTACGTACAACCATTTGGTTGCATATTCGCACCCGACGGGGCGTGCGTCAACCCCTCAGCAGGCGCGTTCCCTGCCATGACAACGCGTACCAGCCCGCCACGGGATCGCCGTCGAGGACGACGATGCCGGTGTTCACGAGCGCGTTCGAGGCCGCGAAGCCGGCGTCGAGGTTGTGGGCACGCGCGGCCGACCACGTCCGGATCATCGCGCCGTGGCTGACGACCACCGCCACCTCGGCGCCCGAGGCGGCCACCTCGGACACGACCGCGTCGAACCGGCCCAGCACCTCGACGCCGTCCTCGGCGCCGGGCATCCGCCGGGACACGTCGCCGTCGGCCCACGCGAGGGTCGTGCGAACGTAGGTCGTCACCGCCTCGTCGTCGGTCCGACCCTCGAGGTCGCCGGCGAAGATCTCACGCAGGCCGTCGCGGATCGTCACCGGGAGACCGCGATGACGCGCCAGCGGGGCAGCCGTCAGCTGGGCACGCGTCTGCGTCGACGCGTAGAGCACGTCGACCCGCTCGGCGGCGAGCTGGTCCGGGATCGCCGCCGCCTGCGCCTCGCCGAGGGGGGTGAGCAGCGGACCGGGGACGGCCGAGTCGAGACGGTTCTCGACGTTCGACGCCGTCTGGCCGTGGCGGATCAGCAGCAGACGCATGTGAGGGCCTCCGGGGGACGAGGAGCGTGGTGGCGACCGGGCAGGTTCAGGACGGGCAGGTTCAGGACGGGCGGACCAGGCCGGTCTCGTAGGCGAGCACGACGGCCTGCACGCGGTCACGGAGACCGAGCTTGGCGAGGATCCGACCCACGTGCGTCTTGACCGTCGCCTCGGCCAGGACGAACCTCTCGGCGATCTCGGCGTTCGAGAGCCCGTCGGCGAGCGCGCCGAGCACCTCGACCTCCCGCGCGGTGAGGCCGTGCAGGCGGGGGTCGAGCCCGTCCGAGCGGTCGGCCGCACCGGGACGCGGCAGGTGCTCGGAGAACATCTCGAGCATCCGTCGGGTCACGCGGGGCGACACGACGGCGTCGCCACTCGCGACCGCGCGGATCGCCCCGATGAGGTCCGCCGGTCGGGCGTCCTTGAGCAGGAACCCGCTCGCGCCGACACGGAGCGCCGCGAACGCGTACTCGTCGAGGTCGAACGTCGTGAGGATCATGACGCGCGTGGACGGCCACGACGCGACGATCCGCTCGGTTGCATCGATGCCGTTCATCCCGGGCATCCGCACGTCCATCAGGACGACGTCAGGTCGCAGCGCCGCCGCCATGTCGACGGCGGTCGCGCCGTCTGCGGCCTCGCCGACGACGTCCAGGTCGTCCTCGGCCTCGAGCACCAGACGGAACCCCATGCGCAGCAGGGCCTGGTCGTCGACGAGCAGCACCCGGATCGTGCCTGGGCGGGGAAGGGTCTCGGTGTCGGTCATCGGTCGGTCATGACTCCTGCCATCGCAGCTCGGCGTGCACACGCCATCCTCGTCGGTACGGCCCTGCCTCGATGTGCCCGCCGTACACGGCTGCGCGCTCGCGCATCCCGATCACACCACGACCGCTCCCGATCGGCAGCGGGGGACGGTTGATCCCACCGTCGTCCGTGACGTCCACCGTGACCTGGTCGGGGCCGCGCGCGATCCGGACCTCGACGTGACCGGCTCCCGGCGCGTACCGCAACGTGTTGGTGAGCGACTCCTGGACGATCCGGTAGACCGCGAGCTGCAGGCCCGCATCGGGCGGTAGCGGGCCACCCGAGGTCACGGTCTCGACCGGCAGGCCGGCGATGCGGAAGCCGTCGACCAGGGCCACGAGGTCCGGGCCGCCCGGCTGCGGATCGAGCGGTGCGGACTCCTCGGTCAGCACACCCAGCACGCGCCTCATGTCCGCGAGAGCGGTGCGACCGGTCGCCGAGACCTCGTCCAGGGCATGACGTGAGCGTTCCGGGTCCCGGGTGAGGGCGGCTGCGGCGCCGTCCGCCAACGCGACCATGACGGTGAGCGAGTGGGCGACGACGTCGTGCATCTCCCGGGCGATGCGAGCGCGTTCGGCGGCGACGGCGAGCCGTGCCTGCTGGTCGCGTTCCCGGGCGAGCTGGTTGCCCCGGTCGACGAGGTCGGCCACGTGCGCGCGGCGGTTGTGGACGCTGATGCCGATCGAGATCGCGATGAGGACGAGAAGCACGAGTGCGGTGATCGACGCGACCCGGAGCTCAGCGACCGACTCCCGGGGCGTGCTGCCCCCGGTCCACACGCTCGCCGTCGCGCCCTGCTGCGTCGGGCGCTCCCACAGGAGGACGGCTCCCGACATGACCGCGACGGACGCGACGGCGGTCACCCAGGCATCCCGAGGGGCCCGGGACGCGGCGACGGCGTAGACCACGAGCGCGACCCCGAGGTCGAAGCCGCTCATGGTGCCCGCCACCGCCGTCTGGCCGACGCTCAGCACGGTCATGCCGACGGCGACGGGCAACGGCAGCCGACGCCTCCACAGCAGGACGCCGGTCCCGGCGACGGCGAAGACCACCAGGGCGTCTCGCCGGGTCCCGGACTCGGTCAGGACCGCGTCGAGGACCGCAGGTGCGCCGAACCACAGCATCACGACGACGTCCATCACGACCGGACGACGCAGGAAGAATCGCCGGATCGGTCCGAGCCGCCGGGTGCTGAGCTCGGTGAACGGTCCCACCGACGGTCCACCGGTGACGTGCGGGGGCCGCGGGTCGGTGACGTCCCGACCCGCGGCCCCGGTCATGTCGGGCACGAGGTCCATGACCGACAGTCTGACGCGGTTCTCAGGCGTCGCGGCGGCGGAGCATCACCGCGGCGAGCGTGAGGATCGCCACGACGTAGCCCGCCAGGAGGCCGAGACCGGCCCACGGCTCCAGCGGCGTCGGGCCCGTGCCTGCCGGCGACTGGCTGGTCGCGGTGGACGTCGACATGATCCGTTCGCCGGCGTTGGTCGGCAGGTAGGGGCTCAGGTCACGCACCCACGACACCCAGTTGCCGATCACCAGCACGAGGATCGGGAGCAGCAGGGTCACGCCGAGCACGGTCGCGATGGCCGCGGCGGAGTGCCGGAGCACCGCACCGAGCGCGAAGCCGAGCAGAGCGATGGCCACCAGGTACAGCACGCAGCCGAGCAGGACCCGCTGCGTCGTGCTGTCGCCGAAGTCGACGGCCAGCCCGTGCGACGACAGCATCGGCTGGGTCACCAGGTAGGAGAGGCCGACGCCGACTGCGCTCACGACCGCGGTCGCGACGGAGAGCACGAGCGCCTTTGCCGCGAGCGCCGGCAGCCGGCGGGGGACCGCCGCGAGCGTGGATCGGATCATGCCGGTCGAGTACTCGCCGGAGATCGTCAGGACACCGAGGACGGCGAGCGTCATCTGGGCGAAGTAGTACCCCAAGGTCACGATCCCCGACCCGGCCATCCCGGTGTCGGCGGCGCTCATGTGCTGGCTGTCCATCGCGCTCGTCATGCCGAACGCCACCAGGAGGCTCAGCCCGACCATGACGACGAGCGTGATCGAGAGCGTCCAGACGGTCGAGCGCACCGTGCGGAACTTGATCCACTCCGAGGCGACCACGCCACCGAAGCTGAGGTGGGGGCCGTGCGAGGGGGCCTCGACCGCTCCTGCGTGGGTACCGGGGGACTGGGTCGTCGTGCTCATCGGTTCGCTCCTTCCGGCTCGGCGGCTGTGTGGGCACCCTCGTGGTCCGGGTGGATCCCGCTGGTCGTCGAGTGGTACTCGACCTCGTCCTTCGTCAGTGCCATGTACGCGTCCTCGAGAGAGCTCACGACCGGGGTCAGCTCGTGGAGCACGAGCTGGGCGCGTGCCGCTGTCTCGCCGATCAGCACGGCAGTGCTCCCGGTGATCTCCACGAGGCCGGGCTCGGTCGAGCTCACGGTCACGCCGGGCCCCTGGAGGAGCTCCACGAGCTGGGTCGCCTGGGGGCTGCGGACCCGCACCGTCGTGCCGGACGCCTGGGCGACGACCTCCGACACCGGGGCGTCCGCGATCAGCTTGCCGCGCCCGACCACGATCAGGTGGTCCGCGGTCACGGCCATCTCGCTCATGAGGTGCGAGGAGAGGAACACGGTCCGGCCCTCGGACGCGAGGTAGCGGACGAGGTTGCGTACCCAGAGGACGCCCTCGGGGTCGAGACCGTTGACCGGCTCGTCGAGGATCAGGGTCTTCGGATCGCCGAGCAGGGCCGATGCGATGCCGAGCCGCTGGCCCATCCCGAGGGAGAACCCGCCGACGCGCTTCTTGGCCACGGACTGCAGGCCGGTCATCTCGATGACCTCGTCGACGCGCGACACCGGGATGTGGTGGGTCGCGGCCATCGCGCGCAGGTGGTGGTACGCGCTGCGTCCGGTGTGGACGGCCTTGGCGTCGAGCAGGATCCCGACCTCGCGCAACGGGGAGTGGTGCTGCGCGTAGGGGCGACCGTTGACCTTGACGGACCCGTGCGTGGGGTGGTCCAGGCCGACGATCAGCCGCATCGTCGTCGACTTCCCTGCGCCGTTCGGCCCGAGGAACCCGGTGACCTTCCCCGGGTGCACGGTGAACGTCACGTCGTCCACCGCCGTCTTCGGTCCGTACCTCTTGGTCAGGCCGTGTACCTCGATCATCCTGTCCTCCAGCTCGTCGACACGCGTGCACAGACGAACCTACGGAGCGGCGCGCTCGCGCGGGACCGTTCCGAGGTTGATCTTCGGGACTGCTGTGCGTACGCCATGAGGACTACGCGATCCGTCCCCGGACGGGAACGTCCGGGGCCCGCGGCACGTTGCGTACAGTGAGAACAGGCCAGCGACAGTGCCCCGAGACGGTCGGTGCACCGAATCCGTGCAACGGGTTCACGACAGCCGCGACCAGGAGGAATCGATGAGCAACCCGGTCTTCGACAACAGCGCCATCTTCGGTGACCCGCGCAAGAAGCCCCGCGGTCGTGCCGCGCAGGGGACCGTGGCGACCGCCGGCTCGTACGGGACCGCGACGGCCGGGTACGACGCAGCGGCGCTGAACCAGATGTACGCCGCCCCGTCGGCGACGACCGCGGACACCGGGCGCCTCACCTACGACGACGTCATCATGAAGACCGCCGGCCTGCTGGCCGTGCTGGTCCTCACGGGTGCGGCCACCTGGCTCCTCGCGCCGGGGCTGTGGATGGTCGGCGCGGTCGTCGGCCTCGTGCTCGGGCTGGTCAACGCGTTCAAGAAGAGCCCCAGCCCGGCGCTGATCCTGCTGTACGCGGCCGCCGAGGGCGTGTTCCTCGGAGGCATCAGCGCGTTCTTCGAGACCAGCTACAGGGGAATCGTCGGGCAGGCCGTGCTGGCCACCCTCGCGGTGTTCGGGACCAGCCTCGTGCTGTTCCGCTCCGGCAAGGTCCGGGTGACCCCGAAGTTCACCAAGGTCCTGATGCTCTCGATGGTCGGCTACCTCGTGTTCTCGTTCCTCAACGTCGGCCTCATGCTGTTCGGCGTCGGCGGCGGCGCCTACGGCCCGTTGCGCAGCGGGCCGGCGGGGATCGTCGTCGGGCTCGTCGCCGTCGGGCTCGCGGCGATGTCGCTGGTCGTCGACTTCGACTCGATCCAGCGTGGTGTCCGCCAGGGGGTCCCCGCCAAGTTCGCCTGGTCGGCGGCGTTCGGGCTCGTCGTGACGCTGGTGTGGCTCTACCTCGAGCTGCTGCGGCTGCTGGCGATCCTGCGGAACTGATCGCCCGCCGCCGGTCGGCCACGGGAGCGCCGGTGTCCTTCGGGGCGCCGGCGCTCCGTCGTTCCCGGAGGTGGGCGACCCGGTCCAGGAGGGTGCAGGCGCGGTCCAGGAGGGTGCAGGCGCGGTGGTGACGTGCGGCGCGCCCGGCTGACAACCTCGTCCGCGGTCGGTGCCGGGGCAGGTCGGGCCGGTTGTCGCGCCAAGGCTCCACGGTGGCAGACTGTCCGCGCCGATCGACGACGACCGGAGCAGATCCGAGGAGAGTACGCATGCCTGTCAACGACCTGAGCCGCTCCGAGCTGGTCGCCTATCGACCGGAGCTGGACGAGCCGGCCGACTTCGACGCGTTCTGGACGAGCACCCTCGATGAGGCGAGGTCCTTCGATCTCGGGCTCGAGCTGACTCCTGTCGACGCCGCGATGACCATGGTCGAGCTCTACGACGTCACGTTCGCCGGATGGGGCGGCCACCCGATCAAGGGCTGGCTCGCACGCCCCGCCGGGGTCACCGGACCGCTCCCCGCGATCGTCGAGTACATCGGCTACGGCGGCGGGCGTGGCCTCGCCCACGAGCGGACCGGTTGGGCCGCTGCGGGCTACGTGCACCTGTACATGGATACGCGGGGTCAGGGCAGTGGCTGGGGCGACGGTGGCGACACCCCGGACCCGGTCGGGAGCAGCCCCTCGATGCCGGGCTTCATGACTCGAGGAATCCTCGACCCCCACGACCACTACTACCGGCGGGTGTTCACCGATGCGGTGCGGGCCGTCGACGCCGTCCGGGCGGTCCCGGGTGTGGACCCGACGCGGGTCACGGTGACCGGTGGCAGCCAGGGGGGCGGCATCACGCTCGCCGTGGCGGGACTCGTGCCCGATCTCGCGGCGGCGATGCCCGACGTGCCGTTCCTGTGCCACTACCGGCGTGCCACCGAGATCACCGGCAGCAACCCGTACGGCGAGATCACCGCATACCTCGCGGTGCACCGTGACCACGTCGAGCAGGCGTTCCGGACCTTCTCGTACCTGGACGGCGTGCACTTCGCCCGTCGTGCGACGGCGCCGACCCTGTTCTCGGTGGCGCTGATGGACCCGATCTGCCCGCCGTCGACGGTGTATGCGGCGTTCAACCGCTACGGCGAGCTCGGCGGCGACCCGGAGAAGACGATCGAGGTCTACGAGTTCAACGAGCACGAGGGCGGTCAGGGGCACCAGCGAGGCCGTCAGCTGCGCTGGCTGCGGGACCTCCTCCAGCGGTAGGGCGGCCGGGTCCGCGTCGTCGGGGACCGGAGCCGTCGGGCCACGGTCGCCGACGATGCAGTGCTACGGCGTGCTACGGCGTGGTGAGGGAACGGACCAGCGCGTCGACGAGGAACCGGAAGCTCTGGTCGACGTCGTCGGGCAGGCCGAACCCGCCGTCGAGCTCGAGCGCCACGAAGCCGTGCAGTGCCGCACGCACGGAGCGCACGGCATCGATCAGGTGCTCGGGCGCGACGTCGAACAGTCGCAGGATCTCGGCGACCGCCGTGACGCTGCGGGCAGCGGCATGCTGGACCTCGACGGCGTCGGGGTCGCGGGCCCACGACGACCCCTGCGACGCGTCGTAGCGCCCCGGGCTGCGCCGGGCGAAGGAGCGGATGGCCGTGGCGGCGGCACGGAGCTCCATGGCCCCGGCGGGGGTCCCGGGGGAGGCGGTGGCGACAGCCTCCTCGATCACGTCGGCCAGCTCGCGGACACTGGCGAGCGCGACCGCCCGTCGGAGCTCGGGCAGCCCCCCGATGTGCTTGTACAGGCTGGGGACGGCGACACCGGCGCGCGCGGCGACCGCAGCGAGCGTGAGGTCCGCGAAGCCGCGTGGACCCGCGTCGTCGACCACGGCGAGCGCGAGGTCGACCACCGCCTGGCGGTTGAGCCCGGCCCTAGCCACGAGGCGTGACCGTCCACCGGTCGGTCGTGCGCGGAAGGCCGGCGAGGAACTCCGTCGTCGCCGGGACGACCACGTCGGGCCGCTGCAGCTGGGGGTAGTGGCCGACCTCCGGGAGCAGCACGGGCGTGGCACCGAGGGTGTCGGCGATCCACTCGAGCTCGGCCGCGGGGTCCCGGAAGTCCGGGTCGAGGGCGCCGACGAACGCGAGCGACGGGGCGGTCACAGCGGTCAGGCGCGGTTCCACCACGCTGTGGTCGAGCTGGAGCGCGAGCGTGCGGAACGAGCGCAGCCGGCCGGGCTCGCGGAGGTTCGCGCGGATCGCGTCGGCGTGCTCGCCGAGCCCTGCCGGTTGCGTGCCTCGGTGCAGGCTGCGGTAGTAGCGCGCCCAGAATGCCGCGCCCCAGGGTCGGGCGAAGGCAACCCGGCAGAGCAGGTGGTAGAGGGCGCGGGCGGTCGAGCTCGTGCTGGGTTCGCGGAGCAGGGGGGCGAGCAGGACGAGGCCGGCGACCAGGTCCGGTCGCTCGGCGGCGGCCCACGCGGCAGCAGCGGCGCCCATCGAGTTGCCGACCAGGACGGCGGGTCCGCCGAGGTGCTCGACGAGGGCGAGGAGGTCCTGCCCGGTGGCGACGTCGCCGTGCGTCGTGAACGAGGTGTCGGAGTCCCCGTGCCCGCGGAGGTCGGCGACGACCACGCGGTAACCGGCGGCGAGAAGCGGGTCGGTGAGCTCGCGGTAGGTCGACCGGAGGTCGCCCATGCCGGGGGTGGCGACGACGAGCGGGCCGCTGCCCTGGTCCGTGTAGGCGATCCGGCCCTCGGGTCGGGACAGGAGGTGCACGTCGGCTGCGGTGGTGTCGTGGTGTCGTGTGGTCATGACCCCGAAGCTAATGGCATTAGCCATTGACGTCAAGGGTCGGCGCCGGGCGACGCCGCGTAGGGTGGTGCACCGCGGAACCCCGCCCCGAACTCCTGAGGAGATGCCCATGACCGTCCAGCTTCCCGAGGCCTCCGGCTCCTTCGGCGACAAGCCCGTCCTGACATTCCCCGACTCGGCGGCCCCCGCCGAGCTGGAGGTCGTCGTGCTCAGCCAGGGCGATGGCGCGATCGTCGAGGCCGGCGACGACCTCAAGGTGCACTACCTCGGGCAGACCTGGGGTGGCCGGATCTTCGACAACTCGTACGACCGCGGCGCGTCGATCAGCTTCCCGATCGGCATCGGCGCGGTGATCAGCGGCTGGGACGTCGGCCTGGTCGGCAAGCAGGTCGGCTCGCGCGTGCTGCTCTCGATCCCGCCCCACCTGGGCTACGGCGACCGCGGCATGCCGCAGGCAGGCATCAAGGGCACCGACACGCTCGTCTTCGTGGTGGACATCGTCGGCACCAACTGACCCCCGAACGCGTCAAGTGGAGCGATGTGCGAGCGACACGCTTGCGTGTCGCCGCACATCGCTCCACTTGACGGAGGGGGAGGGGTCAGGCGGCGGGGGTGCGCTCGCGGGTGCGGGTGCGCCGGTTCCGCTCCTCCGGGGGTTCGGTCGCCTCGGCGGTCACGGCCGCCGGGAGGGCGAGCGTTGCGGCGAGGCCGATCACCAGCACCCCTGCCGCGATACCCGTCGTGATCTTGCTCGCGTGCACGAGGGCCGCCTCGGCCGGAGCCACGGCGGCAGCCGTCTCCGGCCTGGCACGAAGCGACGGGATCGCCGCGCCGACGGTCTGGTGGACCATGCTGACGACCTGCTGCTGCGTCGCAGGTGACAGGTCGGTCGCCGCGAGTCGCTGGGACGTCTGACTCGTGACGTTCGCGATGAGCAGGCCGCCCAGCACCGCGACGCCGAGTGCCGAGCCGAGCTGACGGATCGTCGTCTGGAACCCTGAGGCCTGGCCGCTCTGGCTGACCGGGACGTCGACCAGGATCACGCTCGTCAGCTGCGCGGTCGCCATGCCGACGCCGAGCCCGTACAGGAAGAGCCAGGCTGCGATCACGACGCCGGAGACGCTCGTCGACAGGGTCAGCGCGAGCCCGCCGATCGCGACCGCCTCGAGGGCGAGCCCGAGTCGGACCACCGATCTCTGGCCGATGCGTGCGGTCAGCTGCGGGGTCGCACCCGAGATGAGGAACGTGCCGACCGCGAGCCAGAGGACGAGTGCTCCGGTCCCCAGAGCCGAGTAGCCCAGTGCGCCCTGCAGGAGCAGCGGCAGCGTGAAGAGCAGCCCGAACTCGCCGAGCGCGACGATCAGCGCCGCGATGATGCCGAACCGGAACGAGCGGATCCCGAGCAGCCTGAGGTCGACCAAGGTGATCCGACCTGCCTCGACCCGGCGGCGCTCGACGGCGACGAACATGCTGACGAACGCGAGCCCCAGGACGCCGACCACCGGCACCGGAGACAGGCCCCCGGAGCTCTGCGTCCACCAGCCGAGGTACTGGCCCTGGATGAGGGCGAACACGATCCCGCCGACGCCGAGGGTCGAGAGGAGCACCCCGGGCACGTCGGACCCCCGCTGCAGCGTGGTGTCCCGGGTCTCGTCGATGTACCGCGCGATGCCCAGCAGGGCGAGCAGCCCGAACGGGATGTTGAGCCAGAAGGCCCACCGCCAGCTCACGTCGGTCGCGAGCCAGCCGCCGACGAGCGGGCCGACGGCGGCCATCCCGCCGATCGTCGATCCCCAGATCGCGAAGGCGATGCCGCGCTCGCGGCCGGTGAACATCGCGTTGAGGGTCGAGAGCGTGCTCGGGAGGACCATCGCCGCGCCGAGACCCTGGATCACCCGGGCGCCGATCAGCATGGCCGGTCCGGTGGCCCCGCCGGCGAACAGGCTCGCCGCCATGAACAGCACGAGACCAGCGGCGAAGAGCTTCTTGCGCCCGTAGAGGTCCCCGAACCGTCCGACGGTCAGCATCAGCGAGGCGAACACCAGGGAGTACACCGCGTTCATCCACTGAGCCCCGGAGGCGTTCAGGCCGATGTCCTCGATCACGACAGGGAGGGCCACGTTGACGATCGTCGCGTCCATGATGACGAGCGAGACGCCGAGCGCGAGCGTGAGCATCGCGAGCCAGCGGCGACTGCCGCCGACCGTCGTCGTGGGTTCCGGGGGTGGGGTGGTCGTCACGGGTCTCTCTTCTCGCTCGCAGGCGGCGGGGTTCGCAGGCATCTCACCGCGCAATTTTTCTCGACACCAGAGACGGTAACATCCTGACAGTGGTGTCGGGAACTGGCCGAGTCCAGGTTCGTGCGCGACAATGGCGTCATGCCCCGCATCGATGCACCGACCGTCGTCGAGCACCACGCGATGCGCCGCGACGCGATCGTGTCGGCAGCACGGGAGACGCTCGTCGCCGCAGGTGCGTCCGCCGTCACCCCGGCCGCCGTCGCCGCTCAGGCGGGGCTCGCGCGAACGAGCGTGTACCAGTACTACCCGTCGACGGGCGCGTTGGTCGCGGCGGCGGTCGAGGCGATGTTCGCCGAGGCGAACGCCGCGCTGGGTGAGGTCGTCGCACGCGGGGACGACCCGCGCGAGCGGATCCACGGGTACGTGACGGCCGCCCTCCAGCTCGCCGCGCGGAGCCATGGCCCGTTCCACTCCGTGAGCATCGTCGACCTGCCCCCGATGTGCCGTGCCCGGGTGCGCGAGCTCCACGAGGAGCTCGTCTCACCGCTGCGCGCAGCCATCGAAGAGCTCGGGGTCGCCGACCCGGAGATCGTCGTCGGTCTCGCCTTCGGGGCCATCTCCGCGGCAGCGCAGCTCGTCGACCACGGCCAGCCCCTCAAGACGGCCGTCGAGAGCACGGTCCGGTTCGTCGACGCCGGTCTCGACTCCGCGCAGCGGGGTGGCGGGCGGGGCCGACTGTCCGTCGTCTGAGGGGCGGCTCAGCGCGACGTTGCGAATGCCCAGGTCAAATACCCATAGGGGTATGCCTCATCGCGTGGTTCCGTGCGCCGATGAGAAGGCCGCAGCGGACGAGTCGCCCGCGCACCCGCCGATCTGGAGCCGCAGATGTCTCGTCGGAAGCACACCGAGGTCCCGACCACCGACGACGCCGGGATGGCGTTCGTCGAACAGGTCTCCGGCACGATCGCGAGCCTCGGCGCGGAGACCAGCGCCATCACCGCGACGTCGAACCGGCTCGAGAACCTGACCCAGACCGGCGACGACCAGGCGCAGACGGTCGCGGCGGCCTCCGAGCAGACCAGCCACGTGATCGACACGGTCGCCAGCGCGGCCCAGGAGATGTCCGCGTCCTTGAGCGAGGTGTCGGAGCGCACGTCACGCACGTCGGCCGCAGCCCAGCAGGCGGTCGCCGACGCCGCTGAGACGATCGCCACGATGGGCGCGTTGGACCAGTCGTGCGCGGCCATCAGCGAGGTCTCCGAGATGATCGCGGGCGTCGCACGCCAGACGAACCTCCTGGCCCTGAACGCGACGATCGAGGCGGCGCGTGCGGGAGACGCCGGCAAGGGGTTCGCCGTCGTCGCGAACGAGGTCAAGGAGCTGTCCCACCAGACCAGTGCCGCCACGGACGAGATCAGCGCACGCATCGCCACGCTGACCGCCGACGTCGACCGGGTCGGCCAGGCGATCAGGGGGATCGCCGACACCGTCGCGCGCATCGGGCAGATGTCCGTCGAGGTCGCGGCGGCGGTCGAGGAGCAGACCGCCGTCACGGCGGAGATCGCCCGGAACGTGACCGAGGCGGCGATGAGCTCGAGCGGTGTCGCGCGCGCCGTCGCCCAGGTGCACGACGCAATGGTGGACATCCACCACGGCGTGACCCGTGTGCGGGGGATGGCCCGTCGACTGTCCGAGGACACCGTCTCGCTCAACTCGTCGATGGAGGCGCACCTGCGCGGTGAGATCCACCGCGCCGAGGTCACGGGCTCGGGGACCGCCGCCAAGCTGAAGGCCGCCGTGTCAGCGCACGGCGCCTGGAAGGCCCGCCTGCTCCAGGCCGCGATCGCCGGCTCCTCCGATCTCGATCCGTCCACGGTCGCCCGGGACGACGCGTGCGGGCTCGGGGCCTGGCTCCACCACGACAGCAGCACGTCGGAACGCCAGTCGCCGTACTTCGCGAGCATCCGGGACAAGCACGCCACGTTCCACCAGCAGGCCGCCGACATCGTGCGCGACGCGACAGGTTCGCGGCGGGCCGAGGCGACAACCGCGCTGGCGTTCGGTGGTCCGTTCGACGTGCTGTCGACCGACCTGATCTCGACGATCAACGCCTGGCGTGAGGAGCTCGACGTCGCCCCTGTCGCCGCGCGGGTGTGACACCCACCGGGTGGCTCAGGGCTGCGGGTCGAGCCGGCGCTTGAAGCCGACGTGCGACGGGACGAACCCGAGGCGCTCGTAGAAGCGGTGCGCCGACGTCCGCGACCGGTCGGACGTGAGCTGGGCAAGGGTCGCGCCACGCCGGACACCCTCGTCGCACGCCCACCGCATCATCGCCTCGCCGATCCGGCGGTCCCGATGGTCGCGTCGCACCCGGACCGCCTCGATCTGCAGGCGGGTCGACCCGGCGCGAGACAACCCGGGGATGAAGGTCAGCTGCATCGTGCCGATGACGGGGGCGCCGGGCGCGTCCGCGACGACGAGGAGCTGGGAGTCGTCGCCGTCGATGCGGTGGAAGGCCCGATCGTATGCCGCGAGGTCATCCGGCCGGGCTGAGTCGCCGCGCGAGGTGGCGAGCTGATCGGCCGCGATCAGGCTGATGATCGCGGGGACGTCGTCCACCGTCGCCCGACGGAGCATGACGGAAGAGTCGCCGATGGTCAGGGTCGCGAGCGTCATGGGGCCAGTGTGCCGCCCGCGAAGCACAGGGTCTCCGACGCCCGCGTCGGACGGCTCGTCAGGTCTCGAGGAGGCGGGCAAGCCGCGCCTTCTTCCGGTTCTCGCGGACGATCCATCGGACGTCCGGATCCGCGGCCTCGTCCAGGGCAGCGAAGGCCGGCAACCCCGCGACCGGGTCTCCCGCCACGGCGACGCTCCAGCAGTAGCCGAGGGCCTGGCGCAGCGTGCGGAGGTCCGGGTCCCGGCGCGCGATCGCCGGCCGGGCGCTGAGCAGACCGGTCGTGACACGACATGCGTCGAGAGCGGCGGCGGCCGTCGCCGGGTCCCGCAGGAGACGTGGCTCGCAGATGCCGGCGACGGCAGCGCGCTGCACCAGGGGGTTGGGGTCGGCCGCCCACGCGGCGACCACGGTCCGGAGCCGAGGGGCATCGGCGTCCCCGAGCCGCTGCAGGCCCATCGCGGCGCCCTCGCGGACGCGCCATCGCGGGTCCGCCGCCTGGGCCTGGAGCAGGGGGAGCAGCGCGTCGTCCTCCGCGTGCTCGGCGACGAGCCTGCCCAGCGCCGCCGCCGCGCACGAGGCGTGGTACTCGTCGTCGGACCCGACGAGGCTCAGGACCAGCCCGTCGGAGGCGACGTCGCCGAACGCGGCGAGGAGCTCGAGGTTGCCGCGTGATCCGGGGAGACCGGAGTGGGCGGTGAGGAACGCCGGGACGTCCGAGGGGTCGAGGGCGCGAAGGGCGTCACGATGATCGCTGCGGGCCGACACGTCCTCGATGCTGCCACTGTGCGGCCAGCGGTGTCGGGGTTTGCGTCCCGATGGTGAGGCGGTTGATGCGTCAGCCCTGTTCGGGTCGGGTCAGGCCTGGTCGGGTCAGTGCGGTCAGTCCTGTGCCGGGGTCGACCCGGACCGTGCACGCTCCGCATCGCGGGCCTTGAGACGGCGCTCCTCGCGTCGCACCTCGGCGAGGATCGCCCGCTCCTTGAAGAGCCACTCCGGCGGGTTGTCGAGCATCTCGGCGATCTGCGCGGTCGTCAGCGGCTCGGTGACCCCGCCGCGGGCGAGACCGGCGATCGACACGCTGAGCCGGGCGGCGACCTCCGGGCGGGGGTGCGGGCCGTTACGCCGCAGGTCGACCAGCCACTGCGGCGGGTTCGCCTGCAGGGCGTCGAGCTCGTCCCGGGACACGACGCCCTGCTGGAACTCGGCCGGGGTCGCCGGGAGGTACACGCCCAGCTTCTTGGCCGCAGTGGCGGGCTTCATGGTCTGCGGGGTCCGGGGGTCATCCTGCAAGGGTATCGACCCGGACGGCTGCCTTCGACCGTGGTGCGAACGGGCCGTGCGCCGCGTTGCCGGCGTGATCGTGCGGCCGTGGGCCGGTACCCTGACGCGACCTGAGGAGAGTGACGCATGGACCGCACGGAGAGTGGGACGCCCACGTTCCGCCTCGCGTACGCCCCGGGGGTCACCCCGTCGAAGTGGGCGCGCACGTGGGCGCAGCGGCTGCCCGACGTCGCCCTCGAGCTCGTCCTGGTTCCCGGTGCCGAGGCCGATCGCCTGCTCCGCGACGGGACGGTCGACGCTGCGTTCCTCCGGCTGCCGGTCGACGCCGAGGTCCTCAGCGCGATCCCGCTCTACGCCGAGACCTCCGTGGTGGTCGTCCCCGTCGAGCACCCGATCGCGGCGTTCGCGTCGGTGACGGTCGCGGACCTGGCGGACGAGGTGGTCCTGCACCCGCTCGACGACGTCCTCGACTGGTCCGCCCGACCGGGGGAGGCGGCCGTGCTGCCGGGGGAGCGGAGCGCGCTCGACCGTCCGGCGACCGTCGCGGACGCGGTCGCCCTCGTCGCGTCCGAGGTCGGGCTGGTCGTCGTCCCGCAGTCGCTCGCGCGTCTCCACCACCGCAAGGACCTCACCTACCGGCCCGTCGACGACGCCCCGCAGTCCCGGGTGGCCCTGTGCTGGCTCGCCGACCGTACGACGGACGAGGTCGAGGAGCTGATCGGGATCGTCCGCGGCCGCACCGTCAACAGCTCGCGCGGGCGCGCGGCGAGCACGCACGAGCCCGCGGAGGCACCGGCGCCCGTCCGCAGCACGACGACCGGCGCGGCCTCGTCACGGGAGCGCGACGAGACCGCCGACCGGCGCGCGGCGCAGCAGCGCAAGGCGCGCGCGACGGCGCAGGGCCGTGCGCAGGGGCACACGCGAGGTCAGTCCCGCGGGCAGGCCCAGGCGAAGGGGCGCGGGCGCCGAGCGCGCTGACCGTCGACCGCACTGACTGTCCAGCGGGCCGACGGTCGAGCGCAGGCTCAGGCCGGGACGGGGCAGGCGACGCCCGTCGAGTGCACCGGGCAGTAGCCGTTCGGGACCTTGTGCAGATACTGCTGGTGGTAGTCCTCGGCGTAGTAGAACGGGCCGGCGTCCGCCGCGCTGCGGAGCTCGGTGGTGATCTCACCGAAGCCGTTGGCGGCGAGCTGCGGGGCGTAGGCGTCACGGGTGGCGAGGACGGCTGCTTCCTGCTCGGGGGTCGTCCAGTACACCGCGGACCGGTACTGGCTCCCGCGGTCGTTGCCCTGCCGGAACCCTTGCGTCGGGTCGTGCAGCGTCCAGAAGGTCCGCAGCAGCTCGACGTGCGGCAGGACCGTCGGGTCGTAGGCGACGAGCACGGTCTCGGTGTGGCCCGTCAGGCTCGTGCACGTCTCCTCGTAGGTCGGGTACGGGGTGTACCCGCCCTGGTAGCCGGCCGCCGTCGTCACGACGCCGGGCAGGTTCCACAGCGCCTTCTCCGCGCCCCAGAAGCAGCCGAGGGCGAGCGAGATGACGGCGGTGCCCTCCGGCCACGGGCCGCGCAGCGGCGTCCCGAGCACCGCATGGGTCGCCGGCACCGGGTACGCGTAGTCGTCGCGACCGGGCAGGGCGCGGTCGGGGGTGACCATCGTCGAGCTCGCCGCAGATCCGAACAGCCATCCAGCCATGTGTGCCGCTCCTTCGTCCCGAGGTCGGTCCCCACGGGTCGGTGCGTACAACACCGCCCGGACCGCGACCTGTTCCCCGGTCGTGTCGTGCACCCGGTCGGCGTCGCGGTCGGGGAGAACCGCCTAGCCTGGGGCCTGTGAACGCGCACCCCACCGGACGCCGGTCCGGGCACGACCGGTCCGCCGACGACCTGCTGACCGGCCACCGGGAGGCGCTCGCATGACCGGCGAGCAGCGGTCGCCGTCGGACGTCGTGCCCTGGGCGGTGCGGGTCTCCGCGGCGTGGGCGTGGCGGTTCCTGCTCGTGGTCGCGTCACTCGCGGTCGGGCTCTACCTCATCACGATCCTCAAGGTGATCGTCGTCCCGGTCGCCGTCGCACTGCTGCTGACGGTGCTGCTGCTGCCGCTGGTCCGGTGGCTGCAGCGTCGTGCACGGTTCCCGCGCGCGGCGGCGTCGGGGACCGCGGTCGTGGGGCTGCTGGTCGTCGTCATCGGCCTGCTGACGGTGGCCGGGCGATCGATCGCCAAGGGGATCTCCGACCTGCAGACCCAGGCGGTCGCCGGGGTGCAGGAGCTCACCGAGTGGCTGTCCTCGAGCCCGCTGAACCTCACGGTCGCCGACATCACGGGGTACATCGCGAAGGCGCAGGCGTCGATCACCCAGAACAGCGGCGGGCTGGTCTCGAGCGCGCTGTCCGTGACGACGACCGTCGGTCACGTGGTCGCCGGCGCGCTCATCGCGATGTTCTGCACGTTCTTCTTCCTGCTCGACGGCCGCGCGATCTGGACGTGGCTCGTCGGGCTGCTCCCGTTCGAGGCGCGCGAGCGCACCCACCAGGCCGCTCGGCGCGGTTTCGTCACGCTCGGTGCGTACACGCGCACGCAGATCCTCGTCGCGCTCGTGGACGCCGTCGGGATCGGCATCGGGGCGGCCGTCCTGCGGGTGCCGCTCGCGCTGCCGCTCGCGATCCTGGTGTTCCTGGGATCCTTCATCCCGATCGTGGGTGCCGTGCTGACCGGCATCGTGGCCGTCCTCGTGGCGCTCGTGTCGCACGGACCGGTGGTGGCGGTGATCATGCTCGCCGTCGTGCTCCTCGTGCAGCAGATCGAGGGTCACGTGCTCCAGCCGTTCCTCATGGGGCATGCGGTCTCGCTCCACCCGGTCGCGGTGCTGCTGTCCGTCGCGGCCGGCTCCCTGGTCGCCGGGATCACCGGGGCACTGTTCGCGGTGCCGATCGCGGCGGTGGTCAACACCGTCGTGCTGTACCTGCACGGCCACGACAAGTTCCCGGAGCTCGGTACCGACGACCACGTCGCGCTGCGTCCACCACGCGCGGCGGTCGCCGGGACCGGCGCGGAGACGTCGGCCGAGCCGCCCACCGAGGGGTCCGACGGCCCCGCGGAACCCGCAACCGTAGGAGAGACCTCATGACCGCGCCGTTGACGCTCGCGGACTTCCGCGCCGCCGCCGAGCTGCTCACCGGGATCGCGGACCGGACCCCCGTGGAACGCAGCCGCGCCCTCGGCCAGCTGACCGGTGGCGACGTCTGGCTCAAGTGCGAGAACCTGCAGCGCACCGGCTCGTTCAAGATCCGCGGCGCGTACGTCCGGATGTCGCGGCTCTCTCCCGAGGAGAAGGCGCGCGGGGTCGTCGCCGCGAGCGCCGGCAACCATGCGCAGGGCGTCGCTCTCGCCGCACGTGAGCTCGGGATCTCGGCCGTCGTCTACATGCCGGCCGACGCCGCGCTGCCCAAGGTCGCTGCGACCCGGGGCTACGGCGCCGAGGTGCGCCTGGTCGGGGCGAGCCTCGACGAGGCGCTGCTCGCGGCGCGTGCCGAGTGCACCCGGACCGGCGCCGTCCTCATCCACCCGTTCGACCACCGTGACATCGTGATCGGTCAGGGGACCCTGGGGCTCGAGCTCGCGGAGCAGGTCCCGGACATGGCAACCGTGCTCGTGCCGCTCGGCGGCGGCGGGTTCGCCGCGGGGATCGCGTCGGCGCTTCACGAGCTCCGGCCGGACGTCCGCGTCGTCGGTGTGCAGGCCGCATCCGCGGCGGCCTACCCGGCGTCGCTCGCGGCCGGTCACCCGGTCGCGGCCGCGTCGATGCACACGATGGCGGACGGCATCGCGGTGGGGACACCCGGCGACGTGCCGTTCGAGATCCTCGGACGTCTCGACATCGAGGTGCGTACCGTCACCGAGGAGGACCTCTCGCGTGCCCTGCTGTTCGTGGCGGAACGCGCCAAGCTGCTCGTCGAGCCGTCGGGGGTGGCCGGCGTCGCGGCACTGATGGCTGATCCGGAGGCGTTCCCCGGGACGGTCGTGCCGGTCCTGTCCGGCGGCAACATCGACCCGATCCTGCTGCTCCGCGTCGTCCGCCACGGTCTCACGTCGGCCGGCCGGTACCTCCAGCTGCGGGTGCTGATCGAGGACCGGCCGGGTGCCCTCGCCGCGCTGCTCGCGCACCTGGCGTCGAGCGGCGGGAACGTCATGCACGTGGGGCACGTGCGGACGGCGGTCGACCTCGGGATCGGCGACGTCGAGATCGCGGTCCAGCTCGAGACGAAGGGGCCCGAGCACTGCGAGCAGGTCGTCGCCGATCTCCGCACCGCCGGGTACCGGGTCACCCTCAACTGACCCCGGACGTCAGGTGGGGCCGGGTGATCCCACCCGGCCCCACCTGACGGCGCGTCCCCGCGCGGCTTCTCGCGGTCAGCCCTCGAAGGGCTTGGCCGCGGTGATCGTCACCGTGATCGCGTTGCCGTTCGGTGCCGCGTACGTGACCGTGTCGCCCACGCTCTGCCCGTTGATCGCCGCACCCAGGGGCGACTTCTCGGAGTACACGTCGATGTCGGTCCCGCCGGCGACCTCGCGGGATCCCAGCAGGAACACCATCTCGTCGCCTGCGACGACCGCCGTGACGACCATGCCGGGCTCGACGACGCCATCGTCCTTGGCCTGGCCGATCACGGCGTTCTCGAGCTTGGCCTTGAGCTCGCGGATGCGCGCCTCGTTCTTGGCCTGCTCCTCGCGCGCCGCGTGGTACCCGCCGTTCTCCTTGAGGTCGCCCTCGTCGCGAGCGGTGGCGATCTTCTGCGAGATGTCGAGGCGTCCTGCCCCCGAGAGGTGCTCGTACTCGGCCTTCAGGCGGTCGTAGGCCTCCTGGGTGAGCCAGGTCGCGTGTGTGGTCTCAGCCACGTCGTCTCCTCTCCTGTCCGATGTCGTCCTTGCACACGACTGCGCCCGTGCCCTGCCGTCAGGGACGGGCGCCGCGTGCGTCCCGGTCGCGTCGACCCGAGGTCGCGCCGGTCCGGTGCCGTGCATGAATCCGTCAGGGTACCAATCCCTCGCCGACGAGAGAAAGCGACGGTGACGGTGTCCGGCCCGTGGGCCCCGGTCGGCCGGTCTCGGCCCGTCGACCCTGGTCGGTCAGCTCCCGGAGCTGACGACCTCGCAGGTGCTGACCTGGCCGGTCACCGCGAGCTCCTGCGTCGCGAGCGACACCGTGTAGCGCTGCGAGCGCTGCGCTGCGGGCCCGATCGTCACGGTCTTCACGCCCACCTCGGCGAAGCCGGAGCTCAGGGCGACGACGGTGCACCGGACGGTGCTTCCCGGCGCCTTGGTGACGTCGAACGTCACGTCGGTGCGGTCGGGGCCCTTCACGTCGTACCCGACCGGCGACCACTGCACCGGGTCACGGAGCACCCCCGAGCCGACCCAGGCGATCACCGCGACCGCAGCGACGATGAGCCCGATCAGCGCGAGCTGCGCGCGCCGTCGGCGTGCGGGTGTCGGCGGGCGCCCGTAGCGTCCTTCCGGGACCGTCGCGACGTCGTCCACGGGTCGTCCTCCTGTCGGGTGCGTCACTCGCGGCTCGACGACGGTCGTCGCCGGACCGCGGGTGCGGGATCATGGTGCAGGATCATTGTCTCTTGACGGCGACGCGGTCGGTACGCCCGGCCTCACGTCGTCGCGTAGCTGGAGAGGACCTCGTGAACGGAGAACCCTTGCGTCTGATGGCGGTTCACGCACATCCGGACGACGAGTCGAGCAAGGGCGCGGCGTCTGCCGCCCGCTACGCGGCCGAGGGGGTCGAGGTCCTCGTCGTCACGTGCACCGGTGGCGAGCGCGGTGACGTCCTCAACCCGTCCTTCGGCGAGTTCACGGGCACGATCGAGGACATGCGCGAGCTGCGCGCCCAGGAGATGGCGACCGCCGCCGCGGCCCTCGGGGTCCGGCAGACCTGGTTGGGGTTCGTCGACTCCGGTCTGCCCGAGGGCGACCCGCTGCCGCCGCTCCCGGAGGGCTGCTTCGCGCTCGTGCCGCTCGAGGAGGCCTCGGCGCCGCTCGTGCAGCTCATCCGCGAGTTCCGACCGCACGTGCTGACCACCTACGACCCGAGCGGCGGCTACCCGCACCCGGACCACATCATGTGCCATCGGGTCTCGATGGAGGCGTTCGAGGCTGCGGCGGACGCCGACCGGTACCCGGACCTCGGCGACCCGTGGCAGGTCGCCAAGCTCTACTACAACCACGGCTTCTCGATGGCACGGATCCGGTCCGCGCACGAGGCGATGACGGCAGCCGGGCTCGAGTCGCCGTTCGGTGAGTGGGTGGAGTCGCGGCGCGCGCGTGAGATCCCCGAGCGCGAGGTCACGACCCGCGTCGAGTGCGCGGACTTCTTCGACGCGCGTGACGCCGCGCTGCGCGCGCACGCGACCCAGGTCGACCCGGAGGGGTTCTTCTTCGCGATCCCGCGCGATCTCGAGCGGGCCACCTGGCCCTTCGAGGAGTTCGAGCTGGTGATCTCGCAGGTGCCGTCGGAGCTGCCGGAGACGGACCTGTTCGCCGGCCTGCGGACCGAGGTGGCGTGATGATCTCGACGCTGATCGTCGGTCTCCTCGGGGCCGCGACGCCGAGCCCGGAACCCGCGACCATCCCGCCCGCGGACATCACGAGCCCCGGGATCGTCGGCTTCATCTTCACGTTCGGGCTCGCGCTGGTGTGCGTCCTGCTGTTCCTCTCGCTCACGAAGCACCTGCGCAAGGTGAACCGCCGGGCCGCGCAGCTCGCGCAGGACGAAGCCGACGAGGATGCGCGGGGTGCCGGCGACGGTCCGGAGGCGTCCCGCTGATGTCGGACGGGCCGGGTCGCGCCACGGTGCGGGTGGCCGTCGCCCAGCTCGTGGTCCCGTCGGACCACGAGGCGGCACGCGAGGCGGCGCGCGGCGCGATCGTCGCAGCGGCGGACGACGGTGCGGACCTCGTCGTCCTGCCCGAGTACGCGTCGGGCTTCGACCCGCGAGGGGTCGGCCCGGAGCACGCCGAGCCGCTGGACGGTGCGTTCGTCTCGCTCGTCCGTGCGACCGCCGCAGCAGCCGAGATCGCGGTGATCGCGGGAACGACGGCGCCGGGCACGGTCGACGGGCGGGCGAGCAACGTCGTCGTCGCGGTCGGACCCGACGGCACCCTCCAGGGCACCTACCGCAAGGTGCATCTGTACGACGCGTTCGGCCAGCGCGAGTCGGACCGCCTCGAGGCGGGACCGGCCGACGCCGCTCCGCTCGTCCTCGACGTCGCAGGCGTCCGCTTCGGTGTCATGACGTGCTACGACCTGAGGTTCCCGGAGATCGCCCGGCGGGTCGTCGACGCCGGCGCCGAGGTGCTCGTCGTCCCGGCTGCCTGGGCCGCCGGACCGGACAAGGCTGCGCACTGGCGTGCCCTGACCGTCGCCCGGGCCATCGAGAACACGAGCGTGGTGGTCGCCGTGGGGCAGGCGGGCCGCGGGGTGACCGGCCGGTCGATCGTCGTCGGGGCCGACGGTGCGGTGCTCCTGGAGCTGTCCGACGCGCCGGCGCTCGCGGCCGTCGACCTCGACCGGGCGCACGTCGGCGAGGTCCGCCGCCGCAACCCGTCGCTCGTGAACCGCCGGTACACGGTGGTGTCGATCTAGATGGCGACGACGAGGAACAGGGTCCGCGACCGGGTCGTGCTGCCCGACGTGCGTCCCGACGTCCGTGTCAGCTTCCTCGGCGACTCGTACGTGGCCGGCTTCGGCGACGCCGAGCATCGTGGCTGGGTCGGTCGGATCGCCGGCTGGGCTCACGTGATCGGCTTCCCGATCACCGTCTACAACCTCGGCGTCCGGCGTGACACGTCCGCTGACGTGCGCAGTCGGTGGCAGGACGAGCTCCGGGTGCGGAGCGGGGACGCGGGCGAGTCGCGCCTGGTGCTCTCCTTCGGGGTGAACGACACGAGCCCGCGTGGCGGCAGCGGGCGACGGCCGACCCGGGTCGACGCCGACCGCTCGGTGGGGAACCTCGTCGCGATCCTCGAGGGCGCTGCGGCCGCCGGGATCCCGACGTTCGTGGTCGGACCACCGGCGGTGGCCGATCCCGCGCACAACGAGCGCATCGCCGCGATCGACGAGCGGTTCGCGACGGCGTGCGCGGTGCGCGGTGTCCCCTACGTCGCGGTGTTCGACCGTCTGCACGCCGACTCGATCTGGTGCACCGACATCACCTCGGGCGACGGCGTCCACCCGACCGCGACGGGGTACGAGAGGCTCGCGCGCCTGGTCGTGGGACCGTGGTGCGAGTGGCTGGCCGGCGGCCCCGGCAGCGCGGGTCGCGCGGCGGCACCCGACGGGTCCGCACGCCTGACAGACGTGCGGGGGTCAGGCCGACCCGTAGGCGGCCAGGCTCACCGCGATGTAGTGGCACGTGAACCCGACGACCGTGAACGAGTGGAACACCTCGTGGAACCCGAACCAGCGCGGGCTGGGGTTCGGCCACTTGGTCGCGTACACGACGGCGCCGAGGATGTAGGCGACCCCACCGCCGGCGACGAGCCAGACGATCGCCGGGCCGTTCGGGGCCTTGGCGAACGTCCCGAGGTACCCCATCGCGGCGGATCCGAGAGCGACGTAGATGGGTGTGTAGAGCCACCGGGGGGCGTCGAGCCAGAACACCCGCCCGAGCAGGCCGAGGAGCGCACCGGACCAGATGACCCAGAGCAGCACGGTCGCCGTCGAGGACGGGAGCAGCAGGACCGTCAGGGGCGTGTAGGTCCCGGCGATGATGGCGAAGATGTTCGAGTGGTCCAGACGGCGCAGGACACCGGTGACCTTCGGGCTCCAGCTTCCCCGGTGGTACACCGCGCTGATGGTGAACAGCAGGACCGAGGAGGCGGCGAAGATCCCCGTCGTCCACTTGGCCGTCGTCGTCGGGGAGAGCGTGACCAGGACGATCCCGGCCGCGAGCGCGAGCGGTGACATCCCGGCATGGAGCCAGCCGCGGAGCTTCGGCTTGACCGCGGCGACGACCTGCGTGGCCGCGTCACGGCCCTGACTGACGAGGTCGTGGCTCTGCTGCGGTGTGGGCTCGTGTGGCACGGGCGTCCCTCCGGGGGTGCGGGTTGCTCGACGGCCGAGAACCTACGAGATCGTAGGTTACCGCCGCGTAGGTTGGTGGTTCTCGGGATCTGATCCTGTCATCACACAACCTCTCCACGACGCGCGCCATCAGACCGCTCCGGTGGCCTCGGCGGCGTCCCCTCGGCGAGTAGCGTGTGAGCCAGATCCGATCCCGGTACGAAGGACCTCCGCGTGCGTCTGCCCCATCCGCTCTACGGCCTCTACGAGCGTCGGCTCGCTTCGTCGTTGAGTCCCGACCAGGTCCCGCGTCACGTGGGGGTCATCCTCGACGGGAATCGACGGTGGGCGAAGTCGTACGGCGAGTCCGCGGCGACCGGGCACCGACGCGGAGCAGGCAAGATCCTCGAGCTGCTGACCTGGTCCGAGGAGGTCGGTGTCGAGGTCGTCACGCTGTGGATGCTGTCCACCGACAACCTCTCGCGCTCGGAGGACGAGCTCCGGGAGCTGTTGAGCATCATCGAGGACGCCGTCGTCGATCTCGCCGCGAGCGGGCGGTGGCACCTGCAGGTGATGGGCTCCCTCGAGCTCCTCCCGGAGCCGTTCGTCGCGCGCCTCGACGAGGCCGTCGCACGGACCAGTGCGGTCAAGGGGCTGCACGTGAACATCGCGGTCGGGTACGGCGGCCGCCACGAGATCGCCGACGCCGTCCGCTCGCTCCTGCGGGAGCAGGCGGAGGCCGGGAGCTCGCTCGAGGAGCTCGCCGGGGTGTTCGACGTCGAGCACATCGCCGACCACCTCTACACGAAGGGCCAGCCCGACCCGGAGCTGGTCATCCGCACCTCGGGCGAGCAGCGGCTGTCCGGCTTCCTGCTGTGGCAGAGCGCGCACAGCGAGTTCTACTTCTGCGAGGCGTACTGGCCGGACTTCCGGCGGGTCGACTACCTGCGCGCGCTGCGCGCGTACGCCGCGCGCGAGCGACGCCTCGGCCGCTGACCGGGGATGACGCTCGCCCGGGGTGCGCTGACGTGGGGCCGGGTGGCCGGGCGGGGTCCGACGGCCCGCGCAGGGTCCGCTCCGGTGATCGTGTGACATCTGGGTGAACACCGCCGACGCGCCCGCGTGTCTCGCTGGACGTGTCACAGCCGGCGCGTAGCGTCCAGACGTGACGGACGGTATCCACCGTCCATCGGGAGGTCAGCCCATGGAGCATCTGCTCCGGGAGGAGGGCCGGACCCGGCCCCCCGTGGCCGACCGCCCCTCGTCCGGACAGCCGAGCGTCGGAGGCCCGCGGGCACCTGCGTGAGGCGGATCGCACGGCGCACCGCGCGCCGGAGGGAGCCTGCCATGGTCAGCACGGCACAGAAGGTGACAGACACGGACGCCTCGGCGTCGGGCGGTGGGGAAGCCGCCCCGGCGCGTCGGACGTACGTGCTGGACACCTCGGTCCTCTTGTCGGACCCCGCGGCGATCCGCCGCTTCGCCGAGCACGACGTCGTCCTGCCGATCGTCGTGATCACCGAGCTCGAGGCCAAGCGCCACCACGCCGAGCTCGGCTACTTCGCCCGCTCGGCCCTGCGGATGCTCGACGACCTGCGCATCGAGCACGGAACCCTCGATGCCCCGCTCCCGATCGGCGACGAGGGCGGGACGGTGCGTGTCGAGCTGAACCACATCGACCCGACCGTGCTGCCCTCCGGGTTCCGGCTCGGTGACAACGACAGCCGCATCCTGGCCGTCGCGGCAAACCTGGCCGCCGAGGGCTGCGACGTGACCGTCGTGTCGAAGGACCTGCCGATGCGCGTCAAGGCCTCGGCTGTCGGGCTGCACGCCGCCGAGTACCGCGCCGAGCTCGCGGTCGACTCGGGCTGGACCGGGATGGACGAGCTCTCGGTCGACGAGCAGCAGATGGCCGACCTGTGGGAGCACGAGTCCCTCGACCTCACCGAGGTGCAGGGGCTCGCGGCCAAGGCGCTGCCGTGCCACACCGGTGTCGTGCTGCACTCCACGCGCGGATCGGCTCTGGGACGGGTCACTCCGGACAAGCACATCCAACTCGTGCGCGGCGACCGTGACGTGTTCGGGGTGCACGGGCGCAGCGCGGAGCAGCGGATCGCGATCGACCTGCTCCTGGACCCGGAGGTCGGCATCGTGTCCCTCGGCGGCCGAGCGGGCACCGGGAAATCCGCGCTCGCGCTCTGCGCCGGGCTCGAGGCCGTGCTCGAGCGCCGTCAGCACCGCAAGGTGATGGTGTTCCGGCCGCTGTACGCGGTCGGCGGCCAGGACCTCGGGTACCTCCCCGGGGCCGAGGCGGAGAAGATGAACCCGTGGGCCCAGGCGGTCTTCGACACGCTCGGGTCGGTGGTCTCACGCGAGGTCGTCGAGGAGGTCATGGCGCGTGACCTGCTGGAGGTCCTCCCGCTGACCCACATCCGCGGACGCTCGCTGCACGACGCCTACGTGATCGTCGACGAGGCCCAGTCGCTCGAACGGAACGTCCTGCTGACGGTGCTCTCGCGGATCGGTCAGAACTCCCGGGTGGTGCTCACGCACGACGTCGCCCAGCGTGACAACCTGCGGGTGGGGCGGCACGACGGGGTCGCCGCCGTGATCGAGGCGCTCAAGGGGCACCCGCTCTTCGCCCACGTGACGCTCACGCGCTCCGAGCGGTCGCCCGTCGCGGCCCTGGTCACGGAGCTGTTCGAGGGGATCGAGGCCTGACGGCCGACGGCCTCGGGAGCACCGCGCAGGTCCGCGCGGGCTCCCGAGGCCGTCGTGGTCGGTTCGACCCGGTGGTGATCCGGCTCAGGCCTGGGGCGGGCGGGTCATCGACAGGACGTCGAGGGCCGCGTCGAGCTGGGTCTCGGTGACCTCCCCGCGCTCCACGAACCCGAGGGCGATCACGGACTCGCGCACCGTGAGCCCGTGGGCCACGGCGTGCTTGGCGACCTTCGCGGCCGCCTCGTAGCCGATCGCCCGGTTCAGGGGCGTGACGATCGCCGGCGACGACTCCGCGTAGGCGCGATCCCGGTCGACGTTCGCGGTGATGCCGCGCACGGTCTTGTCCGCGAGGGCGGTGGCGGCGTTCGCGAGCAGCCGGATCGACTCGAGGACCCCGAGCGCGATCACCGGGATCTGCACGTTGAGCTCGAACGCCCCGCTGGCCCCCGCCCACGCGACCGTCGCATCGTTGCCGATCACCCGAGCCGCGACCATCAGGACGGCCTCGGGGATGACGGGGTTGACCTTCCCGGGCATGATCGACGACCCCGGCTGCAGGTCGGGGATCGCGATCTCGCCGAGGCCGGTGTTCGGTCCGGACCCCATCCAGCGCAGGTCGTTGCAGACCTTCGTCAGGCTCACGGCGATCGTCCGGAGCGCACCGGAGAGCTCGACCAGACCGTCGCGACCGCTCTGCGCCTCGAAGTGGTTCCGGGCCTCCGTCAACGGCAGGCCGGTGTCCTCGACGAGCAGCGCGATGACCCGCTGCGGGAATCCGGCCGGTGTGTTGATCCCGGTCCCGACGGCCGTGCCGCCGAGCGGGACCTCGGCGGCGCGGGGGAGTGCCGCCTCGACCCGCTCGATCCCGTACCGGACCGCGGCGGCGTACCCGCCGAACTCCTGACCCAGGGTCACCGGGGTGGCGTCCATGAGGTGGGTGCGGCCGGACTTCACCACGGTCGCGAACTCGTCGGCCTTGGCCTCGAGGGCCTCCGCGAGGTGCGTGAGAGCCGGCACGAGCACGTGGACGACGCCCGACGTGGCCGCGACGTGCGCGGACGTGGGGAACACGTCGTTGGACGACTGCGACGCGTTGACGTGGTCGTTCGGGTGCACGTCCCGCCCGAGACGGCGTGAGGCCAGCGTCGCGATGACCTCGTTCGTGTTCATGTTCGACGAGGTCCCGGAACCCGTCTGGTAGACGTCCACGGGGAAGTGCGCGTCATGGGTGCCCGCGGCGACCTCGTCGGCAGCGGAGACGATCGCCGCGGCGATCTCGGCGTCGAGAACCCCCAGCTCGGCGTTGGCCTGGGCCGCGGCCTTCTTGATCCGGGCGAGCGCCTCGATGTGTCCCCGTTCGAGGCGGGTGCCCGAGAGGGGGAAGTTCTCGACGGCGCGTTGCGTCTGTGCGCGGTAGAGAGCATCCGCGGGAACGCGGACCTCTCCCATGGTGTCGTGCTCGATCCGGTAGCCGGTCCCGTCCTGTGCGTCATCGCTCATGGGCACATCATGGCAAAGGCCGCTGGGTGTCGACGCACTCCGCCCGCGGGTCAGCTCCCCCTGCGGCCCGAGGTCGCCGATGAGCTCGGTCAGGCGGGCCTCTCCCTCGGCGAGGTCGTACTCGAGCCCCACGATCGCGCACCGACCGGCGTCGACCGCCTCGGCGAGGAGAGCGGAGTAGCTCTGCAGCATCTCGACGGTGTGGCGCACGTGGTCGTGCCCCAGCGTCACCGCGTCGAAGTCCGCGGTCCCGGTGCCGCCGGGGTTGACGATGCTCGGGATCACCCGGTCGACGATCGCCCGGACGAAGCCGCGCGGGAGCTGCCCCGTCGTCAGCGCCTCGGCAGCCGCGGCGACAGCGCCGCAGTTGTCGTGACCGAGCACGACCACCAGCGACGCACCGAGGATGTCCACGCCGTACTCGATCGAGCCGATCACCGTCGTGTCGAGGACGTGCCCGGCGGTGCGGACGACGAACACGTCGCCGAGCCCCTGGTCGAAGATGATCTCGGCCGCGACCCGGGAGTCCGAGCAGCCGAAGATCACGGCGAAGGGCTGCTGCTCGGCACTGAGCTCGGCGCGGCGATCGACGCTCTGGGACGGGTGGTCCATGGTGCCGGCGACGAAGCGCGCGTTCCCGGCACGGAGGACCGCCCATGCCTCGGCCGGAGTGGAGGGTCGCTGCATGGGCCCATCGTGTCAGGTCCGCGCAGGGACGAGCGCGCGCCGACCATGACGCGGACACCGTCCGCGTCGGTGCCGGTGTTCTTGGCTCCGGCGCGGCGCGTGCTCGTGCCGGCACGAGGTCGTCAACCCCGGCGCGTGGTCCTCAGGGCCGGCGCGTGGTTCCGCGAGGCTCTCAGTGCTGGCGCGTGGAGGATTCGGCGGTGCGCGAGCGGGTGCTGAGCTTGAACGGCAGGTACAGCGGGCAGAAGCCGACGCCGCCGGTGCCGAGCATGACGGCTCCGAGCACGTAGAAGACCCACGAGATCGGCGCGGCGGGGCCGGTGACGACGCCGAGGACGACGAAGGCGGGAGCGGCGACGATGCTCCGCAGGATCCGGTCCGTGGTGCCCATGTTCTGCTTCATGGCGATTCCTCTCGTGCGGGACGGGTCCGACGGTGCCGGGCCGCGCTCTCCCTCGCTCCGATGATACCCTGGGGGGTATGCAGACACGCTCCCGAATCGCCTCGGTCGTCCTCGCAGCTGTCCTCGCCGTCGGGGGTCTCGCCGCGTGCTCAAGCGGATCGAGCGCCGTCACCGAGGTGACGACGTCGACGGCCTCCGAGGTGCTCGCCAAGCCGGGCATGTCCGTGATCGACGTCCGGACGCCCGCCGAGTTCGCGCAAGGACACATCCAGGGCGCCGTGAACATCGACGTCGAGGACCCGGCCTTCGCCACGAACATCGGCAAGCTGCCCAAGGACAAGCCGTACTTCGTGTACTGCCGCACCGGGAACCGTTCCGGCGTGGCCACCGCGAAGATGGCGGACCTCGGCTTCACCCAGATCTACGACCTCCAAGGCGGCATCACCGAGTGGCAGAACGCCGGCGGTGCGGTCGTCTTCAACTGAACTGGTCGCCCGCGGTCGTCGTGAGCTGAGCGATCGTCTTCGGCTGAGCAGTCGCTCGGCGGCGTGCCCGCCCGGTGGCTGACCTGGCCGAACCGGCCGACCGTGTTCTCAGGCGGGTTCTCAGGCGACGGTGAGCTCGGCCGCCCAGGGCGGGTTGGCGCCCGCGCGGGAGACCGTGATGCCGGCGATCTCGGCGCAGCGCTCCAGGATCCCGACGAGGGTCGCCTCGTCGATCCGGCCGACGGCGTCGCGATGGTCCGCACCGAGCAGGCCCGCGGTCCACAGCCCGTCGATCAGGCCGGACATGAACGAGTCACCGGCGCCGACGGTGTCCGCGACGACCACGCGACGTGACGGCACCTCGACCACGAGGCCGGCCGAGGTCACGGCGAGCACGCCCTCGGACCCGCGGGTCACCACCACCAGGCCCGGGCCGCGTGAGGCCCAGTCGGTGGCGATCGCGCCAGAGGCGATGCCGGGTTCGTACCACGCGAGGTCCTCGTCGCTGACCTTGACGACGTCGGCGAGGGTGACGAGGCGCTCGATGAGCTCATGGGCGCCGTCGCCGAGCAGTGCGGGCCGCACGTTCGGGTCGTAGGTGACGGTCGCCGAGACGCGTGCGCGCGAGAGCAGGTCGAGGACGGCCTTGCCGCCGGGAGCGAGGGCGGCGCCGATGGTGCTGCTGTGCACGACGACGACGTCGTCGAGCAGCCCGTCCGTCGCGGGCACCTGCCAGTCCAGGTCGAACGTGTACGTCGCTGCGCCGGTCTCGTCGAGGGTCGCGATGGCGACCGAGGTCGCCGCGGCACCGTCCGAGCCGTCGACCACGTGAACGGCGGACTCGGCGATGTGGTCGCGCAGCGCGGTCCCGCGGGCGTCCGGGCCGAACCAGGTGAGCAGGTCGACCGGTCGCCCGAGGCGCCCGAGGCCGATCGCGACGTTCATCGGGCTCCCGCCCGGGTGCTCGTCGACCGTGCCGTCGAGGCGGCGGACCACGTCGATCAGCGACTCCCCGACGACGAGGGCGCGCGGCGCGGCGGGCGGGGATGCAGGGATGTTCGGGGATGCCGGGGTGGTGGTCACGCGTCGGCCCTCCCGTCCGTCGTCCCGTCCGGGATCGTGCCGTCGTCGTCCTTCGCGCGGGCCGCGGCGAGCCGGTCGCGCGCGCCGTCGAGCCACTCCTGGCAGCGTGCGGCCAGAGCCTCACCGCGTTCCCAGAGCCCGAGGGACTCCTCGAGGGTCGTGCCACCTGCTTCGAGCGTGGTGACGACCGTCACCAGCTCGTCGCGGGCCTGCTCGTAGCTGAGCGAGGCGACGTCGGGCCGGGTGTCCTTCTGGCGTGGGGGTGTGGTCACGGAGCCATCTAACCAATCCTCGTCACCGTGGCGTGGGACCGACCGTCGCGGCGAGCTCTCCGCGGGCGACGCGGATCCGTAGCACCTCGCCCGCGCGTGTGTCGTCGGGGCTGCGGACCACCGTGCCGTCGGGCGTCTGGACGACGGCGTACCCGCGGTCCAGGGTCGCGGCAGGAGAGAGGGACCGCAGCTGCGCGGCCAAGCCGGCCACCCGGGTGCTCTCGTGGGTGACCACCTGGTCGACGGCGCGGCGCATGGCGTCGCGCCGGGCGCCGACGTCCTGCGCGCGGGCGACCAGGGCGTCCTCCGGCCGGGCGAGCACGGGTCGGGACCGGATCGAGTCGAGGCGGTCCTGCTCGCGGGCCAGCGTCTGAGAGATCGCCCGCCGGATGCGTGTCCTGAGCTGGACGGCGCGCGCACGTTCCTCGACGACGTCCGGGACGACGCGCTTGGCGGCGTCGGTCGGGGTCGATGCGCGGTAGTCGGCGACGAGGTCGAGCAACGGCGTGTCCAGGTGGTGCCCGATCGCGCTGACCAGGGGTGTGCGGCACGCCGCAGCTGCGCGCACCAGGGACTCGTTGCTGAACGGCAGGAGGTCCTCGAACGAGCCGCCGCCGCGTGCGACGACGATCACCTCGACACGCGGGTCGGCGTCGAGCTCGGCGATCGCGCGGGACACCTCAGGTACCGCGGACGGCCCTTGCACCGTCACGCGACGGATCTCGAACGCCACCTGCGGCCACCGGGCGCGGGCGTTGGAGACCACGTCGTGCTCGGCGTCGCCCTGCTGTGCGCACACGAGGCCGATGGTGCCGGGCAGGAACGGGAGGGGGACCTTGCGGTCGAGGTCGAAGAGCCCCTCGGCGGCGAGCACGGACTTCAGGTGCTCGATGCGGGCGAGCAGCTCACCCACCCCGAGCAGCCTGACCTCGTCGGCGGCGAGACCGAGCGAACCCTTCTTCGTGTGGAACGTGGGCCGCGCGTGCACCACGAGGTGCGAGCCGTCGCGCACCGACTCGGCGACCGGGCCGAGCGCCGCCGCCGGAACCGTCACGTTGAGGGACATGTCGAGGTCGGTGTCCCGCAGGGTCAGGAAGTAGAGCTGGTTCCACCGCTTGAGGTTGAGCACCTGCCCCTCGACCCAGACCGGAGGCATCCGCGCGACGTAGTCCGCGATCTTCGGCGCGAGGTGCCGCACCGGCCACGGGTGCTCCGCGGTCGTGTCGAGCGCCTTGAGCGGCAGCGCACGGGCTGTGTTCGCGGGGTCGTCACTCATCCCCCACAGCCTGCCCTATCCCCGTTGACTAGACTGACGCGGTGACCGACCCTGCAGGCTCGACAGCCACCTCGGCGACTCCGACCGACTCGGCGACGGCGCGATCCGCGGATCGCAAGCGGGTCCTCCTGGCTGCGCCCCGTGGGTACTGCGCCGGCGTGGACCGCGCGGTGATCGCCGTCGAGAAGGCACTGGAGCACTACGGCGCACCGGTGTACGTGCGCAAGGAGATCGTCCACAACAAGTTCGTGGTCGAGACCCTCGCGGCGCGTGGTGCCGTGTTCGTCAGCGACACCGACGAGGTGCCCGAGGGCGCGAGGGTCGTCTTCTCCGCGCACGGCGTCTCCCCGGCGGTGCACGCAGCGGCCGCGGCGCGCGGGCTGCGGACCATCGACGCGACCTGCCCGCTGGTGACCAAGGTCCACAAGGAGGCGGTGCGCTTCGCGTCCGACGACTACGACATCCTGCTGATCGGCCACAGCGGTCACGAGGAGGTCGAGGGGACGGCGGGTGAGGCCCCGGAGCACATCCAGGTCGTCAACTCTCCGGCGGAGGTCGACGGGGTGACCGTGCGCGACCCGGACAAGGTCGTGTGGATCTCGCAGACGACGCTGTCGGTCGACGAGACGATGGAGACGGTCAGACGGCTCCGCGAGCGGTTTCCGACGTTGCAGGACCCGCCGAGCGACGACATCTGCTATGCCACCCAGAACCGCCAGGTCGCGGTGAAGCAGCTCGCGGCCCGGTGCGACGTGGTCATCACCGTCGGCTCGGCGAACTCGTCCAACTCGGTGCGGCTCGTCGAGGTCGCACTCGAGGCCGGTGCGGGGGCGTCGTACCGGGTGGACCGCGCGAGCGAGATCGACGCGGCATGGCTCGTCGACGCGCGAACGGTCGGGGTCACGTCGGGTGCGTCCGTGCCGGAGATCCTCGTCCGGGACGTTCTCGACCTGCTCGCGTCGCAGGGGTTCGACGACGTCGAGGAGGTGCGCACGGCGACCGAGGACCTGATGTTCTCGTTGCCCCAGGAGCTCCGCTCCGACCTCAAGAAGACCGGGAGCGACATCGTGCGCCCGCGCCGCGAGCACCGTCGACAGCTCGACGTCACGGCGGGCTGAGCCGGTCGCCTCGCCCTCACCCATCAGGTGCCTGTCGTGGCCCGCTGACCGGGCGGTACGTCGAGGGCCACCATCTGCTCGGTGATCGACGCGACGAACTCCGGCGCCCGGACTGCGGAGAGCTGCGGGTCCGAGGTCGGCGGCGACGGCAGGTCGCCGTCGACGACGTGGAGATCGGCGAACCGCCGGGCGCTGACCAGCACCCTGGTCTCGAGCGACGAGACCGTCTGGTTGTACGCACCGGCCGCAGCGTCGAGCGCGCGTCCGAGCCGGGACACGTGCAGCCCGAGCGTGGCGAGCCTGCCGTGCAGCTCCTTGCCGAGGTCGAGCACCTGCTGGGCGTTCGAGGCCAGGGCGTCCTGGCGCCAGGCGTAGGCCACGGTCCTCAGCAGCGCGAGGAGCGTCATCGGGGTCGCGATGATGACGTTGCGCTCGAACGCGTACTCCACGATCGTCGCGTCCTGCTCGATCGCGGCGTGGAAGAAGGCCTCGGCGGGGATGAACATCACGACGAACTCCGGGGCCGGAGTGAACTGCTCCCAGTACCGCTTCGCCGCGAGGTCGTCGATGTGCTTGCGGACGTGGCGCGCGTGGGCGGCGAGGCGGTCGGCGCGCACGGCCTCGTCGGTGGTCTGCGCTGCGTCGAGGTACCCGAGGAAGGCGACCTTCGCGTCGACGACGACGTTCTTGCCGCCGGACAGCCGCACCACCATGTCCGGTCGCAGCAGGCCGTCGTCGGTGCGTGTCGACGCCTGCTCGACGAAGTCCACGTGCGCGAGCATCCCGGCCGACTCCACGACCCTGCGGAGCTGGAGCTCGCCCCAGCGACCGCGCACCTGCGACGACCGCAGCGCGGTGACCAGCTGTGCGGTCTCGCTGCGGAGCAGCTCCGAGGACTCGCGCATCGCACGAACCTGCTCCCCGAGAGCCGCCTGACCCGTCAGGCGTGCCGCCTGCGCCGACGTGAGCTCGGCCTTGACCTGGTCGAGCGTGCGGGCCAGCGGCTCGACGAGCTGGCGGACCGCGTCCTCGCTCCGCCCGAGCTCGGTCACCTGGGACTGCTGGCTCGCCGCCAGGCGCTGGTGCGCGAGCGCGAGGAACTGCTCGTTGTTGCTCGCGAGAGCGTCCGCGGCGAGCGCCCGGAACTGGTCGGAGAGCCGGTCCTGGTCGGAGCGGAGCGCGCCCAGGCGCTCGGCTGCGGTGGCACGCTCGGCCTCGAGCCGGGCCTCGGCCTGCGCGGCGCGGACCTGTGCGGCTCGAAGGCCCGTACCCGTGCGCGCCACGGCGAGCGACCAGCCGACGAGTGCGCCGGAGAGCACGGCGACGGTGACGACGAGGACGACGGTCGAGGTGGACATGGCACCACCGTGCCAGGGGGGTCCGACACCTGCGCCCGTGCGGCTCCGTGCCGGCTCCGCTCGGCGCCCGGACGGATCGCCCGACGGGACCGCGGCTGCGGCCGCCGCCGATCGACATCTCGTTCGGGCCTGATCCGCGGTGAACCGGCGTTAGCCTGCCCGCATGGCTTCCGATCCCTCGACGCCCGTCACTCCCGTCCCGCCGGCCCTCGCCCTCCGCGGGCTCTGGAAGCGGTTCGGCGAGAAGATCGCGGTCGGCGGGATCGATCTCGATGTCCCCGTCGGCTCGTTCTTCGGTCTCGTCGGCCCGAACGGCGCAGGCAAGACGACGACGCTCTCGATGTCGACCGGGCTCCTGCGGCCCGACTATGGGCAGGTCTGGGTGCACGGTCACGACCTGTGGGCCGATCCGCGCCGCGTCAAGGCGGTGCTCGGGGTCCTCCCGGACGGGGTCCGGCTCTTCGACCGTCTGACCGGTCTCCAGCTCATCACGTACTCCGGCCTGCTGCGTGGCATGGACCGCGAGGTCGTCGCCGAGCGAGCCACCGACCTGCTCGACGCCTTCGATCTGACCGCCGACGCGAGCACCCTGGTCATCGACTACTCGGCCGGGATGACAAAGAAGGTCGCCCTCGCCTGCGCCCTCGTCCACGCGCCCCGGCTGCTGGTGCTCGACGAGCCCTTCGAGGCGGTGGACCCGGTGTCCGCCGCGAACATCCGCGAGATCCTGGTGCGCTATGTGACGACCGGTGGGGGCACCGTGATCGTGTCCTCGCACGTCATGGACCTCGTGCAGCGCATGTGCGACCACGTGGCGGTGATCGCCGCAGGGCATGTCCTCGCCGCCGGCACCGTCGACCAGGTGCGCGGCGACGCGAGCCTCGAGGACCGCTTCGTCGAGCTCGTCGGCGGTCGCGCCTCGGGGGAGGGGCTCACGTGGTTGCACACCTCCTGAGACTCAAGCTCACGCTGCTCCGCAACGGCCTCAGACGGAGCGTCTGGCAGGTCGTCGGGCTCGTGATCCTCAGCCTCTACGTCCTGGGCGCCCTCGCCGCGGCGGCGGCCGGCCTCGTGGCGCTGAGCCTCGCCGGACCTGACCTCGTCCGGACCGTGCTCGTCCTGGCCGGGAGCCTGCTCGTCCTCGGCTGGTGGTTCGTCCCGCTCGTCGCCTTCGGTGTCGACTCGACCCTCGACCCGTCACGGTTCGCGACCTTCGCGATCCCGCGACGCCCCCTCCTGACCGGTCTTGCGGTGTCGGGACTCGTCGGGATCCCCGGTGCGGCCACGACTCTCCTGGTCCTCGGGGCCGCGCTGACGTGGTGGCGCAGCCCGGTCGCCCTCCTCGTGTCGGTGCCGCTCGTGCCGGTCGCGCTGGCGACGTGCGTCGTCGGGTCCCGCGCGGGCACCACGCTCCTCGCCCCGCTCATGGGGCGACGCCGTTACCGGGAGCTCGCCGCCGGGCTCATGATCCTGCCGTTCATGCTTCTCGGCCCGATCCTCAACGCGGTCACGACCGGGATCGCCGCGGGGAGGGACCTGCTCCCCGGGCTGGCCTCGACCGCGGGGTGGACACCGCTGGGGGCCGTGTGGGCGGCCCCGGCGGATGCCGTCGCCGGCCGGTGGGGGATGCTCGCGCTTCGCGTCGTCGTCGCGGTGGCGACACTCGCCGTGCTGGTCGCGGTCTGGGACAACGCTCTCGGACGTGCGCTCGTCACGCCCGCCACGACCTCGAGCGGCGGTGGCGGTGCGCGCACCCGGGGTCTGGGGGCCTTCGGCCGGTTCCCTGCGACACCGCTCGGTGCGGTCGCGGCACGATCCCTGACCTACTGGCGGCGCGACCCCCGGTACGCCAAGGCGCTCGTCGTCATCCCCTTGATCCCGCTGGTGATGTTCTTCTCGAGCGGAGGATCGGGTGGCGGGATGCTCCTGGCGGCGGGTCCGCTTGTCGCTCTCGTCCTGGGATGGTCGATCTCCGCGGACGTGGCGTACGACGGCACCGCCTTCTGGACGCATCTGGCGACGCCCCTCGACGGGCGCGCCGACCGCGCCGGACGGGTGATCGCCGCCGCGATCATCGCGGTGCCGACCGTGATCGCGCTCGTCGTGGCGGCGGTCGCGCTCGCAGGACGCTGGGATCTGCTCCCGGCGCTGCTCGGTGCGAGCCTCGGGCTGCTGCTCACCGCGTACGGTGGCGCGAGCGTGATCTCCGCGCGGGTCGTGTACCCGGTCGCCAAGCCTGAGGAGAACCCGTTCACGGCGCAGCAGGGCGGGTCGATGGCAGCGGTCGCGTCGCAGCTTCTCGGCTGGGCCATCGTCCTCGGTCTGAGCCTGCCCGAGCTCGTGCTCGGCGGGGTTGCCGCCGGTATCCACTCGACGCTCCTCGGGGTGGTCACGCTCGTCGTCGGGATCGGGTGGGGGACGGTCGTGGCCGTCCTCGGGATCCGGGTCGGCGGGCGTGCGCTTGACGCGGGCGCCCCGGACCTCCTCGCCCGCATGGTGGCGTTCGGCTGAGCGGGCCCCTGGCTCCCGGGTGGGCCCGTAGACTCGTGGCCCGTGGCTCTCACTATCGGCATCGTCGGCCTGCCCAACGTCGGCAAGTCCACCCTCTTCAACGCGCTGACTCGTGCGCAGGTGCTCGCGGCGAACTACCCGTTCGCGACGATCGAGCCGAACGTCGGCGTGGTCCCGCTGCCTGACCCGCGGCTCGCGGTCCTCGCAGAGATCTTCGGCAGCGAGCGGATCCTGCCGGCGACGGTGTCGTTCGTGGACATCGCCGGGATCGTCAAGGGGGCGAGCGAGGGTGAGGGGCTTGGCAACAAGTTCCTCGCGCACATCCGGGAGGCCGAGGCGATCTGCCAGGTCACCCGCGCCTTCGTCGACCCCGACGTCGTGCACGTCGACGGCAAGGTCTCCCCGAAGGATGACATCGAGACCGTCAACACCGAGCTGATCCTGGCGGACCTGCAGACCCTCGAGAAGACGGTCCCGCGGCTCGAGAAGGAGGTCCGCGCCAAGAAGGCCGACGCAGCCCTGCTCGAGGCCGCGCAGGGTGCGCAGAAGCTGCTCGAGTCCGGCCAGACCCTGTTCGCCGGAGCGGCCGCCGCGAAGCTCGACACCGACCGCCTCGCCGAGCTCCAGCTGCTCACCGCGAAGCCGTTCATCTACGTGTTCAACACCGACGACGCGGGCCTGGCCGACACGGCGATGCAGGCCGAGCTCCGCGCCCTTGTCGCCCCGGCCGACGCGATCTTCCTCGACGCCAAGTTCGAGTCCGACCTGGTCGAGCTCAGCCCGGAGGAGGCCGCCGAGATGCTGGCCGACAACGGGCAGGAGGAGTCCGGCCTCGATCAGCTCGCGCGCGTCGGCTTCCACACCCTGGGGCTCCAGACGTACCTGACCGCCGGACCGAAGGAGACGCGGGCCTGGACGATCCACCAGGGCTGGACGGCCCCGCAGGCCGCCGGTGTGATCCACACCGACTTCCAGCGCGGGTTCATCAAGGCCGAGGTGATCGGCTTCGACGACCTCGTCGCCGCGGGATCCGTCGCGGCGGTCCGCGCCGCGGGCAAGGCGCGCATCGAGGGCAAGGACTACGTGATGGCCGACGGCGACGTGGTGGAGTTCCGCTTCAACGTGTAGCCCGGAGCCTCGCTGTCCCCGCTGGCTGAGATCGGGTGTCGCTAGGGTGTGGGAATGCAGGGGCACATCGTCCGAGTGAACGTCGCCGGACGGGAGGTCGACGACGATGTCGACCTTGACGACGTCGACCGCTTCGACGTCGAGACGCTGACCGGTCGGTCCTACACGGTGCAGCGCACCTCATCGGTGCGATGGCGGCGCTGGACCTGGGATGTGCTGGTTGCCGCGTCACCGGACTCAGGTACGGACGGCGACCTGGGTGTCGTCGGGACCATCAAGCGGACCGGGTGTCGATGGTCAGGGTTCGCCTACGTGTTCCGTGTCCCCGGGCACCCGATGGATGGCGGGTCCCAGTCCACGCTCTGGAATGCCGTTCAGTCGCTGAGCAGATGACGGCAGACGTCGAACGGTCACGGCGCTCGGTGGAGTTCCGGTTCAGCTTGTGGTCGGAGTCCCGGTCCACCGACGTGGGCGAGGCGGCGCGACGGACGGAGTCCTACCGCCGGAACGTCAGGTGGATCGTGCCGCTCTCGGCCGTCTCGGCGGTGACGTCGTAGCGGGACTCCAGTCCGCGCAGGTCGTCCCAGAGCCGAGTGCCGCGGCCGAGGAGTATCGGCGCGATCGCGACGTGGAGCACGTCGACGAGCCCTGCCGTGAGGAAGTCGCGCGCGACGGTGGCTCCGCCGCCCACCCGGACGTCCTTGCCTGCGGCCGCCTCCGTCGCGCGGTCGAGCGCCTCGTGCGGCGTCGCCGAGAGGAAGTGGAACGTCGTGCCGCCGGTCATCTCGATCGACGGCCGTGGGGCGGTGTGCGTGAGGACGAACACCGGGACGTGGAACGGTGGTTCGTCGCCCCACCAGCCTTGCCAGTCGGGGTCGTCAGGGAAGTTGTGCAGGCCGAACATCCCCGCTCCCATGATCTCCGCGCCGATCTCGGCGAAGTACGACGTCGCATATCGGTCGTCCACGCCGGTCGTGCCGTCGCCCGAGGCGTCCTGCAGGACACGCTCACGGAAGGTCCTGGTCGAGACGTAGGCGTCGACCAGCCGCGGCCAGTCCTCGCCGAACGGGTTCTCCGGGGTCTGGTCCGTCGTGGTCGCGAAGCCGTCGAGCGAGATGTTGAGGTCGACACGTACAGCCATCGGTGCCTCCGTCGCGAGTGCCTGCGGATCGCGCTCACGATACAGACGGGTTCGGGGGCGGGCTACGGCTGCGACGGTGCGGGTGCTCCGTGGCCGGGCACGACGAGCTCCCGGGTCGAGGTGCGCTGCAGCTGGGCGCCGATCGTTCGGGGCGGGGCCGACGTGAGGAGCGATCTCGGGCGGGTCATCCCTCGATGCACGGGGTCTCGCGCGGGGGCAGAGGGTCGGCGAGAAGTCGGTGGTCAACCCGCGGCCGGACGCGAGCTGGTTCGTCTGCCGGTCCACGGCCCCCGCCCCGCAACCGCGACAGGTAGCCGCGCCGTGAGAGCCAGCCGGCCATCCGGACGGCGCTGGGCTGCCCGAGCAGGATCCCGACGAGCACGAGTGCGAGTCCGGCGAGCTGGAGCCCGGTGAGCGTCTCGGCCGCGATCACGGTGCCGAGGATCACGCCGGTGACGGGATTGAGGAGCCCGATGAGGCCGACCGCACCGGCGTCGAGTCGCGCGAGCCCGGAGAACCACGCGACGTAGGCGATCGCTGTCGCGACGACTGTGAGGTAGGCGAAGCCGGCGATCTCGCGACCGTCGAGGTGCGGCGGCGCCCCCTCGACGAGAGCGGCGACGGGCACGACGACGAGCCCACCTGCGACGAGCTGCCACGCCGTCATCGACAGCACGTCCTGGTCGCCGCGCCACCGCACGCTCAGGATGAACCCGACGGAGGACGTCGTCATCGCCGCGAGCGAGGCGAGCACCCCGACGGGGTTGAGACCGCCGACCCCGGTGAGGAGCATCGCGCACACCCCGATGAAGCCGAGGGCTGCCCCGACCAGCTGCGTCGTGCGTGGCCGCTGGGCGAGCAGCGGCCACGCGAGCAGCATCAACGCGGCAGGCGAGACGGCCATGAGCGTCGACGCGACGCTGGACGGCAGCGTGGTCGCTGCCACGTAGACGAGGACGAAGAAGCCGCCGATCGTGAGGGTGCCGAGCACGACGGACCGCCACCACCAGGACCCGCTCGGACGTCTCCGGGACACGGCGCACAGCAGGATGCCGGCGGGGACGGCACGGAGGACGGCGCCCCAGAGCGGGTGACCGGGTGGGAGGAGCTCCCGCGTCACGACGTAGCTCGCGCCCCACGCGACCGGGGCGATCGCGGTCACCGCGACCGAGCGCCAAGTAGTTTCCATGGAAGACACCCTACCTTCCAGGGAAGGTATAGTCGATCGTCGTGACGGACCGCACAGATCGCGTGGCGCAGTTCCAGGCCGCCTGGGCGCGCGAGAGACCCGACCTGGACGTGAGCCCCCTCGGTGTCATCGGCAGGCTCCACCGGCTCGGTGCGCGTCTCACGGACGAGCTCGTCGCGGTCTACCGCGAGTTCGGCCTGAACGAGGGCGAGTTCGACGTCCTCGCATCTCTCCGTCGGGCGGGCGCTCCCTTCGAGCGGGCACCCGGAGAGCTGGCCGAGCACACCATGGTGACGACGGGCGCGATGACCAAGCGTGTCGACCGGCTCGTCGCGATGGGTCTCGTGACGCGACGGCAGAGCGACGTGGACGGCCGGGGACGTGTCGTCGGCCTCACGGTTGCGGGGCGCGACCTCATCGACCGGGCGTTCACGGCGCACATGGCGAACGAGCACCGCCTGGTCGAGCTGCTCGCGCCGGACCAGCGCGCGCGTCTCGAGGAGATCCTCACCACCTGGCAGCAGTCGCTCGAGTCCTGACGCCCCAGGGTGGCGACCGGAGATCCCGGAAGCCCGAGCATCGGCGCGGTGAGCGCCGCACGTGGGGCTCGTGGTGGCAGTGGGGCAGATGAGGCATCACCTGCGCCTCTCGAGTCGCACCTGCACCACGTGCGGCGCTCAGCGCGGGGCCGGGTCTTCAGCGGCCGGGTGGGTGCGGCCGGCGAGGGAGGGTGATCGAGGGGGAGGCCGGGTCGTGGCGGGGGTCGGTGACGCGGTCGGTGCGGTTCCCCGGGGAGCGCGGCAGTGTCGTGGTCGGCGGATGTTTCGGGCAACCCACATCTCAGTGGGTGGATGTTACCGTCCAGTATCGATACGGTAACGATCGCTTGTGGTGGCCGGACGCATTCGGTGTGGCGGTCCCGGCATGACTAGCGTGGTGCAATCCCTTGGCTCCCGGCACAGGTGACGCGCACTCCGAACCTCGTTCGGAAGGCGCACATCGACTGCCGATCCGGCCTCTGTCTCCACCAGGAGGAACATTGAAGATCAGGCGAATTGGTGGCCTCACCGCCGCCATCGCAGTGAGCGCGCTCGCGCTCTCTGCCTGCAGCGGTTCGTCGAGCGCTCCCGAGACCACTGCGGCGGCGACCGGCCCGACCACGGGAATCGTGACGGTGAACGGCTCTGAGCCGCAGAACCCGCTCATCCCGACCAACACCAACGAGACCGGCGGCGGCAAGATCCTCGACCTCATCTTCGCGGGTCTGGTCTACTACGACGCCAAGGGTGCCCCGCACAACGAGGTCGCCGACTCGATCACGACGACGGACTCGCAGACGTACACGATCAAGATCAAGTCCGGCTGGAAGTTCACCAACGGCGAGGCCGTCACCTCGAAGAGCTTCGTCGACGCCTGGAACTACGGCGCCAAGCTCAGCAACGCCCAGCTGAACAGCTACTTCTTCGACAGCATCGAGGGCTTCAGCTACGACGTCGACTCCGACCTGACGGGTCTGAAGGTCGTCGACGACTCGACCTTCACCGTCACCCTCAAGCAGCCGGAGGCGGACTTCCCGCTGCGGCTCGGCTACTCGGCGTTCTACCCGCTGCCCTCGGTCGCGTTCAAGGACATGAAGGCGTTCGGCGAGAACCCGATCGGCGACGGCCCGTACATGTTCAAGGACGCCTCGGCCTGGGAGCACAACGTCAAGGCTGACGTCGTCCCGAACCCCGACTACATCGGCGGACGCAAGCCGATGAACGGTGGGGTCGAGGTCAAGTTCTACACGTCGCAGGACGCGGCGTACCAGGACCTGCTGGCCAACAACCTCGACGTCGACGACGCGATCCCGGACAGCGCGTTCGGTGTCTACAAGACCGACCTGGGCGACCGGGCGATCAACCAGGCCGCGGCGATCTTCCAGTCGTTCACGATCCCGCAGAACCTCGCGCACTTCACCGGCGAAGAGGGCAACCTGCGCCGCCAGGCGATCTCGATGGCGATCGACCGCAAGACGATCACCGACAAGATCTTCCAGGGCACCCGCACGCCGGCCAAGGACTTCACCTCGCCGGTCATCGCCGGGTACAACCCGAACCTCCCGGGTTCGGAGGTCCTCGACTACAACGTGACCAAGGCCAAGGAGCTGTGGGCCCAGGCTGACGCGATCTCGCCGTGGTCCGGAGCCTTCACGATCGGCTACAACGCCGACGGTGGACACCAGGCCTGGGTCGACGCGGTGTGCAACAGCATCAAGAACGCGCTGGGCATCGACGCGCACGGCAACCCGTACCCGACGTTCAAGGACCTGCGGACCGACATCACGAAGCGCACCATCAAGGGCGCGTTCCGTACCGGCTGGCAGGCCGACTACCCGTCGCTGTACAACTTCCTCGGCCCGATCTACGGCACGGGCGCCGGCTCGAACGACGGCGACTACTCGAACCCGAAGGTCGACCAGCTCCTCAAGGAGGGCGAGGCCGCGAGCTCGATCGACGCCGCGAACAAGAAGTTCGACCAGGTGCAGGAGATCCTCTTCAAGGACCTCCCGGCGATCCCGCTCTGGTACTCGAACGTGACCGGTGGCTACGCCACGACGGTGACGGACGTGCAGTTCGGCTGGAACTCGGTGCCGCTGTACTTCCAGATCAAGAAGGCCTGATCTCCGAGCTCTGACGGCTGGGGGTGGGGACCCACGCGGGTTCCCACCCCCAGCCGTGTCCGCGAAGTCGTCCTTTCCGAGGGGCGCGCACTAGAGTGACCCGCCGTCGGCGTTCGTCGGCCCGTCCCGATCCCTACGAGGAGGAGACCTGATGGCCTGGTACATCGGGCGCAGGCTCTTGCAGATGATCCCGGTATTCCTGGGTGCCACTCTGCTCATCTACTTCATGGTCTTCGCCCTGGCGGGCGACCCCATCGCCGCACTCGGTGGTGAGCGAGGTCTGAACCCCGCCGTCGCCGAACAGCTGCGCGAGCACTACCACCTGAACCAGCCGTTCCTGGTGCAGTACCTGCTCTGGCTCAAGGGTCTGCTGACCTTCGACTTCGGCACGTCGTTCTCTGGTCGCCCCGTGCGCGACGTGATGGCCGGCGCCTTCCCGGTGACGATCCAGCTGGCGTTCGTGGCCCTGTTCTTCGAGTCGGTGTTCGGCGTCATCGTCGGGCTCATCTCCGGCCTCCGCAAGGGCAAGCTGTTCGACTCGACGTTCCTGATCGTCAGCCTGATCGTGATCGCCATCCCGATCTTCGTGATCGGCTTCACGATCCAGCTGATCGTCGGAGTGAAGCTCGGCTGGCTCCCGCCGACGGTCGGCGGCAACGTCAACCTCAAGACCCTCCTGATGCCGGGGATCGTGCTCGGCTCGGTGTCGTTCGCCTACGTGCTGCGACTCACGCGGACGTCGGTCGCGGAGAACCTCAACGCCGACTTCGTCCGCACCGCCACCGCGAAGGGCCTGACCCGCGGGCGGGTCGTCACGGTCCACGTGCTCCGCAACTCGCTGATCCCCGTCGTGACGTTCCTCGGGGCCGACCTCGGTGGGCTCATGGGCGGCGCGATCGTGACGGAGGGCATCTTCAACGTTCCCGGTGTCGGGAACACCCTGTACCACGCGATCATCCAAGGTGAGGCACCGACCGTCGTGTCGATGGTCACCGTGCTCGTGATGGTCTACATCTTCGCCAACCTGCTCGTGGACCTGCTCTACGCGGCCCTGGACCCGAGGATCCGTTATGCCTGAGCACGACCGCCCCACGCAGGTTCACTTCTTCGCCGACCTCGACGTCGAGATCCTCGAGCAGGTCGACACCGTCGACGAGAGCGCACCGCCGTCGAGCCTGTGGCGCGACGCCTGGCAGAGCCTGCGCGTGCGCCCGATCTTCTGGGTCTCGGCAGTCCTGATCCTGCTCGTGGTGGTCGTCGCGGCGTTCCCGCACCTCTTCACGAGCACCGATCCGTCGTACTGCGACCTCTCGTCGAGCTACAACCCCTCGTCCCCGGGACACCCGTTCGGGTTCGACCGCCAGGGCTGCGACATCTACGCGAGAACCATCTACGGCGCACGCGCGTCGGTCATGGTGGGCGTTCTCACGACGATCCTCGTCGTCGTCCTCGGGTCCGTCATCGGTGCGCTCGCCGGGTTCTACGGCAAGTGGTTCGACTCGGTCCTGTCCCGCATCACGGACATCTTCTTCGCGATCCCGCTGGTCCTCGCGGCCATCGTCGTGATGCAGGTCTTCGCCTCGCACCGCAACGTGATCACCGTCGTCGTCGTCCTCGGTGTGTTCGGCTGGCCCCAGATCGCCCGCATCACGCGCGGAGCGGTCATGTCCGTGAAGAACTCCGACTTCATCACCGCCGCCACGGCGCTCGGGGTCTCGCGCTCGCGCAACCTGATCCGGCACGTGATGCCGAACGCGGCCGCGCCGATCATCGTGACCGCGACGGTCTCGCTCGGGATCTTCATCGTCGCCGAGGCGACGCTGTCGTTCCTCGGGATCGGGCTGCCGACGACGACCGTGTCCTGGGGCGCGGACATCTCGAAGGCGCAGGCCGCGTTGCGGAGCCAGCCGTCCGTGCTGTTCTACCCGGCCGGGGCGCTCGCCCTGACGGTGCTCAGCTTCATCATGATGGGTGACGCGGTACGCGACGCCCTCGACCCGAAGGCGCGGAAGCGATGACGGAGACGACCAGCTCGACCACCGGCGCGGAGCCGCTTCTCGCGATCCGCGACCTGGAGGTGTCCTTCACCACGGCGGGCGGCATCGTCCAGGCCGTCCGTGGTGCGGATCTCACGATCTACCCAGGGCAGACCGTGGCGATCGTCGGCGAGTCCGGCTCCGGCAAGTCGACGCTGGCGCACGCGATCATCAGCCTTCTGCCCGGCACCGGCAAGGTGACCGGTGGCTCGATCATGTTCAACGGCGTCGAGGTGACGAGTGCGAGCCAGCGCGAGATCATCGCGATGCGGGGCAAGCAGATCGGCCTCGTCCCGCAGGACCCGATGTCGAACCTCAACCCGGTCTGGAAGATCGGGTTCCAGGTCAAGGAGGCGCTCCGGGCGAACGGGATCGACGCGAGCCGGGTCACCCGGAACGCTCTGACGACCGGCCTGGTCAACGACGAGCTGAGCATCGACGTCGCGCCGAACGACGACGACCTCTACCTCGGCCGCAAGGCCAAGGCCGCGCTCCTGGCCGCGCTGCGCACGGCGGTCACGACCGCCAAGGGTGCCGAGGCCGCCACCGCGGCTGTCGACCGGGCCGGTTCGGCGCTCGTCGTCGGGGTGACCACGCGCAGCGAGGTGCTCGCCGTCCTCACGGAGGCGGGTCTCCCGAACGCCGAGGCGACCGTCGCGTCGCTCGTCAAGGGTGCGGACCTCACCGACCGTGTCGCCGGCCTCCTGAGCGAGGCCGGGCTGCCGGACGCCGAACGGCGTGCCAAGCAGTACCCGCACGAGTTCTCCGGTGGCATGCGCCAGCGCGCACTGATCGCGATCGGCCTCGCGGCCCGTCCGCAGCTGCTGATCGCGGACGAGCCGACGTCGGCGCTGGACGTGACCGTCCAGCGGCAGATCCTCGACCACCTGAACGGCCTCACGCAGGAGCTCGGCACCGCGGTGCTGTTCATCACGCACGACCTCGGCCTCGCTGCCGAGCGCGCGGAGCACCTGGTCGTGATGTACCGCGGCAAGGTCGTCGAGTCGGGCCCGGCGCTGCAGATCCTCAAGGCGCCGAAGCACCCCTACACGCAGCGTCTGGTCGCCTCCGCACCGTCGCTCGCCTCGCGTCGCATCCAGAGCGCGAAGGCCGCCGGCATCGAGGCGACCGACCTGCTCGCGCCGACGGGTGGCGAGGCCACCGCGAGCGCCGACCACGTGCTCAGCGTCGCGAACCTCACGAAGGTGTTCCGGTTGCGGGGCGCACGTCCCGGGTCGCACACCGACTTCAAGGCCGTCGACGACGTGTCCTTCGAGCTGCAGCGCGGGACCACGCTCGCCCTCGTCGGCGAGTCGGGTTCGGGGAAGTCCACCGTCGCGAACATCGTGCTCAACCTGATCGACCCGACCGAGGGGAAGGTGTACTTCGACGGGACGGACATGAGCACGCTCGGCGCGAGGGAGCTCTTCGACTTCCGACGCCGGGTGCAGCCGATCTTCCAGAACCCGTACGGTTCGCTCGACCCGATGTACTCGATCTTCCGCACGATCGAGGAGCCCCTGCGGACCCACCACATCGGCAACAAGGCCTCGCGCGAGAAGCGGGTCCGCGAGCTGCTCGACATGGTGGCCCTCCCGCAGACCACGATGCGGCGGTACCCGAACGAGCTCTCCGGTGGGCAGCGTCAGCGCATCGCCGTCGCGCGTGCGCTCGCCCTGTCACCCGAGGTGATCGTGTGCGACGAGGCCGTCTCGGCCCTCGACGTGCTCGTGCAGGCGCAGATCCTCACGCTTCTCAACGACCTGCAGGCCGAGCTCGGGCTCAGCTACCTGTTCATCACGCACGACCTCGCCGTCGTCCGCCAGATCGCCGACCGGGTGTGCGTGATGCAGACCGGGAAGGTCGTGGAGTACGCGACCACGGACGAGGTCTTCGACCACCCGCAGCGGGACTACACGCGCGAGCTCCTGGACGCGATCCCCGGGAGCAAGCTCGACGTGTTCGGGGCCGCGTCGGCGTGAGGCCATGAGGACCGTGGTGGCCGGCGGGGACGCCGGCCGCCACGGCGCCGGTCAGGTCGCGCGCTCCGGCGCGTAGAATAGGCGGCTGCGCCCCATGACGCGGCGCGCACCCCCTTCCAGGAATGAGTCCTTCATGTCTGTGCCTGCCGCCAAGCGCGTGCGCTCCGACCTGCGCAACGTCGCGATCGTCGCCCACGTCGACCACGGCAAGACCACTCTCGTCGACGCGATGCTCTGGCAGTCCGGAGCGTTCGGCGCGCACGCGCACGTCGACGAGCGCGCGATGGACTCCGGCGACCTCGAGCGCGAGAAGGGCATCACGATCCTCGCGAAGAACACCGCCGTGCACTACTCCGGGCCGGCGGCCGCGGAGTTCGGGCACCCCGAGGGGATCACGATCAACGTGATCGACACCCCCGGTCACGCGGACTTCGGCGGCGAGGTCGAGCGCGGCCTGTCCATGGTCGACGGCGTCGTGCTGCTGGTGGACGCGAGCGAGGGCCCGCTCCCGCAGACGCGGTTCGTGCTGCGCAAGGCGCTCATCGCGAAGCTGCCGGTGATCCTCGTGGTCAACAAGGTGGACCGCCCGGACTCGCGCATCACCGAGGTCGTCCACGAGGCGACCGACCTGCTCCTCGGGCTCGCGAGCGACCTGCACGAGGACGTGCCTGACCTCGACCTCGACGCGATCCTCGACGTCCCGGTGGTGTACGCCGCGGCGAAGGCCGGTCGGGCATCGATGAACCAGCCGGCCGACGGTGGCCTCCCGGACAGCGAGAGCCTCGAGCCGCTGTTCCGGACGATCCTGGAGAAGATCCCGGCCCCCACCTACGAGGAGGGCGCGCCCCTGCAGGCGCACGTCACGAACCTCGACGCCTCGCCGTTCCTCGGCCGCCTCGCGCTGCTGCGCGTCTTCAACGGCGAGATCCGTAAGGGCCAGATGGTCGCCTGGTGCCGGCACGACGGCACGACGCAGACGGTCAAGGTCACCGAGCTGCTCGAGACCCGTGCCCTCGACCGGGTGCCCACCGAGTCCGCCGGCCCGGGCGACATCGTGGCCGTTGCCGGGATCGCCGACATCACGATCGGTGAGACGCTGACCGACCCGGACGACCCGCGCCCGCTGCCGCTCATCACGGTCGACGACCCGGCGATCTCGATGACCATCGGGATCAACACGTCGCCGCTCGCCGGCAAGGGCGGCAAGAACCACAAGGTCACCGCCCGCCAGGTGAAGGACCGCCTCGACAAGGAGCTCGTCGGCAACGTCTCGCTGCGGGTCCTGCCGACCGAGCGTCCCGACGCCTGGGAGGTCCAGGGCCGTGGCGAGCTCGCCCTGGCGATCCTCGTCGAGCAGATGCGCCGGGAGGGCTTCGAGCTGACGGTCGGCAAGCCGCAGGTCGTCACGAAGCTCGTCGACGGCAAGGTCCACGAGCCGATGGAGCGCATGACGATCGACGTCCCCGAGGAGTACCTCGGGTCGGTCACGCAGCTGCTCGCCCAGCGCAAGGGCCGCATGGAGACGATGGCGAACCACGGCACGGGCTGGGTCCGCATGGAGTTCATGGTCCCGGCACGTGGGTTGATCGGCTTCCGCACGCAGTTCCTCACCGACACGCGCGGCACGGGCATCGCCTCGTCGATCGCCGAGGGGCACGAGCCGTGGGCGGGCCCGATCGAGACGCGGGTCAACGGCTCGCTCGTGGCGGACCGCGCCGGTGTGGTGACGCCGTTCGCGATGATCAACCTGCAGGAGCGCGGCTCGTTCTTCGTCGACCCGACGCAGGAGGTCTACGAGGGCATGATCGTGGGCGAGAACTCGCGCAACGAGGACATGGACGTCAACATCACCAAGGAGAAGAAGCTGACGAACATGCGGTCCTCGACCGCCGACAACTTCGAGAACCTGGTGCCCCCGCGTCACCTCACCCTCGAGGAGTCGCTCGAGTTCGCCCGCGAGGACGAGTGCGTCGAGGTGACGCCGGAGAAGATCCGCATCCGCAAGGTGATCCTCGACCAGTCCGACCGCGCCCGCGCGTTCGCCCGGGCCAAGCGCGCCTGAGGTCGTGACCGGCGGACTGCTCGCCGTCCACGCCCACCCGGACGACGAGACGCTCTCGACGGGTGCGTTGATCGCGACGTGGGCGGCGGCGGGCCTGCCGGTGACGGTCGTGACGTGCACGCGTGGCGAGCTCGGCGAGGTGATCCCTCCCGAGCTCGCCCACCTCGAAGGTGACGGCGACCGCCTCGCGACGCACCGTGTGGCGGAGCTCGGCGACGCGCTGCGCGCGCTCGGCGCAGACGGGGTCTTCCTCGACCAGGTGCCGCTCCCGAGCCGTGCGCTCGGCGATCGTGCGTTCGACGATCGTGCGTTCGACGACCGTGCGCTCGGCGATCGGGTGGTCGCGTCGCAGGACGGTCCGCCTCCTCGGTACGTGGACTCCGGGATGGCCTGGGTGTCAGCGGGCCTGGCTGGTCGCGCCGACGCTCTCCGGCCGGAGGCCCTCGTCGCGCGCCCGCTCGACGAGCAGGCCGAACGGCTCGCGGAGCTCATCCGGGAACGCCGGCCCGAGGTCGTCGTGACCTACGAGCCGGGCGGAGGGTACGGCCACCCGGACCACGTCAGGGCGCACCAGCTGACGATGCGCGCTGTCGAGCTCGCCGCCGCCGACCGGTCGGAGCTCACCGTGGGCACCGGAACCGCGATGCCGTCCTCCCCGCATGCCGTCGCGGCGGTCCTGTGGGCCGTCGTCGGTGCCGGCGCGCTCCGGGAGTCCTGGCGTGCGCTCGCGACGGCGCGCGTCGTCGCAGAGCTCCCCGAGCGTCCGACCCTCGTGCTGCCCGATCCTGCCGGACCGCTCCCGTCCGTCGCCGTCCCCGACGACGACGTCGATCTGACGGTCGACGTCCTGCCCGTGCTCGACCGCGTCCTCGGAGCTCTCCGGGCGCACCGCACACAGGTCCAGGCCATCGGGGTGGTGCGCGACGTCGCGACCGGCTCGAGGGTCCTCGGCTGCCACGCGCTGAGCAACCGGGTCCTGGCGCCGGTGCTGCACCAGGAGTCGTACCGGTTCGCACCAGGGCTTGACGGCGACCCGGCGTGCTGGCCCGCCGGGGTCACGCGGGTAACCTGACCGACGTGCTGAGAATCTCGTCCGTCGTGGTGACCCGTGTCGTCGGCTCGTTCGTGCTCGGTGCGGTCGTCGGCGTCCTCGGCACGGTGCTGCATCGGTCGGTACCCCCGTGGGGGCTGGTGCTGTGCCTGCTCCTCGTGCTCGCTGGTGCCGTAACGGTGCGGGCGTGGGGCGGCCTGATCGCCTTGCTGGCGTACGCCGTGGCGTGGGGAGGTGTCGTCTTCCTGCTGAGCATGCGCGGCCCGGGCGGTGACGTCCTGATCCCCGGCGGGACGGCGAGCTGGACGATCCTCGGGCAGATCTGGATCCTCGGCGCATGGCTTCCGATCGCCGCCGCCGCTTTCCTCCCGTCCCGATGGTTCCGCGACGCGCCGCCGCAGGTGTCGGGGCTCGCGAGCCTCGTCCCAGGAGGTGCGGACGGACATGAGCGCGACGCCTGAGGCGTTCCGCGCGGCGATCGCGCGACTCGCGACCGGGGTGGTCGTGGTCGCGGTGAACCATGGTGGGACGGATCACGCGATGACGGCGAGCACGTTGACATCGGTGTCCCTCGAACCTCCGATGCTGCTGTTCTGCGTCCACCGGGAGTCCCGGTTCCGCGACGCGCTCGACGAGGTCGACCAGTGGGCCGTGTCGGTGCTCTCGGACACGGGATCGTCGGTGGCGGACTGGTTCGCGTCCCCCGGTCGGCCGGTCGTGGGGCAGTTCGCGCAGGTGCCGCATCGCCGAGGTGCGCTCTCGGGTGCGGCGCTGGTCGAGGACGCCTCGGCCTGGTTCGAGTGCCGGACGGCCGCGATCCACCGCGCCGGGGACCACGACATCGTGATCGGGGACGTCGTGTCCGCTGCGACCGGTGAGCTCGGCGCCGGCGGACTGGTCCATCACCGCGGCCGGCTCCGACCCGTTCGCTGAGCAGGGTGCGACCTACCCCGCCGCAGAGGGCCTGACGCCTAGACTCTCGCCCTGCGGGGGGGTCCTCGCGCGAGACGGGCAGGAGACTGACGGGATGGCGACGGACGACGGGCTCGAGGACGGTTCGCCGACGGGTGACGCCCCGGCCGAACCGCTGGAGGTGTCGGGGGAGCTCGGCGAGGTCGAGGAGCCTGAGGCGGACGACGGCGCGGACGCGTCGGCGCCGGATCTCGTCATCGAGTCAGCCGATGAGGCGGAGCTGCCGGCCGAGCCAGAGTCGGCCGACGAGCCTGAGTCCTCAGCTGAGCCTGAGGTGATCGACGAACACGAGTCACCCGCCGAGCCGGAGTCGCCGGCTGAACCCGAGCCGTCTCCCGAGCCTGAGGCGATCGACGAGCCTGGGTCGCCCGTCGAACCCGAGCCGGATGCCGCACCTGAGGTGACCGCCTCGGGCCCGGACCTCGAGGCGACCGTGGTGATGAGCCGGGTGCCCGACGACGTCGTGTTCGCGCCCGCTCTCGAACGGTCCTCGCGCCAGGAGCCTGTGGACACCGCCGCGGAACCCGTCGTCCCGGCGTCGCCGCTCGCCGTCTTCGAGCCGGAGAAGCCGCGGCGGCGTGCGCGTCGCACCGTCCTGGCGACGCTCGCCGTCGCGATCGTGCTCGCGGGTGCGTACGTCGGGACCTGTTGGGCGTTCGCGGAGCGAGTGCCGCGGGGGACGACCGTCGCCGGGGTGGCCATCGGTGGGATGTCGGCCTCCGAGGCGCGGTCGGCCCTCGAGGCGAGGCTGACGAGCCTGGCGACCGAGCCGATCCCGGTCGAGGTCGGGGACAAGAGCACGACGCTCGATCCGGCCTCCTCCGGGCTGACGCTCGACGTGCAGGCCACCGTCGACTCGCTCACGGGTTTCGATCTCCACCCGGCGGCGCTCTGGACCCAGATCTTCGGGGCGGGTCCGTCGGCTCCCGTGAGCAGCGTCGACCCCACGTCGTTCACCGACGCGATGACCGCGCTCGCGGACTCCGTCGCGACTGCTCCCGTCAACGGGACGATCGTGTTCGTCGACGGTGCGCCTCACGCGACGGCACCGGTCGCCGGTACCGCGCTCGACGTCACGAAGGCGACCGACATCCTCCGGCGGCAGTGGCTCACCGCTGCGCGTCCGATCGCACTCCCGGTGACGTCGGTCGCCCCCGCGATCGGACAGGCCCAGCTCGACGCGGCGATGACGACGTTCGCCGCTCCCCTCGTCGCCGCACCGGTGGCGGTCGCGGTCGCGGACCAGGTCGCCCAGCTGCCCGCCTCGGTGCTGGCCGATGCCGCCACGTTCACCCCCGGGGACTCCGGTCTCGAGCTGACGCTCGACGGCGACAAGCTCGTCGCGGCGGTCGTGGCCCGGACGACGAACCTGCTCACGGCAGCGGCGAACGCGTCGTTCGCGTTCGTGAACGACGCACCGGTCGTCGTGCCCGGGGCAGCGGGGACGACGCTCGACCCGACCACGCTCGCGGACGCGGTCAGCACGGCGAGCCGGTCGACCGACCGGACCGCGCGGGTCGAGCTGGTGCCCACGCAGCCGGCGGAGTCGACGGCGGCGCTCGAGAAGCTCGGTATCAAGGAGATCGTCTCCGAGTTCGCGACGACGCTCACGAACGAGCCGGTCCGGACCAAGAACCTGGTGCGCGGGTCGGAGAAGGTCAACGGGAGCCTGATCCTGCCGGGAGAGACGTTCTCCATCAACAAGGTGCTCGCACCGGTCACCGAGGCCGGGGGCTACTTCCCCGGGCATCAGATCGAGAACGGGTTCTTCACGACGGGCATCGGCGGTGGGCTGTCCCAGATGGGGACGACGACCTACAACGCGGCCTACTTCGCCGGTTTCGAGGACGTCGAGCACCGGCCGCACAGCTACTACTTCTCGCGGTACCCGGAGGGGCGGGAGGCGACGGTCTTCCAGGGGCAGATCGACGTGCGCTTCAAGAACAACACGCCGTACGGTGCGCTGCTCCAGGCATGGGTCTCCGACAACCAGGTGCACGTGCGGGTCTGGAGCACCAAGTACTGGACCGTCGAGTCGACCACGAGCCCGCGGTCGAACATCGTGAACCCGACGACGGTGCACTCGACCGCTCCTGGGTGCACGCCGTCCGCAGCCGGCAACCCGGGCTTCAAGGTGACGGTGACCCGGAAGGTCTCGCTCGACGGCGTGGTGACGTTCACCGAGGCGAAGACCTGGCGGTACGACCCGCAGAACGCCGTGACCTGCGGCTGACGCCGCTGTCACTGACGCCGCTGTCAGGTGCGCGGTACCCGGGGCGCTCGCGGCGGGATGATCTTCCCGATGGCGATGTCCTCGGCGCGGACCTCCACGTCGCCGTGGCGGCTGCGTACCGTCACCCCGTCCGGTCCCGAGGCGAGCAGGTCGCCGAGCACGTCGGAGTACCCGCCCTCCGGCAGATGCCGTCGGACGACGACGCGTACCCCGAGGGGCCAGTCTCGCCACGGCTGGGAGGGGACGTGCGTCATGTGGACGCCGATGCTCGTGGGCCTGTCACCTGAGAGATACTAGGCCGGGGCGCCCGGCAGGGCGTCGCCTCGACAGGCCAGTGGAGGTCGACAGTGACGTATGTGATCGCTCAGCCGTGCGTGGATGTCAAGGACAAGGCGTGCATCGAAGAGTGCCCCGTGGACTGCATCTACGAGGGAGAACGGTCCTTGTACATCCACCCGGACGAGTGCGTGGACTGCGGGGCGTGCGAGCCGGTGTGCCCGGTCGAGGCGATCTACTACGAGGACGACGTGCCCGAGCAGTGGAGCGAGTACTACCGTGCGAACGTCGAGTTCTTCGACGACCTCGGCTCTCCGGGTGGTGCCGCGAAGATGGGCATGATCGCCAAGGACCACCCGATCATCGCGACCCTGCCGCTGCAGGTCGTCGGCGACTGATCCGTCCGTGGGCCTGATCACCGCGACCCTGCCCGACTTTCCGTGGGACACCCTGCTCCCGTACCAGCGGATCGCCCGGGCGCACCCGCGCGGCATCGTGGACCTGTCGGTGGGCACGCCGGTGGACCCGACGCCCGACGTCGTCCGTGAGGCGTTGGCGGCGGCGTCGGACGCTCACGGCTACCCGGCGACCCACGGCACCCCGGAGCTGCGGGAGGCCGTGGTCGCCTGGTACGCGCGCCGGCGCGGGGTGACCGGTCTCGACCCGGACGCCGTGCTCCCGACGATCGGCTCCAAGGAGATCGTGGCCTGGCTGCCGTCGCTCCTCGGGCTGGGCGACGGCGACGTGGTCGTGCACCCCAGGACGGCGTACCCGACGTACGACGTCGGTGCGCGCCTGGCCGGCGCGACGCCGTTGCCGGCCGACGACGTCGCAGAGTGGACCGGCGCGGTGCGGCTGGTCTGGGTGAACTCGCCCGGCAACCCGGACGGGACGGTCCGGTCGGTCGAGGAGCTGCGACGCATCGTCGAGGCGGCCCGGCAGGTGGGGGCGGTCGTCGTGGCGGACGAGTGCTACGCCGAGCTGGCCTGGGAGGAGCCGTGGGCCACGACCGGGGTGCCGAGCATCCTCGATCCGCGCGTGACGGGCGGTGATCCCACGGGCGTGCTCGCGCTGTACTCGCTCTCGAAGCAGTCGAACCTCGCCGGGTACCGGGCGGCGTTCGCCGCCGGAGACCCGGCGTTGATCGCGCGGCTCCTCGAGATCCGCAAGCATGCCGGCATGATCGTCCCGGGTCCGGTCCAGGCGGCGATGACAGCCGCTCTCGGGGATGACGTCCACGTGGCCGGCCAGCGCGAGGTGTACCGGCGGCGACGAGCGGTTCTCCTGGCCGGGCTGGCCGACGCCGGTCTGACCGTCGACGGGTCCGAGGCGGGCCTGTACCTGTGGGCGCGTCCGGAGGTCGGGGCCCAGGACTGCTGGACGACGGTCGCGGACATGGCGGAGCAAGGCATACTGGTCGCCCCGGGCTCGTTCTACGGGTCTGCAGGCCGAGGGCACGTACGGATCGCGCTGACCGCCACGGACGACAGGGTCGGCGAGGCCGCCGCGCGCCTGACCGGCGCATGACTGTGACATGAATCACTCCGGGTAAGGGACCTTCAGGCCCGCAAGGATTGGTCAAGGACTGGTAGGCGAAGGTACGGTCGGTCGAAGCCAACGACGGCTCACAACCGGCGGTCGATGTCGACATCGCAGCGAGAGACGCGTCATCCGCGCAGCACCGCGCGGTACCGGACGCCAGGAGAGGAACCGCATGTCCGAGTCCACCCAGGCAGTCGTTCAGCTCGTGGTGGACGGGCGGTCCCACGACCTGCCCGTCGTCCCGGCGACCGAGGGGAACAGCGGCATCGTCGTCTCCTCGCTCCTGCGGGAGACCGGGCTGGTCACCGTCGACCCCGGGTACACGAACACCGCGTCGTGCGAGTCCAAGATCACCTACATCGACGGCGACGCCGGGATCCTGCGGTACCGCGGGTACCCGATCGAGCAGCTCGCCGAGAAGTCGTCGTTCCTCGAGGTCGCGTACCTCCTCATCAACGGCGAGCTGCCGAGCTCGACCGAGCTCGACGCGTTCGTCGAGCGGGTCAACCGGCACACGCTCGTGCACGAGGATTTCCGGACGTTCATGGGGACGTTCCCCCGCAACGCGCACCCGATGGCGGTGATGTCCTCGGCGCTCAACGCGCTCGCGACTTTCTACCCGGAGTCCCTCGACCCGTTCGACCCGGAGACCGTCGAGCTGGCCACCGTCCTGATCCTCGCGAAGACCCGCACGGTCACGTCGTACCTCCACCGCACGCGTCGCGGCGAGCCGCTGCTGTACCCCGACTACTCGCGCGGGTACGTCGACGACTTCCTGCGGATGACGTTCGCGGTGCCGTACCAGCAGTACGAGCCGGACCCGGTCGTCGTGGACGCGCTCGACCAGCTGCTGATCCTGCACGCGGACCACGAGCAGAACTGCTCGACCTCGACGGTCCGGATGGTCGGCTCCAGCCACGCCAACATCTACGCCTCGGTCGCCGCCGGCGTGAACGCCCTCTCCGGCCCGCTGCACGGGGGTGCCAACGAGTCGGTGCTGAAGATGCTCACCGAGATCAAGGCGAACGGCGGTGACGCCACCGAGTTCATGACACGGGTCAAGAACAAGGAGGACGGTGTGCGCCTCATGGGGTTCGGGCACCGGGTCTACAAGAACTACGACCCGCGCGCCGCGATCGTGAAGAAGAGCGCCGATGCGGTGCTCTCGTCGCTCGGGAAGAACGACGAGCTGCTGGAGATCGCCCTCCGCCTCGAGGAGATCGCGCTCCACGACGACTACTTCATCGAGCGGAAGCTGTACCCGAACGTCGACTTCTACACCGGGCTGATCTACAAGGCGATGGGCTTCTCGGAGGCGATGTTCACCCCGCTCTTCGTGCTCGGCCGGATGCCGGGGTGGATCGCCCAGTGGCGCGAGATGATGCTCGACCCGCAGACGAAGATCGGCCGGCCCCGCCAGGTCTACACGGGCGAGGTCACGCGGGACTACGTCGACGTCGACGCCCGCTGACGGAGCCCGCCGGAGAGCGCTGACGGAACCCGTCGGCGGGCGCTGACGACACCGGTCAGCGAGCGGCGAGCGTGACCCGCACCTCGCCGACGGGCACGGTCGAGCCCGACCGCTGCCAGGTCCCGCGCGTGCGTGACCACTCCTGGTCGGCGACAGCGACCGTCGTCACCTGCTCCGCCCGGGCGACCGCCACGGACCACTGCGCGACCGACCACGCCTGACGCGATCGGACGTCGTCCGCGCCCGCCGCGGTCGTCACGGTCACCGGCAGACCGGTCGCGTCCGGGGTGCCGGGCGTCACCGGGAGCGCGCCGAGGTCGCGCTGCACCCGCGCGCCGAACCCCTCGACGCTGCCGGCGGCATCAGGCGCGCGCAGGTGGCAGGTCACGGCGGCGGGGGACCACCCGGTGAGTGCCGACGCCCACGCGCGGGCCTGCGCCTCGTGCTGGGCGTACGCCTCGGGGAAGGCGGACCGCTGGACCGCCTGGGCCGCCGCGGTGATCGCCATCGTCTCGTAGCCCGGCACCTTGACCAGGGCGTCGTAGAACGCGTTCGTCGCGTGGACCGGATCGACCACCTCGGCGGCGGTTCCCCAGCCCTGGGACGGTCGCTGCTGGAACAGCCCGAGCGAGTCGCGGTCGCCGTGCGTCACGTTCACGAGCTTGGACTCCTGCATGGCCGTCGCGATCCCGATCGTCGCGGCGCGGGCCTGGAGCCCGCGCTGCACCGAGATCGCCGCGATCAGTGCCGCGTTGTCGGCCTGCTCGGGGGTGAGGTACCAGCTGGTCCCCTCCGACGTCGCAGCGCACCGCACCTGCGCGACCGGAAGCACCTGCGAGCGGTTCAGGACGAGCACGATCGCGCCGACCGCGACGACGAGGAGTGCCGCAAGCCAGCCGACGGTCCTCGCGAGGCGTCCGCGTCGTCGTGCCGGCCTGCGTCTCACGCCCGCCATCGTGCCAGGTCGGTCTGTTCGTCGCCCCGACCCGACACGGACCGACCCGCGTCAGTTGGCGTGCAGAGCGGCATTCAGCTCGATCCCGGTCCCGGCGCGCACGACCGCCTCGACGCCCCCCGTGAGGGAGTTGCGGCGGAACAGGACGTTGTCGACACGGGCGAGCTCCCGGGCCTTGACGACGGTGCCGGTGAGGTCGGCGCCGGCGGTGTCCGTGAACCCGACGAGGGTGACCTTCGTGCCGGCGGTCACGTACAGGCCGGACTCGACGACGCAGTCGTCGCCGAGCGGGATGCCCAGGCCCGCGTTGGCCCCGAGCAGCGAGCGACGGCCGATCGAGACGACCTCCTTGCCCCCGCCCGAGAGCGTCCCCATGATCGACGCGCCGCCGCCGATGTCGCTCCCGTCCCCGACGACGACACCGGCGGAGATGCGACCCTCGACCATCGACACGCCGAGGGTGCCGGCGTTGTAGTTGACGAACCCCTCGTGCATGACGGTCGTTCCGGGGGCGAGGTGCGCGCCGAGCCGGACCCGGTCCGCGTCCGCGACCCGCACCCCGCTCGGTACGACGTAGTCGACCATGCGGGGGAACTTGTCGATCCCGAGCACGGTCACCGGCACACCGGTCACCGCACGCAGCCGCAGACGGGTGTCCTCGAAGCCCTCGACGGCGCACGGTCCACGATCGGTCCAGACGACGTTGGGGAGCACCCCGAAGATGCCGTCGAGGTTCTGGCCGTGCGGCGCGACGATCCGGTGCGAGAGGAGGTGCAGACGCAGGTACGCGTCGGCGGCGTCCGCCGGTGGTGCGTCGAGGTCGATCTCGGTGAGCACGACGTCGGTGCGCACGCGCCGGGCGTCGTCGTGACCGGCGAGGGCGGCGAGCTCGGACGGTGCGGTCCGGTCGGCGGGCGCAGTTCCAAGCGCGGGGCTCGGGTACCAGACCTCGAGGGTCGTGCCGTCGTCGGTCACGGTCGCCAGCCCGAAGCCCCAGGCGTCCCGCACGGTCGTCGTCTCCGTCATGGGAACGACCCTAACGGCCGTCGTGGTCGGGTGCCGCACGCGCCCGCGCCGCTCGGGCGACCGCCGTCTCGGTAGGGTCGGGGACGTGACTGCTCCCTCTGCCGCGCCCGTCCTGGACCTCGCTGCCGACCTCGTCGACCTGACCCGCGCCCTGTGCGACGTGCCGTCGGTGAGCGGCGACGAGCGGCTGCTCGCCGACGCCGTCGAGACTGCGCTCCGGGCGTACCCGCACCTCGAGGTGCTGCGGGACGGTGACACCGTGGTCGCCCGGACGCAGCTCGGACGCGAGAGCCGCGTCGTGGTCGCCGGGCACCTCGACACCGTCCCGATCGCGAGCAACCTGCCCACCCGGCTGCAGCCCGCCTCGACCGGACGTCAGGACCCTGGGGGCGCGCCCTCGACCTCCGGCGTGACCGGGACGGGTCCCGTCGGCGCCGCAGGATCCGTCGTCAGGGACGACGCCGAGATCTGGGGTCGGGGGACCGTCGACATGAAGGGCGGCGTGGCCGTCGCCCTCTCGCTAGCGGCCCGCCTCGTCGCACCCACGCGGGACGTCACCTGGGTCTTCTACGACAACGAGGAGGTCGAAGCCACGCGCAACGGGCTCGGCCGGGTCGCGCGGAACCATCCCGAGTGGCTCGACGGCGACTTCGCGGTCCTCGGGGAGCCGACCGTGGCCGGGATCGAGGGCGGCTGCAACGGCACGCTCCGCGTCGAGGTCCGGGTGCCCGGTGTGGCCGCCCACTCGGCGCGCGCTTGGACGGGCGTCAACGCGATCCACGGCGCGGGCGAGGTGCTGCGGAGGCTGAGCGCCTACGTCCCTCAGGAGACCGAGGTGGATGGGCTCACGTACCGCGAGGGCATGAACGCCGTCGGCATCCGCGGGGGGATCGCCGGCAACGTGATCCCCGACGAGTGCGTCGTGACGGTCAACTTCCGGTTCGCCCCGGACCGGTCGGTCGCGCAGGCCGAGGCGCACGTGCGCGAGCTGTTCGAGGGTTTCGAGGTCACTGTCGTCGACGCAGCTGCCGGCGCCCGACCAGGGCTCGACGCGCCGATCGCCGCCGACTTCGTCGCCGCCGTCGCGGCTCTCACCGGGACCGGCCCGGCGCCGAAGTACGGCTGGACCGACGTCGCGCGATTCAGCGAGCTCGGTGTCCCCGCGGTGAACTTCGGACCCGGCGACCCGCTGCTCGCGCACAAGGACGACGAGCGCTGTCCCGTCTGGCAGCTCCACGTGTGCCATGACGCTCTGCTGGCCTGGCTCACTGCATAGAGTCTGACCATGACGAGCGACGACGGACTGCCCCAGCCGGGTCAGGGGTACCGCAAGGGGCCCGTGCTGCTGCGCGGCAAGCAGATCCCGACGAAGACCACGGACCAGCGCCTGCTCGAGTCGGGCGGCGAGTCGGACTGGCTCCACGGGGACCCGTGGCGGGTGATGCGGATCCAGAGCGAGTTCGTCGAGGGGTTCGGTGCGCTCGCGGACATCGGCCCGGCCGTCAGCGTGTTCGGCTCCGCGCGGGTCCCGCGCGAGCACCCCGACTACCGCACGGGTGTGCAGGTCGGTCGTGGTCTCGTCGAGGCCGGCTACGCCGTGATGACCGGCGGCGGCCCCGGGATCATGGAGTCGGCGAACCGAGGTGCCCGGGAGGCCGGCGGGCTGTCCGTCGGGCTGGGTATCGAGCTGCCCTTCGAGCAGGGCATGAACGAGTGGGTGGACCTCGGGGTCAACTTCCGGTACTTCTTCGCCCGCAAGACGATGTTCGTCAAGTACGCGCAGGGGTTCATCGTGCTGCCGGGCGGTTTCGGCACGTTCGACGAGCTGTTCGAGGCACTGACCCTCGTGCAGACGCACAAGGTCATGGGCTTCCCGATCGTGCTCATGGGGTCGGAGTACTGGTCCGGGCTCCTGGACTGGGTCCGGGGGCCCGTCGTCGACCGCGGCATGATCAACCCGGCGGACATCGAGCTCCTCACGGTGGTCGACGACCCTGAGGAGGCTGTCGCAGTGGTGCAGGCGCGCGACCGGCAGATCCGCGCCCAGGAAGAGGCCGAGGCCGCGGCGCTCCGCACGGCGTCCGCCGCCTGGGAGCCCGACGCGTGACGAGGTGGACGCGTGACGAGGTGGGCACGTGACGAGGTGGGCGCGGTGACGGTGGCGCGACGTCTGCGGAGGGTGCGGTGACGGTGCACGAAGGCGACGCTCCCGTGCCGAGCGCCGGTGCCGTCCTGCGGCTCCGCGACCGTGAGCTCGGTCCGGACCGACCCGTCGTGATGGCGATCGTGAACCGCACCACGGACTCCTTCTACGCCGCCGCGCGGTACGGCGAGGACGAGGCCTTCGACGCCGCGGTGCGCGCGGCCGAGGAGGGGGCGGACATCGTCGACCTCGGTGGGGTGCGTGCGGGCCGCGGTGCCGAGGTCGACGCCGCCGAGGAGGCGCGACGGGTCGTCCCGCTGGTCGAGCGTCTGCGTTCCGAGGTCCCGGAGCTGCTGATCAGCGTCGACACGTGGCGGTCCGAGGTCGCCCGGCACGCGGTGCGCGCAGGTGCCGACCTCCTCAACGACACGTGGGCCGGGCACGACCCGGCGCTGGTCGAGGTCGCGGCGGAGGCCGGGGTGGGCGTCGTGTGCTCCCACACCGGGGGAGCGTTGCCGCGGACCGACCCGCTGCGGGTCGCGTACCCCGCACGACCGGGGGCGAGCGACCCGCGCGACGGCGTGCTCGACGACGTGCTCGCCACGCTCACGGCGGCAGCTGCGCGGGCGGTCGGCCTCGGCATCGACCCGGCGTCCGTGCTCGTCGACCCGACCCACGACTTCGGCAAGAACACCTGGCACTCGCTGCACCTGGTCCGGCGCACCGCCGCGTTGACCGCCCTGGGGCACCCGGTGCTGATGGCGCTCTCGCGCAAGGACTTCATCGGGGAGACCCTCGGGCTCCCGGCCGACGAACGCCTCGAGGGCACTCTCGCCGCGACCGCGGTCGCCGCGTGGCTCGGCGCGCGGGTGTTCCGGACCCACGACATCCGGGCGACGCGCCGCACGGTCGACATGGTCGCGGCGATCCGCGGTGACGTGGCGCCCCGGACCGCCGTGCGGGGGCTCGTGTGAGCGCGGAGGCGACGATCGCGGCCGGCGGTGACGTCGGATCACCGTCGAGGCTCTGGAACCGCCTGCCGTGGTGGGGTGCCGTCCTGGTGGTGTTCGGCGGAGCGCGGCTGTGGAGCGCCGTCGTGCTCCTCGTCGTGGCGCACCACCAGGCAGCGACGCTGTGGACCGCCGCCGACCCGTCGTACCTGCAGTACACGGGTGTCATGTGGGACGCGAGCTGGTACCGGCAGATCGCCGAGCACGGCTACCCGGCGACCTTGCCGGTCGGCGCGGACGGGCTCGTGCAGCAGAACGCGTGGGCGTTCTTCCCGCTGTTCCCGTTCCTGGTCCGTGGCGCCATGGCGATCACGACGGGCCCCTGGTACGTGGTGGCGCCGATCGTCGCGACCCTTCTCGGGGCGGTGGCGATGCTCGTGATCCACCGCCTGGTCGTGGTCGGCGCCCCCCGGGCCGTCGCCGCCCACCCCGGGTTGCCGCTCGCGACCGTGCTGCTGGTCTCGGTCTTCCCGTCGTCGGTCGTGCTGCAGACCGGCTACACGGAGTCGCTCGCGCTGCTCCTGATCGCGGGCTCGCTCACCGCACTCGTGCTGCGCCGGTACTGGCTCACGGCCCTCCTGGTGCTCGCCCTCGGGTTCACCCGGGCCGTCGCGCTGCCGATGGCCCTGGTCGTGGTCGTGCACGCCGTCGTGCGCTGGCGCAGGTCCCGGCGGGGAGAGGACCGGCTCCGCCGCGCGGACGTCGTCGGGCTCGGGGGCCTCGCCGTCGCGGCCGTGGTCTCAGGACTGGCGTGGCCGGCTATCTGCGGCTGGGTCACCGGGGTCCCCGACGCGTACCTGCAGACCCAGGGGTCCTGGCGCGGTGACCGGCATGTCGTGCCCTTCGCGTCCTGGGGCTACGCTGCGACGTTCTGGTTCGGTCGGTGGGCGCCGGCGGTCCTGATCATCGTGTCGGTGACCGTCGTCGTCCTCGTGCTCTCGAGGTCCTCGCGGCGGCTCGGACCCGAGCTGCTGACCTGGTCACCGGCCTACCTGGGCTATCTCGCCGCCGTGATCGAACCGGGTACCAGCGTCTTCCGCTTCCTGCTGCTCGCCTTCCCGATGGCGGCGATCACGGCGGGCCTCCCACCGGCGCGGTGGCGCCGACCCGTGCTGCTGGTCGTCGTGGTCGTCATGGCCGGTCTCCAGGTGCTCTGGACCTACCGGCTCTGGCGGCTGGTCCCGCCGTCGGGCTGGCCACCGTGAGCGTCGGCACCGCCCGATCGTGGGCCGGAGCGCACGTCCGGAGCGTCGGCTGCAGGTGAACCGTGGGTGCGGCGGTGAGCCGTGACCTAGAATGGCAACGGACATCCGCCCCCTCGACGCCGCCGCGTGCCTCCCTCGAGGTCCGTGCGGCCCGGGCCCGGTACGCACGAACGAAGGAGATCCCCCCATGGCTGCGATGAAGCCGAGGACCGGTGACGGACCCCTCGAGGTGACCAAGGAAGGTCGCGGGATCGTCATGCGTGTGCCGCTCGAGGGCGGTGGGCGGCTCGTCGTCGAGCTCAACGCTGTCGAGGCGAAGGAGCTCGGCGAGGCGCTGAGCTCGGTCGTCAGCTGACGGCGTTGGCACCTCGGAGCTCCGCGCGGCGGGCGGATGCACGTCGGCCGCTGCCGATGGTGACCTTCGCGCAGGGGGACGTCGCCGGGTGGTCCTCGCTGGTCGACTCCCAGGTCGATGCGCTCGCGGTGCCGGTCGCCCCCGCCGCCGACGGCGACGACGATGTCCAGCCGCGGACCGGGACCGCGGACGCAGCCGCCCGGTACGGCATCGACCTGGCACGACTCGCGGATCGCGCGGGGCTGGACGGCTCCGCCGGCGAGACCTACACGTTCCACCTGCCCCGGGCACTCGTCGCACGTGACCCGCTGCCGTGGGAAGGGCTGCCGGACCGACTCGTCCTGGTCGGCGTCGGGACGGGCTCGGACCGCGACCTGCGGCGGGCCGGAGCCGCGCTCGCCCGGGCGACCACGGGGCTTGCGCGGGTGGTCACCACCGTCGCCTCCGAGCCCGGACGCGGAGCGGCAGAAGCCGCCCGGAGCTTCGTCGAGGGCTTCCTCCTCGGCGCGTACACCAGCCCGACCTTCGGTGAGGCACCGGCCGGAGCACGCAAGCCCGAGACGGGTGCCGGGACGCCCGAGCTCGTGCTCCTCGGCAAGCACGAGGAGCTGGTCGCAGCGACGGCGGTCCGCGCGACCGCCTCGGCGCGTGCGACCTGGCTCGTGCGCGATCTTGCTGCGACGCCGTCGAACGTCAAGAACCCCCAGTGGATGGCGGAGCAGGCGACCGAGCTCTCCCGCGCGACCGGTCTGCGGGTCGAGGTCCTCGACGGCGACGCGCTCGCGGCCGGCGGCTTCGGTGGCATCCTCGCGGTCGGTTCCGGCTCCGCGACCCCGCCGCGGCTGGTGACGGTCGCGTACGAGCCGACGGCGGAGCACGTGGCGGACGCCGCGAAGCACGTCGTCGTGGTCGGCAAGGGCATCACCTACGACACCGGCGGGCTCTCGATCAAGCCGCGCGAGAGCATGCTCCCGATGAAGACGGACATGGCCGGAGCTGCCGTCGCGCTGGCGACGGTCCGGGCCGCGGCCGAGCTCGGCGTCGGGCACCGGGTGACCGCGGTGCTCGCGCTCGCCGAGAACGCGTTCGGCGGGGCGTCCTACCGGCCGGCGGACGTGCTCCGCACGTACTCGGGCACGACGGTCGAGATCCTCAACACGGATGCGGAGGGGCGCATCGTCCTCGCCGACGCCCTGGCGTACGCCGACGCGACGCTCGACCCGGACGTGCTGATCGACGTCGCCACCCTGACCGGTGCCGCGACCGTCGGCCTCGGCCGCACGCACGCCGCAGTCTTCAGCGAGGACGGCGGGCTCGTCGACGCCTTGGTCGCGGCAGGGGAGGCGACCGGTGAACGGGTGTGGCAGCTCCCGCTGGTGACCGAGTACCGCAGCGCCCTCGACTCGCCGGTGGCCGACATCCGGCACGTCCCCGGCGACTCGTCGACCGGTGCCGGCTCGATCACCGCAGCGCTGTTCCTCCAGACGTTCGTCGGCCGTCGGCACTGGGCGCACCTCGACATCGCCGGTCCGGCGCGGTCGACGGCCGCGGCCCACGAGGTTCCCCTCGGACCGACCGGCTTCGGCGCCCGTCTGCTCGTGCGGTTCCTGGAGAGCCTGGGCTGAGACCCTGCGGCGGCGAGATCAGGCCGCCGTGCCCGCGTTCAGGACGCCGTGCGGGTCGGCCGCCTCAGCGGCGGACGGCCACCAGGAGCCCGTCGCCGGACGGCAGCAGAGCGGGGACGAGACGATCGTCCTCGCGGACCGTGCGGCCGATCTCGCGGAGGATCGTCGTGACCTCGTCGCGTCGGGCCGGGTCGGCGACGCGGTCGTGCCAGAGCGCGTTGTCCACGACGAGGACCCCGCCGTGCCGCAGCAGCCGCAGCGCCTGCTCGACGTAGTGGGCCGCGGACTCCTTGTCCCCGTCGACGAGGACCATGTCGTAGCCGCCGTCGGTGAGGCGCGGAAGGACGTCCGACGCGCGCCCGGAGATCGTGCGCGTCCGGGTCGGGCGGATCCCCGCCTCGGCGAACGCGAGCTTCGCCGCGCGCTGGTGCTCGACCTCGACGTCGATCGTGGTGAGCACGCCGTCCTCGGGCATGCCCTCGAGGAGGTAGAGGGCACTGACCCCGGCACCGGTGCCGATCTCGACGACGGCCCGTGGCTGGAGCAGGGCCGCCAGCACGCGCAGGACCGCCCCGGCCCCGGGCAGGACCGGGGTGCATCCGAGCTCGGCGGCGCGGTCACGAGCGCGCAGCACGACGTCGTTCTCGGGAAGGTACTCCTCGCTGTAGGCCCAGCTGAGTGCCTTGTCGGTCGGGATGGGAGCCTCCGTGGATCGTCGTGACATCGCGCCGAGCCTACCGCCGCAGGTCGGGGCTGTCCCTCGGGTGCACAGGCGCGTGTGGGCAGCCGCCAGGTGGGTGCGCTCGCGCCTGGCCGACGGGGGCGCACGTGTCCGGCCGGGCCGGGAACGTCTGCGTCCACGCCGACGTTGTCACCAGCACACACCCAGGTCGTCGTCAGGCTGCGTGGGGGTGGGGGGAGGCGAAGATCACCGGGGAGTGCTCCGGCTGCGCGCGAACGAACCAGGTGTGGGCGCGGGCTGCGACACTGGATCCGCCGGGGGAAGAGACCCCGGCGGCCGGACCCGGACGTCGAGGAGATCGTGAGGGCATGGATGTGACCACCGAGGAGCCGTGGGTCGCTCCGTCGTGGGAGGACATCGTCCGTGAGCACTCTGCCCGGGTCTACCGCCTGGCCTACCGTCTGACCGGCAACCAGCACGACGCGGAGGACCTCACCCAGGAGGTCTTCGTCCGGGTGTTCCGGTCCCTGTCGACCTACGCCCCCGGGACGTTCGAGGGCTGGCTGCACCGGATCACGACCAACCTGTTCCTCGACCAGGTGCGGCGACGCCAGCGGGTGCGCATCGACCCGATCGGTGAAGACACCTCACGCATCGCGACCGCGGAGGGTCGTGGCACTCCCGAGCGCGGGTACGAGCACGCCAACCTGGATCACGACATCCAGCGCGCCCTGGACGCTCTCGCTCCTGAGTACCGTGCCGCGGTCGTGCTGTGCGACATCGAAGGACTCTCGTACGAGGAGATCGCGGTCACTCTCGGGATCAAGCTCGGCACGGTGCGCTCCCGGATCCATCGGGCGCGCGCTCAGCTCAGGTCGGCCCTGGGACATCGTGCGCCGGGACCGGTGGCCGCGTCGCCGCGTGACGACGCCGAGGTGGCGTCGTGACCCACCTCGGCTCCCTGACGAGCGCCCTGGTCGACGGTCAGCTCGACCCGGCGGCGGCCGAGCGCGCCCTCGCCCACGCGGCCGCGTGCCCGAGATGCGCGGCCGAGCTCGCCGCGGCGCGTGCGTCGCGCCGGGTCCTCAGCGGGATCGACGACGTAGCCCCCGCGCCTGACCTGACCGCGCGGCTGCTCGCCCTCGGCACCGGAGCGGACGGACCTGGCGGGCCTGGCCCAGCGGGGCCGCGGTTCCCGACAGCGAGCCTGCTCGCGCCGACGCAGCCGTTCCCGGCCGGCGGGATGCGCGGCGACGTCATGTCCCGGCACGGCACGCGACGCTGGGTCGCGAGCTCGGTCGTCGGTGTCGGCGCCGCTGCGCTCGCGCTGTTCGTCCTCGGGGACGCGCACGTGGTCGCGCCGTCGGACCGCCCGGCCGAGGCCATGGCGCTGCTGTCCCACGTGGAGGAGGCCGACACCGGGGGCGTCTCCGTGGCGTCGCTCCGCACCGGGTCCTCCGCCGCGGGCAGCGCGGACACCGTCGACGGTCTGAACCTCGCAGGCGGGCAGGGCGCGGTGCTCGCCTGGATGCACGCGAACGGCTGGCCGTGCCCGGGTGCGTTTCCGGCCGGAGCGTCGGTCACCGGGGTGCGACTGACCGGTGACGGCGTCCTCGAGGTCGACGTGGACACCCCCCGAGGGCAGTTCGTCCTCACCGAGCAGCGCGGGGTGCTGGACACGGCGCTCCTGGCCGGTGCGGACCAGGTGGACGTCGGAGGGACGAGCGCGTACGTGCTCTCACGCTCCCCGTGGCACCTCGCGTGGCAGTCGCAGGACACGGTCGTCGAGATCGTCTCGGACGCCGGTCGGGAGCAGGTCCAGCAGGTGGCGCGGACCATTCCGGCCGCAGCCTTCGACGACGCAGCGGCGGCACGGATCATCCGCGGCTGGCACACCGTGACAGGAGTTGTCGCCGGACCATGAGCACAGACGACCAGCAGCCCGTGCCTGAGATCCCCGATCGGTCGGACGCGGAGCCGGTGGCTGCCAACCCGTTCGCCCCGCCGTCTCGCCCGGCGCCCGCCCCCGGACCGTTCGAGGCTCGGGACGCGCACCCGGACCCGGCTCGCGGGCCGCAGCAGGGCCCGGGACCGGCGGGTGCGCATGCGGCGGCCCCGGGCCCCCGGACGTCGGCCGTGTGGCCGGGAGGACCGGATGCGTGGCCGAGTGCGGACGCACCGGGCGAGGAGTTCCCGTACCGAGAGTCCCGTCCTCCGACGCGTCGTGACGGCGCGGGACCGTCTCGTGCCGGCCGGGTCCGCCTCCGTACCGCGGCGTGGCTCGTCCCGGTGATCCTCGTCTCCGCGCTCGCCGGTGCCGGCGGGGCGATGCTCGCCGATCGGACCATCGACCAGGACGGGTTGCTCTCCTCGGCGGACCTCCCCGCGCCGGTGCTCACCGACGTGCCGTCGCGCGCTCCCGACTCGGTCGCCGGGCTCGCTGCGGTCGTCCTCCCGAGCGTCGTCGCGATCCAGGTGACCTCGGGCACCGGCACCTCGACGGGGTCGGGGATCGTGCTGCGGGCGGACGGCTACCTGCTGACGAACAACCACGTGATCGCCGAGGCCGCGACGACCGACGCGGCGATCACGGTGCTGTTCGCCGACGGGACGCAGGAGCAGGCCACGCTCGTCGGGCGTACCGCCGACTACGATCTCGCCGTCATCAAGGTCGCGAGGACCGGCCTCACCCCGCTCGTCCTCGGCGACTCGGACCAGGTCGTCGTGGGAGACCCGGTCATCGCGATCGGGGCTCCACTAGGTCTCCAGGGCACCGTGACGTCGGGGATCGTCAGCGCGAAGAACCGGCCGGTGTCGGCCGGGAGCACGACCGATACCGCCTTCATCAACGCGATCCAGACCGACGCGGCGATCAACCCGGGGAACTCGGGCGGACCGCTGATCAACGCGGCGGGCGAGGTCATCGGGATCAACTCGGCGATCGCCCAGCCGCCCGGGGCGACCGGCGGCTCTGCCGGCAGCATCGGTCTCGGCTTCGCGATCCCCTCCAACCAGGCTCGACGCACGGCGGAGCAGCTGATCGAGACGGGCAAGGCCACCTACCCGATCATCGGGGTCCTGCTCGACAGGTCGTACACGGGCGAGGGTGTCCGGGTCGGGTCGGCGTCCACCTCGGGCCCCGCGGCAGTGACCAAGGGCGGACCGGCCGACCTGGCCGGGATCGTGGCGGGCGACGTGATCCTCGCGATCGACGGTCGGCCGGTCACGGACCCGGACGAGCTGGTCGTGGCGATCCGCGCGAAGGCGCCAGGTGACGCGGTGCTCTTGAGGGTGCGGAGCGGGTCGGAGGTCCGCGACGTCCGAGTCGTGCTGCAGGAGGCGTCGAGTGACTGAGCGACAGGTAGCCTGAGCCGGTGTTCGACATCAACGGCGGCGAGGCGCTGATCCTCCTCGTGGTGGCGATCGTGGTCATCGGCCCCGAACGCCTGCCGCACTACGCCGAGCAGCTCGGCAAGTGGGCGCGGCAGCTGCGCGCGTTCATGCAGGACGCGCGGCGCAAGGTCGACGAGGAGCTCGGCGTCGACACCACCGACGTCGACTGGCAGGCACTTGACCCGCGTCGCTACGACCCGCGTCGCATCGTGCGGGACGCCCTGCTCGACGATCTCAACGACATCGGGGCGGCGCTGAAGGCCACCCCCACCGGCCGGACCTACACGAGCGGGGAGGCGGGGGCCGCCGGTGCCGGTGCTGGTGCCGCCGTCTCCGCGGACGCCCCCGGGCCGGTCGACCCGACGCCCGCGCCGTTCGACGACGAGGCGACCTGACGGCGCGGAGACGTCGTCGACCGTGCGATCCGTGTTCGGTTCTGGTTCGCGGACCTGCCAGAATGGCCGGATGGTCAACGCTGCACATGGCTCTGACGGAGCGGCGCGGGCTCGCATCTTCTCGGGGATGCAGCCCACCTCCGATTCCCTCCATCTCGGCAACTACCTGGGTGCGCTGACGCACTGGGTGGCGTTGCAGGACGACTACGACCCGCTGTACTGCGTCGTCGACCTGCACGCGCTCACGGTGGGACCGGAGCCGGCGAAGCTGCGTGAACGCACCCGGCGAACCGCTGCCCAGTACCTCGCGGCAGGGGTCGACCCGGCGCGGTCGATCCTGTTCGTCCAGTCGCACGTCGCCGAGCACGCCGAGCTCGCGTGGCTGCTGGGCTGTGTGACGGGGTTCGGCGAGGCCGGCCGGATGACCCAGTTCAAGGACAAGTCGGGTCGGTACGGCTCCGATGGGACGACCGTCGGGCTGTTCACGTACCCGGTGCTGATGGCAGCGGACATCCTCCTGTACGACGCTGCGCTCGTGCCCGTCGGTGAGGACCAGCGTCAGCACCTCGAGCTCTCGCGCGACCTCGCAGGCCGGCTCAACAGCAGGTACGGCGACGGGACCGCCGTCGTCCCCGAACCGCACATCGTCAAGGCGACCGCGAAGATCTTCGACCTGCAGGACCCCGCCTCGAAGATGAGCAAGTCCGCGGCCAGCCCGAACGGCATCATCGAGCTGTTCGACGACCCGGCGATCATCGCCAAGCGGGTCCGATCGGCGGTGACGGACGCCGAGCGCGAGATCCGGTACGACCCGGCGCTGAAGCCCGGCGTCTCGAACCTGCTGTCGATCTACTCGGCCCTGACCGGCCGACCGGTCCCGGAGCTCGAGGCGTCCTATGCCGGCAAGGGCTACGGCGACCTCAAGAAGGACCTGGCCGAGGTCGTCGTCGACTTCGTCCGGCCGTTCCAGGAGCGTGCGAACGCGTACCTCTCCGATCCCGCCGCGCTGGACGAGATCCTCGCCGAGGGAGCGGAGAAGGCGCGCGCGATCGCACGCGGGACGTTGGCCCGCATCTACGACACCGTGGGACTCCTCCCGGCGCGGGGGAGCCGGGCGTGAGACTCCCGGAGCGAGGGGCCGACCAGATCCGCATCGGGGTCGCCCTGACGGTCCCGGAGCCGTACGGCTCGGCGCTGCAGGAGGCCCGTGCGTCGTTCGGGGACCCGCTCGCACCGTTCATCCCTCCCCACATCACGCTGCTCGGACCGACGGTGGTCGACGAGAGCGACCTGGACGTGCTCGGGGTGCACCTGGCCGAGGTCGCCTCACGGTTCCGTCCGTTCGCCCTGCACCTCCGGGGGACCGGGAGCTTCCGCCCCGTGTCGCCGGTGGTGTTCGTCCAGGTGGTCGAGGGCATCTCGATCTGCGAGGACCTCGAGAGCGCTGTGAGGTCTGGGCCCCTCGCGCAGGAGCTCAGGTTCAACTACCACCCGCACGTGACGGTCGCTCACGAGGTCGACGAGGACGCCCTGGAGCGTGCGTTCGACGGTCTTGCGGACTTCGAGGCCTCGTTCGTCGTCGGCGGATTCCAGTCGTACCACCACGGCGACGACGGCATGTGGCGCCCTGAGAAGACCTACCCGTTCACCGGTCACGGTGTGTCCACCGGACATGCAGACCGTCAGGACGGCTCGTAGGGTCGAGTGATGTCCCGTTCCCACGGCCCGGCGCCCCACGCGTCGACCGCTCGGACGGCGGTCCGCGCCGTGAAGGCCGGCGCGGCCTGGCTCCGCGGGACGCGGATCGGTCGCGCGAACGCCCGGTTCGGGGCGGCGGGTGGTGGAGTCCTCACCGGCGGCATCGCGTACAGCGCGGTGTTCTCCGTCGCTGCTGCGCTCACGATCGGGTTCACGATCTTCACCGCCGTCCTCGGCGGCGATCACGCGCTCCGGGCCCGGGTCCTGGCGACGGTGTCGTCGTCGCTGCCCGGGCTGGTCGACACCGGGGACGGAGAGGGAGCGATCTCGCCACAGTCGCTGACCCTGTCGACCGGGTTCACCGTCGCCGGGGTGGTGGCGGTGGTTGTCCTCGTGGTGAGCGCGATCTCGTGGATGGCGGCGCTCCGGGTGGGGTTGCGGGCGATGTTCGGCCTTCCCACCGACGCGGGGAACGTCGTCGTCGGGAAGCTGCGCGAGGTCGCGGGCCTGGCGGCGCTGTCTCTCGCCGTCGTGGTGTCCGCGACGGTGAGCCTCGTCGTCACGGGTGCTGTGCAGTGGGCACTCGGTGCGCTCGGGCTGAGTGCCGATGCCGCAGGGATCGTGGTGGCGGTGGGCGTCGTGACCTCGTTGGTGGTGGACGGGCTCACCTTCGCCCTCCTCGTGGTGGTGCTGGCGGGCGTCCGTCCGCCGCGCCGCGACCTGGTCAGCGGCGCACTGATCGCCGGCGCGGCCCTCGGTGTCGTCCGTCACCTGGGGACGGCGGTGGTCGCCGGTGCCGCCGGCCGCAACGCGCTCCTGGCGTCGTACGCCGCGATCGTGACCCTCCTGGTCTGGGTGAACCTCGTCTCCCGCATCGTCCTGCTGTCCGCCGCCTGGATCGCCAACCCCCTCTCCCCCCGCCAAGTGGAGCGAAGTGCGAGTGACTCGCGGGCGTGTCGTGACGGAACGCTCCACTTGACGGAGGCGCGGACGTACGGACGGGGACGTTCGTCCGAACGGGCAGACGGGCGGCTCGGTGAGCCGGGGCGTGCTGAAGCGTCCACAGGGTGCAGGGCGGGATGGTCGTCTGCACCTGACGGGTGCGGGGTTCGCCGGAGCCCGCCGGATCCGACTTGTCTCGTCTCATGCCCGTCGCCGACGATCCTGGCCGTCCCGCTACCGCCTCGCTCGAGGTGCCGTGGCTCCTGAGGACCGCGCAGCTCGGCGCGCACCGCGTCAGCAGGGCTGCCGCCACCCGCGGAGAGCTGGTGTCGATGATGCACGGCATCTGGGGGCTGCCCGGGGTCCTGGCGTCGGACGCCGATGCGCGGATCGCAGCGGCGGCGCTCAGGCTGGTCCCGGACTGCGTGATCGGGGGGTGGGCGGCTGCGCGGCTGTTCGAGCGTGCGGCCGACCCGGACAGCGAGGCGACGGTCTTCACCGGCGAGGCGTGGTACGAGCATCGCGCGCAGGACCGGCGGGACCTCGGCGAGACCGCATGCGCCCGGGTGATGGTCTGCGCCCCGCGGGCCGCGAGGCTGCGGCCCGGTGAGCATGTGCGAGTTTTCCGTAGCGTCGTGCGGGCGGACGAGTGGACCGTGGTCGACGGCATCCCGGTCACGACGCCGGTGCGGACGGCGTTCGACCTGGCACGGCTGTGGCGCGAGCCCGCCGCGGTCGTCGCGCTCGATCGGCTGATCCACCTGGGGGTGGTAGATCTCACCGAGATCCGGGCGCTGACCGTTGCGCGGCATCGCTGGCGGGGTCGGCCATCAGCGCTCCAGGTCCTCGACCGGGTGGACGGCGGCGCGGAGTCGCCTCAGGAGAGCGCGCTGCGGATGCTGTGGCTCGACGCGGGCCTGCCGCGTCCGCGATGCAACTCCGTGGTCCGAGACCCGGACGGGGCGTTCGTCGCGCGGGTCGACCTGCTCGATCCCGAGCTCGGGGTTGTCGGGGAGTACGACGGCGCGCACCATGCATCAGCCGAGCGACGGGGTGACGACGCGCGCCGCCAGCAGGCACTCGAAGAGCTCGGTCTCGTCGTCGTGCGTGCGACTGCCACGGACCTCGCGACCGACCAGGCGGCGAGCGCGTGGCAGCGGCGCCTCAGGCGGGCGTACCGCCGTCAACGCGTGCGGCCCGACCACGTCCGACGCTGGCACGTGACCCCGCTCTGACGCCGCCCGGACCTGGACGGCCCGCCCCCACGCACCGCGTCAAGTGGAGCGATGTGCTCGCGACTCGCGGGCGAGTCGGAGCACATCGCTCCACTTGACCGAGGGAAGGGGTCAGAAGGCGCGCGTGATCATCGCGCGCTTGACCTCGGCGATCGCCTTGGTGACCTCGATGCCGCGCGGGCACGCCTCGGTGCAGTTGAAGGTCGTCCGGCAGCGCCAGACGCCCTCCTTGTCGTTGAGGATCTCGAGGCGCTGCTGGGCCCCGTCGTCGCGGCTGTCGAAGATGAACCGGTGCGCGTTGACGATCGCCGCCGGGCCGAAGTACTGCCCGTCGGTCCAGAACACGGGGCACGACGACGTGCACGCCGCGCACAGGATGCACTTGGTCGTGTCGTCGAACCGCTCCCGCTCGGCCGCGGACTGCAGGCGCTCACGGGACGGCTCGTTCCCGGTGGTGATGAGGAACGGCATGACCTCGCGGAACGACGCGAAGAACGGCTCCATGTCGACCACGAGGTCCTTGATGACCGGCAGGCCCTTGATCGGCTCGATCGTGATCGGCTTGTCGGGGTTCAGGTCCTTGAGGAGCGACTTGCAGGCCAGGCGGTTGCGTCCGTTGATGCGCATCGCGTCCGAGCCGCACACGCCGTGGGCGCACGAACGCCGGAATGTGACGGAACCGTCGAGGTCCCACTTGACCTTGTGCAGCGCGTCGAGCAACCGGTCGGTGCCGTGGACCGAGACCGTGAACTCCTGCCAGTACGACTCGCCTCCGTGCGTCTCGGGGGAGAAGCGGCGGATCCGCAGGGTCACGTCGAACGAGGGCACGGCACCGATCTCGGGCGCCGCGCCGGCGGACACGTCGGGAAGAGTCGCAGTCATCAGTACTTACGCTCCATCGGCTCGTAGCGGGTCATGGTCACCGGCTTGAAGCCGAGGACGACGTCGAACGTGCCAGGGGCGGCAGCCCCAGGCCCTCCGACCGTCGCGGGGGTGGTCTCGGCGTTCCCCGCCCGCGTCGCGCCGGCCCGTCGACGGTAGGCCATCGTGTGCTTCATGAAGCCCGCGTCGTCGCGCTTCGGGAAGTCCTCCCGGAAGTGCCCCCCGCGTGACTCCTCGCGCGCGAGGGCCCCGACGACGACGACCTCGGCGATGTCGAGGAGGAAGCCGAGCTCCAGCGCCTCGAGGAGATCCGTGTTGAACTGCCGGCTCTTGTCCTGGACCGACACGTTCCGGTAGCGCTCCTGCAGGGCGCGGACATCCGCGAGCGCGGTCGTGAGCGACTCGGCGGTGCGGAAGACCTGTGCGTTCGTGTCCATCGTCTCCTGCAGTGCGCGCCGGAGGTCGGCCACGCTCTCGCCGTCGGCCCGGTCGCGCATCTCCTCGAGCTCCGCGACGACGCCGTTCTGCGCCTGCTCGGGGAGCTCCAGCCAGTCGGCGCCGGAGGCGTAGGCGGCGGCGGCGATGCCGGCCCGCTTGCCGAACACGTTGATGTCGAGCAGGGAGTTGGTGCCGAGCCGGTTCGACCCGTGCACCGACACGCACGCCACCTCACCCGCAGCGAACAGGCCCCGCACCGTGTCCGTGTTGTTGCGCAGGACCTCGGTCTCGACGTTGGTGGGCACCCCGCCCATCGCGTAGTGCGCGGTGGGGTACACCGGGATGGGCTCGGTGTACGGCTCGATCCCGAGGTACGTCCGGGCGAAGTCGGTGATGTCCGGGAGCTTCGCGTCGATGTGCGCGGGCTCGAGGTGCGTCAGGTCGAGGAGGACGTAGTCCTTGTTCGGGCCGCAGCCGCGTCCGGCACGAACTTCGTTCGCCATCGACCGGGCGACGATGTCTCGCGGCGCGAGGTCCTTGATCGTCGGGGCGTAGCGCTCCATGAAGCGCTCGCCCTCGCTGTTCCGCAGGATTGCGCCCTCACCGCGGGCGGCCTCGGAGAGCAGGATGCCGAGCCCGGCGAGACCTGTCGGGTGGAACTGGAAGAACTCCATGTCCTCGAGCGGCACCCCGCGCCGGTAGGCGAGCGCCATGCCGTCACCGGTGAGGGTGTGCGCGTTGGAGGTCGTCTTGAAGATCTTCCCGGCGCCGCCGGTCGCCAGGACGACGGACTTCGCGCGGAACAGGTGGATCTCGCCGGTCGCGAGCTCGTACGCCACGACACCCGAGACGGCGACGTCGGCGCCGTCGTCGATCCCACCGGCGGTGAGGTCCTCGGTGAGGAGGAGGTCCAGCACGTAGAACTCGTTGAAGAACTCGACGTCCTGCTTGACGCACTGCTGGTAGAGCGTCTGCAGGATCATGTGCCCGGTGCGGTCCGCCGCGTAGCACGACCGGCGGACGGCAGCCTCACCGTGGTTGCGGGTGTGCCCACCGAACCGGCGCTGGTCGATCTTGCCCTCGGGCGTGCGGTTGAACGGCAGGCCCATCCGCTCGAGGTCGAGGACGGCGCCGATCGCCTCCTTCGCCATGATCTCGGCGGCGTCCTGGTCGACGAGGTAGTCGCCGCCCTTGACGGTGTCGAAGGTGTGCCACTCCCAGTTGTCCTCCTCGACGTTCGCGAGGGCAGCGCACATCCCGCCCTGCGCGGCGCCGGTGTGGGAACGCGTCGGGTAGAGCTTGGAGATGACGGCGGTCCGGGTACGGGTGGACGACTCGAGCGCAGCGCGCATGCCCGCACCTCCCGCCCCCACGATGACGACGTCGTACTGGTGGGTCTGCATCGGGGTCGATGCCTCCTGTGTGGCGAGAGGTCGGACGGGGCGGGCTACGGAGACGGTGCGGCGGTCAGCGCGGGCAGAACGAGGGCAGCAGGTCGGCCGGGCTGCCGGTCGGGCACGGGTTGAACGTGAAGATCACGAGGGTGCCGAGGATCACGGTGAAGGCGAACGCCACGTACAGGGCGATCTTCAGCGCGAGGCGCAGGCCGTCCCGCTCGGCGTAGTCGTTGATGATCGTGCGGACGCCGTTGGTGCCGTGGATCATCGCGAGCCAGAGCATCGCGAGGTCCCAGACCTGCCAGCGGAGGTCGGCCCACTTGCCGGCGACGAAACCGAAGTCGATCGCCTTGACGCCCTGCCCGGACATGAGGTTGACGAACAGGTGGCCGAAGATCAGGACGACCAGGATGACGCCCGACCCACGCATGAACGCCCAGCCGTACAGCTCGAAGTTGCCGCGCGTGGTCCTGCGACGCCGGTAGGGGTCGCGAGGGGCGGGGAGGCGCGGCGAGGTGGTCGTCTCGGTGCTCATCAGTTGCCCCCGAACACGTTCGAGAGCTGACGTGGCAGGAACCCGGCCATCGTCACGACGAACAGGCCGATCACGATCCAGAGCATGACCTTCTGGTACTTCGGGCCCTTCGCCCAGAAGTCGACGAGCACGATGCGCAGGCCGTTGAAGGCGTGGAACGTGATCGCGGCGACCAGGCCGGCCTCGCCGAGCCCCATGACGGGGTTCTTGTACGTGCCGATGACCGCGTTGTACGTCTCCGGCGACACCCGGACCAGCGACGTGTCGAGGACGTGGACGAGGAGGAAGAAGAAGATCAGGACGCCGGTCACGCGATGCGCGACCCACGACCACATGCCTTCTCGGCCTCGGTAGAGCGTGCCAGCCGGTGCAGTGGGCACTTGGGGGGCCTCCTGGCGAATGGGGCGGATAGGACGACGCCGTCCTCTGCGCGTCCACTCTAGTGACTTTGGTCCCCCCTTTGCCGCACCGGATCGTCGCGTGTGCGGTCAACGCGACGCATTGTGATGAACCCCACACATGGAGCGTGGCCACCGGTCGATCCCTGTCTGCCGTCGAGGTGAGGCGTCACCCCGTAGCCTGGCTCCATGCCTTCCTCGATCCCCGGCTTCCACGTCGTCATCCCCGCCGGTGGTGCCGGAACACGCCTGTGGCCCCTGTCTCGCGCCGGGCACCCGAAGTTCCTGCACGACCTCACTGGGTCCGGGCGCACCCTGCTCCAGCAGACGGTGGACCGGCTCCTGCCCCTCACGGGCGCGGGCGGCGTGATGGTCGTGACCGGTGAGCGGCACGTCGACGCGGTGCGCGGGCAGGTCCCGGAGATCGACGCGAGCGACGTGCTCGCCGAGCCGTCTCCGCGGGACTCGATGGCGGCGATCGGGCTTGCGGCGGCGGTGCTCGCCCACCGACACGGTGACGTCGTGGTCGGCTCGTTCGCCGCCGACCACGTCATCGACGGGACCGAGCTCTTCGAGAGCGCGATCCGCGAGGGCGTCGCCGCCGCGCAGGCCGGCTACGTCGTGACGATCGGGATCGCGGCGACGGGGCCGTCGACGGCCTTCGGCTACGTGCGCAGCGGGGAACTCCTCGGCATCGACGGCGGTCCGGGCGTCCGGCTCGCCGCGGGCTTCACGGAGAAGCCCGACGAGCAGACCGCGGCCGAGTACCTCGCGACCGGCGAGTACCGGTGGAACGCGGGGATGTTCCTCGTGCGCGCCGAGGTCCTGCTCGGTCACCTGGCCGTCCAGCTCCCGACGCTGCACGACGGGCTCCGGGCGATCGCCGCGGCGTGGGACACGCCCGACCGCGAGGCGGTGCTGGCGGACCGGTGGCCGACGCTGCCGAAGATCGCGATCGACCACGCGATCGCGGAGCCGGTGGCTGCTGCCGGCGGGGTCGCCGTGGTGCCGGGTGACTTCGGCTGGGACGACGTCGGCGACTTCGCGTCGCTGGCCTCACTCCTCCCCGGTACGGACGACGGCGCCCACGTCCTCGGCGCTGGCGCGCTCGCCTCGCTCGTCGACTCCCCGCGCGCCCTGGTGGTGACCGCCGCGGGGCGGCAGGTCGCCGTCCTGGGGCTGCCTGACGCCGTCGTCGTCGACACCCCCGACGCCCTGCTGGTCACGACGCTCGCGCATGCGCAGCAGGTCAAGTCCGTCGTCGACCGGCTGCGGACCGAGGGGCGGGTCGAGCTCCTGTGACGCACCCCGTCGACGACACCGGGGACGCGCGGGGAGCTGGCGACGACGCGGCCCTTCTCGCGCGGCTGGCGACGTCGGCGGCTGAGCTCCGACGGGAGCTGATCGAGATCCGGCGCGACCTCCACGCGCATCCCGAGCTCGCGCGGACCGAGCTGCGGACCACCGCGGTCGTCGCGGACAGGCTGCGGGAGGCGGGGCTCTCGCCGCGGCTGCTCCCGGGGAGCGGGCTCGTGTGCGACATCGGCCCCGGGTCGACCGACTCCGGGCGGCTCCGCGTCGCGCTGCGTGCGGACCTCGACGCCCTCCCTCTCCTCGAGACGTCGGGTGTGCCCTGGGCCTCGACGCACCCCGGCGTCGCGCACGCGTGCGGTCACGACGTCCACACGACCGCGGTGCTCGGGGCAGGGCTCGTCCTCGCCGGGCTGGCGGCGGACGGACTCCTGCCGACGGGGGTGCGGCTGATCTTCCAGCCCGCCGAGGAGGTCCAGCCCGGCGGGTCGCTCGACGTGATCGCCGCCGGGGGGCTCGATGGTGTGAGCCAGGTGTACGCGCTGCACTGCGACCCGAAGGTCGATGTGGGGCAGGTCGGCACCCGGATCGGCCCGATCACGTCGGCATCGGACGAGGTCGCGGTCACGGTGACGAGCGGCGGTGGGCACACGTCCCGCCCGCACCTCACCGGTGACGTGGTGTTCGCCCTCGGTCAGGTGATCACCCAGGTCCCGGCCGTGCTCGGGCGGCGCCTGGACCCGCGGTCCGGGGTGAACCTCACGTGGGGTGCGGTGCAGTCGGGGACGGCGCACAACGCGATCCCGTCGACGGGCACCGTGCGCGGGACGCTGCGGTGCCTCGACGTGCGTGCGTGGGAGCGCGCGTCGCAGGTCTTCCACGACGCCGTCGAGCAGGTCGTCGCGCCGTACGACGTCGAGGTCGAGGTGCGGCACCACCGCGGCGTGCCGCCGGTCGAGAACGACGAGCACGCGACCGGCGTGCTCGAGGCCGCGGCGCGGGACGTCCTCGGGCCGGGATCGGTGCTGCTGACGGAGCAGTCGCTCGGCGGCGAGGACTTCGCCTGGTACCTCACCCGGGTGCCGGGCGCGTTGGCACGGCTCGGCACGCGGACGCCCGGCGGGCGGACCTTCGACATCCACCAGGGCAACCTCGAGATCGACGAGCAGGCGATCGAGCTGGCGGTCCTGCTGCTGGCCAGGAGCGCTCTGCTCGCGGGTGCTGTCCCGAGCACCGGGACGGCGCGTCCCAGCGGTCGGTCCAACATTCCGACTGCATAACGAACGGTGGACAAACGCCCCCACCGCAACACATCGGACACACAGCGCTGACTAGTGTTCGCAGCATGCGAGCTGGGACGACGCCGCAGGTCGCAGGGGTTGTGCTCACCCTGCCACCGGTCGGCGCCCACCTCTCGGTCGACCATCGATGAACCAGGAGTTCTACGTGAAGAACATCATTCGTACGGCGGCATTCGCCGGGATCGCGGCGCTCGCGCTCGCAGCCTGTGGCAGCGCCCCGAGCACGACCACCCCGTCGGGGACGACCGGCAGCACGTCGAGCGCCGCTGCCGTGAACTACAAGGCGTGCATGGTCTCGGACGCCGGCGGCTTCCACGACAAGTCGTTCAACCAGTCGGGTGCCGAGGGCCTCGACAAGGCGAAGGCCGACCTCGGCATCACCGAGGTCAAGGTGGAGTCGACCGCATCGACCGACTTCACGCCGAACATCGACAACCTCGTCTCGCAGAACTGCAACCTGATCATCGGCGTCGGCTTCAACCTCGCCGGCGCGATCCAGACTGCCGCCAACGCGAACCCGAGCATCGACTTCGCGCTCGTCGACAGCGCCTTCTCCGACGCGGACTTCAAGCCGGTGACGTTGAAGAACGGCAAGCCCCTGCTCTTCAACACGCAGGAGGCCTCGTTCCTCGCGGGCTACGTCGCCGCGGGCATGACGAAGACCGGCAAGGTCGCGACGTTCGGCGGCATGCAGCTCCCGTCCGTCACGATCTTCATGGACGGCTTCTCCGACGGCATCGACCAGTACAACAAGGACAACGGGACGACCGTGAAGCTCCTCGGCTGGGACAAGGCCGCGCAGACCGGCTCGTTCACGGGTGACTTCGACAACCAGGCCAACGGCCAGAACCTCGCCAAGGGCTTCATCGACCAGGGCGCCGACATCATCATGCCGGTCGCCGGTCCGGTCGGCCTGGGCGCCGCGGCTGCTGCCAAGGCTGCGGGCAACGTCGAGATCATCGGCGTCGACGCCGACTGGTACAACACGGCTCCGGAGTACAAGGACATCGTCCTGACCTCGGTCATCAAGGAGATCGGCCAGTCGGTCTACGACACCGTCAAGCAGGGCATGGAGGGCAAGTACACCTCGGAGCCCTACGTCGGGACGCTCGCGAACGGCGGGATCAGCATCGCGCCGTTCCACGACTTCGACTCGAAGGTCCCGGCTGCGCTGAAGACCAAGGTCGACGAGCTCAAGAAGTCGATCATCGACGGCACCCTCAAGGTCACGTCGGTCAGCTCCAACTGACCCTCTCGACCCACTGCTGGACCGGCGCGGGGACGCGCTGACCAGCCACGTGACACAACTGCGTGAACCGATGGCCCGGGCAGGTCACCTGCCCGGGCCATCGGTCCGTGGGGTGCCGTGCCACCGGCCTCCCGCCCGGCTAGTGTGCAGCGACGGAACATGACGAAGGAGCAGTGCCGCGTGAAGCTCGAACTGCGGGGTATCACCAAACGCTTCGGCAGCCTGGTGGCGAACGACCACATCGACCTGGTGGTCGAGCCGGGCGAGATCCATGCACTCCTCGGGGAGAACGGTGCCGGGAAGAGCACGTTGATGAACGTGCTCTACGGCCTGTACGACCCCGACGAGGGCCAGGTGCTCATCGACGACGCACCGGTGACGTTCGCCGGTCCGGGTGACGCCATGGCGGCCGGCATCGGCATGGTGCACCAGCACTTCATGCTCGTGCCCGTGTTCACGGTCGCCGAGAACGTCGTGCTCGGGCACGAGCCGGTCCGTGGCGCACGGATGATCGACCTGCCGCGCGCGCGTCGGCTCGTCCGCGAGATCTCCGACCGTTTCGGGTTCGACGTCGACCCCGACGCGCTGATCGAGAACCTCCCGGTCGGTGCCCAGCAGCGCGTCGAGATCATCAAGGCGCTGTCGCGTGACGCGAACGTCCTGATCCTCGACGAGCCGACGGCTGTCCTCACCCCGCAGGAGACCGACGAGCTGATCGGCATCATGCGCCAGCTCAAGGAGGCGGGGACGTCGATCGTCTTCATCACCCACAAGCTGCGCGAGGTCCGGGCCGTCGCCGACGTCATCACCGTGATCCGGCGCGGGAAGGTCGTCGGCAGCGCGCCGCCGTCCGCACCGGAGACCGAGCTCGCATCGCTCATGGTCGGGCGGTCCGTCGACCTCGGCGTCACCAAGACGCCCGCGGAGCCCGGCGACGCCGCCCTGCGGGTGGCGGGACTGTCCGTGATCGACCATGCCGGTGTCCTGCAGCTCGACGACGTGACGTTCGAGATCGCCCGTGGCGAGATCCTCGCGGTCGCCGGGGTCCAGGGCAACGGCCAGACGGAGCTCGCGGGGGCCATCCTGGGTCTCCAGAAGCCCGTCGCCGGCTCGATCCTGCTCGACGGCACCGAGCTGGTCGGCACGGACGTGCGGGAGACCCTGCACGCAGGTGTCGGCTACATCCCCGAGGACCGATCCGACGACGGCATCATCGCGCCGTTCTCCGTCGCCGAGAACCTCATCCTCGACCTGCACGACCAGCCGCCGTTCGCCCACGGCATCTCGCTCGACCCGGCGAAGGTCGCGGCGAGCGCGGAGCGCACGGTCGAGGAGTTCGACGTCCGGCTGACCTCGATCCAGGACCCGATCAGCACGCTCTCGGGTGGCAACCAGCAGAAGGTCGTTCTCGCGCGTGAGCTGTCACGCCCGTTGCGGCTGCTCATCGCGTCCCAACCGACCCGGGGGCTCGACGTCGGGTCGATCGAGTTCGTCCACAAGCGCATCATCGCGGAGCGGGACAAGGGCACCCCGGTGCTGCTGATCTCGACCGAGCTCGACGAGGTCCTCGCCGTCGCGGACCGGATCCTCGTGCTGTACCGAGGTCGGATCGTCGGCATCGTGCCGCAGAAGACCGACCGCGACGTGCTGGGCCTCATGCTCGCAGGCGTCCCGCTCGAGGAGGCCCGTGTCCAGGCGGCCGAGCACCACACGGCCCTCGGCGCTGCCGACATCCACGCCACCGAGGAGGAGCTCTCGTGAGCGACACTGCACCTGCACCCGCACCCGCACCCGCACCCGTTGCCGCGCCCGGGGACGAGGCGCCTGAGCCGTCTCGGACCGAGACGATCCTGCGCGAGATGCTGGCGAGCAGCTGGCTCGTCACGACCCTGGCGATCGTGCTCGCCCTGGTGATCTCCGGCGTGCTCATCGCCGCGGCGGACACCACCGTGCAGAGCACGGCCACCTACCTGTTCGCCCGGCCGAGCGACTTCCTGTCCGCGACGTGGCACGCGGTCTCGGGTGCGTACGCCGCGCTCTTCCAGGGCTCGATCTTCGACACGAGCGCCCCGACCTTCGTCCGCGCGATCAAGCCGCTCACCGAGACCATGACGGTCGCGGTGCCGATCATCCTCGCGGGCCTCGGGCTCGGGATCGGCTTCCGGGCCGGGATGTTCAACATCGGTGCCCAGGGCCAGATCATCCTGGGTGCGGTGTTCGGGGGCTACATCGGGTTCGCCTTCTCGTTGCCGGTCGGGCTGCACCTGCTCCTCGCGGTGGTGGGGGCCGCGATCGGTGGTGGCCTGTGGGCCGGCATCGCGGGCTTCCTCAAGGCCCGGACCGGTGCCAACGAGGTGATCGTCACGATCATGCTCAACAACATCGCGATCTACCTGATCGGCTACCTGCTGACCACGTCGGCGTTCCAGCGCCCGGGGAGCAACAACCCGATCTCGCCGCCCATCAAGGCCTCTGCGCTGTACCCGAACCTGCTGGGTAGCCAGTTCCGGCTGCATGCGGGCTTCCTCGTGGCGATCGCCGCGACCGTGTTCGTCTGGTGGCTCATGGACCGCTCGACGATCGGGTTCCGGTTCCGGGCCGTGGGTGCCAACTCGAAGGCGGCCCGTACCGCGGGCATCTCGGTGAACGCGAACTACATCTGGGTGATGGTGATCGCCGGGGCGCTGGCCGGTCTTGCCGGGTCGGCGCAGGTCCTCGGGACCGAGAAGGTCCTCTCGATCGACGTCGCGGCGAGCTTCGGCTTCGACGCGATCACCGTCGCGCTGCTCGGACGCTCGAAGCCGTTCGGGACGTTCATGGCGGGGCTGCTCTTCGGCGCGCTGCGCGCCGGCGGGTTCGCGATGCAGGCCCGCACGGGCACCCCGATCGACATCGTCCTCGTCGTGCAGTCGCTGATCGTGCTGTTCATCGCGGCGCCGCCGCTCGTCCGGTCGGTCTTCCGGCTGTCGACGTCCCCAGGGAAGTCCCGGCGATCGCGCCGGACCGTCAAGGAGGTCGCTGCGTGAGCACCGTGACCGCATCGCCGCAGGGCACCGCCGCCCCGTCGTCACCCCGGAGCGCGCCGCTCCCTCCGATCAGCTGGCGCGCGCCGATCGTCTACGGCGCGCTCGGTGTCCTCACGTTCGTGGCGTTCGGCCTGCTGCCTGCCAGCGGGAAGTACACGACGTTCACCTTCTCGACCGGGACGGACTTCTTCTCGATCGCGCCGTTCCGGGTGCCGTCCAAGTCGGCGGCGATCGTGCTGACCGTCATCGCCATGGCCATCGCCGTCGTCTCCTACCTGGCGACCCGGAACCGACGTCACCTGGGAGCCTGGCTCCCGGCCGTCTTCGGGATCGTCGAGGTGCTGGCGCTCCTGACCTGGGCCGTCGCCGGCAAGTCGAACCCGCTCCCGGTGACCGGGCTGCTCGCCGGTTCGCTGTTCCTCGCGACCCCGCTCGTGTTCGGGTCGCTCTCGGGCCTGCTGTGCGAGCACTCAGGGATCATCAACATCGCCATCGAGGGGCAGCTGCTGGCCGGTGCGTTCCTGGCCGCCGTCGTCGGCAGCCTGACCGGCAACGCGTACCTCGGCCTCGTCGCGGCCCCGATCGCCGGGGTGCTGGTGGCCCTCCTGCTGATCCTGTTCGCCGTCAAGTACCGCGTCGACCAGATCATCGTCGGCGTCGTGCTCAACGTGCTGGTCGTCGGGGTCACGAGCTACCTGTTCTCGACGGTGCTCAAGGACAACGCGGCGACGTGGAACTCGCCGCCGCGCCTCGCGACCCTGTCGATCCCGCTGCTCTCCAAGATCCCGATCATCGGGCCGGTGCTGTTCCAGCAGAACGCGCTCGTGTACGTCATGTACGTCGTCGTCATCGTGCTGCAGATCATGCTGTTCCGGAGCCGATGGGGTCTGCGGATGCGGTCGGTCGGCGAGCACCCGCTCGCGGCGGACACGGTGGGGATCAAGGTCAACCGGACCCGCATGCGCAGCACCATGCTCGGCGGGGCCGTGGCCGGCCTGGGTGGCGCGTTCTTCACGGTCGCGGCCGGGCTGGCGTTCGGCAAGGAGATGACCGGCGGCAAGGGGTTCATCGCCCTCGCGGCGATGATCCTCGGACGGTGGAGCCCGAAGGGCGCGGTGGCAGCAGCGCTGCTGTTCGGGTTCTCGGACAACCTCCAGGTGGTCCTGGGGATCATCGGGACGCCGATCCCCAGCCAGATCATGCTGATGACCCCGTATGCGGTGACGATCTTCGCCGTCGCCGGACTCGTCGGCCGGGTGCGCGCGCCCGCGGCCGAGGGAATCCCGTACGTCAAGTGAGCAAGGACGGAGCCACGGTGACCGACACCCCGACGATCGACTGGGACACCCTGCGGACTGCCGCGACGGAGGTGATGGCGCACGCGTACGTGCCGTACTCGAAGTTCCCCGTCGGTGCGGCAGCACTGGTCGACGACGGGCGGGTGATCGTCGGCTGCAATGTCGAGAACGCGTCCTACGGGCTGACGCTGTGCGCCGAGTGCGCCCTCGTGTCGGCGCTGCACGTCTCCGGCGGCGGTCGACTGGTCGCCTTCACGTGCGTCGACGGCCAGGGGAACGCGCTCATGCCGTGCGGACGCTGCCGCCAGCTGCTGTGGGAGCACGGTGGCGCCGACCTGCTCGTCGACTCGGTGAGCGGGATCAAGCCGATGACCGAGGTGCTGCCGGACGCCTTCGGTCCGGACGACCTACGCGACCGGGCATGAGCCGGTCGCGACCCGGTCGCGAGCTGGTCGCGAGCCGGCTGCGACCATGTACGAGCAAGGAGCACGGATGAGCCACGAGGCATTCGACGCGGTCGACGTCATCGTCACCAAGCGTGACGGACGGCGCCTGAGCGACGAGCAGATCGACTGGGTGATCGACGCGTACACCCGCGGCGTCGTCGCCGAGGAGCAGATGTCCGCCCTCAACATGGCGATCCTGCTGAACGGGATGGACCGGTCCGAGATCGCGCGGTGGACCGCGGCGATGATCGCCTCGGGCGAGCGGATGGACTTCTCGGGCCTGTCGCGCCCGACCGCGGACAAGCACTCGACCGGTGGTGTGGGGGACAAGATCACCCTGCCTCTCGCCCCGCTCGTCGCCGTCTTCGGCGTGGCCGTCCCCCAGCTCTCCGGACGTGGCCTCGGCCACACCGGCGGCACGCTGGACAAGCTCGAGTCGATCCCGGGCTGGCGTGCGGCGCTCAGCAACGACGAGATGCTCGCGCAGCTCGAGAACGTCGGCGCGGTGATCTGCCAGGCCGGGTCCGGTCTCGCACCGGCCGACCGGAAGCTCTACGCGCTGCGCGACGTGACCGGCACCGTGGAGGCCATCCCGCTGATCGCCAGCTCGATCATGAGCAAGAAGATCGCCGAGGGTACCGGGTCGCTCGTCCTCGACGTCAAGGTCGGCTCGGGTGCGTTCATGAAGGACGAGGACCGCGCACGGGAGCTCGCGCGGACGATGGTCGAGCTCGGCACCGACGCCGGGGTGCGCACCGTCGCCCTCCTCACCGACATGTCCACGCCGCTCGGCCTGACGGCGGGCAACGCGCTCGAGGTCCGTGAGTCGGTCGAGGTGCTCGCCGGCGGGGGTCCGCCCGACGTCGTCGAGCTGACGATCGCTCTCGCCCAGGAGATGCTCGCCGCAGCCGGGCGCCCGGATGCGGACCCCGCGGCCGCGCTGTCCGACGGCCGCGCGATGGACGTGTGGCGCGCGATGATCGCCGCCCAGGGTGGGGACCCGGACGCGACCCTGCCGGTGGCCCGCGAGACCGAGCAGGTCCTCGCCCCGGCCGATGGCGTGCTCGTCGGGCTGGACGCGTATGCGGTCGGCATCGCCGCCTGGCGTCTCGGTGCAGGCCGTGCCCGCAAGGAGGACCCGGTCCAGGCCGGGGCCGGCGTCGAGATGCACGTCAAGCCCGGCGCCCTCGTACGCGCGGGCGACGTGGTCATGACGTTGCACACGGACACGCCGGAGCGGTTCGACCGGGCACGCGAGGCTGCGGTGTCGGCGATCACGATCGCCCCGGAGGGCTCCCGCCCGGCGTCGACACCGCTGGTGATCGACCGGATCGCTGCCGGATGACGTCGAGGGTGCAGTTCACCTCGCTGCTGCGGGGCCTCGGCATCGGCGGGGTGGTCTCCACCTGGAACGGCACGGCCGGAGCCGGGCCGGTGGCTCCTGGGACCTCGTCGGTCGGGACCTCGTCGATCGTCGACATCGAGGACGTGCTGCGACGCGCAGGAGCGGCCGGGGCGCCTGCTGCGGCCCGTGACGAGCTGCGCGACCTCTGGCCGTCCCTGGACGCCCGGACCCGCGCCCAGGTGGGCGCGCCGCTACGGCCGGCGGACGGCAGCGACGTCCTGCGGTGGGGGACCGCGGCCGCCCGGCAGACCGATGGGACGACGTGCGGGTCGGCGGTCCTGACGATGCTCGCGGCCGCGGGTGACCCGCTGCTGGCGCTCTGGCTCGCCGTCGGCTCGACGTGCGGTGGGTACCGTCCGCCGGAGCTCCAGGACGTCGACCTCGACACGCCGCCCGGCCAGGACCCCGACGCGGGGGCCGCCGCGCGGTTCGGGGCCGTCCAGGAGTCGATCAAGCGGAGGAGCAACCGCGGCGCCCTGCTCGGGTGCCCGTGGCCGGCAGCCCTCGGCACGCCACCGTGGGGGGCCGCCCGGGTGGCACGGTTCCCCGGTGTCGGGTACCGCTCGGTCCTCGTGGACGACACGCGGACGAGCGAGGTCTCGGCCGTGGTCTCCCGCGCCGCGCGGGCGCTCGACCACGGGGTCCCGGTCCCGCTCTACGTCGGCGGCGACCTGGGTTCCGGGATCGCGGCGGCCGTCCCCCGGCACGTCGTCCTGCTCACCGGACACGACGGCGACCGGGTGACGGTGTACGAGCCGTCGCAGGGGCGGGTCCACGACGTCGCCGTCGAGGAGCTCGTCCGGTCGTCGGGCCCGTCACCGGCGCTCGGCGGCTGGTCCCACGTCGACTGGGCGCTGCTGCCGGCGCGACCCGCGGATACGGTGGGCGCATGACCGTCGACACGGACCGGATCGCTGCGCTCCCCACGGTCCTCCTGCACGACCACCTCGACGGTGGCGTGAGACCGGGGACGATCGTCGAGCTCGCGGCGCAACTCGGCCAGGACCTGCCGACGACCGACCCGGAAGAGCTCCAGCAGTGGTTCGTCCGCGAGGCGGGCACGGTGGTGGTCGACGGTGTCGCGACAGGCTCGCTCGAGAAGTACCTCCAGACCTTCGCGGTGACGCTCGGGGTGATGCAGACGGCCGACGGGCTGCGCCGGGTCGCTCGTGAGGCGATCGTCGACCTCGCGGCGGACGGTGTCGCGTACGTCGAGGAACGGTTCGCGCCCGAGCTCCACACGATGCGTGGCCTCGGGGTGCAGGACGTGGTCGACGCGGTCCGGCAGGGCTTCGAGGACGGCGTCGCCGAGGCCGCAGCAGCGGGACGGTCGATCTCGGCCGGGATGCTGATCACGGCGATGCGCCAGAACGACCGGTGGGACGAGATGGCCGAGCTCGCGCTCGCGAACCGGGATCGCGGCGTGGTCGGGTTCGACATCGCCGGTCCGGAGCGCGGGTTCCCGGCGACGCGGCACCTGTCGGCGTTCCGACGGCTGCGCGACGCGAGCTTCCCGGTGACCGTGCACGCAGGTGAGGCCGACGGCCTCGCGTCGATCGCAGCGGCGGTGCACGAGGTCGGCGCGAGCAGGCTCGGCCACGGCGTGCGGATCATCGACGACATCGAGATCGTCGCTCCCGCGGAGGCGTCCGTGCTCGAGCAGGCAGAGACCGCGCGGCTCGGGAACCTCGCGCACTGGGTTCGCGACCACCAGATCGCCCTGGAGATCTGCCCCACCTCGAACACGCAGACCGGAGCGGCGCGGTCGCTGGCCGAGCATCCGATCACGCTGCTCGAGCGCCTGGGCTTCGCCGTGACGGTGAACACCGACAACCGCCTCCAGTCCGACACGTCGATGACGCACGAGCTGACCGGGCTCGTCGACGAGGCGGGCTGGTCGATCGCGGACGTCCGCGACGTGACCCTGAACGCGGCTCGGAGCAGCTTCCTCCACCACGACGAGCGGCAGGCCCTCGTCGCCCGGATCGAGGGCGCGGGTCGGTCGCCAGGACGGCACAGCGCATGAACCCGGCACAGCGCATGAACCCGGCACAGCGCATGGTCTCGGCACCAGGCCTGACCTCCGCACCAGGCCTGGCCTCAGCACCGGGTCTGATCCCCGTACGGTGCACGCCCGAACCGACGTGCACCCCCGCACCGACGTGCACCCCCGAACCGACACGTGGGACCACCATGAACGGAGACTCTCAGTGAGCAGCACCGCCAGCCTCGACCGGACCGAGCTCGCACGGCTCGTCGACCACACGCTCCTCAAGCCCGAGGCGACCGCTGCGGACGTCGCGGCGCTGATCGCCGAGGCGGTCGCGCTGGGGACGTACTCCATCTGCGTCTCGCCGTCGGTCCTCCCGGTCGAGGTGCCGGAGGGCTCCGGGCTCCTGGTCGCCACCGTGTGCGGCTTCCCGTCCGGGAAGCACCACAGCGCGATCAAGGCGGCCGAGGCGTCGCGCGCGGTACGCGACGGCGCCGACGAGGTCGACATGGTGATCGACCTCGGTGCCGCCACGTCGGGGGACTTCGCGAAGGTGCAGGCCGACATCGCGGCCGTGCGTGAGGCCGTCCCGCACCCCACCGTGCTCAAGGTGATCATCGAGTCCGCAGCACTGACCGATGACGAGATCGTCGGGACCTGCCGCGCGGCCGAGGCGGCCGGGGCGGACTTCGTCAAGACGTCGACCGGGTTCCACCCGGCGGGCGGCGCGAGCGTCCACGCGGTGAGCCTGATGGCGGCGACGGTCGGTGGGCGGCTGGGTGTCAAGGCATCGGGCGGCATCAGGACGGCGCACGCGGCGCTCGAGATGGTGGCCGCCGGAGCGACCCGCCTCGGGCTCTCCGGTACCGCGGCCGTGCTCGACGGCCTCGAGGGCGAGACCGCGGCGGCGTCCGGGTCGGACAGCGGGTACTGAACCGAGACCACGGGAGGTGCCGGGCAGCCCCACGCGGGCGCCCGGTCCACCCGATCTGAACCCGGCCTGCAGCCGTCCCCGTAATGGCGCGGGTGCGGCTGCAGGCCGCGGATCCTCCGGAGCTGTCACCCCGGCCAGGCCTAGATCCCGAGCAGCGCCGCCAGCTCCGCCTTGAGGTCGTCCAGTCGACGGCGGGCCGCACCGCGGGCCACGCCGACCGCCTCGTCCGACGCGTCGCGGGCGAGCGGCTCGATCACCTCGAGGTAGCACTTCACCTTCGGTTCGGTGCCGCTCGGCCGGATCACGACGCGGGTGTCGTCCGCCATCACGAAGCGCAGCCCCTCGGTGGGCGGGAGCCCGTCGGCACCGGTCGACAGGTCGACGAGAGTCGTCACCGGTGATCCTCCGAGCGTCGCCGGTGGCGACTGACGGATCCGATCGACGGTCGCGGGGATCTGGTCGAGGTCGGCGAACCGGGCGGAGAGCTGGTCGGTAAGGTGGAGGTCGTGCCGACGGGCCAGGTCGTCGAGCACGTCGAGGAGCGTGCGGCCGTCGGCCTTGAGGCGTGCGGCCAGCTGGGCGATCAGCAGGGCGGCGCTGATCCCGTCCTTGTCTCGAACGAGTGCCGGTGCGACGCAGTAGCCGAGCGCCTCCTCGTAGCCGAAGGCCATGCCCTCGACCCGGGAGATCCACTTGAAGCCGGTCAACGTCGCGGCGTGCCGGAGACCGTGATCCGCAGCGATCCGGGCCAGCAGACGGGAGGACACGATCGAGCTCGCGAGGAACGGCCGTGACGTCGCGTCGGACCCGGCGTCCGGGACCGTGGAGGAGAGCTGCGCGCCGACCAGCTCGCCCAGCAGCGCACCGACCTCGTCGCCGTGCAGCATGCGCCACCCCTCGGCACGCGCGCCGTCCGAGCCGTGGTACGAGCGCGCGCGGGGGTCGCGGACGGCGACGGCGCACCGGTCGGCATCAGGGTCGCTGGCGAGCACGAGGTCGGCGTTGGTCGCGTACGCGAGCGCCGTCGCGAGGTCGATCGCCCCGGGCTCCTCGGGGTTCGGGAACTGCACCGTGGGGAAGTCCGGGTCCGGGTCGGCCTGCTCGGGCACGAGCATGACGTCGGTGAACCCGGCACGTCGCAGCACCGTGGAGGCCACCCGCCCGCCGACGCCGTGCAGCGGGGTCAGGATGATCCGGAGGTTCCGCGGGCCGTCGTCCGCGAGTGCGACCACGGCCGCGACGTACTGCTCGACGAGGTCGTTGCCGAGCACGGTCCAGCCCGCGGTCGCGCGCGGGACCGCGGCGACCGACGGCACGCGGGCGATCTGGGCGGCGATCTCGGCGTCGTACGGCGGGACGATCTGTGCCCCCTGGCCGGCGTCGGTGACGACGCGGCCACCCAGGTAGACCTTGTAGCCGTTGTCCCGGGCCGGGTTGTGGCTCGCGGTGACCATCACGCCGGCATCGGCGTCGAGGTGCCGGACCGCGTAGGCGAGGACGGGTGTCGGCAGCGGTGACGGGAGCAGGAGTGCCTCGATGCCGACGGCCACCATGACCGCGGCGGTGTCCTCGGCGAAGCGCGCCGAGTGGTGGCGCGCGTCGTAGCCGATGACGATGCGGGGCCGGCGATCGGCCTGGGCGAGCGCGGTGTTCAGGTACGCGGCGAGGCCTGCGGCAGCGCGGATCACCACGGCACGGTTCATCCGGTGGGGGCCGCCGCCCATGATCCCGCGCAGGCCGGCGGTGCCGAACTCCAGGAGACCGCTGAACCGGTCGGCGAGCTCGGCGCGGGCCTCGGCGATCCGCGCGCGCTGCTCGGCCGCACCGGTGGATTCGCCGGTCGGGAAGTCCTGCACGGCGACGTCGAGGAGCGCAGCGAGCTCGTCGGCGGTCGACGGGTCGGGGTCGTCGACGACCCACGCACGCACGGCGTCGGCCAGCTCCGGCCAGGAGGTCGTGGCGGTGGCGGTCATGGTCAGATCCTCCGGACGATGTCGGCGAGAAGCGCGCTGATGCGGGGACCGGCGGCGGCGCCGGCCTCGATGACCTCGGCGTGCGACAGCGGTGTCGCGCTGATGCCGGCGGCCAGGTTCGTCACGAGCGAGATCCCGAGCACCTCGAGACCTGCGTGCCGGGCGGCGATCGCCTCGAGGGTGGTCGACATGCCCACGAGGTCGCCGCCGAGGACCCCGGCCATGCGGACCTCGGCGGGCGTCTCGTAGTGCGGGCCCCTGAACTGGACGTACACGCCCTCGGCGAGCCCCGGGTCGACCTCGCGGGCGATCGCACGCAGCCGCGTCGCGTACAGGTCGGTGAGGTCCACGAACGTCGCGCCCTCGAGGGGTGAGGTCGCCGTGAGGTTGAGGTGGTCGCTGATGAGGACGGGCGTCCCCGGACCCCACGCCGGGTTCAGACCGCCGCAGCCGTTCGTGAGGACGACGGCGCGTGCGCCGGCGGCTGCGGCGGTCCGCACGCCGTGGACGACGCGCCGGACGCCCTTGCCCTCGTACAGGTGGGTGCGGGAGCCGAGCACGAGCGCGTGCGTCACCTCACCGGAGCGGTGGTCCTCGATGCGGATCGACCGGATCGTGCCGACGTGCCCCTCGACGGCCGGCGCGGCGAACCCGGGCACGTCGGAGCTGACGACCTCCGCGACGGTCTCGCCGAGCAGGTCGGCCGCGCCGCCCCAGCCGGAGCCGAGCACGAGGGCGATGTCGTGCCGCGGGACGCCTGTGGCGTCCGCGAGATACGCCGCGGCCTCGCGTGCCACGTCGAACGGGTCGGTCGACGCGAGGTCGAGGTCGGGGGAGGTCATGTCCATGTGCCCGAGGCTAGCCCGCGCGCGGCGCGTACACCTGCGCAGACGCGGCAGGCGTCCAGGCATTCACCCGACCCGGCGGGGCGACAGGCAGAATGGGGCCCGTGACCACTCCTTCTCCCGTCCCGGCGCCCGCCGCCCCGGTGTCGGGCTCGCAGCCTGCGCACGTCGTCATCGTCGGGGGAGGACCTGGAGGGTACGAGGCCGCGCTGGTGGCGCGCCGGCTCGGCGCCGACGTGACGATCGTCGAGCAGGCCGGCTGGGGCGGTGCCGCGGTCCTCACCGACGTGGTGCCGTCGAAGACCCTGATCGCGACCGCCGAGTGGATGACGCTCGCGGAACGTGCCGGCGACCTGGGCATCGACGTGGCTGCCGACGTGACCGCGGGCACCTCGCCCCAGGTCGACCTCGCGGCGGTGAACGAGCGGGTGCTGGCGCTCGCGGCCGCGCAGTCCGCGGACATCCGCGGGCGGCTCGAGCGTGAGGGCGTGCGGGCGGTCGCGGGAGCGGCGCGTCTCGACGGACCCCACACGGTCGTCGTCCAGGAGCGCGGGTCCGTGACGGGGGCCGAGGAGATCCTCCCGGCCGACGTCGTGCTGATCGCCACGGGAGCGACGCCCCGCGTGCTGCCGACCGCCGTCCCGGACGGGGAGCGGATCCTGACCTGGACCCAGGTCTACAACCTGCGGTCGATGCCGGAGCGGCTGATCGTGGTGGGCTCGGGCGTCACAGGAGCCGAGTTCGCCGGCGCCTACCGGGCGCTCGGCTCCGAGGTCGTGCTGGTGTCGAGCCGCGACCACGTGCTCCCCGGGGAGGACGCCGACGCGGCCGCGCTGCTCGAGGAGGTCTTCACCGCGCGGGGGATGGAGGTCATGGCGCGCTCGCGGGCGGAGTCGGCGGTGCGGACCGCCGACGGTGTCGAGGTGACGCTCGCCGACGGGCGGGTGGTGCGAGGCTCCCACGTCCTCATGGCGGTCGGCTCGGTGCCGAGCACGCGGGGGATCGGTCTCGAGGAGGCCGGCGTGCGGTTGCGGCCGTCCGGTCACATCGAGGTCGACCGGGTGTCGCGCACGAGCGTTCGGGGGATCTACGCGGCCGGGGACTGCACCGGCGTGCTCCCGCTCGCCTCGGTCGCCGCGATGCAGGGGCGCACGGCGATGTCGCATGCGCTGGGTGACGCGGTGGCGCCGATGGTGCTGCGTGACGTCGCCGCGAACATCTTCACGGCCCCGGAGATCGCGACGGTGGGCTACAGCGAGGTCGAGCTGATCGACCAGGGCGTCCCGTACGTGACGACGAAGCTGCCGCTGGCCCGCAACCCGCGCGCGAAGATGCTCGGCCTGCGGGACGGCTTCGTCAAGCTGTTCGCCCACCCGCTCTCAGGGGTGGTGCTGGGTGGCGTTGTTGTCGCACCGCAGGCGAGCGAGCTCGTCTTCCCGATCACGCTCGCGGTGTCGCACCGGATGACGGTCGACGACATCGCGGCCGCGTTCACGGTGTACCCGTCGCTCTCGGGGTCGATCGCCGAGGTCGCCCGGATGCTGCACCGCGTCGACGAGGCCTGACCTCCGCGACCTGGCAGGTCCGGCCCGACCGACCGACCGGGCCAGCTGACCCGACTACGCTGACCACCCTGACCGCACGCGTGCTCCGCCGCGCGCTCGTCGATCGACCGGGACCGCCGGCGTCGGCTCAGGGGGCGACGGCGACCGTCGTGACGACCGGGAGGTGGTCGGAGGAGCGCGGGGCAGTGAGGACCTGCGCATCGGTGAACGTCACCTGCTGCCCGAGCACCCAGTCGATCCGCGCCACGGGCACGTCGCTCGGTGAGGTCAGCGCACGGGCACCGGCGGCGCCTCCGGCGACGTCGAGCGCGCTCAACCACCCGGCTCCGGTGAGGGTCTGGATCTCGACCGATCCCGGCTCGGCGTTGAGGTCGCCGCCGATCACGCGTGGCGTGGCGGTGGGCTGGGCGGCGAGCAGCGCGGCGATCTCCGACAACCGGGTCGCGGTGTTCTCCGAACGGTGCTGCAGGTGCACCGACGTGACCCGCAGCGGGGTGTCGCCGGCGAGCGTCACGGTCGCCGAGATCGCCGATCGCTGCTGCGGGCCCTCGCCGTACGGCAGGGCCGTGGTCAGGACCTCGGAGAGCCTCGACCGGGAGAGGATGACGTTCCCGAACTGCCGGTCGGCTGCCGGGACGAAGACCATCTGCATGCCGAGCCGGTGGGACAGCCAGGTGCCGACGTCCGCGCCGCCGCCCATGACCCACCCGCGGGAGACCTCCTGCAGGGTGACGACGTCCGGGTGCTGCGCCTCGATCGTGCGGGCGATCTGCTCGAGGTCGACCGATGTCGCGGGGGAGACCCCGTAGTGCAGGTTCCAGTCGAGGAGTCGCAGCGAGGCGTTCGTGCTCGTGGCCGGTACGGCGTCCGTCGGCGCGCAGGCCCACAGCCCCACCACGGCGAGCGCGACCGACGGGAGGACGAGCAGGCGGAGCGGGTTGATCGTGACCGGGACCCGCTCGGGCCGGATCGTGCCGGAGCCGGACGGTGCCCCCGCGGGACCGGTCGCCAGGCCGCCGGGCGGTGCCGGCGTGCGGAGCCGTAGCCCCGCACCGGCGACCGTGACCGCAGCAGCCACGACGACCCAGGTGTTCGGGAAGCCGAGCGGGACGTCGTAGTCGAGCTGGTAGCCGAGCAGCGGGAGGATCGTCCCGAGGCCGATCACGCCGCTGACCACGCCGGTCCGCGAGAGCGTCGGCGGAGCCGAGCGTCGACTCCCCAGCGCTGTCGCGAGGGCGACGGCCGCGGTCGCCTGGGCGACGACCAGGCAGACGAGCACCCAGGGCCCGTGCCACCAGAACGCACCGACGATCGCGAGCGGCAGCAGGACCGCGCTCGCGATGCGGAAACCGGACGTGAGCCGCGTCGGCGAGAGCAGCAGCAGGAAGCCGACGGCGGCGGCAATGACGAGGACCCCGCCTGCCCACGCGAGCCGGGCGCCGTCCTGGGAGGCGGCGAAGGCCGGGTTGGCCAGGATCATCGCCGCAAGCGCGAGATACGGACCGAGCACCCACAGGCGACGCGGGCGTCCGCCCACGACCTCCGTGCGGATCAGCCGTGCGAGCAGCACCGCCCCGACCACGAGCACGACCGTGACGGCCCAGCCGAGCACGCTGTGGCGCCAGTACGCGTCCCAGGTCCCGAGGGCGAGCTGCAGGCCGGTGCTCGTCCCGAGGCCGAGTGTCAGCCCGAGCGCCGCCTGGTGCCCGCCGTTCGGGCGGGCGGCGACGAAGGCCACCGTGAGCGTCAGGACGGTGACGCCGAGGGCGACGGTCGCGAGCCCGAGCCCGAAGCGGAGTCCGCCGTCGAGGGCCTGGACCATGAGCCGGAGCGCGCCGAGGGCGACGGTCCCGATCAGCACCGCACGTCCCGACGGGAATCCGGACACCCGTCCGGCGGCGGTGCGCGTCCCGGCGATGACCAGGACCACGACCGCGAGCAGGGCCGGTGCCGCGTAGGTCAGGACGGCTGCGGACGCTGCGGCGAGCGCTCCGGAGGCGAACGCCCGGTCGAGCAGCGCGCCGCTGGACCGGATGAGCTCGAGGACCAGGGTGGTCACGACGGCCAGCAGCGCGAGACGCGTCGCGACGCCGCGGTCCGGTGGGCTCGTCAGGTCGACCGTGTCAGTGCTCACGCCGGTCACGCTACCGCTCAGGCCAGCAGTCCCTCACCGATGAACGCGCCGTTCGGGCCTGCGAGATCGGCGTCCTCGGGTATCCCGCGCGGCACGGCCCACAGGCTCGAGCCGGTGTGGCGGAGGTACTCGGACAGTGCGTCGTCGCGGGCGAGCGCGGTCTGCATCGGGATGTAGTGCGTCCGGGGGTCGCGCACGTAGGCGAGGAAGACGAGCCCGGCGTCGAGGTGGCCGAGGCCGTCGGAGCCGTCGGTGTACGAGTAGCCGCGCCGGAGCATCCGGACCCCGTCGTGACGGCTCGGGTGGGCGAGGGCGACGTGCGAGTCGACCGGGACGAGCGGTGTGCCGTCCGGTCCCGTCGCCGCGAGGTCGGGCTCGGTGCGCTCGGTACCGCCCGAGAGCGGCGCACCTTCCTGCTTCGAGCGTCCGACGGATCTCTCCTGCGTGCGGAGCGACGTGCGGTCCCAGGTCTCGATCTGCATCCGGATGCGTCGCGCGACGAGGTACGAGCCGTCCGCCATCCAGTCGCCCGCGCCCGCGCCTGTGCCGGTGGTGCCGGTGGTGCCGGTGGCGCCGGGGACCCAGACGTGCGCAGCGAGCGCGTCGTCCTGCTCCGCCGTGAGGTTCGCGGTGCCGTCCTTGAAGCCGAACAGGTTCCGTGGCGTCGGCTGTGAGGTCGAGGTCGACGACGCGCGGCCGTAGCCGAGCTGGCTCCACCGGACCGCGGCGGTGCCGAAGGCGATCCGGGCGAGGTTCCGGATCGCGTGGACCGCCACCTGCGGGTCGTCGGCGCAGGCCTGGACCATGAGGTCACCACCGCACCGGCTCTCCTCGAGGGCGTCGCCCGCGAAGTGCGGGAGGTCCACGAGGGCGGCCGGGCGGCGGCCGGCGAGCCCGAACCGGTCGCGGCCGTCCGCGGTCTCGAACAACGTCGCGCCGAAGCCGAAGGTGAGGGTCAGGCGTGCAGGTGGGAGGTCGACGGCCTCGCCGGTGTCCGCCGGCGGCGCGTCGTCGAGGCCCGGTCCGCCGCCGGCCGGGAGCCCGCGCGTCAGGCGGTCCGCCGCGACCGTCCAGGCACGCAGCAGCGCGACGAGCGCGGTGCGGCTCGACGTCGTGACGTCCCAGCTCGCGAGGTGCAGGTGCTCCTGCGTCGGGGTGACGATGCCGGCCTGGTGACGTCCCCGGAAGGGCACGACGTCGCTGCCGGCGGTCGCGGCCGGGGCCGTGCGAGCCGTCGCGAGGCCACCGGCGAAGGCTCCGGAGAGTCCAGCGGCGGCGAGGCCGGCACCGAGCACCGTGCGACGGGTGAGACCTCCGCTGCTCCGGTCGGTCGTGGGCCGGTGCGCCGTCATCGTGGTGCGAGGACGGCGGCGGTCAGTCGCGACAGCGGCTCACCGAGGGCGTCGACGACGCGCGCGAGCGTCTGGACGTCGCTGCTGCTCAGGTCCGTGTAGGGCACGAAGCCCGTCGCCGTGCGGTGGGCGTCGAGCACGGCCTGGACGTCGCCGACGCGGCCGTCCACCAGGGTGGCGAGCTCGGGGTCCCGGGCGAGCGTGAGGTCGCGCAGCGCCTCGTAGGCGGCTGTCGCGCCGTCGAGGTTCGCCTGGACGTCCCACAGGTCGGTGTGGGACCAGGTCTCTTCCTCGCCGGTGACCTTTCCGGTCGCGATCTCCTCGAGCAGCGCGGCCGCGCCGTTGCCGATCTGGTCGACGCCGACGCTGAAGGTGTCGGCGTGCGTCCGGTCGACGAGGTCCTGGGTGTCGGCGAGCAGGAGGTCGAGATACCGCTCGCGCTCCTGCGCCGTGAGGGGCGTGTACGTGACTCCGCCGTTCGCCGCAGGGGTCGGCGGCCAGAGGTCCTTCTCGAGCCGGTGCCAGCCGGTCCAGTCGTCGCCGTCCGTGACGTCGGCCTCGCGCAGGTCCATCCGCGGGTCGAGGTCGCCGAACGCCTCGGCGACGGGTTCGACCCGTTCCCAGGGGGTTCTCGCGGTCGGGTAGAGGGTCCGCGCGCGCGCCGTGTCCCCCGAGCGGTACGCGTCGGCGAACTCGCGCGTCGCGTCGAGCAGCTGGCTGGTCTGGTCGCGCACGTAGCCGAGGTACGTGGCCCGTGCCTGGGCGATCGCGGGGTCGACGGTGGCCGGCGTGCTCGCTGCCGTGCCGGCCGTCACGGTGAACGGCGACCGGATGCCGTCGCCCGACATCCCCGGCACGCACGAGGCGAGGTAGGAGCCGGGCTGCACGTCCACGACGAGCTCGCGGGTGATCCCGGGGCCGATGTTCTCGGCCTCGCCGAGGACGGTCCGGCCGTCGGTGCCGAGCAGGTAGAACTCGGTCACGTCGCTGCCGTCGTTGGTCACCGCGAAGGTGAGGACGCCGGGGGCGGTGGCAGCGGGTGAGAGCGCGCAGCCGTCGTCCGTGGCGGTCACGGAGACGGTGCGGTCGTCGGCGGAGAGGGCCGCGGGGGCCGCGGAGCAGCCGCCGAGGACGGCGGTGAGCGCGGCGCCGACGAGGACCGGCCGCCGCGTCATCGGGCCGCTCCGGCCTGGGCTGCGACGGGTCCGGTGGTCGCCGGGCGCGGAGCGGCGAACCACACCGACCGCACGAACGTCGTGAGCACCGGCACGACGTACGCGACCCAGGCGGTGGCCTGGAGCCAGCTGGTCTCCGGGGAGAAGTTCAGCACGCCGGTCAGGAGCGAGCCGTACCAGCTGGTGGCGGGGACGACCGCCGAGACGTCGAAGGCGAGGGCGTGCTCTCCCGGGAGCAGGCCGGCCTCCTGGAGGTCGTGCACGCCGTAGGCGAGGACTCCCGCGGCGACGACGATGAGGAACACCCCGGTCCACGCGAAGAAGACGCGGAGGTTCAGCCGCAGTGCGCCACGGTAGATGAGCCACCCCAGCGCGACGGCGGTCGCCAGGCCGAGGGTCGCGCCGAGCAGCGGCTGGGCGTTCGACCCGGCGGCCGACGCGGCTGCCCACAGGAACAACGCCGTCTCGAGCCCCTCGCGACCGACGGCGAGAAGGGCGACGACGAGGACGGCGACGGGGCCGGCGGCGAACGCGCTGTCGAGGCGGTGCTGGAGGTCGGTCCGGAGGTGTCGCGCGGTGCGCCCCATCCAGAAGATCATCCAGGTCACCAGGGCGACGGCGGCGATCGAGAGGAACCCGCCGAGCGCCTCCTGCGCGGTGAACCCGAGGGTGCGCGGGCCGAGGCTGAGGAGGGCGCCGAACCCGAGAGACAGGAGCGCGGCGGTGCCGACCCCGGCCCACAGGAACGGGAGGTGGCTCCGGCGGTCGCTCTTGACGAGGTAGGCGACGAGGATCCCGACGACGAGGGCGGCTTCGAGGCCTTCGCGCAGGCCGATGAGGTAGTTGGCGATCATCGTGGCTTCCGTTGAGGGAGGGGATGGGGCTCGGGTCTGCCCGGGTCCCCGGGTCGAGGATGGACCGGAAAGGAAGGTGAGCCTTACCTAACAACGAGGACCCTACAACATGCTCGCGCCGCCCCAGGAGGGGGTGATGCCGCCGATCGGTGTGAGGCGCGTCACGCGCCGTCGTGCGGGGGTGCCCCCAGGCGCGCGATCATCGCGAGGGCCTCAGAGGCCGCCGTCGAGCCTCTCGAGCAGACCGGGCCACGCCGTCGCGAACGCCGGGAGAAGAGGGAGACCGGCGACGTCATCCCGGTCGACCCAGGCGATCTCGAGGCTCTCCGCATCCGTCGGCCGCGGTGTCACGACGCCGGCGACCTCGGCGAGCACCGTGGTGTAGCTCCAGGGACCGTGGTCGAGCACGTGGTCGCCGAGCACGCGGACCGCGTCCTGGTCGATCCCCGCCTCCTCCGCGGCCTCGCGCAGCGCCGCCTGCCGGACGGTCTCGTCGGGTCCCCGCGCACCACCCGGGATGCCCCAGGTCCCGCCCTGGTCGCTCCACAGCGCACGGTGCTGCATCACGACCGCCTCGACCCGGCCGACGGCGTCGCGCCGCGCGAGGAGCAGCCCGGCGGCTCCGTGCAGGCCCCAGTGCCGACGACCGCACGTGCACACGACCCAGCCGTCACCGGGGTGCGGAGGGCGCACCGGCGGGTGCGGGGACGTGGGGTCACCGTCCGAGGAGCGAGGCATGGCACGAGCGTGCCACGGATCACGCCCCTGCCCCAGAGACCGCGCTGCGTCGACTCGCGCAGCGCGCACCAGCGCGTCGCGCGGTCCAGATCAGTCGAGGATCTCGCAGATCATGGTCCCGGCGCTGATGCTCGCCCCGACGGCGGCAGCGAGCCCGCGCACCGTCCCGGACCGGTGCGCGAGGAGCGGCTGCTCCATCTTCATCGCCTCGAGCACGACCACGAGGTCGCCCTCGAGCACGGCTGCACCGTCCTCGACCGCGACCTTGACGATGGTGCCCTGCATCGGGGACGTCAGACCGGTGCCGAGCGCGGCGCTGAGGCGCGTCGTGGCACGTCGTACCGGCCGCCGCGCGACGGCACCGGGGCGCCCGCGCCCACCGCCGAGCGCCAGCCCCGCAGGGATCACGACCTCGAGCCGCTTGCCGCCGACCTCGACGACCACCCGCTCCATCGCCGCCGGCTCCTCGGTGGTCGCGGTGCCCGACGTCGGCTCCCCGGTGAGACCGGCGAGCTGGTCCGAGAACTCCGTCTCGATCCACAGCGTGTGCACCCGGAAGGGCTCGTCCGGGTCGGCCGGGACGAACGCCTCGTTCTCGATGACCGCACGGTGGAACGGGACGACGGTCGGGATGCCGGCGACCTCGAGCTCGGCGAGCGCGCGTCGTGCCCGCTCGGCGGCCTGCGTGCGCGTCGCGCCCGTGACGACGAGCTTCGCGATCATCGAGTCGAACGCGCCCGACACCGTGTCGCCCTCGACGACGCCCGTGTCGACGCGGACGCCAGGACCGGTCGGCAACGTGAGGGTCGTGATGCGGCCCGGCGCAGGCAGGAAGCCGTTGGACGGGTCCTCGCCGTTGATCCGGAACTCGAACGAGTGGCCGCGGGTCTCGACGTGGTCGTACCCGAGCGGCTCGCCGGCGGCGATGCGCAGCTGCTCGCGCACGAGGTCGATGCCGCTGACCTCCTCGGTGACCGGGTGCTCGACCTGGAGGCGGGTGTTGACCTCGAGGAACGAGATCGTGCCGTCCGCGCCGACGAGGAACTCGCACGTCCCCGCACCGACGTAGCCGGCTTCGCGCAGGATCGCGACGGACGACGCCACGAGCTCGGCGTTCTGCGCGTCCGACAGGAACGGTGCCGGCGCCTCCTCGACGAGCTTCTGGTGGCGGCGCTGCAGCGAGCAGTCGCGGGTCGACACGACGACGACCGTGCCGTGCTCGTCGGCGAGGCACTGGGTCTCGACGTGCCGCGGCCGGTCGAGGTACCGCTCGACGAAGCACTCCCCACGGCCGAACGCGGCGACGGCCTCGCGCACCGCCGAGTCGTACTGGCTGTCGATCTCCTCGACGGTGCGGGCGACGCGGAGGCCGCGGCCACCGCCGCCGAACGCCGCCTTGATCGCGACCGGGAGGCCGTGAGCGGCCGCGAACGCGTGGATCTCGCTCGCGTCGGACACCGGGTCCGGCGTTCCCGCGACGAGCGGCGCGCCGGCGCGCTGGGCGATGTGGCGTGCGCTGACCTTGTCGCCGAGCGCCTCGATCGCCGACGGCGGCGGACCGATCCACACGAGGCCGGCGTCGATCACCGCCTGGGCGAACGTCGCGTTCTCCGCGAGGAAGCCGTACCCGGGGTGCACCGCGTCGGCGCCGGAACGCCGGGCCACGTCGAGCAGCTTGCCGATGTCGAGGTAGGTCTCCGCGGCGCGGGCGCCGTCGAGGGCGTACCCCTCGTCGGCAAGCGTGACGTGCAGCGACTCCCGGTCGGAGTCGGCGTACACGGCGACCGAGGCGATCCGGGCGTCACGGCAGGCACGGACGATGCGGACGGCGATCTCGCCGCGGTTGGCGACGAGGACCTTCGAGATGACGGGCACGGCTCACCGTAACGCGACGGGCTGGGCCGATCACGCTCGACGCCGACCGCGCGGACAAGATTGGGGGAGTGCCCAAGCCGATGTCACCAGACTTGGAGGGTCACTACAAGATCGCTGAGCGTGGTGCGGGTCAGGCGGCGTGGCGTTGTGCCTGGTTGACAAAGGTTGCCGGTGGCGGCGCCCGTCGCGCCGTCAGGACGTCCAGAGGTCGGTGATCGCGACGCCGATCTCGCCGAGCAGCTCCCGGAGCAGCGGCAGGCTCAACCCGACGACGCCGTGGTGGTCCCCCTCGATGCCGGTGATGAACGCACCGCCGAGACCGTCGATCGTGAAGGCGCCGGCGACCGCGAGCGGCTCCCCGGTTCCGACGTAGGCGTGGATCTCGGCGTCGGAGACGTCGGCGAAGTGGACGATCGTGGAGGAGGTCGCGCCGAGCGTGCCGCGGGTCCCGCCGGCCTCGACGGCACGGTCATCGATCAGCCAGTGACCGGTGTGCAGGGTCCCGGTGCGCCCACGCATCGCCTGCCAGCGCGCGACGGCGTCGATCGCGTCGAGCGGCTTCCCGAGGACGACGCCGTCGAGCTCGAGCATCGAGTCGCAGCCGAGCAGGATGACCCCGGTGGACTCGTCGTCGGTGTCCGGGAGGATCCCGTCGACGGCTGCCGTCGACCCGGTGGCCTCGAGCGTGCCGTCGGACAGCCCGCGGGCGGTCGCCTCGACCTTCGCCTGGGCGAGCACGAGGACGGCGTCGGCCGGCGCGAGCGCTCCGAAGCGTGCGTGCGCCGCGGCGAGCACCGCGTCCTCGTCCACGCCGGAGACCGCGACGAGCGGGTCGATCCCGGCGGAGACGAGCGTCGCGCGTCGCGCGGGGGAGGCGGAGGCCAGCAGCAGTCGGGTCACGAGCAGCGAGGGTACGCGGCCGACCAGCGGGGGTGCTCGCGTGTCCGGCGTGCGACGGGTCAGAATGAGGCATGCCCAACGCGAGCCGTGCCGCACAGCGCCCTGCAGAACCGTCCGACCCGGACCTGGGGGCCGTGGAGGACGACTCCGCCGTCCCGACGGGCTGGCGTCACTCGAACCTCTGGATCTTCGGCGTGATGCTGGTCGCCGCCGCGCTGAGCCTGCTCGGGTCGCTCGTCCTGTCGAACGACGCGGTGATCCTGGCGGGGGACAAGAACGCCGCGCTGACGTGCAACGTCAACGCGGTGATCTCGTGCGGGACGGTCGGCGTCTCGTGGCAGGCCGCGCTGCTCGGCTTCCCGAACGCGTTCCTCGGGGTGGCGTTCGCCCCGGTCGTGATGACGATCGCGCTGGCCGGGATGGCCGGCGTGCGGTTCCCGCGGTGGTTCATGCTCGGGGCGCAGGTCATGTACACGATCGCCCTCGGCTTCGCCTACTGGCTGTTCTCGCAGTCGATGTTCGTGATCGGCGCGCTGTGCCCGTGGTGCCTGCTCGTGATGCTCGCGACGACCATCTCGTTCGCGACCCTCCTGCACGCGAACGTCCTGCAGGACAACCTCTTCCTCCCGAGGCGGCTGCAGCGTCGCCTCCTGGAGATCGTGCGCAGCGACGTCGACGCGTACCTGCTGGTCACCTGGATCGTGCTGCTCGCAGCGTCGATCCTGCTCAAGTACGGGAGCCGGCTGTTCGCCTGATCAGGTCGCTGGATCAGGTCAGTGCGTCGGCCAGCACGTCCAGCCCGACGGAGCCGAGGTCGAGCGCCCGGGCGTGGAAGGCGCGCAGGTCGAGCTCGCCACCCTGCGCCCGGGCGTCCTGCACGGCGCGGTCACGCACCTGCTCCCACAGGCGCTGGCCGACCTTGTACGACGGCGCCTGACCGGGCCAGCCCAGGTACCGGTTGAGCTCGTACCGCAGGACCTCCTCGGACATCGCGGCGTTGCCCCGCAGGAACTCCCAGGCCTTCGCGGCGTCCCAGGCACCGCCTCCGCCCAGGTGGGCCGGGAACGGCAGGCCGAGGTGGACGCCGATGTCGAGGACGACGCGTGCGGCGCGCAGCCGCTGGCCGTCGAGCATCCCGAGCCGGTCACCGGGGTCGTCGAGGAACCCGAGGTCCGCCATGAGGCGTTCGGCGTACAGGGCCCAGCCCTCGCCGTGGCCGGACACCCAGCAGCCGAGCCGGCGCCACCTGTTGAGCGTGTCGCGCCGGAACACCGCCTGCCCGAACTGCAGGTGGTGACCGGGGACCCCTTCGTGGAAGACCGTGGTCTTCTCGCGCCAGGTCGTGAACTCGTCGTCGCCGGCCGGGACGGACCACCACATGCGCCCGGGGCGGGAGAAGTCGTCGCTCGGCGGCGTGTAGTAGATCCCCCCGGAGTGCGTGGGGGCGATGCGAGCCTCGAGGGTCCGCACGGGGGCGGGGATGTCGAAGTGCACGCCGTCCAGCGCGGCGATCGCCGCGTCGGCTGTCTCCTGCATCCACGCGTGGAGCTCCCCGGTGCCGTGCAGCGCGCGGGACGGGTCGGCGTCGAGGACGGCGATCGCCTCGGCGACCGTGGCGCCGGGTCCGGCGATCTGCCGGGCGACGTCCTCCTGCTCCGCGACGATGCGCGCGAGCTCGTCGAGCCCCCACGCGTACGTCTCGTCGAGGTCGACGGTGGCACCGAGGAAGTGGCGCGACCAGAGCGCGTACCGCTCCCGCCCGACGCCGTCCGCCTCGGGGGCCTGCGGGGCGAGTTCGCTGCGCAGGAATGTCGCGAGCGTCCCGTACGCCTCCCGGGCCGCCTGAGCGCCGTGCTCGAGCTCGCGCCGGACGAGAGAGCACGCCGCCGACTCGTCGAGGGCGAGCGCCGCGGCGCGGCCCGAGGTCAGCGCCGTGAAGAACGACCGGGACGGGTCCGCGAGCTCCTCGGCCTCGGCGGACGCCTCGCGCACCTGACGGATCGCGGCGACCCGCCCGTCCCGCGCCGCCGCGCGCAACGACTCGCAGTAGCCGGTCACCGCTGCGGGGAGCGCGTGCAGTCGCTCGGCGATCGTGGACCAGTCGTCGGGGTCGGCGGTCGGCATGAGGTCGAAGACGTCGCGCAACGCCTGCACGGGTGAGGCGATCACGTTGAGGGAGGCGAGCTGCTCGTGCGCGTCGGCCAGCTCGAGCTCGAGGCCGAGTCGTTCGCGCATCGCCGCGACGGTCACGCGGTCCGTCTCGTCCTGGGGCTCTGCGGTCGACAGCGCGGCGAGGACGGCGCGCGCGGCGTCGAACCTGGCCGCGTGACCGTCGGGGGACAGGTCCGTCAGCTCGTGGTCGTGCCCGGGGATCCCCATCGACGTGGCCTGGATCGGGTCCAGCCGGGCCACCGTCGCGACGTACGCATCGGCGATCTCGTCGATGCGGGTCGTCGGGCGTCCGGCTGGGGTCCGGTCGCCCGTCGCCGGGGGCGTCCCCTCGGACGGGGTCGGGGCCTGGTGTCGCGGTGCTGGCGAGCTCATCGCCCGACCCTATCGCCGACGGCCGGAGCCTCGGGGTGAGGGCGGGTCAGTCGCGCAGGCTCCAGCGCCACGCGTCCGGGCCGTGCAGGGCGACCGTCCCCGCGCTCCCCGGCCGGCGCAGCCGACGCGCGTGGTCGGCCCAGGCGCTCGTGGCCGCCGCAGGGGGTGCGTCGGTGCTGCCCGAGGCTGCCACCAGACCGGCGACCAGGGCGGCGAGCTCGACGTCGTCGGGTGCTCCGCGCACGACCGAGACGTGCACGAGCGACTGGCCGGTCTCCTCGGTCACTCGTCGTCCTCCTCGTCCTCGTCGTCGTCCTCGAGGTCGTCGAACGGGGCGGGGCCGCCGCGTGTCGTCGCCCACTCGAGGACCTCGAAGCCCGCGCCGGTGAGCTGGGCCACGAGCGCCTCACCCCCGGCGTCGAGGAGCTCGAGCACGGCGTCCAGCGTCGAGCCGGTCGGTCCGGCCGTCGGGCTCACCACGAAGCCGAGGCTGAAGGTGTCGAGGTCGGCCTGCGGGCGCGGGGCGTCCGGGTCGTCCTGGGTCCACCGGTTCGTCCAGGCGAGGGTCGTGAGGTCCGGGTGCAGGCCGAGGAGCCGGTGGATCTCGTCGTACAGCGCGCCGTTGAGCGCACCGATGCGGCTCTCGAGGGCGAGCACCCGCGGGTCCTCGTCGGCGTCGTGCGCGTTGAACTCCGTCCGTACCCCGATCACGGTGTCGACGTAGCCGTGGAGCGCCGTCGCGAGCGCGTCCACCGCGTCGTGCATCGACGTGCCGTCGACCGCGGGTGTCCGGCCGATCGTGCTGTCCGACCGGTCCAGGTCCGGGTCGGGCACGCCTGCTGCCTCGTCCGGGTCGTGCTGCGGCTCAGGGATCACAGCGGGATGTTCCCGTGCTTCTTGGCCGGCAGGCTCGCGCGCTTGGTGCGCAGCGCGCGCAGGGCGCGGACGATCTGCGTGCGGGTCTCGGACGGTTCGATCACGGCGTCCACGTACCCGCGGTCGGCGGCGTCCCAGGGGTTGACGATCGCCTCCTCGTACTCGGCGGTGAGCCGGGCGCGCTCGGCGTCGACGTCGCCGCCGGCCGTGTCGACCGCGGCGAGCGCTGATCTCTGGAGGATGTTGACGGCCCCGCCGGCGCCCATGACGGCGATCTGCGCGGTGGGCCACGCGAGGTTGATGTCCGCGCCGAGCTGCTTCGATCCCATGACGATGTACGCGCCGCCGTAGGCCTTGCGGGTGATGACCGTGACGAGCGGGACCGTCGCCTCGGCGTAGGCGAAGATCAGCTTCGCGCCGCGACGGATGATCCCGTTCCACTCCTGGTCGGTGCCGGGGAGGAACCCGGGGACGTCCACGAAGGTCAGCACCGGAATGTTGAACGCGTCGCAGGTCCGCACGAACCGCGCGGCCTTCTCCGCGGCGTTGATGTCGAGGGTGCCGGCCATCCGGAGCGGCTGGTTCGCGACGATCCCCACCGGGTGACCCTCGACGTGGCCGAAGCCGATCAGCACGTTCTCCGCGTACAACGGCTGAACCTCGAGAAGTACGCCGTCGTCGAGGACGTGCTCGACGACCGTGCGCATGTCGTACGGCTGGCTGTCCGAGTCGGGGATCAGCGTGTCGAGGTCCCGATCCTCCTCGGTGACCTCGACCTCGACGGCGTCGACCGGGTAGACGGGCGGGTCGGTGAGGTTGTTCTGCGGGAGGTACGAGAGGAGCATCCGCGCGTAGTCGAGGGCGTCGTCCTCGTCGGTCGCGAGGTAGTGGGCGACACCCGAGCGCGTGTTGTGCGTCGTGGCGCCGCCGAGCTCCTCGAAGCCGACGTTCTCGCCCGTCACAGAGCGGATCACGTCGGGTCCGGTGATGAACATGTTGGACGTGCCGTCCGCCATGATGATGAAGTCGGTCAGCGCGGGGGAGTAGACCGCGCCGCCGGCGGACGGACCGAGGATCAGCGAGATCTGCGGGATCACCCCGGAGGCGGCGACGTTGCGGCGGAAGATCTCCGCGAACTGCGTGAGGCCGGCGACACCCTCCTGGATGCGCGCGCCGCCGCCACCGTCGCTGATGCCGATGAGAGGGACGCCGGTGCGCAGGGCGAGGTCCATCACCTTGGTGATCTTCTGCCCGTGGACCTCGCCGAGGCTGCCGCCGAACACCGAGAAGTCCTGCGAGTAGACGCAGACCTGCCGACCGTCGACGGTGCCGTGCCCCACCACGACGCCATCCCCGTGCGGGCGCTTCTTGTCGAGACCGAAGTTCGTCGAGCGGTGACGCGCGAAGGCGTCGAGCTCCACGAAGGAGCCCGCGTCGAGCAGGGCGTCGATGCGCTCGCGGGCGGTCTTCTTCCCGCGCGGGTGCTGTCTCTCGGCGGCGACCTGCTCGGAGGCGACGACCGCGGCGGCGTGCCGTGCCCGGAGATCGTCCAGCTTCGCTGACGTCCCGTGAAGGGTGGACGCGGGAGCGGGGTCGCCCGTGGTGGTCTCAGTCACACGACGAGACTAGTTGGTCGGCCCGTGCCGGGTGGTGGTGCCGCCGTACCGCAGGTCGGTGACTCGTCCGTCGGTTTCCCACAACGGCTCGCGGGCGCGTGCGACGCCCATTCGGGTGGCGCCCGGGTCGCCCCGGACGGGGCAGGATGGCGCCATGACGAGTCCCCCCGGCCGACCGTCGGCCCGCCCCGCGCTCCGGGTGTCGGTCCTGCGGGAGCTTCTTCTCGCCCCTGGTGGGCCACTCGCGCGGCTCGACGTCGTGGAGAGTTCCGGCTCGACGAACGCGGACATCGCCGCCACCCTCGCGCGCGACCCGGCCTCCTTGCCCGATCGCACGGTGCTGGTGGCCGAGCTCCAGACCGCAGGGCGTGGGCGGGCCGGCCGGCACTGGGAGGCGCCGTCGCGCTCCTCGCTCGCGGTCTCGTTCCTGCTCCGGCCCGGGCCGGGCGTGCCGCTCCCGACGTTCGGCTGGCTCCCGTTGCTCGCTGGTCTGGCGGGGGTGACGGCACTGCGGGGCACCACGGGCGTCGACGTCCGGCTCAAGTGGCCGAACGACCTCCTGGTGAGCTCTCCGGACAGGACGGAGCTCCCGGGCTGGGACACGGATCGCAAGATCGGGGGGATCCTCAGCGAGCTCGTGACGACGTCGGTCGGGCCGGCGGCGATCGTGGGCATCGGCATCAACGTGTCGCAGGAGCCCGACGAGCTTCCGGTCGAGTCGGCCGCATCCCTGCTCACGGCCGGTGCGGGGGAGATCGACCGCGAGACGCTGCTCGTGGCCCTCGTCGACGCGGTCGTCTCCGTCGACGCGCGGTGGCGGGAGGCGCACGGCGATGCGGTCGCGGCCGGCCTCGCCGACGAGTGCACGGCCGTCTGCGGCACGCTCGGGCGCAAGGTGCGGGTCGATCTCCCGGGTGACGTGGTGGTCGAGGGGCAGGCGCTGGCGCTCGGTCCGGACGGTTCCCTCGTGGTCGAGGAGACGTCCGGTCGCGTCCGTTCGGTCCTGGCAGGTGACGTGCGTCACCTCCGTGCGACCGCGTGAATTACGCTCAGGACGTGCCCGACGACGCCGGATCCCCTGACCGCCCCTCGGTCCCGGCAGCGCACGAGCCGGGGACCTCGACGGTGTCCGCCCTGGACGACCGGCTGCTCGGCGGTCCGCGTGTCCTGACCATGCGTCAGGTGGCGACGGATCTCGACGTCGAGCTCGACGTCGTGCGGCGGTACTGGCAGACGCTCGGTCTCCCGAGGGCCGACATCGACGACACGGTCCTGACGGCCGACGATGCCGCGGCGCTCGGCCACGTGCTGGAGCTCGTGCGGGACCACGGGCTCGAGATGAGTACCGTCATCACGTTGACGCGCGCCCTCGGTCACACCGCGGACCGGTTGGCCCTCTGGGAGGTCGAGGCGCTCGTCGAGGACATGGCCCGCCGGTACGAGCTCGACGACGTGAGCGCCCGGCTGCTCGTGCTCGACCGGCTCGCCGGGCTCGCCCCGCTCCTCGAGGCGCAGCTCGTCTACTCGTGGCGCCGGCACCTGGCGGCGGTCGCCGGTCGGTTCGCCGCCGAGTTCGCCGAGCTGCGTGCGCCTCAGACGGCCGACCGGCATGCGTTGCCGCTCCCGCGGGCGGTGGGATTCGCGGACATGGTCTCGTTCACGCGTGTGAGCGCCGGACTGGACTACACCGAGCTCTCGGCGTTCGTGCAGCGCTTCGAGACCGCGGCGCGCGACGTCGTGTCCGCTGCGGGCGGGCGCGTGGTCAAGACGATCGGTGACGCCGTGCTGTTCGTCGCGGACGACGTCGCCACCGGTGCCGATGTCGCGCTGGGCCTCGCCCGCGAGATCGGCTCCGAGGGCATCACGCCACCGGTGCGGGTCTCGATGGTGTGGGGGCGGGTGCTCTCGCGCTTCGGCGACGTGTTCGGGCCGCCGGTCAACCTCGCGGCGCGGCTCGCGGACGAGGCGCGACCTCGCAGCGTGCTGATCGACCAGACGACCGCGGACCATCTGGCCGGTGATCCGCGCTTCGTCCTCGTGCGGCAGGAGCCGCGCGAGGTGCAGGGGCTCGGCGCGATCGCCCCGGTGCTGCTCCGCTGGTCCGGCGACCAGGACGCGGTGCTCGACCGGGGTGCGGTGTTCGAGCAGGGTGCGCCGTTCGAGCAGAGTGCGGTGCTCGAGCAGAGTGCGGTGCGCGAGCAGAGTGCGGTGCGCGAGCAGAGTGCGGTGCTCGACCGGGGTGCCGTGTCCGATCAGGTACGGGTGTCCGATCAGGTGCAGGTGCCCGATCAGGGTGCGAGCGGCGCGAGCAGCTGAGGTCCGTCTGTCCCGACGCGGTTCACGGCGGTCGAGACCGGGACGGCGACGAGATCAGGCGGCGGCAGGCGGAGCAGGTCCGCGGCCGCAGGCGGGTCGACGGACGGGTCGAGCCAGAGGTCCCAGGTCTGCGGTCCGAGGATCACGGGTTGGCGATCGTGGATCGCTCGGAGCTCTCCCTGCGCGGCCGTGGTGAGGATCGTGGCGGTGACGAGCCACGGGTCGACGCCGTCCTCGGGTGTCCCGGGCGTCTTCCAGAACTCGTACAGTCCCGCGAACGCCAGTGGTGCGCCGTCCGCGGCGCGGATCGCGTACGGCTGCTTCGAGGTGGTGGTGCTGCCGGGCGGCGGCGCGGCCCACTCGTAGTACGCGTCGGCGGGGACGATCGCGCGTCGGCGTGCGAATGCCCGGCTGAACGACGGCTTCTCCTGGGCGGTCTCGGACCGGGCGTTGATCATCCGGGCGCCGACCGACGGGTCCTTCGCCCAGGAGGGGACGAGTCCCCACCGCGCGAGCCGCAGCGAGCGGACGACCTCGTGCGTGTCGCTGCTCTCACGCTCGACCACGATCCGGATCTGCTGGGTCGGCGCGACGTTCCACGAGGGTGGGAGCAGGCGTGCGTCGTCCGCGACCTCGGCGAGGGCGAACGCGTCGGCAAGGTCCTGGGCCTCGCGGAACGAGGCGAAGCGGCCGCACATGCGATCCAGTCTGCACCGGGAGCCGCGACGCGGGTCGTCCGGGCGCGACGCGGTCGCCGCGTCGAATCGATTCGACTTCCCCAGGTGGGCGTGGCACGATCAGCACTCGTGAGTGACGTCGGCGAGCCCCGGGACGACGCCCGCCGGACGACGCGCCCGAGCGCCAGGTACGTGCTGCTCCTGGGTTCGATGACGACGCTCCCGGCGATCTCGACGGACATGTACCTGCCGTCCCTGCCCGACGTCGCACGTGACCTGCACACGACGGCGACCGCCGCGCAGCTCACCATCACCGCGATGCTGGTCGGTGGTGCGCTCGGCCAGCTCGTGATCGGTCCGCTCTCCGACCGGTTCGGACGCCGACGGCCGGCCATGGTCGGCATCGCCCTGCACGTGCTCACGTCGCTCTTGTGCGCGATCGCGCCGAGCATCGTCCCGATGATCGCGGCCCGGTCCCTCCAGGGCTTCTTCAACGCCGCGGCGACCGTGTCCGCGATGGCGGTGATCCGGGACCGGTTCGTCGGCGCCGACGCGTCCCAGCTGTTGTCACGGCTCATGCTGGTGATCGGTGTCTCGCCGCTGTTCGCGCCGTCGATCGGTGGGCTGATCGCCGGTCAGGCCGGGTGGCGCGCGGTGTTCCTGGCGCTGGCCCTGGCCGGTGTCGCGCTGTGGGTCCTGCTGTGGCGGCGGATGCCGGAGACCCTGCCGGTGGAGCGCCGACGCGAGGGTGGCCTCCGGTCGGCGCTGGCCGGGTACCGCACCCTGGTGCGCGATCGCCACTTCGTCGCGCTCGCGGTGCTGCCTGGCCTCGGGATGGTGATCCTCATGAGCTACGTCGTCGGGTCACCGTTCGTGCTGCGTGAGGGGTTCGGTCTGTCCGCCAACCAGTTCGGGCTGCTGTTCGCCTTCAACGGCATCGCCCTGGTCGGCGGTGCGCAGATCAATGCCGCCCTCGTGCGCCGGGTCGCCCCCGTGCGCATCCTGCGCGTCGCGCTGCCGATCTCGTTGATGCTCACCGCGAGCCTGTTCGCCGTGGTGCATCTGCTCCCGCACGAGCTGGTGCCGCTGCTCGTCGTCCTGTGGCTCCTCATGGGGACGATCAACTTCGTCCCGCCCAACGCGTCGGCGCTCGCGCTCAGCCGTCACGGCGAGATCGCCGGAACGGCTGCGGCGGTCATCGGCTCGCTGCAGGCCGGTGTCGCCGGGGTCGTGAGCCCACTCGTCGGGGTGCTCGGGGGAACGCGGTCGCGATGGGGACCGTGATGGTCAGCGCCTCGGTGACGGCCCTGGCGGTGCTGATGATCGCCACGCCGGCGTACCGGCGCGGTGGGTGGTCGGCGGCCTGAGCTCAGCCGAGCCCGACGGCCCCGCCGATGCCGGCGAGCACGACGAGAGCGAGCGAGGACCAGGCGGCCACGACCCACCACTCGACGGGGTGAGGGTGCTCACCCTGCCGCTGGGCGATCCGGTGCGGTTCCATACCGGTGTCATCGGCACGATGACCGCCGACAACATCCCTTTGACCGGTCGTTCTCAGAAACTTCACCCGGTCGGCACAGGCGGGAGCCTCCCACCAGCATGTGCGGTGGACCGTGCGGAGGTGCGTCTGGCGAGTCGCGCCGGTCGGCGTCAGGCTGCGGCTGCTGCGGCCACCTGCTGACGCAGCTTCTCGACCTGGGTGGACAGTGACTCGAGGACCGTCTTGGCGGCGCCGTCGACGCCGGCGGCCGCGGCATCGAGCTGTGTCTTCGCTGCGGCGAGCGCGGAGTCGGCGCGCGTGAGCGCCGCGGTGGTCGCGGGGCTCGGGGTGGCGGTCTGGGCGTCGAGCGCGCTCCGGGCTGTCGCGATCGCGCTGCTCGCGGTGTCGACGGCGGCCCGGGCCGAGGAGTCCACGCCGGCGAGCGTGGTGCGCGCGTCGTTGATGGTCGTCGTGATCGAGTCGATCGAGGCCCGCGCCTCGTCGACGCGCGAGCGGACGCTGTCGACGGCGTTCTGGGCGGAGTCCTTGAGATCGGCGGCCTGGGAGCAGGCGCTCAGGCCGAGCGCGATGCCGATGGCGACGACGACCGACAGCGCGGCGGACCGTGTGGTGGGTCGAGTGGCACGGCGACCGGATGGGGACGGCCTCACGGGAGCTCCTTCGTCGTGGAGAGTCCCATTGTGCCGGACGGGGCGGGTCGCGCGGGTCGTCTCGCGGCTGCAGACAAGGGTGCGCCCCGCCCGATGGTGGGATCGGGCGGGGCGCACGGCGAGCAGACAACCGGTGTGAACCGGTCAGGACACGGACGCAGCCTCCGCCGGGGCGTCGTCCGCAGGTGCACCACTCACGGCACCGTGCTCTCGCACGTCCTGCTGCTCGCGGCGGCCACGGACGTCCTCGATGGACGTTCCGTAGTAGGCCGCAGTCATGAGGTCCTTCATGTCGGCCAGCATCGGCATCCGCGGGTTCGCGGGTGCGCACTGGTCCTCGTAGGCGCCCATCGCCACCTCGTCGAGGCGACCGATGAACTCCAGCTCGTCGACGCCCTGCGCCGCGAAGGAGGCGGGGATCCCGACCTTCGACCGGAGCGCCTCGACCGCGAGGGCGTAGGACTCGACGCCCTCGGCCGGGGTCGCGGCCGGCAGACCGAGCGACTGCGCGATCTGCTGGAACCGCTCCGGCGCGACGTAGTTCTCGTACTTCGGCCAGCTCGTGAGCTTGGTCGGAACCTTGCCGTTGTACCGGATCACGTGTGCCAGGAGGGTGGCGTTGGTCCGGCCGTGGACGAGGTGGAACGTCGAGCCGATCACGTGCGCCATCGCGTGCACGATCCCGAGGAAGGCGTTGCCGAACGCCATACCGGCGATCGTCCCCGCGTTGTGCATCTTCTCGCGGGCGTCCGCCGTCGCCGGGTCGGACGGGTCGCCGTTGACGCTCTGGGCGAGGTTGTCGAAGATCAGGCGGATCGCCTGGAGCGCCATGCCGTCGGTGAAGTCGTTCGCGTAGACCGAGACGTACGCCTCGGTGGCGTGCGTGAGGGCGTCGAAGCCCGAGTCCGCTGCGAGCGAGGCGGGCATCTTCGAGGTGAGGATCGGGTCGATGATCGCGACGGTCGGCGTGAGGGCGTAGTCCGCGAGCGGGTACTTCTTGCCCGACTCCGTGTCCGTGATGACCGCGAACGGGGTCACCTCGGCTCCGGTGCCCGACGTGGTCGGGATGCAGACGAGCTTCGCGAGGTCACCGAGGAGCGGGAAGGTGAACGCGCGCTTGCGGACGTCGAAGAACTTCTGCTTGAGGTCCGAGAAGTTCACCTCGGGGTGCTCGTACAGCAGCCACATGACCTTGGCGGCGTCCATCGGCGAGCCACCGCCGAGCGCGATGATCGTGTCCGGGTGGAAGGCGCGCATCTCGGCCGCGCCCTTCTTCACCGTGGTCACGGACGGCTCCGGCTCCACGGTGTCGATGATCTGCAGCGAGACCTTCTCGGGGCGGCGGCTCAGGACGTCGAGGATCTTGTCGACGAAGCCCAGGCGCGTCATGGTCGTGTCGGTGACGATCGTGACGCGGGAGATCCCCGCCATGTCCGTGAGGTAGCGGATCGCGTTCGGCTCGAAGTACGTCTTGGCCGGCACCTTGAACCACTGGAGGTTGTTGTTCCGTCGGCCGATCCGCTTGATGTTCACCAGGTTGACCGCCGAGACGTTGTTCGACACCGAGTTGTGGCCGTAGGAGCCGCAGCCGAGCGTGAGGGACGGGATGAAGGCGTTGTAGATGTCGCCGATGCCGCCCAGCGAGGAGGGTGCGTTCGCGATGACACGGACCGCCTTGACCCGGGAGCCGAACTCCTCGACGAGGGCGTCGTCCCTGGTGTGGATCGCGGCGCTGTGCCCGAGGCCGTCGAACGCGACCATCTGCTCGGCGAGGGAGATGCCGTGCTCGGTGCTCGCGGCACGCAGCACCGCGAGAACCGGGCACAGCTTCTCGCGAGTCAGTGGCTCGCTCGGCCCGACCTCGCTGACCTCGGCCAGGATGATCGAGGTGTCCTCGGGGACGGAGAACCCGGCCTGCTTGGCGATCCAGGCGGGCGACTGCCCGACGACCGGCGCGTTGAGCTTCGCCTCGCCGCAGTTCTTGCCCTTCGCCTCGACACCGAAGATGAACTTCTCGAGGAGGGCCTTCTCCTTCTTGTTCACGCGGTACGCGTGCAGGATCGCGAACTCCGCCATGGCCGCGTCGTAGATCTCGTCGTCGAGGATGACGGCCTGCTCGGATGCGCAGATCATGCCGTTGTCGAAGGCCTTCGACAGGACGACGTCGTTGACCGCGCGCTTGAGCTTGGCGCTCTTCTCGATGTAGGCGGGGACGTTGCCGGCGCCGACGCCGAGCGCGGGCTTGCCGCACGAGTAGGCGGCGCGGACCATCGCGTTGCCACCGGTCGCCAGGATCAGTGCGACGCCGGGGTGGTTCATCAGCTCGTTGGTCGCGGCGATCGACGGCGCCTCGACCCACTGGATGCAGTGCTCCGGGGCACCGGCCGCGACGGCGGCGTCCCGCACGACGCGGGCGGCGGCGACCGAGGACTCCTGCGCTGACGGGTGGAACGCGAAGATGATCGGGTTGCGCGTCTTCAGGGCGATGAGCGACTTGAAGATCGCGGTCGAGGTCGGGTTCGTCACGGGCGTCACACCGCAGATCACCCCGACCGGCTCGGCGATCTCGGTGATGCCGGTGATGTCGTCGCGGCTGATGATGCCGACGGTCTTGGTCGTCGCCATGCCGTGGGTCACGTGCTCGCACGCGAAGATGTTCTTGACGGCCTTGTCCTCGAAGACTCCGCGGTGCGTCTCGGCGACGGCGAGCTCGGCGAGGGCGCCGTGCTTGTCGAGGGCGGCGACGGCGGCCTTCTTGACGAGGTGGTCCACCTCCTCCTGCGTGAAGCGCCCGTAGGCCTCGAGGGCCTTGGTGGCGTTGGCCACGAGGCCATCGATCGGGCTCACGTCGCTGGAGCGAACCGCAGCGACAGAAGGCGTGGGCTTGGCTGTGCTCGTGCTCGAGGCGGAGGTCACCAGTAGCTCCCGTTGTCGTGATGGAGAGGGGGACGAGATCCCCGTTGACCTCGTGCACCACGCTAGGAGAGGTCCGCCCCGAAACTCTGTGCCCTTGGTCCTGCACGGAGACGACGGCGCGAGCGGGTGCCCGAGATCCGCACGATCATGCGGATCTCAAGGTCGACGGGGTGCGCCCGGCCCTCAGACCCTGTTGAGCCACGACGAGGACAGCTGCTCCTCCTCGAGGTCCAGCTCGCGGAGCATCCGTCGCATCACGACCTCGTCGACACGACCGGCGTCGCGCTCGCGCATGAGCACCACACGCTGCGCCTGGACGGTCTCCCGGCGCAGCTGCTGCAGGCGTCGACCGTGCTCGAGGGCGTCCGGGAGCCCGTGCTCCGGACCGCTCGACGGGTCGAGCGCGCTCGCGACGGCGCGCCCCCGCTGCTCGATCGCGCGCGTGAGCCCACGGGTGATCCGCTCCGCGGCCTCCGCACCGACGGCCCGCGCGAGCATGTCCGACCGGGTCCGGAGCACCTCGGCGGCCGCCCGGTTCGTCAGCACGCGCAGGCCCGCCTCCTGGCTCGCGTCCCTGGCGGCGTCCTCGGCGGCGCCGAGCCCGAGGGCGCGGATCACCCACGGAAGGCTCAGGCCTTGCATGAGCAGCGTGCCGATCGCCACGCCGTAGGCGACGAGCTGGAGCGTCGCCCGCGCCGGGAACGGGGTCGTCCCGCTCGTGACGGGGATGGCCGCCGCCGCGGCGAGCGTCACGACCCCACGCATCCCGGCCCACGACACGACCGCGGACTCCCGGGTCGAGAGCGAGTCACGCGGCGGACGGTGGCTCCCTGGCAGCCGCACGTTGTCCACCCAGGCCGTCGCGAAGACGTACAGGGGACGGATCGCCACCGCCGTCGCGAGCACCGCGAACGCGGCGAGCACCGCGGTGCGGACGCCCTGGTCCGCCGCGATCACGTCCCGGACCACCCACGGGAGCTGCACGCCGATCAGGGCGAACGTGAACGACTCGAGCACCAGGTCGAAGGTCGACCAGATCGGACCCTCGTACAGGCGGGTCGCGTAGCCGGCCTCGGGGGAGGAGTGGCCGAGGTACAGCCCCGCTGCGACGACGGCGAGCACCCCTGAGCCACCGATCTGCTCGGCACCCCAGTAGGCGGCGAACGGGGTCAGCAGGCCGAGCGCGGAGGCCACGACCGCGTCGTCCAGTTGCACACGCACCCGGTGCACGACGACGCCCACCGCCAGCCCGCACCCGACCCCTGCGACGACGGCGACCGCGAATACGCCGAGTCCGTCCGTGAGCGCGGTGGCGCCGGTCGACACGGCTGCGAGAGCGACCTTGTACAGCGTCAGGGAGGTCGCGTCGTTGATGAGGCTCTCGCCGGTGAGCACCGTGGTGGTGCGGCGGGGGAGGCCGAGCCGTCGGCCGACGGCGGTCGCCGCGACGGCGTCGGGCGGCGCGACCACGGCACCGAGCACCAACGCCGCCGAGAGCGGCAGGCCCGGGATCAGCCACGACGCCACGAGTGCGACGGCTGCCGCGGTGGCGAGGACGAGCCCGACGCCGAGGCGGGTGATCGAGTTGAGCGAGGCACGGAAGTCCTGGTACGAGCTGGTCAGCGAGGCCGAGTAGAGCAGCGGTGGGAGGACGAGCTCGAGGAGGACGTGCGGGTTCACCTCGATGCGCGGTACAGCGGGGACGAACGACACCGCGAGCCCGACCGCGAGCACGACGAGATGGGAGGGCCATCCGTAGCGGCGGGCGATCGCGGTGACCGCGACCGCCCCGGCGACCAGGACGAAGATCGTGACCTCGGACACGCCGCTCCTCGCCGCGGCGGGGTCGAGGTGGCCGCCGCGCGGCGAGTCTACGGCCGGGCGCTGGGCGGGGCCTTGGGGTTCAGGGTGCCCACGGACCGCTCGTGCCAGGAGCGGCCGCGGGCCGTCTGTGGCAGCGGACGACGACTCCCGTCAGGACGCGTCGACCGTGACCCCGCGCCAGAACGCGACATGGCCGGCGATCTGGCGTGCCGCGTCCGAGGGCTCGGGGTAGGACCACGCGACGTCTTTACCGGGGCGCCCCGCACCGGCCACCGACCAGTAGTGGGCTTGCCCCTTCCACGGGCACGTGCTCCGGGAGCTGGACTCCTCGAGGAGCTCCCACGCGACGGAGTCGGCGGGGAAGTAGTGGTTGCCCTCGACGACGACGGTTGCGTCGCTCTCGGCGATGACGATGCCGTTCCACGTTGCCCGCATGGCCCTGCTCCTTGCTGCTCGGTTGACGACCGCGATCACCACAGGGAACCCGCGAGTGGTGGCAGGTGATTCCCTTGCGTGCACGGCCAGCGAGCCCCGTTGCCGATCGTCGGGGTGCCGCGAAGGATGATGAGCCGGGCGGACACGAGCCGTCGAGCACTGCGGCGAGGTTCGCCGTCGTGGCGACTCCCATCCGCGTGCGCGGCCCGACGCAGGACGACAACGACGACGGAGCGAGTGACATGACACAGATCTACGAGCTGCGGACCTACACCGCCGAGCCCGGGCGGCTGGACGCCCTGCTCGCCCGGTTCCGGGACCACACGGCCGAGCTCTTCACCCGGCACGGGATGACGAACATCGGCTACTGGGTCACGGCTGACCAGCCCGACACTCTCGTGTACCTGCTGGCGCACGCGGACCCGGAGTCCGCGGCCGCATCGTGGGAGGCGTTCAAGGCGGATCCCGAGTGGCAGGCAGTCAGAGCGGCGTCCGAGGAGGACGGCCCGATCGTGCAGTCGATCACGTCGGTCTTCCTCGAGCCGACGGACTTCTCCGCGCTGCGCTGACGCGACTGTTCGGGTCCGCGCCCGACACGGCGTGCTGATGTCGAGAGACTCGGTCGGTCGCGCGCCCTGGCCCCACGCCGCGGGCACGGACGGGTGCGCGACGCGCCCGGGTCGGGCGCGGGGTGAGGACTCTCCGCAGTGCGGTTGGCTGACGTGCGCGTGTCGGGCGCCGGAGTTGTCGCGTTCGCGCCAGGATGGGTGGGATCACGCTTACGGGGGGCGTCGTGGACCGGTCGATCACGCAGGCTGTGTGGGCGAAGTCGGGTGTGGACGCGTTCGGCCGCGTCGACTCCTGGTTGCCGCTGTGGCAGCACCTCGACGATTCCGCCGAGGTCGCCGCCCGGCTGTGGGACGAGTGGCTCCCGTCCCAGGTGCGTGTGCGGGTGTGTGCCGGGCTCGGTCGGCCCGACGCGGAGGCGCGTCGCCTGGTGATGTTCCTGGCGGGGGTGCACGACCTCGGCAAGGCGACACCGGCGTTCGCCGTCCAGGTGCCGGAGTTCGCAGACCAGCTGACTCTGGTCGGCCTGACGGTTCCCCGCCTTCTTCCCGAGGAGCGCAGGCGACTCCCGCACTCTCTGGCGGGTGAGGTGCTGCTCGAACGATGGCTGTGCGACCGTCACGGGTGGTCGCGGGAGACCGCCGCCCAGCTCGGGGTGGTCGTCGGCGGACATCACGGCGTTCCGCCGGGCAAGAGCGCGGTCCTTCGCGCCGCTGATCACCCCGAGCTCTTCGGCACGGGGCGCTGGCCAGAGGCTCAGGTCGCGTTGATCGAGCGCGCTGCCCGCCGGATCGGCGTCAACCGGTACCTGCCGGCCTGGGGCGACCTGCGGCTGCCGCAGAGCGTCCAGGTCACCCTGACTGCGCTCGTGATCGTGGCGGACTGGATCGCCAGCTCGAGCGAGCTGTTCCCGCTGAGCCCGTTGGGAGCTCAACCTTCCGAAAGTGCTCAGCAACGCGCCACCCGCGCGTGGCAGGACCTGGAGCTTCCTCGTCCGTGGCGGCCTGCGGACACCGGGCTGCCGCCCGACGAGCTCGTGCGTTCGCGGTTCGGCTGGGGCGACGGTGCCGTCGCGAGGCCGGTGCAGCGAGCCGCTCTGGCGGAGGCACGCGCGATGGACGTGCCGGGCCTGCTGGTGATCGAGGCGCCGATGGGTGAGGGGAAGACTGAGGCCGCTCTTCTCGCTGCGGAGGTTCTTGCGGCGCGCTCGGGCGCGGGCGGGTGCTTCGTCGCGCTGCCGACCCAGGCCACCACCGATGCGATGTTCGACCGTGTGCTCGACTGGCTGGGCCGGGTACCGGATGCGGTCGTGGCCGATGATGCGCGCACTGCGGCCGGCCGGCGTGCAGCGTCAGTGGCGTTGGCGCATGGCAAGGCTTCGCTCAACAGTACGTTCCGAGAGCTCCGGATGGCCTCCGGGGCCCACCAGGTCGGCCTCGACGAGGGCGATCAGCCGTCTCGCACGCAACCGGTCCACGACTCGGTGGGAGGCCTCGACGGTGTCGTCCACCGGTGGATGACTGGCCGCAAGAAGGGCCCGCTTGCCGACTTCGTGGTCGGCACGATCGACCAGCTGCTGTTCACGAGCCTTCGTGCCCGTCACCTCGCGCTTCGCCACCTCGGGATGGCGCGCAAGGTGGTGATCCTGGACGAGATCCACTCCTTCGACGCGTACATGAACACCTACCTCCAGACCGCGCTCGAGTGGCTCGGCGCCCACGGGGTGACGGTGATCATGCTGTCCGCCACGCTCCCGTCGAGAGTGCGTGCCGAGCTCGTCGGCGCCTACCGGCGCGGCATGTCCTCGCCTGAACCCGTCGCCGATCGACCTGTTCGTATCGACTGGGCGGCACGTGCCGCGACGACGGGGACCACCCCCGCTGCCACGGCCGGGGTCGACGCGCCGACGAACCAGTCCGATGACGAGGTCGGCGACTACCCGGTCCTGACGTCCCTGCGCGGCGGTGAGGTCACACGCAGGACCGCACCACCGTCCGGGCGGAGCACTCGCGTGCGGCTGGAGACCGCACCGGACGACCTCGACACGCTCTCCGCCCTGCTCCAGGATGCGCTCGCCGAGGGTGGGTGCGCGCTAGTGGTGCGGAACACGGTCGCCCGGGCGCAGCAGACCGCGCAGGCGCTCGCCCAGGTCTTCGAGTCGGAGGTGCGACTCATCCACTCGCGATTCATCGGTCACCACCGGTTGGCGAACGACGCATGGCTCCGCGAATCCTTCGGTGCGCCGAATGGTGGCGAGGGCCGGCCTCCGCGTGCGATCGTCGTCGGCACGCAGGTCGTCGAGCAGTCCCTGGATGTGGACTTCGACCTCCTGGTCACCGATCTCGCACCAGCCGACCTGCTGCTGCAACGCATCGGACGGCTGCACCGGCACGAACGTGGCCTGGGAGAGCCATCGCGCCCCGCGAGGGTGCGCGACGCTCGCTGCGTGGTGGTCGGTGTCTCCGACTGGTCGACGACCCCGCCCGAGCTCGACCGGGGGGGACGGACGGTGTACGGCGAGCACGCGCTGCTGCGGGCGGCCGCACTGGTCATGGAGCGCACCGAGGTCGACGGCGTTCTTGACCTGCCCGGGGACATCGCACCGTGGGTGCAGCGTGCCTACGCTCCCTCGCCTGTTGGACCCGGCTCGTGGCAGGAGGCGATGGCGTCCGCTGCCCTCAAGGCCGACCGGCTGATCGCGGCCAAGCGCGAACGGGCGCGAGTGTTCCTTCTGGCGTCCCCGCGAGCGCCAGGTGTGCCGGTACTCGGCTGGGTCGACGGGAGCATCGGAGAAGCAGACGACACGGCCGCAGGGCAGGCTCAGGTGCGCGATGTCGATCAGTCCCTGGAGGTCCTTGTCCTCGAGCGGGACGACGACGGCCAGCTGCGGCTGCTGGACGGGATCCCGGACTTCGCACACAGGCTGGTCGACCCTGAGCGGGCTCCCGCCCCGGCGCTTGCCCGGGCGATCGCCGGATCTGCCGTGCGCATCGGCGGCTGGGCGGTGCGTGGCTCTGGTGCCGAGCGACTGATCTCCGGGCTGGAGAGGAACTACTTCCCGGCCTGGCAACGTGACCCGCTGCTCTCCGGACAGCTGGTGCTCGTCCTCGACCCGGCCGGGGTGTCATCGGTTGGTGACTGGGTCTTCCGCTACACCACCGTGCACGGTTTGGAGATGTCTCATGTCAGCTGAGACCAGCGCATCGTTCAACCTCGTCCATCGCCCCTGGATCCCGGTGATCCGGATGGATGGTGGCGTCGGTGAGCTGTCGATCCTCGATCTGTTCGACCAGGCTGCGGAGCTCCGTGAGATCACCGGTGACATCCCCACCCAGGTCTTCGCCATCCAGCGGGTCCTGCTGGCGATCCTGCACCGCGCCTGGAACGGGCCGGCGTCCGTCACGCACTGGACGTTCCGCCGTGACCACTGGGATGAGTCCCTGGACGAGGTGCGTTCCTACCTGACCGTCTTCGAGGACCGCTTCGACCTGCGGGGGCCGCGCACCCCGTTCTTCCAGGTCGCTGACCTGCACACCGCGAAGGACGAGCACTCGGGGCTCGAGAAGCTCATCGCCGATGTCCCCAACGGTCAGCCGTTCTTCACGACGAGGATTGGTCGCGGACTCGAGCGGGTCGGCTGGTCCGAGGCGGCGCGCTGGCTGATCCACGTCCACGCCTTCGACCCGTCGGGGATCCGGTCCGGCGCGGTTGGGGATCCTCGGGTCACCGGGGGCAGGGGATACCCGATCGGCCCGGGTTGGTCCGGCCAGATCGGCGGCGTGAGCCTCGTGGGCACCGATGTCCGCGAGACCCTGCTCCTGAACCTGCTGGTGCCGGACCGATCCGGGATTCGGACTTCCGAGCACGACGTACCGCCGTGGGAGCGGCTCCCTCTCGGCGTCGGGGTCGAGGGCTCGGAAGCGCGGCCACCGACGGGCCACCTTGACCTCTACACGTGGCAGTCCCGTCGGGTGCGACTGGTCGGCGACGATAACGGGGTCATCGGGGTCGTCCTGGCACAGGGAGACCGTGCCACCCCACAGAACAGACAGGCGCTCGAGCCGATGACTGCGTGGCGGTTCAGCGAGCCGCAGTCCAAGAAGCTCGCCGCACCGACGTACATGCCGCTCAAACACAATCCTGAGCGTGCCTTCTGGCGCGGGCTGGCGGCACTCCTCCCGGAGGTGGAGGCCCCGGATGCCTCAGGAGATCCTGCGCCTCGGCTGCAGCCGGCGCTCCTCAAGTGGGTGGGCGAGCTCCGATACGAGAACGCGCTCGACGGCGATGCGGTGATCCGAGTTCGTGCGACCGGCATGGCGTACGGCTCCAACGAGTCGATCGTCGAGGAGATCGTCGACGACGTGCTGTCCTTGCCGGTCGCGCTCCTGAGAGCAGACGACTCGCGCCTGCGAACAGTTGCCGTGGAAGCCGTCGAGCAGGCTGACAAGGCCGTTCTCGCGCTGGCGAACCTGGCGGGCAACCTGGCGGCTGCCGCCGGGGCCGGCGCGGTCGATGGTCCGCGGGACCGTGCACGGGAGGTCGCCTACGCCGGTCTGGATGCTCCGTTCCGCGCCTGGATCCTCACCCTGCGATCTAGCGAGTCCGCGACGGAGGCCTCGGCGCGGTGGCAGCAGCAGGTGCGCGCGGTCGTTTGGCGTCTGAGTCGGGAGCTGATCGCGGACACGGGTCCGGCTGGATGGATCGGGCGCGACGTCCGCCAGCGACATGTCGACACCAGCCAGTCCGATGCGTGGTTCCGCAGTCAGCTCCGGGCGGCGCTGCCCCGGGGATTCGTCGAGAGGGAAGTGAGGGACGCATGAGCGAGCAACCGTCGATGCCTCGGGTGGGCGACGCGCTGACCCCTCGACGAGGGGAAGAGCCAGACGGAGAGAGGCCGGAGTACCTTCCGCGGTTGGGTGAGGTCGGAACACTCGTGCACTCGCGCGTCGTGAAGCTTGCCGCAACCCAGCCGAGCTCGGGGACGACGGCCCTCCTCGCACGCTTGCGTCGCGCCGTCGGGAAGCCACCAGGGTGGGATCCCGACCTGTGGGAGCTGACCCTCTCGGAGGTGCCGGGCAGGGCCGTGTCCGACGCACCGACGGCCGAGGAGCGCGCCGTGCACACCGCCCTCACCCTGTACGCCGTGCACCAGCAGTCCAGGCCGGAGCCCATGCACATGCGCGGACATGGTCTCGGCCGGGCTGTCCGTTCTCTCGCGTCCGCGACCCAGGCGGAGTCGGCTGTCCGCCGCCGCTTCGACGCTGCTGCGACCGCCACGTCCTTCGACGAGGAGGTGCACCACCTGCGAGGCCTCGTTGCGCAGCTGCGGGCGCACCGGGTGCCGCTCGACTACGGGCTGCTCGCCGACGACCTGTACCAGCTCCAGGACCCCCGGAAGGTCGACGGCGTTCGCCTGCGATGGGGACGCCAGTACTACCGCATCGAACGTGATGACGCAGCGCACGCGTCAGCGCACACCACCGACCAAGGCCTCGACGTCGCGGCCGAGAACGCTAGAAGGGACGCATCATGATCCGCACGATCATCGACATCCACGCCATCCAGACCGTCCCTCCGAGCAACATCAACCGGGACGACACGGGGAGCCCGAAGACGGCCGTCTACGGCGGTGTGCGCCGTGCACGGGTGTCGAGCCAGGCATGGAAGCGGGCCACTCGCAAGGACTTCGAGACATACCTGGACCGATCGGACCTCGGGGTGCGGACCAAGAGAGTCGTCGAGCTCGTGTCCGAGGAGATCGCCCGGCGGGCCAATGACCTGGATGCGCAGCAGCGCGACGAGATCAGCTCCGCCGTCCTGAAGGCAGCCGAGCTGAAGCTCTCGAAGCCGCGGAAGGGTGAGACCGAGGAGGCCGGGTACCTCGTCTTCCTCGGTCGCCGTCAGGTGGAGTCTCTCGCAGCGCTCGGAGTGGACGCCTTCCGGGGTGCCGGCTTGTCGACACTGACCAAGAAGGCGGTTCAGTCTCTGGTCAAGGACCGCAACGCGATCGACGTCTCGCTGTTCGGTCGCATGGTCGCGGACGTAACCGACCTGAACGTCGACGCGGCGGCGCAGGTCGCGCACGCCATCAGCGTGCACGCCGTCGAGACGGAGTTCGACTTCTTCACTGCCGTCGACGATCAGAAGAACGCCGATGCCGAAGAAGATGCCGGGGCGGGGATGATCGGAACCGTCGAGTTCAACTCGTCGACCCTGTACCGGTATGCCACCGTCGACGTCGACGGCCTCCTGCGCAACCTGGGCGACGTCGAGGCGACCGTACGTGCCGTCGAGGCGTTCGTACGGTCCTTCGTCACCTCGATGCCGACGGGCAAGCAGAACACCTTCGCGAACCGGACCCTGCCGGACGCCGTCGTGGTGATGGTGCGCGAGGACCAGCCCGTCTCACTCGTCGGCGCCTTCGAGGAACCCATCACCTCGAGTGAGTCGAGCGGGCGGGTCGAATCCGCTGTGCGTGCCCTCGTCGCCTATGCGGATGAGGTCGGCAAGGCCTATGGGACCGCGCCGGCGACGGCATGGACCGTCGGGGTCGGGGACCGTGCCGCGTCCCTGGATCTTCTGTCGCCCCGCACGTCGTTCGACCAGCTCGTCCCGGCAGTCGGTGGGTTGGTGCGCGACCGTCTCGGGAGCGAGGCGTGACCTGCCTGGTGCTGCGGCTCTCAGGACCGCTTCAGTCCTGGGGTGTGTCCAGCCGTTTCGTTCGGCGCACGACGGAGAGCCAGCCCTCGAAGAGTGGAGTCGTGGGTCTGCTGGCCGCAGCAACCGGGCGGCGTCGGACCGACCCGATCGAGGACCTCCTCACGTTGCGGTTCGGTGTTCGAGTCGATCAGCCGGGTCGGCTGGTGCGCGACTTCCAGACCGCCCGAACCGTGGACGGTGCCCGCTCGATGCCGCTGTCGTACCGCTTCTACCTCGCCGACGCGGCGTTCCTCGCTGTCGTCGAAGGCGAGAACGACTTCATCGACCAGCTCGACGATGCCCTCCGCCACCCGGTGTTCCCGCTCTACCTCGGGCGTCGATCCTGCCCCCCGGCTGGCCCTCTCACGCTCGGCACGCGACGCGGCGCCTCTGTCGCGGACGTTCTCGGCACCGAACCGTGGCGAGCTGCTCCTTGGTGGCAGCGGACGTTTCGCTCTCCGACCGTGACACTCGAGACGGTCGTCGACGCGGAACCGGGCGCCGCGGACGGGGCGACCGTCGCCGATCTCCCGATCAGCTTCGACCCGGAACGGCGACTGTACGGACTGAGGACGGTCGAGCGTGGCACCGTGACCGTCGCCAATCCGACCTTCGTCGAGCACGCGCCCGACGACGACCCACACCAGCCGATGGCCGCGCTCGGAGGAATCTGATGCACCTGACGCAGTTCGAGATCAACCCGGCGCGACGCGGCGCCCAGAAGCTCCTCGGCTCGCCCCAAGCGATGCACGCCGCCGTCCTCGCCGGGTTCCCGGGTGACGACGTGGGTCGCGGGCGAATCCTGTGGCGCGTTGACTCCGGTCCTCGACACACCTACCTGTACGTGTCGAGCGTGCGCCGACCGGACCTGACCCACCTGGTCGAGCAAGCCGGTTGGCCCACGACCGCGACATGGTCCACCGGCGATCTGAGCGGTCTCCTGGATAGTCTGGCCGTGGGCCAGGAGTGGGGCTTCAGACTCACCGCCAACCCGACGCGATCCACCCGCGTCGGCGACCGCGAGCGTTCCCAGCGTGTCGGGTGCGTGACGGCCGAGCACCAGCTGGACTGGTTCCTCACACGGGTCGCGCGGTGGGGCATCAGGATCCCGACCAGCGGCGGTTCCCCTTCTGTGATGGTGAACCGGCGTGACGTGCGCTCATTCCGTCGGCAGGACGACCGCGTCACCCTCGCCATGGCCACGTTCGACGGTCGTCTCGAGGTCGTCGACCCTGACCTGCTCCGCGCGGCAATGGTCGACGGAATCGGCCCGGCCAAGGCGTACGGATGTGGACTCCTGACCTTGGCGCCCCTGGGCCGGGCCTGATGCCTGGCGGCGGGCCGCGTCCGGCGAGGGTCTCTGAGCTCCTGCGGGCCCAGGACCGCCTGACGTTCATCTACGTCGAGCATGCGGTCATCCACCGTGATGCGAACGCCATCACGAGCACGGACGCCAGAGGGACGGTTCACATACCGGCGGCGACGCTCGGAGCGCTCATCCTCGGGCCCGGCACGACCGTGAGTCATCAGGCGATGACGTTGCTCGCGGACAGCGGATCCACCGCTGTGTGGGTGGGGGGAGAGAGGCATCCGCTACTACGCCCACGGGCGCCCGCTCGCGCGCTCGACGCGGCTCCTGGACGAGCAAGCGCGCCTGGTCAGCAACCGGACCTCGCGGCTGGCCGTCGCTCGTCAGATGTACGCGATGCGATTCGCCGGTGAGGACACGTCGAGGTTGACGATGCAACAGCTCCGCGGGCGGGAGGGCGCTCGGGTCCGTGCCGCGTACCGCGCCGAGAGCGAACGCACCGGTGTTCGCTGGCGGTCACGCGACTACCGTCCTGACGACTTCGAGGCATCCGACCCCGTCAATCAGGCGCTCTCTGCGGCCAACACTGCGCTCTACGGTGCCGTCCACGCGGTTGTCGTCGCCCTCGGCTGCGCCCCCGGTCTCGGGTTCGTCCATACGGGCCATGACCGCCCATTCGTCTACGACATCGCTGACCTCTACAAGGCCGACACGTCGATCCCGGCCGCGTTCGAGATGGCGAGCCACGACCTCGGAGACATCGGCGCAACCACCCGCAGGCACATGAGGGACCGGATGAATGCCGAGCACATCCTCGAGCGCGCGGTGAGGGATATCCACACCCTGCTCCTCGGCGAGGTCGACGGCAACGACGCGTGGGGCGACGTCGAGGTGATCTCGCTGTGGGACGACAAGGCGCGGGCCGTTGCCGGTGGGACCAACTACGACGATCTCGACTGGTGATCCTGTGGTCGTCATCGTTCTGACAGCGTGCCCGACAGGTCTCCGCGGATACCTCACCCGGTGGTTCATCGAGGTCTCTCCCGGGGTGTTCGTCGGTCGGGTGCCGTCCCGGGTCCGCGACAAGGCCTGGGACCGCGTCGTCGAGATGATCGGGCACGGCCGCGCGCTCCTCGTCCATTCCGCGCCCGGGGAACAGGGGCTTGCGTTCCGCACCCACGGTCATGACTGGAAGCCGGTCGACTTCGACGGAATTCAGCTCATGATGCGAAGGAACCCGGGCGGAGCAGCGGTGGCCGGCGCCGGATCCGTGGCGCCGGAAGACGCGGGCAGCAGTTCGAACGCTCCACCCGGGTGGAGCTCTGCGGCACGCCGACGGAGATTCGGAAGGTCGAGCCCGCGCTCGTGAGTCGGGCAGCAAGTGAACAGCCAGCTGGGCATCGGCGTGTATCGTCGCAGGTCAGGAAGAGCCGTCCCCGCGCGAGCGGGGGTGATCCCAGGTCGAGGATCCGTGGCCCGCTCATGACTGCGCCGTCCCCGCGCGAGCGGGGGTGATCCCCGGTGACCACGCGCGCCGGCAGGGACGCGTAGGCCGTCCCCGCGCGAGCGGGGGTGATCCCTGGCTCTGAGCCGTCGTGAAGTCGGAGATCGAGCCGTCCCCGCGCGAGCGGGGGTGATCCCGGGAGCGCGGACAGACCGTCAGCCAGGTCACGGCCGTCCCCGCGCGAGCGGGGGTGATCCCGCAGGTCGGTGGTCATGCGGCGCTCCTGGGGTGCCGTCCCCGCGCGAGCGGGGGTGATCCGGGCTCAGACGAGCCCGCGCACGCGAACCTCGAGCCGTCCCCGCGCGAGCGGGGGTGATCCCATGCCCGCGATGTCCCGGGCGAGCCGGTCGAAGCCGTCCCCGCGCGAGCGGGGGTGATCCACTGTCTGAAGGTTGATCCCGAGCTTCTTTGCATGCCGTCCCCGCGCGAGCGGGGGTGATCCCGTGCCCCCGGTCGGGCTGCCGGTGACGGCGATGCCGTCCCCGCGCGAGCGGGGGTGATCCGAAGCCGCCCTCCCCGACCTCGGTCCTCCCGCAGCCGTCCCCGCGCGAGCGGGGGTGATCCCCGGACACTCCATGTCCCCGCTGGGAGGTAGATGCCGTCCCCGCGCGAGCGGGGGTGATCCTGCACGCGCTCCGACCACGACTGCGAGTCACCGGCCGTCCCCGCGCGAGCGGGGGTGATCCCTCGGTCGCCGACTCCACCTCGCGCATCTGGGGGCCGTCCCCGCGCGAGCGGGGGTGATCCTGGCGGCAAGAGCGTCCTCCGGCGAGACGTTGTGCCGTCCCCGCGCGAGCGGGGGTGATCCCGAGCCGTCGGCGTCCTGGACGGCCTGGCGCCAGCCGTCCCCGCGCGAGCGGGGGTGATCCGATCCTGGACTGGATGAACGCGAACCAGCCCGCGCCGTCCCCGCGCGAGCGGGGGTGATCCTCTGCCCGACCTGTCCAGCCTGGCCGACAAGTCGGCCGTCCCCGCGCGAGCGGGGGTGATCCCACGATCAACTACCGCAACAGCGGTGTGGAGGCGCCGTCCCCGCGCGAGCGGGGGTGATCCCGTCACCCCGGGCGACGATGCCGGTGTATGCCAGCCGTCCCCGCGCGAGCGGGGGTGATCCGGAGCAGTCGGCGGACCGTGGACGTCGAGTGCGGCCGTCCCCGCGCGAGCGGGGGTGATCCCTACAACGGCGACGTCCGCGCCGAGCTGCTCGCGCCGTCCCCGCGCGAGCGGGGGTGATCCCCCGAACGGTGTGGCGACCATGTCCGACGGGGCGCCGTCCCCGCGCGAGCGGGGGTGATCCCCGGGCGGGGCCGCTCACCCCGAGCCCGTCGACGCCGTCCCCGCGCGAGCGGGGTGATCCCCGGTGCAGGCGCACCAGGTCGAAGGAGCTGCAGCCGTCCCCGCGCGAGCGGGGGTGATCCCACCTCGTTGTCGGTGGTCCCCCAGATGACGCAGCCGTCCCCGCGCGAGCGGGGTGATCCCTGGGCGGCGGTGACCCCGCCGGGGCGCGCAGCGCCGTCCCCGCGCGAGCGGGGGTGATCCGGGCACGCGTCCGGGCACCAAGTGTCGCGGATCGCCGTCCCCGCGCGAGCGGGGGTGATCCCTGGTCCTGCTGTCCGTCATCATGGTCGGCCAGGCCGTCCCCGCGCGAGCGGGGGTGATCCGATGGCGCTGACGGTGGGGGGAGGTCGACAGGTTGCCGTCCCCGCGCGAGCGGGGGTGATCCCTCCTTGCCGTGCACGAGTCCGGCCACGTCGCTGCCGTCCCCGCGCGAGCGGGGGTGATCCCGAGACGACGGTCCTCCTGGATGCGGTTGCGTGGCCGTCCCCGCGCGAGCGGGGGTGATCCCGGGCGCGAGATCCCGCGCTGCTCGTACGCGTCGCCGTCCCCGCGCGAGCGGGGGTGATCCGTTCACTCGTGGGACCGGGTGCTCACGCAAGTGGCCGTCCCCGCGCGAGCGGGGGTGATCCGGACGTGACCTACGAGGTGTTCCGTGAGGGCGTGCCGTCCCCGCGCGAGCGGGGGTGATCCCGCCGTGCGCAACGCGCGCCTGAGGGCCCTGTCGCCGTCCCCGCGCGAGCGGGGGTGATCCGGTCGAGTCGACGACCTTGAGGTGCGCAGTGTTGCCGTCCCCGCGCGAGCGGGGGTGATCCGGCGCACGATGCGCCCACCTGGTGTGGCCGGGAGCCGTCCCCGCGCGAGCGGGGGTGATCCCTGCTCGTCGGTCATGTCACGGAGCAGCTGAACGCCGTCCCCGCGCGAGCGGGGGTGATCCCGGCACCGGAGCGGGGGCCGTGCAGGTCACGCTGCCTCCCCGCGCGAGCGGGGGTGATCCCGTCGTCATGCCCGCATCGTCAGCGTGGGGGTGGCCGTCCCCGCGCGAGCGGGGGTGATCCGAACGGTCGCCCACGGGACATCAGTCAGGAGCAGCCGTCCCCGCGCGAGCGGGGGCGATCCCGCCGCCCGGTAGGCTGCGGAGCTCGAGGATGCGCCGTCCCCGCGCGAGCGGGGGTGATCCCGGCCTGCGGGTAGCCACCACCTGCGAGGGCTGGCCGTCCCCGCGCGAGCGGGGGTGATCCACGGGCGCATCGTCGAGGCCGAGGGCAGCGGCGCGCCGTCCCCGCGCGAGCGGGGGTGATCCCACGTTCACGACCCGCAACCCGTGACCCGGGAGGCCGTCCCCGCGCGAGCGGGGGTGATCCGGCCCTCATGAAGGCCGTGCACGCCGAGATCATGCCGTCCCCGCGCGAGCGGGGGTGATCCCCACTTCGACGCGCGCACGAGCCCTCCCGGGAAGCCGTCCCCGCGCGAGCGGGGGTGATCCGACCACCGGGTCGACCTGGTGCGACGCGCAGCTGCCGTCCCCGCGCGAGCGGGGGTGATCCGATCGGGGCCCCCGCGACGAAGGATGGCCGCCAGCCGTCCCCGCGCGAGCGGGGGTGATCCCGACACCAGCGCGTCGACGAGGTCCCCGGGATGGCCGTCCCCGCGCGAGCGGGGGTGATCCCCGCGGCCGTGCGCTGTCCGCGCAGGACGCGCAGCCGTCCCCGCGCGAGCGGGGGTGATCCCTCGCGGAGATCAGCGATCTCCTTCGCAACGGCGCCGTCCCCGCGCGAGCGGGGGTGATCCCATCTTGAGCAGCACGGTGTGAGCCCTGTGCGCGGCCGTCCCCGCGCGAGCGGGGTGATCCCTGCTGCAACCCGGAGCCTTGGACCGAGTTGCCGCCGTCCCCGCGCGAGCGGGGGTGATCCCGCGATCTCGGGGCCGTTGATGACGGCCGTGAGGCCGTCCCCGCGCGAGCGGGGGTGATCCCGACGTGGTCGACAGTTCTCGTTCTGCCGGGTCGCCGTCCCCGCGCGAGCGGGGGTGATCCCATGCTCGGGTCCTTGAGGGCGGCGTCGAGCATGCCGTCCCCGCGCGAGCGGGGGTGATCCGCAGTCATGGAGCGCCTCGACCTGATGCGCAGCGCCATCCCCGCGCGAGCGGGGGTGATCCGGGATCATCGGCTCCTGACCCCAAGGGCGAGAAGCCGTCCCCGCGCGAGCGGGGGTGATCCCACGGTGGCCGCCGCCCTGGAGGCCGAGGCGCGGCCGTCCCCGCGCGAGCGGGGGTGATCCCATCGGTAACGCGATCAAGTACCTGTGGCGCGCGCCGTCCCCGCGCGAGCGGGGGTGATCCGTCGGGCTAGCGGCCCAGCCGAGTGGGCGTGAGGCCGTTCCCGCGCCAGCAGATGATTCGCTCAAGGCAACGGCCAGCGACACCTCCGCGTCTCTAGTCCGCGCGCGAGCGGTGACAGCCCTGGGCCATCGCCGCAGTGCCGCCAGGAACGACAACACCCCGACCCCCACCAGGGGGTCAGGGCGTGTGCTGGTGCCCGCGAAAGGATTCGAACCTTCGACCTTCTGCTCCGGAGGCAGACGCTCTATCCACTGAGCTACGCGGGCGCATGCCATGGTCTGGCACGGCCGCTCACACTACCAGCAGGGACCCGGCTCGTTGCACTTGAGTCCGTCCCCGCTCACTCCGCGTGGTCGCCGAGCAGCTCGGACAGGTACGTCGTCACCTCGCGTGCCGCCGAGGCCGCGTCACCGTTCGCGATCGCGTCAACCAGTCCGTCGTGGCTGTCGTCGCCGTGCTCGGGTGCGGTGAAGTTGAACCGGATGTTCTCGGTGATCGCGTCGAGCAGGTTCTCGTACAGGGAGAGCAGCACCGGGTTGCGGGCGGTGATCGCGATGGTGCGGTGCAGGTCGAGGTCCGTCGAGACCATCCGGTCGAGGTCGCCCTCGTGGTAGGCGGCGGCGCGCTCGTCGCGGAGCCGTCGCAGCAGGGCGATGTCCTTGTCGGTGCGCCGGCGTGCGGCGAGCCGGGCCGCCTCGACCTCGAGGCTCCGGCGCACCTCGACGACGTCGCGCTGACGGGCGTCGGCGATCTCGCGGCCGAACGTCACGGCCAGCTCGGACGCCGAGAGCACGTAGGTGCCCGATCCCTGACGGCGCTCGAGGAGCCCGGCGTGCACCAGGGACTGGACGGCCTCGCGCACCGTGTTGCGGCCGACGCCCAGGAGCTCGGTGAGCGCGGGCTCGGCGGGGATGCGGGAGCCGACCGGCCACTCGCCGGAGCTGATCCGGGAGCGGAGGCGGTGCACAGCAGCATCGATGAGACCGGTTCGACGAGTCATCCCAGGTATTCTCCGAATGTGAGGCGTGCTGCGAAGTCAACACCGTCCGGGCGCCTCGCGTCACCATTTCCGGTGACGAGCGCCACGAGCGGTCACCGTGGCGCGCCGCTCTCGGGCCGGTACGTCGTCCTCATCGGCATCGTCCTCGTCGCGCTGAACCTGCGGATCGCGGTCGCGGCGGTGTCGCCGATCCTCGACCTCGTCCGGTTGGACGTCGCGCTGGACGACGCGCAGGCGGGTCTTCTCGGGACGGTCCCGGTCATCATGTTCGCGCTGTTCGGCTCCCTGGCGCCGCTGCTCGCGCGGCGGTTCGCGATCGAGCCGGTGCTCGTCGTCGCGATGCTCGTCAGCGCCGGTGGCGAGATCGCCCGCTCGCAGGCGTCCGGGGCGGTGGAGTTCCTCGCCTGGTCCGCCGTCGCGCTCGCGGGGATGGGCATCGGGAACGTCCTGCTGCCGCCGCTCGTCAAGCGGTACTTCCCGGACCGGATCGGGCTGGTGACGGCCGTGTACTCGACGGCGCTCGCGGTGAGCACCATGGTGCCGCCGCTGCTCGCGGTCCCGGTCGCCCGGCAGATGGGATGGCGGGTGTCCCTCGGGGTCTGGGCCGTGGTCGGGGTCGCGGCGGCGCTCCCGTGGGTCGGCGTGATGGTGCAGTCGGCCGTCGCCCGGCGTCGGATGCGCGGGATCCTGGCGGCGGCGACCCAGCTTCGGCAGGGAGAGGCACCGACGCCCGCCAGGCCGGGACCCGCGCCGCTCGCCGGTGCACCCGTGGTCCCGACGGGCGCCGTCTGGCGCAGCCCGCTCGCGTGGGGCATGACGCTCATGTTCTCGATGAACTCGCTCAACGCGTACACGATGTTCGCCTGGCTTCCGCAGATCCTCGTCGACGCGGGCATCAGCGAGGCCGGGGCCGGCCGCTGGCTGGCCGTCTTCTCCCTGCTCGGTATCCCGACGTCTTTCGTCGTCCCGCTGCTCGCCACCCGGATGCGGAACCCGCTGGCGATCGTGATCGTGTTCGAGGCCTGCCTGGTGGCCGGCTACCTCGGGCTGATGCTGTCACCCGCCTCCGGGACCGCTGCGTGGACGCTCCTCGCCGGGCTCGGTCTCGGCACGTTCCCGCTCGCTCTCGCACTCATGAACCTGCGCACGCGGTCCGCGGCGGGCGCCGTGCAGCTCTCGGGCTTCAGCCAGGGGGTCGGTTACGCGATCGCGGGCGTCGGCCCCGTCCTCGTCGGCGTCCTGCACGCGGCCACCGGCGGGTGGACGGCGCCGTTCGTGTTGCTGTTCGTCTCGCTGGCCGTGCTGCTCGGCGGTGCGGTCGTGGCCTGCCGCCCGGTGATGCTCGAGGACACCTGGGAGCCCCGGACGGCCGCGTCGGACCCTGCCGTGGCGTCGGTAGGATCGACCGGTGACCCCCGCTGAGCTCTCCCTGGCCCTCCGCGCTGCGCTCGTGCGCGCCGTCGACGACGGAGCGGTCGACCTCGACCTCACCGCCCTGCCCGCCGAGCTGCACGTCGAGCGACCGCGCCAGCGCGAGCACGGCGACTGGGCGACGAACATCGCGATGCAGCTCGCGAAGAAGGCCGGCGTCGCGCCGCGCCTGATCGCCGAGGCCGTCGCGGTGCGCCTGCGCGAGACCCCCGGAGTGGCGTCGGTCGACGTCGCCGGGCCGGGCTTCCTCAACATCACCCTCGACACCGCGGCTGCGGGCGAGCTCGTCCGGTCGATCGTCGAGGCCGGTCCCGCCTACGGCCGCACGCAGGAGCTCGCCGGCGAGCGGGTGAACCTGGAGTTCGTCTCGGCGAACCCGACCGGGCCGATCCACATCGGTGGTGTGCGGTGGGCCGCTGTCGGCGACTCGCTCGCACGCGTGCTCCAGGCCGCCGGTGCCGAGGTCACACGGGAGTACTACTTCAACGACCACGGTGCGCAGATCGACCGGTTCGCCCGGTCGCTGCTCGCCCGGGCGCGCGGCGAGGAGGCACCCGAGGACGGCTACGGCGGCGCCTACATCGAGGAGATCGCCGGGGCGGTCGTCGCGGGAGAGCTGGCCGAGGGGCGTCCCGACCCCCGCACCCTGCCGGAGGCCGAGGCGCAGGAGGCCTTCCGCGCGGGCGGCGTCGACCGCATGTTCTCCGAGATCAAGGCATCTCTGCACGAGTTCGGCGTGGACTTCGACGTGTACTTCCACGAGGACGCGCTGCACGAGTCCGGAGCGGTCGAGCGCGCCGTCACCCGGTTGCGCGACCTCGGTCACATCTTCGAGGCCGACGGTGCGACGTGGTTGCGGACGACCGACTTCGGTGACGACAAGGACCGCGTCATCATCAAGTCCGACGGCGAGGCGGCCTACATCGCCGGTGACCTCGCCTACTACCTGGACAAGCGTGAGCGCGGGTTCGACCGCGTGATCATCATGCTCGGCGCGGACCACCACGGGTACATCGGCCGGATGATGGCGATGTGCGCGGCCTTCGGGGACGTTCCCGGGGTCAACCTCGAGATCCTCATCGGCCAGCTCGTCAACCTGCTCAAGGACGGCAAGCCGCTGCGGATGTCCAAGCGGGCCGGCACCGTCGTCACGCTCGAGGACCTCGTCGAGCTCGTCGGCGTGGACGCGGCGCGCTACTCGCTCGCCCGCTCGTCCGCGGACTCGAGCCTCGACATCGACCTCGACCTGCTGACCCGCGCGACCAACGAGAACCCGGTGTTCTACGTCCAGTACGCGCACGCCCGGACGGCCAACGTCGCACGCAACGCCGCCGACGCCGGGGTGCGCCGCGAGGACGGGTTCGACCCGTCGCTGCTCGACCATGAGAGCGAGGCCGTCCTCCTCGGTGCGCTGAGCGACTACCCGCGGGTGATCGCCCAGGCCGCGCGGCTGCGTGAGCCGCACCGCGTCGCCCGGTACCTCGAGACCCTCGCCGGCTCGTACCACAAGTGGTATGACCAGAAGCGCCGCGTGCTGCCGGTCGGCGACGAGGTCGTGACCGACGCGCACCGCACCCGGTTGTGGCTGAACGACGCGACGCGCCAGGTCCTGGCGAACGGTCTGGGGCTGCTGGGCGTCGGCGCACCGGACCGGATGTGAGCGCCGTGGCGGCCGACCGCCCCGGGGTCCCGGGTGAGGCGATCGACCTGACGAACCTCTGGTCGCGCAACGTCCGCAGGACCGGCGACGGCGTGCTCGAGGTCGCCGGCGTCGACGTCCTCCAGCTCGCCGCCGAGTACGGCACCCCGGCGTTCGTGATGGACGAGGACGACTTCCGGACCCGGGCCCGCGCGTACCGCGACGCGTTCACCGACGCATTCGCGCCCCTCGGCGTCACGGTCGACGTGTACTACGCCGGCAAGGCGTTCCTGTGCACCGCCGTCGCGCGCTGGGCGCACGAGGAGGGCCTGCGGGTCGACACCTGCACCGGCGGGGAGCTCGCGACGGCGCTGCGGGCGGGGGTCCCCGGCGCGCACATCGGGCTGCACGGCAACAACAAGTCGGACGACGAGATCGACCGTGCGGTCGAGGCGGGCATCGGCCGCCTCGTGCTGGACTCGTTGGGCGAGGTCGACAGGCTCGCCGAGGCCGGACGTCGCCACGGGCGGCGGGTCCCGGTGATGGTGCGGGTGACCACGGGCGTGCACGCGGGCGGCCACGAGTTCGTCGCGACCGCTCACGAGGACCAGAAGTTCGGTCTCTCGATCGCCGGCGGCCAGGCGATGGAGGGGCTGCTGGCGGTCCTGGAGCGACCCGAGCTCGAGCTCGTCGGCCTGCACTCGCACATCGGGTCGCAGATCTTCGACGCGTCGGCCTTCGAGGTCGCGACCGCCAAGGTGCTCGCGTTGCGCGCCGAGCTCGCCGACCGGACCGGGTACCTCGTGCCGGAGGTCGACCTCGGCGGCGGCTACGGCGTCGCGTACCTGCCGGGCGAGGTGACGGCCGACCCGGTCGAGGTCGCCCGGCGGATCGCGACTGTCGTCGGCAGCGACTGCGCCGCGCTGGGGACCCCGGTGCCACGGATCTCGGTCGAGCCCGGCCGTGCGATCGTCGCCCCGACGACGTTCACGCTCTACCGCGTCGGCGTCGTGAAGCCGGTGACGACGGACGACGGGACCGTGCGGACGTACGTCTCCGTCGACGGCGGGATGAGCGACAACCCGCGGCCCGTGCTGTACGAGGCCGGGTACACCGCTGAGCTCGCCTCACGCACCTCGGCCGCGGCGCCGGTGCGGGCGCGGGTCGTCGGCAAGCACTGCGAGAGCGGCGACGTCGTCGTCCACGACGCGGCGCTGCCGGCGGACATCGTCCCGGGAGACCTCGTCGCCACCCCGGTCACGGGCGCGTACGGCCGGTCGATGGCGAGCAACTACAACTCCGTCCCGCGGCCGCCGGTGCTCGCCGTCCGTGCGGGGACCGTCCGGGTGCTCGTCCGCCGCGAGACCGAGGAGGACCTGCTCGCTCTCGACGTCGGCTGAGCCCGCTCCGAATCGTCCGCGGACCGGTCACCGCCACCCGTATCCTGAGACGGCCCGCCCGCTCCGTGGTCAGGACGACGAGGATCGCCCGCAAGGACCACGCCGGGGGCGGTGGTCCGACGCCGGTCGTCGCGCGAGGACCGGCTCGACGATCGAGAAGAGGTGTCCACGCCGTGGCTGCAGCAACAGACGGGACCGTGCCCGCGCTCCGCGTCGCCGTGCTCGGATGCGGTGTCGTCGGGACCGAGGTCGTCCGCCTGCTGACGACCCAGGCCGACGACCTCGCCGCCCGGGTCGGCGCACCGCTCGAGCTGATCGGCATCGCGGTCCGCGACCTCGAGGTAGAACGCGACCCGGCGGTCGACCGCTCCCTGCTCACGACCGACGCCGAGGATCTCGTCACCCGTGCGGACATCGTGGTCGAGCTCATCGGCGGCATCGAGCCGGCGCGGAGCCTCCTGCTGCGGGCGATCGCCTCCGGGGCAGCGGCCGTCACCGCGAACAAGGCGCTGCTCGCCGCCGATGGACCGACCCTCTACTCCGCCGCCGACGCGGCCGGGGTCGACCTGTACTTCGAGGCGGCGGTCGCCGGTGCGATCCCCCTGGTCCGGCCGGTCCGCGAGTCGCTCACCGGCGACCGCATCCAGCGCGTGCTCGGGATCGTCAACGGCACGACGAACTACGTCCTCGACGAGATGGCCACGCGCGGCCTCGAGCTCGACCAGGCCGTCAAGCAGGCGCAGGAGCTCGGCTACGCCGAGGCGGACCCGACCGCCGACGTCGAGGGTTTCGACGCGGCGGCGAAGGCGGCGATCCTCGCGTCCCTCGCGTTCCACACCCGCGTCTCGCTCGCCGACGTCCACCGGGAGGGCATCACCGGGATCACCGCGGACGACGTCTCCTCGGCCGAGCGCACCGGGCACGTGATCAAGCTGCTCGCCATCGCCGAGCGCACCGACGGCGGGGTGATCGCCCGGGTGCATCCGGCGCTCGTCCCGCTGTCGCACCCGCTCGCCGGTGTGCGCGGAGCCTTCAACGCGGTGTTCATCGAGGCCGAGGCCGCCGGCGAGCTGATGTTCTACGGTCGTGGCGCCGGTGGTGCGCCCACCGCGTCGGCTGTCCTGGGCGACCTCGTGTCCGCCGGTCGGCACCGGGTGCACGGCGGGCTCGGACCGTCGGAGTCGAGCTACGCCGCCCTGCCGGTGCTGCCGATCTCGGGCGCGCTGACCCGGTACCAGGTGCGGCTCGACGTGGCGGACCGGCCCGGTGTCCTGTCGCAGGTCGCGGCGGTGTTCGCCGAGCACGGCGTGTCGATCGAAGGGGTGCGCCAGACGCAGGACCCCGCACGCTCGGTCCGCGCCGGTGAGCACCCCGAGTACGTCGCGTGGCTGATCATCAGCACGCACACCGCGCCGGAGGAGGCGCTCGCCGCCACGGTCCGCGCCGTCAGCACGCTCGACGTGGTCCACCGGATCACGTCCGTCCTGAGAGTCGAGGGAGCCTGATGGCCCACCAGTGGCGCGGCGTGATCGCCGAGTACGCCGAGTACCTTCCCGCGCACGTGCAGACCCGCGTCGTGACCCTGGGGGAGGGAGGCACACCTCTCGTGCCCGCACCGGCGCTGTCCGCGGCGACGGGCGCCGACGTCTACCTCAAGGTCGAGGGGATGAACCCGACCGGCTCGTTCAAGGACCGCGGCATGACGACCGCGATCTCCGCCGCGGCCGGGCGCGGCGCGCGCGCCGTCGTGTGCGCGTCGACGGGGAACACCTCGGCCTCGGCCGCGGCGTACGCCACGGCCGCCGGCATGCGCTGCGCGGTCCTCGTGCCGGACGGCAAGATCGCGATGGGCAAGCTCAGCCAGGCGATCGCCCACGGGGCGACCCTGCTCCAGGTCGACGGGAACTTCGACGACTGCCTCGTCGCGGCGCGCAAGCTCGCCGAGGCCTACCCGGTCGAGCTCGTGAACTCGGTGAACCCGGACCGCATCGAGGGCCAGAAGACGGGCGCGTTCGAGATCGTCGACGCGCTCGGCGACGCCCCGGACATCCACGCCCTCCCGGTCGGCAACGCCGGGAACATCACCGCGTACTGGAAGGGCTTCACCGAGTACGCGGCCGGCGGCCGCGCGACTCGCACGCCGGCGATGTGGGGCTTCCAGGCGGCCGGCGCGGCACCGATCGTGGCCGGTCACCCGATCACCGACCCGGAGACGATCGCCACGGCGATCCGGATCGGGAACCCCGCCTCGTGGACCCAGGCCGAGACCGCCCGCGACGACTCGGGCGGGCTGATCGAGGCGGTCACGGACGCGCAGATCCTTGCGGCGCACCGGTTCCTGTCGAGCAAGGTCGGCGTGTTCGTCGAGCCGGCGTCCGCCGCGGGTGTCGCGGGCATCCTCGCGCTCGCCGAGCAGGGCCGCGTGCCCGCCGGTGTGCGGATCGTCGTGACGGTCACCGGTCACGGGCTCAAGGACCCGCAGTGGGCGCTGCGGGACGCGGACGGTCGGGAGGTCGTCCCGGTGCGCATCCAGGCCGACGTCGTGGCGATCGCCGACGCCCTAGGCCTGGACTGAGCGGACGGCGCGCGGCGATGCGACTGGGTCATGACCACGTCCGGGTGCGCGTGCCGGCGACGAGCGCGAACCTCGGGCCGGGTTTCGACGCGCTGGGCCTGGCTCTCGGCCTGTACGACGACGTCGAGGTCCGGGCTCTGGGCACCGCGGAGGTGCGCGTCGAGGTGATCGGCGAGGGCGCCGGTGAGGTGCCTGACGGCGAGGACCACCTCGTGGTGCGTGCCCTCCGTGCGGCGCTCGACCTCGTCGGCGCGCCGCAGACGGGGCTGCACCTGGTGTGCCACAACCGGATCCCGCACGGGCGGGGCCTCGGCTCGTCGGCTGCCGCCGTCGTGGCGGGGGTGGTCGCCGCCCGTCACCTCATCGTGGATGCAGAGGCCCTCGACGACGACGTCGCGCTCGGGCTCGCCACGCAGATGGAGGGTCATCCCGACAACGCCGCCCCCGCCCTGCTCGGAGGGGCGACGGTCGCATGGACCGACCACGGCGTCCCGCACGCGGTGCCGCTCGAGGTGCACAGCGGCATCGTCCCGGTCGCCCTCGTCCCGGAGTCCCGGCTCGCGACACGCGTCGCGCGCGGTGTGCTGCCGACCGTGGTCCCGCACGCCGACGCCGCATCCCAGGCCGGCCGCGCGGCGCTCCTGGTGGAGGCGCTCGCCCGCCGACCCGAGATGCTGCTCGCCGCGACCGAGGATCTCCTGCACCAGCAGTACCGGGCCTCCGTGATGCCGGACTCGCTCGCCCTGGTGGACGCCTTGCGTCGACGGGGGGCGCGGCCGTGGTCTCGGGGGCGGGGCCGACGGTCCTGGTGCTGGCGCGCGAGACCGGGACCGGGGGCACCGACGCGGACGAGGCGATCGCTCAGACCTTCGGCGGCGCGATGGGCGGGTGGCGCCTGCTCCGGCTTGCCGTGGACCGCGAGGGTGTCCGTGCCAGCCGGGTCGGTGCGGTCCCGGGAGCGGGCTGATCGGTCCGTGCGCGGTGGTACGGTAGTCCTGCTCCCACGATCGTGCACCGGCTCCGGAATGACGGGCCGTGTCACCAGGGGGCACTCCAGCCCACGCCAGTCGACGTTGTCATACGCCGCGCGTGAGGCTCCAGCGATCCGGTCGATCTGTGCCGGGTCGTCGATCGCGGTCCGCATCTGAACGCCGGCCGCCGACGAGGGAAAGGGTCCTTCGTGACTGACACTGTCGAATCCACCACGCGCTCCGAGCACGGCACCGGTGGATCCGCCCGCGGCGCCATCTCCGCGATGCGCCTGCCCGAGCTCCAATCGCTCGCTGCCGAGCTCGGGGTCACGGGCACCTCCAAGATGCGCAAGAGCGACCTCCTGGACGCGATCAAGGAGCGGCGCGCCGGCGCGGCGCCCTCGGGTCGGTCCGCGGCGCGACGCACGGCCCCTGTGCCGGCCACCGTCGCGGTGGAGGCCGCCGGGCGCGTCGAACCGAACCACCAGGCCGAGTCGACCGGACGCGCGTCGTCGGGCGCCGAGGCGACGTCGAGCACCGAGAGGCCGTCGACGGCCGCGCCGAGCGGTCGTGCCGGGTCGAACGGCGAGCTCGATCTGGACACGCCTGCCGGAGCACGGTCGGGCGCCAGGACGACCACGCCCCCGGAGCACGGTGGCCCGGCAGGGGAGACTCGTGACGAGCGCGCCGCCCGCGCCGCCGCCGCCGTCGGCACCGTGGCAGCAGAGCGTCGTGGCTCGCGACGGTCCGGCCGCGGGGCAGGCGCGCCTGCCGGCGACGCTGCCGAGCTGACGTTGCCGCTCATCGTCGGGGCCCCCGAGCAGGTGCGCAGCGAGGCCCGTGCGGAGTCCGGGGAGAGCGGCGACGACCGTGGCGCTCGGCGCCAGAACGGCAGCCAGCAGCAGACCGCGCAGAGCAACCAGGCGCAGGCCAACCAGGCACCGGGCAACCAGCAGCAGGGTCAGGGCGTGCGCAACCGCCCGGCCGGTCAGGACGACGGCGACGAGGAGCGCGGCGGTCGTCGTCGTCGCTCGCGTGACCGGTACCGCGACCGCGACCGGTCGAAGCGCACGCGCGGCCCGCGTCCCGGTGGCAGCGAGCTCGTCGGCTACGACGAGGTCGAGATCGGCGAGGACGACATCCTGCTCCCGGTCGCCGGGATCCTCGACATCCTCGACAACTACGCGTTCGTCCGGACCTCGGGCTACCTTCCCGGTGCCAGCGACGTGTACGTCTCCCTCGGCCAGGTGAAGAAGGCCGGGCTGCGTCGGGGTGATGCCGTCACCGGTGCGGTTCGTCAGCCGCGTGAGGGCGACGTCCCGCCGCAGGGCAACACCGCACGGTCCAAGTTCAACGCCCTCGTGCGCCTGGACACCGTGAACGGGATGTCGCCGGACGAGGCGCGGAACCGCCCGGAGTTCGCGAAGCTGACCCCGCTGTACCCGCAGGCGCGGCTGCGGCTCGAGACCGAGCCGAACCAGCTGACCCCACGGGTGATCGACATCGTCGCGCCGATCGGCAAGGGCCAGCGCGGACTGATCGTCGCTCCGCCGAAGGCCGGCAAGACGATCATCATGCAGCAGATCGCCAACGCCATCACCACCAACAACCCTGAGGTCCACCTCATGGTCGTGCTCGTCGACGAGCGACCTGAAGAGGTCACCGACATGGAGCGGACCGTCAAGGGCGAGGTGATCGCGTCGACGTTCGACCGGCCCGCCTCCGACCACACGATCGTCGCCGAGCTCGCCATCGAGCGGGCCAAGCGTCTGGTCGAGCTCGGGCAGGACGTCGTCGTGCTGCTCGACTCGCTCACCCGGCTGTCGCGTGCGTACAACCTCGCGGCTCCGGCGTCCGGGCGCATCCTGTCCGGTGGTGTGGACGCGTCGGCGCTCTACCCGCCGAAGCGGTTCTTCGGAGCGGCGCGGAACATCGAGAACGGCGGCTCCCTGACGATCCTCGCCTCGGCGCTCGTCGAGACCGGGTCCAAGATGGACGAGGTCATCTTCGAGGAGTTCAAGGGCACCGGGAACATGGAGCTCCGGCTCTCCCGGTCGCTTGCGGACAAGCGGATCTTCCCGGCGGTGGACGTCAACGCGTCGGGCACCCGCCGCGAGGAGATCCTCATGCCGGCCGACGAGCTCAAGATCGTCTGGAAGCTGCGGCGCGTCATGGGTGCGCTCGACCAGCAGCAGGCCATCGAGCTCCTGCTCGGCAAGCTGCGCGAGACGAAGTCGAACGTCGAGTTCCTCCTCCAGGTGCAGAAGACGACGCCGTCGGGCAACGGTCATGGCGGTCACGGCGACACGTGAGCCTGACCGTGCCACCCGGCGTTGCCGAAGGGTCGCGCCGGGTGCCGACGGGCGGTGACGTGCGGCGCCGGCGTGCCGCTTGCGGGTGGGCACCGGGTGGCACGGCGACCGACCCGTCGCCCGAGCGCCCGACGCCGTCACCCCAGCAGGTCGAGGAGCCAGCCAGATGAGTGAGCCGTTCGCCGCAGCGATGCCGTTGCTGGCCGAGCACGCCGAGATCGAGCGCGCGCTCGCCGACCCGAGCGTGCACGCCGACGGCGGCCGCGCGCGGGCCCTCGGACGCCGGTACGCGGAGCTCCGCCAGGTCGTCGCGGCCTACCGGGCGTGGGAGCAGGCGAACGGCGACGCCGAGGCGGCAGCGGAGCTCGCGGAGGACGACGCATCCTTCGCGGTGGAGCTCCCTGAGCTGCAGGCGGCCGCCGACGAGGCCGCCGAACGTCTGCGGCGGGTGCTGATCCCTCGTGACCCGGACGACGGGCGGGACGTCATCCTGGAGATCAAGGCGGGCGAGGGCGGCGAGGAGTCGGCGCTGTTCGCGGGTGACCTGCTGCGCATGTACCTGCGGTACGCCGAGCGCCGGGGCTGGCGTACCGAGATCATCGAGGCCACCGAGTCGGACCTGGGCGGCTACAAGGACGTCCAGGTCGCGGTCAAGTCCCGCGGCGGCGCCCCGACGGACCCGGCCGATGGGGTGTGGGCGAACCTCAAGTACGAGGGCGGCGTGCACCGGGTGCAGCGGGTGCCGGTCACCGAGTCGCAGGGACGCATCCACACCTCGGCCGCCGGGGTGCTCGTGCTGCCCGAGGCCGACGACGTCGGTGAGGTCGAGATCGACGCCAACGACCTGCGGATCGACGTGTACCGCTCGTCGGGCCCCGGGGGTCAGTCCGTCAACACGACCGACTCCGCGGTGCGGATCACGCACCTGCCGACGGGGATCGTCGTGTCGATGCAGAACGAGAAGTCGCAGCTGCAGAACAAGGAGCAGGCGATGCGCGTGCTGCGCGCGCGACTGCTCGCCGCGCGGGCCGAGCAGGAGGCCGAGGCCGCCTCGGCGCAACGCCGCTCGCAGGTCCGGACGGTCGACCGCAGCGAGCGGATCCGGACGTACAACTTCCCCGAGAACCGGATCGCGGACCATCGGACGGGCTACAAGGCGTACAACCTGGACGCGGTCCTCGACGGCGACCTCGACCCGGTCGTGAGATCGGCGATCGAGGCCGACGAGGCCGCCCAGCTCGCGGTGCGCGAGGAGTGAGCGTCGCGCCGTCGCTGCGTCAGGCGTTGCGGGACGCCGCCGCGACGCTGGCCGACGCGGGTGTCCCCACGCCGGTGGTCGACGCCGAGCTCCTGGCGGCGTTCGCGCTCGGCCAGGAGCGCGGGCAGGAGGTGAGCCGCGGTGAGCTGCAGGCCGCGGCCGTCCTCGGTGCGCCCGTGCCGTCGGGGCTGGCGGCGCTCGTGCTCGCCCGCGCGCGACGCGTCCCGCTCCAGCACCTGACCGGTGTCGCGCCGTTCCGGGGACTCGATCTCGCCGTCGGGCCCGGGGTGTTCGTCCCGCGACCCGAGACGGAGCAGGTCGCCCAGCACGCGATCGACGAGGCCCGGTCGGTGGGAGCCGCACGCGGCCATGCCCTCGTCGTCGACCTCTGCACCGGGTCCGGCGCGATCGCTCTCGCTGTCGCGCACGAGGTCCCGACGGCCACGGTGCACGCCGTCGAGCTCGACGTCGACGCCCACCGCTGGGCGGCGCGGAACGTCGCACGTCGCCCCGACCGGGTCGTGCTGGTCCGGGGCGACGCACGGACGGCGCTGCGGGCGCTCGACGGCCAGGTCGACGTCGTGGTCTCCAACCCGCCGTACGTGCCCCCGGGTGCCGTCCCCGTCGACCAGGAGGTCGCCGACCACGACCCGGCGGTCGCCCTGTACGGTCTCGGCCCGGACGGCCTCGAGGTCCCGCGCGGGATCATCGCCGCCGCCGCGCGGCTGCTCCGCCCGGGAGGTCTGCTCGTGATGGAGCACGCCGAGGTCCAGGCCGTCGCCGCCCAGGAGGCCGTCCGCTCCACAGGCGCGTTCGAGCAGGTCGAGACCGCCGACGACCTCACCGGGCGCCCCCGCATGGTCGTCGCCAGACGCTCGTCCGGTGTCGCGAATGCCACCACCACCCAGTCGGACGTGGAACACTCGCGGACGTGACCGAGCACCACTCTTCGCTGCCAGAGCTCTGGGACGTCACCGACGCGAGCACCCGGGGCCCAGCTCTCGACGAGGCCGTCAACGCCGTCTCGCGTGGCGCCCTCGTCGTGCTCCCGACGGACACCGTCTACGGCATCGGCGCGGACGCGTTCGCCCCGCCCGCCGTCGCCGCCCTGCTCGCGGCCAAGGGTCGCGGGCGTCAGATGCCACCCCCGTCCTCATCCCGGACGTCCGCACGCTCGACGGGCTCGCGACGGACGTGCCGCCGGCCGTCCGTGAGCTCGTGGACCGGTTCTGGCCCGGTGGCCTCACCGTGATCCTCCGCGCTCAGCCGTCCCTCGCGTGGGACCTCGGCGAGACTGCGGGCACCGTCGCGCTGCGCATGCCGGACCATGACGCCGCGCTCGCGCTGCTGCGGCGGACGGGACCGCTGGCGGTGTCGAGTGCGAACCGGACCGGTTCCGCGGCCGCACTCACGGCGCAGGACGCCCGCGACCAGCTCGGTGCGTCCGTCTCGGTGTACCTGGATGCCGGACCTGTGACGGGCGGCGTCGCGTCGACGATCGTGGACGCGACCGGCGACGAGCTGCGCATCGTCCGGCTGGGGGCGATCGGGATCGAGCAGCTCCGCGAGGTCGCTCCGGTCGCCGAACCGGCGCCGCAGGAGCCCGCGGGGTGAAGGTCTACGCGCTCGTCCTCCTCATCGCCGCCTCCGTCACCTACGTGACCACCCCGGTCGCCCGGTGGGCCGCGCTCCGGGTCGGGGCGATCACCGCGGTGCGTTCGCGCGACGTGCACGCCGTGCCGACGCCTCGGCTCGGTGGCGTCGCGATGCTCGCGGGACTCGTGGTCGGGGTCGTGGTCGCGAGCCGGACGCCGTTCCTGGCAGGGGTCTTCGCGGACTCGCACGAGGCGTGGGGCATCCTCGGTGGCGCGACGCTCGTGTGCCTGCTCGGGGTGGCCGACGACATCTGGGACCTCGACTGGGTCACCAAGCTGATCGGCCAGATCCTCGGGGCGCTCCTGATGGCATGGCAGCACGTGCAGCTCACGTCGTTGCCGATCGGCGGGCTGCTCGTCGGGTCGAGCCAGATGTACCTGCTGGTCACGGTCCTGTTCGTGGTCGTGGCCATCAACGCCGTGAACTTCGTCGACGGTCTGGACGGTCTGGCCGCGGGGATGATCGCGATCGGCGGACTGGCGTTCTTCGCCTACACCTACCGGCTCACGATGGCGGCGAGCCAGACCGACTACGCGAACCTCGCGAGCCTCGTCGTCGTCGCGCTCGTCGGCGCGTGCATCGGCTTCCTGCCGCACAACTTCTACCCGGCGCGGATCTTCATGGGCGACTCGGGGTCCATGGTGATCGGGCTGACGATGGCGGCGGCGACGATCGTCGTCACGGGACAGATCGACCCGGCCGTCGTCTCCGAGCGGCAGTCGATCCCGGCCTACCTCCCGATCGTGCTGCCGCTCGCCGTGCTTCTCCTGCCACTGCTCGACATGGCGCTCGCGGTGGTGCGGCGCGTCGGTGCCGGGCACTCACCGTTCCACCCCGACCGCATGCACCTGCACCACCGTCTGCTCGCGCTCGGACACTCGCACCGTCGCGCGGTGATCATCATGTACCTGTGGACCGCGGTGGCGGCGTTCGGTGCGGCCTCGTTGGTCATCCTGTCCACCACCACCGCGCTGATCCTGCTCGGAGGTGGCACCGTCGTCTCCACCCTGCTCACCCTCGGCCCACTCCGTGGCCGGGTGCGGACCCCCGCCGTCCCGAGAGGACACGCGTCATGACGAGTGCCGGCAGCTCCGGCCAGGCCCCGGAGCCGACCCGCGACGACCGACCGTCCACCGCCGCCGACGTGTTCAGGATGGCGCTGCGGAGCATGCTGTGGCTGCTCGTGGTCCTCACGGTGGTGGGTGGTGCCACGGGCTGGGCCACGAGAGGGCTGCCGGGCGTCTGGGGGGCGCTGATCGGCGTCGGGATCACGCTGGTCTTCAGCGGGACCACCGTCGTGGCGATGCTCCGGACGGCGGAGTCGAGCGCGACGACCACCGCGGCGGTCGTGCTGGGCAGCTGGCTCGCCAAGATGCTCGTCGTGATCGTGGTGCTCGCTGTGATCAGGGACCAGGTCTTCTTTGACCACGCTGTGCTCGCTGCTGTCCTGGCCGTCGGGGTGGTCGGATCTGCACTCCTGGACTTCCGGGCGGTCCAGCGTGGACGCGTTCCCTATGTCGAGACCATGAGACGACCCGAATCGACCGACGGTCCAGGTCGGGAAGACGGCCGCAGATAGGTTACGCTTCACCCGATCCATGATGGCCAGGTGCCTCGAAGTCTTCGCGGCGCAGGTCCGAGTTCAGGACTCGCGCAATGTAGCGAATGCTCCAACGGCCCACTCACCCGCAGGAGTCTGCTCTGTTCACCGCTGCGACGACACAGCTTCTCGCCGCCTCTGGTGAGGGTGGCGGGTTCCAGCCGCCGTCGATCTCCGACTTCTTCCCGCCGCCGATCCTCTTCGCCGGGACCCCCTTCGAGTTCAACCGCATCCAGCTCGTACGGCTGATCGTGACCGCCGTGGTCGTCACGGTCTTCGTCGTCGGCGCGCGCCGCGCGAAGCTGGTCCCCGGTCGTGGCCAGAACATGCTCGAGCTCGTCCTGGACTTCGTGCGCGTGAACATCGCCGAGGAGGTCCTCGGTGTCGAGAAGGCCAAGAAGTACGTCCCGCTGCTGACCACGATCTTCGTCGCGATCCTCTCGCTGAACCTCGCCGGTGTGATCCCGGGCCTGAACATCGCGGGGACCTCGGTCATCGGGCTCCCGATCGTCTTCGCCGCCTGGGTCTTCGTGATGTACCTCGGCGCGGGTGTCCGCGCGCACGGTGTCGGGGGCTTCCTCCGGACGAGCCTGTTCCCGCCGGGTGTGCCTCCCTACATGTACGTCCTGCTGACGCCGATCGAGTTCCTCACGGTGTTCGTGATCCGACCGGCGACGCTCGCGATCCGGCTCGTGGCCAACATGATCTCGGGGCACCTCATGCTGGTCCTCGTCGTGTCGGCGACGGAGTTCTTCCTCGTCGAGGCAGGCCCCTCGCTCAAGGCGTACGGCCTGGTGACCTTCGGGGCTGCGCTCGCGCTCACGTTGTTCGAGGCGTTCATCGCGGCCCTGCAGGCGTACATCTTCGTGGTGCTGGCAGCGGTGTACCTGAACCTGTCGATCCAAGAGGAACACTGACCAGAACCTGAGCGGGGCATGCACGGCCCCCGAAGGCCACAAGACGTCGGTCCGGTCGGTCCGACGCACTACGGAAGGAACGAGTCATCGTGGACACCACCACACTTGCCGCGGTCTCCGGCAACGTCGCGACCATCGGTTACGGCCTTGCAGCGATCGGCCCCGGCATCGGCATCGGCATCCTGATCGGCAAGACGATCGAGGGCATCGCGCGTCAGCCCGAGGTTGCCGGACAGCTGCGCACGACGATGTTCATCGGCGTCGGCTTCGTCGAGGTGCTTGCCCTGCTCGGCCTGATCACGGGCTTCCTCTTCACATGATCGCGAGCGTCCTGACAGGCGGTGTCCTCGCCGCCGCGGAGGGCGAGGGGAACATCCTGGTGCCGGCCGGCTCCGAGCTGTTCTGGTCGGTCGTCTTCGTCGTCATCATCGGGCTCGCGTTCTACCGGTACGCGCTCCCGGGCTTCCAGAAGGTCCTGGACGAGCGGACCGCGCGGATCGAGGGCGGCATCGAGAAGGCCGACTCGGTCCAGGCCGAGGCCGACGCGGCGCTCGCCCGCTACACCAAGGAGCTCAACGAGGCACGCGCGGAGGCAGCACACATCCGCGAAGAGGCACGCATCGAGGGCAACGCCATCGTGGCGGACCTCCGTGCGAAGGCCCAGGAAGAGGCGAACCGGATCCTCGAGACGGGGCTGCGGCAGATCGAGGCCGAGCGTCAGCAGGTGATGGTGACGTTGCGGGCCGACGTCGGTGTTCTCGCGACCCAGCTCGCGTCGAAGATCGTCGGTGAGTCGCTCGACGACGAGGTCCGTCAGTCGCGCGTGGTCGACCGCTTCCTCGACGAGCTCGAGGCGAGCACGGCAGTCAGCACCAAGGGGAAGTGATGCGCGGAGCGAGCCAGGCGTCCTTGCAGTCGGTGCAGCACCGGTTCGAGCCGGTGCTGCGGGCCGCGGGCGGGCAGGCGGTCGTCCTCGGTGAGCAGCTGTTCACCGTGGTGGACGCGCTCGACGGTTCGGGCTCGCTGCGGCGCGCACTCACGGACCCGGCGACCGACAGCGAGGCCAAGGCCCACCTGGCCGAGGCGGTCCTCGCCAAGGCAGATCCGCGTGTGTCCTCGGTCGTCGCGGACCTCGCGCGTTCGCGCTGGTCGGCGGAGGCGGACCTCGCGGACGCCGTCGAGGAGCTCGGGTTCTCGGCGGTGCTCGCTGCCGCCGAGTCGGAGGGGGCCCTCCAGGCGGTCGAGGACGAGCTGTTCCGGCTCACCAAGGCGCTGGCGGGTCACCGCGAGCTGCGCCGGTCGCTCGTCGACGTGCGGGCATCGGCGTCGGCGCGAGCCGACCTGGTCGGCGCGCTGGTGGCCGGCAAGGTCCACGAGGCCACGTCGATCATGACGCGTCGTGCGGCCTACGCCCCGCGCGGTCGCTCGTTCGTCGTGACGCTGGTCCACCTGGGCGCGATGGCGGCGCATCGACGCGACAGGGTCGTGGCGTCGGTGACCTCGGCGACAGAGCTGTCGCCGATTCAGCTCGACCGGCTCGGCGCCATCCTGGAGCGCGCCTACGGGCGCACCCTCCAGCTCAACGTGACCGTGGACGCCGATGTGCTCGGCGGACTCAGGATCCAGACGGGCGCCGACGTCGTCGACTCCACGATGCTGGCGCGCCTCGCCGAGGCGCGCCGCGCGATCGCCACATGACGGATCGATCCGTCCGCAGACAGAACGTACGACGGCACCGTCCGGTGCAGTCACGACAGGAGAAGAGCAATGGCTGAGCTGACGATCCGCCCCGACGAGATCAGGGCCGCGCTGGACAGCTTCGTGAAGTCCTACGAGCCGTCCGGCGTCGCGACCGACGAGGTCGGGCGCGTCACCCTGGCAGGCGACGGCATCGCCCAGGTCGAGGGTCTCCCGGGCGCGATGGCGAACGAGCTGCTGCGGTTCGAGGACGGCACGCTCGGTCTCGCGCTCAACCTCGACGTCCGGGAGATCGGCGTCGTGGTGCTCGGTGAGTTCACCGGGATCGAGGAGGGCCAGGAGGTCCGCCGCACGGGCGAGGTCCTGTCGGTCCCGGTCGGCGACGGCTACCTCGGCCGCGTGGTCGACCCGCTGGGTCAGCCGATCGACGGCCTGGGTGACGTGGCGACGGAGGACCGTCGAGCGCTCGAGCTGCAGGCACCGGGAGTCATGGCGCGCAAGAGCGTCCACGAGCCGCTGCAGACCGGCCTCAAGGCGATCGACGCGATGATCCCGATCGGCCGCGGCCAGCGACAGCTGATCATCGGCGACCGCCAGACGGGCAAGACGGCGATCGCGATCGACACGATCATCAACCAGAAGGCGAACTGGGAGACCGGCGACCCGACGAAGCAGGTCCGCTGCATCTACGTCGCGATCGGTCAGAAGGGGTCGACGATCGCCGCGGTGCGCGGAGCCCTCGCCGACGCCGGTGCGCTCGAGTACACGACGATCGTCGCAGCCCCGGCCTCCGACCCGGCCGGCTTCAAGTACCTGGCGCCGTACACCGGGTCGGCCATCGGCCAGCACTGGATGTACTCCGGCAAGCACGTCCTGATCGTCTTCGACGACCTCTCGAAGCAGGCCGAGGCCTACCGTGCGGTCTCGCTTCTGCTGCGTCGGCCGCCGGGCCGCGAGGCCTACCCGGGTGACGTCTTCTACCTGCACTCCCGCCTGCTCGAGCGCTGTGCCAAGCTCTCCGACGCGCTCGGTGCGGGCTCGATGACCGGGCTGCCGGTCATCGAGACCAAGGCGAACGACGTCTCGGCGTACATCCCGACCAACGTCATCTCGATCACCGACGGGCAGATCTTCCTCCAGTCGGACCTCTTCAACGCCGACCAGCGCCCTGCGGTCGACGTCGGCATCTCGGTCTCCCGCGTGGGCGGGTCCGCCCAGGTCAAGGCCATGAAGAAGGTCTCCGGCACGCTGAAGATCGACCTGGCGCAGTACCGCTCCCTCGAGGCGTTCGCGATGTTCGCGTCGGACCTCGACGCGGCGTCGCGCGCCCAGCTCACACGGGGTGCGCGGCTGATGGAGCTCCTCAAGCAGCCGCAGTACTCGCCGTTCCCGGTCGAGGACCAGGTCGCGTCGATCTGGACGGGCACCAAGGGACACCTCGACGACGTCCCGCTCGAGGACGTCCGCCGGTTCGAGATGGAGCTGCTCGACTACCTGCGGCGCCACACCGAGGTGCTGACGACCATCCGGGAGACCGGGAAGCTCGAGGACGAGACCGAGGCGGCGCTCGCCGAGGGCGTCCTGACCTTCCGGGGCACGTTCCTCAAGGGCGACGGCACCCCGCTCGTCGGCCCGGCCGAGGACGAGCCGACGACCGCGGTCGAGCAGGAGCAGATCGTCCGTCAGAAGAAGGTCTGAGCATGGGTGGCCAGCAGCGCGTCTACCGGCAGCGGATCCGGTCGACCCAGTCGCTGAAGAAGATCTTCCGTGCGATGGAGCTGATCGCGGCCTCGCGCATCGGTCGCGCGCGGGCGAACGTCACGGCGGCGACGCCGTACGCCCGCGCGATCACGCGCGCGGTCTCGGCGGTCGCGACCCACGCGGACGTCAACCACCCGCTCACGTCGGACCGCACCGACACGAAGCGCGTGGCGATCCTCGTCATCACGTCCGACCGCGGGATGGCCGGCGCGTACTCGGCCAGCGCGATCCGGGAGGCGGAGAAGCTCGAGGCGAAGTTGACGGCCGAGGGCAAGGAGATCGTCCTCTACGCGGCGGGTCGGCGGGCGGTCTCGTACTTCACCTTCCGTGAGCGCCCGCTCGTCCGGTCGTGGACCGGCAGCTCGGACGCACCGACGGCGGCGATCGCCGAGGAGATCTCGGACACGCTGCTGGCGGCGTTCCTCGCGCCGGCGGACGAGGGCGGCGTCGGCGAGCTGCACGTCGTGTACACGCAGTTCGTCAACATGGTCACGCAGCGGCCGCGGGTGATCCGCATGCTCCCGCTCGAGGTCGTGGAAGGCGTCGTGGAGCCCGGGGCGGAAGCCCTGCCGCTGTACGAGTTCGAGCCGTCGGCGGAGGAGGTCCTCGACACGCTGCTCCCGCGGTACATCCGGACCCGTATCCACAGCTGTCTGCTCGAGGCGGCCGCGTCCGAGCTCGCGGCACGTCAGCGGGCGATGCACACGGCGACCGACAACGCGGAGGACCTGATCCGCATGTACACGCGGCTCGCCAACCAGGCACGCCAGTCCGAGATCACCCAAGAGATCAGCGAGATCGTGTCGGGCGCGGATGCGCTCGCCTCGTCATGACATCCGCCGCCCGTCGGGCGACACACCCACAGCAGCACGCACAGACACACCGGGGAACGCTCCGGTCGAGCGAAGCGAGAGACACATGACTGCCACCGCCACAGAAGCCGGCGTCGAGCACGAGCGCGGGCGCGGCGTGGGCCGCGTCGCGCGGGTCATCGGCCCGGTCGTCGACATCGAGTTCCCGTCCGACGCGATCCCGGAGATGTACAACGCGCTCACGGTCGAGATCGACCTGTCCGCCCAGGGCGAGGGCGAGTCGACGTCGAAGATGACCCTCGAGGTCGCGCAGCACCTCGGCGACTCGATGATCCGGGCGATCGCGCTCAAGCCGACCGACGGTCTGGTCCGAGGCGCCCTCGTCACCGACACCGGCGCCCCGATCAGCGTCCCGGTGGGCGACGTCACCAAGGGGCACGTCTTCAACGTGACCGGCGACGTCCTCAACGCCAAGCCGGGCGAGAAGATCGAGATCACCGAGCGCTGGCCGATCCACCGTCGCCCGCCGGCCTTCGACCAGCTCGAGTCCAAGACCGTCATGTTCGAGACGGGGATCAAGGTCATCGACCTGCTCACGCCCTACGTCGAGGGCGGCAAGATCGGCCTGTTCGGCGGTGCCGGCGTCGGCAAGACGGTCCTCATCCAGGAGATGATCTACCGCGTCGCGAACAACCACAACGGCGTGTCGGTGTTCGCCGGGGTCGGGGAGCGGACCCGTGAGGGCAACGACCTGATCGACGAGATGACCGAGTCGGGGGTCATCAAGCAGACCGCCCTCGTGTTCGGGCAGATGGACGAGCCGCCGGGCACGCGTCTGCGGGTCGCGCTCTCCGCGCTGACGATGGCCGAGTACTTCCGCGACGTCCAGAAGCAGGACGTCCTGCTGTTCATCGACAACATCTTCCGGTTCACCCAGGCGGGCTCCGAGGTCTCGACGCTGCTCGGCCGGATGCCGTCCGCCGTGGGCTACCAGCCGAACCTTGCGGACGAGATGGGCCAGCTCCAGGAGCGCATCACGTCGACGCGTGGGCACTCGATCACGTCCCTGCAGGCGATCTACGTGCCGGCCGACGACTACACCGACCCGGCCCCGGCGACGACCTTCGCCCACCTCGACGCCACGACCGAGCTGTCGCGTGAGATCGCCTCGCGTGGTCTGTACCCGGCCGTCGACCCGCTGACCTCGACGTCGCGCATCCTCGACCCGCGCTACGTGGGCAGCGACCACTACGAGACCGCGGTGCGCGTGAAGCAGATCCTGCAGCGCAACAAGGAGCTCCAGGACATCATCGCGATCCTGGGCGTCGACGAGCTGTCCGAGGAGGACAAGACCGTCGTCGGCCGGGCGCGTCGTATCCAGCAGTTCCTCTCCCAGAACACCTACATGGCCGAGCAGTTCACCGGCGTGCCGGGCTCGACGGTCCCGATCTCGGAGACCATCGAGGCGTTCTCGAAGATCGCCGACGGCGAGTTCGACCACATCACCGAGCAGGCGTTCTTCAACATCGGTGGCCTCGAGGACCTCGAGCGCAACTGGGCGCGGATCCAGAAGGAGTACGGCATCTGAGTGCCGTCGACCTGTCGCTGATCCGTTCACCACGACCAAGGAGGCCGAGTGGCTCACCTCGAAGTTGAGCTCGTCGATGCGGAGGGGCGTGTCTGGTCCGGCCAGGCCGCCATGGTCACTGCGCCCACCGTCGAGGGCGAGATCGGGATCCTGGTCGGTCATGAGCCGTTGCTCGCCGTGCTGCGTGCCGGTGAGGTCCGCATCAAGCCGGCCGAGGGTCCGACGATCCGTGGCACCGTGAACGGGGGGTTCCTCTCGGTCGACTCCGACACCGTGACCGTGGTGGCCGACGAGGCGATCATCGTCTCCGGCGCCGGTACCTCGACGCGCTGAGTCGGGGTCGTCCGTGCCGGAAGCCGCGATCTGGATCTCGTTCGGAGTCCTTGTCGCCGCGCTGGCGGTGGTCGTCGTCCTCGGCCTGACCAGGGTGCACTCGCTCAACAGGCGGGTGGGGTCGTTCGCCTGTGCGGTCCGACCTGTGGTGGTGGGGGGCACTCGCGCGACGCCGGGGCCGGAGGCGCTGGTCTGGTCGCAAGGTGTCGCGCACTACGGGGTCGGACGGCTGGACTGGTGGCGGATCTGGTCGCTGTCGCCGCGACCGGCACTGGTGTGGGACCGTTCTGACCTCGTGGTGCTGGGACGGCGGGGGATGGAGGCGGTGGGTCGGCCCGACCTCTTCGAGGTACGGTGCCGCCACCACGGCGACGAGTTCGAGCTCGCGATGTCTCCTGACGCCTATGCCGGGATGATGTCGTGGTTGGAGTCGGCGCCGCCGCGGTCCGGCGACCGCGTCATCTGACGTCCGTCAGGGTGGGGGCCGTCGGGGCACCGGCGGTGTCGACGAACGAGGAAGAGGACATCCGTTGCGTCTGGTGATCGCGAGCTGCTCTGCCCGGTACACCGGTCGACTCAACGCTCATCTCCCGTTCGCCACGCGGCTGCTGGTGGTCAAGGCCGACGGGAGCGTGCTCCTGCACTCCGACGGCGGCTCGTACAAGCCGCTGAACTGGATGAGCCCGCCGTGCAACCTCCACGTCGTGGAGCCGGACGAGGAGTCCCGCGGTCGCGGCGTCAGCCAGGTGTGGACGGTGCAGCATGCCAAGAGCGACGACCGGCTCGAGATCGAGCTGTACGAGGTCGTGCACGACTCGGCGCACGAGCTGGGTGTCGACCCGGGCCTGGTGAAGGACGGGGTGGAGGCGCACCTCCAGGAGATGCTCGCCGCACAGATCGACCTGCTCGGTGCGGGATCGACACTGGTCCGCAGGGAGTTCCCGACAGCGATCGGTCCGGTCGACATCGTCGCGCGTGACGCCACGGGTACCACGGTCGCGGTGGAGATCAAGCGGCGCGGCGACATCGACGGGGTCGAGCAGCTGACCCGCTACCTCGCGCTCCTCAACCGCGATCCTCACCTGGCACCCGTCCGAGGGGTGTTCGCGGCCCAGGAGATCAAGCCGCAGGCGCGGGTCCTCGCCGAGGATCGTGGCATCAGCTGTCTTGTCCTCGACTACGACGCGATGCGTGGGGTCGACGACGTCGACTCCCGGCTCTTCTAGCGAACCTCGCGCGCGGACGGCGCGTCGGAGGCTCGACGGCCACGCGCAGTCGCGGTATCGTATCGATTCGATCCTGAGTCCTGGCGGTGCGCCGTTCGACTCGGGAGCGCTCCCACGACAACGACGAGGATCCCCCGCATGACGAGCACACGTACCTCCGGCCGGACGTTCCCGGCAGGCTTCCTCTGGGGCTCCGCCACCGCCTCGTACCAGATCGAGGGGGCGGTCGCCGAGGACGGTCGCGGTCCGTCGATCTGGGACACGTTCTCCGCGACACCCGGGAAGGTCCTGAACGGCGACACCGGGGCAGTGGCGGACGACCACTACCACCGCGTGACCGAGGACGTCGCCACCATGAAGGCGCTCGGCCTGCAGGCCTACCGGTTCTCGATCGCCTGGCCGCGGATCCAGCCGACGGGCTCGGGAGCGGTCAACCAGAAGGGGGTGGACTTCTACTCGCGTCTGGTCGACCAGCTGATCGACGCAGGGATCGCACCGGTGGCCACGCTCTACCACTGGGACCTGCCGCAGGCCCTCGAGGACGCCGGCGGCTGGCCGGCCCGCGACACCGCACACCGGTTCGCCGACTACGCGGCCGAGATGGCGCGTGCGCTCGGAGATCGCATCTCGCTGTGGACCACGCTGAACGAGCCGTGGTGCTCGGCGTACCTCGGCTACGCGAGCGGTGTGCACGCACCGGGCCGGACAGATGCGGCGGCCTCTCTCGCCGCGGTGCACCACCTCAACCTCGGGCACGGGCTCGCGGGTTCGGCGATCCGGGCCGAGCTCGGCGAGACGACGCCGGTCTCGATCACGCTGAACCTGCACGTGATGTACCCGGAGGACCCGACGTCCGAGGCCGACCTGGACCAGGTGCGTCGTGCGGACGCCGTCGCGAACCGCGCCTTCCTCAACCCGCTGCTCGACGGCTACTACCCGGACGACCTGCTCGCCGACACCGCCCACCTCACGGACTGGTCGTTCGTGCAGGACGGCGACACGGACGCGATCAGGATCCCGATCGATCTGCTGGGCGTGAACTACTACGCGACGCAGAAGGTCCGTCGTTACGCCGGCGACGGCCCGCGCCAGCAGGCCGACGGTCACAAGGCCTCGGCCGGATCGCCATGGGTCGGTGCCGACGACCTCGAGTTCGTCGAGGTGCCCGGCCCCTACACGGCGATGGGCTGGAACATCGACCCGCAGGGACTGGTCGACCTCCTGGGCTCGCTGCACGCGTCGTACCCGGACCAGCCGCTGGTCATCACCGAGAACGGCGCCGCCTTCGCGGACGAGGTCAGCGCCGACGGTCGTGTCCACGACGCCGATCGCGTCGCCTACCTGCACGATCACATCGATGCCGTCGGTCAGGCGCTCGAGGCGGGCGTCGACGTGCGCGGGTACTTCGTGTGGTCGTTGCTCGACAACTTCGAGTGGGCCTGGGGTTACGACCGCCGGTTCGGGATCGTGCGGGTCGACTACGACACCCTCGAGCGCACGTGGAAGGACTCGGCGTACTGGTACCGCGAGCTCCTGCGGACCGGGAGCGTCCCGCCGGTCGAGATCGCCCCGACCCTGGGGTGAGGCCGCGGGCGGACGGCCGGTAGCCGGCCCGTCCGCCCGTCACCCACGGGGGAGAATGGTCACCGTGCCCAGCAAGCGACCCTCGCGCCGACGTCAGCTCGGACCGCCGCCTCCGCTCGACCTCGACCGAGCTCTCGGGGGCCGCCGCAGCGAGAGCGCGCCGGACGGCGAGTGGACCGTGCAGCGCGTGCGGGGGTCGGACAAGTCGTACACGTGCCCCGGGTGCCGGCAGGTCATCCCCGCCGGCCTGACGCACGTCGTCGCATGGCAGGCAGACGGTCTCCTCGGTCCGGTCGCCGCGCTCGAGGACCGCCGGCACTGGCACCCGGCCTGCTGGGAGGCCCGGGCGCGGCGTCGCTGATCCGTTCGGGCGACGGCGAGGAACGACCGACGGTCTCGGAGCCTCGTTAGGCTCGGACCGTGAGCACCTCTCCCGCCGAGATCCGGTCGATGACGATCCTGCCTGCCCGCCGTACCGACATCGAGCTGCACACGGCAGACGGGCTGACCCTCGTGGGTGAGCTCTCCCTCCCCGCCGAGCGTGCCCCGGTCGCGACGCTCATCACCCTGCACCCGCTGCCGACCCACGGCGGGTACATGGACTCGCACGTCCTCCGGAAGGCGGCGTGGCGACTGCCCGCACTCGCCGACCTCGCGGTTCTCCGGTTCAACACGCGCGGCACGTCGAGCCCGCGAGGCACCAGCGAGGGAGCATTCGACGGCGGCGACGCCGAACGCTTCGACGTGGCCGCGGCGATCGAGTTCGCGGAGTTCCACGACCTGCCGCACCGCTGGCTCGTCGGCTGGTCGTTCGGGACGGAGCTCGCTCTGATGCACGGTCACGACCCGGCCGTCGACGGGGCGATCCTGCTCTCGCCTCCTCTTCGTCGCGCCGGAGAAGAGGACCTGGCGGCGTGGGACACGTTCGGCAGACCGCTCGTTGCCCTGGTCCCCGAGTTCGACGACTACCTGCGTCCGGCCGAGGCCCGTGAGAGGTTCGCGCGCGTGCACCAGGCCGAGGTGATCGGCGTCGACGGAGCCAAGCACCTGTGGGTCGGTGAGGGCGCGGTCCGGCGGGTCCTCGACGAGATCGTCGCGCACGTCGTTCCTGACATCCCCGTCCCGCTGCCCGTGACCTGGGACGGCCCGGTCGCGACGGCGGACGCCGACGACCAGACCCGTTGACCGATCGGAGTCCCGCTGTGATCCCTGACGACCTGCTCGCCGTGCACCGGCTTCGCCCCGACGACCTCGGCAGCGGGGCGGTCCCGCTCGTCCTGCTGCACGGCTTCCCGCTCGACGGCCGCATGTGGGACGAGGTCGCGGCCCTGCTCCCGTCGGGCCGAGAGGTGCTCGCCATCGACCTCCCCGGTCTCGGGGGATCGCCGACGGGCGAGGACGTCGCGTCCGGCGTGCGCGCGGCCGGTGTCGAGGTTCCGCAGTCCCCGTCGCTCGAGGCAGCGGCCGAGGCCGTCTGGCTCACGCTGCAGCGACACGGGACGGAGCGAGCGGTCGTCGCGGGCCTGTCGATGGGTGGGTACGTCGCGATGGCGCTCCTGGAGCGCCACCCGGAGCTCGTCGCGGGTCTGGCCCTGCTCGACACCCGGGCGGAGGCGGACGGCGCGGAGGCCGTCGCCAATCGGCTGAGGATCGCCGACACCGTGATCCGCGAGTCCGACGTCGAGGCCGTGCGGCCGATGGCGACGTCGTTGCTCGGCGAGACCAGCAGGACGACCCGCCACGATCTCGTGGATCGCCTGCGGGCCTGGATCGACGACCAGTCGCCGGACGGCGTGGCGTGGTCCCAACGGGCGATGGCCGCACGGCCGGACCGCACGTCGGTGCTGCGGAGCTTCGCCGGGCCCGCGCTGGTGATCGTCGGTGACGAGGACACGGTGACCCCGGTCGAGACGGCACGGACGCTGCACGAGGACCTCGCGGGATCGGTCCTCGTCGTCGTGCCTCACGCAGGGCACATGACCGCCGTCGAGAGACCGGGATCGGTCGCGGACGCGCTCGCGGATCTCGCAGCGCGCGTCGACAGCAGGGCAGAGCCGTCCGACTGAGAGCGTGCTCGGTCGCCTCGGTCGCCTCGGTCGCCTCGGTCGCCTCGGTCGCCTCGGTCGCCTCGGTCGCCTCGGTCGCCTCGGTCGCCTCGGTCGCCTCGGTCAGTCCGGACGGCGGCTGCGGATGCGGTCGAGCGCCACGGAGAGCTCGATCGACTCGCCGTCACGCCCGCCGGCGCCCAGGACGAGCGGCGGGTCGCTCGGCGTGAGGATCGCGCCGCGGAGCCAGGCCGAGACCGACGGCGGCACCGACAACACGTAGAACTCGCCGTCGGTCCCGACGGCGAGGCTCTCGTTCCGCTTGAGGTACCAGCCGGTGAGCGAGGTGCGGTAGCGGTGGCGTCCATCGGTGCCCTGGGCACGGAGCGGCACCGGCGCCGGGCCGAGCTCGAGCGCCTCCCGGACGAAGTCGGCGAGCAGCGCGCGGGCCCGGCCGGACTCCGCGGCGCGACGTCGCTCGAGAGCGGCGTGGTGCGCGGAGGTCGTGGCCCGGCGGTTCTCCCGCCACGCCGTGCCGTCAGAGCCGGCAGCCAACCCGGACCCCCGCCGTCGTCGGTCGGACGGGCACGTCAGGCCTGCTCGGTCGTCGCCGCTGCATCGGCCGACGGCGCCTCGTCGGTCGGGCTCTCCTGCTCAGGCGCCTGATCCACCTCGGTCGTCTGCTCGTCGCTCGACTCGGTGTCGCCGGGGCCGTCAGCCACGGGTGTGGTCACGGCACCGGTCGGCTGCACGTCGTCGGGCGCGGTCTCGTCGTCGGCACGGTCGGTCTCGGCGTCGAGAGCCTGGGCCTGTGCCGCTGCGGCGGCAGACACCGGGGCAGGGCGACCCTTCGGGCGCGACGGGCTCGACGACGCGGCCGCCCCGACGGGCTGCTGGGGGCGTGCGGCGGCCTTCGGGCTGGTCCGGGCAGGCGCCGGGGCCTTGCTGGCGGCTGCGAACTCCGCCTCGGCCTTCTCGGCGCGTTCCAGGACCGACCGGTTCGGCACCGGGTCGTTGCCGAGGAGGTGTCGCAGCTCGTCGAGGTAGGACGTGATCGACTCGCGCTGGCGGTTGAGGTCCTCGACCTGCCGCTGTGCCGTGGTCCGCTCCCGTTCCGCCTCGGTCATCGACTCGGACAGTGTCTTCTCGGCGTGCTCGCGTGCCTCGGCGACCACCCGGTCGGCGTTCCGGCGGGCGTTCGAGAGCAGCTCCTTGGCGTGGGCATCGGCGTCGGACCGGATCTTCTCGGCCTGCTCGAGGGCCTTGGCGACGCGCTGCTCGGCCTCGGCGGCGTGCGCCTCGGCGTCGCGCACGAGCCGCTCGGTCTCCACCCGGGCCGTCTCGTGCCGTTCGGCGTCCGCACGTTCAGCCGCCTCGCGCCGGGAGGCGATGTCGACCTCGGCGTCGGCGAGCGCCTGCTGCGCCTGCTGCAGCAGGGCGTCGCTCCGCGCCTTCGCCGACGAGACCGTCTCTGCGGCGGTGCGGTTCGCTTCGGTGAGCTGGCGCTCCACCTCGAGCCGGGTGCTCTCACGGAGCTCGGTGACCTCCCGATCTGCCGTGGCCCGCTGCTCGGAGGTCTCCCGCTCGGCGAGGTCCCTCGCCTCGGAGGTCTCCCGTTCTGTCGTCGCCCGAAGGTGGTCGGTCTCGTGCGCGGCACGCTCGCGCAGCTCGGTCGTCTCACGTTCGGCGGTCGCGCGCAGCTCGGCGACGTACTGCTCCGCCTCCTCGCGAGTGGTCGAGATCTCCTGGTCGAGCTGGGCACGCTGAGCCGCTGCCTCGTCCGCGACCGCGGTGCGCAGCTCGGCGGTCTCGCGATCTGCCGTCGCCCGGACGAACGCGGCGTACTGGTCTGCCTCGGTCCGGAGGGCTGCGGCCTCGGTCATCGCGCGGTGGCGGCTGGCCGCTGCCTCGCGCTCGGCGGTCGCCGTGAGGTTGTCGGCGTACTCCTGTGCCTGGGCCCGCAGAGACGTCGTCTCGGCTGCGACGATCTGACGGGCGTCGGCGACCTCGGCGGCGGCGACCGAGCGGGTCATCGCGGCGTACTTCTCGGCGTCGGACCGCATCGCTGCCAGCTCCGCCTCGACGCGCTGACGCAGGGCCGTGGTGTCGGCGTCGGCGGACTGACGCAGGTCCTGCGCGTAGCGCTCGGCCTCCTCGCGCTGCGCCGAGGTCTCGGCCTCGGTCGTCGCGCGGAGCTCGGCGGCGGCGCGCTCGGTGCTGACGCGGAGCTCGGTGCTCTCGCGCTCGACGGTCGCTCGCAAGGTCCCCAGCTCGCGCTCGAGGCCGGTGCGACGCTCGCTCTCCTCGGTCGTGATGGCGCTCTGGATGCGGGCGGCCTCACGCTCCGCTGAGCTCACCAGCTCCTCGGCACGGCGCTCGGCAGACATCAGCGTGCTCTCTGCCTCGGACGCGGCCGAGCTGCGCACCTCTTCGGCCTCACGCCGAGCGGTGGCCAAGAGCTCGGCGACCTCGTTCTCCGCCCGTGCGCGCAGCTGTCCGGCCGCGAGCTTGGCCCGCGCGAGAGCGTCGGAGGCCTGTGCGTTGGCCTGCGCGACCACGTCGGACGACTGCTCCTCTGCGGAGCGGAGCAGCTGTTCGATCCGGGAGCCGAGCCCGGAGTAGGTCGGCCGTTCGGCCTCGCGGAGCTGGCGGTGCGCCTCGGAGAGCTCACCGGACACCTGCAGGGTCTTCGCGTCGAGCTGTTCGACCTGCGTGCGGGCGTCGGCGAGCGCCTTCTCGAGCGCCTCGAGCCTGGCGTCGACCTGCGTACGGTCGTAGCCACGCATGACGACAGGGAACAGCGAGCGGTCTTCGGGCACAACAACCTCCTGGACGCCGCCTGGCGTCGAACGCATCAATGCCGTCGGGCGTCACGACCTGCCGACCGGCGAGTTGTCCGCAGCCCAGGATATAGGGCGCCGGGAAGCGGTGCGGAGCGATCGTCTGGCTGCCGCAGCTCACCCGCTCGCCTATCCTTGATCGTCCCCTCAGAGAAGGATCGTGTGTGCGACAACGACTGACCGTCCTCGTCCTGGGCGTCCTGGGAGCGGTGCTGATCGCGCTCGGAATCGCCTCGGCGACGGTCTGGCGCGCCGACGACGTCCTGGTCGCGAGGGCCACGGCGGAGGCCGGCACGACGCTCCTGGTGACCGATCCTGGCGTCCTCTCCCTCGCCGGTCATCCGGTGACGGTGACGGCGAGCGCCCCGGGCACGGTCGTGGTCGCGATCGGTCGCGACACGGACGTCAACGGCTGGGTCGGGTCGGACCGCGTCACGCACGTGACCGGGCTGTCGAGCTGGCACACGCTCGCCACCGCATCGGCTGCACCGACGTCCGTGGCACCGACGGCGAGCGGACCGGCGACCTCGTCCGGCAGCTCCCCGACAGCGTCCTCGACGGCGAGCGCGCCCGCCGCCGATGCGTCGGCGCCGACGGCGAGCGCGTCGGCACCGGCAGCCGGCACTGCGGGGACGACCGCGCCCGGGCCCGCGCCGGATCCGGCGGGCTCGGACATGTGGATCGCCCAGGCGACGGGTGCCGGTCACGCGACGCTCACCTGGCCGACCGAGCAAGGGCGATGGATGCTCCTCGTCGCGTCGACCGGCGCGGATGCCGCCCCGCCGACGGTTCAGCTGGCCTGGCCGCAGACCGTGCGCACGCCGTGGCTGGTGCCGGGCGTCGTCGCTGGCTCGCTCCTGGTCGTCGTTGCGCTGTGGTTGTTCCTGCGTGGGCTGATGCGGTCGCGTGGCGGGCTGGCGGTCACCTGGAACGCGATCGAGACCGGCGAGCTCGTCACGGTCGGTGCGTCGGGCTCGGGTGACGGTGGCCGCGGTCGTGGCACCGACGCGCCCGCGGATGCGCCGCCGGCCGGTGGCGACGAGGCAGGTGCGCCACTCACTCGTCGACAGCTGCGTGAGCGCGAGCGGACGGCGCCGGTGCCGATCGTCGTGCCGAAGCTCTCGTTGAGGAGGCGCGGACCCGACGACCAGACCGACGAGCCCGTGACCGAGATCGTTGCCGGGACCGCAGCAGGAGCAGGGGTGCCGACGCCGGCCGAGCCCGCCACGGCCGCACCACGCTCGTGGGATCCGATCGCAGAGACCCCGGCGGCCGACCGTCCTGGCGCTGTGGGCTCGCCCGGTGCGAGCGGCGGCGCGCGGTCCGGTGCCGTCGACGGAAGCCCCGTGGAGCCCGCGCCGGGTGTGGCGGGCGCCTCCGCCAACGACCCCGACCGGCAGGACGGCGAGGCTCATGTCGATCATCCGGTGAGCCGCCGGTGGCGGCGGGAGCGACGCGCGGTGCCGCCGCAGGAACCCGACGTGGCGGCGGGGACACCCGTCACGCATCAGACCCCGGACGTCGAGCCCGCTGAGCGGCCGGCTGCCGATGCCGCTGGTCCGGTTGCGGAGGCACCGGCCGTGCCGGAGAACCCGTCGGCCGGTGCTCGCGCCGACGCCTGGCGACGGGCCTGGGGCTTCCCGGGCATCGAGGGGACCGGTTCCCAGCGTGACGCGGCTCCGGGTGCGACGACGGACGACACGGGGAACGGGGGACAACAGTGAGCTCGTCACGTGGTGCGGTGCACGTCCTGTCCGCCGCTCGTGCTCGTGCGGGGAGGCGGATCGCTCGACTGCGAGCCCCCGCGCTGGCCCTCGCGGTCGCGCTGACCGTCGTCGGGTGCGCACCGAACCTCCCGGCCGCACGGCCGGACCCGGTCCCCGCGGTCCCGCCGCCGGTCCTGTCGGTGGCGCAGTCGACCGCTGTGCTCAACTCGATCAAGACGGTGCTCGCGGCGGGGGACGCCAACCTCTCGGACGTCGCTCTCGGTTCACGACTGTCCGGCCCCGCTCTCGCGATCCGTTCGGCGGAGTACAAACTGGATCTCGGGACCGGGGGCGTGCGCGTGCCGACGATGCTCCCGATGACCGCGCAGGCGCTCATCACGCCGCAGACGACGACGTGGCCGCGGAACGATCTCGTGGTCACGGTGCAGCCGGACAACCTCCAGAGCCCGCGCCTCCTGGTCCTTCGTCAGGACAGTCCACGCGCGCAGTACAAGCTGTGGGGGTGGGCGCGCCTGCTCGCCGGGGTGAAGATGCCGCGGACGGCAGACCCAGCGATCGGGAGCCCGCCACTGGCGCCGGACGCGCCGGGCCTGGTCGCGGCCCCTCAGGACGTCGTCGCCCACTACGTCGACGTCCTGACGAACGGGACGGCATCGGCGTACGCCGACGAGTTCGAGCCCGACGAGTACCGCAACGGGCTAGCGAGCTCCTTGGCGCTGCTCCAGCAGGGCCTCGCTCAGGTCGGAACGGTCGCGGACTCGTACGCGGTGGCGCCGGGCGAGCTCGTGTCGATGGGGACCGCGGACGGTGGGGCGCTGGTGGTCGCAGGCATCACGACGCTCACGACCGCGAAGGTCACCGTCGCGGGCGCCAGCTTCACGCTCGGCGCGACCGAGGCTGCACTCGCGGGGACAAGTGCGGTGAAGCAGAGCGAGACGATCACCTGGTCCGACACGGTGGCGTTCTACGTCCCGCCGAGCGGCTCCGGGCAGCGGGTGACGGTGCTCGCCGCCGAGCACCAGCGAGTCTCGGTGGTCGCGCAGTGACCACGCGACGGCTGCCGAGCACCCGACAGCTTCAGGCACGACTCTCATCGACGACAGACTTCGCACCGGAGGATCACCGTGAGCCAACCGTCTGCACCGCGACCGCAGCTTGACGTCCGGGGCGCGATCGATCTCTCAGCGCTCCAGACCCCGCCGGCACCGGCCCCCGGCGAGCCCGGCGGGCTGCCGGCTGCAGGTGGCTACACCGTGGACGTCACGACGGCGTCGTTCGGGGACGCGGTCCAGGCGTCGACGACGTACCCCGTCGTCGTCCTGCTGTGGTCGCGGCGCAGCGCCCCGTCGATCGAGCTGGCACGTGACCTGGGACGCGTGGTCGAGGCCAAGGCCGGTGCGGTCCAGCTGGTCCGGGTCGACGTCGATGCGGAACCCCAGATCGCGGCCGCGTTCCAGGTCCAGGGCGTCCCCGCAGTAGTAGCCCTGCTGGCAGGTCAACCGATCCCGCTGTTCCAGGGCGTGGCGACCGCTGAGCAGCTCGTCGGGCTCATCGGGCAGCTCCTGCAGGCCGCGGCGACCAACGGCATCACCGGTGTCGCGCCTGCGGGGCCGGTGGCAGAGAGCGCACCCGAGGAGGAGGCCGAGCCGCCTCTCCCGCCGTTGCACCAGGCGGCGTACGACGCCATCGAACGGGACGACCTTCCGGCGGCCATCGCGGCGTACGAGCAGGCGCTCCGGGAGAACCCGCGTGACGACCTCGCGCGCGAGGGGTTGGCGCAGGTGCGCCTGATGGACCGGACCCGCGATCTGGACCCGGCCGCGGTGCGTGCACGAGCGGGCGCGTCACCGACGGATCTGACCGCGCAGCTCGAGGCGGCGGACGTCGACGTCCTCGAGGGGCACGTGGAGGAGGCGTTCGTCCGGCTGACGACGCTGGTGGCACGGTCGGCGGCGGCGGACAAAGAGACCCTGCGGATGCGCCTCGTGGAACTCTTCGACGTGGTCGGAGGCTCGGATCCGCGTGTTGTGAGTGCACGACGGGCGCTTGCGAACGCCCTGTACTGAGCCGATCGGGCCGGCGCCGATGCGGATTTGACGGTGCCTGGCCTCGCACGTAGTGTTCTCGATGTCGCCCGGCAGGGAGGAACGGACACCGGAAGCGCTCAGCGCTGAAGGATGGCTGGTCCCGCGGGTGGCCACCCCCTGGTTCACACCACAGAGCGACTCTGTCGCTCTCGTCGGTGCGTGTCCAGGCAGAGGAGCCGGACTCGCTGCAGGATCTCGCAAGGGATTTGACGGCGGGAAGACGCTCCGCTAAGTTAGAACGGTTGCCCCGAGACAGGCTGAAGAGCCAAGAACGGTGCGCGTCGGATCTTTGAGAACTCAACAGTGTGCCAAGTAGTTGATGCCAATTGCTTGCTTTTCTTGCGCGTGTCTCGTGTTGTGCGGGGTGTGTGTGGGGGGAGTGGGTGTTGGTTGGGAGTGTGCTTGTCCATCCCGTGGGCAGGTGTGCTTCTTGCCAGATTGAATGGTCTCCTGGGGTTGTTCCTGGGGGGCTTCTTCGTGTGTTTGTTTCCTCGCGTCTTCGGGTGTGGGGTGACTGATAGACATTTACGGAGAGTTTGATCCTGGCTCAGGACGAACGCTGGCGGCGTGCTTAACACATGCAAGTCGAACGGTGATGATGGGGCTTGCCCTGTCTGATCAGTGGCGAACGGGTGAGTAACACGTGAGTAACCTGCCCCTGACTCTGGGATAACCGTGGGAAACGACGGCTAATACCGGATATGAGACGTCCACGCATGTGGAGCGTCTGGAAAGATTTATTGGTCTGGGATGGACTCGCGGCCTATCAGCTTGTTGGTGGGGTAATGGCCTACCAAGGCGACGACGGGTAGCCGGCCTGAGAGGGCGACCGGCCACACTGGGACTGAGATACGGCCCAGACTCCTACGGGAGGCAGCAGTGGGGAATATTGCACAATGGGCGAAAGCCTGATGCAGCGACGCCGCGTGGGGGATGAAGGCCTTCGGGTTGTAAACCCCTTTCAGCAGGGAAGAAGCGAAAGTGACGGTACCTGCAGAAGAAGCGCCGGCTAACTACGTGCCAGCAGCCGCGGTAATACGTAGGGCGCAAGCGTTGTCCGGAATTATTGGGCGTAAAGAGCTCGTAGGCGGTTTGTCGCGTCTGCTGTGAAATCCTGAGGCTCAACCTCGGGCTTGCAGTGGGTACGGGCAGACTAGAGTGCGGTAGGGGTGACTGGAATTCCTGGTGTAGCGGTGGAATGCGCAGATATCAGGAGGAACACCGATGGCGAAGGCAGGTCACTGGGCCGCAACTGACGCTGAGGAGCGAAAGCATGGGGAGCGAACAGGATTAGATACCCTGGTAGTCCATGCCGTAAACGTTGGGCACTAGGTGTGGGGCTCATTCCACGAGTTCCGTGCCGCAGCAAACGCATTAAGTGCCCCGCCTGGGGAGTACGGCCGCAAGGCTAAAACTCAAAGGAATTGACGGGGGCCCGCACAAGCGGCGGAGCATGCGGATTAATTCGATGCAACGCGAAGAACCTTACCAAGGCTTGACATACACCGGAAAAGTGCAGAGATGTGCTCCCCGCAAGGTCGGTGTACAGGTGGTGCATGGTTGTCGTCAGCTCGTGTCGTGAGATGTTGGGTTAAGTCCCGCAACGAGCGCAACCCTCGTCCTATGTTGCCAGCACGTTATGGTGGGGACTCGTAGGAGACTGCCGGGGTCAACTCGGAGGAAGGTGGGGATGACGTCAAATCATCATGCCCCTTATGTCTTGGGCTTCACGCATGCTACAATGGCCGGTACAAAGGGCTGCGATACCGCAAGGTGGAGCGAATCCCAAAAAGCCGGTCTCAGTTCGGATTGGGGTCTGCAACTCGACCCCATGAAGTCGGAGTCGCTAGTAATCGCAGATCAGCAACGCTGCGGTGAATACGTTCCCGGGCCTTGTACACACCGCCCGTCAAGTCACGAAAGTCGGTAACACCCGAAGCCGGTGGCCCAACCTCTTGAGGGGGGAGCCGTCGAAGGTGGGACTGGCGATTGGGACTAAGTCGTAACAAGGTAGCCGTACCGGAAGGTGCGGCTGGATCACCTCCTTTCTAAGGAGCTCTGGCATGCGCACTGGTTGCGTGTGTCCAGGCCCATGCCTCGGCCGTATGTGTCGGGGGTGGTGCTCAAGGGTGGAACATCAACTATGGCTGCGCGTAGCGCTTGTCTGGTAGTACGTCGTGTCTCTTCGGGGGTGCGGGTGGAACCTGGGTGGGTGGTGGGTGTGGTCTGGCACGCTGTTGGGTCCTGAGGGATCCGGCTGTTCCCCGGGTGGGGGACGCAGGGTTGCTCGGGGCGATCTGCTTCGGTCCTTCGGGGTTGGGGTGGGTGGCTGCGCGGGTGTGCGTGGTCCGGGTGAACCGGTTCGGCTCCTTTGGGGGTTGGGTCAGGCGCCGGGGATCGCACGGTCCGCTCGTAGCTTGAGAACTGCACAGTGGACGCGAGCATCTTTGTAAGATTTTTGTGGCAAGTTTTTAAGGGCACAGGGTGGATGCCTTGGCACTAGGAGCCGAAGAAGGACGTTGTAGCCTGCGATAAGCCTCGGGGAGTTGGCAAACGAACCGTGATCCGAGGATGTCCGAATGGGGAAACCCCGCTGGAGTCATGTCCAGTGACCCGCACCTGAATATATAGGGTGTGTGGAGGGAACGTCGGGAAGTGAAACATCTCAGTACCGACAGGAAGAGATATTCCGTGAGTAGTGGCGAGCGAAAGCGGAAGAGGCCAAACCGATGGCGTGTGATAGCCGGCAGGCGTTGCGTGATCGGGGTTGTGGGACCTTTCAGTTGATTCTGCCGAGTCGACAGGGAGTCAGAAAGTCGCGTCATAGTCGAAGGGCATTGAAAGGCCCGGCACAGAGGGTGTGACCCCCGTAGACGAAATGGCGTGGCCTCCCGAGGGGGATCCCAAGTAGCACGGGACCCGAGAAATCTCGTGTGAATCCGCACAGACCACTGTGTAAGCCTAAATACTACCTAGTGACCGATAGCGGACAAGTACCGTGAGGGAAAGGTGAAAAGTACCCCGGGAGGGGAGTGAAATAGTACCTGAAACCGTGTGCCTACAAACCGTTGGAGCCTCCCTAGCAGGGGTGACAGCGTGCCTTTTGAAGAATGAGCCTGCGAGTTAGTGGTACGTGGCGAGGTTAACCCGTGTGGGGAAGCCGTAGCGAAAGCGAGTCCGAATAGGGCGATTCAGTCGCGTGCTCTAGACCCGAAGCGGAGTGATCTAGCCATGGGCAGGTTGAAGCGCGGGTAAGACCGCGTGGAGGACCGAACCCACTTGGGTTGAAAACCGAGGGGATGACCTGTGGTTAGGGGTGAAAGGCCAATCAAACTCCGTGATAGCTGGTTCTCCCCGAAATGCATTTAGGTGCAGCGTCACGTGTTTCTTGCCGGAGGTAGAGCTACTGGATAGCCGATGGGCCCTACAAGGTTACTGACGTTAGCCAAACTCCGAATGCCGGTAAGTGAGAGCGTGGCAGTGAGACTGCGGGGGATAAGCTCCGTAGTCGAGAGGGAAACAGCCCAGACCACCAGCTAAGGCCCCTAAGCGTATGCTAAGTGGGAAAGGATGTGGAGTTGCACAGACAACCAGGAGGTTGGCTTAGAAGCAGCCACCCTTGAAAGAGTGCGTAATAGCTCACTGGTCAAGTGATTCCGCGCCGACAATGTAGCGGGGCTCAAGCATACCGCCGAAGCTGTGGCATTCACGCATTAACCTGACTTCGGTCCAGGTGCGTGGATGGGTAGGGGAGCGTCGTGTGGGCAGTGAAGCTGCGGGGTGACCCAGTGGTGGAGCCCACACGAGTGAGAATGCAGGCATGAGTAGCGAAAGACGGGTGAGAAACCCGTCCGCCGAATGACCAAGGGTTCCAGGGCCAGGCTAATCCGCCCTGGGTAAGTCGGGACCTAAGGCGAGGCCGACAGGCGTAGTCGATGGACAACGGGTTGATATTCCCGTACCGGCGAAGAACCGCCCATGCCGAACCCGGTGATGCTAAGCGCCTGAAGCTGTCCGTATGTCCCTTCGGGGACGGTGATGGTGGAGCGCGCGACCCGAGCTGGTAGTAGGTAAGCGTATTAACAGGGGTGACGCAGGAAGGTAGCCCAGCGTGGCGGTGGTTGTCCACGTTCAAGGCTGTAGGGAGAGAGGTAGGCAAATCCGCCTCTCACATATCCTGAGAGCTGATGGTGAGCGCGAATGCGCGATATTGGGTGATCCTATGCTGCCAAGAAAAGCCTCGACGCGAGGTTCTAGCCGCCCGTACCCTAAACCGACTCAGGTGGTCAGGTAGAGAATACTAAGGCGATCGAGAGAATCATGGTTAAGGAACTCGGCAAAATACCCCCGTAACTTCGGGAGAAGGGGGGCCTGAGGCGTGAACCCACTTGCTGGGGGAGCGTTTGAGGGCCGCAGAGACCAGGGAGAAGCGACTGTTTACTAAAAACACAGGTCCGTGCGAAGTCGCAAGACGATGTATACGGACTGACGCCTGCCCGGTGCTGGAAGGTTAAGAGGACGGGTCAGCCGCAAGGCGAAGCTCAGAATTTAAGCCCCAGTAAACGGCGGTGGTAACTATAACCATCCTAAGGTAGCGAAATTCCTTGTCGGGTAAGTTCCGACCTGCACGAATGGCGTAACGACTTCTCCGCTGTCTCAACCGTGAACTCGGCGAAATTGCACTACGAGTAAAGATGCTCGTTACGCGCAGCAGGACGGAAAGACCCCGGGACCTTTACTATAGCTTGGTATTGGTGTTCGGTGCGGCTTGTGTAGGATAGGTGGGAGACTGTGAAGTCGGCACGCCAGTGTCGGTGGAGTCAACGTTGAAATACCACTCTGGTCGCTCTGGATATCTAACTTCGGTCCGTAATCCGGACCAGGGACAGTGCCTGGTGGGTAGTTTAACTGGGGCGGTTGCCTCCTAAAATGTAACGGAGGCGCTCAAAGGTTCCCTCAGCCTGGTTGGCAATCAGGTGGCGAGTGCAAGTGCACAAGGGAGCTTGACTGTGAGACTGACAGGTCGAGCAGGGACGAAAGTCGGAACTAGTGATCCGGCGGTGGCTTGTGGAAGCGCCGTCGCTCAACGGATAAAAGGTACCCCGGGGATAACAGGCTGATCTTGCCCAAGAGTCCATATCGACGGCATGGTTTGGCACCTCGATGTCGGCTCGTCGCATCCTGGGGCTGGAGTAGGTCCCAAGGGTTGGGCTGTTCGCCCATTAAAGCGGTACGCGAGCTGGGTTTAGAACGTCGTGAGACAGTTCGGTCCCTATCCGCTGCGCGCGCAGGAAACTTGAGAAGGGCTGTCCCTAGTACGAGAGGACCGGGACGGACGAACCTCTGGTGTGCCAGTTGTTCCGCCAGGAGCACGGCTGGTTAGCTACGTTCGGAAGGGATAACCGCTGAAAGCATCTAAGCGGGAAGCCTGCTTCGAGATGAGGTTTCCATGGGGCTTGACCCCGAGAGGCACCCAGCGAGACCACTGGGTTGATAGGCCGGATGTGGAAGTGAGGACTAACGACTCACGCAGCTGACCGGTACTAATTTGCCGACAACTTGACACACCTTTCAAGGTGCTACGCGTCCACTGTGCGGTTCTCGAGATACGATCGCGAACCGCGAATGAATATCTCCATAGAGTTACGGCGGTCATAGCGAAGGGGAAACGCCCGGTCCCATTCCGAACCCGGAAGCTAAGCCCTTCAGCGCCGATGGTACTGCACGGGAGACTGTGTGGGAGAGTAGGACGCCGCCGGACACCATTCAGAAATAGCCACCCCACGGGGTGGCTATTTCTGTTTCCGCACCAGCCGGCTACGGGGACTGACGCTGTGCCAGTCGTGCTCCGTGGTGGTTCCGTGGCGCGGGGATCGACAGTCGGCCCGACCCCAGAGGGAGCGCGGGCCGACGGCGGGCGAACGGTGCTGTGGGCCGTCAGTCGCCGTCATGACGGAGGTAGACGGCGCCGAGCGGTGGCACCCGGAGGGTCGCCGAGAACGGGCGACCGTAGCGAGGCACCGCAACGGCATGCACAGTGCCGAGATTGCCGACGCCGGAGCCTCCGTACGCCTCGGCATCCGTGTTGAGGACCTCGGTCCACGTGCCGCCAAGCGGGAGGGCGAGTTGGTACCCCTCGTGAGGGGTGCCGGCGAAGTTGACCACGACCGCGACGTGTTGACCCGTGCCGTCCTTGCGGAGGTACGCGAGGACGTTGTGGTTCGCGTCCTGGGAGTCGATCCACTCGAACCCTGCCGGGTCGTGGTCGAGGGCCCAGAGCGCAGGCAGTGCACGGTACACGGCGTTGAGATCTCGTGTGAGGCGATGGATGCCGGCGTGGCCGTCATCATCGAGGAGATGCCAGTCCAGACCGCGGGACTCGGCCCATTCGTCGGGCTGACCGAACTCGGAGCCCATGAAGAGCAGCTGCTTCCCCGGGTGGGACCACTGGTACGCGAGGAGAGCGCGGACCCCAGCGCGTTGCTGCCAGCGGTCTCCAGGCATCTTCGCCAGGAGCGAGCCCTTGCCGTGGACGACCTCGTCGTGGCTGATGGGCAGGATGAACCGCTCCGAGTAGGCGTAGACCATCGAGGACGTGGCCTCGTGATGGTGGTACTTGCGGTTGATCGGCTCCTCTGCGAGATAGCGCAGGGTGTCGTTCATCCATCCCATGTTCCACTTCAGCCCGAAGCCCAGTCCCCCGTGATCGGTGGGTGTGGTGACTCCGGGCCATGCCGTGGACTCCTCGGCGATGAGCATCACGCCGGGCGTCCGGCGATACGCCGTGGCGTTCGTCTCCTGGATGAAGGCGATCGCCTCGAGGTTCTCGCGGCCACCGTGGACGTTCGGCCGCCACTGGCCGGGGTTGCGGGAGTAGTCGAGGTACAGCATCGAGGCCACCGCGTCGACGCGCAGACCGTCGACGTGGAACTCCTCGAGCCAGAAGGTCGCATTGGCGACCAGGAAGTTGCGCACCTCGTGACGGCCGAAGTCGAAGACGAACGTCCCCCAGTCCGGATGCTCACCGCGGAGCGGATCGGCGTGCTCGTACAGCGGCGTGCCGTCGAAGCGGGCAAGTGCCCACTCGTCCTTGGGGAAGTGCGCCGGCACCCAGTCGACGATGACGCCGATGCCCGCCGCGTGCAGGGTGTCGACGAGGTACCGGAAGTCGTCCGGCGTCCCGAAGCGTGACGTGGGCGCGTAGTAGGACGTGACCTGGTAGCCCCAGGAGCCACCGAAGGGATGTTCGGCCACCGGCATGAACTCGACGTGCGTGAACCCCAGGTCGACGACGTAGTCGGCCAGCTGATGAGCGAGCTCGCGGTACCCGAGTCCGGGACGCCACGATCCCACGTGCATCTCGTAGATGCTCAGCGGGCCTGTGTGCGGATCCGTGGCGGCGCGACGGGCGAGCCAGGCATCGTCGGACCACTCGAACGTCGACTGCGTGACGATCGATGCCGTCGCCGGCGGGACCTCGGTGGCGCGCGCGAGCGGATCGGCCTTCTGGCGCCACGAACCGTCCCGGCCGAGGATCTCGAACTTGTAGCGCGCTCCGACGCCCACACCGGGGGCGAAGATCTCCCAGATCCCGCTCTCGCCGAGACTGCGCATGGCGTGCGTGCTGCCCTGCCAGAAGTTGAAGTCGCCCACGACGCGGACCGCGGCCGCATTCGGGGCCCACACGGCGAAGCTCGTACCGTTCACCTCGCCGAGGACGCTCGGGTACGTGCGGATGTTCGCGCCGAGGGCGGTCCAGAGCTGCTCGTGCCGGCCCTCGCGGATGAGGTGCTGGTCGAGAGCGCCGACCGTCGGGAGGAACCGGTACGGATCGTCCTGGAGCACCGGCGGGCCGTCGTAGGTGGTCTCGACACGGTAATCAGGGACGTCGGATCCGGGAACGACGGCGACCCAGATGCCGTCCTGCTCGTGCGTGGCATCCGTACGCCCACCCGGCGTGACGATGACGACAGCGGAGGCGAGGGGCCGGAGTGTCCGGATCGTGATCCCACCCGAGCCGACGTGCGGGCCGAGCACCGCATGAGGGTCGTAGTGCGTGCCGACCGCGACGCTGTGAAGCGTGCCGGGGTCGACGATGACAGGCGCGAGATCAGGCTGCGGCTCCATGTCCCTACCCTTCCACTCCTGCGCGCCGCACGCGTGACCTGGCGTACGTGGCGCGCGATGTCTGTGCGGTCGAGGCCGAACCGTGACCGATCCGTGCGGTGCGGGAGGCGGTGTGCCCCGCGCAGCGGCCGACGAGGACGTCCGTGGCCCGGTGTGACGAGCCGTCAGTCCGTCGGCGGTCCGAGGAGTCGGGTGAGGGCGGCTGCCGGGATCCGCGCCCAGGTCGGCCGGTTCCTGGCCTCGTAGACCGCCTCGTAGAGGGCGCGTTCCAGCTCGACCGCGCGAAGGATCTCGAGGGCGTCCGCCTCGGTGATCGGTTGCGCGGCGACGGCATCGTGTCCGGGGGTGCCCACGGCCTCTCGGTAGCCGCGCAGCAGCGCCTCGCGCGCCTCGAGGGTCCACGCCTCGTCGGCACCCCCCGACCGCGGCCGCGTAGTCGAACGACCGGAGGACGCCCGCGACGTCTCGGACCGGTAGGTCCGGTCGTGCGCGGGTCGCGATCGGGGCCAGGGGCTCGCCCTCGAAGTCCGTGAGGAACCACTCGTCACGGGCACGCAGGGCCTGCCCCAGGTGCAGATCGCCGTGGATCCGCTGCGCCGGCGGCACCGAGACGAGGGCGGCGGTGCTGTCGGCCACGGCCCGCACGGCGTCGGCGTAACCCGTGAGTGACGGCACCGCGTCGCACGCCCAGCCGAACCGGGAGGTGACGGCGTCGGCGACCACACGGGCCGAGACCGATGACGCATCCTCGGCGGACATCGGGATCGCCGATGCCAGGGCCGCGTGCATGCCGGCGATCACGGCACCGAGCTCCTCGGCGAGAGGCGCGAACGACCTCCCGTCGCCGGCCATGGCGCAGGCGAGCTCGAACCCGTCCTGGGCTTCGGGGACGAACCTGCTCAGGACCGCGAGATGCCCGACGGCGGGTGCGCCGTCGTCGAGCCAGCCGGCCTCCAGCCAACCCAGGGGCGCAGGCACATGCCACCACCCTGCGGCGGTGAGCGCCCGGGGGATCTCGACATCGGGGTTGTTCCCCGGAGACAGGGCCCGGAACACCTTGAGGATCGCGCCTCCGTCGGGACCGGGAAGGACCACGGAGGTGTTCGACTGCTCGCCGGCGATGACCCGTGGGTGCGCGGCGTCCAGCCCGATCGTGGAGGGTGGGGCGCTGCCGTCGGGGCCGACCGCGACCGCGAGCCACGCCCGGATGAACGCCGGGTCACCGCACCCGTCCCGCACGACGACCGGCGGCTTCCCGATCGTGCCGATCACCGCGGTGTCGTCGAGATCGCCGGCGCCGACCGGCTCCCGCAACGTCACAGGGACCTGGAGCACCGTGTCGAGAGCGCTCGTGCGTGCACGCAGGAGGACGACGTGGACGAGCGCGTCGCCGTCGGGATCGGTGAGTGCGATCGTCCCGACGCTCGTCACGTCGACGTCGTCACCCTTGGCAGGGAACCACCGCCGCTCGGGCAGCCAGGACCTCAGGAGGCCGACGAGTGCCGGGTCCGTGGCCGCGAGCGGGGTGAGGCGGCCTTCGTGTGGTGTGCTCGACGTCATCGGCCCTCCCAGGGCTCGGGGTGTGGTGCCGTGGTGGCAGGTCCGACCAGGGGCGGCCGTCAGCCCGTCACGGGGTGGTCACCCCGAGCCAGTAGAAGTCGCGGGAACCAAGGGTGAACGTGGCGGTCTCGTGGGCGGTCACCGGGGGAAGGGTGCGCCACCGAACACGTCGGTGAGGTGGGCACCCATGAGACCGGGCAGCGAGATGGTCGCCGACCTGGCCGTCGCGGCGAGGTTGGCGACGACCAGCACGGTCTCGTCGGCGGTGCGCCGGAGGAACGCGAGCACGGAGTCGTTGTCGCTCACGAGCTGGACGAACGCGCCGGCGCCGAGGGCGGGGTGCTGTCGGCGGACCGCGAGCATGCCGTGCACCCAGTGCAGCAGGGATGTCGGCTGGGCGAGCTGTGCCTCGACGTTGATGTTGTTGAAGTGGTGGACGAGCGACTGCACGACCGGCAGGTACAGCTTGCCCGGGTCCGCTGTCGAGAAGCCCGCGTTGCGGTCGGGCGTCCACTGCATCGGGGTGCGGACCGCATCGCGGTCGTGCAGCCAGATGTTGTCGCCCATGCCGATCTCGTCGCCGTAGTACAGGCATGGGCTGCCTGGCAGCGAGAGGAGGAGCGCGTGCGCGAGCTCGATCTCCTTGCGGGAGTTGTCGAGGAGGGTCGCCAACCGGCGCCGGATGCCGACGTTGGCGCGCATCCGTGAGTCGGGCGCGTACCAGCCGTACATCGCGGCGCGTTCCTCGGTCGAGACCATCTCGAGCGTGAGCTCGTCGTGGTTGCGCAGGAAGGTGCTCCACTGACCGCCGGCCGGGATCTCCGGGGTGTCGGCCATGATCTCGATGATCGCGGTCGCCCGCTGGTCACGCAGCGCGTAGTAGATGCGCGGCATGACCGGGAAGTGGAAGCACATGTGGCACTCGGGCTGCTCCTCCGTGCCGAAGTAGTGGACGACGTCCTCCGGCCACTGGTTCGCCTCAGCCAGCATGATCCGGCCCGGGAACTCGACGTCGATCATCGCGCGGAGCCGGGCCAGGAACGCGTGCGTCTCCGGGAGGTTCTCGCAGTTCGTGCCCTCGGCCTCGAAGAGGTAGGGCACGGCGTCCAGCCGGAACCCGTCGACGCCGAGCTGCAGCCAGAATCGGGCGACGTCCATCATCGCCTCGACGACGCGCGGGTTCTCGAAGTTGAGGTCCGGCTGGTGGCTGAAGAACCGGTGCCAGAAGAACTGCCGACGTACCGGGTCGAACGTCCAGTTCGAGGTCTCGGTGTCGACGAAGATGATGCGTGCGTCCGGGTAGCCCTCGTTCGTGTCGCGCCAGACGTAGAAGTCGCCGTAGGGCCCTTCAGGGTCGGACCGGGACGCGTGGAACCACGGGTGCTCGTCACTCGTGTGGTTCATGACCAGGTCCACGACGAGCCGGATGCCTCGGGCGTGTGCCTCGGCGATCAGCTCGGTGAACTCGGCGACCGTGCCGTACTGCGGTGCGATCGCGGTGTAGTCCGCGACGTCGTAGCCGCCGTCACGCAGCGGTGACGGGTAGAAGGGTGGCAGCCACAGGCAGTCGATGCCCAGCCACTGCAGGTAGTCGAGCCGGGCGATGAGGCCGCGCAGGTCGCCGCTCCCGGCGCCCGCGGAGTCCGAGAACGCCCGGATCATGACCTCGTAGAAGACCGCGGTGCGGTACCACTCGGGGTCGTCGGTGAGCCCGGTCCGCTCGATCGCCGGAACGACCGGCTGCCGCCTCGACGGCAGCACGATCTGCCCGGTGCTGGGCGCGACGCGAGCGGTGGGGGTGGTGTCGGTCACGAGGTCCTCACGTGGATGATGTGGGCGCACTGCACCCAGGGGTCGAGCCGGACGAAGGGTTCGCGCCCCCACGCGAACGTGTCGCCGGACAGAAGGTCATGAGCGATGAAGCGTCGGTCGACGTCTCCGCCGCCGAGGCCGAGCGCGTCGAGGTCGAGGCGCAGCGTGCCTTCGCGGGTCGTGTGCGGGTCCAGCGTGAGCACGACGACGATCGTGTCCTCCGCACCTGTCGGTGAGCTGGCGGCGGGCACGCGCTTCGAGAAGCAGACCAGGGCGTCGTCCGAGGTGCGGTGCACGGTGAGGTTGCGCAGCTGCTGCAGCGCGGGGTGGGCACGGCGGATCTCGTTGAGCCGCGTGAGCAGCAACGAGATCCCGACCTCCTCCGCGGCAGCCCAGTCGCGCGGCTTGTACTCGTACTTCTCGTTGTCGATCTGCTCCTCGACACCTGGGCGCGGGACACGCTCCGCGAGCTCGTACCCGGAGTAGATGCCCCACGACGGCGACCCCGTCGCTGCGAGGACGGCGCGCACGGCGAAACCGGCGACCCCGCCGTCCTGGAGGTACGGCGGGAGGATGTCGTGCGTCGTCGGCCAGAAGCTGGGGCGGAGCCACGAGCCGCCCTCACCCGAGACCTCGGCCAGGTAGCTCTCGATCTCCTTCTTCGTGTTGCGCCACGTGAAGTAGCTGTACGACTGGTGGAAGCCCACGAGGGCGAGCCCGCGCATCATCGGCGGCACCGTGAAGGCCTCGGAGAGGAAGATGACCTCCTGGTTCGACGCCCGGACCTCGGCAAGGAGCCGCTGCCAGAACGGCACCGGCTTGGTGTGCGGGTTGTCGACGCGGAACAGCGTGACGCCGTGGTCGATCCAGACGTGGATCACCCGGAGGATCTCGGCGTAGATCCCCTCGGGGTCGTTGTCGAAGTTCAGCGGGTAGATGTCCTGGTACTTCTTCGGCGGGTTCTCGGCATAGGCGATCGTGCCGTCCGCGCGGGTGGTGAACCACTCGGGATGCTCGCGCACCCACGGGTGGTCCGGCGAGCACTGGAGCGCCAGGTCGAGTGCGACCTCCAGCCCGAGGCCGCGCGCGGTGGCGACGAAGTCGTCGAAGTCGTCGAAGGTGCCCAGCTCCGGGTGGATCGCGTCGTGGCCGCCGTCCGGCGAGCCGATCGCGTAGGGCGATCCCGGGTCGCCGGGTTCTGGTGCGAGGGAGTTGTTGCGGCCCTTGCGGTAGGTCGTCCCGATCGGGTGGATCGGTGTCAGGTACACGACGTCGAAGCCCAGCCCGGCGATGGCCGGCAGACGCTCGGCTGCGGTCGCGAACGTGCCTGAGCGCCACCGCCCGGTGGTCGGATCGAGGACCGCGCCCTCGGACCGCGGGAACATCTCGTACCAGGCGGTGAAGAGTGCGAGTGGCCGGTCGACCACCAGCGGGTACGCCGGCGAAGGGCTCACCATGTCGCGCAGGGGGAGCGGTGCCCAGCGTCGAGACGACCTGGGGGGACACGGCTGCTGCGAGGCGTGCCTGAGGAGGGCGGGAGGTGTCGCGAAGCGCGGCGACGGCGTCGGTGAGCACACGCACCGCCGACGCGGCCAGCCCGCGACGGGAGGCCGCACGCGTGAGCAGGAGCGCCCCCTCGGTGAGCATCAGCTCGACGTCGATGCCGGCGCCGACCTTGATCGTCGCGTCGTGGCTCCACGTCGCGTACGGGTCGGACCACCCTTCGACGCGGAAGGCCCACGTTCCCGGGGAGTCCGGGACGAGCCGTGCCTCGAAGAGACCTCGACCGGGATCGACCGCGACCATCGGGGCAGACGAGTGGTCCTTGCCGTCAGGGCCGACGAGCACCGCGGTCGCCGCGACTGCGTCATGGCCCTCGCGGAAGACGGTGGCGCGGACGGGCACGGCCTCGCCGACGACCGCCTTGGCAGGGAACCGCCCGGACTCGGCGACCGGGGAGACGTCCAGGACCGGGATGCGGCCCAGGGGCACGGGCCCCGGGGCAGGGGGACGCGCCGGGCGTGCGGGGCGGGGCTTCGATGTCACGCCCCTGAACCTATCCAGAGCGTGGGGGTTGTGGCACCTGGCGGGCCCGGGCGCGCCGGTGCGTCTCGCGTGTCGATCTGGTGTCGTCGGTGCGTGTGTGGAGTCGCAGGGACGGAGGAACGCGCTGCAAGTTGCTGCAAGCCATCGCAAGAACGGTCGGGGTGGTGCAATTCGGGTGCGGTCTGCGTACGCTCGCGGATGTGAAAGCCATTCGTCGATTCACCGTCCAGACCGTTCTGCCCACCGCGCTCTCCGACCTCGACGAGCTCGCGCACAACCTCCGGTGGTCGTGGCACGCCCCGACCCGTGAGCTCTTCGCCGCGATGGACCCCGAGCTCTGGGCGGCGGTGTCGGGCGACCCGGTCGCCCTCCTCGGAGGCATCGCCCCCGAACGCCTCGCCGCGCTCGCCGCCGACGCGGTGTTCGTCGCGCGTGTCCAGGAGGCGCACGAGGACCTGCGCCGCTACCTGACCGAACCGCTGTGGTACCAGAGCGCCGGCGACGGGCTCCCCACGTCGATCGCGTACTTCTCTGCCGAGTTCGGCGTGACCGCCGTGCTTCCCCAGTACTCCGGCGGCCTCGGGATCCTGGCCGGCGACCACCTGAAGAGCGCCTCGGACCTCGGCGTCCCGATCGTCGGGGTCGGCCTGCTCTACGGCGGCGGCTACTTCAAGCAGTCGCTCACCCGCGACGGGTGGCAGCGCGAGACCTATCCCGTCCTCGACCCGAACGGGATGCCCCTGACCCTCGTGCGTACGGCCGACGATGCCCCGGCCCGCGTCGAGGTGCCCCTCCCGGGCGGCCGCACGTTGCGCGCGCAGATCTGGCGTGCGCAGGTCGGGCGGGTACCGCTCCTCATGCTCGACTCGAACATCGCCGAGAACGACGAGAGCGCGCGCAAGGTCACCGACCGGCTGTACGGCGGTGGCGGCGCGCACCGTCTCGAGCAGGAGCTGCTGCTCGGCATCGGCGGCGTCAAGGCGCTCCGCCTGTGGTCGGAGATCTCCGGGGCACCGGCCCCCGAGGTGTTCCACTGCAACGAGGGGCACGCCGGCTTCCTCGGCATCGAACGGATCCGCGAGCTCGTCGAGTCCGAAGGACTCACGTTCGAGGCCGCCCTCGAGGCCGTGCGCGCCGGGATCGTCTTCACGACGCACACGCCGGTGCCTGCCGGTATCGACAGGTTCGGGACCGACCTGATCAGCGAGTACTTCGGCGGAAGCGTCGAGCAGCCGGGCGTGCCGCTCGCGAAGGTGCTCGCCCTGGGAGCCGAGGACTTCGAGGGCGGTGACCCGACCGTCTTCAACATGGCCGTCATGGGACTGCGTCTCGGCAAGCGTGCGAACGGCGTGGCCCTCCTGCACGGCAAGGTGAGCCGCGGGATGTTCTCCCCCCTGTGGCCCGGTTTCGACGTCGACGAGGTGCCCATCACCTCGGTGACGAACGGCGTCCACTCACCGACCTGGGTCGACCCGCTCCTCCAGCGCGTCGCGGCGGAGCACCTGACCGCGGACGAGCGTGCGAGCGGGCAGGGGTGGCTGCGCTCGGACGCGATCGACGACGCGACGCTGTGGCGTGCGCTCAGCGACCTCCGGTCCCGGCTCGTCGACAACGTGCGGACCCGCGTCCGCAGCTCGTGGACCGATCGGGGTGCGTCACCCGCCGAGCTCGGCTGGGTCGACGAGGTGCTCGACCCCGACGTGCTGACGATCGGCTTCGCGCGCCGGGTGCCGACGTACAAGCGCCTCACGCTCATGCTCCGCGACCCGGAACGGCTCCGGCGCCTTCTGCTCGACCCCGATCACCCGGTGCAGATCGTCGTCGCCGGCAAGTCGCACCCCGCCGACGAGCAGGGGATCGGGCTGATCCGCGAGCTCGTCCAGTTCGCCGACGACCCGGAGGTGCGCCGGCGGATCGTCTTCCTCCCGAACTACGACATCGCGATGGCACGCACGCTGTACCCCGGCTGCGACGTCTGGCTCAACAACCCGCTGCGCCCGCTCGAGGCGTGCGGCACCTCCGGGATGAAGGCCGCACTGAACGGTGCGTTGAACCTGTCGATCCTCGACGGGTGGTGGGACGAGTGGTACGACGGCCAGAACGGCTGGGCCATCCCGACCGCCGACGGCGTCGACGACCCCGACCGGCGTGACGACCTCGAGTCCGCGGCGCTGTACGACCTGCTCGAGAACACGGTCGCACCGCGGTTCTACGACCGCGACTCCGCCGGGCTGCCGAACCACTGGCTCGAGATGATCCGGCACACGCTGGCGACGCTCGGACCCAAGGTCCAGGCGACGCGGATGGTGAAGGACTACGTCACCCGGCTGTACACCCCGGCCGCCCTGGCGACTCGGGCGCTCGACGGGCCCGGCCACGTCGGGGCGCAGGAGCTCGCGACGTGGAAGTCCCGGGTCAGGGCCGCCTGGCCGGGCGTGCGGGTCGACCACGTCAAGACCGAAGGCGTCGGCGAGGTCCCGCAGGTCGGCGACGTGATGAAGGTGAGCGCCTTCGTGAGCCTCGGCAATCTCACCCCCGCCGATGTCGAGGTGCAGGTCTGCTACGGCAAGGTGTCGGACGCGGACATGATCGCGCGGACCTCGGTCCTCCCGCTCGCGCACGTCGAGACCTACGAGGACGGGCGGTACGCCTTTGCCGCGCCGCTCGAGCTCGACACCTCGGGACCGTTCGGATACTCGGTGCGGATCGTCCCGACGCACCCGGGGATGGCCGGCGTCACGGAGCTCGGACTGGTCGCCAACGCCGGGTGACCCGTTGCACGACAACCACCAGTCCTCAGGGGCGGTCCGAACGGGCCGCCCCTGAGGCGCATCTCACCGGTGCACCGACAGGACCGAGCCGACGTCGCGGCCGACGGTGCGCCCCGAGAAGAGGCACCCCCCGAGGAACGTCCCCTCGAGCGCCCGGTAGCCGTGGATCCCGCCGCCCCCGAACCCCGCCGCCTCCCCGGCCGCCCACAGCCCCGTGACCGGACTGCCGTCGGTCCGCAGGACCCGACCGGAGAGATCCGTCGCCAGACCCCCGAGCGTCTTCCGGGTCAGGACGGACAGCCGCACCGCCAGGAGTGGGCCGTCGTCCGGCTCCAGGAGCGGGGCGGGGCGCGCCACCCGGATCAGGCGGTCGACGACGTAGCGACGTGCCGACGCCGCGGCCATGACCTGCAGGTCCTTGCCGAGACCGGTCCGCACCTGGAGGTCCCTCGCCGCGATCGTCGCCGCGAGGGACCGGGCATCGACACGGTCCGTCCCGGTGAGCGCATTCATCCCCGCGGCGAGCTCCTCCGGTGTGCGGGCCCAGACGAACTCGGGTGACAGCTCGGCGAACCTCTCCACCGGTCCGACGGCCCCCGGCAACGCCCGCTGCAGCACGGCACGGACGTCCTTGCCGGTGAGGTCCGGGTTCTGCTCCGATCCGGACAGCGCGAACTCGGTGCCGAGGATCGCCCGGTTGAGCACGAACCACGAGTGGTCGTCCCCGCGCTCGGTGAGGTGACGCAGGGCACCGAGCGTGTCGAAGCCGGGGAACAGCGGCGCGGGCAGGCGGTGCCCGTCGGCATCGAGCCACAGTGAGCTCGGGCCGGCCAGGATCCGGATGCCGTGACGCGACCACACCGGCGAGTGGTTCGCGACGCCCTCGGGGTAGTGCCACATCCGGTCGGCGTGCACGACCGCCCCGCCGGCCTCGCGCACGGCCGCGATCATCGAGCCGTCGACGTGGTCGGGCACGCCGGAGAGCATCCGCGCAGGCAGCGTCCCGTGGGCTGCGGGCCACGAGGCACGGATGAGCTCGTGGTCGGCGCCGATGCCACCGGACGTCACCACGACGGCGTCCGCACCGATCGAGAACTCGCCCACGACGTCGCGTGAGCTCGGCGCGCCCCGCTCGGGCGAGGCGTCCGAGGCGAGACGATCGCCCCGCACACCGATGACGCGACCGTCCTGCACCTCGAGCGCACGCACCCGGTGCCGGAACCGGACGTCGACGAGTCCGGCACGGTGCGCGTCGAGCAACGCACGGACGAACGGCTCCAGCAGACCCGGACCGGTGCCCCAGGTGACGTGGAACCGCGGGACCGAGTTGCCGTGGCCGTCGGCGAGGTATCCGCCGCGCTCCGCCCACTGGACCGCCGGGAACCACCGGACCCCGCGCGCGTGCAGCCAGCTGCGCATCTCACCCGCGGCGAAGTCGACGAACCCCTCGGCCCAGGCGCGGGACAGGTCGTCCGACCCGTCCGTCGCGAACTGGGCAGAACCGAGCCAGTCGGCGAGAGCCAGGTCGACCGAGTCGTGGATCCCGAGGCGTCGCTGCTCCGGGGACCCCACCATGAACAGGCCGCCGAACGACCACCAGGCCTGGCCGCCGAGGCTCGACCGGTGCTCCTGCTCGAGCAGCACGACACGATGACCGGCGCCGGTCAGCTCGGCTGTCGCGACGAGCCCCGCGAGACCGGCACCGACGACCACCACGTCGCTGCGCAGGTGCATGGACGCACCCTAGCTCTCAGGACTCCTGAGCGACGTACACCCGGACCGAGAGCGGTTCCACGGTCACCGCGCTGCCGTTCTCGGCCAGGACGCCACCGTTGGCCGACGCGACGGCGTCCCGCTCCGCCGGGTGCTCCCACGTGCTGTCCCACACCAGCTCCCAGGTCGTCGGCCGATCGTCGGCGAGCACGACCTCGGCCTCGTCGAGCGAACCGTTCACGACGACCAGGACCGCGGACTCGCCGGCGTCGGGGCTCACGGGCCGACCGGGGTGGGCAGGGGCGCTGCGCAGCATCTGCATCGTCCGGACCTGGGGGTCGTGCCACCGCCCGTGGTCCAGCGCGGTGCCGTCGGCGGCGAACCAGGAGAGGTCGCGCCGCGTGCCCTCGGCCCACGGGCGGCCGACGAAGAACCTGGTGCCCTGCAGCGCCGCATGGTCCCGTCGCAGCGCGAGCAGGTGGCGGGTGGTCGCGAGCAGGTTGCCCCGCCACTCCGTGAGGTCCCACTCGACCCACGAGACGGGCGAGTCGTGGCAGTACGCGTTGTTGTTGCCGCCCTGCGTGCGGCCGAGCTCGTCGCCGGCCGTGAGCATCGGCGTGCCGGCCGAGAGCAGGAGCGTGCTCATGAGGTTGCGGATCGACCGCCGACGCAGCGGGAGGATCTCCGCGCCGAGGGAGTCGACGCGGACCGGTCCCTCGAGGCCGTGGTTCCAGCTCCGGTTGTCGTTGCTGCCGTCCCGGTTCGCCTCGCCGTTGGCGTGGTTGTGCTTGTGGTCGTAGGCGACGAGGTCCGCCATCGTGAAGCCGTCGTGCGAGGTCACGTAGTTCACCGAGGCCATCGGGCCACGGATGCCGGGCGGCTCGCTGTAGCCGAACAGGTCCGCGGAGCCCGCCAGCCGGGTCGCAAGCTCGCGCACGCCGTGACCGGGCAACCCGTGGGCCGCCTGCGCCGGATCGGCGAGCCAGAACGATCGCACCGCGTTCCGGAACCGGTCGTTCCACTCCGCGAGCGGCGGCGGGAACCGGCCCGTCTGCCACCCTCCCGGACCCACGTCCCACGGCTCGGCGATGAGCTTGATCCCGTGCATGCTCGGTGCGGTCTGCAACGTCATGAGGAACGGGTGCCCGGGATCGAAGCCGTCCGCGCCACGGGCGAGCGTGACGGCGAGGTCGAACCGGAAGCCGTCGACCCCGACCGCCTCGGTCCAGTAGCGCAAGGAGTCGAGAGCCGTGCGGACCACCTGCGGACGGCGGAAGTCGAGGGAGTTCCCACAGCCCGTGACGTCGGCCAGGGTCGCCGGGTACCAGCCGTCGTGCAGGTAGTACGCCGGGTTGTCCAGGCCGCGCCACGAGAGGTGCTGGCCCTCGACCGGCCCTTCGGCCGTGTGGTTGTAGACCACGTCGAGAACGACCTCGATACCGGCCTCGTGCAGACGGTCGACCATGCCCTTGACCTCGGCGAGGACGGCCCCGGCGCCCGCCTCCCGGGCCGCAGCCGTGGCGTAGGCGGCGTGCGGCGCGAAGAACCCCAGGGTGTTGTACCCCCAGTAGTTCGTCAGACCCTTCTGCACGAGATGGGGCTCGGAGGCCGAGGCCTGGATCGGCAGGAGCTCGAGCGTGGTGACACCGAGGGACTGCAGGTGCGCGATCGTGGCCGGGTGCGCGAGGCCGGCGTAGGTGCCGCGGAGGTCCGCAGGAACCCCCGGGAACCCGATCGTCAGCCCCCGGACGTGCGCCTCGTAGATGACCGTCTGCGACCAGGGGACGTGCGGCCGCGGTGGCCGACGCGCCGCGTACCTGGTGTCGACGACGACGCCGAGCGGGACCGATCCGCGTGAGTCGCGCGGATCGGCCGGACCTGCGGGGTCACCGGCGAGGTCGTCGTCGACCACGTGCCCGTAGGTCTCCGGGCCGTACCCGAGCTCGCCCACGAGCCCGCGGGCATAGGGGTCCACGAGCAGCTTCGCGGGGTTGTGACGCTGTCCGGACGCCGGCTCCCACGGGCCGTGCACCCGGAACCCGTACCGCTGGCCGACCCGGACACCGGGGACGTGGGCCCACCACACACCGAGCTCGGGTCCGTCGAGAGGGACACGCCGCTCCGTCCACGTCGTCGGGTCGGAGGACGTCTCCGACCCGTCGATCAGGCACAGGTCGACCCCGGTCGCGTGGGACGCGAACACGGCGACGTCGATCCCGTCGTCGGACAGCCGGACGCCGAGACGCGGAACGGGGCGGCGACGGGGGCGCTGCGAGGGGGAGCTCACCCGGAGCATTGTCCCTCATCTCCGCTCGTCCTCCTGTGCCGGCCCGGGGCCGTCTCAGCATGCGGGTTCGCATGCCGCACGAGATCCGGCTCACGGCACGCCGCGCGGTAGCCTCTCGACCGGGAGCCCGGTCCACGCGCGTGTCGGTGCGGTCGGGACTGCTCGTCGATCGAGCGGGCACCGGGTGGTTCCCTGGACGGAAGGACGCAGGATGAAGATCGTGGTGTGCGTCAAGCACGTGCCGGACATCCAGTCGGAACGGACGATCGGCGACGACGGCCGCGTGGTCCGCGACGGTGGTGACGGGACACTCAACGAGCTCGACGAGAACGCGCTCGAGGCGGCCCTGACCCTCGCCGAGGCGCACGGTGGTGAGGTTGTCGCGCTCACGGTCGGACCTGCCGACGCGGTGGACGCGGTCCGTCGGGGCCTGCAGATGGGGGCCGACGAGGCCGTGCACGTCGTCGACGACGCACTCGCCGGCTCCGACGTGTTCGGCACGGCAGCGGTGCTCGCCGCCGCGATCCGGGTCATCGAGCAGGAAGGGCCGGTCGACCTCGTCGTGACAGGGATGGCGGGTCTCGACGGCCTGACGTCGATGCTGCCGGCAGCGCTCGCGGCCGAGCTCGGGCTCGCCCAGCTCACCCTCGCGAGCGAGATCGAGGTCGACGAGGGACCGGAAGGTCTCCGACTCACCGTCCGGCGAGAGCTCGACCACGCGACCGAGGTGCTCTCCGCAGGGCTGCCGGCGCTCGTGTCCGTGACCGACCAGGCGAACGAGCCCCGGTACCCGAACTTCAAGGGCATCATGGCGGCGCGGAAGAAGGCCGTGACGACGCTCGCGCTCGCCGACCTCGGTGTCGATCCGACCGCTGTCGGGTCGTCCGGTGCACGGACCCGCGTGCTCGCCGCCACGGCGCGTCCGGCCCGCGAGAACCGCGTGCTGATCACCGACGACGGTGAGGCCGGTCGCACGCTCGCGGCCTACATCGTGGACAACAAGCTCGTCTGACGGCACCGAGCCGTCCTCCCCGTGCGCCGTCCGGCGCCACCTGACTGCTACAAGGAGTGCACCGATGACCGGATCGCCCGCCGGGCCCGTCCTGGTCCTGCTCGACCACGCCGCGGACGGCACGCTCCGCCCTGCGGTGCTCGAGCTCCTCACGCTCGCCCGCGGGCTCGCGCCGGACGCGGTCGTGGAGGGCGTCTGGATCGGGGGTGAACCGGCCCTGGCGCTCGCCGCGCTCGGGGAGCAGGGAGCAGTCTCGGTGCACCATGTCGACGTCGGCACCGCCGACCCGCACCTCACGCCCGTGGTGGCGGAGGCGCTCGCGGCCGTCGTCGCGGCGACAGGTGCGCGTCTCGTGCTCGGGGTGTCGAGCTTCGAGAACAAGGAGATCGCGGCGCGGCTCGGGGTCGCGACCGGCGCCGGCGTCGTCACCGACGCCACCGGTCTCGAGCTCGACGACGACGGCGCGGCAGTCGCCGACAAGACGGTCTTTGCCGGGACGTGGAACACGCGGTGCGTCGTGACCGTGCCGATCGCGGTCGTCCTGCTCAAGGCCAATGCGGCTCAGGCCGAGCCCGCCTCCCTCCCGACGACTCCCGCGGTGGTGACCCACGTGGTCGAGGTCGGTGCCGGGGCGACGCGGCAGACGCTCGTCTCGCGGACGGAGCGCACGGCCTCCGGTCGTCCCGATCTCGGTGCGGCGCAGGTCGTCGTGGTCGGCGGTCGAGGGACGAACGGTGACTTCGGACCTGTCGAGGAGCTCGCCGACCTGCTCGGCGGTGCGGTCGGTGCCACCCGGGTCGCGACGGACGAGGGGTGGATCGACCGAGACGCGCAGGTCGGCCAGACCGGGGTGACGGTCGCACCGCGCCTCTACATCGGGGTCGGGGTGTCGGGTGCGGTGCACCACCGTGGCGGGATGCAGTCGGCGGGCACGATCGTCGCGGTGAACTCCGACCCCGAGGCGCCGATCTTCGAGATCGCGGACCTCGGGATCGTCGGGGACCTGTTCACCGTGCTCCCGCAGGCGGTCGAGGAGCTTCGGCGCCTGCGCGGCTGACCGGCGCCTGCGGTGCGGGTCAGGACAGCTCGCGGAGCCAGCTGAGCGCGGCGACGGCCTGGGCACGCTGGAACGCCCGGAGGTTCGGGATGCCGAGGGGGGCCGGCGCGAACGAGCCCGCCGCGAGGTAGCCGGCGAGACCGGCGAGCGCGGCACGCAACGCAGCTGGCGGGACACCCTCGGACGCGGGGTGCGCCCAGAAGATCTGCTGAGGATCGCCGCCGCCCTGCATCGCCACGCTCGGGAGCATGAAGGCGAGATCGACCCAGGCCGCTCCCTGCGCGGCATGTGGCCAGTCGATGAACCACGTGTGCGCGCCGTCGAGGATGATGTTGTCGGCGCGGAGATCCCCGTGGACCAGGGAGTCACCGGCAAGCGCCTGCAGCCCGTCCAGCTCCCACCCGGCGAGCTCGTCGATGTGCGCAGCCGCCCACGCCCCGAGCTCACCCACATCGACGGCGCTGGTGATCCGTGCGACGTCCGGGCTCCGCAGCATCGTGCGCCATCCGGTGAACGCCGGCGCCATCTCCTCCTCGTAGCGCGGCAGCGTGCACGGCTGCGGCAGCTCGACGTGCGCGAGCGCCGTGAGGGCGTGGAGCACCTGGGCGAGGTCCTCGTCGCGCCACGGCTGCTCCGGTGCGCGTCCGTGCGCGACCTCGAACGCCACGAGCACCCACTCGCCGTCGTCGTCCGACCAGAGCATCCGGGGGGCCGGCACCTCTGCCGGCAGGGCGCGGGCGACGCGGATCTCCCGACGGGAGAGGTCCGGCGAGTCCGGGTTCTGCTCGGGGGAGACCGCCTTGACGAACGCCTGCCTGCCGTCGGCGAACTCGAGCACGGCCGCGAACCCCGGGCTGAACCCGGTGGTGGCGCCGATCTCGGCGGTGACAGGGGCGCCGGCGAGCTCCGCGATCCGCGATCGCACGTGCCGAGGAAGGTCGCGCCAGTCCAGCCGTTGCCCGCTGAACGCGAGCGGGGGTGCCTGGGCGTCGTCGGCGGTCACGTCCATATCCTGCCAGGGCATTCGTAGACTGGAGTGCGTGACTGCCTATCTCGATCACGCGGCGACGACTCCGATGCGCCCGTCCGCGGTCGATGCGATGACGCAGGAGCTGACGTCGACCGGGAACCCGTCGTCGCTGCATGCGGCCGGCCGCGCGGCCCGGCGTCGCGTCGAGGAGTCCCGCGAGTCACTCGCGCTCGCGTTGGGCGCGCGTCCGAGCGAGGTCGTCCTGACGGGTGGCGGGACCGAGGCCGACAACCTGGCGGTCAAGGGGCTGTTCTGGTCCCGTCGCATCCAGGACCCCGCACGACGCCGGATCCTCGTGTCCGCCGTCGAGCACCACGCCGTCCTCGACCCGGCGTTCTGGATGGCCGAGCACGCCGGCGCCGAGATCGTCCTCCTCCCCGTCGACTCCCGTGGTGTCCTCGACCTCGAGGCGCTCGACCACGAGCTGCGCGCACATGGCGACCAGGTCGCACTCGTGTCCGTGATGTGGGCGAACAACGAGGTCGGGGCGTTGCAGCCGGTGACGGACGTCGTGTCGCTCGCCCATCGGTACGGCATCCCGGTACACAGCGACGCGGTCCAGGCCGTGGGGCAGGTCCCGGTGGACTTCGCATCGTCCGGTCTCGACGCGATGACCGTGGCCGGGCACAAGGTCGGCGGGCCGCACGGCGTCGGTGCGCTCCTGGCCCGGCGCGGCCTCGACCTGACCCCGGTGCTGCACGGTGGCGGCCAGGAGCGGGGGATCCGGTCCGGGACCCTCGACGCCCCGGCCACCGTCGCGTTCGCGGTCGCCGCGCAGCTCGCCGTGGCGGAACGCCCGGCCGCGGCCGAACGTCTCGCCGCGTTGCGCGACGACCTCGTCGCACGGGTCCGGGCCTGCGTCCCCGACGCGGTCCTGCGCGGCCCGGACCCCGTTGTCGACGCAGACCTCCGGCTGCCGGCCAACGCGCACTTCACGTTCCCCGGCTGCGAGGGCGACTCGCTGCTCTACCTGCTCGACTCCGCCGGCGTTCAGTGCTCGACGGGGTCCGCATGCCAGGCCGGCGTCCCGCGCCCGAGCCACGTGCTCCTGGCGATGGGCGTCGAGGAGGACGACGCACGCGGTGCGCTCCGCTTCACGCTCGGCCACACCTCGACGAGCCGGGACGTGGACGCCCTCGTGGAGGTCCTGCCCGGGGTCGTCGAACGCGCCCAGGCCGCCGGGCTGGCCGGCCGGACGACGGCAGGGTCACGCTGATGCGTGTCCTCGCGGCGCTCTCCGGCGGGGTCGACTCGGCTGTCGCCGCCGCACGTGCGGTCGACGCCGGACACGACGTCGTCGGCGTCCACATGGCCCTGTCGCGCAACCGCGACCAGTTCCGCTCCGGCTCGCGAGGCTGCTGCTCGATCGAGGACGCAGGCGATGCGCGGCGCGCGGCCGACGTCCTGGGGATCCCGTTCTACGTCTGGGACCTGTCCGAGCGGTTCGAGGACACCGTCGTGGCGGACTTCCTCTCCGAGTACGCGGCGGGGCGCACACCGAACCCGTGCGTCCGGTGCAACGAGCACATCAAGTTCGAGGCGCTCCTCGACAAGGCGCTCGCGCTCGGCTTCGACGCCGTGTGCACCGGTCACTACGCGCGGCTGGTCACGGTCGCGACGCCGGACGGTCCGGTGCACGAGCTGCACCGGTCGGCGAACCTGGCGAAGGACCAGTCGTACGTGCTCGCCGTGATGGGGGAGGAACGCCTCGGGCGGGTCCTGTTCCCGCTCGGCGACGTCGCGTCGAAGGATGAGGTCCGTGCCGAGGCGTCGGCACGCGGGCTGGGCGTCTCCGCCAAGCCCGACTCCTACGACATCTGCTTCGTGGCCGACGGCGACACGCAGGGGTTCCTGCGCGAGCGGCTCGGCGCGCGTCCCGGCGACGTCGTGGACACCACCGGGCGCGTCGTGGGTACCCACGAGGGCGCATACGCCTACACGGTCGGCCAGCGCCGGGGGCTGTCGATCGGGCACCCGGCGGCCGACGGCAAGCCGCGCTACGTGCTCCGGGTCGAGCCGGTGAGCAACACCGTCGTGGTCGGCTCCGGTGACCTGCTCGACGTCGACGTCATCGTCGCCGACGACGCGGTGCTGTTCGGCAGCTCGGCGGCGGTTCTCGGCGCCGGCGGTGCCGAGGGCGATCAGCCGGGCGAGTGGCTCGTGTGTCTCGCCCAGGTGCGCGCGCACGGCGACGCCGTCGCGGCGCAGGCCCGCTCGACGGCCGGTGGGCACCTCGAGATCACCGTGGACGGTCGGCTGCGCGGTGTCGCCCCCGGGCAGTCGGTGGTGCTGTACGACGGCACGCGCGTGCTCGCGCAGGCCACGGTGACCCGCACCTCGCGGCACGCGGCACCGGTCGCGGTCGCGGGGTGACCGGCGTCAGCGGGACGGGCTCCTGGCCCGCGTCCGACGTCCGTGAGGCGCAGGCGGTCGTCGTCGGTGAGCTCACATCCGCACCCGAAGGGGTTGAAGGGATCCCGTTCGCCGTGAACCCGCACGGCCGTGGACCGTGGGCTGATCCGGTCGGACGCGCGGCTGCGCTGCTCGTGGACATGCCGACCGAGCTCGGCGTGCACGGGTGGGCGCTCGCGGACCGGCCGGGGCGTGATCTCGACCGTGCGCGGTCCGTCGTCGGTGAGGACCTGGACGCGCTCGCCGTCGCCGCATTCGGCTATGCCGGCCGGATCGTCGTGCCGGTCGTCGGGCCGTTGACCTTGGCGGCGACGCTGTACCTCGCCCGCGGCGACCGCGTCGTCTCGGACACGGGTGCGGTGCGGGAGCTCACGGAGTCCCTCGGCGTCGGGATCGCCGCGCACGTCGACCGCCTCCGGGGCCACGTCCCCGGTGCGCAGGTCGTCGTCCTGGTCGACGAGCACGACCTCGCGGCGGTGATCGCGGGCGCCGTCCCGTCGTTCTCCGGCCGCGCGATGCTCCGCTCGGTGCCGGCACCCGCAGCGGCCGAGCTGCTGAGCATGCTCGTGGACGCGGCGCGGGAGGCGTCAGGGAGTCAGGTGGTCATCGACGTGGGGCCGGCCTGGACGACCGTCGGGACGGCCGTGTCGGCGGGGGCGGACGCCGTCGCCCTCGCGGTGGGACAGGTCGGACGCCAGGGGTGGGAACGGGTCGCCGAGACGGTCGAGGCCGGGATCCCGCTCTGGGCAGCGGTCCCCGGGCGCAGTGGGGCGAGCGACGGCCGCTCGGCGAGAACCGGGTCGCAGGCGCGCGTGCTGCACCGCCCCTGGCGCGAGGTGGGGCTGCCGGTCGGCGGCCTCGCGGAGGTCGTCGTCCTGCCGGACCCCGCGACGCCACCGGCAGGAGGCCCGGAGGGTGCCCGCCGCGAGCTTGCCGACCTCGTCGTCACGGCGCGGGAGCTCGCCGAGATCGCCGCCGGGTGATGTCCCTCTAGCCCGTCGTGTCGGTGCGCCACTTCTCGGCGTCGGTGGCGGTGTCGGGGGTGTCGGGTACGCGGGGTGCCGCGGGTGGTTCGGCGATCTGGTCGGCGTCCCACTTCGCCGCGTCGGTGGCGGTGTCGGGGGTGTCGGGTACGCGGGGTGCCGTGGGAGGTTCGCTGATCTGGTCGGCGTCCCACTTCTCGGCGTCGGTGGCGGTGTCGGGGGTGTCGGGTACGCGGGGTGCTGCGGGTGGTTCGGCGATCTGGTCGGCGTCCCACTTCGCCGCGTCGGTCGGGGCCTTGCCGGGTTCAGCCTTGTGCTTCGGCGTCATGGTGGAGACCTCCGTCGTGTCGAGTGTTTTTCACGTTACGCCCCTGTCCCGCCACACGCGATGGCATCGGATGCCGACCGGACCGGCGTTCCTCGCGGGAGCTGAGCCTCGATGGAGCGTGTCCGTGGTGGACGGCATGATGGACCGGTGACCACGAAGCCGCGCGCGGATGCCCCCGTGACCCCCGACGCCGCAGCCCGTCGACGCTGGGCGGAGCTGGTCGACGAGATCAGCGACCACCAGTTCGCGTACTACGTGCGTGACAGCCCGACGGTGAGCGACGGCGAGTACGACGCGCTCCTGGCAGAGCTGACGGACCTCGAGGCCGCGCACCCGGAGCTGCGCACACCCGACTCGCCGACGCAACGGGTCGGCGGCACGTTCTCCACGGAGTTCACCGCCGTGGACCACGTCGAGCGGATGCTCTCCCTCGACAACGCCTTCTCCGCCGACGACGTCGCCGCGTGGGCGGAGCGCGTGCATCGCGAGATCGGCGACACCGAGGTGCACTACCTGTGCGAGCTCAAGATCGACGGCCTGGCGATCGCCCTGCTGTACGAGAACGGTCGCCTGGTCCGTGCCGCGACGCGCGGGGACGGCCGGACGGGTGAGGACGTGACGCTCAACGTCCGGACGATCGAGACGATCCCGGAGGCCCTGGGCGGGGATCCCTCGACGCACCCCGAGCTCATCGAGATCCGTGGCGAGGTGTTCCTCCCCGTCGGCCCGTTCGAGGAGCTCAACGCGGCGCAGGTGGCGGCAGGGAAGGCCCCCTTCGCGAACCCGCGCAACGCCGCCGCCGGATCGCTGCGCCAGAAGGACCCTCGGGTGACGGCCTCCCGGCCCCTGCGGATGTACGCGCACGGGATCGGGGCGCTGCGCGGGGCCGGCGCCACCGCGAGCGAGCTCACGCGCCAGTCGCAGGCGTACGACCTCCTGGCCGGTTGGGGGGTGCCGGTCTCGGGTCACACCCGGGTGGTCCCGGGACTGACCGGCGTGCAGGAGATGATCCGGTACTTCGGTGAGCACCGGCACGACGTCGAGCACGAGATCGACGGGATCGTCGTCAAGGTGGACGAGATCGCCCTGCAACGGCGGCTCGGTGCGACGAGCCGGGCGCCGCGTTGGGCGATCGCCTACAAGTACCCACCCGAGGAGGTCAACACCCGGCTCCTCGACATCCGCGTCAACGTGGGGCGCACGGGGCGTGTGACCCCGTACGGCGTGATGGAACCGGTGCGCGTCGCCGGGTCGACCGTGGAGATGGCAACCCTGCACAACGCGAGCGAGGTGCGTCGCAAGGGCGTCCTGATCGGGGACACGGTCGTGCTCCGCAAGGCAGGTGACGTCATCCCGGAGATCCTCGGCCCGGTCGTCGAGCTCCGAGCGGGACGCGAGGCCGAGCTGCGCGAGTTCGTGATGCCGACCCACTGCCCGTCGTGCGGGACGCTGCTCGCGCCGGCGAAGGAGGGCGACGTCGACATCCGCTGCCCGAACGCGCGGCGCTGCCCGTCCCAGCTCCGCGAGCGGTTGTTCAACCTCGCGTCGCGAGGTGGCCTCGACATCGAGGCCATGGGGTGGGAGGCGTCGATCGCCTTGGTCGACCCGGAGCTCAACCGACCCGACGACGCACCCGGCGAACCGCAGACGCCGGTGCTCGAGAACGAAGGCGGGCTTTTCGACCTCACGGCCGACGACCTGGCCGACGTCCGCGTCTGGCGGGAGAAGAAGACGGCCGGTGTCGGGACAGGTGTCTGGGAGCAGGTGCCGTTCTTCTTCACCCGGGCGACCGCCACGAAGCCCTCCGTCCCGACGGCGACGACGGTGAAGCTCTTCGAGCAGCTCGAGCTGGCACGGACGCGGCCGCTGTGGCGCGTGCTGGTCGCCCTGTCGATCCGTCACGTCGGGCCGACGGCGGCGCGGGCGCTCGCGACCGAGTTCGGCAGCCTGGCCGCGATCCGTGCGGCGGACACCGAGTCGCTGGCGTCGGTGGCCGGTGTCGGACCGACGATCGCCGCCGCCGTGCAGGAGTGGTTCACCGGTGACGAGTCGGACTGGCACAACGAGATCGTGGATCGATGGGCCGCGGCCGGCGTGCGGATGACCGATGAGCGCGACGAGTCGGTCACGCGCACCCTGGAGGGGCTGACCGTCGTGGTGACCGGCTCGCTCGAGGGCTTCTCGCGGGACGGGGCGAAGGAGGCGATCCTCGCGCGCGGGGGCAAGGCGGCCGGGAGCGTGTCGAAGAAGACGGACTTCGTGGTCGTCGGCGAGAACGCCGGCTCGAAGGAGGCGAAGGCACGTGAGCTCGGTGTCCGCGTGCTGAGCGAGGCCGAGTTCGTCACGCTCCTGGACGGCGGCCCCGAGTCGCTGGGGACATGAGCGTCGGCGTCCGGGCACCGATACTGGTGCGATGGACCGACCCGTCAGCCCGATCGTGACCCGCACCGCAGAACCACGTCGCACGGCCGTCGTCGTGCGGACCGCGGCCACCGACTCGGAGGTCGCGGCGGCGGGCGCGCTCACCGCCGAGGCCTATCACGCGGACCGCCTGATCAACGACGACGACGAGTACGCGGACGAACTCCGCGACGCGGCCCGACGCGCGCGAGAGGCGACGCTGCTCGTCGCGGTGCTCCCTGGCCCCGACGAGGACGTCGTCGTCGGCACGATCACGCTCGCGCCGGCCGGCTCGTCGTACGCCGAGGTCGCCCGCCCGGGTGAGGTCGAGCTCCGGATGCTCGGCGTCGCACCCGAGGCCCGTCGGCGTGGCATCGCCGAGGCGCTGATGCGCGCGAGCATGCGCGAGACCGTCGCACTCGGTGCCGGCGCCCTGGTCCTGTCGACCCTCGACGCGATGACGACCGCCCAGCGCCTGTACGACCGGCTCGGCTTCCGGCGTGACCCGGAGCGGGACTGGGGTCACGAAGGTGTCGCCCTACGCGTGTACTCCTGGCACGTTCCGGAAGCGCCGAGCGTGCGGGTCGAGGTATCGACCTGGCGGCCGATCGAGGTGCGTGACATTGCCGGGTGGCAGGTGGGGCTGTCGGGCGGCTTCACCCGGCGCGCCAACAGCGCGGTACCCGCTCACGGACGCGTCGAGGGCGCACATCCCCTCGAGGTGACCCTCGACGCCGTCGAGCAGTGCTACCGCGAGGCCGGGCAGCCGTCGGTCGTCCGGGTGTGCCGTTCCTCAGGGGACGACACGCTCGACGGCGTGCTCGCCGCGCGGGGGTACGCGATCGCGTCGCGAACGTGGGTGATGGTGCTGGACCTGCCGCAGACGGAGGTCGCGGTCCGCCCGGGCGAAGAAACCGCCGATCCCGGCGAACCGGGCGGCATCGACCTGGACGGGACTGACCTGGACGGGATCGGCTCGGACGGGATCGAGCCGGACGGGATCGACTCGGACGGGATCGACTCGGACGGGATCGACTCGGACGGGATCGACTCGGACAACCTGGTCAGGGAGCCCTCCGAGCGGGACGACCGGACACCGGGCACGGAGCACCCGGACCTGCGGGTCACGCTCACCTCCGAGCCCGACGCGGCGTGGCTCGCGTGCTGGCTCGGGGTCAAGACGGGCGGACGACCGGCGGACATCGACGTCGCGCGGGCCATCGTGACGGGGTCACCGGCGGTGTATCTCGCTGCGTGGGACCGGGACGGCGTCGTCGGAGTCCTCCGGGCTGCGCTGTCGGACGAGTGGGTGGGCCTGTCGTGCCTCGCGGTGGACCCGCGCGCCCGCGGACGCGGGCTCGCCCGCACGCTGACCGCCGTCGCGCTCGAGACCGCGACCGGTCGGGGGGCCCGTCATGCGTTCCTGCAGGTCGAGGACGACAACTCCGGTGCCCGGAGGCTCTACGAGTCGCTCGGGTTCGTCCCTGCCGAGCGTTACCACTACCGCGAGCGGTGACGTGCGGTGTGAGCGCGGTGCGACTGAGCAGGGTGACTCCGGGATGACTGCGCAGGCTGACCGGCAAGTGTGACCGTCCGGCGGCGGTCGGCTGATACTGGACCGATGATCACCCCTGAGCTCGCCACCTCGCTCCAGCTCGCCGGCCTGCCGTGGCACCCCCGGCCGGGCGACCGCTTCGCCATCCCGCAGCCCGAGCTGCAGGACCAGGTGTTCACGATCAGCGACATGGTCGTCGAGCCGCGCGAGTACCCCACCGGCACCGTGCTCGGGTTCAACGGGACGACGGAGTGGGCGCTGGACTCGGTCGACCAGGACCAGGCGCTGTGGCTCCCGCGCGAGGACCAGCTGCGGGAGATCCTCGGCGCCACCTTCGTCCGGCTCGAGCGCACCGACGACGGCTACCGCGTCGTCGTCGCCGGCGACGGGAGCAGCGAACGTGCGCATGCGGCCGCGTCGGCCGCCGAGGCGTACGGACTCGCGGTGCTGGACCTCGTCAGCCGCGCGACGGGCGTCGTGCCTTCCTGACGGGCGTCGTGCCCTCCTGACGGAGGTCGTGCCTTCGTGACGGCCGTTCGCCCGGAGGGCCGGACCGACCGACCGGTGCACCCTCTAGACTCGTGGCCATGTCCACCCTCTCCCGCGACGAGGTCGCGCGCGTGGCGGCACTGGCCCGGATCGACCTGACCCCTGACGAGCTGGACCGGCTCGCGGGGGAGCTCGACGTCATCGTCGAGTCGGTCGCGCGGGTCAGCGAGGTCGCCACCCCCGACGTCCCGGCGACCAGCCACCCGCTGCCTCTGACGAACGTGTTCCGCGCGGACGTGCCCGAGCCGTCGCTGCCGATCGCCGACGTGCTCCGCAGCGCTCCGGCCAGCGAGGACGGCAAGTTCCTCGTCCCGCAGATCCTCGGGGAGGAGTGATGGGCGACCTGACACGGCTCAGTGCGGCCGACCTCGCCGCGGCGCTCACCTCCGGTGAGGTCTCGAGCGTCGAGGCGACCCAGGCGCACCTCGACCGGATGGCGGCTGTGGAGCCCGCGGTCCACGCGTTCCTCCACGTCAACGCCGACGATGCCCTGGTCACCGCGCGCGGTGTCGACGCGCGGCGGGCCGCCGGGGAGCAGCTGCACCCCCTGGCCGGCGTCCCGATCGCGGTCAAGGACGTCGTGGTCACCAAGGACATGCCGACGACGGCCGGGTCGAAGATCCTCGAAGGCTGGATCCCGCCGTACGACGCGACGCTCGTCACACGCCTCAAGCAGGCGGGCCTGCCGATCCTCGGCAAGACCAACATGGACGAGTTCGCGATGGGCTCGAGCACCGAGCACTCGGCCTACGGCAACACCCACAACCCGTGGGACCTCGACCGGATCCCCGGCGGGTCGGGCGGTGGCTCGGCGGCGGCGCTCGCGGCGTTCGAGGCTCCGCTGGCGATCGGCACCGACACCGGTGGGTCGATCCGGCAGCCCGCTGCCGTCACCGGCACCGTCGGGGTCAAGCCGACCTACGGCTCCGTGTCGCGGTACGGGCTCATCGCCCTCGCGTCCTCCCTCGACCAGGCCGGACCGGTCACGCGTACCGTGCTCGACTCCGCGCTGCTGCACGAGCTCATCGGCGGCCATGACCCGCGTGACTCGACGTCGATCGACGAGCCGCTCCCGGGGCTGGTCGCGGCCGCCCTCCGCGGCGCGACGGGCGACCTGACGGGCGTACGTGTCGGAGTCGTGACCGAGCTCAACGGCGAGGGCTACCAGCCAGGGGTGCGTGCGCGGTTCAGCGAGGCCCTCACGTTGCTCGAGCAGGCCGGGGCGGAGATCGTCGAGGTCTCGTGCCCACACTTCGAGTACGCCCTCGGTGCGTACTACCTCATCCTGCCGAGCGAGGCGTCGAGCAACCTGGCGAAGTTCGACGGCATGCGGTTCGGCCTGCGGGTCGAGCCTGCCGACGGTCCCGTCACCGCCGAGCGGGTGATGGCCGCGACGCGTGGCGCCGGGTTCGGCCCCGAGGTCAAGCGACGGATCATCCTGGGGACCTACGCGCTGTCCGCCGGCTACTACGACGCGTACTACGGCTCGGCGCAGAAGGTGCGGACACTGATCCAGCGGGACTTCGCGGCCGCGTTCACGCAGGCGGACGTCTTGGTCTCGCCGACGGCGCCGACCACGGCGTTCCGGCTGGGGGAGAAGCTCGACGACCCGCTCGCGATGTACCTCAACGACGTCGCGACGATCCCGGCGAACCTCGCGGGCGTACCCGGCATGTCGCTGCCGTCCGGGCTGTCCGACGACGGCCTCCCGGTGGGCTTCCAGATCCTCGCCCCCGCCAAGGCGGACGACCGGCTCTACCGGGTGGGCGCCGCCCTCGAGGCGTCGCTCGAGTCCGTCTGGGGCGGGCACATCCTCGATCGTGCCCCTGAGCTGGAGGTAGGCAAGTGAGCAGCCCGACGGTCGACCTGATCGACTACGACGACGCCATCGCACGGTTCGACCCGGTGATCGGCATCGAGGTGCACGTCGAGCTCGGCACGCGGACCAAGATGTTCTGCCCCGCGGAGGCCGTCTTCGGCGAGGAGCCCAACACCGCGGTCTCGCCGGTCTCGCTCGGGCTCCCCGGTGCGCTCCCGGTGGTGAACGGTACGGCCGTCGAGTACGCGATCCGCATCGGCCTGGCGCTGAACTGCTCGATCGCGGAGACCTGCCGGTTCGCCAGGAAGAACTACTTCTACCCGGACGTCCCGAAGAACTTCCAGACGTCGCAGTACGACGAGCCGATCGCCTACGACGGCTACCTGGACGTCGAGCTCGGTGACGGCACGATCTTCCGGGTCGAGATCGAGCGCGCGCACATGGAGGAGGACGCCGGGAAGAACACCCACGTCGGAGGGCTGACGGGGCGGATCCACGGCGCCGAGTACTCGCTCGTCGACTACAACCGCGCGGGGATCCCGCTGGTGGAGATCGTCACCCGGCCGATCACCGGCGCAGGGGCGCGTGCTCCTGAGGTGGCGCGTGCCTACGTGCAGACCCTGCGTGACATCTTCCGGACGTTGGGCGTGTCCGAGGCGCGGATGGAACGCGGGAACGTCCGGGCGGACGTCAACCTGTCGTTGCGCGACACGCAGGACTCGCCGCTCGGCACGCGAACCGAGACGAAGAACGTCAACTCGTTCCGATCGGTCGAGCGGGCCGTGCGCTACGAGGTGTCACGGCAGGCCGCGATCCTCGCCGCCGGCGGCACGATCACTCAGGAGACCCGGCACTGGCACGAGGACACCGGGACGACGACGGCCGGTCGCGTGAAGTCGGACGCGGAGGACTACCGGTACTTCCCCGAGCCCGACCTCGTGCCCATCGCGCCGAGTCGCGAGTGGGTCGAGGAGATCCGGTCCGGGCTGCCGGAGATGCCGGTCGCCCGACGCAACCGTCTACAGGCCGTGTGGGGCTTCGCGGATGCCGAGATGCGTGACGTCGTGAACGCGGGGGCGATCGACCTGATCGAGGCGACCGTCGCAGCCGGCACGGCGCCGGCGGCGGCGCGCAAGTGGTGGATGGGCGAGCTGGCGCGGACAGCGAAGACGGACCAGGTCGAGCTCGAGGAGCTCTCCGTCACGCCGACGCAGATCGCCGAGCTCCAGGGCCTCGTGGACTCCGGCCGTCTGAACGACAAGCTCGCACGTCAGGTCCTCGAAGGGGTCCTCGCCGGCGAGGGATCACCGGAGCAGGTCGTCGTTGCGCGCGCCCTGGAGGTGGTGTCCGACGACGGCCCGCTTCTCGAGGCGATCGATGCCGCGCTCGCGGCCCAGCCGGACGTGGTCGCGAAGGTCCGCTCGGGCAACCTCGGGCCCGTTGGTGCCATCATCGGCGCCGTCATGAAGGCGACGAAGGGCCAGGCGGACGCCGGCCGTGTGCGCGCCCTGGTGGTGGAACGGATCGAGACCGGCGCCTGACCACCGACCCCGACGAAGGAGCCTGATGGAGAAGCCGACGTTGCAGGGTGAGCTGATCCGGTTGCGCCCGATCGGCCCCGAGGATGTCGACGCCGTCTGGGATCTCGTGAGCGACCCCGAGAGCGCCAGGCTCACGGGCCGCACCGAGGTCTACACGCGGGAGATGGTCGCGGAACGGTGCGCGACGATCGCCGACCGGCCCGGCCGCATCGACCTCGCGGTCACGACGACCGGGTCGGACGAGATGCTGGGGGAGATGGTGCTCAAGCACATCGACCTGCAGTCCGGGACCGCGGACCTGCGGCTGGTCATGCGACCGCTGCACCGAGGGCGTGGTCTCGGTACCGAGGCGATCGGCCTGGTGCTGGACATGGCGTTCGAGGGGCTGGGCCTGCACCGGATCGGGCTGACGGTCCTGAGCATCAACACGCGTGCGATCGCGCTCTACGAAGGGCTGGGGTTCCAGACCGAAGGCCGCTTGCGTGAGGCGTTCCGGGACGGTGACCGCCGGTGCGACGGCATCGTCATGGGTCTCCTCGCCGACGAGTACCGACGGTGACGGCGGTGCGCCTCCCACGGGTCCTGACGGTCCCTGAACCGGAGATCGGTCGCGAGCTCGTCGTCCCGGAGGGGGTCCGGCTCGTCGAGTGGCCGATGACGGAAGACCTTCCGGCCGACCTCGCGGCTGAGGTCGAGGCAGTCATGGTTCCGCACTACGTCACCGGGTCGATGCTGGCGCGGCTCCGCTCGTTGCCCCGGCTCTCGCTCGTCCAGCTGCCGAGCGCGGGCTACGAGCACGCGGTCCGGCATCTCCCCCGGGGGTGACCCTGTGCAACGGGCGTGGGGTGCACGACGACGAGACCGCCGAGCTGGCGATCGGCCTGCTGCTCGCCTCGCTGCGCGACCTCGCCGAGTACGTGCGCCTGCAGGACGCCGGCGTCTGGGCGCCGCACCGGAGCGTGTCCCTCGCCGACCGTCGGGTCATGGTGATCGGGGCCGGGGCGATCGGGCACGCGATCGCCGCGCGGCTGCGCCCGTTCGCCGTGGACGTCGTGCGGGTCGGGCGCACCGGTCGGGACGACCCCGACGGGCACGTGCACGGGACGGACGAGCTCCCGGAGCTGGTGCCGACGGTCGACGTCGTCATCCTCATCACCCCGTTGACGGCCGAGACGACCCACCTGGTGGATGCGGAGTTCCTCGCGCGGATGCGCGACGGGGCGGTGCTCGTGAACGTGTCGCGCGGCAAGGTCGTGGACACCGACGCCCTGGTGGCCGAGCTCCGAGCCGGGCGGCTCCGCGCGGGCCTCGACGTCGTCGACCCCGAGCCGCTGCCGGCCGACCACCCGCTGTGGACGTCGCCCGGGGTGATCCTCACGCCCCACGTCGGCGGGTTCACCACCGCGACCCACTCACGGTTCGTGGCACTGATCCAGCGTCAGCTCGACCGGCTCTCCCAGGGGGAGTCGCCGCTCAACGTCGTCGGGTCGGTCTGACCGCGACCGCGCCGTCAGACCGCTCGGCAGGACCCGCGCTCGACGAGGGCGGTGGGGAGCCGGCGGTGCTTCGACTGGACCTCGGTCCGGTTGATCAGGTCGATCAGCAGCTTCATCGCCTCGTAGCCCATCTGCTGGATGGGCTGGCTGATCGTCGTCAGCGGGGGTGAGGTGAGCGCCGACTCCGGCACGTTGTCGAAGCCGATCACGGACACGTCGTCCGGCACGCCGAGGCCGAGCGAGCGCGCGACGTCCACCGTCCGGATCGCCGAGATGTCGTTGGCTGCGAAGATCGCGGTCGGCCGGTCCGTCATCGTCAGGAGCTCCCGCGCGGGCTGGTCCGCCGTCTCCTCGCGGTAGCCGGCCACCCGGATCAGGTCGGGGTTGACCGTGAGCCCGGCTGCGGAGAGGGCCTTCCGGTAACCCTCCTCGCGGAGGCGCGCCGACTCCAGGTCGGGTCGTCCACCGAGGAACCCGATCCGCTCGTGCCCGAGGCCGATCAGGTACTCCGTCGCGGTGATGGCACCGGCGAGGTTGTCGGAATCCACGGTCGGCAGCTCGCTCGGGCCCGTGTGCGGGTCGACGGCCACGACAGGGATCGAGTACTCGGCGTCGACGACGGTGGGCGTCACGAGGATGGCGCCGTCGATGAGCGTGCCGCTCAGCCGCGACAGGTACCGGCGCTCCCAGCCGGCGTTGCCACCGGCACGGCCGCCACCGGAGTAGGCGAGCAGCTCGTAGCCGCTTCCCCCGATCGCCTTGGAGAGTCCCTTGAGGAGCTCGGTGCTGAACGGCTCGAACTCGGCGACCAGGATCCCGATGACGTGCGTGCGGTGCGACCGGAGGCTCCGGGCGACGAGGCTCGACTCGTAGCCGAGCCGGTCGATGACCTCCTGGACGTGCGCGGCGGTCGAGACGGCGACCCCGTAGCGCTGGTTCAGGACCTTCGAGACGGTCGCGACCGAGACGCCTGCCTCGCGGGCGACGTCGTTGATGGTCACGCTCTGTGGGGGAGCCATAGGCAGACTCTACTGGTGTGATAAACGATATCGATAACGATTGAGGTGACGGGGGCGCCCTCGGCGCGTCGGCGTCGGTTGATCCTAGACTCTTCGGCATGGCTACGTCGTCGTCCGCAGACCCGATCGATCTCAAGCCGCGCAGCCGCCAGGTGACCGACGGTGTCGAGGCCACGGCCTCGCGCGGGATGCTCCGCGCCGTCGGACTCGGCGACGAGGACTTCGCCAAGCCGCAGATCGGCGTCGCGAGCTCGTGGAACGAGATCACGCCGTGCAACCTGTCTCTCGACCGGCTGGCGAAGGCGGCCAAGAACGGCGTCCACGCCGCCGGCGGCTACCCGCTCGAGTTCGGCACCATCTCGGTCTCCGACGGCATCTCGATGGGGCACGAGGGCATGCACTTCTCGCTCGTCTCGCGGGACATCATCGCGGACAGCGTCGAGACGGTCATGATGGCGGAGCGGCTCGACGGCTCGGTGCTGCTCGCCGGTTGCGACAAGTCCCTGCCGGGGATGCTCATGGCGGCGGCCCGGCTCGATCTCGCGTCGGTCTTCCTGTACGCCGGGTCGACCATGCCGGGCTTCGTCACCCTCGAGGACGGCAGCGAGAAGCAGGTCACCATCATCGACGCCTTCGAGGCCGTCGGCGCCTGCGCGCGCGGGCTGATGAGCACGGAGGACCTCGGTCGCATCGAGCGCGCGATCTGCCCGGGCGAAGGGGCCTGCGGCGGGATGTACACGGCCAACACGATGGCGTCGGTCGCCGAGGCGATCGGGATGTCGCTGCCGGGATCGGCCGCCCCGCCGTCGGCGGATCGCCGTCGCGACAGCTTCGCGGTGCGCTCGGGCGAGGCCGTCGTGAACCTGCTCCGGCTGGGCATCACCGCCCGGCAGATCATGACCAAGGACGCCTTCGAGAACGCGATCTCCGTGGTGATGGCCTTCGGTGGCTCGACGAACGCGGTGCTGCACCTCCTGGCGATCGCGCACGAGGCCGAGGTCGATCTGACGCTGGACGACTTCACGCGGGTCGCGGCGCGGGTTCCGCACCTCGGCGACCTGAAGCCGTTCGGTCGGTACGTGATGAACGACGTCGACCGCATCGGCGGCGTGCCCGTGGTCATGAAGGCCCTGCTCGACGCCGGCCTCCTGCACGGGGACTGCCTCACGGTGACGGGTCGGACCGTGGCGGAGAACCTCGCCGCGGTGAACCCGCCGGACCCCGACGGCAAGATCCTGCGGGCGCTGGACAACCCGATCCACGCGACGGGCGGCATCACGATCCTCAAGGGCTCGCTCGCCCCGGACGGCGCCGTCGTGAAGTCAGCCGGCTTCGACTCGGACGTGTTCGAGGGCACGGCACGAGTGTTCGAACGCGAGCGCGCCGCCCTGGACGCGCTCGAGGACGGCACGATCGTCGCCGGCGACGCCGTCGTCATCCGCTACGAGGGCCCGAAGGGAGGGCCCGGCATGCGGGAGATGCTGGCGATCACGGGTGCGATCAAGGGGGCGGGCCTCGGCAAGGACGTGCTGCTCCTGACGGACGGCCGCTTCTCCGGCGGCACCACCGGGCTGTGCGTCGGGCACGTCGCCCCCGAGGCCGTCGACGGCGGACCGATCGCCTTCATCCGCGACGGTGACCGCATCCGGCTGAACGTTCCCGAGGCGAGGCTCGACCTGCTCGTCGACGAGGCCGAGCTGGAGGAGCGCAAGACCGGATGGGCGCCGCTGCCGAACGCATTCACGCGTGGGGTCCTGGCGAAGTACGTCAAGCTCGTGCAGTCGGCGAGCACCGGAGCGGTGCTCGGCTGACACCGGTCGCGTCCGGCACGGCACGGTACGGCACCGGGTGGGCGTCGGATCGGCCCGACCCGTCTCGGCCCGGAACCGAGCGGGGATCATCGCCCGGGCGCTCGAAGTGTGGACGCGTGAACCATGATGTGAGATCGCAGGTCGTAGACGTGACATCGGGCTGCAGCGGGCGTAGTGTCCTTCGCGTGCAGACGATCGTGGTCGTAGTACTTCCGGGGCGCGCTGGCTGACCGCCAGAAGTCATCGGTCTCGTCAGCGCGCTCACCCCTCGCCTTGCCCTTCACGGGCCGAGGGGTTTTTTTGTGCCAGCACCACCTGCACCACCCGTGTACCGACGTCAGGGAGAATCCGATGGTCCAGGGCCCACACCCCGCGCCTCCACGCAGCGTGCCGCCGGCCGCTGCGAGCACCCGTCCGTCCGGTGAGCCGACGCGGCTCGCGCCGGTCGATGGCGTCGTCGCACCGGTCCAGGTCACCGGTGCCCAGTCGATCGTCCGGTCGCTCGAGGAGGCCGGTGTCGAGGTCGTGTTCGGCATCCCCGGCGGTGCGATCCTTCCGACGTACGACCCGCTGATGGACTCCACCCGGCTGCGTCACATCCTCGTCCGTCACGAGCAGGGCAGCGGTCACGCCGCCTCCGGGTACGCGCACGCGACCGGTCGCGTCGGGGTGTGCATGGCGACATCCGGACCCGGGGCGACCAACCTCGTGACGCCGCTCGCGGACGCCAACATGGACTCGATCCCGGTGGTCGCGATCACCGGCCAGGTGGCGGCCTCGTTGATCGGCACCGATGCCTTCCAGGAGGCCGACACCCTCGGCATCACGCTCCCGGTGACGAAGCACAACTACCTGGTGACCAACGCCGACGACATCCCGCGGGTGATCGCCGAGGCGTTCCACATCGCCGCGAGCGGGCGCCCCGGACCGGTGCTCGTCGACATCGCGAAGTCGGCCATGCAGGCGACGACGACCTTCTCGTGGCCGCAGACGCTCGACCTGCCGGGGTACCACCCCGTGACCAAGCCGCACGCGAAGCAGATCCGCGAGGCCGCTCGCCTGCTGGCGACCGCCCGGCGCCCGGTGCTCTACGTCGGTGGCGGGATCATCCGCGCCGGTGCGTCCGCCGAGCTGCGGCGGCTGACCGACGAGAGCGGCGCGCCGGTCGTGACCACGCTGATGGCCCGGGGTGCTCTGCCGGACTCGCACCCGCAGCACCTCGGGATGCCCGGCATGCACGGCACCGTCCCGGCAGTCGCTGCGCTGCAGCGCGCCGACCTGATCGTGGCGCTCGGGGCGCGGTTCGACGACCGCGTCACGGGGAAGCTCAGCTCGTTCGCACCGAACGCGACGATCGTCCACGCGGACATCGACCCGGCCGAGATCGGCAAGAACAGGGCCGTCGACGTGCCGATCGTCGGCGACCTGCGCGAGGTCATCGCGGACCTCCTGCCCGAGCTCGCGCGCGAGCACGGCCAGCACGGCAAGCCGGACCTCGAGGGCTGGTGGCGGCAGATCAACGAGTGGCGCACCACGTTCCCGCTCGGGTTCGACGAGCCGGAGGACGGGCACCTCGCGCCGCAGCACGTGATCTCCCGGATCAGCGAGCTGACGGGACCGGAGGCGATCTACGTCGCCGGCGTCGGCCAGCACCAGATGTGGGCGTCGCAGTTCATCCAGTTCGAGCGCCCGAACTCGTGGCTGAACTCCGGCGGTCTCGGCACGATGGGCTTCTCGGTGCCGGCCGCGATGGGGGCCAAGGTCGGCGCGCCGGACCGCACGGTCTGGTCGATCGACGGCGACGGCTGCTTCCAGATGACCAACCAGGAGCTCGCGACCTGCGCCATCAACGACATCCCGATCAAGGTCGCGGTGATCAACAACTCGTCCCTGGGGATGGTCCGCCAGTGGCAGACCCTGTTCTACGAGTCCCGGTACTCCAACACGGACCTGCACACCGGTCACGGCACCGCGCGCATCCCGGACTTCGTCAAGCTCGCCGAGGCCTACGGCTGCGTCGGTCTGAGGTGCGAGACGAAGGCAGACGTCGACGCCACGATCAAGCGGGCGCTCGAGATCAACGACCAGCCGGTCGTGGTGGACTTCACGGTCTCGCGTGACGCGATGGTCTGGCCGATGGTGGCTGCGGGCGTGAGCAACGACGACATCCAGTACGCCCGGGGCATCAGCCCGGCGTGGGACCGCGAGGAGTAGGACGATGGCTAGCAGGCACACACTCTCCGTCCTCGTCGAGAACAAGCCGGGCGTGCTGACGCGCGTCGCCGGGCTGTTCGCACGGCGATCGTTCAACATCCACTCGTTGGCGGTGGGACCTACCGAGCACGAGGAGTTCTCGCGGATCACCGTCGTGGTCGACGTCGAGGACCTCCCGCTCGAGCAGGTGACCAAGCAGCTCAACAAGCTGATCAACGTCATCAAGATCGTCGAGCTCGAGGACGCGTCCTCGGTCCAGCGTGAGCTCCTGCTGGTCAAGGTCCGCGCCGAGTCCGCGCAGCGCACGCACGTCCTCGAGGTCGTCGACCTGTTCCGGGCGCACGTCGTCGACGTCGTCCCGGACACCGTGACGATCGAGGCGACCGGGAGCCCGGGGAAGCTCAACGCGCTCCTCGCGGCGCTCGAGCCCTACGGGATCCGCGAGATCGTCCAGTCCGGCACGGTCGCGATCGCCCGCGGCTCGCGATCGATCACGGATCGGGCCCTCGAGCGGGTGACCCGCACGGCCTGACAGCCACCTGCCCGCGTCACCCAGGCGCGACACGGCACCCCCTGCACGACACGATGTAGTCCGCACGACACGACGACACCCTGCACGTCACGACGAACCAAGGAGATCCACGGTGGCTGAGCTGTTCTACGACGACGACGCCGATCTGTCCATCATCGCCGGCCGGAAGGTCGCCGTCATCGGCTACGGCAGCCAGGGTCACGCGCACGCGCTGAACCTGCGTGACTCCGGGGTCGACGTGCGTGTCGGCCTGCGGGCGGGCAGCGCGTCGATCGCCAAGGCCGAGGCCGAGGGGCTGCGTGTCCTGCCGGTCGTCGACGCGGTCAAGGAGGCGGACGTCGTCGTCATCCTCGCGCCGGACCAGGTCCAGCGGCACCTGTACCGTGACGAGATCGCGCCGAACCTGAACCCGGGTGCGGCGCTGGTCTTCGGCCACGGCTTCAACATCCGGTTCGGCTACATCAAGCCGGACGCGGGCCACGACGTCGTCATGATCGCGCCCAAGGGCCCGGGCCACCTGGTGCGTCGGGAGTTCGTCGACGGCCGGGGCGTGCCGGTGATCGTCGCGGTCGAGCAGGACGCCTCGGGCTCCGCGTGGCCGCTCGCGCTGTCGTACGCGAAGGCGATCGGCGGGCTGCGCGCCGCCGGCATCAAGACCACGTTCACCGAGGAGACCGAGACCGACCTGTTCGGCGAGCAGGCCGTCCTGTGCGGTGGAACGTCGCAGCTCGTCCAGTACGGGTTCGAGACCCTGACCGAGGCGGGCTACCAGCCTGAGGTCGCCTACTTCGAGGTGCTGCACGAGCTCAAGCTGATCGTCGACCTCATGTGGGAGGGCGGGATCGCCAAGCAGCGCTGGAGCGTCTCCGACACCGCCGAGTACGGCGACTACGTCTCGGGTCCGCGGGTCATCGACCCGCACGTGAAGGAGAACATGAAGGCGGTGCTCGCGGACATCCAGTCGGGTGCCTTCGCAGCGCGCTTCATCGCCGACCAGGATGCCGGCGCGCCCGAGTTCAAGGCGCTGCGGGCCAAGGGCGAGGCGCACCCGATCGAGGCGACCGGCCGCAAGCTCCGCAAGCTCTTCGCGTGGGTCAAGCCCTCCGACAGCGACTACGTCGAGGGAAGTGCCGGGCGCTGACCGAGTGGTCCGTGAGGGACGAGCGGCCCGGGAGGTCGAGCCGGGTGCTTCCCGAGTGTGGTGCTGGGGAAGTGCCGGGCGCTGACCGAGTGGTCCGTGAGGGACGAGCGGCCCGGACCTGACCTGCGCGTGCAGGACAGGTCCGGGAAGCCGAGGAGAGGTGGGCGATGTGTCGACGGACGACCAGGTCGAAGCCGACGCCGACGAGATCGCCTCGTTCTGGGAGCTCGCGCGTGTGCGGGCGGGGCTGGGCCGGCTCGCGGTGGTGACCGGGGCCGGGGCTGCGGCCAGCGTCCCGCCCCCTGCCTGGGCCTTCGGTGACACCCCTGAGGCGGCGGACACGCTCGTCGGCCTCGTCCTGACCGGGGCGAAGACGGCGACGGTGTCCCCGGTGGCGGAGTACGAGGCGTCGGGTGCGGCGTTCCCGTCGGTCGGCGACCTGGCGATCGTGCTCGACGGTCGGGCGCACCCCCGTGCGCTGATCCGGACGACCGGCGTGCGCGTCGCCCGGTTCATGGAGGTCGACGCGGCCCATGCGTGGGCCGAGGGCGAGGGTGACCGCAGCCTCGAGTCGTGGCGGGCGGTGCACGAGGAGTACTACCGACGATCGGCGAGGTCGGGGGGTGTCGAGTTCGGGCCGGACATGGAGCTCGTGCTCGAGACCTTCGAGGTGAGGTTCCCGCCGCGTTCGTCGCGCCCCGCACGTGGGTGAGCGGTGCGGGCCGGCCGGTTTGCCCCGGCCGGCGAGGATCAACCGGTGGGACAGTCGTCCCACTCGGTGGGACGGATGGATAGGATCGCGAGCATGACGCGCACCATCAACCTGGCAGTCGTCGCGGGTGACGGCATCGGCACCGAGGTCGTCGAGCAGGGCCTCCTCGCCCTGGAAGCGGCGCTCTCCGGCACCGACGTCCGGGTGAAGACGACCGACTTCGACCTCGGTGCGCGCCGCTGGCACGCCACTGGCGAGACGCTGACGGACGAGGACCTCGCGGAGATCCGCACCCACGACGCGATCCTTCTCGGGGCGATCGGCGACCCGGGCGTTCCGAGCGGTGTGCTCGAGCGGGGGCTGCTCCTCCGGCTCAGGTTCGCGCTGGACCACTACGTGAACCTTCGCCCCAGCAAGCTGTACCCGGGGGTGACCTCTCCGCTCGCTCACCCCGGTGACGTCGACTTCGTCGTCGTGCGCGAAGGCACCGAGGGCCCGTACGTCGGCAACGGGGGAGCGATCCGGGTCGGCACCCCGCACGAGGTCGCCAACGAGGTGAGCGTCAACACCGCGTTCGGGGTCGAGCGGGTCGTGCGGGACGCGTTCGCCCGCGCCGCTGCGCGACCGCGCAAGAAGCTCACCCTCGTGCACAAGCACAACGTGCTGGTGCACGCCGGTCACCTGTGGCGCCGGACGGTCGAGGCGGTCAACGCCGACTTCCCCGACGTCACGGTCGACTACCTCCACGTCGACGCGGCCACGATCTTCCTGGCGACCAACCCGTCGCGGTTCGACGTGATCGTCACTGACAACCTGTTCGGTGACATCCTCACCGACCTGGCGGCAGCGATCACCGGCGGCATCGGGCTGGCGGCCTCGGCGAACATCAACCCGGACCGGTACGCCGACGGGACGAGCGTCGCCCCCTCGATGTTCGAGCCCGTGCACGGCTCGGCGCCGGACATCGCCGGCCAGGGCAAGGCGGACCCGACCGCGACTGTGCTGTCGGTCTCGCTCATGCTCGACCACCTGGGTCTCGGCGATGCCGCTGCTGCGGTGGAGCGTGCCGTCGCGGCCGACGTCCTCGAGCGAGGCGACCGAGTACGGTCGACGACCGAGGTGGGCAAGGACCTCGCCGCGCGCATCGCCGGCTGATCCTCCCGGCCCGTCCGACGCGCCGCCTGCGCCCCCTCGGTCGTCGTCACCGGTACCGTCATCCCGTGCGCAGCGCGCAGGTCCAGTGAAAGGCCAGACCATGAGCTCGACGACCGACACCCCCCAGACCTCGACGGATGCCGCCGGCGCGTTCGTCGTCCACCCGTCCGCCGCACCGGCGACGGACGAGGTGCGGACGGCGGCCCTCGCCGCGCCCAAGTTCGGCACGGTCTTCACCGACCACATGGCACGGATCAGCTGGAGCCAGCAGGCGGGGTGGCACGACCGGAGGGTCGAGGCCTACGGTCCGCTGCAGCTCGACCCGGCATGCGCCGTGCTCCACTACGCGCAGGAGATCTTCGAGGGCCTCAAGGCCTACCGGCACGCGGACGGCTCGGTATGGACGTTCCGTGCGGGGGCCAACGCGGCGCGGTTCGCGTCGTCGGCCCGGAGGCTCGCGCTGCCGGTGCTCCCCGAGCAGGACTTCCTCGCGGCGATCGAGGCGCTCGTCCGCACGGACGTCGACTGGGTGCCGTCCGGCGACGAGATGTCGCTGTACCTGCGGCCGTTCATGTACGCCTCGGAGAACTTCATCGGGGTCCGGGCGACCCTCGAGGCCGAGTTCCTGGTGATCGCGTCGCCGGTCGGTCCGTACTTCGCCAGCGGTGTGCACCCCGTCTCGATCTGGGTGGCCGAGGACTACCACCGTGCGGGTGCCGGCGGGACCGGCGCCGCCAAGTGTGGCGGGAACTACGCCGCCAGCCTGGTGGCGCAGCAGGAGGCCTACACGCAAGGGTGCGAGCAGGTGTGCTTCCTCGACTCCGAGACGAACACGTATCTCGAGGAGCTCGGCGGGATGAACGTCTTCGTCGTCGGCGCCGACGGACGCGTCCTGACGCCCGAGCTGACCGGGTCGATCCTCGAGGGAGTGACGCGTTCCTCGATCATCCAGCTCCTGACGGACGCCGGACGGACGGTCGAGGAGCGCCGGATCTCGCTGGCAGAGGTGCGTGCCGGGCTCGAGACCGGCGAGGTCGCGGAGGTGTTCGCCTGCGGGACGGCAGCCGTCGTGACGCCGATCGGTCGGTTGGCCGGGAACGGCTTCGACCTGACCGTCGGTGACGGGACGGCAGGCGCGGTCACGACGGCGATCAGGGCTGAGCTCACCGACATCCAGTACGGGCGTCTGGCCGACCGCCACGGGTGGATGCACCGCCTGGTCTGACGTGTCCGACCCGTCCCGGGCCCCGGGGCGGTCGGGCCACCGTCGACGTGAGCGGGTGTCAGGTGTCGGTCGCCTGTTCACGTCGACGACGCGCTGTGGCATGATGACCCACGTGACGCAGTACCAGCTCATTATCGAGTAGCGCGTTCGGCACGAGCCGAGCGCGCAGACCTCCCGTACCCCGGGGGGTCTTTTTGTTGTCGGGCACCACCCCGTCCGCGACAGAGCCGATCACCCAGCCGGCACCACCCCCGTCGGCCTTCCCCGTCAGGAGAGGTGATCGGTGTTCGCCCTCACCTCGCACGAAGAGAGCCTCACGTGACCACGAGCACCAGCGAGCCGTTCCACGTCTACGACACCACGCTGCGCGACGGAGCACAGCAGGAGGGGATGAACCTGACCGTCCAGGACAAGCTCGCGATCGCGCCGTTGCTCGACGAGCTCGGGGTCGGGTACATCGAGGGCGGCTGGCCCGGGGCCATCCCGAAGGACACGGAGTTCTTCGCCCGGGCGGCGAAGGAGCTCGAGTTCAGGCACGCGGTGCTGACGGCGTTCGGAGCCACCCGCAAGCCCGAGAGCAGGGCCTGGGACGACGCGCAGGTCCGCGCCCTGCTCGACTCGCAGGCCGAGGTCGTCACGCTCGTCGCGAAGAGCGACATCCGCCACGTCGAGCGTGCGCTCCGGACGACCGGCGCGGAGAACCTGGAGATGATCACTGACACCATCAGGTTCCTCGTCGGGGAGGGGCGTCGGGTCGTGTTGGATGCCGAGCACTTCTTCGACGGGTACCGGTTCGACCCGGAGTACGCGCGCAAGGCGGTGTTCGCCGCGTTCGCTGCCGGCGCCGAGGTGGCGACCCTGTGCGACACGAACGGCGGGATGCTCCCGGACTGGGTCACCGCGGTGGTCACCGAGCTGACGGAGTCGATGAGCGAGGCCGGCGTGACCGGGCGCCTGGGCATCCACGCGCACAACGACTCCGGTTGCGCCGTCGCGAACTCGCTCGCAGCGGTGAACGCCGGGTGCACGCACGTCCAGGGGACCGTCAACGGCTACGGCGAGCGCACGGGCAACGCCGACCTCCTCACCGTGGTCGCGAACCTCGAGCTCAAGGGCGGGCTGTCGCTGCTGTCCGGCAACGGCCTCACCGAGGCCACCCGGATCGCGCACGCGATCAGCGAGATCACCAACATCTCCCCGTTCGCCCGCCAGCCGTACGTCGGCGCGAGCGCGTTCGCGCACAAGGGCGGTCTGCACGCGAGCGCGATCAAGGTCGACCCCGACCTCTACCAGCACATCGACCCGCAGCGCGTCGGGAACGACATGCGCATGCTCATCTCCGACATGGCGGGTCGTGCGTCGATCGAGCTCAAGGGTCGCGAGTTCGGGTACGACCTGTCCGGTCAGAGCGACGTCCTCACCCGGGTGACCACCAGGGTCAAGGATGCCGAGGCGCGCGGGTACACCTACGACGCGGCCGACGCGTCCTTCGCGCTGGTGCTGCACGAGGAGGTCGCGGGCGCACGCCCCGACTACTTCTCGGTGGAGAGCTGGCGCGCGATCGTCGAGCGAGTCGGCGGTCGCGGCGTCGAGGCGACCGCCGAGGCGACCGTCAAGCTGCGCGCGGGTGGTGAGCGGATCGTCTCGACGGGGGAGGGGAACGGCCCGGTCAACGCGCTCGACCACGCTCTCCGTCTCGCGCTCGGGCGGGTGTACCCGGAGATCGAGCACTTCGAGCTGATCGACTTCAAGGTGCGCATCCTCGACGCGATGCAGGGCACGGACGCGGTCACACGTGTGCTCATCGAGACGTCCGACGGCGAGTCCACGTGGAGCACGGTGGGGGTCGGACCCAACCTCCTCGAGGCCTCCTGGGAGGCCCTGACCGACTCCGCGATCTTCGGTCTGCTCCACGCCGGCGTCGAACCCCGCTGACCCAGTCGTCCCCGAGCCGCCCGTGCCCGCACCCCAGGACGCCGAGTGGAGCGATGTGCGGCGACACGCCCGCGTGTCGCACGCACATCGCTCCACTCGGCGGACCGGGGGACGGGGTGGCGAGAGTCGTAGGATGACTTGGTGACGACAGTGCGCGGTGAGTACAAGGTGCCCGGTGGCAAGCTGGTGGCCGTCGACGTCGACAAGGACGGCGGCCGGCTCGCGTCGGTCCGGGTCAGCGGAGACTTCTTCCTCGAGCCGGACGAGGCCCTGGAGCGGATCGAAGCGGCCCTGACGGGGCTGTCGACCGACTCGAGCGTGGCGCAGCTGACCGCCGCGATCGATGCCGCCCTCGACTCGTCCGTGACCCTCGTCGGGTTCACCACCGAGTCGGTCGCGATCGCCGTCCGGCGCGCGCTGGGCCACGCGACCAGCTGGAGCGACCACGAGTTCACGATCATCCACGAGGGGCCGCAGCCTCCGGTGCTGCATGCAGCCCTCGACCAGGTGCTCGCCGAGGAGCTCGCGGCGGGCCGTCGTGGACCTACGCTGAGGTTCTGGGAGTGGGTCGATCCGGCGGTCGTGATCGGGTCGTTCCAGTCGCTCCGCAACGAGGTCGATCCGGAAGGCGCCGCACGGCACGGCATCACGGTCGTCCGGCGGATCTCCGGCGGCGGGGCGATGTTCATGGAGGCCGGGAACTGCATCACGTTCTCCCTCGTCGTCCCGGCGTCGCTCGTCGACGGGCTGACGTTCGAGCAGTCGTACGCGTTCCTCGACGACTGGGTGCTCGGTGCCCTGGCCGACGTCGGCGTGACGGCCTCGTACGCCGGGTTGAACGACATCGCCTCACCGGCCGGGAAGATCGCCGGTGCCGCGCAGAAGCGCCTGGCGGGCGGGGCCGTGCTGCACCACGTGACCATGGCCTACGACATCGACGCAGACAAGATGCTCGAGGTGCTGCGCATCGGCCGCGAGAAGCTGTCGGACAAGGGCACGACGAGTGCGAACAAGCGGGTGGACCCGGTGCGCTCGCAGACAGGAATCCCCCGGGAGGCCGTCATCGACGCATTCACGCGCCACTTCCGCACGCGCTACTCCACCGTCGACGGAGCGCTCACCGTGGACGAGCTGAATCGGGCCGAGGCGCTGGTCGCGACGAAGTTCGGCACCCCGGAATGGACAGCCCGCGTCCCGTGAGCGGCATTCCATCCGACTCGTGCGGAACCTTCACGAATGGCGCGCGCAGTACACAGAAATCACCGGCAAGATCGTGAGTACCCGCGGCTCGTCCGCACCCCACGCGACCACTGGGAGTCCGTAGTCCATGCCCCGTTCTCCTCGGGCGTCGCGTGACGTCCCCTCGACGAGACACGCGCGACCCGCGACGTCCGCCGCACCGCGCCATGCGCGAACGATCAAGAACCACACCGTCCTGCGATCGGTCGCGCTGACCGCCACCGCGATCGTCGTGTTCGGTGCGTCGGGGGCGACGATCGCCGCCGCCCAGCTCCACGGGAACATCAAGACGGTCGGGAGCCTGGACGGGCTCATCGCGGCACCGACCGCCGCGGCGACGCCGACGGCCGCACCGACGGCGGCGGACCCCAATGCCGGCCATGCGCTCAACATCGTCGCGATCGGGTCGGACACCCGCTCGGGCGCGAACGCCACGATCGGTGGTGCGGATCCCGGTCAGAGGTCCGACACGACGATGGTCATCCACATCTCGGCCGACCGCAGCCGCATCGATGTCGTCTCGATCCCGCGCGACTCGCTCGTGAACATCCCGGCGTGCCACCTGGACTACAGCCCGACGGGGAAGATGTCGCAGCCGCAGAGGAACGTGATGTTCAACTCCGCCTACAGCATCGGGGCCTCGACCGGGGACACCGGCCTCGCAGCGGCGTGCACGATGTCGACGATCCAGACCATGACGGGCCTGACCATCGACGGCTTCGCGCTGGTCGACTTCGAAGGGTTCCAGCAGATGGTCACCGCGATCGGCGGAGTGCGCGTCTGCGTGCCGAAGCCGCTGGTCGACGGGGTCTACACCAGCCTCGACCTCTCGGCCGGCTGGCACGACCTGACGGGGTCCCAGGCCCTGGACTACGTGCGTGCCCGGCACGTCAAGGGTTCCGACGGGTCCGACCTCGAACGGATCGAACGTCAGAAGTCGTTCGTCGGCGCCCTCGTGCGCAAGGTGGACTCCTCTGCGGTGCTGTCGAGCCCCGTGTCGATCACCCGGTTCCTCGACGCCGCGACCAAGTCGCTCACGATGTCGAAGAACCTGGCGGACATCAAGAACCTCGTCGGGCTGGCCTGGAACCTGCGGCATCTCACCCCCTCGGACGTCCGATTCGTGACGGTGCCCGTCGGACCCGCGCCCAGTGATCCGAACCGCGTCGTCTGGACCTCGAAGGCGACCGAGCTGTGGAAGAAGCTCCTCAACGACCAGCCGCTCGTCGACACCCCCGCCGCCACCACTCCCGCCGCGACGGCCACGGCCCCGGCAGGCACGTCCGCCGGGAGCTCCGCCGCCGGGAGCAGCGCCGGTGGGAGCACGCCCGCCACCGCGGCGACGCAGCCGACGCCGGATCCGACGCCGAGCAGCGACTTCGCGCTCACGACGGGTGTCCAGGCACAGGCAGCCGTCTGCGGCTGACGTCGACCTCGGTCGGCGTGCCTGGTCACCGGGCCGTCCCCGGGAGTGAGGGATCGGGGGAGCGCGGGGCCCCGGGCGTCAGGGGGCGGGCCGCGCGCCGAACACCGCGGTGCCGACGCGGACCATGGTGGCACCCTCCGCGATGGCCGCCTCGAGGTCCCCGCTCATTCCCATGGACAGCTCGGTGGCGTCCGCGGTGCCGGCGGCGGCTGAGCCAACGGTCGCATCACGGATGTCACGGAGACGCGCGTAGCCCGACCGGACGATCCGCTCGTCCGTCGATCGGGCACCGACCGTCATGAAGCCGCGCAACCGGAGCCCGGGCAGCTCGGCGACGCGCGCCGCCAGGTCACCGGCGGCCGCAGGTGCCGTACCGAACTTGCTCTCCTCGCCGGACACGTTCACCTGCACCATGACGTCGAGCACACGACCCGCACCGAGAGCGCGGGTCGCGAGCCGTCGTGCGAGCTCGATCGAGTCGACGGTCTGGACGCACGTCGTCCAGGGGAGCACCTGGTTGACCTTGTTCGACTGCAGGTGCCCGATCAGATGGACCTCGGGGGAGAGGTCCGCCAGCCCCGGCCCCTTGTCGACGAGCTCCTGGACCCGGTTCTCGCCGATCAACGTCCCGCCGGCGAGGACCGCCGCACGAACCAGCGCGAGAGGTTGGGTCTTCGTCGCGAGCAGGACGTGGACGGTCCCGGGTGCGCGCCCGGCCGCATCGACGGCCTCCGCCACCCGGTCCCGGACCTCGGCGAGCCGGGCGGCGATGCCCCGGGCGGCGTCGGCGTCGACCATGCCGCTCAGTCCCGAGCGATCGGAGCGACGACCGCACCGGTGAGCCGGATGAGGTCGACCGGGCTCAGCTCGACGTCGAGGCCGCGCCGTCCGCCGGAGACGAACACCGTGTCGAACAGCTCGACCGTCTCGTCGAGCACGGTCGGGTGCGCGGTGCGCTGGCCCAGCGGAGAGATCCCGCCGACGACGTACCCGGTCGCCCGCTCCGCCGCGGCCTTGTCCGCCATCGCGGCCTTCTTGCCGCCCACGGCCGAGGCCAGAGCCTTGAGGTCGAGCATTCCCGCGACGGGGACGACGGCCACGGTGAGCTCGCCGTCGACCGTCGTCATGAGGGTCTTGAACACCTGCTCGGGCGGCACGCCCAGGACTTGCGCGGCCTCGAGGCCGTACCCGATGTCGCTACTGGGGTCGTGGTCGTACGTGTGCGCGGTGTGCGCGACGCCCGCTGCGTCGAGGGCGACGAGGGCCGGGGTCCCGCTCGGGGTGTGCTTCGCCTTGCTCACCGCTCCAGCCTAGAGCCGACCGACTGCGGTGATCCGGAGCGCCGGCTCTCCGGCGGCGTCCGACGCCGCGAGGTCGATGGTGACGTCGATCCGCCAGTCGTGGTCACCGGCCGGGTCGTCGAGCAGCTGACGGACCTCCCAGCGGTCACGGTGCGTCGTGATGATCATCAGGCCGGGGCCGCGGGCATCAGGACCGGTGCCGATGTCGGAGTGTTCGTCGTAGTAGGGCTCGAGGGCATCCGCCCACGCGTCGGCGTCCCATCCCGATCCCGCATCGAGGGCGCCGAGGGCGTCCCACCTCTCCCGTGCGGCGAGCTCGACGCGACGGAAGAGGGCGTTCCGGACCAGGGCGCGGAACGCGCGGACGTTCGTGGTGATCGGTCGGGGCGCGTCGTCGGGCTCTTCTCCGGTGACGACCTGGTCGTCCTGGTCGAGCACCGGGTTGGCGAGGCGCTCCCACTCGTCGAGCAGGCTCGAGTCGGTACGACGGACGAGCTCGCCGAGCCACTCGACGAGATCCGCGAGCTCCTCGGTCCGGGCCTCCTCGGTGATGCTCTGACGCAGCGCACGGTACGCGTCGGCCAGGTAGCGCAGCAGGACCCCTTCGGTCCGGTCGAGACCGTAGAACGACACGTACTCGGCGAACGTCATGGCGCGCTCGACCATGTCCCGGACGACCGACTTGGGGGACAGCACGTGGTCCGCGACCCATGGGTTCGTCTGGCGGTAGGCGAGGAACCCGGCCTCGAGCAGCTCGGCCAGCGGCTTCGGGTAGGTGACGTCCTCGAGGGCGGCCATGCGCTCGTCGTAGTCGTAGCCCTCGGCCTTCATCGCGGCGACCGCCTCGCCGCGCGCCTTGTACTGCTGCGCCGAGAGCACCTGGCGCGGGTCGTCGAGCGTGGACTCGATCACCGACACGACGTCGAGCGCATAGGTCGGTGCGTCGCGGTCGAGCAGGTCGAGCGCGGCGAACGCGAAGGGCGAGAGCGGCTGGTTCAGGGCGAAGTTCGGTGGGACGTCCACGGTGAGGCGGACGGTGCGCCCGCGGCCGTCCGGGCGCGGGACCCGTTCCACGACCCCGGCCGCCCGCAGCGACCGGTACACGGCGATCGCCTGCCGTACGTGCTTGGCGCGCGCGGCCTCGGGCTCGTGGTTCTCGGTGAGCAGGTGGCGCATGGCCTCGATCGGGTCGCCGTCGCGGGCCAGCACGTTGAGCACCATCGCGTGGCTGACGGAGAAGCTCGAGGTCAGCGGCTCCGGCGGGGCGTCGCGCAACCGCTCGAAGGTCTTGTCGGTCCAGTTGACCATGCCCTCCGGGGCCTTCTTGCGGACGATCTTCTTGATCTTCTTCGGGTCGTCGCCGGCCCGCTGGAGGAGCTTGCGGTTCTCGATCACGTGCTCGGGCGCCAGCACGATCACGTCGCCGACGGTGTCGAAGCCGGCGCGTCCGGCGCGTCCGGCGATCTGGTGGAACTCGCGCGCCGAGAGGTGCCGCATCCGCTCGCCGTCGAACTTCACCACGGACGTGAGCACGACGGTTCGGATCGGCACGTTGATGCCCACGCCCAGCGTGTCGGTCCCGCACACGACCTTGAGGAGCCCCTTCTGCGTGAGGCGCTCGACGACGCGCCGGTACCGGGGAGCATGCCGGCGTGGTGCACGCCGATGCCGTGCCGCAGCAGCTTCGAGAGGGTGCGTCCGAATCCCGAGGTGAAGCGGAAGTCCCCGAGCTCGGCCGCGATCAGGTCGCGCTCGGCCCGCGAGGCGAGCGGTGTGCTGAGCAGCGACTGCGCGCGCTCGACGGCGGCCGCCTGCGTGAAGTGCACGACGTACACCGGTGCGCGGTGCGTCTGCACGAGCTCGTCGAGGAGCTCGTGCAGGGGCTCGACCGCGTAGGTGAACGTGAGAGGCACCGGCCGTTCGATCGTCGTCACGACGGCGACGGGCTCACCGGTCCGCCGGGTGAGGTCCTCGGCGAAGAACCCGACGTCGCCGAGGGTCGCGGACATCAGCAGGAACTGCGTGTGCGGGAGCTCGAGCAGGGGGGACCTGCCAGGCCCACCCCCGCTGCGGGTCGGCGTAGAAGTGGAACTCGTCCATGACCACCTGGCCGACGTCGGCCTCGGCACCGTCCCGGAGTGCCATGTTCGCGAGGATCTCGGCGGTGCAGCAGATGATCGGTGCGCCGGGGTTCACGGCCGAGTCGCCGGTCATCATCCCGACGTTGGCCGAACCGAACTCGGCGACCAGGGCGAAGAACTTCTCGCTGACCAGGGCCTTGAGCGGCGCGGTGTAGAACGTGCGTCGGCCTTGCGCGAGTGCGATGAAGTGCGCCGCGGTCGCGACGAGGGACTTCCCGGAGCCGGTCGGCGTCGAGAGGATCACGTGCGCGCCCGTCACGAGCTCGAGCAGAGCCTCCTGCTGGTGCGGGTACAGCTCGAGCCCGGTTCCCGTGGCCCAGCTCGTGAACGCCTCGTACAGCGCGTCGGCGTCCTGCGGATCTGCGGGGACGAGGTCGACGAGGCGCAGGCGCGGGGAGACGGAGGGGGAGGGCACCCCTCATCCTCTCAGGGGAACGCGCATGACCATCGCGGTCGGGTCAGCCGGAGCGGTGCGCGACCGGCGGCGCCGAACGGGGATGCCCGCCTCAGCGGCGGAGGTCGTCGCTCGCCTGCGCGACCCTGGCGACAGGGACCCGGAGCCGCGCGGTGTCGTACGGCTGGGCTTCCGCGAGGCACTGCCGGGCGAGATTCCGCAGCGAGGTCAGCTGGTCGCTGCCGGCGCGGAGCTGGTCGTCGATCGGGCCGACGTGCGGTCCGAGCTGGCTCGACATCCCGTAGCGGGTCACGAGCAGCCGCCAGGTCGCGAGGAGATGCTGGAACTCGTGCAGACGTGCCTCGGCAACGATCACCTGGTCGGCCGCGTCACGCAGCTCGGCACTGGTGCCGGTGAGGGACGCGCTGACGTTCTCGGTGCCGTCCTCGAGGGCGCGGCACAGCTGGGGGATGTAGGCGAGCGCCTCCGGCGGTGCCTGGCCCGCGTGCACCTCCAGCGCGAACGACGTCACCATGTCGTCGTGGAGCCGGGCGAGCCCGATGCGGAACCGCAGCTCCATGACCCGGACGTGCACGTCGTCCAGTCGACGGGCCAACGCCTGGATCTGCGCCCGGAGGTCCTCGGCCAGGACCGACATCGCCGACGCCGTGCGCGCGAGCACGGGTGCATCTGCTGCGACAGTCGACGACGCCCGGGAGGCCGTCGCCGTCGCGGCGCTCAGCCCCGCGAGGGTGGTCACGACGTCCTGCGACGCGCTGCGCAGGTTGTCGGCGAGGTCCAGGTAGGCGTCGAGCCGGACGAGGAGGGACGACAGCTCGACACCGAGCGCGTGCGCGGCGCCGTGGAGGGCGCCGATCCCGCCGGTGAGGTCCGGCCGTTCCGTCGACAACCGGGTGAGCGCCGCCCGCGCCTCGATCTCGGCGGGCAGGACGTACCTCAGGAACTCGCCGTAGTCGGAGAACCCGAGGGGGGCGAGCCGGGCGACGAGGGCCTCCGCGCCGACGCGTGCGGCTCCGGCCTTGCTGAGTCCCGCCTCGCGGGCGTTCCGCTCGAGCGGGAGGACCTCGTCGTACACGCCCCGTGCGGCGGCCCACAGGTCCTGCCGGCACGGTGCACCACGAACCGACAGGAAGCCGTCGCCGAGCGGGGTGATCGTCGCGAACACCCAGTACGACGAGCCGTCGCTGGCGAGGTTCTTCACGTAGGCGACCATCGGGTGGCCGGCGAGGAGGCGGTCCCACATGATCGCGAACGCGCCGCCCGGCATCTCGGGGTGTCGCACGATGTTGTGCGGGGCGCCGATCAGCTCCGCGCGCGTGTAGTGGGAGAGGTCGCCGAACACGGTGTTGGCGCCGGTGATCACGCCGCGACGATCCGTCGTGGAGAAGAACAGCTCGTCGACCTGGACGATCCGGTCCGGGATGTCCGCGCGGGGCGGAGTCGGCATGGGTTCCTCCGTCGGGTCGGCCGGAGGCGGTCCTGCCGGCGCGACTACATCCTGCACCGACGCCGACGTGCCGGGTGGCGGCTTCGGCGGGCCATCTTCGGAGAGGGTGGCCCCGTCGCCGTCAGCTCGGCCAGCCGCCCGTCGTGACGACGCGGCCCTCACGGTCGACGAGCCGGGCCGCGACGTGGGCGTCCTCCAGCCAGTCGATCGCGTCGACGCCGTGCACGATCGCGCCGGTGCTGCAGGTGTTCGCGCGGGTCGCGCTCGGTGCGGCAACAGTCACGGTGCGCCAGGGGCCGCTCACCGGGGACCCCGTGGCCGGGTCGAGGATGTGGGAGATCTCGCGACCGCCACGCTGCCAGCGGCGGATCGTCGTGGTCGAGGTCGCGAGCCCGCCGGCGCCGAGGGTCACCTGCTGACCCGGGTCGCCGGCTCGCTCGGCCACCAGGATCTGCCAGTCGTCCTTGGAGCCGCCGATGGCGAGATCACCGCCGAGCTCGACCAGGACGTCGCAGCCGTAGCGCCCATGCAGCTCGGCGGCCGCCCGGTCGGCGGTCTGTGCCTTGGCCGAGGCGCCGAGATCGAGCGCGCACCCGGCAGGCACGGTCAGCAGTCCGGTGGCGCCGTCGAGCCGGACGTCCTCCCAGCGGGGCCGGTGCGCCGAGCGGGGTCCGACGTCTCCCGGGTCGTCCCTGACGAGGAAGATGTCCCGGTCGTAGCCGAGGTGCACGAGGTCGTGGCCGAGGGTCGGGTCGACGGCACCACCCGACCACGCGGCCTCGCCGAGGGCCGTGGCGACGAGATCGACGAGGGTGCGGGAGACCACGACCGGTCGGCCCGCGTGCGCGTTCGCGCGGCTGAGCTCGGAGTCGGGGCGGAACCTGCTCGACGCGACGTCGACGCGTCGCATCATGGCCCTCAGGTCGGTCGCGGCCGGGAGAAGGGCGTCCGGGTCCGTCACGACCAGGCGCACGGTGCAGCTCCAGTCCTGCCAGGTCGTCGTCGGGAGCTCCACCCCGCGGGGTCGGGTCGATCGGTTCTGCTGCGGGGGCTCGGCCGACCGAGTGGGAGCCTCGCGGGGCGTCATGATCCGTGGGTCCCGGCATTGCTCTGGGTGGTCGTGCTTCCGCTCGTGACCGACGACGCGCCCGCTGTCGTGCTGGTCGTCGAGCTCGTCGTGGTCGAGGTGGTCGTCCCGGTTCCGGTCGTGGACTGGCCGAGGCTGCCGGTGGTGGCCGTGACGCCGACGTACGCCATGACGCCGGCCAGCGCCCCGCCCAGGGCGATGTTGAGCGGGCGGATGAAGGGGTTCGGGTGTCGGTTGCTGCTCATGCCCCCACCATGGTCGCTCGCCCTGGAGGAGGGCCGGACGTTCCGTATGGACGGGCTGTGAACGGGTGGGCGAGCGCCGGACGGATCCTGCGTGCAGGCCTCGGTGACGTCAGGCGTGCCGGCCGGTCGGTGCGTGCACAGTGGGGAGGGTGCGCTGCATCTCGAGCTCGCGCCGGCTCGGCGCGAGGTCGTACGGCGCCGAGACACCTGTGAAGGTGAACCCTCGACGCTCGTAGAAGGCGATCGCGCGGGTGTTGTCCTCGTGGACGTGCAGCGACAGCGTGCTGCCGTGTCCACGCGCCCAGTCCTCGACCGCGTCGAGGAGGGCGTCGGCGACCCCGGCCGCGCGACCCCGACTGCCCGGCGCGACGTAGACACCGACCAGGAGCGGCCCCGTCGACCCGAAGCCGCCGAGGAACCCGCCCATGGTGCCGATCCACCGCCCCGTGATCGTGTCGATCGCCACGACGGCGGTCGTGCCGGGCCCGTCGCCCCGCGCGGCGCGGATGCGCCACTCGGGCTCGGGACGTGAGAGCGCCGCCTCGACCGTCTCGCCGTACGCCAGCGGGGTGTCGGCGAGCATCTCGAGGCGGAGGTCGCGGACGTTCTGCCAGTCGGCCTCGGAGGTGCGCCTGACGATGAAGGGCGGCGTCATGCGCCGAGGCTATGCCGAGGCGCGCCGTGCCCGCGACGGGATATCGCCAGCCTGGACCGCTACGCGCGCATCGCCGTCGTGGTCGCCGTCACCGGGGCGGGGAGCTCGGTCTTGCCGGACAGGTACGTGTCCACCGCGGCGGCCGCGGCACGCCCCTCGGCGATCGCCCACACGATCAGCGACTGACCGCGACCCGCGTCGCCCGCGACGAACACACCTGGGACCTCGGTCGCGAAGTCGTCGGACCGGGAGATCACACCGCGGGGTGTCAGCGAGACCCCGAACTGCTCGAGCAGGGGACCGTTCTCCGGACCGGTGAAGCCCATCGCGAGCAGCACGAGCTGTGCCGGGATCTCCCGTTCGGACCCGGCGACGGGTGTCGGTCGGCCGTCGACCATCGCGACGTCGGCGAGCCGGAGCGCGCGCACCTGGCCGGCGTCGTCGCCGAGCAGCTCCTGGGTGCTCACGGCGTAGATCCGCTCGCCGCCCTCCTCGTGCGCGCTCGTGACCTTGTAGAGCAGCGGGTAGGTCGGCCACGGCTGGGCGTCGGGCCGCTCCTGCGGTGGTCGCGGCATGATCTCGAGCTGGGTCACGGACCGGGCGCCCTGGCGGATCGCGGTCCCGACGCAGTCCGCGCCGGTGTCACCTCCCCCGATCACGACGACGTCCTTGCCCGTCGCGACCGGGAGCCCGGGCAGGTCGGCGTCGGCCAGCCCGGCGTCGTCGAGCGGGGTCCGGATGGCCACCCGGTTCGCCGGGGGCAGGTACTCCATGGCCTGGAGCACGCCGGTGAGCGCGCGTCCGGGCACCGGGAGGTCGCGGGGGGTGGTGGACCCGACGGCAAGCACCACGGCGTCGTAGCGCTCGAGGAGCTCGGTGCCGGTCACGTCGCGGCCGACCTCGATCCCGGGGCGGAACCGTGTGCCCTCGGCGCGCATCTGGTCGAGGCGACGGTCGATGTGCCGCTTCTCCATCTTGAACTCGGGGATCCCGTAGCGAAGGAGGCCGCCGATCCGGTCCGCCCGCTCGTACACGGCCACCGTGTGCCCGACCCGGGTCAGCTGCTGGGCGGCGGCCAGGCCGGCCGGACCCGAACCGACGACGGCGACGCTCTTGCCGGTGAGCCACTGCGGGACCTGCGGGGTGATGAGCCCGCGGTCCCAGGCCTCGTCGATGATCGAGACCTCGACGTTCTTGATCGTGACGGGTGGCTGGTTGATCCCCAGCACACAGCTCGCCTCGCACGGTGCCGGGCACAGCCGACCGGTGAACTCCGGGAAGTTGTTGGTCGTGTGCAGCCGGTCGGCGGCGTCGGCCCACTGCCCGCGCCAGGTGAGGTCGTTCCAGTCCGGGATGAGGTTCCCGAGTGGGCAGGCCGAGTGGCAGAACGGGACGCCGCAGTCCATGCAACGGCCGGCCTGACGCCCGAGGACCCCGAGGTCGTCCGGGTGGCCGGCGCGGTGCTCGTGCACCTCTCGCCAGTCGAGGATCCGCACCGGGACCGGTCGGTCGGTCGGCAGCTCACGCTCGCGCGTCGTCAGGAATCCGCGGGGGTCAGCCACGTTCCACCTCCAGGTTCCGGGCCCGGGCCACATCTGCCGCGGGATCGATCAGCACGCCATGGTGCGCGCCGTGGTGCGCGCCGCGAGGTGTCGTGCGCGATCAGGGCGGTGGGGTGCGACGAACGGTGGTCCGGCGCTCGTCACGCAGGTTCCGCGCGAGTCCCGAGGAGTCTAGGCCGAGGGTTCGGACCACTCGGTGGATCGAACGTCCCGACCTGGAGCACGACACCGTGTCGGGAAGCGCTGACCGCCGGTGCCGGGTACGGCAGACTGGCGCGATGGCGACGCTCGTACCCCGGCGACTCGCCTCCCGGCTCGCGGTCTACGCCGCGATCGGGCTGGTGGCGGCGGTCACCAGCGGGTTCGTGACCGCAGCCACGTCCGCTCTCGCGACGGCGCGGGTGACCGGCGCCAGGAGCCTCCTCGCCCACGCGCCCGCGGACGCGGCCTCGGTCGTCGTGACGACGCACCTGTCGGACTCGCCGACGGCGCAGGACGCCGCGGTCGAGGCGCTCGTCGCGCGACAGCTCGCCGGCGTGCCGGTCACCGTGACTCGTACCACGACGGCTGCGCCGCTGACGACCACCACCGGCCCTCGCGTGCTCGTCGGGTCCGACGCCGCGATCAGGTCCGTCGCGCACCTGGTGGCAGGCACCTGGCCGACGACGCCACCCGACGCCGGCACCGTGCCGGCAGCCGTCCAGGCGGACGCCGCTGCTGCGCTGCACCTGCAGGTCGGCGACGCGCTCGTGGTCCCTGGTCCTCCGGCCCCCGTGACGCTCGTGATCAGCGGGACCTGGCGGGCCGACGACCCCACCGCCGTCCGCTGGTACGGGGACTCCGCCGTCGCCTCGGGCTACTCGGACGGTGACCTGGGACCGTTCATCGTCGACGAGACCGCGATGGCGTCCCTCCCGACCAGCGTCTACGCGCGCTGGGTGATCGCGCCGGTGGTCCCGGAGACGACGGCGCGATCGCTGGCCAGGCTCGCGGGTGCTGCGACGGTCGACTCCCTGTCGACGGCGATCACGCGAGCCGGCTCCATCAGCGACCAGTCGACGACGGTCACCGGGGGCCTCGCCGCGACGGCCGCACGGGCGACCCGCGTCGTCCAGGCCGCCGCAGTGATCGCGATGCTCCCGACGCTCCTCGTCGGCATCGTCGCGCTGATCACGTTCGTCCAGCTGGCAGGCCTGCTCGCGTCCACCCGGACGGGCGAGACGACGACCCTGCGCGCGCGGGGCACCTCGGTCGGTCAGCTGACGCGGTGGGCCGTCGCGGAGTCCGCGGTCGTCGTCGTCCCCGCCGTGCTGGTCGGCTGGGTGCTGGCGGGCGCCGGGGCCGCCGCGCGTGGTCCGGTGGCTCTGGTCGCGCTGCTCGCGGTGGCGGTGACGAGCGCGCGCGCCCACGCCGCGGTGCGCGAGCTCGGACCGTCACGGGAGCGGTGGCGCGTCCTCGGAGTCCTGCTCGTCCTGGTCGTGCTCGTCGCGGCGGCCCTGGCCAGCTGGCAGCTCCGACTCGGCGAGGGCGGTGCGCTCGCGGGCTGGGCCGCACCGCTCACCTTGGTGTCGTTGTGCCTCGTCGGCGCCGGGCTGCTCGGCCCGATCGCGGCGTTGGTGGCACGTCGCCTCGCGTCGCTGCGGGCGCTGGCCCCGGTGCTCGCGGCCCGCCAGGTCGCGCGGCAGGTGCGCGTGTTCGCCGTGGTGACACTTGTCCTCGCGCTCGCGAGCGGTGGGGTGACCCTGGCGGCCGCGCTCGCAGCGACCGCGTCCGCCGTCGACGCGCGCACGAGCGCCTCGATGGTCGGGACCGACGTGCGCGTGCGGCTCGCCGTGCTCGGTGTGGTGTCCGGGCGCTCGGTGCCGATCACCGCGGCGCCCTACGCGGCCATCGCCGGCGTCGACAACGCCGCCGTCGTGCTGGCGACGACCGCGTCGATCGGCAGCGACCGCGTCGACGTCGTCGCTGCTGCCGCCGATGCGGTGCCGGCGGTCATGGTGGACGGCGCCGCGGTCGACGGCCACGCACTCCTCGGGTCGGCGCCCCGGGCCGCCCTGCCGACGCTCGCCGCGTCGGAGGTCGTGCTCGACGTCGCCGTGGACCCTGAAGCCGTCCACCGAACAGGGCAGGTCGCCGTGTCCGCGTGGGTGATGGACACGCAGGGTGCGCTCGCCCAGGTGGAGCTCGGCAGCGTCGAGGTCGCCGAGGCGGCACGTGGGCCGGTGCGGCTCAGCGGGGCGCTCCCGCCCGGTGCCGGGGCCTGGTCGCTCCTGGCGGTCGACGCCGATCTCGTGGGCTCGCCGGGGCGCGACCTGCAGGTGTCGTTCACCGGGGCCACCCCGCTCGACCCGGTCACCGTCTCGTCGTCCGCGACGCACGGCCGCTCGATGGCGGTGTCGGTGCCCGCGGCCCGGCTGCCGATCATCGTCTCCGACGCGCTCGCCCGTCGGAGCGACCTCTCCGTCGGCTCCCGGGTGACCGTGGACGTCTCTGCCGGGCTCCCGGTCAACGCCGTCGTCACCGGGACCGTCGCGCAGGTCCCTGGTGCCGGGAACCCGCTCGCCGTCATGGCCGACCTCCCGACGCTCGACGCGACGCTTCTCGCCGGTGGGGGACCGGTGCTCCAGCCGGCCGAGATCTGGATCGCGACGGCCGACCCGGCAGCCGTGAGCCGGGAGTCGTCGATGGTGTCCCGCGTGCCGAGCCACGTGACGACGGCGGCCACGGTGTCCGTCCGCCCGGTGCTGGACCCGGTCGGTCGGGTCATGTGGGCGGGTGTGCTCAGCTCGGCCGTGAGCGCGCTGATCGCCCTCGCAGCGGTGGCGGTGACCCTGGTGCGGAGCCAGCGGCACGGGACCGCCGTGCTCCGGGCGTCGGGGATGTCGAGCGGTGCGCAGATGCGGTTGCGTGCGGCGGAGCTCGTCGGCGTGAGCGTCTTCGGGATCGCCGTCGGCGCGCTGGCGGGGGTCGGCGCGGCCCGGCTGAGCGTCGCCGAGCTCGCCAGGGCCGCGGTGCCCGGGGCGCAGATCGCCGCGATCGTGCCCGGATGGGGCGCGACGGTCCTGCCCCTCACCTTCCTCGTGGCAGGTCTCGTCGTGATCGCCGGCGGTTACGTGTGGGCGGTCCGCAGGTCGACGGCGGGCGGCTCATGACGCGCTTCGGCATGATCCGACTCACCGCACGGACCGCACGGACCGCCGCCGGTCCCGGCGCGTTCCTCGCGCTGCTCGCCGTCGCGACCGCATGCCTCGTGGTCGCGGCCCCCGGCCCGGTCGAGGGGATGCTCACCGGTGCCATCCGGTACGACCTCAACGCGAACGCGAGCGCGGCGGAGCGCGAGGTCCGTGCCGACGGTGTCGGCGCGCTGCCGGTCGGTCCGTCGAGGGAGCCGTCTGCCGGCGGGCTGTCGCCGGGGGCCGACGCCGTCTGGGGTGCCCTGGAGGACCAGCTCGGCGAGCTGCACGCCTCGATGGGACCGACGCTGCGCGCCTCGGTCGGACCGGCCCAGTTCACGACGGTCACCGACGCGGTCACGGCCTCGACCCTGCCCGGCGAGCCTCCGGCGCAGGTGACCGAGCTCGCGCTGGGCGCCGATCCGCGCTTCGCCGACAGGATCCGGCTCGACTCCGGGCAGCTTCCCGACGTGGTCGTCGACGGCGGGGACGTGGACGTCGTGCTCTCGACGGCGTGTGCGACGGCCGCCGAGTGGCACGTCGGCGACCGTCGGTCCCTGACGACGCCGAGCGGTACCCGCGTCGTGCGGCTGAGCGGCACCTTCACCCCGCTGGACCCCACCGACCCGTTCTGGACGCACACGTCGAGCCTCGTCCGTCCGTCGGTCGTCGCCGGTGTGAGCGGCTCGATCGTGATCGTCCAGGGCTACGTCGCACCCGAGTCGTGGCCCGAGGTCGCGGCCATCGCCGCGCCGGTGCGCTCAAGCGTGTGGTTCCGCGTCGATCCGAGCACCGTCACGATGGCGAACGCGGGCGCGCTCGTGGCCGAGATGCGCGCGTTCGAGAGCCAGACCCACGTCGTCAACCGTGAGGCCGACCCCTCGCAGCTCGGTGTGCTCCGGTTCTCCACCCGGGCGCCGGTTTTCATCGACGCGTCGGTCCGGCGGGACGTGGTCAGCCTGCAGCTGCTCGAGATGCTCGCGGCCGGGCCGGCGAGCGCGCTGCTGGCCGCCCTGGTCCTCGCCGCGCGACTGTTCGCCCGTCGGCTCGCTGTCGCGTCACGCGTCATGTCCGCGCGTGGCTCAGGTCGCCTCCGGCTCCGCGTCGTCACCGCCGTGAGCGCGCTCGCGTGGCTGGTGCCGGGCGCCGTCGTGGGGGTCCTTGCCGGTCGCACGCTCGGTGGGACGGCACCGGCAGGCTGGACGGTCGCGATCACGCTCGCGATCACCGCGCTCATGCCCGGTCTCGTCGCGGCCGGCAGGCGGGACACCCCGGAGGCCGGGTCGTTCCGGGTCCGGGTGATGGTGGAGCTCGGCGTCCTGACGGTGGCCGCGATGGCGGTCCTCGTCCTCGTGCGGAACGGTGCCGCGACGGCGTCGAGCACGGTGTCGTTGAACCCGCTGCTCGTCGTCGGCCCACCGGTCGTGGCGCTCGCGTGCGCGATCGTGGCCCTGCGCATCCTGCCGGTCGCCCTGCGCGGGCTGGCGAGGCTCGGGCGACGACGCCTGGGGCTGACGGCGTTCCTCGGTGCGGCCCGGAGCGCCCGGACGGCGGCCGGTGGTGCGGCGACGATGATGGCGTTGTCCCTCGGTCTGTCGATCGCCGTGTTCTCGGGTTCGATCCTGTCCACGCTCACCACCGGGATCGAGACGTCGTCACGTCTCGCGTCCGGCGCCGACCTGCGGGTGAGCGCCTCCGCGCTCAGTGACGACCAGCTCCGGGCGATGGCCGCGGTGCCGGGGGTCCGCCGCCTCGCCGCCGTCTCCACCGACCGCGGCGTCGACCTGTCGGTCGGGGCGTCCCACGAGATCGTCAGCGTCCTGATCGTCGACACCGCGGCCCTGGACGTCGTGCAGGCGGGGGTGCCGGGCGGGATCGCCGTGCCGGCGTCGTTCACCCGCACCGACGGAGGCGCCGTCCCGGTGATCCTGTCGCGCCGCACCGCCGATCTGGTCGGCGGCGAGCGGCTCTCCCTCGGTGGTCACGAGCTGACCGTGGCCGCCGTCGCGCCGAGCGTGACGTCCCTGTCGAACAGCACGACGTGGATCCTGGTGGATGCTGCCGTCGCTCCTGAGCTCCTCGCCGGCATCCCGTCGCCCGAGGTCGCGCTCGCGCGGCTCGACGGCACCGCGGGGCCGGACGAGGTCGCGCAGGCGGTGCGTCGTGCGGTCGGGTCCGAGCCGACGGTCACGACGCCGGCGGCCCTGACCGAGGCCCGGACGGCGAGCCCCGCCTTCATCGGGCTCCGGCGCGCGACGGCGGTGGCGATCGCGCTCTCCGGGATCTCCGGCGCGTTCGCGATCGTCATGACGCTCGTCCTGGGAGCCGCTGCGCGGTCCCGGCTCTTCGCCGCCCTGTCCGCGCTCGGTGCCACCCGCCGCGACGAGCGTGCCCTGACGGTGTGGGAGGTCGCTCCGGTGACGGTCGCCGCCCTGGTCACGGGTGGTGGGGTGGGTGTCCTTCTGGCACGGATGATCGTCCCCGTCATGGATCTGCGGCCGTTCACGGGACTCGCCGGCACCGCGGCGACCGTGATCGACGTCCCGTCGACCGCGCTCTTCTCCGGGGCGTTCTGCGTCGTCGTCGTGCTCGCCGTCGCGCTGAGCACGGCGGTGCTCCGCGTGACGCGCGGTCGCCGCACCGTCCGCCCGATCGAGGAAGGATGACCCCATGACCGTTCCTGTCGCGCTCCGTGAGCCTGACATCCTCTGCACCGACCTCGTCCGGATCTACCGGTCGCACGGTGTCGAGGTCCAGGCGCTGCAGGGTCTCAACCTGCGGGTGGAGCCCGGAGAGCTCGTGGCGGTCGTCGGGGCGTCCGGGTCGGGCAAGTCGACCCTGCTGACCATCCTGTCCGGGATCGACCGACCGACTGCGGGTGGCGCACGGGTCGCGGGCCACGACCTCACGCTCATGGGGCCGCGCGAGCGGGTCGCGTTCCAGCGGCACCGGGTCGGGTTCGTCTGGCAGCAGGCCGCGCGCAACCTGCTGCCCTACCTCACGGCCGCCGAGAACATCGCTGCGGTGATGGCGATCGCGCGAACGGCCGGACCGCGGGTGCGAGCGCGTCGCACGGACGAGCTGATCGAGCTGCTGGGGGTCGGCGACGCACGGGACCTCCGCCCGGTCCGCATGTCCGGCGCCCAGCAGCAGCGCGTCGCGATCGCCGTCGCGATCGCGAACGACCCGCAGGTGCTGCTCGCGGACGAGCCGACCGGTGAGCTCGACGACGCGGCGAGCAGCGACGTGCTCGCCGCCATGCGCGCCGTGAACGTCGAGAGCGGCGTCACGACCCTGATCGTGACGCATGACCCGTCGGTGTCCCTGCACGTGCGCCGGACGGTGCAGATCCGGGACGGGCGGACGTCGACGGAGGTGCTGCGGACCATGCGGGTCGACGACGAGGGCGAGGAGCACCACACGGCCGAGGAGTTCGCGGTGATCGACCGGGTCGGTCGCCTCCAGCTGCCGGACGCGTACATGACGTCGTTGGGGCTCAAGGACCGCGTGCGGCTGGGGCTGGAGCCCGACCACGTGACCGTGCGACGCGACGACCGGACGGGTGAGGGCGCATGACGACGCAGGCCGACGGCATCGACGACCGCGACGACGGCGACGGCCGCGACGGCACGGTCGTCCTCGAGGCCCGGTCTCTCGTCCGCGTGTACCGGAGCGGCGCGGGTGACACGCACGCGTGCCAGGACGTGAGCCTCGAGGTGCGGGCCGCCGAGCTGCTCGTCGTCACCGGTCCGTCCGGAGCCGGCAAGACGACGCTGCTCAACATGCTGGGCACGCTCGACCGGCCGACGTCGGGGTCGGTGGCGATCGGTGGGGTCGACGTCGCCTCTCTCGACCAGCGTGAGCTGGCGACGCTCCGGCGCGACCGGCTCGGTTTCGTGTTCCAGTCCTTCGGCCTGATCGAGACCCTGACCGCGGCCGAGAACGTGGAGGTCCCCCTGCGGCTGCGGAGGGAACCGGCCGCGGTGCGCGACGCGCGGGTCGAGGAGGTGCTGGCCCTCGTCGGCCTCGAGGACCACGCGCGCCAGCGGGTCGACGAGCTCTCCGGCGGCCAGCAGCAGCGGGTGGGGATCGCGCGCGCTCTCGCGGCGGGCCCGAGCCTCCTGTTCGCGGACGAGCCGACGGGTCAGCTCGACAGCGGCAACGCCCGGATCGTGATCGACCTCATCCGCGACCTGGTGCGTTCGCAGGGGATCGCGGCTGTCGTCGCGACCCACGACCCCATGATCGTCGAGCGTGCCGACCGGGTCGTGCGTCTGCATGACGGGAGGATCGACCTGCGGGGAGCGGACGGCTGACCTGCTGGTCCGTCGTGCGGCCTGGGTCGCTCGGCCCTCAGCCTGCGAGGTCGTCGCAGGTGCGGATCAGCCGGTCCCGGAGGGTGGCGGACCGTCCGGCGAACTCCCGCTGCCGGGCGACGTACTCCGCCTTGCCCTCGGGGGTCTCCACGGCCACGGCCGTCTCGCCCAGCCCGGACAGGTCGTACGGGGAGGCCTGCATGTCGAGGAGCCGGATCTCGCCGGCCAGCGTGAAGCAGTCGAGCAGGAGGTCGCCGGGCACGGCGGGGCCGAGCTTGGACGCCCACTTGAACAGGTCCATGTTGGCGTGCAGGCAGCCGGGCTGCTCGTGCTCGACCTGGTTCTCGCGCGTGAGGTGCATGCTGTTGAGCGGGAGGGCGTCGGGGGTGAAGAACCGGTAGGCGTCGATGTGGCTGCACCGGATCGGGTGGGAGTCGACGACGGCGTCGGTGCCGGTCCGTCCGAGCCGGAGCGGGAGGGTGTGCCGGCGCCGCGTGTCGTCCTGGTGGTAGACCATGGCCCACTCGTGCAGCCCGAAGCACCCGGTCTGCGCCGGTCGGGATGCCGTCGCGGCGAGCAGCGTCCGCACGTAGCGCACGGTGTCGCCACGGTCGGCCAGGTAGGCGTCGACGTCCAGCCGCACGGTGCCGTCTGCGCCGGTGGTGTACCAGCGCCACGTGCTGTGCTCGGCGGGACCGCTCGGCGTCGGTTCGAGCACGACGTCCGGGCCGGGGTGCCAGCGACGCAGCAGCGAGGGCTTGACCCCGTAGTAGTCGTAGAGGAAGTCGTCGACCGGGTGCCGTGCGCCGGTGGTCCGGCGCGCGCTGTGCCCTGCCGTGAGCGCGTCGGCCCGATCGGCGTGCGCCTCCGCGAGAGGGAGCCAGGCGGCGGCGTCGAGGGTCAGCCACTCACGCGCGTGCGGCGGCGACGTCATGCCGCCAGGCTAGTGCCGACGACGTCGTACGGCCGCTCAGGGGGCTGTCGCATACTGGCCCGCATGACCGTGAACACCACCTTCGCTGCTCCTGCCGTACTGGTCGCCGACGTGCTCGCGCTGCGGCTGCGGCTCGAGGAGCTCCTGGATCGGCTCACCGATGATCAGGTCCAGACGGCGTCGCCGCTTCCGGGCTGGACGACGGGGCACGTGCTGGCTCATCTCGTCGGCGTCGGCAACGCCATCGCGCGACAGCTCGAGCATGCGCGTGCCGGTCGGCTGGTCGCGTTCTACGACGGTGGGATGCCTGCGCGGGACGCGGCGATCGAGGCCTCGGCCGGTGCACCGGCCGAGGACCACGCCCGTGACGTCCGGGCGGCCGCCCTGCGCGTCGAGTCCGCGCTCGCGGCCCTGGGCGCCGAGGGCTGGTCTGCTCCGATCCAGCACCGCAACGGGACGGCGACGGCGGTCGCGCACGCGTGGTGGCGTGAGCTCGGCATCCACCTCACGGACCTCGAGCTCGGGGTGACGAACGCCGAGTGGTCGCGGGCGTTGTGCGACCACGTCGTCCGCTACCTGTCCCCGCGGGTGCCGGAGGGGACGCGACTGGTGCTGCGCCCCACCGACGGTGGCGAGGGCTGGGAGATCGGCGCCGGCTCCGACGTCGCGGTCCGCGGTGCGGTCGGCGACCTCGTGGCGGTGCTGGCGGGCCGCGCGCCGGTCGGTACGCTCGTCGTGGAACGGGACGGCGAGCCTGGTGAGCTGCCGGAGCTCCTGCCCTGGCCGTGATCGAGCGATTCTCGATCACCGAGATGTGCTGTCTCACCTGGTGGTAACGGGCTAACGTGTGAGCATGGCGACACCAGACGCGACACCCTCTGCCCGGGACGCGGAGCGCGAGGAGCGCTACACCCACGGCCACCACGAGAGCGTGCTGCGATCGCACCGGTGGCGGACCGCCGAGAACTCGGCGGGCTACCTGCTCCCGCACCTGCGCCGCGGGCAGAGCCTGCTCGACGTCGGTTGCGGGCCGGGGACGGTCACGGTCGACCTCGCGCGTCGGCTCGCACCCGGAGAGGTGGTCGGCCTCGACAACGCCGCCGTGGTCCTCGAGGACGCGCGCGCTGCGGCCGCAGGGGCCGGGCTCGTCAACCTGCGCTTCCTCGAGGGGGGACGCCTACCAGCTCCCGTTCGAGGACGACTCGTTCGACGTCGTGCACGCCCACCAGGTGCTTCAGCACCTGACCGACCCGGTCGCGGCCCTGCGCGAGATGAAGCGGGTCGCGCGCCCCGGGGGGATCGTGGCGGTCCGCGACGCCGACTACGCGGCGATGACCTGGTACCCGCCGTCGGCCGCCCTCGACGAGTGGCTCGCGCTGTACCACGAGGTCACCCAGGCGAACGAGGCACAGGCGGACGCCGGTCGGCGGCTCCTGAGCTGGGCGCTCGCTGCCGGCTTCGACCCTGCCGGCATCATCCCCACGGCAGGCGTGTGGTCCTACTCGTCGCAGGAGGACCGCACGTGGTGGGGCACCCTGTGGGCCGATCGGTCCGTCGCGTCGGACTTCGCCCGGCAGGCGGTCGAGCACAACCTGGCGGACGACGTCGCGCTCGAGCACCTGGCGGACGGGTGGCGGGAGTGGTCCGAGCAGCCCGACGGCTGGTTCGCGATCCTGCACGGTGAGGTCGTCGCCCGCGTCTGACGGTGGCGCTTAGGCTTCTCCCGTGCGCATCGCCAGGTTCACCACCGGAGGAGACCCCCGCTACGCCGTCGTCGAGGGGGAGGCGGGCGCCGAGGTGCTCCACGTCCTCACCGGCGACCCGATCTACACCCCGGTGCAGAAGACAGGCGAGCAGGTCCCGCTCAGCGACGACGGCATGAGGCTGCTCGCCCCCGTCATCCCGCGCTCGAAGATCGTCGGCGTCGGACGCAACTACGTGGCCCACGCGCGCGAGCACGGGAACGAGGTCCCGACCGCGCCGCTGCTGTTCCTCAAGCCCAACACCGCCGTGATCGGCCCGGACGACCCCATCGTGCTGCCGGAGTACTCGCAGCAGGTGGAGCACGAGGCCGAGCTCGCGGTCGTCATCGGACGCATCACGAAGAACGTCTCCCCGGAGCAGGCGCTTCACCACGTGCTCGGCTACACCGCCGCGAACGACGTCACCGCACGGGACATCCAGCGCACCGACGGTCAGTGGACCCGCGCCAAGGGGTTCGACACGTCGTGCCCGCTCGGCCCGTGGCTCGTCATGGGGCTCGACCCGGACGACCTCGCCGTGAGTGCGCGCGTGAACGGCGAGACCCGTCAGCACGCCCGCACGTCCGACATGGTGTTCGACGTCCCGTTCCTCGTCTCCTACATCTCCGAGGTGTTCACGTTGCTGCCCGGCGACGTGATCCTCACCGGCACGCCGGCGGGCGTCGGTCGGCTCGAGCACGCCGACCGGGTGGAGGTCGAGGTCGAGGGGATCGGGGTCCTCATGAACCCGGTGGTCCGCCGGTCCTGAGCCCGGCCGACCTCGACCAGGGCGGAGCAGCCGCGGGCCGGAAGCCTCCGCCCGCTCGGTAGGCTGGAGCCCGTGAGCTCTCCCGTTGCTGGTTCCGACGTCCGCGTCCGTTTCTGCCCCTCCCCGACCGGGACCCCGCACGTGGGGTTGATCCGGACGGCCCTCTTCAACTGGGCCTACGCCCGCCACACCGGCGGCACGTTCGTGTTCCGGATCGAGGACACCGATGCCGCCCGGGACAGCGAGGAGAGCTTCCAGCAGCTGCTCGAGGCCCTGCGGTGGCTCGGCCTCGACTGGGACGAGGGCGTCGAGGTGGGCGGCCCGCACGCGCCGTACCGGCAGTCGCAGCGGATGGACCTCTACGCCGACGTCACCCGCCGGCTCGTCGAGGGTGGTTTCGCGTACGAGTCGTTCTCGACCCCCGAGGAGATCGAGGCACGCCATCGGGCCGCCGGGCGTGACCCGAAGCTCGGCTACGACGGCTTCGACCGGACGCTGACCGACGAGCAGAAGGCCCGCTACCGGGCCGACGGGCGCGAGCCGGTGCTGCGGATGCGGATGCCCGACGAGGACGTCGTCTTCACCGACCTGATCCGTGGGGACATCACGTTCCGCGCGGGCTCGGTTCCCGACTACGTGATCGTGCGCGCCAACGGGCAGCCGCTCTACACCCTCGTCAACCCGGTCGACGACGCCCTGATGGGGATCACCCACGTGCTCCGCGGCGAGGACCTGCTCTCGTCGACGCCACGCCAGGTCGTGCTCTACCGGGCGCTGCTCGAGCTCGGGGTCGCGACGGTCATGCCGCTGTTCGGCCATCTGCCGTACGTGATGGGCGAGGGCAACAAGAAGCTCTCGAAGCGTGACCCCGAGTCGAACCTGTTCCTGCACCGGGAGCGCGGCTTCACCCCGGAGGGGCTGCTGAACTACCTCGCGCTCCTCGGCTGGGGGATCGGTGCGGACCGGGACATCTTCTCGGTCGACGAGCTCGTCGCGGCGTTCGACATCGCCGACGTGAACCCGAACCCGGCACGGTTCGACCTCAAGAAGGCCGAGGCGATCAACGCGGCACACCTGCGGCTCCTGAGCCCGGAGGTCTTCCGCGAGCGACTGGTCCCGTACCTGCACGCGGCGGGGCTGGTCCCGGCCTCCTCGTACGCGGACCTCTCGGCGGAGCACCGCGCCCTCCTCGACGCGGGCGCGCCGCTCGCGCAGGAGCGCATGACGCTGCTCGGCGAGGCGCCCGGGATGCTCGGGTTCTTCTTCGTCGCCGACGACGCCGTCGAGGTCGAGGACGCGGCCCGGGGCGCGCTCCGGGAGGACGCCGCCGTGGTGCTCGACACCGCTCTGGCGACGCTCGAGACCGTCCCCGCGGCGCAGTTCACGACGGTCGCCACGCAGGAGGCGCTGCAGGCCGCGATCGTGGACGGGCTCGGGATCAAGCCCCGGTTCGCCTACACGCCGCTGCGGACCGCGCTGTCGGGTCGGCGGGTGTCGCCGCCGCTGTTCGAGTCCATGGAGATCCTCGGCAAGGAGTCGACGCTGACGCGGTTGCGGGTGCTCCGCGCGAGCCTGTGACGGTGCCACCCGACCTGCGCCAGCCCGCGCCGGTCGACGGTGTGCTGTTCGACATCGACGACACGCTGGTCGACACGCGGTCGGCGTTCCGCGGTGCGCTCGCCGCCGTGGCAGAGGTCTACCTGCCGGATCTCCCGGAGTCCGGGGCCGACCGGCTGCTCACGGTCTGGCGCGCCGACGTCAACGGCCACTACCGCGCCTACACGCGCGGTGACCTCGGGTACCAGGAGCAGCGTCAGGCGCGCGCGAACGAGCTCCACCGGGAGTTCGGCGGGCCGGTGCTCGACGACGCCGCGTACGCGGGGTGGTCGGTGGTGTTCGAGCGCGGCTTCGAGGACGCGTGGGCGGCCCACGAGGACGCCCTGGCGGCCGTCATGGCGCTGCTGGCGGCTGGTCTGCGGGTCGGCGCGCTGTCGAACGCGTCGGTGGCCTACCAGCGGCTCAAGCTGGAGCGGGTGGGCCTGCACGACCACGTGCCGATGCTCGTAGGCGTGGACACGCTGGGGTTCGGCAAGCCCGACGAACGGGTCTTCCTCGAGGCGTGCCGCCGGCTCGGCACCGATCCGGGTCGGACGGCGTACGTCGGTGACGAGCTCGACATCGACGCGCGTGCGGCACTGGCGGCCGGGCTGAGGGGGGATCTGGCTCGACCGGCCGGGCTCTCGTCGTGGCGGGCCGCTCGTGGAGGACGTCGAGGTCGCGCGTGCGGCGGGGGTGCCGGTGATCGGCTCGCTCGTCGAGCTGCCGGGGCTCCTGGGGCTCTCGGGCCCGCGCGGTGAGGTGCGCCGTACCGGCAGGGCGCGCGAGCAGCGGTGATGCCGTCAGACCGGTGGTGGCGCGGCGCGGTCGAGGGTGGTTGGACCCACCCCTCCGGCTCAGGTAATGTTTACCGCCGGTAGGGCCACTGGTTCTCCACGGTTGTGATCGTGGGAGCAGAGGTCGTACCCCCATGGGGTATGGTGTAATTGGCAACACAACGGTTTCTGGTACCGTCATTCTAGGTTCGAGTCCTGGTACCCCAGCGCGGAGCACAGCGCACGGTGGTCACGATCGATCGTGAACATCAGGTAGAGTGCTCACCCGTAGCGAGCGGGCCCGAGAGGGCCTGCAGGCTGCAAGGCCCCCGTTGTGTAGCGGCCTAGCACGCCGCCCTCTCACGGCGGTAGCGCCGGTTCGAATCCGGTCGGGGGTACAGAAGAAGGCCCGGACTCCTCGAGTCCGGGCCTTCGTCGTACCGGCAGTGGTTCGCGTGCCGGCAGTGGTTCAGCGGGTGAGATGTCACTCACCCGTGCGGCGCAGCACCTCGGTGAGCCGGTTCGCCGCCGCAGCGACGGCAGCGGCGTGGAGGCGTCCGGGCTGGCGCGACAGGCGCTCGACGGGGCCGGAGATCGACACCGCTGCGACGACGCGTCCGGACGGTCCACGCACCGGGGCCGACACGGACGCGACTCCCGGCTCGCGCTCGGACACCGACTGTGCCCACCCGCGGCGTCGGACGCCGGAGAGGATCGTCGCGGTGAACCGGGCGCCCTGCAGGCCGCGGTGGAGGCGGTCGGGCTCCTCCCAGGCGAGCAGGACCTGCGCGGCGGAGCCGGCCTGCATGGTGAGCGTCGCGCCGACCGGGATCGAGTCGCGCAGGCCGACCGGTCGCTCGGCCGCGGCGACGCAGATGCGCTGGTCGCCCTGGCGTCGGTACAGCTGTGCCGACTCGTTGGTGTGGTCGCGCAGGGCGGCCAGGACCGGGTTCGCGGCCGCGAGCAGACGGTCCTCCCCGGCGGCCGTGGAGAGCTCGGAGAGGCGCGGTCCGAGGACGAACCGACCCTGCATGTCGCGTGCGACGAGCCGGTGGTGCTCGAGCGCCACCGCGAGTCGATGAGCCGTCGGCCTGGCGAGGTGGGTCGCCGCGACGAGCTGTGCCAGAGTGGCCGGGCCGGCCTCGAGTGCACTGAGAACGGATGCGGCCTTGTCCAGAACGCCGACTCCGCTAGAGTTGTCCATAGGTCGATATTGCCGTCTCGCAGGCTGAGACGCAAGTGGCGCGACACGAAAGGCACCCCCAGAGACCCCTCCGGGTGCGTACACGTCGAAAGGACGAGAACCATGGCCGGCACGCTGGCAGAGAAGGTCTGGGACGCGCACATCGTGCGCCGCGGCAGCGACGGCGCGCCGGACCTCCTCTACATCGACCTCCACCTGGTGCACGAGGTCACCAGCCCGCAGGCGTTCGAGGGGCTGCGGCTCGCGGGTCGCCGTGTCCGCCGTCCCGACCTCACGATCGCGACCGAGGACCACAACACCCCCACGCTGGACATCGACCGGCAGATCGCCGATGTGACCAGTCGGACGCAGATCCAGACCCTGCGGAACAACGCGGCCGAGTTCGGGGTGCGGCTCCACTCCCTCGGCGACGCCGACCAGGGCATCGTCCACGTCGTCGGTCCGCAGCTCGGGCTGACCATGCCGGGTCTGACCGTCGTCTGCGGTGACTCCCACACGTCGACCCACGGTGCGTTCGGTGCGCTCGCGTTCGGCATCGGCACGAGCGAGGTCGAGCACGTGCTCGCGACCCAGACCCTGCCGCTCGTGCCGTTCAAGACGATGGCGGTCACGATCACCGGGGCGCTGCGCCCGGGGACGACGGCCAAGGACATCATCCTGGCGGTCATCGCGAAGATCGGCACCGGCGGCGGCCAGGGCTACGTCCTGGAGTACCGGGGCGAGGCCATCCGTGCGCTCTCGATGGAGGCGCGCATGACGATCTGCAACATGTCGATCGAGGCCGGCGCGCGCGCCGGGATGATCGCGCCCGACGAGACGACGTTCGCCTACCTGAAGGGGCGCCCGCACGCACCCGAGGGGGCCGACTGGGACGCCGCGGTCGAGTACTGGAGCACGCTGAGGAGCGACGACGACGCGGTGTTCGACGCCGAGGTCGTCCTCGACGCGAACGACCTCGAGCCGTTCGTCACCTGGGGGACCAACCCCGGTCAGGGGCTGCCGCTGTCGGCCAACGTGCCGATCCCCGAGGAGATCGCCGACGCGAACGACCGCGTCGCCGCCGAGCGGGCGATCGAGTACATGGCGCTGACGCCGGGGACCCCGCTGCGTGACATCGCCGTCGACACCGTGTTCATCGGGTCCTGCACGAACGGGCGGATCGAGGACCTCCGCGCGGTTGCCGAGATCATCGCGGGCCGGCGCAAGGCCGACAGCCTGCGGGTCCTGGTCGTCCCCGGGTCAGCCCGCGTGCGTCTGCAGGCCGAGGCCGAGGGCCTCGACAAGATCTTCCTCGACTTCGGTGCGGAGTGGCGCAACGCCGGCTGCTCCATGTGCCTGGGGATGAACCCCGACCAGCTCGCCCCGGGCGAGCGGAGCGCGTCGACGTCCAACCGCAACTTCGAGGGACGCCAGGGCAAGGGCGGCCGCACGCACCTCGTCTCGCCGCTCGTCGCGGCAGCGACCGCGATCCGCGGCACGTTGTCCTCGCCCGCCGACCTCGTCGACGCCTGACCGACCCCTGACAGGAGACGCATCATGGAGAAGTTCACCCAGCACACCGGCGTCGGGGTCCCGTTGCGGCGCAGCAACGTCGACACCGACCAGATCATCCCGGCGGTCTACCTCAAGCGGGTCACGCGGACCGGCTTCGAGGACGCGCTGTTCGCCGCCTGGCGCAGCGACCCCGCGTTCGTCCTGAACCAGGACGCCTACGCGAACGGTTCGGTGCTCGTCGCCGGTCCGGACTTCGGCACCGGGTCCTCACGCGAGCACGCGGTCTGGGCGCTCCACGACTACGGCTTCAAGGTCGTCATCTCGGCGCGGTTCGCGGACATCTTCCGCGGCAACTCGGGCAAGCAGGGGCTGCTCGCGGCCCAGGTGAGCCCGGAGGACGTCGAGCTCCTGTGGAAGATCCTCGAGTCGAAGCCGGGCACCGAGGTGACGGTCGACCTCGAGTCGCGCACCGTCGTGTGCGAGGACGTCGTGGTGCCGTTCCAGGTCGACGACTACACCCGCTGGCGACTCATGGAGGGGCTCGACGACATCGGGCTGACGCTGAACCACGAGGCGGAGATCTCCGCGTTCGAGAAGACGCGTGCGACCTGGCGGCCGACCACGTTGCCGGCCAAGCACCTTCCCTCGGTCGAGATCGTCGCGGCGCGTCCCATCGGCTGACCGCGTCGGCGGCGCGGTGCGGTGGACCGGCGGCAGCCTTCCCCTAGCGTGGGGGTGGCGCATCGACGTGTCCGTCGCCCGCGCCCGACCCGGGAGGTGCCGCGGTGAACAAGACCGAGATGCTGGCGGAGCTCGAACGACGGCTCGGGAGCCACGGGGCTGCGGTCTCGGCGCTCGACGCCGTGCTCGACACCCTCCAGGAGGCGGTCGCCGTGGGGGACAAGGTCACCTTGACCGGGTTCGGGACGTTCGAGCGCATCACCCGCCCGGCGCGGACCGGCCGCAACCCGCGGACCGGGGAGCCGCTCGAGATCGCCGCGACCTGGCTCCCGCACTTCAGGGCCGGCACCGGCCTGCGTGCCGCGGTGGCCGCCGGGACGACCACACGTCGGGCGGCGCGGGTCGCGGCCGCTCCGTCGACGCGACGCGCGGCGACGAGCGGCGCGCGAGCGGCCAGGACGACAGCGGATGCGACGTCGGACACCGCGACCGGCGCAGAGCCCGTCGCGACGGCAGGCGTCCCCGCTGAGCCGTCCGGTGCGACGGCTCCCGGCTCGACGGCACCAGGCAGCTCGAAGGCACCAGGCAACTCGAAGGCATCAGGCAAGAAGACCACGGGTGCGAAGACTCCGGGTGCGAAGACTCCGGGTGCGAAGTCACCGGGCAAGAAGACCTCCGGTGCGAAGGCACCGGGCAAGAAGACCTCGGCCAAGGCCCCGACCGGGAAGACGCCGGCAGCCAAGAAGTCCGTCGGCAAGAAGGGCGCTGCGAAGGGCTCGGCCAAGAAGTCCGGCGGCAAGGGCAAGTAGCACCGCTCGATCGGGACGTGCCAAGGTTGTGCCCGCGGCACGTGGCACGGGGTCACGCTGACAGTCAGGAGCACGGCCAGTGAGTGACCAGATGGGTGCGTCCGACGCGCTGCGCGTCAACGGGGGCCGTCCGCTCACCGGCGAGATCACGGTCCGCGGCGCGAAGAACTTCGTGTCCAAGGCGATGGTCGCGTCGCTGCTCGGCGAGAGCCCGAGCGTGCTGCGCAACGTGCCCGCGATCCGTGACGTCGCCGTGGTCGGTGGACTCCTCGAGCTGCACGGGGTCGGTGTCGACCTGGACGAGGACGCCGGGGTGCTGCGTCTCGACCCGAGCCGGGTCGAGACGGCCCACGTGGCCGACATCGACGCACACGCGGGGTCGAGCCGGATCCCGATCCTCTTCTGCGGCCCGCTCCTGCACCGTCTCGGCGAGGCGTTCATCCCGGACCTCGGCGGTTGCCGGATCGGCGACCGGCCGATCAACTACCACCTGGACATCCTGCGCCAGTTCGGGGCGGTCGTGGAGAAGCGGGACCAGGGCATCTACATCCACGCCCCGCAGCGGCTGCGCGGTACCAAGCTCACGCTCCCGTACCCGAGCGTCGGGGCGACCGAGCAGCTCCTGCTCACTGCGGTCCGCGCCGACGGGATCACCGAGCTGGCGAACGCCGCGATCGAGCCGGAGATCCTCGACCTCATCGCGGTCCTGCAGAAGATGGGGGCGATCATCTCCGTCGACACCGACCGGGTGATCCGGATCGAGGGCGTCGACCGCCTCACCGGCTACCGCCACACGGCGCTGTCGGACCGGATCGAGGCTGCCTCGTGGGCCTCGGCCGCGCTCGCCACCGGCGGTGACATCATGGTCCGTGGTGCGACCCAGCCGGAGATGACGACGTTCCTCAACACGTTCCGCAAGGTCGGCGGCGAGTTCGAGATCGACGACGTCGGCATCCGCTTCTACCACCCTGGAGGCGAGCTCCGGTCGATCGTCCTCGAGACGGACGTCCATCCCGGGTTCATGACCGACTGGCAGCAGCCTCTCGTCGTCGCGCTGACCCAGGCCACCGGGCTGTCGATCGTGCACGAGACGGTCTACGAGAACCGGTTCGGGTTCACCGACGCGCTGCGGCGCATGGGTGCCACGATCCAGGTCTACCGGGAGTGCCTCGGTGGGCGCCCGTGCCGGTTCGGTCAGCGCAACTTCTTCCACTCGGCCGTGGTCTCCGGACCGACGCCGTTGCGGGCCGCCGACGTCGAGGTCCCCGACCTGCGCGGCGGGTTCTCGCACCTGATCGCCGCGCTCACCGCGTCGGGGACGTCGACGGTGCACGGCATCGGGCTGATCGACCGGGGCTACGAGCGCTTCACGGAGAAGCTCGGCGCTCTCGGAGCCGAGTTCACGCGGATCTGACGGTCGGCAGGCGGCCGGGCCCGACGTCGACGCCGAGGCGGCCCGGGGACACGGGTCGGCGGGCGGATCGTCCGAGTCGGCGGGGCAATCGGCCCGCGCACCGGTAGCATCGACGATCGTGCCATTCGTCCCGCCTGACAACCGCACCTACCGTCGCATGGCCGCGGTGGTGCGGCCGGTCCTGTTCGCGATCACGCGACGCGACTGGCACGGCCAGGAGAACATCCCGGCGACGGGAGGGTTCATCGCCGCGGCCAACCACGTGACCAACCTCGACCCGCTGACGTTCGCCCACTTCCTGTACGACAACAGCCGGGCGCCGAAGATCCTCGCGAAGGCGTCGTTGTTCACGGTGCCCGTCCTCGGCGGGATCCTCAGGCGCACGGAGATGATCCCGGTGCAGCGCAACACGGCCTCTGCCGCGTCGTCGCTCTCCGCCGCGATCGAGGCGCTGGAGCGGGGCGAGTGCGTCGCGGTGTTCCCGGAAGGCACCCTCACGCGCGACCCCGACCTGTGGCCGATGGTCGGCAAGACGGGGGTGGCACGCCTGGCGTTGACCACGCGGGCCCCCGTCGTCCCGATCGCCCAGTGGGGCGCGCACCGGATCCTCGGCAGGTACAAGAAGCTCCTCAAGCCGTTCCCGCCGAAGAAGGTCACGGTGGTCGCCGGGCCTCCGGTGGACCTCTCGGACCTGTACGACCGCCCGCAGGACTCGGCGACGCTGCGCGAGGCCACCGACCGGGTCATGGACGCCGTCACGAGGCTCCTCGAGGAGATCCGCGCCGAGCAGGCACCCGCCGTCCGCTTCGACATGCGGGCTGCCGGCAAGTCGGTGCCGTCAGCCGGCGTCGCGGGCGACGGACCGGTCGCGACCGACGCGGACGGAGCCGCCGACGCGCAGGGACCGGCTGCCACCGAGGGGCCGGTCGGTACCGACGGACCGACTGCCACCGACGGACCGACTGCCACCGACGGACCGACCGAAGGCGCTTCGTGACGCCGTCGCCGGACCCCACGTCGACCGACGCACCCCCTCTCGACGCGGTACGACCGCTGCGCGCTGCGGTGCTCGGCACCGGGAGCTGGGGCACGACCTTCGCCGTGGTGCTCGCGGACGCGGGGTGCGAGGTCACGCTGTGGGGGCGCAACGCCGACGTGTGCCGCCAGATCGCCGACGAGCACCGCAACGAGGCCTACCTGCCGGGGATCACGCTCCCGGCGACGATCACCGCGACCACGGACCCGGCGGTCGCGCTCGACGGCGTCGACCTCGTCGCGGTGGCCGTGCCGTCGCAGGAGGCACGCCACACGCTCGAACCGATGCGTCACCTGCTGCCGCCGACGGCCGTGGCCGTCTCGCTCATGAAAGGGGTCGAGCTCAGCACCGACCGCCGCATGAGCGAGGTCGTCGCCGAGGCGTTCGCGATCCCGACGGACCGCGTCGCCGTCGTCTCGGGACCGAACCTCGCACGCGAGATCGCCGAGCGTCAGCCGACCGCGACCGTCATCGCCTCGAGCGACGAGCGGACCGCGCAGCTCGTGGCGCGTGCCTGCGCGTCGTCGTACTTCCGCCCGTACACGAACACCGACGTGGTCGGCGTCGAGCTCTGCGGCGCGGTGAAGAACATCATCGCGCTCGCGGTCGGCATCTCCCAGGGGCGCGGGCTCGGCTTCAACACGATGGCGACGGTGATCACGCGCGGGCTCGTCGAGATCACCCGGCTCGGGCTCGCGCTCGGGGCCGACGCCGAGACCTTCCCGGGCCTCGCGGGCATGGGTGACCTGGTGGCGACGTGCGCGTCGCCGCTGTCACGCAACCACACGCTCGGTCTGCACATCGGGCAGGGCCTCACGCTCGCCGAGGCGACCGTCGCGACGGGGGGAACGGCGGAGGGCGTCAAGAGCTCGCGGTCGGTGCTGGAGCTCGCCCGGTCGATCGGCGTCGAGATGCCGATCACCGAAGCCGTCGTCGCGGTCCTGCACGAGGGGCTCGCCGTCGACCAGCTCGCTGCTCTCCTGCTGGCCCGTCCGCACAAGGCCGAAGGGGTCTAGCGGCGCACCCCGGCACCCGCGGGACGCACCAGCGTGCCCGGGCTCCGGACCGACGCACCCGGCGCCAGGGCGACGTACCCCGCGCTACCGGAGCGAGCGCAGCGCGCGGTCGAGGTCGGCCCAGAGGTCCTCGACGTCCTCGATGCCGACCGAGAGGCGGAGCAGGTCGTCCGGGACGGTGATCGACTCGCTCGCGAAGCGCCGCCGTCGCTCGAGGCTCGACTCGACCCCCCCGAGGCTGGTCGCCGGCACCCAGAGCTGCACGGCCGCGACGACCGCACGCGCCCCCTCGGCACCGCCTCGCGGTCGCAGCCCGATGATCGACCCGAAACCGTCCATGAGCGCCGCCGCACGCGCGTGACCGGGGTCGTCCGGCAGGCTGGGGTGCCGAACGGCGACGACGGCCGGGTGCCCGTGCAGCCGCGCGGCCAGCTCCGCGGCGCTCGCCTGGGACCGTTCGACGCGGAGCGCGAGGGTCCGCATGCCCCGGAGGGCCAGCCAGACCTCCCAGGGTCCGGCGATCGCCCCGTGCAGGGTCCGGTACGCCCGCAGCCGTGCGGTGAGGTCGGCGTCCGTCGCGACCGCGGCACCGAGGACGACGTCGGAGTGCCCGGCCAGGTACTTGGTGACCGAGTGCACGACGACGTCCGCACCCCAGGTCAGCGGGCGCTGGACGAGCGGGGTCGCGAACGTGTTGTCGACACACACGAGCGCGCCGACCGCATGCGCGGCGGCCACGAGAGTCGGGATGTCCGCGACCTCGAGCATCGGGTTGGTCGGCGACTCGACCCAGAGCATCGACGCCGGACCCTCCGGGCCGTTCACCGCGGCGACGACGGCCTCGGTGTCGTCGATGTCGACGAGCGTCACGCGCACACCGGACCGCTCGGACAGGTCGGTCGCATAGCCGAGGGCGACCTGGTACGAGTGCCGAGGCATCACGAGGCGCCCACCAGGAGGGATCAGCGACATCGCCGCAGCGATCGCCGCCATGCCCGAGCCGAACACGACCGCAGGGCGTCCTGCGTCCTCGAGCCGTCCGAGCACCTCCTCGAACGGGTGCCAGGTCTCGGTGTCGATCCGCGCGTACAGCGACTCGTCGGGGCCCGGCGCGCCCGCGGACACGTAGGTCGACGACAGCACGACCGGTGCGTTCACCGGCGCCCCCTGCGCGCGGGCGGGTCGGCCGGCGACGACGGCGAGGGTGGCGGGGGAGAGCTCGGCGTCAGGGGTCACGCCGACAGGCTACCGATCCGACGAACGGGTGCGTGTGTGCCGGTAGGGTCGGGCTCGATGGAACACGAGACTGCACCCGTGCCCGCGGACCCGCGTCGCCCACGCGTCATGGTCCTGTTCGGCGGACGCTCCGGCGAGCACCCGATCAGCTGCGCGACGGCCGGCGGTGTGCTGCGCGCGATCGACCGCGACCGGTACGACGTCGTCGCCGTCGGCGTGACCCCGACCGGACGTTGGGTGCTGGTCGACGACGACCCGGACGTGTGGGGCATCATCGACGGACGGCTCCCCGAGGTCCTCGACTCGCCGGAACGCGTGCTCCTCCCCGCGTCCGCCGACGAGCGCGCGGTGCAGACCATCCGCGACGGCGAGGTGGCCGCGGCACTCGGTGAGATCGACGTCGTCTTCCCCCTGCTGCACGGGCCCTTCGGCGAGGACGGCACGCTCCAGGGCATGCTCGAGCTCGTCGACGTGCGCTACGTCGGCGCGGGCGTCCTGGCGTCCGCGGTCGGCATGGACAAGCACTACATGAAGCTGGTCCTGGCCGGGCAGGGGATCCCGGTCGGCCCGTTCACGGTGATCCGTCCCGGTGAGTGGGACCGCAACCCGGCGGCCTGGACCGCCGCGGTCGAGGCGCTCGGGCTGCCGGTGTTCGTCAAGCCGGCCCGGGCCGGTTCGAGCCTGGGCATCTCCCGGGTCACCGACCTGGCCGACCTCCCGGCCGCGATCGCGGAGGCCCGCCGCCACGACCCGAAGGTGATCGTCGAGGCAGGCATCGTCGGGCGGGAGATCGAGTGCGCGGTGCTCGGTGGCCGCGCCGGTGGCCCGCCCCGCAGCTCCCTGCCGGGCGAGATCGAGGTGACGAGCTCGGCGCACGGGTTCTACGACTTCGAGGCGAAGTACCTCGACGAGGCCAGCGTGCAGCTCACGTGCCCGGCCGATCTGCCGCCGGACGTCGTCGCACTGGTGCGGGACGTCGCCGAGCGGACGTTCGAGGCGATCGGTTGCGAGGGCCTCGCACGCGTCGACGTGTTCGTCACGCCCGACGGGGGAGTCGTCGTGAACGAGATCAACACCATGCCCGGGTTCACACCGTTCTCGATGTACCCGCGGATGTGGAAGGCGTCAGGGCTCGAGTACGCCGACCTGATCGACGAGCTCGTCCAGCTGGCGCTCGAACGCCCGACCGGGCTGCGCTGAGCCGGGCTGAGAGCCGGGTCCGCTGGGGGACCCGTCAGGTGCACGCACGCTCGGGGTGGACGACGGCGGCGGCCTGGCCCACCTCCATGAGGATCGCGTCCGGCTGATCCGCGGCCAGGCTCTGGGGGATGGTCAGCTCGACGGAGGGCGTTCGCCCGAAGGTCACGAAGACCCAGGTGCCGCCTGCGCGTGAACCGTCCGAGGTCACGACCCAGTCGACGCTCGTGCCGGCCGTGTCGGTGATCGTCACGCACGGGTCCGTCGTCGGCCCGAGGGGCGTGACGCCGCAGCGCAGCACGACCGACGACGTCGGGTCTCCCCACGCCGCGGTGCCCTGGCTCGTGGTCGAGATCCGGTGCAGGCCCGCGAGCGCCTCGGGCAGCGCGAGGATCACGCTGGCGCACACGGGGTTCGCGGCATCGGGGGCCGGCACCACGTGCATGCTCGGCGCGCACCCGGTGAGGCCCGCCGAGGCGATCACGGCGGACGCCGCAGCACCGGCCGGCGCCGAGGTCCACCGTCGCGGGCGCCGCCGCGAACGGCGGTCAGGTCGAGGCGCGGGCACCGCACCACGCTATCCCGTGCGGTCGACGGGTGCGGACGTCGGTAGCGTGTGCCCGTGGACGACGAGCAGACACGTGTGGCGGACCTGTCGGAGAACGACCTGCTGGGCAGGATCTTCCCGCTGCTCCCGACCGGTCCCCAGACGCTCCTCGGCCCCGGTGACGACGCCGCCGTGCTGGCAGCCCCCGACGGTCGCATGGTCGTGTCGCTCGACGTGCTGGTGGAGAACCGTCACTTCCGCCGCGAGTGGTCGACCGCGGCGGACATCGGCTGGCGGGCGGCGATGCAGAACCTCGCCGACATCGCCGCGATGGGGGCCCGGCCCACGGCCCTCGTCGTGGGCCTCGTCCTGCCCCCGGACCTCCCGGTGGGGTGGGTGACCGGTCTCGCCCGAGGGATGGCGGCCGCGTGCGCGCCGCACGACGTCGCCGTGGTCGGGGGAGACCTCTCCTCCGGGGACGAGGTCGTCGTCGCGGTCACGGTGCACGGCGACCTTCAGGGTCGGAAGCCTGTCCTGCGGTCGGGCGCCGTCGCCGGGGACGTCGTGGCGCTCGCCGGCGTGCAGGGTCGCTCGGCCGCCGGGATGGAGCTGCTCCGGTCCGGTCACCCGCGGGCGCACCTGGACCTCGTGGACGCCTACCGGCGGCCACGGCCGGCTCTCGCGGCCGGGCCCGCCGCTGCCGACGCCGGTGCGACCGCGATGCTCGACGTGTCGGACGGGCTGTTGCGCGACGCCGAGCGGCTCGCGCTCGCGAGCGACGTGGTGATCGACCTGCTCGACCCGACGGAGAGTTTCCGTGCCGACCTGACCGTGCTCGACGGCGCTGCCCGACTGCTCGGCACGGACCCGCTCGAGTGGGTGCTCGGAGGCGGCGAGGACCACGGCCTCCTGGCGACGTTCCCCGCCGATGCCGTGCTGCCCGCGCCGTTCAGGCCGGTCGGGCACGTCCGCAGCGCGGCCGGGTCGGAGCGTCTCGGGCTGGTGCTGGTCGACGGCTCGGTCCCGTCCGTGACGATGCGCGGCTGGGACCACTTCCGCGCGTAGCGCGGGTCAGCCTCGGCGGTAGCGGACCTCGAGCACCTCGGCGCCACCGATGACGTCGAGCCGTTCGGCACCGTCGGGAGCGAACCCGTGACGGCGGTAGAAGTGGCGCGCACGCTCGTTGTCGGCCATCACCCAGAGCGAGACCGTGACCCCGCTCGGGACCTCGTTGAGGAGGGTCCGCATGAGGTCGCGGGCGACACCCCGGCCCCAGGTTCCGGGGTCCAGGTAGATGGAGTAGATCTCGACGTCCCCGCGCTCGGCGTCCTCGTCGCGGCTCGGCCCGAGAGTCGCGAAGCCGAGGAGCTGCTGCCCGGACTCGGCGATCCACGTCCGGACGTTGTCCTGGGGGCCGGACCGGAGGTTCGCCTCCCAGCGACGCGTGCGATCGGCCTCGTCGAGCGCCGCGAGGTGCTCCGCAGGGACGATGCCGGCGTACGCCTGACGCCAGGAGCGGATGTGCACCGCGGCGATCCGCGCGGCATCGGGTACGGCTGCGTCGCGGATCTGCACGTCGTCGAAGTCGTCTTCTCCCATGAGGTCACCCTGCCACATCGATCGCCGGACGGGCAGCGGTCCGACGCTGTGAACAGCGGGCTCGACGTGCGTGTGCGGCGTGTCGCGCGCGACGCGCGTTTGGGTCGCGCGCGTCGTGGCGCCCAGAATGTCACCGTCGCGCGGCATCGTGGTCCGGTGGACGTCGGTGCCGGCCGGCAGCGGTCGCGACGACCAGGACGCAGCAGATGCTGACGCAGCAGAACGGGTGACGGGTGGACCAGCTGGACGCGGACGTGGTGCGGCGGTGGGCTGCGGACGCGACGAGCGCTCTCGGCTCGGCCCGTGCGCGCATCGACGCGGTCAACGTGTTCCCGGTGCCGGACTCCGACACGGGGACGAACGTGTACCTCACCGTGGCCTCCGGGGCGGAGGCGCTGACGCGAGGCCCTGAGGTGATGACGGTTGCGGATGCTGCGGTCACCTTCGCCAGGGGGGCGGTCGTCGGCGCCCGCGGCAACTCCGGGGTGATCGTGAGCCAGTACCTGGAGGGTCTGGCGCTGTCGTTCGAGGCCGTGCGGGGCACGGAGGTCGGACCGGTCGAGCTCGCCGGGGCCTTCGAGGCCGCGCAGCTCGCCGCCCGCGCAGCCGTCGCCGAACCGGTGGAGGGCACCGTGCTCACGGCCGCGACCCGCGCGGCCGGGGCGGCGCGCGCACGAGCCGACCGTGGCGGATCGCTCGCGGAGGTGCTCGTCGCCGCCGTCGACGAGGCGCACGGCTGCGTGCAGGAGAGCCGCGACCTGCTGCCTGCCCTCCGTGCGGCCGGCGTCGTCGACGCCGGGGCCTGGGCGTTCATGGTGCTGCTCGATGCGCTTCGGGTGTCCGTGGAGTGGCCGGGTCACGGCGGCCGGCCGACGGGGATCGAGACGGCGTCGTTCGACGGGATCGCGGCGTCCCCCGAGGCGGGGGAGCAGCGCACGGACGCCGGGGCGGAGCGGCCCCACGGCGGTGAGTTCGAGGTGATGTACCTGGTCGAGCCGGGCGCCGAGGAGAACGACGACCTCGGTGCCGTGCTCAGCGGACGGCTGCAGGCCGTCGGTGACTCCGTCGCGGTGGTCGGCGGTCACGGGGTCTGGCAGGTGCACGTGCACACCGACGACCCCGCCCGGGCGATCCTCGCCGGCGAGCTCGCCGCCCAGCGTCAGATCACTGTGCGAGACCTCGCCCTCCAGCTCCCCGGTGCCTCGCCCGCCGCGACCGGGCGCGGTTCCGGCGGCGGCCTCGGCGTCGTGGTCGGCACCCGCGCGCGCGGTCTGGTCGCGGACCTCGCCCGCACCGGTGCCGTCGTCCACCTGCTCACCGATCGTGCCCCCGGCGTCGACGAGATCGCGCGGGCGGTCGTGGACACGGGCTGCACCGAGGTCCTCGTGCTGCCGGGCGACGATGCCGCCCTCGCGGCGGCACGGCTCCTCGTCTCGGAGCGGGTCCTCACCGGGACCGTGCCTCGCGTGCACGTGCTGCCCGCTGTGGACGACGTCGCCGTCGTGGTCGCCCTGGCAGCCGTCGTGGAGAGCCGCGCCGAGGACGCGACCACCCGCGTCGGGATCGTCGACGATGCACTGCGCGGTCTGCGGACGATCGTCGTCGACGCGACCACCGCCGTCGAGGCGGTGATGACCGCGCTCGCGGACGGCGTCCCTCGACTCGTCACCGTCCTCGCCGGCGACCAGGTCGACACGGAGATGCTCGACGCGCTCGCCGAGGCGGTCGCGACGCGACGCCCTGCGTGCGAGGTGGTCGTGCTCGGTGTCGGGGTCGGCCGTACGGAGCTGGTGATCGGACTCCAGCCCCTCGTGGTGCCCGGGACCACGTCATGACCGAGCGCCTCGACGAGCCTCTCGCCCGCGTCCTGGGACCTCGCAGCGCGTCGCCGCTCGCAACGCTCGGTCTGCAGACCACGCACGACCTCCTGCGGCACTACCCGCGCCGGTACTCGACGCCGGGGTCCCTGACGGACCTCTCGCACCTCCCGGTCGGTGAGCACGTCACGGTGATGGCGCAGGTCACGCAGGCGACGGTGCGTCAGATGCGGTCGCGTGGCGGAGCGATGCTCCAGGCCGTCGTCTCGGACGGCACGCACCGGCTGAGCCTGACGTTCTTCGCCAAGCGTGCCGGTGTGCTGCGGGTGCACGAGGACAAGCTGCGTCCCGGGCGCACCGGTCTGTTCACGGGGGTCGTGAGCGACTACCGCGGCGAGCGTCAGCTCACCCACCCGGACTACCAGATCATCGGCGTCGACGCCGAGGACGAGGACGAGGCGCTCGTCGAGGCGAGCCGGCCGATCCCGATCTACCCGGCGAGCTCCGGGGCACCGTCCTGGCGCATCCAGCGGTGCGTGCGCACCGCGCTCGGCCCCCTGACCGCGGCCGATCTCCCCGACCCGGTGCCACCGGAGATCCGGGCGGCGCACCACTACCCGGACCTGCACCAGGCGCTGCTCGACGTGCACGAGCCGTACGACGAGGCGCAGTGGCGTCGTGGGCAGGCGCGGCTGCGGTACGAGGAGGCGTTCGTCCTGCAGGCCGCGCTGGCGCGTCGCCGCGCGCAGGCGGCAGGCGAGCCGGCACGCGCGCGCCCGACCAGGGACGACGGTCTGCTCGCGGCCCTCGACGCCCAGCTCCCGTTCGAGCTGACGTCGGGCCAGCGCGCCGTGGGCGAGGAGCTCTCCGCGGAGCTCTCCCGGACGCATCCGATGCAACGGCTTCTGCAGGGTGAGGTCGGCTCGGGGAAGACGGTCGTCGCGCTCCGGGCGATGCTGCAGGTCGTCGACGCAGGCGGTCAGGCGGCGTTGCTCGCGCCCACCGAGGTGCTCGCGGCGCAGCACGCGCGCACGTTGCGCGCCCTCCTCGGCCCGCTCGCCGAGGCCGGGTTCCTCGGCGGTTCCGAGCTCAGCACGCGGGTCGCCCTGCTCACCGGCTCCCAGGGTGCGGCGGCACGCAAGGAGAACCTCCTCGACGCGGCGAGCGGTCGGGCCGGCATCGTCGTCGGGACCCATGCGCTGCTCTCCGAGTCGGTGCAGTTCGCGGACCTCGGGCTGGTCGTGGTCGACGAGCAGCACCGGTTCGGCGTCGAGCAGCGCGACGCGCTCCGGGCGAAGGGCGACGGGGTGCCGCACCTGCTGGTCATGACCGCGACACCGATCCCGCGGACCGTCGCGATGACGGTGTTCGGCGACCTCGAGACGTCGACGTTGACCGAGGTGCCCGCAGGTCGGAGCCCGGTCGTCACGCACCTGGTGCCGGCGGACAACGAGGTCTGGACCGCACGTGTGTGGCAACGCGTGCGCGAGGAGGTCGACGCAGGTCGACGTGCGTACGTGGTCTGCCCGCGGATCGACCCGGACGACACCGGCACGGCTGGCGCCGTCGAGGACGGGGCGGAGCTGGTGCCGGCGGCGACCAAGGCGCCGTTGCGGGCCGTGCTCGAGGTCGCCGACGAGCTCCGTCGCCTTCCCGCCCTCGACGGGGTTGCGATCGCGGTCCTGCACGGCCGGCTGGCCGCCGACGAGAAGGAGCGTGCGATGGCCGACTTCGCGTCGGGCCGTGCGCAGGTGCTCGTCTCGACGACCGTGATCGAGGTCGGTGTGGACGTCCCGGAGGCGACTGCGATGGTGGTCCTCGACGCCGACCGCTTCGGTCTGTCCCAGCTTCACCAGCTGCGTGGCCGCGTCGGGCGAGGTGCCGACCCCGGGGTGTGCCTGCTCGTGGCCGACGTCGAGCCCGGGACCGACGCCCACACGCGGCTCCGGACGCTGGTCGAGACGACCGACGGGTTCGCGCTCGCCGCGGTCGACCTCGACCTCCGCCGGGAGGGGGACGTCCTGGGCGCGGCACAGTCGGGCGGGTCGAGCTCGTTGCGGCTGCTGCGGGTCACCCGCGACGCCGACCTGATCGCCCGTGCGCGGGCGGACGCGACGGCTCTGGCCGGCGTCGACCCGACGCTGTCGCGGTGGCCGGCCCTGGTCGCGGCGATCGACCGTCGGCTCGAGGGCGATCGCGAGGAGTTCCTCGAGCGCACCTGAGGCGTCGGGCGGTGCGGAAGGGGTCGTCGTGCGCCTCCCGGCGCCCGCCGACGGGCTGTTCGTCCACCGCGTCCAGCAGACACCCGTACCCTGGGCGCGTGCCGTCCGACGTCGTCATCCGTGCCCGGTCCCTCTCCGTCGGCTACGGGGGCGAGCCGGTGTGCGCTCCCGTGACCTTCACCGTGCGACCTGGCGAGGCCCTCGCCCTCGTCGGTGCGAACGGCTCGGGCAAGTCGACGATCCTGCGCGCGGTGCTCGGTCTCCTCGAACCGTCCGCCGGTGAGCTGAGCGTGCTCGGGCGCCCTGTCGACGAGCGTGAGGCGATCTTCCGGGCCGAGGTCTCGAGCGTGCTCGACGACGACGCCTACTTCCCGGCGCTCACCGTGGCGGAGCATCTGCTGCTGACCGCGCGCGGGCACGGGGTGCTGGAGGCGGCCGAGCTCGTCGACGAGCTCCTGGCCGAGTTCGGGCTCTCGTCGCATGCGAACGTGCTGCCCGTCTCACTGTCGTCGGGGCAGCGTCGGCGCCTGCTGCTCGCCGCCGGGTTCGCGCGTCCGCGCCGGCTGCTCGTGCTCGACGAGCCCGAGCAGCGGCTCGACCAGCAGATGCGCAGCGCGTTGGCCGAGCGGTTGCGGGCCGAGCGCGCGGCCGGGGGATCGGTGCTGCTCGCCACGCACGACGCGGTGCTGCTCGAGGCGGTCGCGACGCGCGCGGTGATGGTCGGGGACGAGGAGTCGGTGCTGATGTCGCCCGCCGACGCCGCGCGTGCGATCGGCAACGAGACCTTCGGGGGGACCGCCACGGGGACCGATCCCGACGAGGCGCCGGTCGGTGCCGCGGACGCGGCGGCCGGCACAGCCGGTCCGTCGACGCCGGCCGCGGCGGGCCAGTCCGGCAAGCGGAGGCGGCGTCGATGACGGCCGGTCCCGACGAGGACGAGGTCCGGCCGCTCGCCGTCCCGAGCCCACGGTCGATCCGCCGGTACACGCGTGCCGCCGCGAACCGGCACGGGGACACGACCATCGGTGCGTTGCTGAGCGACGTGTACTCCGCGATCCTCATGGCGGCGATCGGTCTCGGCACGGCGATCGGCGTCGCGACGACCCTTCGGGACTCGCTGCCCAAGGTGCCGGCTCGGCCGCACGAGGGCCTGCTGCTCCCGCTGACGACCCTCGCGGCTCTCGTGGTGCTCGCCCTGGCCGGGACCGCCCTCTCGCTCGCCGCGCGGCTCGGACCGGTCGGCGTCGGTGCGGCGGAGGCCCGGTGGTGGCTCAGCCTCCCGGTGCGCCGCCGGGGTCTGCTCCGACCGTCGGCGTGGCGGCTGCCTGCCACTGCAGCCCTCGTCGGTGGCCCGGTGGTCCTGGTCCTCGTGCTCTTCGCGCAGGAGGGCATGACCGGGTCCGCCGCGATCCGCACCCTCGTCGGTGGGCTCCTCGGAGCCGGTGCGATCGTCGTGCTCGCCGGGCTTGCCCAGACGGTCGGGGTGGACCGGCGTGTCACGGCCCGGGTCGGTGACGTGCTGCTCGGCCTGGTGCCGGTGCTGGGGCTCGCGGCGGCGCTCGGTGCGCGTGACCTGAACGTGGGACTGACCCCCTCGGTCGTGGTGCTCGTCGCGTTGGTGCTCGTCGCTGCTGCCGGTGGTGTGCTCCTCGACGGTCGGCTCGAGCGGATCCCGGTGCGCGACCTGCGCGACTCCGGCTCGGTCGCGACGCAGGCTGCCGGTGCGGTGGTCTCGCTGGACTCGCGCGAGCTCGGACGTGCGCTCGCCGACCGGATGACGAACGTGCGCAGGCGTCGCTCGCTCCGGTTCGGGTGGGTGTCCTCGCCGGTCCGCGCGCTGCTGACGGCCGACCTCGTCCTGTGGTGGCGTTCCCCGCGGCACGTCGTCCAGATCGTCGCGGCCGCGGCGGTGCCGGCGCTGGTGGCGGCGGTGAGCCGGCTCGACACCCCGTTCGCCCTCGCCTCGGCCTACCTCATCGCGGGCTACGTCGCGATGCTGGCCACCGCGGAGGGGGCCCGGCGTGCAGAGATGGCGCCGATCATCGATCGACTGCTCCCGCTCGGTGCACGTGAGGTGAGGCGGCTGCGCCTCGTCGTACCCGGGGTGCTCATGGGGGTGTGGACGCTCGCCGTTCTCGGCCCGATCGGGTTCGCCGACGGCGACCCGGCAGGCTGGCTCGCCCTTGCGGTCGCCGCCACCCCGGTCTGGGCCGGAGCGGCGATCAGGTCCGCGTACCGCCCGTCACCGGACTGGAGCGGCCCGCTCGCCGCGACGCCGATGGGTGCCATGCCGACCGGTGTGGGCAGCGTGCTCGTCCGCGGCCCGGACGTCGTGCTGCTCGGCATGGTGCCGGTGCTCATCTCGATCGGGATCGGTCGGGTCACCCAGACCCTCATCGTGGTGCAGGTCGTGTGCGCGTTCATCGCCGTGGCCGTCGGCAGCAGGTTGAAGGGGTTCTCGCTCATGGACCTGGCGGGGGAGGACCCGCGGGCCGCGGGTGCGGCGTCAGGCACGTCGAGCGGCGGGAAGGGCGGCACGTCGACCGGAGCGAAGGCCCGGACGGCAACGGCGGCGACGGCCGGGACCACGAGCGGGACGAAGGCCGGCGGGACGAAGGCCGGCGGGGCGAAGGCCGGCGGGGCGAAGGCCGGCGGGGCGAAGAGCGGCGGGGCGAAGAGCGGCGGGGCGAAGGCCGGCCGATGACCCGGATCGTCGCAGGCAGCGCTGGTGGTCGCGCGCTGCGGGTGCCGGGCAAGGGCACGCGGCCGACCAGCGAGCGGGTGCGCGAGGCGCTCTTCTCGCGGCTCGAGCACCTCGGCGCGGTCGCCGGCGCACGCGTTCTCGACCTCTACGCCGGGTCGGGCGCGCTCGGGCTCGAGGCAGCGAGCCGAGGCGCGCAGGCGGTGACGTTCGTGGAGGCGTCGCGCGCCGCGGCGGACGTCTGCCGCGCGAACGCCGCTCTCACCGGCCTGCCGGGTCTGCAGGTGGTCGTCGACCGTGCCGAGAAGTTCGTGGATCGCTCCTCGGGGCCGGGGTGGGACCTCGTGCTGATCGACCCGCCGTACGAGCTCGCGGAGGACGACCTCGCGCGGGTGCTCCGCTCGCTCGCCGGGGGGACGGGCGACGCGCAGGAGGCCGCGTCCTCGCTCGCGCCCGATGCGACGGTCGTCGTCGAGCGGTCGGCGCGGAGCCCCGAGCCGGCGTGGCCGGCGGGGTTGAGCCGGACGGACCAGCGCCGGTACGGGGAGACGGTTCTCTGGTTCGCGACACCCGATCCCGGCGTCGGGACGGTCGACCCGGGCGCGGCAGGCATACCCTGAACGCGTGAGCATCGCCGTCTGCCCGGGATCCTTCGACCCGATCACGCTGGGCCATCTCGACCTCATCCGTCGTGCACGGTCGATGTTCGACCAGGTCGTGGTCGGCGTGGCGCGGAACTCGACCAAACGGGCGCTGCTCGATCCGGAGGAGCGCGTCGCGCTGGCGCGTGAGGCTCTCGTCGAGGTCGGGCTGGACGCCGGCGTGCGGGTCGAGCAGGTTCCGGGGCTGCTGGTCGACTTCTGCCGCGGCGTCGGGGCCCAGGCGATCGTCAAGGGCCTCCGCGGTGGGGCCGACTTCGACGCGGAGCTCCCGATGGCGCTCATGAACCGGCACGTCGGGGGCATCGAGACGGTGTTCGTGATCGGCGACCCAGCCCTGGCCCACATCGCGTCGTCGCTGGTCAGGGATGTTGCGCGGTTCGGCGGACCGATCGACGACCTCGTCCCGACGGGGGCGCGGGAGGCGGTGCGCGCGGCGGTGCGGCGGCAGGGGAACGACGCAGGAGGCGAGCGGGGATGAACGACCAGAACCACGACGACGACAGGCGTGATCCCGAGGGACTGACCGGCATCCTCGAGGCGATCGAGCACGTGATCGTGTCCGCGCGCGCCATGCCGATGTCCTCCTCGGTCCTCGTGAATCGCGCCGAGCTGCTCGACCTCGTCCAGCAGGCGCATGACATCCTCCCGTCGCAGCTGACCGAGGCGGACGCCGTGCTTGCTGCGGCGAGCGCGGAGCACGACGCCGCTGCTGCTGAGGCGGAGCAGATACTGGCGTCGGCGCGCGCCCGGGCCGCCGAGCTCGTGGCGCACGAGCAGGTCGTCACCGCTGCCGAGGAGCGGGCGGAGCAGATCCTGGCCGAGGCGGGCGCGACGGCCGCCGAGCTCCGTCGCGATGCCGACGACTACTGCGACCGGCGGCTCGCCGACTTCGAGATCGACCTGGGCCGTGTGGTGGCGCAGGTCCAGGCAGGTCGCGCCAAGCTCGCTGCACGGCTCGGCCCGCCCGGTCAGTCGGGATGACGTAACATCACAAGGCTCGATCGACCTGCCGTGGAACCGGCACCCTGCATCGGAACGGAACCCGCGTCGTGTCTCACGTGAACCACCTGGACCCGCGCGACCCGCTCGTGCTCGACACCCACGAGCTCGGTCGCCGACCCGGGTCGATGCGTGCCCTGGAGCTCACGGTCCCGGCTCCCGCCGATCTGGGCACGGAGGTGATCGCCGTCCCGGCAGGTTCCGACCTCGAGCTGGACCTGCGACTCGAGGCCGTGATGGAGGGGGTGCTCGTCTCGGGCGACGTCCGGGCGACCGCGGTCGGCGAGTGCGTGCGCTGTCTCGACGAGATCACCGTCGACGTACAGGTCGAGATCACCGAGCTGTACTCCTACCCGGACCGCGCGCGGGTCGCAGAGGAGGACGGCGCCGACGAGGACGAGGTGCGTGAGCTCGACGGTGACCTCGTGGACGTCGAGCCGGCGATCCGCGACGTGCTCGTCCCGGCTCTGCCGTTCCAGCCGCTGTGCGCCCCCGACTGCCCCGGGCTGTGCGTCGAGTGCGGTGCGCGGCTGGCGGACGACCCGGAGCACACGCACGAGGTCCGCGATCCCCGGTGGGCGGCTCTCGAAGGCCTGTCGGAACCGACCGACTCATGACGGCTGCGGTCGAGGCGCTCGTCTCCGGCCTCGGGATCGACATCGACCCTGAGCTGCTGGTCCTCGCGCTCACGCACCGGTCCTTCGCGCACGAGGCCGGTGGGATCCCGACCAACGAACGGCTCGAGTTCCTCGGCGACACGGTGCTCGGGCTCGTCGTCACCGAGGCCCTGTACCGACGCCACCCGGAGCTTCCCGAGGGGGACCTGGCGAAGATGCGTGCCGCGACGGTCTCGCAGCGGGCGCTCGCGCGGATCGCGCGGTCGTTGCATCTCGGCGACTACGTGCTGCTCGGCAAGGGCGAGTCGCACTCGGGCGGGGCCGACAAGGACTCGATCCTCTCGGACACGCTCGAGGCGGTCTTCGGTGCCGCGTACCTGTGCCACGGCCTCGAGCCGGCCCGGGCACTCGTCGAGCGGCTGGTCGACCCGACGCTCGAGATGGCGGCCGACCTCGGCGCCGGCCTGGACTGGAAGACCTCGCTGCAGGAGCGTGCGGCGCTGCTCGGGCTGGGCGCACCGCAGTACATCTGCGAGGGCGAGGGCCCCGACCACGCCCGGACGTTCACGGCCACCGTCCTGCTGGACGGCCGGGCCTACGGCGTGGGGACGGGTGCGGCGAAGAAGCACGCGGAGCAGGACGCCGCCGAGGCTGCCTACCGGACGCTCGAGGCGGAAGCGGCGCGCTCGGCGAAGCGGTCCTGAACGCGCGGGCGAGCGGTCGTGCCTGAGCTCCCCGAGGTCGAGACCGTCCGGGACGGGCTCGCGCGGCACGTCGTCGGCCGTGTCGTGCACGGCGTCGACGTCTGGCGTGACGCGAGCGTGCGTCACCATGCGGGCGGGGCCGAGGACTTCCGCGAGCAGCTCGTCGGCGCGCGCCTCCAGGCGGCGGTCAGGCGAGGGAAGTACATGTGGCTGCCCCTGGGCGCAGGGGAGTCGTCGGGCGTGAGCGCCCTGACGGCGCACCTGGGGATGAGCGGCCAGCTGCTCGTCCGTCCCGCCGGCGAGCCACGCCCGGATCATCGCCACCTGCGTGTTCGCCTCGAGCTCGACGACGGCACCGCACTCGACTTCGTCGACCAGCGCACGTTCGGCCACCTCGCGGTGACGGAGCTCGTCCCGACCCCCGACGGGGCGCCCGGGGGCCACGGCTCTCCGCTCGCGCGGGTCCCCGGCTCGGTGTCCCACATCGCACGGGACCTGCTCGACCCGGCTGCCTCCCGCGAGGACCTCATGGCTGCGGTACGCGCGCGACGGACGGGGATCAAGCGTGCGTTGCTCGACCAGACGCTCGTCTCCGGCATCGGGAACATCTACGCCGACGAGGGCCTGTGGCGCGCGGGGGTGCACTACGCCCGGGCGACCGACGCGCTGCGCGGCTCGGACGTCAGACGCGTGCTCGACTCCGTCGAGGAGGTCATGCGTGCCGCGCTGGTGGCCGGGGGGACCAGCTTCGACGCGCTGTACGTCAACGTGAACGGCGCGTCCGGGTACTTCGACCGGTCCCTCGCCGTGTACGGGCAGGAGGGGCGGCCATGCCCCCGCTGTGGGTCTGCGGTGAGACGCGACGCGTTCATGAACCGGTCGTCTTTCACGTGCCCGGCCTGCCAGCGTCGACCGCGCCGGGGACGCTGGTGAGCACGGTCGCCGGGGAGACCGACGGACCCGGTGACACGCGGGTCGGAGGACGCCTGGCGACCAGGGCCGCAGGTGTCGTTACGATGCCCCTGTGACTGCCAGCAGCTCTGCGCCCCAGACGGACCGTTCCGCGTCGATCAGCGTGATGATCATCGACGACCACGAGGTCGTCCGTCGCGGGATCGCCGAGGTCATCGAGCGCGCCGACGGCATGACCGTCGTCGCCGAGGCCGCCTCCGTGTCCGACGGGATCCGACGAGCCGGCCTGGTGCACCCACAGGTCATGCTGGTCGACCTGCAGCTTCCGGACGGGACCGGGATCGACCTCATGAAGGCGGTCCGCGAGACCCAGCCGGGCGTGCGTGCGATCGTGCTCACCTCGTTCGACGACGACGACGCTCTCGCGGCCGCTCTCGAGGCCGGCGCCTCGGCCTACCTGCTCAAGAGCGTGCGCGGGGCCGAGATCACCGACGTCGTCCGGGCGGTGGCCGCCGGGCGCACGCTGCTCGACGAGCGCACCGTCACCCGGCGGCGCGCGGGTCACGAGGACCCCACGGAGAACCTCACGCCGAGCGAGCTCAAGGTCCTCGACCTCATCGGTGACGGGATGTCCAACCGTGAGATCGCCGAGCGGCTGGGCGTTGCCGAGAAGACCGTGAAGAACCACATCACGTCGCTGCTGTCGAAGATGGGCCTGCAGCGCCGCACCCAGGTCGCTGCGTGGGTCGCGGCCCGCAAGCACAGCGGGTGGCGCGCCGAGACCGGCGGCTGACGCCGAGGACCACACTCGGGACCGGTCGCACGACTCCCGCGCCCTCGGGCATGGCCTGTCGGCGAGCCTGGTCGACGCGTCCGGTCGACACACTCAGCCGAGCGGGGCCTGCCAGCTCAAGAGGGTGCCGCGCCCCGAGGGCGCGACGCCGATGCTGAACACCCCGGCGTGCTGCCGTGCCCGTGCCGCGAGGTTGTGCGTGCCGGAGTGGCGTTCACGCTGCGGGGGCAGCCCGGTGCCGTCGTCCTCCACCTCGACGAGGATCGTCCCGGTCGCACCCGTCCCCCGGACGCTGATCCGCACCGCGACCGACGAGGCCCGCGCGTGCCGGGCGGCGTTGGCCAGGCCCTCGCGGACGACGGCGACGACGTCGTCCGCGAGATCCGCGCCCACCCGCTCGTCGATCAGGTCGGCGGCGACGACGTCGGCGTCCGAGGTGCCCTGCTCGAGCGCGCGGCCGTCGAGCTCGATGACGAACGAGGGGGCGAACCCGAGCCCGGTGCGCGCGAGCGACGCCTCGCGGCGGAGGCGTTCGACGAGGCTCGTCGCGGCGTCCGGGTCGCGGAGCGCGTGCACGATCGATCGGATCTGCCGGACGGAGCCGTCGACGTTGTCGAGCGCGTCCTCGACGATGCTGGTCAGCTCCGTGGCATCCACCCCGCGGGCGGCGCGTCGGCGCACCGTCTCCAGCTGCATGCCGGTGGCGAAGAGCTGCTGGATCGCGAGGTCGTGCAGGTCGCGCGCGATGCGTTCGCGCTCGTCCAGGAGGGCGGCGATGTCCTGGGCGTGGCGCGCCTCGGCGAGCACGAACGCGAGGGCGGCCTGGGCGGCGAACGACTCCGCCGTGTCGAGGTCCGCCGAGGTGAACGGCGCCCCACCGACCTTGCGCATGAGGATGAGCACGCCGATGCCGTGACCTGCCGTCTGCAGCGGTGCGAACAGCGCCGGGCCGAACGCGCGCATGGGGACGACGCGGACCACACGTGACTGGGAGAGGGACGGGACGAGCAGCCCGCGGCCCTCGTCCATCACGGCCCACGACCGGCCGTCGCGGGGCATCACGGCACCGAGGAGGGACGCGGCGGCGTGACCGTCGACGAGCTCGAGCACGAGCTCCCCGCCGACGCCGGGCAGGGCGAGAGCCGCGGCGTCCGCACCGGCGACCTCCCGTGCGGTCCGGGCGATGTGCGCGAGCGCCTCCTCCTCGTCCAGCCCGGAGAGGAGCATCGTGGTGATCTCCTGACCGGCACGCAGCCAGTGCTCACGACGGGCGGCCTCGGCGTAGAGCTGGGCGTTGTGCACCGCGACGCCTGCCGCGGCCGCGAGTCCGAGGACGATCCCCTCGTCGGCCTCGGTGAACCCACCCGGCTTGTCCGCGAGGTAGAGGTGCCCGAACACCTGGTGGCTCACCCGCACGGACGCGCCGATGAACGACCCCATCGGCGGGTGGTTGGCGGGGAAACCGCGGAAGGCCGGGTGCTGGGTGAGGTCGTCCAGGCGGATCACGCCGGTGGCAGGGATCTCGCCGAGCACCCCGACGGCGCGTGGTCCGTGCGCGAGGAGCCGTGCGACCGCCTCCGAGACGCCCGCCTGCACGAACGTGGTCGACTCGCCGCGGCTGCCGAGGACGTTGATGGCCGCATACGCAGCGCCGGTCATGTCCGCGCACGTCTGGACGAAGCGCTGGAGCACGCTCGGCAGGTCGAGGTCGGCCGCAAGGGCGAGGACGGCCTCGAGGAGGTCGGTGAGGTCGGAGTCGTCCGCCCGCGACGGAGCGGGAGTCGTGCCCTGGTTCGCAAGGTTCACGATGGTGCCGCCGACCCCTGGTTCTCCCTCCATAGGGAGTCACGGTATCCCGTGTCGCGCTCGAGGAGCTCCGCGTGGGTGCCGCGCGCCTGGACGGCGCCGTCGGAGAGGACGATCACCTCGTCGGCGGCGTCGAGCGGGGTCAGGCGGTGGGTGACGACGACGACACCTCGGGCCGTGCCGGTGGACGCCGCCCCGTCGGTCGGGCCGCCGCGGAACGACCCACCCAGGAGGTCGCGCACGAGGGCGTCGGCCGTCTCGGCGTCGAGGTGCTCCGCCGGCTCGTCGACGAGAAGGACCTCGGCGGGGGACACGAGGGCGCGGGCGAGGAGCAGCCGTCGCCGCTCACCACCCGACACGTTCAGCGCGTCGGGTCCGAGGAGCGTCTCGACGCCGTCGGGCAGGGCGTCGAGCCAGTCGCCGAGACCTGCGCGGCGCAGCGCGGCGCGGGCCTCGTCGGGGGTCGTGGCGCCGTTGGCGACGCGGAGGTTCTCGAGCACGGTGGTCTCGAAGACGTGCGCGTCCTCCGCGGTCAGCACGACGGACCGGGCGACGTCCTCGCTCGACCGCGACGCGATCGCCACCCCGTCGGCGAGGAGCGAACCCGCGTGCGCGGGGAGCAGGCCCGCGAGCGTCAGGAGCAGCGTCGTCTTCCCGGTGCCGCTGGGCCCGACGATCGCGATCGACCGACCCGGGCGCACGTCGAGGTCGAGCCCCGTGACGACGGAAGGACGACCGGGCCAGCCGCAGGCGAGATCGCGGGCGACCAGCCCGCCGCGTTCCGTGGTCGGCGTCGTCTGCCCGGTTGTCGTCTGCCCGCTTGTCGTCTGCCCGGTCGCCGCCTGACCTGTGACGTCGGTGGCGACTGCCGCCGGGGTCGCTGTCGCGTTCGAGGGCTGACCCGGGTCGACGGCGTCGAGGAGGGCGATCACCCGCTCCGCGGCGAGCCGCGAGCGGAGCACCTGGACCGCGGCGGCCGGCAGCAGCGACGTCGCCTCGAAGGCGGCGAGCGGCGTGAGGACCACGACGGCGAGCTCGACCGGGGTGAGGGCGCCTCGGCCGACGGCGGGGATGCCGAGGAGCAGAGCCGCCACGACGGCGGCGCCGACGGCCAGGGTGCCCAGCGCCGCGGAGATCGCTGCAGGGCGCGCGCCGGTGTCGGTCGCTGCGGCCAGGCGGCGGTCGGCCTCCCGGAGCGCGTCGAGGTGCTCGGCCAGTCGACCGGAGACCGCGAGCTGGCCGGGGTCGTCGAGGATCGACAGGGCCGTCGCGGTCATGTCGGCACGTGACTGCGCGGCCAGGGCCTCGCTCCGGCGCGCCGCCCGGGCGGCCAGCACGGGTGCGACGACACCGGCGACGAGGAGGCAGACCGCGAGACTGATCCCGGCGGCGGGCAGGAACGCCCCCATCGCGAGCACGGTGCCGAGCCCGAGCACGCCGGCGACGCCCGCGGGCAGCAGACCGCGCACGACGACGTCCCCGACCGCGTCGACGTCGGCGCCGACCCGGGCGAGCAGGTCACCGCGGCGCAGGCCGACGAGGGACTCGGTGCGCCCGGCCGACAGGCGCGCGTACAACGTCTCGCGGAGCTGGGCCATGCCGCGCAGGGCGAGGTCGTGGGACGTGAGGCGCTCGGCGTACCGGAAGACGCCACGCCCGATGCCGAAGGCACGCACGGCGACCGTCGCGATGGACAGCTGGAGCACGGGTGGCATCTGCGAGGCCCGCGCGATGAGCCACGCGGACACCGCGGCGAGGGCCACCGCGCTGCCGAGCGCGAGGACGCCGAGCAGGACGGACAGCACGACCGTACGCGGGGACAGCTCGAGCAGGGCGATCGCACGGCGGAGGGGGTCCTGCGCGCGCGTGCGCGTGGCGGTGGTGCTCATGCCGGGACCTCCGACCCGAGGCTCGGGACGGCCGCGCTGCGGACCTCGACGACGCTGTCCGCGACCGCGAGGAGCGAGGCGCGGTGCGCGACGACGAGCACGGTCCTGCCGTCGGCGCGCAGGGAGCGCAGGGTGTCGAGCACGACCCGCTCACCCGAGGCGTCGAGGTGCGCGGTCGGCTCGTCGAGGATCACGAGCGCGGCCGTGGAGAGCATCGCGCGGGTCAGCGCGACGCGTTGCCGCTGCCCGACGCTGAGCCCGACCCCACCCTGTCCCACCGGGGTCTGCCAGCCGTGCGGGAGCGAGGCGACCACCGTGTCGAGGCCCGTTGCCGCGGCCGCGCGTGCCACGGCGTCGTCGTCGGCACCGGGACCGACCACCTCGCGCAGCGTGCCGGGTTCGAGCACCGGTCGTTGCGGCACCCAGGCGACCTGGGACCAGAACGACGGGGGGTCGATGTCCGCGAGATCGATCGTCGCCGCACCGGGCGCGGTGATCGTGACGCGTCCGAGGTCGGGCCGGACCAGGCCGAGCAGGACGTCGACGGTGGTGGTCTTCCCGGCGCCGCTCGGGCCGGTGAGCGCCGTGACCCGTCCGGGCGTGATCACGAGGTCGAGGTCGGCCGGGGCGAGGACGTCACGACCGGGCGCCCGCACGGCGACGCCGTCGAGGGCGAGCGTGCTCCGGTGCAGATCGGGGCAGGGCATCGTCCCGCGCTCCGGGGTCGGCGTCTCGAGGACCGCGAAGGCCTGGTCGGCTGCCGCGATGCCGTCGGTGGAGGCGTGGAACTGGGCGCCGACCTGACGCAGGGGCAGGTACACCTCGGGAGCCAGCACGAGGACGGCGATCCCGGTGACGAGCCCGATGTCGCCGTAGACCAGACGTAGACCGATCCCGACGGCCACCAGGGCGACCGAGAGCGTCGTCAGGAGCTCGAGGACCATCCCGGAGAGGAAGGCGATCCGGAGGGTGCCCATCGTCGCGCGCCGGTGGGCGTCGCCGAGCTCGCGCACCCGTGCGACGGGTCCCCGTTCACGTCCGAGGGCGCGCAGCGTCGAGAGCCCGGCGAGGAGGTCGAGGACCTGCGAGCCGAGACGTTGCATGACCCGCAGCCCGCGGGCGGACCGTCCTTCGGTGAGCCGGCCGACGAGCACCATGAAGAGCGGGATGAGTGGCAGCGTCCCGGCGATGATCAGGGCGGAGACCCAGTCCTGCGTGAGGACGACGACCAGGGTCGCCGGGGTGACCGTGACGGCGAGGACGAGCTGGGGCAGGTAGCGGACGAAGTACGGCTCGAGCGCGTCGAGACCGCGCGTGGCGAGGGTCACGACCCGGGGGCCGTCGCCCTCGGCGAGCCATCGTGGGCCGAGCGCCGCAGCCTTCGCGACGACCTGCTCGCGGAGCTCGGCGATCGTGCGTGCGGCTGCGCGGTGCGCGAAGCGCTCCTGGGTCCACGTCACGAGCGTGCGCGCGAGCACGACGACGGCGAGCCACCCGATGAGCACGCCGACGTGGGGGACGTCGAGGCTTCCCCCGAGCGTGGCGCCGTCGTGCACGGCGAGGCCGAGGGCGTGGGCGAGGAGCATGGCCTGGGCCACGACGAGCGCGGCTCCTGCGGCACCCAGGGCGGCGGTCAGGGCGATGTAGCCCCGGGCCGACCGGGCGTGCCGCAGGAGCCTCGGGTCAAGAGGCTTCACGCGTGCGAGCGTCTCACGCGCTCGTGTGCTCGAACGTCAGGCCGGTGTGCTCGGGGATGCTCGTCGTGCTGATGCGCTTGCGGAACACCCAGTAGGTCCACCCCTGGTAGAGGAGCACGACCGGGGTGAGGATCACGGCGACCCAGGTCATCACCGTGAGCGTGTAGCTCGACGACGAGGCGTTCGTCACGGTGAGCGAGTTCGCGGTGTCGAAGGCCGGCATGACGTTCGGGTAGAGCGAGCCGAAGATCAGGACGACGGCCCCGACGATCGCGACGGCGGACAGGATGAAGGCCCAGCCCTCGCGGCGCAGCCGCGTCGCGACCACGACCCCGACGAGTGCAACGGCGGCGAGGACCACCGCGGCCCACGTCCAGGTGTTCCGTGAGTAGGCGACCTGGGCCCAGACCGCGAACGCTCCGGCGACGACGACCGTGACCATCGACAGCTTCGCGGCGAGGGCGCCGGCACGTTCCCGGAGGTCGCCGTCCGTCTTGAGCGCGAGGTAGATGGCTCCGTGGGTGAGGAAGATCATCAGCGTCGTCGCACCGCCCAGCAGGGCGAACGGGTTGAGGAGCGCGAAGAACCCGCCGACGTACTGGTGCGCCTTGTCGAGCTCGACGCCGCGCACGAGGTTGCCGAACGCGACGCCCCAGAGGATCGAGGGGACCCAGGACCCGATGATGATCCCGAGGTCGGCGCGGCCACGCCAGGCCGCGTCGTTGATCTTGCCGCGCCACTCGAACGAGACGATCCGCATGATCAGCGCCAGCAGGATCAGCAGCAGGGCCAGGTAGAAGCCGGAGAAGAGGGTGGCGTACCACTCCGGGAAGGCCGCGAACGTGGCGCCACCTGCGGTGAGCAGCCACACCTCGTTGCCGTCCCAGACCGGGCCGATGGTGTTGATGAGGACACGACGTTCGGTGTCCTTGCGACCCAGGATCGGCAGCAGCATGCCGACTCCGAAGTCGAAGCCCTCGAGGACGAGGTAACCGGTCCAGAGGACCGCGATCAGCAGAAACCAGACGGTGGACAGCTCCATGACCTCTCCCGGCTCAGTAGGCGAACGACAGCGGCCGGTCGGCGGCGTCTGGGTTGTCGGGGTTGTCAGGGCTGACGTCCTTCTCGGAGTCCGCGACGCCCTCGATCGCGTACCGGTGGATGAGCTTGTACCAGACGACGGCGAGCGCCGCGTAGAGCAGGGTGAACGCGACCATCGAGATGATGATCTCGGCCGGGGTGACGACGGTGGACACCCCGCGTGAGGTCAGGAGCCACACGCCGTCGATGCCGGTCGGGTTCGGGGCGACGATCCAGGGCTGCCGCCCCATCTCGGTGAAGACCCAGCCGAGCGACGACGCGAGGAACGGGGTCGGGATCGCCCAGACGGCGAGCCGGGCGAACCAGCGTGAGGTCGGGAAGCGCCCCTTGCGCATGAGCCAGAGCGCTGCGAGGGACAGAGCCGCGCTCCCGATTCCGAGCCCGATCATCAGCCGGAACGACCAGTAGGTGACGACAAGGTTCGGCTTGTAGTCCTGGCCGGTGCCGTACTTCTGCTCGTAGCTCTTCTGGAGGTTGTCGACGCCCTCGAGGCGGCTGTTGAAGTCACCCGACGCGAGGAACGACGTCAGACCCGGGATCTGGATCACGTGGTTGACGCCGGCGCAGTCGTTGGTGAGGTCGCCGATGGCCAGGATCGAGAAGCTGGCACCGTCCGTGGTCTCGCAGAGTGCCTCGGCGGACGCCATCTTCATGGGCTGCTGCTTGAACATCAGCTTGGCCTGCTGGTCGCCGGTGACGAAGAGGCCGACGCCGCCGACCAGCATCACGATCACGCCGAGCATCACCGCCGGTCGGTAGAGGCCGGCGAGCTCGAGCTTCTTGCCGCGGGCCGCGCGGACCATGAGCCAGGCGGCGATGCCGGCGACGAAGGTGCCTGCGGTGAGCAGAGCGGCGGTGATCGTGTGCGGGAACGCTGCGAGGAGGGTCGGGTTGCGCAGCACGGCGCCGATGTCGGTCATCTGCGCGCGACCGTTCACGAGCTCGGCGCCGACGGGGTGCTGCATCCAGGAGTTCGCGGCGAGGATGAAGTACGCGGACAGGTTGGTCGCGAACGCGACGAGCCAGATGGTCGCGAGGTGGATCTTCTTGGGCAGCTTGTCCCAACCGAAGATCCACAGCCCCAGGAACGTCGACTCGATGAAGAACGCGGCGAGCGCCTCCATCGCGAGCGGCGCGCCGAAGACGTCGCCGACGAACCGGGAGTACTCGCTCCAGTTCATCCCGAACTGGAACTCCTGGACGATCCCGGTGGCGACACCGATCGCGAAGTTGATCAGGAACAGCTTCCCGAAGAACTTCGTGAGACGGAGCCAGCGCTCGTCCCCGGTGCGGTACCAGATCGTCTGCATGATGGCGATCAGCGGTGAGAGGCCGATCGTGAGCGGGACGAAGATGAAGTGGTAGACGGTGGTGATACCGAACTGCCAACGGGCCAGGTCGAGGGCTTCCACTCAGGTCTCCGGAGGGGTGTGACGATCGGGGCGGTGGGCATGGACGAGCATTGCGCAGCGCCTCGAACCTAGGGTGTGAAGGTCCTGTGCGCACTAGGACGAAGGTCCCTGATTCTGACGTCGCGTCGTTTCGTTTGACACGGGCGCGGGCCGTGCCGTCCGTCGCTCGGAACGGACCCTGTGCGATACTGAGCACGGCAATCAGGTGGCCACACCGCCCGGTTGCCACGAACGTGCTCGCCGCACCAGTGCGTCGCGCTCGCCAGGCGCCGCCGGCACCCAGCAAGAGGGTGAACGGCTGGCGATGGCGCCGGCCCACGTGTGCAGCCCGCCGCAACTGACGACTTCCGTCGCCGCGCGACAGCGCAGGCGACGACCGACCGCCCGTGGGACCGAGATGTGTGGACGGTGCCTCGGGCATCCAGGAGTACCCGAGTGACACTCGAGAACAGCCCCGCCAGCGAGTCAGTGAACGACGCTCCCCAGCCGGTGACCAAGCCCGCCCGGCGTCGTGCCGTGCGTTCCACGGCACCCGCTGGTGCGCCCGTCGTGATCGACTCGGCCCCGGTCGCGGTGGACGCCCCCGCCGCCCAGGCTGACGCCGCCGAGCAGGCCTCCGACGCCGGTCCCGCACCGAAGCGCTCGACCCGCAGTCGGCGCGCCGTGCGCGTGACCGCAAGCGCCCCTGCCAGCGCGAGCGCGACGGTCGACACGTCGACGACGGCCGAGGTCGTGGCCGAGAGCGTCCCGGCGGCGGATGCCGAGCAGCCGCCGAGCGCGGCGACGAAGCGGCGCGCTCGTTCCCGCACGGCACCGACGACGGTCGAGCCCGGCGCAGACGCACCGAAGACGCGATCGCGTCGGCGGGCGACGGCTCCCGTGGTTGCCGAGGTCGAGCCCGTCGCCCCCGACGAGGACGGCGTGGTCGAGGCGATCGACGAGGTCGAGGACGCCGAGCAGACCGAGGAGGTCCTGCCGGTCGAGCAGGTTCTGCCGGTCGAGACGGACGCGCCGCGTCGCCCGACCACGACCTTGCTGTTCCAGGCGCCGGACCCGACCGCGGCACGCCCGCGTCGGCGGCGTGCGTCGACCCCGGCGGGAAGCCCGGAGGCCGTCTCCGAGGCTGCCAGCGCGGTGCACGCCGAGCTCGCCGTCATCGCGGCAGCGCTCCCGGCCCCGGAGGCCGGCGCGGCCGAGCCCACGACGGAGCCCTCCTCGGACGAGTCCACCGTCGCCGCGGGCAGCGGACGCGCGCGGCGCTCACGTCGCGGTGGGCGTCGTACACCGGACGAGTCGACCGTGGTCGAGTCCGTCGTGACCGAGCCCGAGCCCGAGGACGACGAGAGCGAGCCGGACCTCGCCGAGACCGTCGAGGACGCGGAGACGGGCGACGGCGCACCGCGTCGTCGGCGCCGTCGCGGAGGCCGCGGTCGGCGCGGTCGCGCCTCCGGCGAGGGTGACGACGGCCAGAACCAGGGCGACGACGACGCCGCGACCGAGGATGACGAGTCGCCCGAGGGTGAGTCGTCCGAGGCCGTGGACGGCGAGGCCGGCGAGACCGGTGACGACGAGACCACGACCGGGAGCAGCCGTCGTCGTCGTCGGCGCCGTCGCAGCGGACGGGGTGGCGAGGGTGACGTCGAGCCGACGGGCGGCGGTTCCGCCGGGTCCGCGCGCGGGCGTCAGGCACGTCCGGCCAGCGACGAGGTCACCGCGCTGCGCGGCTCCACGCGCCTCGAGGCCAAGCGTCAGCGTCGCCGTGAGGGTCGCGACGCCGGTCGTCGTCGCACGATCGTCACCGAGTCCGAGTTCCTGGCCCGGCGTGAGTCGGTGGACCGGAGCATGGTCGTCCGTGAGGTGAACGGTCTGACGCAGATCGCGGTGCTCGAGGACGGCGTGCTCGTCGAGCACTACATCTCCAGCCAGTCGCAGGCGTCGATGGCCGGCAACGTGTACCTCGGGCGCGTGCAGAACGTGCTGCCGAGCATGGAGGCGGCGTTTGTCGACGTCGGCAAGGGGCGCAACGCGGTCCTCTACGCCGGCGAGGTCAACTGGGACGCCGCGGGCATGGAGGGGCAGCCGCGCCGGATCGAGCAGGCGCTGAAGTCGGGCGACTCGGTTCTCGTGCAGGTCACGAAGGACCCGATCGGCCACAAGGGTGCCCGTCTGACGTCCCAGGTGACGCTGGCCGGCCGCTACCTGGTGTACGTGCCGGGCGGCGGGATGACCGGGATCTCCCGCAAGCTCCCGGAGCCGGAGCGTGCGCGGCTGAAGAAGCTGCTCCGCGAGATCGTGCCGGACTCCGCCGGCGTGATCGTCCGCACCGCAGCCGAGGGCGCGAGCGAGGACGAGCTGCGCGCCGACATCGACAGGCTGCAGTCGCAGTGGGCCGCGATCGAGAAGAAGGCGAAGTCGGCGTCCGCCCCGGCGCTGCTGCAGGGCGAGCCCGACCTGGCGATCCGGGTGGTCCGCGACATCTTCAACGACGACTTCCGCTCGCTCGTGGTCCAGGGCGACCAGGCATGGGAGACGGTCTCCGGCTACATCGGCGCGATGGCGCCCGATCTCGCGGCGAAGGTGAGCCGGTGGACCGGGACGGGCGACGTGTTCGCGGAGCACCGCGTGGACGAGCAGCTCTCCAAGGCTCTCGGACGCAAGGTCTGGCTGCCGTCCGGTGGGTCGCTCGTGATCGACAAGACCGAGGCGATGACGGTCATCGACGTCAACACGGGGAAGTTCGTGGGCTCGGGCGGCACGCTCGAGGAGACCGTCACACGGAACAACCTCGAGGCTGCCGAGGAGATCGTGCGTCAGCTCCGGCTGCGCGACGTCGGCGGGATCATCGTCATCGACTTCATCGACATGGTGCTCGAGTCGAACCGCGACCTCGTGCTGCGGCGTCTGGTCGAGTGCCTCGGCCGTGACCGCACCAAGCACCAGGTCGCCGAGGTCACCTCGCTCGGCCTGGTCCAGATGACACGCAAGAGGGTGGGCCAGGGGCTCGCGGAGGCGTTCGGGGACACCGTCCCGGGGCAGGAGACCACCGGCGGGCGGTCCGAGGCGACACCGGAGACCGGCGGCGAGACCTCCGGTGACGGTCGGCGGCCCCGGCGCAAGCGCGGGAGCAGCAAGGAGGGCGGCGCCGCGAGCGACACCGTCGCGACCGTCGTCCCGGTGCTCCCGGAGGCCCGTGAGGCGGTCAAGGCCACGCTGGCGACGATCGCCGCCGCGGCCGCGCACGCCCACGAGCACGCTCACGACGAGGCGCCGCACGGCACCGACGCGACGGGCACGGAGGCGAGCAGCACCGAGGCGACCGGCACGGGACCGGTGAGCAGCGAGGCGCCGGCCGGCGAGACCACCGAGTCCGTCGCCTCGGAGAGCAGCACGCCCGTCGACGAGGCGCCGGCGGCTGTGGCGGCGTCCCTCGGGGAACACCTCGACGACGCCGTCGCGGAGGGCCGCGACGGTACCGACGGGGCCGAGATCGCCCTGGTGCAGGTCGATCCTCAGGTGTTCGAGCTCGACGGGGACGAGGACGGCGGGGACGACACCTCGGCCGCAGGTGGCGGTGAGGTGACCGACCCCGTCGAGGAGTGAGCCGGCGGGCGTCCCCGCGGTTTGACCCCGCGGGATGCAGTCCGTAACCTTGAGCGTCGGTGCGCATTGTGCGTACTGATCCTGTGTGCCCGCGGCCTCGGCCTCGTGTCGAGCTGTCCTCAGACCGCCGCGATGAGCACGCCGAAGACCAGATGTGACCGAGCAGAGATGAGCAGCAACGTGGTGTACGCGATCGTGAAGGCTGGCGGCCGCCAGGAGAAGGTCGCCGTCGGCGACGTCGTCGTCGTCGACCGTCTGGCTGCACAGGCCGGTTCGACCGTCGAGCTCGCTGCGATCCTGCTGGTCGACGGGGAGAAGGTGACCTCCGACGCGAGCGCGCTCGCCAAGATCAAGGTCACCGCGGAGGTCGTCCGGGACGAGAAGGGCCCGAAGATCGACATCCTCAAGTTCAAGAACAAGACCGGCTACCGCCGCCGTCAGGGCCACCGTCAGAAGTTGACGCGCCTGAAGGTCACCGGCATCAAGTGACGTCTTCCCGCGCCTGACGGGCGCGGAACCCCCTTCCTCCCCGAACAGCACGAAAGCAGGTCAGACATGGCACACAAGAAGGGCGCGAGCTCCTCTCGCAACGGCCGCGACTCGAACGCGCAGCGACTGGGCGTCAAGCGCTTCGGTGGCCAGGTCGTCAACGCCGGCGAGATCATCGTTCGCCAGCGCGGCACGCACTTCCACCCCGGCATCAACGTCGGCCGTGGCGGCGACGACACCCTGTTCGCGCTGGCTGCCGGCGCGGTGCAGTTCGGGACGCGTCGCGGCCGCAAGGTCGTCGACATCGTCACGGCCGGCTGAGCGGGCTCTCAGCACGCAGACCAGTCAGGTTCGGAGGGGCGCACCGGTGCGGTGCGCCCCTCCGCCTGTTCCCGGGACGGCGCACGCCATCCCCGTGTGAAGGAGGAGACCATGGCGACATTCGTCGACCGTGTCGTGCTGCACGCCACCGGCGGTGACGGTGGCAACGGCTGCGCCTCCATCCACCGCGAGAAGTTCAAGCCGCTCGCCGGCCCGGACGGCGGGAACGGCGGGAACGGCGGGAGCGTGGTCCTGGTGGTCGACCCGCAGGTCACGACCCTGCTGGACTTCCACCACGGGCCCCACCGGCACGCCCCGTCCGGGACCCAGGGCATGGGGGACCACCGTCAGGGGTCGATCGGGGCCGACCTCGAGCTGTCGGTCCCGGACGGCACAGTCGTCAAGGACCTGGACGGCAACGTCCTGGCCGACCTCGTCGGCGTGGGCACACGCTACGTCGTGGCCGCCGGCGGCCACGGTGGTCTCGGCAACGCTGCTCTCGCCTCACCACGGCGCAAGGCCCCCGGGTTCGCGCTGCTCGGAGAGCCGGGCATCCACCGGGACCTCGTGCTCGAGCTCAAGTCGATCGCCGACGTCGCGCTGATCGGCTTCCCGAGCGCCGGGAAGTCCAGCCTCGTCGCCGCGATGTCGGCCGCCCGGCCGAAGATCGCCGACTACCCGTTCACGACCCTCGTGCCGAACCTCGGCGTGGTGCAGGCGGGCGACTCGCGGTTCACCGTCGCCGACGTGCCGGGTCTGATCCCGGGAGCGAGCCAGGGCAAGGGCCTCGGGCTGGAGTTCCTGCGGCACGTGGAGCGCTGCGCGGTGCTCGTGCACGTGCTGGACTGCGCGACGCTCGAGCCGAACCGGGACCCGATCAGCGACCTCGACGTCATCGAGTCCGAGCTGGCGACCTATGCGGGAGACATCGGGATCGAGGGCGGGCGCATCCCGCTGACCGAACGTCCCCGCATGGTGGTGCTCAACAAGGTCGACGTCCCGGAGGCGCGGGAGCTCGCCGAGCTGGTCCGTGCCGAGATCGAGGCGCGGGGTCTGCCCGTGTTCGAGGTCTCCGCCGCGAGCCACGAGGGACTGCGGACCCTGACCTTCGCGCTCGCCGAGCGCATCGAGAAGGCGCGGCGCGAGGCCCCCGTCGCGGCACCGGCACGGGTCGTGCTGCGGCCCAAGGCCGTCGACGACGCCGGCTTCACGGTCACGCGCCGCGAGGACGCCGACCACGAGTACTTCCAGGTGCGGGGGGTCAAGCCCGAACGCTGGGTGCGTCAGACCGACTTCACCAACGAGGAGGCGATCGGCTACCTCGCCGATCGTCTGGCCCGCCTGGGCGTCGAGGAGAAGCTGTTCTCGGCCGGTGCGGTCGCGGGGGCCGAGGTGGTCATCGGTGACGGGCCGAGCGCCGTGGTCTTCGACTGGGAGCCGACGCTCCTGACCGGGTCCGAGCTGCTCGGCGGACCGCGCGGGACGGATGCTCGCATCGTCGAGCAGCTGCGTCCGACGCGCGCCGAGAAGCGCATCGAGTACAAGGACCGCATGGACGCCAAGGCCGAGGCCCGCGCGGAGCTGTGGACCGAGCGTGAGGCCGGGTTGTGGGTGGGTGACGAGAACGACGCCTGATCACTGCGTCGGGCGGAGGCCCGGCGTTGAACCGGCGTGGCGGCGCCGATCGGATGATCGACTGGTGGTCGCCGGCCCGGCGACCTGCCCGGACGCGCAAGAATGCGGAGCGTGAACACCCCGTTGGCCGGACGCCGCGACCTCGCGACGGCAGCCCGGATCGTCGTGAAGGTCGGGTCGTCCTCACTGACCTCTGACGACGGTCGACTGGACCCGGAGCGGCTGCGGGCGCTCGTGGACGTGCTCGCCGCGCGTCGCGCGGCCGGCGGGCAGGTCGTCCTCGTCTCCTCGGGTGCGATCGCCGCAGGGCTCGCCCCGCTCGGGCTCTCCTCGAGGCCGCGTGACCTCGCCACCGCGCAGGCGACGGCCTCGGTCGGGCAGGGGCTCCTCGTCGCCCACTACACCCGGGCGTTCGGGGAGCACGGACTGCGTGTCGGGCAGGTGCTGCTCACCGCGGAGGACACCATCCGGCGCGGTCACTACCGCAACGCTCAGCGGTCGCTGAGCCGGCTGCTGGCGCTCGGCGTCGTCCCGGTGATCAACGAGAACGACGCCGTCGTGACCGAGGAGATCCGGTTCGGCGACAACGACCGGCTCGCCGCCCTCGTCTCGCACCTCGTCGCCGCGGACGCGCTCGTGCTGCTGACGGACGTCGACTCGCTGTACGACGGTCCGCCGTCGCGGCCAGGAGCTCGGCGGATCGCGGAGGTCAGGAGCCCGGCCGACCTCGAGGGGATCGAGGTGACCTCCTCGGGGAGCGCGGTCGGCACCGGGGGGATGGTCACCAAGCTCGCCTCGGTGGCGATCGCGACGGGGTCGGGCATCCCTGTCGTCCTGACCTCGGCCGCGCAGGCGGCACAGGCCCTCGCCGGCGACGAGGTGGGCACCTGGTTCAGCGCGACCGGTCGCAAGCGGTCGACGCGGATGCTCTGGCTCGCCCACGCGGCGCGCACCAACGGGCGTCTCGTCCTGGACGACGGGGCGGTCCGCGCGGTACTCGGCGGCCGAGCGTCGCTGCTGCCGGCCGGGGTCCTGTCCGTCGAGGGGACCTTCGACGCGGGCGACCCCGTCGAGCTCGTCGGCACCGACGGGCAGGTGGTCGCGCACGGGCTCGTGGCGTTCTCGGCGGAGGACCTGCCCGAGCTGCTCGGCCGGTCGACCTCGGAGCTGCGGACCGCTCTCGGGCCCGGCTACGACCGGGAGATCGTCCATCGCGACGACCTCGTCCTGGTCCGCCGGGGGCGTCGCGTCACCTGACCGTTGCGTGCTCACCGCGCACGGTGCGGCACGTGGACCGCTCGGATGGCGGCCGGGAGTCGGGCGCTACCCTGGAGCGCATGACTCCTGCACCCGGGGCAGCCGCCGACTCGCCGGCCACCTCAGCCGCACCCCCGTCTGACGAGGTCCGTGAGGCCGTCCTGGCCGCCGCGCGACGGGCCCGCGTCGCCGCGCGGTCGTTGGCCACGGCCACCCGCGCGACCAAGGACGCCGCGCTGCGCACGATGGCCGACGCGCTGGTCCTGGCCGCCGACGAGATCGTCGCCGCGAACGCCGACGACCTGGCGCGTGGGCGCGCGAACGGGACGTCGCCCGGTCTGCTGGACCGCCTCGCGCTCACCCCGGAACGCATCGGTGCGATCGCCGACGCGTTGCGCGAGCTTGCCGCGCTCCCGGACCCGGTCGGGGAGATCGTCCGGGGGTCGACGCTCCCGAACGGCCTCCAGCTCGTCCAGCGGCGGGTGCCGATGGGGGTCGTCGGGATGATCTACGAGGCCCGCCCGAACGTCACGGTCGATGCCGCGGGACTCGCGCTCAAGAGCGGCAACGCGGTGATCCTCCGCGGCGGCGCGGCGGCGGCGCGCAGCAACGAGGTGATCGTGTCCGTCCTGTCGCGTGCGCTCGTGGAGGCCGGGCTGCCGGCTGACGCGGTGCAGTCGATCGACGCCTACGGTCGGCCCGGAGCCGTGGCACTCATGCATGCGCGCGGGCTGGTGGACCTGCTCGTCCCGCGGGGCGGGGCGGACCTCATCCAGACGGTCGTGCGCGAGTCGACCGTGCCGGTCGTCGAGACCGGGGTCGGGAACTGCCACGTGTACGTGGACGCGAGCGCCGAGGTCCCGATGGCCCTGGCGATCCTCATGAACTCCAAGACGCAGCGGGTCGGGGTCTGCAACGCGGCGGAGACGCTCCTCGTGCACCGTGAGGCTGCGGACGGGTTCCTCCCGGGGGCGCTCACGGCACTCGCCGGAGCGGGCGTCGTGATCCACGGCGATGAGCGGACCCGCGCGCTCGCACCCGACGGGATCGACGTGATCCCGGCGACCGACGTCGACTGGGCGACCGAGTACCTGGCCCTCGAGATCGCGGTCCGGGTGGTCGACGACCTCGACGCCGCGGTCGAGCACATCCGCACCTGGTCGTCGGGACACACCGAGGCGATCGTCACGCAGGACCTGCGCGCGTCCGAGCAGTTCATCGCGGGCCTCGACTCGGCGGCGATCATGGTCAACGCGTCGACGCGGTTCACCGACGGGGGGCAGTTCGGCCTCGGCGCCGAGATCGGCATCTCCACGCAGAAGCTGCACGCGCGTGGTCCGATGGGCCTCACGGAGCTGACCACGACGACCTGGATCGTGCACGGGCAGGGCCACGTTCGCGACTGAGGATCGCCTCAGCCGTGAGAGACTGGACAACCGTCGGGCGCGGCGACAGCGCCCCGACCGACTCATGACGACAACCCCCGAGCCTGGCCGCCGTCACACGGTGGGCAGGACGTCGAACACCTGGAGGTGGGCGTGCACGCAGCACTGCTGATGGCCGAGACGACGGTTCGTGAGCTCCCGGCCCCCGCGCCGGTCTACGGCATCGTGGCGTTCGGCCTGCTGATCGGTCTCCTGCTCGTGACGTTCGCCTTCCGCAGCGTCGGCACGCGTCACTGAGACCCCCGGAGGCTGCTGACCGATGGCGGAGCGTCGACCGAGACTCGGGGTGATGGGCGGGACGTTCGATCCCGTGCACCACGGCCACCTGGTCGCGGCGAGCGAGGTCGCAGCCCGGTTCGACCTCGACGAGGTCGTGTTCGTGCCGACGGGGAAGCCGTCGTTCAAGCAGCACCAGGCGGTGTCGCCCGCCGAGCACCGCTACCTGATGACGGTGATCGCGACGGCGTCGAACCCGCGGTTCACGGTCAGTCGGGTCGACATCGACCGTGACGGCACGACGTACACGGTCGACACGCTGCGGGACCTGAGAGCGGAACGCCCGGATGCGGACCTGTTCTTCATCACAGGTGCGGATGCGGTCGAGCAGATCCTGACGTGGCGTGATGCGGCAGAGCTGTTCACGATGGCGCACTTCGTCGCGGTCACCCGGCCAGGCCACCAGCTCTCGATCGCCGGTCTCCCGCAGGGGAGGGTGACGCTCCAGGAGGTCCCTGCCCTGGCGATCTCCTCGACGGACATCCGCGCAAGGGCAGGCTCGGGACAGCCCGTCTGGTACCTCGTGCCCGACGGCGTCGTCCAGTACATCGGCAAGCACGGTCTGTATCGAGGTCAAGACGATGAATGACCAGCCAGGAGAGCGGCGCCGCCGTCGCGAGCAGGAGCGTGCACGGGAGACCGGGAGCGTCGCGCAGACTCCGTCGGCACCGACCGCTGCCACTCCGCAGGACGAGACCCGACCGATGTCGCGCCGGGCGATGCGTGAGCGCGAACGCGCCGCGACCGGGGCGATCGCGGTCCCCGGCCTCACGCCCGAGGGGGCAGCGACGCCGTACCCCACCGGGGTGACCCGTGGACCGGCGGTGGCAGAGACCGGGCCACGGCCGACCGTCGTCCGTCGCCAGCCGGGCAGCGCGCCGAGCGGCGCCGCGCGTCCCGATCAGGACCGGGTCGCACCGGGCCGGCCGGAGCCCGCCGGGCCGACGTGGTCGTCCCGTGAGCCGGCCTCGGGGAGCACCCCGCACGCAGGCCGTCCGGGCGTCGAGGGCTACTTCCCGAGCGCGGAGACCGGCGCGGTGCCGACGACCCCCGCCTCGCCCGCCACGACCTCGCGGTGGCCGTTCGTCAGCGGTGGGGGTCGACCGTCCGTGCCGTCGGGCGAACCGGTGGAGTCGTCGGAACCGCACGGGCAGCCGGTGCGGTCCTCCGTCTTCGGTGGTGGTGGTGCCCGTGCAGCCGGCACGCCGACCCCGATGACGCGTCCGCCGCGTGACGCTGCGGCCCGACCGGTCCCGACGACTGCGACGACACCGTCGCCGGAGTCGACCGGCCAGGCGCCTCTGACCTGGCACGACGTCCGGGCGGCCGGAGGAGTCCCGTCACCGGCGACAGCCCCACGCGGACAGGCCGGACCCGCGGCCTCCGCACCTGCGCAGGCGACGCCGGTCCAGCCGGCCCCGTCGCCGATGCGCCCCACCCCTGCGGCGTCGACGCCGGCACCGCCCGCCGCGCGCCCGCCGCAGCCGGTGGCGCAGCCGCGCGCGCCGATCGGCTGGGGAACGGGGTCGGTCGAGGAGACACAGATCACCCCGGCGGTCGATCGTCCGACGTCTGCTGCGCCCGTGCCGACTGCTGCTCCGCCCTCGCCGGCATCCGCCCCGTCGGCATCCGCTCCGCCGGCACCGTCCCCCCAACCGTCCGCCTGGGCAGGTCCTCCCGCGGTGGCGGACGCCCCAGCAGAGGTCCCGATCCCGCAGTGGGGACCGGTGAGCGCCGGACCGGTCGCGCCCCAGGACCCGCATCCCCGCGGGGCGACGCCCGCCGCCGGTCTGGCGTGGACGCCCGACGCGGTTCAGCCCGCAGGTGACGTCGCCTGGGGCGGGATCACCGCCGACGACGCCGAGGACGTGGAACCCGAGGAGGAGCGCTCGTACTCGCTGCTGCACTGGCTCGTCCTGCTGTTCCTCGCACTGGTGCTCGGTGCGCTGATCTACCTGCTCGTGAACCAGGCGACGGGTGGCCCCGGTGGCCAGTCGTCAGCGAGTGCTCTTCTCGGCACGTCCCTCAGCCATGAGGTCCTGTTCCGGTCGTCCTGATCGGTCGGCAGTCCCGCGACGACGTTGCCGCGACCGGATCACGGTCGCACCCACCCCTCAAGGAGAACCGTGTCGGCCACAGACCGCGCCATCGAGCTTGCCATCGCCGCCGCCCGTGCGGCCGCGGACCGCAAGGCCGAGGAGATCATCGCTCTCGACGTCAGCGAGCAGCTCGTGCTGACCGACGTGTTCCTCATCGCCTCGGGCACCAACGAGCGGCAGGTGTCGGCGATCGTCGACGCCGTCGAGGAGGCGCTCTACAAGCTGGGCTCCAAGCCGCTGCGGCGTGAGGGCAAGTCGCAGGGCCGGTGGGTGCTGCTCGACTTCGGCGACATCGTCGTGCACGTCCAGCACTCCGAGGACCGTGTCTTCTACGCGCTCGAGCGACTCTGGAAGGACTGCCCGGTCATCGTCCTGCCGCCCGACGTCCACGGCCGGCCGGGCGGCGACGGACCGGACTCCGCTGCCACGGCGGAGGACGAGGTCGACGAGGCGTGAGCGCGGGTCGCGTCGTCCTGTGGAGGCACGCCCGGACCGGTCACAACGCCTCGGGGCGGCTGCAGGGGCAGATCGACATCGGCCTCGACGAGGTCGGCCTCTGGCAGGCGCGCACGTCCGCCGAGGCTCTCGCGGCCACCTTCCGCCCGACGGCCGTCGTGTCGTCCGACCTGACGCGGGCGCGCACCACCGCCGGCCTGCTCGCTGAGCGGACCGGCCACTCGGTGACGACCGACCCGCGCCTGCGTGAGCGGAGCTTCGGGCAGTGGGAAGGCCTGACGGGCGAGGAGATCGCCGCCGCGTGGCCGGACGAGTACGACGCCTGGCGTCGTGGCGCGGACCTCGTCGGTGTCGGGGCGGAGAGCCGGAGCGACGTCGCCGGCCGCACGGCCGCGTCGATCCGCGAGCACGCGGCGGCCTACGGTCCGTCGGACACGCTCGTCGTCGTCTCGCACGGCGCCGCGATCACCCTGGCCGTCACCGCGCTGCTCGACCTCTCGGTCGAGGGCTGGCGCGGGCTCGTCGGCCTCGACAACGCCCACTGGGCCACGCTCCGGCCGTCGATCCCCGACGCGGAGCCGTCCTGGCGGCTGACGGGGTACAACCTCGGGCCACGCGACACGGTCGAGGACTGGAACGCCGGACCGACGCACTGAGCGCGGGGGAGGACCGCGCGGCGATGGCGGTGCGGCGTTCGCGCTGTCCCGCGTTCGGGCGACCGTGACGACATCACCGTCCCTATTCCCTTCACGCACAGGGTGCGGCTGGTGTGGGATGGGGTATGGCCTCCCGACGTGCGTCGTCCACCCCGAGCATGCCCGTCTACGGTCACGACATCCCGGGCTCGGCCGCACGCGCCGCAGTCCGAGGCGCCGCCCCGCGACCGTTCTGGTTGGACGACCCGGACCGACCGTCGCCGCTGCCGCCGCTGACGGGTGCGGTGACCACGGACCTCGTCGTCGTCGGCGGCGGGTACAGCGGACTGTGGACGGCGCTGCAGGCCAAGGAACGCGACCCCGGCCGTGACGTGGTGCTCGTCGAGGCCCACCGCGTCGGCTGGGCGGCGTCCGGACGCAACGGCGGGTTCTGCGCCGCGAGCCTCACCCATGGCGACGCGAACGGCGAGCAACGGTTCCCGCTCGAGATGCCACTGCTCCGGCTGCTCGGGCAGCGCAACCTCGAGGGCCTCGTCGAGACGGTCGAGCGGTACGGGATCGACGCGCAGCTCGAACGCACCGGGACGCTCGACGTCGCGACCGAGGACTACCAGGTCGCGGACCTCGTGCGGCAGGCCGCGGAGTCGGACGGTGAGCTCGAGTTCCTGGACCAGGAGCAGGTTCAGCGCCAGATCGCCTCGCCGCTGTTCCGTGCCGGTCTGCGTGACCGCACGGGTGCGGTCATCCTCAACCCGGCACGTCTCGCCTGGGGGCTGCGCGACGCGTGCCTCTCGCTGGGCGTCCGGATCGTCGAGGGGTCGCCCGCGCGGAGGATCTGGCGGGACGGGGACCAGGTGGTCGTCGAGACCGACGGCGGACGGGTGACCGCGGCCCACGCGGCGCTGGCGACCAACGCGTTCCCGTCGCTGCTCAAGCGCGTCGACGCGTTCATCGTGCCGGTGTACGACTACGCGCTGATGACCCGGCCGCTCAGCGACGCCGAGCTCGCATCCGTCGGCTGGTCCGAGCGTGCAGGGCTGGGCGACGTCGGGAACCAGTTCCACTACGCACGCCTGAGCGCGGACAACCGCATCCTGTGGGGCGGGTACGACGCGATCTACCACCGAGGCGGTCGGATCAGGCCCGAGTACGAGCAGCGTCCGGAGACGTTCGAACGACTGGCGCACCACTTCCAGCTGACGTTCCCGCAGCTCACCGACGTGGAGTTCACGCACGCCTGGGGTGGGGTGATCGACACCTGCTCGCGGTTCTCCCCGTTCTTCGGGACCGCCCTCGGCGGCCGAGCGGCCTACGTCGCCGGCTACACCGGCCTCGGGGTCGGATCGACGCGGTTCGGCGCCAAGGTCATGCTCGACCTGCTGGACGTCCCCGAGCACGGCGAGACCGAGCTCACGATGCTCTCGATGGTGCGGCGTTTCCCGGTGCCGTTCCCGCCCGAGCCCCTGGCCTACCCCGTGATCGAGGCGACCCGGTGGTCGCTCGACCGCGCCGACCACACCGTGGGGCGACGCAACCTGTGGCTGCGGACGCTCGACACGTTCGGACTCGGTTTCGACTCCTGACGTGGTGCTGAGGGTGCTGTTGACGTCGCGCGGGAGCGCCGGTGCGGGTCGATGCGGGGGTGCGGGAACCGATTAGGCGAGGTCGACGTTCATCGCCTAGACTTCCTGACGCCCGCAAGGGTGGTGGTCGTCAGACCGCGGGGCTGTGGCGCAGCTGGTAGCGCACCTGCATGGCATGCAGGGGGTCAGGGGTTCGAATCCCCTCAGCTCCACCAGATAGGTCACGTTCAGACCCAGAGCACGGGACAGAGGGCGGTCGCTTCGGCGGTCGCTCTCTTCGTTTGCGCCGCCGCAGGAGCCGAGCTACTCCGGCGCAGCTGCTGAAGGGTCGTGTGGTCCGGGGCCGAGTCCGCCGTCACGGCCCGCGAGGCGAACTGCTCGGCCGAGCGCTTTGTCGAACAGCACGGGGTCGCTGAGCGTGACCTGGTGGCAGGTTCCGGGTGGCAGACCGTGAGTGCGTTCGACGTCTGCCCGTACAGCCGTCTGCCACCGGTGACGCATGACGAGGGCCACGGCCGCACTGGCAACGCTGACGCCTGCGACCGCCCAGCCGACGATCGGCCCGTCGATCATCCCGTACATCCACGACGCCAGTATCCCGAGCGCCGAGAGTGCGGCGACCAGCCCGGCGACCTGGGCATGAAGGAGGAGCCGGGCAGCCGCGGGGTCGAGGCGGGCTTGCCACGCGGCTGCCCGCGGCGATACGGGTGCGGGTGTCCTCGGCACCGCGTCGAGCCATCGGTGTACCTGGGGCAACCGCAGGAGGGCGAGCGGCACCCCGCCGCAGGTGAGCACCGTGAGGGCGACCCACCCCGAGCCGGCGGAGCGTTCGACCGCCGCGTCGATGCCACGCCACAGCGCGACGAGGAGCGTCGCCACCAGCGGGACCCGCAGCATGGCGGGTCGGCCGTTCCGCCAGAGCCGCCGACCACCGAAGACGAGGAGTGCCGCAGCAGCGACAAGCATCTCTCCGACGCCGAGGACTCCCCGTGCGGCGAGGCGGTCCATGCCGTTGTTCAGTGAGGGCATCTGTGTCCGCACCACGACGACGGCGGCCACGACGAGTACTGCAGCCAGCGCCACGGCCCAGCACACGATGATGAGGACCGGCCACGGCCGTCTGCCGTCGATGACCGGGAGTCGAGCCTTCCGTGGTCGCTGCGCCTGGATTCTCGCCACCGTTGCCCCCTGGGCTGGGACGATAGCACTGGCAACGCGACGGCGGTCGCGATGGTGGCGAGGTCGTCGAACCGGGCAGCGGGGCTGCCGGGCCGCGTCAGCCGGAGGGGCGATCTCCCTGGCAGGCCACGCCAAGATCCAGAGCAAGGGACAGGTGGACGATCTCTTCGGCGGGCACTCTCGTCGTCTGACTCGTCGAGAGTCCGGGGCGTCCGATCGATGGTCACGCTGGTGGAGCGCTCTTCCGTGAGCGACCGGAGCGCGATGCCACCTCGAGATGGGGCGTGGATGGCGGCGCTACGGTGGGGGAAACGTCCGATGGGGGCTGGTCGTGTCCGTCGAGAGCATCTTCTTGAAGACCGGTGATGGTCTGACCCTGCTGGAGCGGCGCGCGTACGACTCCGAGGCGCTCCTTCAGGCGGTGCTGGCTCAGTTCCCCGAGGTGCTCGCCGGGTCGACCACGACCGGCGATGCTGAGCCCGGACTGCTGCTGGTGGGTCGCGAGATGGGCGTCGCGAGCACCGGGGACGTCCCTGGTCCGTACAGTGTCGACCACCTTTTCGTGGACCGGACCGGGGTGCCGGTGCTGGTCGAGGTCAAGCGGTCGTCGAACTCCGAGATCCGCCGGCAGGTGGTCGGTCAGATGCTCGACTACGCGGCGGGCGCGGTGAAGGTCTGGTCGGTCGAGACCGTGCGTCAAGCCTTCGAGCGGACAGCAGGAGGCGCCGGGCAGGACCCGGCCGAGCTGGTGCGAGACCTACGTGCGGACATCGACGTCGAGGAGTTCTGGCGGGTGGTCGAGTCGAACCTTCGTTCGGGCCGCATCCGGATGGTCTTCGTCGCTGATGCGTTGCCCGAGTCGCTGGTGCGCATCATCGAGTTCCTCAACGAGCAGATGAGCTCGGCGGAGGTCCTGGGCGTCGAGGTGCGCCAGTACGTGGGTGGTGAGCACGTCGTGTACGTGCCGCGGGTGGTCGGGAACACGTCGGCGGCAGCCGCCGTGAAGTCGCCCGCGCGGGCGTCGCGATGGGACGAGGAGTCGTTCCTCGCGGCAGTCACCTCTCGCTGCACGCCCGCGGAGGTGAGCGTGGTCGGCAGGCTCATGAGCGATGCTCGCGAGCGGGGTGTCGGGCTGGTGTGGGGGGAGAGGGGCGACGCCGGGCGTCGCCGGCTGGTACTCGCTGAACGGGCGACCCACCGGGGTGTGGGGGCTCAATGCCGGCGCCGCCCCACCGTCCGGGCGGGCGTACGTGGTGCTCAACCTCGCGGACCTGGTCAACCACATCGGCACCGACCGCATCGAAGCGGCAGCGAGCGTTCTCGACCGCATCCCGAGCTTCGCGGGCAAGATCGTCGAGGCACGTGCGGACGATTGGCACAAGTACCCGTCCTTGTACCTCGCCGACGTCGCGACGAACCCGGTGCACGTCGAGACCCTCGTCGAGGGCATCCGGATGCTGACCGACCCGATGGCGTCCGCCACGGGTGGCGCGCCGTAGCCCGGCGGGCTCGGGGTGGCCTGCTGTCACGCGTGCGGCGCGGTCTGCCTCCTCGATCGGCGGACCACGAGTGCCACCAGGGCAGCGACGACGGCAGCCGGTGTCGCGACGATGGCCACGCCGAAGAGAACGTCCACCACGGTGGGAATGAGCGGATTCATCTCGGGCTCCTTCGTGCGATCGAACGTCGGCCGCCGTGAGCGGCGCCAACCGTCTTGTCGTCCTCCACGTCGTGACACGCACGATAGCCCGTCGATGTCATCGCAGGTCGGGAATGGGAACCATGGTCGATTGTCGGGTGCATTCATCCGATGGGATGAATGCGGCGATGCTGATCTCGGCGGGACCCATCTCGCAGAACGATCCCCGGCGGGCTCGAGAATCGACCCGGTCGCGCGTCGGACCGCTACGCCGTCGTTCTTGACGGCTCATCACAGCCGGAACGACGTCCTCGGGCCCCCGGGCGAGGTGGTGACGATCGGCGTACGGCCCGGCCCGAGGGATGAGGTCTTCGCGTCCGCGGTGGTTCACCTCGCCGGACGCGCCGTCGACCCCGCGGTGCCGTCAGCCCGCGCGGTCGGTCGCGGCCCGGGTCAGTGCGTGCACCCGGTCGGCGAGCGTCGTGATGTCCTCCGAGGTGAAGGCACCCTGCGCCTCGTCCGCGCCGATGGCCGACACCTCGGCCAGCCGACCGACGCCGTAGATCGACAGTCGTTGCGCCCACACAGGCAGTCCGGGCACGTCGGTGACGACGGCCGGCTCGACCGTCGGCGTGCCGCCGGACAGGCGGAGGTCGGCCAGAGCTGTCCGCAGGGCCACGGCGCCGGCCGAGGCGTCGAGCCAGGCGTTCCAGACGGGTGTGGTCGCGGTGCCGCGGCCCGCGATCCTGCGCCACGGGGCCCAGCGGGACGAGGAGGCGTCGACCACGACGACGACGCGGCCCGGACCGATGACGAGGTGCGACAGCGCGGACGAACCGTCGATCGTCCGGTCGTGGAGCGCAAGCCGGCCGGACCTGCGGAGCCGTCGCGCGACGTCGCGCTCGATGCGCAGCCGGCGTGTCAGCTCGTTGGTGCGGACGGTGAGGTCGAGGCGGACCACGACGGCGAACGCGGCGGCCGTCGTGGCGGCGAATCCCAGCGCGGCAACGGCCAGGTCAGCCCCTGCCGTGACCTGGGCGAGGCGCCGCGCCCACAGGATGGCGTTGAGGCAGGCGATGACGAACACCTGGCGGGCGACCCCGTTCCGGGACCGGTCGTCCGCGCGCGCGGCGTCGCGGCGGAGCCGGGTCGACGCGCCTGGTGTCACCGGCACCGGTCGGACCGCACGTGGAGGAGTCGAGGCCGCCCGGCGGCGCCGATCGGAACGCGAATCTGCGCGCAGATCATGATCAGCGAGCCCCCTTGGCGCATTTCCAGGACGAGTCGTCCGTTCGGTGGAGCATGCGGCACGACGAACCGTAGACCTGGGCGCATCTTCCCGACAACACATGGACGATCGTCCAGAATTCCGCGACGACTCATGAATGCGCTTCGTGATTCCGAAGACGCGGCGCTTGTGGTGCGCGATGCTGTTGTCATGAATACCCGACGGATCGAACGTCTCGCGACCATTCTTGCCGCTGCGGGCGTGCTCGCTGCGTGCAGCTCTCCGGGAAGTGCCTCGGCGCCGTCGCTCCAGCTCCGGCTCGTGACGTCGTCGACCGAGGGCGCGTGCGACGCACCGGCGCTCGCGACCGACGGCCCTGGAACGGCGTGCAGCGAGGATGGGACGACCACCTACCAGGTCGGGGCGTCCCTCGGCACGATCACCCCGACGTCCGTCACCCGCCCTGACGTCGGAGGCGGACTGGATCTCGACCTCGCGTTCGATCAGGCCGGCAGCGCGAAGCTGGGCGAGGTCACGGGGAAGGCGATCGGCAAGCAGCTGGCCGTCCTGATCGACGGTCGGGTTCTCAGCGCAGCACAGGTGGCGGACGCGATCACCGGCGGGACGGTGCGGATGGCCTTCGGGACGTCGGCCGAGGCCGCGCGGGTCGCGGCGCTGCTGCACGCGTCCGCCACGTCCTAGGTGACGTCACCGCACCTACGTCTGCTACGCAGGTGCGCCGATCACGAGACGATCACCGGAATCGCCGCGAAGTCGCCAGGGTCGAGCTCGTGCCCCACACCTCCGTGCACCAGGAGCGTGACGACGTCGCCCGGCAGCGCGCCGGAGAGGTCGAGAGAGGCTGTGAACGGTTCGGGTGTCGCCATGGATCCGCCCTGCGCGACGACCTTGTCGAGCCTCGTCACCTGGCCGGCGAGGAAGGCCTCGACGATGACGGTTCCCTCGAAGCCGCGGCCGATGCCCTCGACGGTGAGCGGGCCTGCCGGGACTGTGGTGCGGGGCGCGGGTGACGTGATCGCGGCATTGTCGTTGACAGCAGCGATCACGTACCAACCGTTCGCCGACCCGAGCTGGCGCAGCAGCAGGAGGCCGCGCTGCACGCTGGTCGCGTTGGCGCCCTCGCCGGAGAACATGACGGGCACCTCACCGCTCCGGGAGTCGCCCTGCTGGAATGCCCCGAGGGTTGCCGGGACACCGAGTGCGTGGGTGACGAAGTCGGCTGAGGCTGCCTCCGGGGTATCGAAGACGACACCCGCCGACGGCCAGACCGCCGGCTGCTCGAGCCCGACCGTGCTCGTCGGCGTCGGCGTCGTGGGTGCGCCAGGAGAACTCGGTGACGTGGGGGAGGAGGTGCTCGACGTCGGCGGCGAGGGGCTCTGACCCTCGCCGGTCGTGCAACCGGCGAGCGGCAGCATCCACGCGGTGATGGCGACGGCGACGGTGACGGCTTCGCGACGCACGAGACACCTCGATCCGGAGTGCGACCTCTCGTACGACTATCGTCCGCCTCCGGAGTGTCACCCGCGAGACGTGCGCCGAGTCCGAATCGCCGCAGGTGAGCGAACCAGGACCTTGTGCTCTTGCTGTGAACGATCTTCACCGCCAAGCGTGGAGGTATGCGCAGCGGGCCAGGGCGTGTGCTGGCAGTGCTCGTCGGCGCGATAGCGGTGCTCGCCGTGATCGCCGGTGTCGTGGTGGCGCACCGGCCGACGCCCACGCTGGACCCGGGCACCCCGGAAGCCGTCGTCCAGGAGTACCTGAGAGCCGTGCTCGCCGGTGACTACCCGGCTGCTGCCGCCACCCTCTCGCCCCGGTCCGGGTGCGACGCGAGAGACGTCGCCGCTGCCTACGTGCCGAGCCCGGTGCGGGTCGTCCTGGTGCGCAGCGCGATCGACGGTGACGTGGCCGTCGTGACCGTGGACGTCACCGAGGGAGCGGCGGACGACCTCTTCGGGGCCTCCGGGTACACGCACACGGAGCGCATCACCCTCGAACGCGATGCCGGGCAGTGGCTGATCCTGGGCTCCTCCTGGTTGTTGTCCCCGTGCGGCTCGACGAAGGAGTGACCATGGCGGCCCTCGGCCTGTTGTCCGGTCTTCTCACGCTCGCCGTCCCGGTGCTGCTGATCGTGTGGGCGGTGCGTCACGCCGGTCACCGGACCGGCGGGCCACGTGCCGACGCGCACAGCGTCCGGCGCTTCTTCCAGTACCTGCTGCTCTACGGGTTGTTGATCGTGGCCACCGTCGGGGTGTCGGACCTCCTCGGCCTGCCCCTCCAGGAGCAGTCCCTCGCGGGCGACGACAGCAGCCTGCTGGCGCGTGCGTTGACGTTCGTCGTCTTCGGCCTCCCGATGTTCGTCCTCCTCGCGGCGTGGTCGCGTCGTCACCTGCAGAGCGACCCGGACGAGGCACGGTCTCTCGGGTGGGCGTTCTACGCCACCGTCGCGCCCCTGACGGCCGTCGTCGTCGCGATGACCACCCTCCAGGGCGTCGCGGCGACGGCACTCGCGGGCCAAGGGGCCGACTGGCCCGGGCTCGTCCACGGTGCGGTGTGGGTGGCGGTCTGGCTCGCGCACCTGACCGTCGCGCGTCGGATGCTCGACGACGCCAGGCGGCAGGGGCAGCTGGTGCTCGGCGCATTGATCGGCCTCGGCACCTCGATCTCCGGGCTGGTCGCCCTGCTGGCGGCCGCCGTGGCCGCTCTCGTGCTGGAGCCGTCGACGACGGTGCTCGCCAACGACCCGCGCGCGCTCGCGGACGCGGCCGCGACCGTGGCCGTGGGCGTGCCCGTCTGGGTCGTGTACTGGGGGAGGCGCTTCGCGAGGGCCCGCCGGACCTCGCTGTGGTTCGCGTACGTGCTGCCGGTCGGTGTCGGTGGCTCGTCGATCCTCGCCGTCGTCGGAGCCAGCCTGACGGTGTACCAGGTGCTCGTGTGGACGGTGGGTGATCCTGGTAGCGCGTCGGCCGTGCAGCACTTCTCCGGGACCCCGACGGCCGGTGCGTGCGTCGTCGTGGGCCTGCTGAGCTGGTGGTACCACCGGCACGTCCTCGTCGCCGCCGCACCCGGTCGCACCGAGGTCACCCGGGTCTACGAGTACCTGATGTCCGGGATCGCTCTCTCCGCAGCGGCGGTCGGGGTCGCGCTCGTGGTGGTGGCTCTCATTGACGCCCTGCTGCCGGCGAGGGTCGAGATCGGGGCGGCCGTCACCAACCCGCTCCTCGCAGCGGTGACCCTCCTGGTCGTCGGCGGCCCGCTCTGGTGGGCCTACTGGTCGCACATCGGCCGGGTCGCCCGCGCGACGGGCACGGTCGAGCTCGAGTCCCCGTCGCGACGCGTCTACCTCGTCGTGCTGTTCGGCATCGGCGGGATCGCTGCCGTGGTGTCGGTGCTCGTCGCGGCATTCCTCGCGATCCAGGCCGTCCTGCGGACCGGCATCGACGCCGACGTGGTGCGCGACCTGCAGATCCCGGTGGCGGTGCTGCTCACCACGGCCGTGGTCTCCGGCTATCACGGTGCGGTCTACCGCGACGACCGGTCACGACTGCCGGCGGCCGGCGTCCGGCACGGTCCGCGCTACGTGCTGCTCGTCGGCGGGCCGGACGATGGCATCGGGCGCGCGGTCGCGCACCTCACGGGCGCCCGGGTGGACGTGTGGACGCGCGACGACGGGACGGCCGTTCCGTGGGTGGTGGAGGACGTCGTCGCGGCGGTGGAGGCGAGCCCGGCAGAGGCGATCACGCTCGTCGCCGGGCCGTCGGGGCTCGAGATCGTCGGCATGCACCGGATGTGACCGAGGGGCGGTCGCGTGGTGCCGCGGCCGACCTCTGGCCGAGACGTCCGGCCCGGGTGACGCGACGGAAGCAATGTCCGAAATGAGGCATATGGGTGAATAGGACCTTTGGTCCTATTTCGGTTCTGCTGTGAGACAAGTGTGGGTACTGCAGGACCAGGCGACCTCCTGCCAGAACCGGGACCATCGTCCCGGCGCTGAACCCCCTCTCTGCCAGGGGAACCACAGGGGGCCGGAGCGATCGCTCCGGTGCATGTCGACGTCGGCACCGTGGCCGCGGCGCCGACGAAGTGGAGGAGCCATGCGACGGAACGCCAACCTCGGAACGGTCGCAGCAGCCATCACGGCAGTGATGGTCGTTGCCGCATCGTCCGGTGCCGCAGCTGCATCCGGCAACGGACAGGGAGCTGGAGGTGGAGGGGGGTCCGGCGGGAGCCCGGGCACCTCCGTCGGCAGCGACGGCACGGGCGACGTCTTCGCTGACCTCCTGGTCGTCCTCCGCGACGTGCACGGAGTGCCGGTCCTCACGTCCTTCACGGTGGAAGGCGAAGAGGGACCGACCGTCGAGTACTGCGTCCAGCCCGTCTCGCCCACCGCGCTGCCAGGGCTCGATGCCACGTACACGACCGTGAACGAGGCCGACGGGCGCCAGGTCTACCGCATCCCGCTCATGGGTGAGCTCATCGAGGCAGGCGTCGTCGCCGACGACGAGGCCGAGGCCTGCGACGCGCAGCCCGCCTATGCGATGTACGTCTCCGAGGCCGAGCTCGAACGCCTCAACATGGCCAGGCAGCCGGCCGACGTGCAGACCAAGAAGCTCAACGAGGTCGCCATCCGGCTGTCGACGGCAGACGTGATCGGGCTCGACGGCGCCGGTCGCCTCACCACGGACGGGGTCGCGATCGACGCCTCGCCGGACCACGCGGCGATCTACGCCTCGCTCATGAGCAGCGGGAAGATCCCCGGCCTCGCATCGTCGCCTGCTCGGGTCGCGAGCTTCACCACCTGGATGCTGGCAGCCGCATCCGTCGGCACAGCAGCCGGGAAGGAGGTCCCTCTGACGATCGACTCGATCCAGTACTACAACAGGATCGTCGGTGTGCCGGCCGAGCACGTGCCGAGCGACACCTGGACCGTCGCGTTCCGTCAGACGGAGCCATCCAACGGTGAGTCGTTCGTGGACTACAGCTCCTTCAGCTACACGCGCGACGACGTCTACCAGGGGTGCGCCACCTGGCTCGACGTCCCGAGTCTGACGTGGAAGGTCAGCCCGATCTCCGAGGTCGTCGACTTCGCGGCACTGCCGCCCGTCGCCAACGACACGAACGGTGACGGCGTCGCCGATACCGTCACCGACATCGCAGGGTTTGCCCAGCTCGCGGACGACGTCCGCTCCGTGATCGTCTTCCTGCACGAGCAGGGTGTGATCCCGGGCTTCAGCATGGACTCGGTGGGGACGAACACGTGCGCCGCCCAGCGCGCCGCGCTGACCACTCCCGCCGTCGCCCTCGGTGGCGTTCCGACCACGCTCATCCAGACCGACACGGCTCCCGTGACGGCATCGGTGTACATGCCATGGGCAGGATCGACGATCGACACCGCACAGCTGCGGCTGACGGTCGAGGCCACGGACTCTTCCACGGGTCTGGCCCAGCCCTTCACCGACGCCGCGCAGCTCACCGCAGTCGCGGCAGATGGTGCGAACGCCGGTGAGGCGGTGGCCTTCGACCTGGTCGGCGGCGCGCTCGTCGGCCTCGTTCCCGCAAGCGGCTTCACCGTCGTACCCGGCTACAACGCCACGACCACGTTCGCTCTGACGGTGGCGGCGGGGGCTCCGGTCGGTGCCTACACGCTCACTCTCGACCTCGTGGACCTCGGCGGCGGCGCCACCCTGGCCACCGACGTCGTGACGACCGAGGTGCTCGACGCCGCCCTGACCGTGCTGTGGGCCGACACGACCGAGTACGCGGTCGAGGGCACCTTCGTCCCGATGACCGCGCGCCTGTTCAACCCTGACCTCGGCGGCACGGCTGCCGGGCAGCCGGAGGTGACCGGCGCGAAGCTGCGGGTCACGATCGACGCAGCCGAGGGTGCCTTCACACAGGCGTCGCAGGTGGCTGCGTGGTCCGACGCGGTGTCGATGCCGTTCTCGCTCGACGCGGGCGGGAACCTCGTCGGAACCTGGACGGTCCCCGTCAGCCCGCTCCCGGTGCCGTACGACCAGCTCACCACGTGGTACCTGAACGTGGCTGAGGGCGCACCGGTGGGTCTCTACACGATCACCGTCACCGCGCTCGACGGTACCGGGTCCGCAGTCAGCTCGGACATCACCGAGATGGCGGTCGCCGCAGCCACCAGTCATGAAGGTGGCAGTGGCGGCGGGAGCGGCTCCGGTGACACGGGGTCGGGCGGATCCGGCTCCGGTGAGACCGGTGAGACCGGTGGGACCGGCGACACCGGCGAGGACGAGGCAGTTCCACCGGTGGCCACGATCGTGGACGGGCCTGCGGAGCTCACGAGTGACACCTCGGTCGTCTTCACGCTGACCGCAGACCAGGACGGCGCCACGTTCACGTGCGTCCTCGACGGCGGTACCGCGGTGCCGTGCTCGAGCCCGCTGACCGTGGACCAGCTGACCGACGGCGTGCACACGTTGGCCGTCAGCGCCGTCGACCTCTCCGGGATCGTGGGACCTGAGGCCGTGTGGACATGGACGGTCGACACGGTCGCCCCGACAGTGGCGATCGTGACGGCGCCGGCGGTCGAGACGACGGCGGACGTCGCGACCTTCTCCTTCACCACGACGGGAAGCACCGGTGTGACGTGCAGCCTCGACGGGGCACCGGGCGTCGCGTGCTCGAGCACCGTGACCTACACGGATCTGGCGACCGGGTCGCACACCCTCGTGATCACGGCGGTGGACGGTGCCGGCAACTCCACGTCGTCCACGCACCAGTGGTCCGTGGTGACACCACCTGCGCCCTACGTGCCGGCACCGACCGGTGGACATGCGGGACGCACGACGAGCAGCTCCACCCTCCCGTCATGGCTCACGGCCCTGACGGGGAGGACCGGTTCGTCTGACGTCGGCTCGAGCCTGACGGGTTCGCGCGGGCAGACGACGGGCTCGGAGTTCGTGCGTGACGTGCTGACGCACGGCTCGACGCTGTCAGGTCTGGGCTCGCGCGGCAGCGGAGCCTCGGCGGCACCGATCACCCTCGGGTTCTGTGCCGTGCCGCAGCGTGGTGCGACGACAGCCGCCATCGCATCGGTCCAGGGCTACCGGAGCCTGCGGAACCTGCCGCTCGCTTCGCCGTGGACGACCCTCGTCGCTCGGCACGGGGAGTTCGCTCTCGCGGCGTGGCTCGCCTAGCAGGAGCAACCTTGTCGCGGATGTTCTCCTGCATCCGCGAGCCGGGGAGGTCGAGGACCACCCCGGAGAATCGAAGAGCAGTCGGCCCGCCTCGTCAGGGGCGGGCCGACTGCTGCGTGGTGCGGGCCCACCTAGGATCAGGTCATGGCCCGCACGATCGCGACGACACGTACGGTCGACCGCTCCGGCATGCTGGAGTTCACCCGGAACCGGCATCGCATGCTGCTGATGACCACCCGCAGGGACGGTCGCCCGCAGGCGTCGCCCGTGACCGGTGGCGTCGACACGGACGGGCGGATCGTCATCTCGACGTACCCCGGCCGTGCGAAGACCCTCAACATCGAGCGCGACCCACGCGTGTCCGTCTGCGTGCTGTCCGACGAGTGGGACGGGCCGTGGATCCAGGTCGACGGCGACGCCGAGGTGCTCCACGTGCCGGAGGCCGTCGACGGGCTCGTGGACTACTACCGGTGCATCGCCGGCGAGCATCCCGACTGGGACGAGTACCGCGCGGCGATGCTGGTCCAGGGGAAGTCGCTGATCCGGGTCACTCCGACGCGATGGGGACCGGTCGCGACCGGCGGGTTCCCGGCGGACGTCGCGGCTCGGCTCGACGGCTGAGCCGGGCGGCGGCGCCGACGGGTCGGCGTGGCCGGGTCAGCGGGTCTCGACGGCGTGGGCGAGGCGTCGCAGCGCGAGGTCCGACATCAGGGTGAGGCTCAGGTCGAGGAGAGCCCCGAGGCCGGGTGCGCCACGGGCGAACCGGACGTCCTCCGCCCAGACCACCAGGCACCGGTGGTGACCATCGGCCCGCACGACGAGGTGAGCCGTCCCGAGCAGCACAGGACCCAGCTTCTCGAACGTCGCCCAACGACCCCAACCCGGGTCGGTCGCTGCGTCACCGGCCGACCGCACGCTCGTGGTGACCATGCGGTCCACGACGACCACGGCGGAGCGGGCCACGATCAGGTCGCCGACGTGGGTCTCGCGGTCCGGTGCCTCCATGCGGGTCCGCGGGATCAGCTCCACGTGCCGGCGCAGGTTGCCGACAACGGACCAGACGAGGGGAGCCGGTGCGTGCACCAGCCGGCTCCGGACCACCCGCGGGCGAGCGGCGCCGCTCGGCGGGCGGCGAGGCTCCGGCAGGTCGGGTGCCGCAGGCGCTGACGGGCTGGGAGTCGGCATCGTTGATGGTAGAACACGCTCCGGTGGCCGATCGTCGCCGTCGGGTGAACGCTGGGCCGGACGGACGCCGCCGAGAGGGCATGCGTCGGGCGAGGGCGCGAGCGAGGAGGCCGTGATGGGGGCGAGCACGACGGACGTCGTCGTCGTCGGCGCAGGCCTGACGGCCGCGTTCGTCGCCGAGACGCTGCGCGACCGTGGGCACACCGGACGCATCACGCTGGTCGGCGAGGAGCCCCACCGCCCGTACGAGCGGCCGCCGCTGTCCAAGGGCCTGCTGACCGGGGCGACAGACCGTGAGGCGCTGTTCGTCCACGAGCCGGCGTGGTACCCGAGCCGCGAGGTCGAGCTGCTACTCGGAACCACCGTGGCGGCCGTGGACCGCAGCTCCCGCCACGTCGTCCTGGACGACGGCACGCGACTGCCCTACGGGTCGCTCGTGCTCGCGACCGGCGCTCGTCCACGGCTGCTCGACGTCCCTGGAGGGCCGTTGCGTGGTGTCCTCCAGCTGCGGAGGATCGAGGACGCCGAGCGGCTGCGGGGTGCGCTCGTCACCGCGACCCGGGTCGCGGTGATCGGCGGGGGGTGGATCGGGCTCGAGGTCGCGGCAGCGGCGCGGGCCGCCGGTGCCGACGTGACGGTGCTCCACCGTGGCGGCCTCCCGCTCGAGCGCGCCCTCGGGGTCGAGATGGCTCAGGTCTTCGCCGACCTGCACCGCGACAACGGCGTCGAGCTGCGACCGCGTGCCGAGGTCGTCGGGCTGCGGGGCGTCGACGCCGTCTCCGGGGTGATGCTCGCCGACGGGTCGTCGGTGAGCGCGGACGTGGTGGTCGTCGGGATCGGCGTCGATCCGTGCACGGATCTCGCACGCGCCGCGGGGCTCGCCGTGGGCGGCGCCGGGACGGACCGGGGGGTCGTCGTGGACGAGCACCTGCGCACGGCTGACCCGCACGTCTGGGCGGCCGGAGACGTCGCCAGCACGTTCAGCCCGCGCCTCGGGCGGTACCGACGGGTCGAGCACTGGGAGAACGCGCGGCGGCAGGGTGCGCTGGCGGCCGGGTCGATCCTCGGCGACGAGGCGATCGACGACCGACCCGCGTACGCGTTCTCCGACCAGTACGACCTGGGCATGGAGTACACGGGCGACGTCGCCGACCCGGCCCGCACCCGCGTCGTCGTGCGCGGGGACGTCCCGGGTCGGGAGTTCGTGGCGTTCTGGCTCGACGGCGCGCGCGTCGTCGCCGGGATGAACGTCAACGTGTGGGACGTGGCCGGCCAGATCGAGGAGCTTGTCGTCTCCGGCCGCGAGGTCGACGCGGGGCGTCTGGCCGACCCTGCTGTCCCGCTCGAGGAGATCTGACCCGGCGCGTGACGGGAGGGCCGACCAGGCCGTCCCGGCAGGTGACGCCCGAGGGGTCAGAGCTCCGCGTACCGCTTCGCCGCCGCCAGGGCGGCACGGAGCTGGTCCGCGTCGAGGGCGACGATGTAGCCCGGTGTGTCCCGCTGGATGCGCCACCCCTCAGCGAGGGGTCCGGCGTCGACGACGTCGTAGCCGAGCCCGTCGATCAGCGTCGCCACCGAGGCCTTCGCCTGCGTGTCGTCGCCGGCGATGGCCAGCGCGCGTCGACCCGGGGTGCCGGCCGGCGTCCCGGAGACCGCGAGATCTGCCGCCGTGATGTGGTTGAACGCCTTGACGACCTTCGAGGTCGGCAGATGGGCCTGAAGGAGCTCAGCGGTCGTGGTCCGCTCGGAGTCGAGCTCCGCGATCGCCCCGTCGCGCTGGGGGTAGTAGTTGTTCGTGTCGATCACGACCTTGCCGGCCAGGGGGTCGACCGGGACCTGCCGGTAGTTCTTCAACGGGATCGTCACCACCACGACGTCGCCTTCCTCGGCAGCCTCCTGCGCCGTGCCGGCACGCGCGTGGTCACCGAGCTCGGCGACGAGGTCGACGAGCGTCTGGGGTCCGCGTGAGTTGCTCACCACGACCTCGTACCCGTGCGCGACGGCCAGCCGGGCGAGTGTTCCGCCGATGTGGCCGCTTCCGATGAATCCGATTGTCGTCATGCGCACCCCAACCGGGCATGCCGCTACGGTGTTCCCGACCTTCCGGACCGGTCACTCTCCTGCGGGTCGCGCTACAGGTCGAGGGCCATCGTGTCGATCACGTGAGAAGAGCGTCCCGACCGAGCGCTGCACCCATCTCCGACGAGCTCAGGAGCCATTCGTGCCGAACCGACCGCACCAGCCCAAGGTCCTCGTCGTCGTCGGGACCCGGGCCGAAGCGACCAAGATGATCCCCGTCGTCCACGCGCTGCAGCGCGACGGCCGGTTCCGGCCCGTGATCATCAGCACCGGGCAGTACGCGGAGCACGTCGACGACCTGCTCCGCCAGGCCGACGTGATGAAGGACGTCGACCTGGGCGTCGGGCGGTCCGGCCAGCTGACGCTGAACCAGCTCTTCGCGAAGATCCTGCTCGGCATCGAGGAGGTCTACAGCTCGACGCAGATGCCTCAGGACATGGTCGGCAACGGGCACCGCACGCCGACGGGCGCCGTCGCGTGCCTCGTCGTCGGCGATGCGACCTCGGCCGTCGCGGCGGCGCTCGCGGCCTTCCACCTCCGGATCCCGGTCGTGCACATCGAGGCAGGCATGCGGACCGAGGACCGGTTCGCGCCGTTCCCGGAAGAGGCGAACCGCGAGCTCCTCGCGCGTCTCGCGGCGTTCCACCTCGCACCGACGAACGAGCACAAGCGGAACCTCGTGCTCGAGGGTGTGGACTACGAGCGCATCCTGGTGACCGGGAACACCTCGATCGACGCGCTCCAGTGGTCCGCGAACCGGAGGTCGCCGTACGAGGACCCGGCCCTGGCCGACCTCGAGGACGACGACACGACGCGCGTCGTCGTGGTGACCGCGCACCGTCGTGAGACGTGGGGTCGCGGGCTTGAAGGGATCGCCGAGGCGGTCGCCCGACTCGCGACGCTGTATCCCGAGACCCGGTTCGTCATCCCGCTGCACCCGGACCCGACGATGCAGGAGGCGATCCGGGCCCAGGTGACCGGGCTCCCGAACGTCACGCTGGTCGAGCGGCTGGGCTACGCGGGCTTCTCGCGCCTGCTCGCGCGGGCGAGCCTCGCGATCTCCGACGCCGGGGGGATCCAGGAGGAGGCGCCGGGCCTGGGTACGCCGGTGCTCGTGACGCGGGACGAGACCGAACGCACCGATGGTGTGGCCGCGGGCACGCTCGAGCTCGTCGGGACGAAGAGCGGGCGGATCGTCGCCGCGGCCCGCAACCTCCTCGACAGCGAGGAGGCCTACGCCGCACGGGTGGCACGGGTCAACCCCTACGGCGACGGCCACGCCGCCGAGAGGATCGTGCAGGCGCTCGGGCACATCGTGTTCGCGACGCCGGCACCGGCACCGTTCGGGAGCGGCATCCTGCGTGACGCCGTGCTCCGCCGGTTCGGCGACGTTCCCGGTCTGCTTCCCGAGGCGCCGCCGGCGGCCGACGAGGTCACGGGGCTGACGGTGCCGACCCAGCCGGAGCGGACGTCGACCGTCAGCCCGTCGGAGGCACCCGCCTGACCGACCGCAGCGGCACGACGTGCGGACGGGTCGTGCTGCGACCCGCGGACTCAGGTGCGGAGCGATCGACCCACCGCGACGGCGTCCGATCGACCGTCACCGGACGTGCCTAGAGTGGGACGCACCGTCCGTCGACCTGACAGGGGAACGCTCGTGCGAGCCGGGCTCGGGACCGCGATCGTCTTCGCCACCTGTCTCGGCCTGGCGACGGGGTGCACGGGGACGGTCCCCGCCGGGGAGGCGACCGCGGCGCCGGTGACGACGGCGCCGCTGGCCACAGCACCGGCGACGACACCGCCCGGTGCGGCCGACGTCGGCGGTCGTCCTGGTGCGACGGGAACCCCGGCCCGACCCGCGGCGATCACGCGAGCACCCGCCGGTGCCGCCGTCGTCGCCGATACCTCCGCGGCCGCGATGGTGCTCCGGGTGAGTAGCGAGTGGTGGGTCCAGGCGCCCGTCGTGGTCGTCGCGGCAGCGGACGACCCCGCCGCGCAGCTGCGTGCCGCCTCGGTGGCCGTCATGGTCGGGGCACCGGTGCTGCTGGCACGGCCGGACGGCACGGCAGGTCACGCCGGGGACGTCGCCGCGGAGCTGTCCAGGCTCGGTGCCGTGCAGGTGCTCACGGCGGGTGCGGTCGGCGACGGCTGGACGATGCCGGACGGGTCGAGGCCGGCGGTTCTCGCACTCCCGGACGCGCTTCCCGCGCTCGCGGGGGTTGTCGGGAAGCAGGTGGTCGACCGGTCGGTCACGCCGACGGACACGGTCCCAGCGGTGATCGGGCTCGTGCGCGGCGGGGCGACGGTCCTCGTCGCAGCCTCGGGCTCCGCGACCACCGAGCCGGCGACGCCCCCGCCGGCGCCCTCGGGCGGGTCGGCCGACGGGACTGCGGCTCCTCCCGCGGGCGCGGCGACGTCCTCGTCCGTGCCGGAGCCGATCGACGGGTTGCGTCGTGCCTCCGGGGGACTGGTGCCGCGCCGGGCTGTGCTCACGTTCCGTCCGGCGGAGGCCCTCACCCAGGCGGTGCTGCTCTCGGACGGGGACGCGTCCCAGGTCGCGGCGGTCGCCTCGGCGCGTGCTGCCGGTGTGGCGGTCGAGGTGGTCCCGGGTGGCGACCCGCGGACGTCCTCGACAGTGATCGAGGCGATCGCGCGGATCGCGCCGTCGTCCGTCCTTGCGCTCGGTCCGTCGTTCGGCACGGACGACGTCATGGCTGCGCGCGTCGCGACGGCCGCCACGGGCGTGCAGCTCCCGGGCGGCGGTCAGACGATCGAGCCGGGGAAGCGGTACGTCGCGCTCTACGGGACGCCGGGCACGCCGGGTCTCGGGATCCTCGGCGAGCAGGACGTCCCCGCGACGATCGCGCGTGCGGCGGAGATGGCGGCGCCGTACCGCGCGTTGACCGCGGAGACCGTGGTCCCGGCGGTCGAGATCATCGCCACGGTCGCCTCGGGCGGGCCCGGCGCCGACGGGAACTACTCCAACGAGCTGCCGGTCGCGTCGCTGCGGCCGTTGGTGGATGCCGCGGGTGCGGCGGGGGACTACGTGGTCCTCGACCTGCAGCCCGGCCGGACGGACTTCCTCACGCAGGCGCAGCAGTACGCGGAGCTGCTCGCGCTGCCGAACGTCGGGCTCGCGCTCGACCCGGAGTGGCGACTCGGGCCCGACCAGGTGCACCTGCGGCAGATCGGGTCCGTCTCGGTCGACGAGGTGAACGGTGTCGAGGCCTGGCTCGCCGACTTCACACGGGAACGGGCGCTGCCGCAGAAGCTGTTCGTGGTGCACGCGTTCAGCGTCCGGATGGTTCCCGGTATCGAGCGGCTCGACACCTCCCACGACGAGCTCGCGGTGCTGGTCCACGTCGACGGCCAGGGGTCGCAGCCGGCGAAGGCCGGGACCTGGGCGACGTTGCGCGCTGCGGCACCCCAGGTGCGGTGGTGGGGCTGGAAGAACTTCGTGGACGAGGACCACCCGATGCTCGACCCGACGCAGACCTACCAGGTGCAGCCGACCCCCGACCTGGTCACGTACCAGTAGGGTCCCAGGGCGGTCACCGCGGAATCGTGTCAACGTGAAGTTGAATCATCAACTACAATCGGGAGAAGCCGACACGAAGGACTGCCCGATGACCACGCCCCAGGACCTCCTCGCCCCCGAGACCTCGATGACCGCGGTGAGCCTGCTGGTCGGCGACCTCGACGCCATGACCGCGTACTACCGCGACGTGATCGCGCTCGACGTGCTCGACGTCGCGGCGCCGTCGGAGCAGCCGGGTGCGGGTCGCACGGGTGCGAGCGTCGTACTCGGCCGCCGCGGGACCCCGATCGTCGTCCTGCGCCACGCACCGGACCTGCCGCGAGCCGGCAGGGGCCAGGCCGGCCTCTTCCACACCGCGATCCTCTTCGAGGACCGCGAGGGGCTCGCCGCGGCCGTCGCCTCGGTCGCGACCCAGGTGCCGGGGTCGTACGTCGGCAGCGCGGACCACCTGGTCTCGCTCGCGTTCTACTTCACGGACCCCGAGGGGAACGGCATCGAGCTCTACTGGGACCGTGAGCGCACCGCCTGGCAGTGGGACGGTTCGAGGCCACGGATGGACACGCTTCCGCTCGACCCGAACGCGTTCCTCGGTGCGCACCTGACGGACGACGGCCTCGAGCACCCGCGCACCGGGAGCGCCGGGGTCGGTCACGTGCACCTGCAGGTCGGCGACGTCGACCTCGCGCGGTCGTTCTACGTGGACGCGCTCGGCTTCGAGGTGACCGGTCTGATGCACGGCGCGCTGTTCGTCGCGGCAGGCGGCTACCACCACCACATGGCGATGAACACCTGGAACAGTGCTGGCGCCGGCCCCCGCGCGTCCTCGCTCGGCCTCGGGGAGGTCGCGATCGTCGTCCCGGCGCGGGACGACCTCGGTGCGCTCGCCGCGCGGCTCACGCACCACGGCGTGGCCGTCCGCGACGACGGCGCCGCGCTCGCGTTCGAGGACCCGTGGAGCAACCTCATCCGGGTCTCCGCTGAGGGCTGACGCGACGCGCCGGGCAGGCCCGGGCGGTGCGGCGACCGGGCCGGTCACGTGCCTAGACTCGAACGACACGACCAGAGGAGTGACGGTGGCCGCACGCATCCGCATCGGTGTCCAGATCCAGCCGCAGCACGCCGAGTACGCCCAGATCCGCGATGCCGTGGCGGCTGCGGAGGACGCCGGCGTCGACGTGATCTTCAACTGGGACCAGTTGGCCCGCTAAAGGTGTCACGGCGCCGCTCCGGTTGCCACATCGATGTGCCGTGCCGGGGCATGATGCCGCTATGACGGACGATTCGATCAGTGAGGCGTGGCGCCCCCTCGGCTTCCAGGGTGACGCCGCCGCCGGGTACGACGCGCTTCATGACGGGGTGCCGATCTGGATGGCCGCTTCACTCTGGGACTGGATTCAGACTCAGTTCACCAGTACCGGGATCAGCCGTGCGTCCTTCGGCGGGAACGACCGCTACACGTACTTCAACGTCAAGCTCCTTCGTGATGCCGAGCGGATGTGCCGCTTTTCTGCTCCGTATGAAGAGACGCTGTTGTCCGTAGGCATGAGGACGCTGCGGAGTGCGGTGGAAGCCGCACATATCGAGATCCGGCTCGTGGACTACCTCCTGTCGAGGAACAATCGCCCGGATGCGAGTCTCGACCGATTGCTCCTAGAGTCGGGATCAGCTTGGAGGCTCGGGACGCGGGCGGGCAAAGTTGCGCTCGTTCGTCGCATCCCCGAGGGAGTGCAGGACGCGGCAGAGATGGTGATGGATCGAGCGGGGCACGCCGGTGAGCGGCTTGCGCAAGCCTGGGAGGCAACCTTCGGCGTCAGCCCCGACCCGTCGAAGGCGTACGGCCTCGCTGTGAAGTCCGTTGAGGATGCGGCAGCACCGGTCGTGACACCCGCCGACGTGAACGCGACGCTCGGCAAGATCATCAGTACAGTCCGCGACCAAGGGTCGTGGTCGCTTCCGATGACGCGAGAGCAGTCGAGTTTCCCGAGCGGCAGCACTCTCGTCGCGATGATGCAGACTCTTTGGACCGGCCAGAGCGATCGACACGGTGGTGAGCAGGACCGCATCGTACCGATCACCCAGGAGGCAGCCGAGTCGGCGGTGCTACTCGCGGTTCCCTTGGTCCAATGGTTCGGATCGGGCCTCGTGGCTCGCAGGTAGTGTCTGATCCGGCCGAGTCGCAACTCCGCCATGCGGGTGCATATCCGGGTGGCGAGAGGACGAGGAGCCTCGCCCGTCGTCTAGACGCATGTAGCTGAGGTTGAGTCCGGGCCTGCGGGCGAAGACTTCGAGCAAGGCCTGGACACGAAGGCAGGCTAGGACCACGATAGAGTGGTCCTAGCCTGCCGGGTCAGCGTCGCTAACCCGATGCCTGCCAAGTGCAGGCTGCGAACTGGAGTGTTCGAGCACTCCAGCCCGGATGCCCGCTCACGCGGGCCTCGGCTTGAGCCTTACGACGCAAGCCAAGTTCTTGCGATGGGCGCCCACTAACCGCCTCGGTCACTCAAGAGTGGGCGCCCTCGTCTATCACTCCGGCCATGATTTCCCCGCCTTCGAGGTCGACTGTTCCCGAGGGCGGTTGCCCGTCGGACGGCTTCGTTGGGTGGCCTTCACTCGACGCCCCAGTACAGACCGGCGTCGCTGTCAAAGCGAATGAGCCCGCGCTGTGCTGCTCGGGACAGTGCGTTATTGACCGCGTTGCGGGGGTTCGTCCAGCTTGACGGGATGAGGCCACGCGTCCCGAACTCCGCAAGAACGTCGTCGCGGGAGACCCCCCGCGCCATCGTGCGGACGACCTCGGCCGCGAGCTGGGTCGAACGAATCCGCTGCTTCTCATGGAGCGGCGGGATCTCAGGTACTGAGGTGGTCTGTTCGCTGAGGACGGTCTGGACAGGATCGCTCGGAGAAGGCGTCGGCGCTGATTCCGCCTCCTGAGCCCCGTCCCCTACTTCTGCGAGCAGCCGAGCGAACATTTCGCGGGTGGTGTTGAGTGCCCGCAGGTCACTCTCGGCTGTCAGGAGCTCCCGTCGAAGGCGCTGAATGTCGTCCGTGCGCTGCTCGATGGCCGCGTCGACTGCGCTCATGGTGAGACCCGGTTCGTTCATAAGAGGACCTTAGCACGTGATGGATGGATGTGATGGTACGGGTGTTATCGTGTCGTGTGACATCCCATGCGGCGCCAGAGACGGGGTTCAAGCAGGCTCAAGAGAGCGCGTACGCGATGGGTAGGCGGATCTCATGAAGCCGCGTTGTGGGTCCAGTTCTTCCCCCATCACTCCGGATGTGGGTAGCCGCGTGCCCCGTGGTGTACGCGCGGATCTCGACTAGCGTGGGAGGTGTTCGGGCCAAACCGGGAGGTCAGATGACGCGCCGCATCCGCATCGGTGTCCAGATCCAGCCGCAGCACGCCGACTACTCGCAGATCCGCGATGCGCTACGTCGAGTGGAGGACATTGGGGCGGATATTGCGTTCAACTGGGACCACTTCTTCCCCCTCTTCGGCGACCCGGACGGCAAGCACTTCGAGTGCTGGACGATGCTCGGTGCGTGGGCGGAGCAGACGAGCCGCGTCGAGATCGGTGCGCTCGTGACGTGCAACTCGTACCGCAACCCCGAGCTCCTCGCGGACATGGCGCGGACCGTCGACCACATCTCCGGCGGGCGGCTGATCCTGGGCATCGGGGCCGGGTGGTTCGAGAAGGACTACGACGAGTTCGGGTACGAGTTCGGGACCGCAGGATCGCGGATCGCGGACCTCGCCCAGGCGCTGCCCCGGATCAAGGCCCGCTGGGCCGCCTCGAACCCCGCACCGACCCGGCAGATCCCGATCCTCGTGGGTGGCGGGGGCGAGCGGAAGACCCTTCGCGTCGTCGCGGAGCACGCGGACGCGTGGCACAGCTTCGGCGACCTCGAGAGCCTCACCCGCAATAGCGCAATCCTGGACGAGCACGGCGTCGCCGTCGGCCGAGACGCGAGCGTCGTCGAGCGGTCCGTCGGGGTGTCGCTCCCACCGGCCGAGGTCGCCGCCGACCTCGTGGCCGCCGGGGTCACGCTGTTCACGATCGGCGTGGGGGGCCCCGACTACGACCTCTCCCTCGTCAGGCAGTGGGTCGCCTGGCGCGACGCTCAAGGCTGACCGGTGGCGCGGTGAGCGGGAGGACCGACCGCTGGGCGTCGCTCGCACGCCGTCGCGGGGTCACGCTCACCCGTACTCTCCGCTCGTCGGCCGCACGGGTCCGGGCCGTCGTGCTCGGGCCGGTCCGGCAGCGTCTGCGTCGTGGTCGGCGCTGGGTGCCGCTGCTCGTCGTCGCCGTGCTCGTCTCGCTCGTGTTCGGTGTCACGACGGCCTCGGCCGACCTGAGCCTCGGCCCGCACGAGGCGACCTACCAGGTCACGACCGACAGCACCGTCACGGTGGACCTCGGGCCGCTCGGCACGCTCGAGATCGACTCGCCGCTGCCGCTGTTCCTCGGTGCCCGGGTGATCGTGCACGAGATCCCGTCGAGCGTCACGCAGGTCGGCAGCGCCCACACGCTCGAGGCGCTGAGCTCTGACCTGCAGAGCTACCTGCAGTTCTTCGCGCGTCCCCAGGCGACGGTCGAGGCCGCCGCTCGGGCCCTCGTGCTCGATGCGCTGTGGCGTGCCGGGGTGGCCCTCGTCGCGCTCCTGGTCGGGTGGCTCGTGCTCGGCGCGCTCCTCGGCCGGGCCCGTCGTGCGGAGCTGGCACGCGCCGCGTCCGCGCACCGGCGCCGGCTGGTGGTCGGCGGCGTGGTGGCGCTGCTGGTTCTCGTCGCGGGCACCGCGAGCGGCGTCACCGGGTCCCGGACCAACGTCGACGCGACCCCGACGTCGGTGTTCGACGGCACGCCCCTCCAGGGGGCCCGGGTCACGGGCCGACTCGGCGGCGTGATCGACACGTACGGAAGCTACGCCGTCGCCGCCTACCGCCAGAACGAGGCCTTCTACGCCGCCGCCGACCACGCGATGGTCGCGGCCTGGGCGGCGCGCGCCCAGGAGATCGCGGACGCCCACACCGGGGCACCGGCCGTCCAGGCGCCCGCCGAGGACGCCCCCGTCGTCATGCTCGTGGTGAGCGACCTGCACTGCAACGTCGGCATGGCACCGCTGATCCACGACGCCGCGACGCTGTCCGGGGCGAGCATCATCCTCAACGCGGGCGACTCCACGATGGACGGCACGGCCGTCGAGAAGTACTGCATCGACACGTTCGCCTCGGCGGCGCCGAAGGACGTGGTGACCGTGGTCTCCGGCGGCAACCACGACTCTGAGGAGACCGCGGCGCAGGAGCGTGCTGCCGGCATGGTCGTCCTGTCCGGTGAGGTCGTGACGGTCAAGGGGGTGCGGATCCTCGGTGACAGCGACCCGAACGCGACCCGCGTGGGAGCCGGCACCTCGGCGGTCAGCGAGTCGTCCACGCAGGAGGGTAAGCGGCTCGCGGACGTCGCGTGCGCCGACAAGGACGGTGTCGACCTGCTGCTGATCCACACGCCGACGGTCGGCAACCAGGCGCTCGAGCAGGGGTGCGTCCCTGCCCAGGTCTCGGGGCACCTGCACACGCGGTACGGGCCGCTCCAGGTGGGCGACGGCATCCGCTACATCAGCGCGAGCACGGCGGGGGCGGTGAGCGGCCAGCCGACGGTCGGGCCGCTGCACGGCACCGCGGAGATGACCGTGCTCCGGTTCGACCCGGTGACCCGGGAGATCATGGACTACCAGGTGATCCAGGTGCACAAGGACACGACGGCGACGGTGGGGTACCGGTTCACGTGGCCGTCGACCCGCGGTCTGCCGGGGGTGCTCTCCGAGATCCTCGCCCCGCAGCCGACCGCCGTCACCGCGCCGTCGGCGGGCCCGACGACGGACCCGGCCGCCGGGACCGGGACGGCGGTTCCGACCACCCCGGCAGGTGAGTGAGACGTCGCCACACCCGGTCAGGCGGTGAAGATCTCCCCGGGCAGGTCCGCCGACCACTCGGCGCGCCCGTCCGGGCGGACGCGTGCGTAGGAGACGCCGAACTCCTCCACGAGGTCCTCCGGCGCGGCGAAGAACAGTGCCGTCGCGACACCGTCGGCGACCATCGCCGTCGGCGCCAGCGCCCAGGTCGCGAGCACGTCGTGCGTCGGCTGCCCGGTGCGCCCGTCGAGGACGTGGTGCACGCCCGGCGCCCACGTGCGCCGGTTCGGGGCGGACGCGCACAGGGCGGCCTCGTGGAGCACGACGACGCCGATGGCCTGCCGCGGGTCGCGGGGGTGCTCGAGCGCGACCCGGACCTCGTCACCGCCGCGATGACGCAGGTCGCCCCCGGCGTCGATCACGACGTCGGTCACCCCGGCGCCCGCCAGGACCTCGGCGACGAGGTCGACGAGGTACCCCTTGCCGGCGGCCCCCAGGTCGAGCAGCACCGGTGCCGACGTCGTCAGACGCGTCCCGTCCCAGTCGAGGACGTCGTCCCAGGCCGGGACGGCCGTCGTGCGACCGGTGGGACGGAGCGAGTAGGCCGCGTCGTAGCCGAGATCCGCGAGGGCGCGCCCGACGAGAGGGGTGACGGCGCCGCCGGTGGCGAGGTAGAGGCGCCGGTACAGGTCGAGCAGCGGGGCCGCGTCCGACGGGAGGACCCAGGTACCGGCCGACCTCGCGATCGTGCTGACGAGCGAGTCGGGACGGAACCGTGAGTACGCCTGGTCGAACGCCTCGATCCGGTTCGCGACCGCGAGCCTCACGTCGGGGTGGAGCGGTGCGGGGGTCGTGATCTCCCAGCGGGTGCCGATCGCCTCGAAGACGAGGTCAGCCACCGGCCTCGGCCTTGATCTTCGCCAGGGCGTCGTTGAACCCGCCACCCGTCAGCGACGACCCGGAGACCTTCGAGACGTGCAGGGTGTTGAGGTCCTTGCCGACGACCGCGGCGGAGATCCCCTGCGCGAACATGCCCTGGTAGATCTGACCGCTGGCGTCACGCGCCTGCGGAGTCACCGTGACGGCGGTGACGAGGTTCTTCGCGAGGGTGAGCTGCACCTCGATGCTCTCGGTGCCGCCGGGGGACTCGTACGTGCCGGTCGCGCTGTAGGTCCCGTCCGCGAACGCGACCGGTGTCGTCGAGCCGCCGGGAACGCTGCCGCCGGTGCTCGTCGTCGACGCGCCGGCGCTGCAGGCGGTCGTCGCCGCCAGGATCCCGATGCCGGAGAGCGTGACCAGCAGGGGTCGGGTCGGGCGTCTCACGTGGCCTCCGAGGGGTGAGGATGGGCGGCGGCGTCACGCCGCTCGGTCATGGTCCACCAGGCTAGTGTCCGAACCTGGGAGGGCGGTCGCCCGCCCATGAGGACGGGAGGTCGGCACGTGACGGAACCGGGCGAGGGCCTGACGCCGGTCGCGCAGGACTACCTCAAGGTCATCTGGTCCGCGGGGGAGTGGTCGGAGGCGCCGGTGACGACGACGCTGCTCGCACGGCGGCTCGGCGTCGGGGTGTCGACGGTCTCCGAGACGGTTCGGCGGCTCACCGACCAGGGGCTCGTCGAGCACGAGCCGTACGGCGCGGTCGCCCTCACGCGCGTCGGGCGGGAGTCGGCGGTCGCGATGGTGCGCCGGCATCGGCTGATCGAGACGTTCCTGGTCCGGCAGCTCGGGTACTCGTGGGACGAGGTGCACGACGAGGCCGAGGTCCTCGAGCATGCGGTGTCGAGCCTGATGGTCGAGCGGATGGACGTCGCGCTCGGTCGCCCGGACCGTGACCCGCACGGTGACCCGATCCCGTCGGCGGACGGCGAGGTCCGGGTGCCCGCCGCCCGGCGGCTCGGCGAGGTGGCGCCGGGACGCTGGCGTGTTGCGCGGATCTCCGACGAGGACCCGTCGCTGCTGCGCTCGTTCGCGGCGCTGGGCCTCGGTCTCGACGTCGCGGTGCAGGTGGGGGCCCGCACGGCGAGCGCCGTCGGGGTCGAGGTCGGCGGGCAGCGGCTCGAGCTCGACGAGCGTTCCTGCAACGCGGTGTGGCTCGTCGCGGAGTGAGACACCGGACCGGCACGGCAGGGTGTCGCGTACCATCGCCCTCGTGATCGAATCGATTCGACAGTCATCGGGCGACGCGTGACCGGCACGGACGTCCGTGGATCAGGTGCCCGCACCGGACTCGTCCTGCTGGCCCTCGCTGCCGGCGGCTTCAGCATCGGGACGACCGAGTTCGCCACGATGGGACTGCTCCCGTACATCGCCCACGACCTCGCCATCACGATCCCCCAGGCGGGCTACGTCATCACGGCCTACGCGCTCGGCGTCGTGGTCGGCGCGCCGGTCCTCACGTCGCTCGCCGCACGGGTCGACCGGCGCACGCTGCTGCTCTGGCTGATGGGCATGTTCACGATCGCGAACACGATCTCCGCGTTCGCGCCGAGCGCCGGGTGGCTCGTCGCCGCGAGATTCGTCGCCGGGCTCCCGCACGGGGCCTTCTTCGGCGTCGGTGCCGTGATGGGCGCAGCCGTCGTGGGCCCCGGGCGTCGCGGGCGTGCCGTGGCGATGATGATGGCCGGCCTGACGATCGCGAATGTCGTCGGTGTGCCGCTGTCCACGCTCCTCGGGCACGTCCTCGGCTGGCGTGCGGCGTTCGTCGCCGTCGGCGTCCTCGGGCTCGTGACGTTCGTCGGGCTGCGCTCCTGGCTCCCGAGCCTGCCGTCGCATGCCGAGGCGACCGTCCGCACCGAGCTCCGCGCGCTGCGGAACCCGCAGCTCTGGATCGCGTTCGGCGCGGCCGGCATCGGGTTCGGCGGGATGTTCGCCGTCTACTCGTACGTCTCGCCCCTGCTGACGCAGGTCACCGGACTGACCGAGACCACCGTGCCCCTGGTCCTCGCCCTGTTCGGTGTGGGCATGACCCTCGGCACCGTCGTCGGGGGGCGGCTGGCGGACCGGTCCGTCCTGCGCACGGTGTACCTGGGCTTCGCGACGACGATCGTCGTGCTGGTCGCGATCGCCGTCACGGCGAGGATCCCGGCTCTCGCCATCGCCGCGATCGTCGCACTCGGGGTGAGCTCGCAGATCCTCGGGCTGTCGCTGCAGACGCGGCTGATGGACGTCTCGCCGGCCGCGCCCTCGCTCGGTGCTGCGCTCTGCCACTCGGCGCTCAACCTGGGGAACGCCTCTGGCGCCTGGCTCGGCGGACTCGTCATCGCCGCAGGGCACGGCCTGGTCGCCCCCGCGTGGGTGGGCACCGGACTGACAGCGGCGGGACTGCTGGTCGTCGTGACGGTCGGACGGGCACCTGCACCGCATGCATCTGCACCGCATGCATCTGCACCGCGGGCACGTGCTCTGGCTGAGCGCTCAGCGGGGTCCGAGCCGTCAGCGCCGTCGGGTGCCGAACACCGTGCGCGTGATCTCGCGACCGAGCTGGGTGCCGACCGAGCGCAGGAACACGTCGAGCGGGTCCCCAGCGCGCCGTGAGCCGGCGGAGCGTGAGCTGGTCGAGCGTGAACCGGTGGAGCGGGCGCGCGGGCTCGGCCGGTCCATCTGGCGCTGGATGCGCTCCATCTCCTTCGCGCGCCGATCGGCCTCCGCCTGGGCCGCACGAGCGGCGTCGTCGGCGGCCGCGGTGGCCTCCGCCTGGGCGGCGCGGGCGGCGAGCAGCTCGTACGCCGACTCGCGATCGACCGGTGTGCCGTAGCGTCCGAGCAGCGGAGAGGCGGCGACCGTGGCGGCGAGGTCGGTGGCCGGTGCGGGCTGCATCGAGGACTGCGGGGCCCGCAGCCGCGTCCAGGCGACCGGTGTCGGTGCACCGTTCTCGCCGAGCACGGTGACGACGGCCTCGCCGGTGGCCAACGTCGTCAGCAGCTCCTCGAGGTCGTAGTCGGAGACGGGGAACGTGCGCGCCGCGGCCCGCAGCGCGGCAGCGTCGTCGGGCGTGTAGGCGCGGAGAGCGTGCTGGACCCGGCTGCCGAGCTGTGCCAGCACGTCGGCGGGAACGTCCTTCGGGGACTGGGTGACGAAGAACACCCCGACCCCCTTCGACCGGATCAGCCGCACCGTCTGCGTCACCTGGGTGAGGAAGTCCGTCGAGGCGCCGGTGAAGAGCAGGTGCGCCTCGTCGAAGAAGAACACCAGCCGCGGTGCGGCCGCGTCGCCGACCTCCGGCAGCACCGAGAACAGCTCGGCGAGCAGCCACATGAGGAAAGTCGAGAACAGTGCCGGACGGTCCTGGACCGCGGGCAGCTCGAGCGCCGAGATCGTGCCGCGCCCGTCCGCCGCGGTCCGCAGCAGTGCCTCGACGTCGAAGGCCGGCTCGCCGAAGAACACGTCGGCGCCCTGTGCCTGGAGCGCCACGATCTCCCGCAGGATGACGCCGGCCGTGGCCTGCGAGAGGCCGCCGATGCCCTTGAGCTCGGCCTTGCCCTCGTCGGAGAGCAGATGGGCGATCGTCGCCTGGAGGTCCTTGAGGTCCAGGAGGGCGAGGCCGTGGGTGTCGGCCCAGTGGAAGACCAGCCCGAGGCTGGACTCCTGAGTCGCGTTGAGCCCGAGCACCTTCGCCAGCAGGAGCGGCCCGAAGTCGGTGATCGTCGTGCGGACCGGGACTCCGACGCCGGCCCCTCCCAGCGTGAGGAGCTCGACGGGGTAGCCGCGCGCCTGCCAGTCCTGACCGACGCTCGAGGCGCGTGCGGCCACCTTCTCGTTCGCGGCCCCGGGGCGGCAGAGGCCGGAGAGGTCGCCCTTGAGATCCGCGACGAACACCGGGACGCCGGCGTCCGAGAGTCCCTCGGTCAGGACCTGCAGCGTCTTCGTCTTCCCGGTCCCGGTCGCACCGGCGACGAGGCCGTGCCGGTTGAGCATCGCGACGGGGATGCCGACCTGCGCCGAGGTGATCGGGCCGGCGGCGCTCATGAGAGCGCCCAGGGGAAGTGCGGGCCCGGCGAAGGAGTACCCGGCGGAGACCGTGGCCGTCCACGGGTCGGGGTCCCGTCCTGCGCCGACACCGGTACCGGCATCGGGACCGGGCGGCGGGTCGGTCACGGCAGTCGTCGCGGTCGGCGCCGTGTCGGTCGTGCCAGGATCTGCGGCCGACGAGGCCAGCTCGGCCGCCTCGAGCGCGGCCTGGGCGGCCTCGGCGACGGCCTGAGCCGCTGCAGCCTTGGCGAGCGCAGCCTCGGCCGCGGCGCGCGCTGCGGCGGCGCGCAGCGCGACGAGCGAGTCGGATGGCTCGAGGGGACCGGTCGACGTCGACTCGCTCATCTGCCGATGGTAGTCAGCCCATTGCCGGACGTGTGGTGCCCTGAGCGGAAATCCGCTTGCCGTCCAGACTTCCTACGGTGCCGTAGGTTACTGTGAGACGAACCGCTCGTTGCACGCGAACGCAGGCGGCTCCGTCCCCCCAGTTGAAAGCGTGACCCGTGACGAGTTCCCCCGCACCCCTGCCCGTCCTCGACCCGGAGACGATGTCGCCCCGGGATCGACAGACGAGCGACTTCACCGCCCTCACGAGGACGGTCCAGGAGGCGGGGCTGATGCGTCGCCGCTACGGCTACTACTGGACCCGGTTCGCGCTGCTCACCCTCGCGCTCCTCGGTTCGGGAGTCGCGTTCGTGCTGATCGGGCACTCGTGGTGGCAGATGGCTCTCGCCGCCGTGATCGCCCTGATCCTCGGGCAGGTGATGTTCCTCGGCCACGACGCCGCGCACCGGCAGATCTTCGTCTCCGGGCGCTGGAACGACTGGGCCAGTCTGGTGATCGCGAACCTCTACGCCGGCATGAGCTACGGATGGTGGATGCACAAGCACAGCCGCCACCACGCGAAGCCGAACCAGATCGACGCGGACCCGGACATCGACAGCGACGTCATCGTCTTCACGACCGAGAACATCGCCAAGGTCCGCACCGGCTTCGGGGCCTGGTTCGCCAAGCGCCAGGGCTACCTCTTCTTCCCGCTGCTGCTGCTCGAAGGCCTGAACCTGCACATCTCCGGGATCAAGACGATCTTCGGCCGTGGCCCCGTCAAGCGACGCCCCGTCGAGATCGCCTTCGTGACGCTGCGCCTCGGCGGCTACCTGGCCCTGGTGTTCTGGCTGCTCCCGGTCGGGATGGCGTTCGCGTTCCTCGCCGTACAGTTCGGGATCTTCGGCGTGTACATGGGCGCGAGCTTCGCGCCGAACCACAAGGGCATGCCGATCGTGCCGGCGAACTCACGGATCGACTTCCTGCGCCGTCAGGTGCTCATGAGCCGCAACATCCGCGGCGGTCGGTTCACGGACCTCTTCATGGGTGGCCTGAACTACCAGATCGAGCACCACCTGTTCCCGAGCATGCCGCGACCGAGCCTGCGCAAGGTGCAGCCGATCGTCCGGGAGTTCTGCGACTCGCGGAAGATCACCTACACCGAGACCGGCCTGGTCCAGTCGTACGGGATCGTCGTGCGCTACCTCAACAAGGTCGGGCTCGCCGCCCGCGACCCGTTCCAGTGCCCGCTCACGGCGGAGTTCCGGTCCGCTCGCTGACGCTAAACTCACCGGGTGACTGCGCAGGACTCGACGACGCCCACCCACCCCACCGACACGGCGCCGCAGAGTGGCGGTGAGGTGCCCTTCCGCTACACGAGCGCCCTCGCAGGAGAGCTCGAGCAGCGCTGGCAGGACACCTGGGACGCGCGCGGCACGTTCTTCGCGGCCAACCCGTCGGGACCGCTGACGGACGGCAGCGGCGCGCACGCCAAGACCCAGGGGCGCTCGTTCTTCGTGATGGACATGTTCCCGTACCCGTCCGGCGCCGGCCTGCACGTCGGGCACCCGCTCGGGTACATCGCGACGGACGTCGTCGGGCGGTTCCGGCGGATGCAGGGCGACAACGTGCTGCACGCGCTCGGGTACGACGCCTTCGGCCTCCCGGCCGAGCAGTACGCGGTCCAGACGGGCCAGCACCCCCGAGTCACCACGGAAGCCAACATCGTGACGATGCGGCGTCAGCTGCGACGTCTCGGCCTCGGCCACGACCCGCGACGGACCTTCGCCACCACCGACTCGGACTACGTCCGCTGGACGCAGTGGATCTTCCTGCAGATCTTCGACTCGTGGTACGACGTGGACGCGGTCCGGCCCGACGGTGGCACCGGACGCGCCCGCCCGATCGACGAGCTCGTCGCCGAGTACGCCTCGGGCCGTCGTGCCCTGCCCGAGGACGCCCCGGAGACCACCTGGGACGCCCTGAGCGACGTCGACCGCCGGCGGGTCGTCGACGCGCAGCGGCTCGCCTACGTCTCGGACGCCCCGGTCAACTGGTGCCCGGGCCTGGGCACCGTGCTCGCCAACGAGGAGGTCACCTCCGACGGTCGCAGCGAGCGTGGGAACTACCCGGTGTTCCAGCGCACCTTGCGCCAGTGGAAGATGCGCATCACCGCCTACGCCGACCGTCTCGCCGACGACCTCGACCTGATCGACTGGCCCGAGAAGGTCCGGTCCATGCAGCGGAACTGGATCGGCCGGTCCGAGGGGGCGCGCGTCGTGTTCGACGTCGCCAACGCGACCGAGACCGAGTCGATCGAGGTGTTCACGACGCGCCCCGACACGCTCTTCGGCGCGACGTTCATGGTCGTCGCCCCCGAGCACCCGCTGCTCGACGCCGTGCCGTCTGCCTGGCCCGACGGCACCCGGAGCACCTGGACCGGCGGCCACGGCACCCCCGTCGACGCGGTTGCCGCCTACCGGCGTGAGGCAGCGGCCAAGACTGCCGTCGAGCGTCAGGCCGACGCCAAGCAGAAGACTGGGGTCTTCACCGGCTTCCTCGCGCGCAACCCGGTCAACGGCCAGCTCATCCCGGTGTTCACCGCGGACTACGTGCTGATGGGCTACGGCACCGGCGCGATCATGGCCGTCCCCGGCGGCGACGATCGGGACTTCGCCTTCGCGGAGGCCTTCCACCTCCCGGTCGTGTACACGGTCGCACCGCCCGAGGGGTTCGAGGGCGGCGCGTACACGGGCGACGGCACGACGATCAACTCGTCGAACGACGAGATCAGCCTCGACGGCCTCGGCGTCGACGACGCCAAGCGGTCCGTGATCACGTGGCTCGAGGGACGCGGTGCGGGCACCGGCAGCATCACCTACCGCCTGCGCGACTGGTTGTTCAGCCGGCAGCGGTACTGGGGCGAGCCGTTCCCGATCGTCTACGACGAGAACGACCTGCCGCTCGCCCTGCCGGACGCGCTGCTCCCGGTCGACCTGCCGGACGTCCCCGACTACTCCCCGCGGACCTTCGCACCGGACGACGCGAACTCCTCGCCCGAGCCCCCGCTCGGTCGCAACGAGGACTGGGTGCACGTGACCCTGGACCTGGGTGACGGTCCGCGCGTCTACCGCCGTGACACCAACACGATGCCGAACTGGGCAGGGTCCTGCTGGTACTACCTGCGCTACCTCGACCCGTCGGACTCCGCGCAGGTGGTCTCGCCCGAGCTCGAGGCGTTCTGGATGGGCCCGGACCACAACCCGACGGCCGGGGTCGCCGGCGGCGTGGACCTGTACGTCGGGGGAGTCGAGCACGCCGTCCTGCACCTGCTGTACGCGCGGTTCTGGCACAAGGTGCTGTACGACCTCGGGCACGTCACGAGCCGCGAGCCGTTCCACACGCTGTTCAACCAGGGGTACATCCAGGCGTACGCCTACGCCGACGCGCGCGGGCAGTACGTCCCGGCGGACGAGGTCGTCGAGACCACGGCCGAGGACGGGTCGACGACGTACCGCTGGAACGGCGAGGAGGTGCAGCGCGAGTACGGGAAGATGGGCAAGTCGCTCAAGAACGTCGTGACCCCGGACGACATGTACGACGCCTACGGCGCGGACACGTTCCGTGTCTACGAGATGTCGATGGGCCCGCTGGACGTCTCGCGTCCGTGGGACACGCGGGCCGTCGTCGGGTCGCAGCGTTTCCTGCAGCGGCTGTGGCGCAACGTCGTCGACGAGGCGACCGGTGCACTCGTCGTCACGGATGACGAGCCCACCCTCGAGACGACACGCCTGGTGCACCGCACCATCGCGGACACGACCGTCGAGATGGAGGCGATGCGGGTCAACACCGCGATCGCCAAGCTCATCGTCCTCAACAACCACCTGACGTCGCTCGCCGCGACCCCTCGTGCGGCGGTCGAGCCCCTGGTGCTCATGCTCGCGCCGATCGCCCCGCACATCGCCGAGGAGCTGTGGGAGCGGCTCGGGCACACGGAGTCCCTCGCGCACCACGCGTACCCGGTCGCCGACCCCCAGTACCTGGTCGAGGACACGGTGACCTGCGTCCTGCAGGTGCAGGGCAAGGTGCGTGGCCGGCTCGAGGTCACCCCCGGCATCGCCGAGGACGAGCTCCGCGCGCTCGCGCTCGCCGACCCGGCGGTGCAACGGGCTCTCGATGGCCGGGACGTGCGCACCGTGATCGTCCGGGCACCCAAGCTCGTCAACGTCGTCCCTGCATAGCCGGGTGGTCCCGACGCGCCCGCCGCACGGAGACGTGACCCGAGGATGACCACCGGACCGATCCGGGTCGTCACGGACTCGACGGCGTCGGTGCCGCCGGACCTGGCCGCGCGGTGGGGGCTGACGGTCGTCCCGCTCACAGTCCGGTTCGGAGGGACGCACGGTCTCGAGGGGGTGGACCTGCCGGCAGCGGCGCTCGTCGAGCGGCTCCGCTCGGGTGACCCGGTCACGACGTCCCAGCCCTCTCCCGAGACGTTCGCCCGGGTCTTCGCGGACGCCGCCGACGCCGGTGCCCGGGCGGTGGTCTCGGTCCACCTCTCCGGGGCGCTGTCCGGGACGGTGAGCTCCGCGCAGCTCGGCGCCGAGAGCTGCCGGGTGCCCGTGGACGTGGTCGACTCGCGATCGGTGGCGATGGGTCTCGGCCTCGCGGCGGCCGCTGCGGCCGAGGCCGTCGAGCGCGGGGCGGACGTCGAGGCCGCGGCACTCGCGGCTCGACGTGCGGGGGAGGGCGCCGCGGCGTACTTCCTGGTCGACACGCTCGACCATCTCCGGCGCGGCGGACGGCTCGGGGCCGGTGCGGCCGCCCTGGGCACGCTGCTCGGGATGCGGCCGATCCTCACGGTGCGGGACGGCCACCTCGAGGTCCTCGAGAAGGTCCGCAGCCGCGCCGGGTCGCGTGCGAGGCTCGAGGCACTGGCTGTCGACGAGGTCGCGCGGCGGGGCAGCGCCCGGGTCGCGGTCCATCACCTCGGTGACGACGACGCGGCGCGTGACCTCGCGGACCGGCTCACGCGGGCGCTCGCCGACCGGCTCGCGGCGTGGCCCGGCGAGTCGAGCGGACGGGTCCTGGTGTCGGAGGCGAGCGCGGTGATCGGTGCCCATGTCGGCCCGGGACTACTCGCTGTGGTCGTCGGAGACCGCTGAGCCGCGCGACCACCACGGGTGCGGCCCGGGTCGAAGGTGGTGGGCCCAAGAGGTGACCGGACCACAAGGCGCGGACCGCTACTGACCGTCACGGGCGGGGAGCCACCTGTCGAGGCGGCGTGTGCGGCGGTTCCTAGTCTCGAGCCCATGCCGAGCCGGACACCGCGCACGACGGACGTCGGCACGACGCGTGAACGACGTCTCCGGGCGCTTGGGACGGCCTCGACGGTCTACTCGGCGGCCTACGGCCACCCTCTCGACCACGAGGCCCTGGATGCCGTCGACCGCCGGGTCCCGCTGTTCCGCTGGACCGTCCACCCGGTGTCCGCCGTGGTCGCCGGGCTCGCGGTGCTCGCCCTCGGCGGCGGGGTCCTGGTGTGGTCCGCGCGAGCCACTCCGTCGGACGGCGTCCCGCTCGGTGTGACAGCCGCGGCGGGTGGTGCCTCGGCCGGCGGCGGGCGGGAGGGGGCCGTGGCCGGCGGCGGGCCGGAGGAGGCCGCGGCCGGCGGCGGGCCGGAGAGCACCTCGGCCGGTGCCGCCTCGTCGGGTGGGAGCGGCACGTCCGCCGGGTCCGGCGCGACCGGTGTCCCCGCGGGAACGAGCGGCACCGGCGTCGTCGTGCACGTCGTCGGTCAGGTCGTGAGTCCCGGGGTGGTCCACCTGCCGACGGGGGCCCGGGTGACCGACGCCATCGCCGCAGCGGGCGGGGCGACGGCAGCGGCCGACGTGTCCGCGGTGAACCTCGCGCGGGTGCTCGTCGACGGCGAGCAGATCCTCGTCCCGCGACCTGGCGAGGTCGTGACGCCGCCGCAGCGGGTGGCCGAGGGGGCTGCCGACGCGCTGACCGACCTCAACAGCGCGACGCTCACCGAGCTGGACGCGCTGCCCGGCATCGGCCCCGTCCTTGCCCAGCGGATCCTCGACTGGCGGGCGGCGCACGGGCGGTTCGCGGACATCGAGGAGCTGGCGGAGGTCCCCGGGATCGGGGACAGCGTCCTCGCCGGCCTGCGGGAGCGGGTGCGCGTGTGACCTCGCCGCGTCCGACCTCGCCCCGGGCGGCTCGTCACGACGTCCGGCTGGTCCCGGCGGCCCTCGGCGCGTGGGGCGCGGCGGCGGGTGCGGTGGCGCAGGGCGACCCGGCGAGTCGTTGGCTCGTTCCGGTTGGCGGTGCGCTGGCCGTCGTCGCCGTCGTCCTTCTCGTCGTCGCGCGCAGGGCGGGTGAGCGTCCGGTCGGCGCCCTCGGGCTCGTCGCACTCGTGGCGGCGTCGGCCGGTGTCGTGGCTGTGTCGGTCGGTGCGCACGATCAGGTGCGGACGGCGGGCCTGCTGAGCGACCTGGTCACCGACAGGGCGACGGTCGCGGTCACTGGTCTCGTGGTCTCCGAGCCCGCGCCGCTGCCGCGCACCTCGGGTGCCGGCGGCGGGTCGGCGCCCGAGGGGCCGCGGTACCGGCTGGTCCTTCAGGTCGACACGGTCGCCGGGCGCGGTCGTACCGGACCGGCGGCGGCCTCCGTGCTGGCGCTGGTCGACGCAGACGTCTCGACCGCGCCGCGGTACGGCGCGCGCGTGCGGGCAGCCGGCAGGCTCGTCCCGACATCGCCGGGCGACCGGGAGGTCGCGCTGCTCGTCGTGACCCGGTCGCCCGAGGTTCGCGCCCCACCCGGCCCGGTCGACTCGGTGACCGGGCTCCTGAGAGGCTCGCTCGTCGAGGCGTCGGCCGGCCTTGGCGCGGACACCGCCGGACTGCTCCCCGCGCTCGCGGTGGGGGACACGACCGGTGTGCCGGAGGATCTCACGGCGGCGATGCGCGCGGTCGGCCTGACGCACGTCATGGCGGTCTCCGGGGCGCACTTCGCGATCGTCGGCACGTGCGTGCTCGGGCTCACCGCCGTCGCGAGGCTGCGACGGAAGGCGCGCGTGCTGGTGCTCGTCCCCGTCATGGCCGGTTTCGTGCTGCTGGTCCACCCGGGTGCGAGCGTTCTCCGGGCCGCAGGGATGGGCGCGGTGGCCACGATCGGACTGCTGCTGGGGAGACCGTCGCGGGCGCTCCCGGCCCTGGCCGCGACGGTGGTCGTCCTGGTCGTCGTGGATCCCTGGCTCGCACGGGACTACGGGTTCGTGCTCTCCGTGCTGGCGACGGCCGGTCTGGTCCTGCTGACGGGACCGCTCGCCGACCGTGCGAGACGGGTGGTCGGCCGGCCCGTCGCGTATGCGGTCGCGGTCCCGGTGGCCGCGCAGGTGGTCTGTGCTCCCGTGATCGTCCTGCTCACGCCGGGGGTCGCGACGCTGGCGGTCCCCGCGAACCTGCTCGCCGCGCCGGCCGTCGCCCCCGCGACCGTGCTCGGTGTGCTCACGGCGCTCGTCGCGCCGTGGTGGCCCGCCGCCGGCGCGATCCTCGCGCACGCGGCGGGCGTCCCGGTCTGGTGGATCGCCCAGGTCGCCCGACGCGCGGCCGCCGTTCCCGGTGCGACGCTCGGGTGGCCGAGTGGTTCCGGTGGCGCCGCGCTGCTCGCCGTCGTCACGGCCGTCCCACTCGTCCTCCTCCTGCGGGTGGCCCCGGCGCAACCGGACGACGTGCGCCCGCAGCACCGGTCCGGTGGGCGCTCGGGTAGGCACGCGTCGGCCCGGGCGCACCGGGCGCTGCTCGTCCTCGGCATCGGCGTGGTGGTGATCGTCGCCGCGACGGGGATCCTCCGGGCCCGGGTCGTAGCGGGGCGTGGCCTGGCGCAGGACTGGCGGGTCGTCGCGTGCGACGTGGGGCAGGGGGACGGGCTCGTGATGCGCACCGCACCGCACCACGCCGTGGTCGTCGACGTCGGGCCGGCCGGAGGGGGCATGCGCGCGTGCCTCGACCGGCTCGGCGTCACCACGATCGACCTGCTGGTGCTGACGCACTTCCACGCCGACCACGTGGGCGGCCTCGACGAGGTCCTGGGCAGCAGACCGGTGGGCCGTGCGCTCGTGAGCGCGCTGCGCGAGCCGACGGCCGAGGCCGCCGGTGCGCTGCAGAGCCTGGCGCAGGCCGGTGTGCCCGTCGACGCGCCGGTGATCGGAGCACCGCAGCCCGACGGGTCGGTGCCCGCGGAACCGACAACCGCATCCGCGCGGACGACGGCCATGACCGTGCGGACGACGGGAACGGTCGGTGACGTGCGCTGGACGGTGCTGTGGGCGCCGCCACGTGGCGGCTCGGGCTCGGTGCCCTCTGCGGCACCAGTGGTCGCTGCGGCATCGGTGCTCTCGACGGTGTCGGTGACAGCGGGGACAGTGGCGTCGCGTGACGGGGCGACCCGGTCGACGCGCGCAAGCGCAGCGGAGGAGTCGGCGCCGAACGACGCCGGCCTGGTGCTCCTCCTCGAAGCGCCGGACCTGCGCGTCGTGGATCTCGCCGACCTCGAGTCGGGGGCCCAGGACGCTCTCGCCGCGGCGCTGCGGCGCTCGGGTGCCCTCGGCCCGGTCGATGTCGTGAAGACCGCCCACCACGGCTCCGCGAACCAGTCGTCCGCTCTCGCCGAGCTGATCGACGCGCGGGTCGCTCTGGTCAGCGTCGGGCGGGACAACCCGTACGGCCACCCGGCTCGTGCAGCGCTCGACCTGTACGAGCACGCCGGTGCGACGGTGCTGCGGACCGACACCTGTCACGACATCGGACTGTCGGTGCGGGCCGGTGAGCTCGTCCTGCACGCCGGCTGCCGGCCACCGTGACAGCGAACCCACGCCGGACGGAACCGTCGGCGGTGCGTGGCAGGCTAGTGCCGTGCCTCCCGCGACCCGACGTCCCGCCAGCCGCAACACCGCTCCGGGGGCTCCCTTCCTCGGCTGGCAGGACGCGGCGCCGGCACCGGTGGTGCTCGTCTCCGGACCGGAGGAGCTGCTGGCCGAGCGGGCCGTCGAGCGCGTGATCGTGCTCGCGCGACAGCAGGACCCCGAGGTCGAGGTGACGCGCATCGATGCCGGTGAGTACGGGCGTGGGACGCTCGAGGTGGTCACCAGCCCGTCGCTGTTCGACGAGGCGCGGCTCGTCGTCGTGGACGGCGTCGAGCGGTGCACGGACGACCTGATCGCCGATGCGCTGGCCTACCTCGCCGAACCGGCCCCGGACGTGGTCCTCGTGCTCCGTCATGGTGGTGGGCAGCGGGGCAAGAAGCTCCTCGACGCGCTGCGCGGGGCGCAGGTGCCCACCGTCCAGTGCGACCTCGTCAAGAAGGACGCGGACAAGACCGCGTTCGTCACCGCGGAGCTGCGCCGCTCCGGTCGCCGTGCCGAGCCCGCGGCTGTCCGGGCGCTGGTGGACGCGGTCGGCAGCGACCTGCGGGAGCTCGCCGCAGCATGCGCGCAGCTGGTCGCCGACTCGACCGGGGTGATCAGCGCCGCGACGGTGGAGCGCTACTACGGAGGGCGCGTCGAGGCCTCCGGTTTCCACGTGGCCGATGCGGCTCTCGAGGGCGACCCGGGGCGGGCGGTCGCACTCCTGCGACACGCGCTGGCGACTGGTGTCGACCCCGTCCCCCTCGTCGCCGCGCTCGCGGCGAAGCTGCGCGTGCTCGCCAAGGTCGCCGCGACCCGCGGCCGGGGCCAGGATGCGGTACGCGCGCTCGGCCTCGCCCCGTGGCAGGTCGAGCGTGCCGCCAGGGAGCTCGCGCGGTGGACCCCGGAGGGTCTTGCCGAGGCCATCACCGCGGTGGCGCAGGCCGACGCGGAGGTCAAGGGACAGAGCCGCGACCCGCAGTTCGCCGTGGAACGGGCCGTCCTGCGGGTCGCTGCGGCGTCGCGCTAGCCGTACTGACCTGCAGCGCCCGGCACGCGGTGGTGGTGCAGCCGGTGCACCGCACCGGGTACGCAGAAGGCGCCACCCCCCGCGGGAGGTGACGCCTTCGTGGTGTCCGTCGTGACGCGCCCGAGACGGTGCGCCGACGACGGTACGGGGCTCAGAGCCCCGCGACGGCCTTCGCGAGCGCCGACTTCTTGTTGGCGGCCTGGTTGGAGTGGATGACACCCTTCGAGACTGCCTTGTCGAGCTTGCGCGACGCGGTGACGAGGGCGGTGGAAGCCGCATCCTTGTCGGCGGCAGCGATCGCCTCGCGAACCCGACGCACGTGCGTCTTGAGCTCGGACTTCACTGCCTTGTTGCGCAGACGGGCCTTCTCGTTGGTGCCGATGCGCTTGATCTGGGACTTGATGTTGGCCACGTGTGAACTCTCTTGTGCATTCGCCGAAGCGATCTGACAGGTCGTAGAGGACTCGCCAGCACCGGGACTGGGGCGTGGGGACACCCGCGGAGAGGAACTGGACCTGCGTCCGCCGACCTAGGCGGACACGCGATTTCCTACTCTATCAGGAGCGGGAGCCCGGTCGGGAACGTGCGATCAGGTCGAACTGCGCCCGATCCATGATCGCGCCCTCGCGACGCACGGCCTGCGGGTCGATGCGCAGCACCCGGTCCAGCCGCACCTCGCTGGGGCGTCTGCGGGCGTCCCACGCGCCGGCGCCGATGTCGATCCAGCGCGGTCCGGGGTGGGGCTCCCGGCGGGGCGTGGCCGTGTGGTCCTTGCTCGACAGCATGAGCCCGAGGAGCCACGGGCCGTCGCGACCGATCACCAGGACCGGCCGGTCCTTTCCGCGCGACGGGTCCTCCTCGAACGGGACCCAGGTCCAGACGATCTCGCCCGGGTCGGCGTCGCCGTCGAGACGCGGAGCGTACGACGTGCGGACCGTGCCGACGAAGTCGCCGGGAGGGCGGGCCGCCGTCCGGTCCCGACGGGGCGGGGTGGGCTCGCGCCGTGACGTCGTCCGGGTGGCACGCAGGGCGCGCTGCACGAGTGCGCCGAGCCGTCGGGTCCAGCGCGCGGTCGTCACGCGCGCACCCTACCCGGGCCGGGGGTCGGCGGCCGACCGCGACGTGGCAGGGGGCCCGCATCCCGGGGCGACCTCCCCGCGTCGTCCAGCGCGCGCCTGAGCAGGAGCTCGACGTGCGCGTTCAGGCTGCGCAGGTCGTCGGCCGCCCAGCGCTGCAGCGCGTCGTGGACCGCGGGGTCGAGGCGCAGCAGGACGGCCCGGCGTGCACGGGGTGCGCGCACACCGGGCCCCGGGTCGTCACCCGGCTCCCTGTCGCTCGGAGGCTGCTCGTCGGGCATGTCAGGTGTAGAGGCTGCCCGCATTGATCACGGGAGTGGCCCGGGCCTCGCCGCACAGGACCACGAGGAGGTTCGACACCATGGCCGCCTTGCGCTCGTCGTCCAGCTCGACGATCGACTCCTCCTCGAGCCGGCGCAGCGCGCCGTCGACCATGGTCACGGCGCCCTCGACGATCTTCTCGCGCGCGGCGATGATCGCGCCTGCCTGCTGCCGCTGCAGCATCGCCTGGGCGATCTCGGGGGCGTAGGCGAGGTGCGAGATGCGTGCCTCGACGACCTCGACGCCGGCGATCACGACGCGCGCGGCGACCTCGTGCGCGAGCTCGTCGGAGACCTGGTCGGTCGAGCCACGGAGGGTGGCCTCACCGGTGTCTGCGTTGTCGTAGGGGTGGCTCGTGGCCACGTGCCGGAGCGCGGCCTCGGACTGCACCTCGACGAACCCCTGGAAGCTCTCGACCGCGAACGTCGCGCGCGCGGTGTCGGTGACCTGCCACACGACGATCGCGGCGATGTTGACGGGGTTGCCGTCCGCGTCGTTGACCTTGAGCTCGCTCGTCTCGAAGTTGCGGACCCGGACCGAGACCCGCCGACGTGTCGTCAGCAGCGGGGTCATGACGAGCCCGGTGCGACGGACGGTGCCGACGTACCTGCCGAAGAGCTGGACAACCTTGGTCTCGCCGGGGCTGATCACGGTGACGCTCGCGAAGAGCACGAACGCCAGCAGCATGACCAGCACACCGAGGACGCCGAGCACCGGGCTCAGCGCGCCTGTCGTCGAGTCGGCACCGGCGAGCAGGCCGATGCTCGCGCCGATCGCGACCAGGCCGGCGAGGATCCCGATGCCGCCGTTGCGGACGCGCGCCGATCGCTCGGCGATCTCGACCCTGGTGCCGGCGTGGCCGACGGGCTCGCCGCGCGGTGACCCACCCACGGACTCCTGAGGGGTGACGTCGTCGTGCATCGGGAACCTCCTGGTGGGTCCGTGGTCGCGGGCCCGTGCGAGCGGCCGCCGTGGGCCGCAAGAAAGACGATATCAGTTTTCTGGAAATCTGATATCAGTTCGCGGTGGTCGCCCGTAACGTCCCCGTAGCACGGGCGGACTATGGTCCCGGCATGGCGGACCTCTTCGACGGCTACCCCGCGGGCGCCGCGTGGGACGAGGTGTTCGACCGCACCGGCGCGGTGCGGCCGGCCTACGCGCACGTGCGCGACACGCTCGTGCAGATGTCGGAGAGCGAGCTGCGCGGTCGCGCCGACGCCCTGGCGCGCTCCTACCTCAACCAGGGCGTCACGTTCGACTTCGCGGGGGAGGAGCGGCCCTTCCCCCTCGACGTCGCCCCGCGCGTGATCGACGGTCACGTCTGGGACGCCGTCTCTCCCGGGGTGGCGCAGCGGGTCCGGGCGCTCGAGGCGTTCCTGGCGGACGTCTACGGGCGCCAGCGGGCGGTCGCCGACGGCGTGGTCCCGCACTCCCTGATCACGTCGTCCACCCACTTCCATCGGGCGGCGCACGGGATCGACCCGCCGAACGGCGTCCGGGTCCAGGTTGCCGGCATCGACCTGGTGCGCGACGAGCTCGGGGACTTCCGCGTCCTGGAGGACAACGTCCGCGTCCCGAGCGGCGTGAGCTACGTCCTGTCCAACCGCCGCGCGATGGCGCAGACCTTCCCCGAGCTGTTCGCCGCGCTGCGCATCCGCCCGGTGTCCGACTACCCGCGCCGGCTCCTCGCCGCTCTGACCGCCGCGGCGCCCGCCGGTGTCGACGACCCGACCGTCGTGGTCCTGACCCCGGGGGTCTTCAACAGCGCGTACTTCGAGCACTCGCTGCTCGCCCGCACGATGGGCGTCGAGCTCGTCGAGGGGCGTGACCTGTTCTGCGCCGGCGGCCGCATGTGGATGCGGACCACCCAGGGGCGTCGCCGGGTCGACGTGATCTACCGCCGCGTCGACGACGAGTACCTCGACCCGGTCGCGTTCCGGCAGGACTCGCTGCTCGGGAGCCCCGGGCTCATGACGTGCGCCCGGCTCGGCACCGTGACGATCGCGAACGCCGTCGGCAACGGCGTGGCCGACGACAAGCTCGTCTACACCTACGTCCCGGACCTGATCCGGTACTACCTGGGCGAGGAACCGCTGATCGCGAACGTCGACACCTGGCGGCTGGAGGACCCGGGTGCGCTCGAGGAGGTGCTCGACAGGCTCGCCGAGCTCGTCGTCAAACCGGTCGACGGCTCCGGGGGCAAGGGGCTCGTGATCGGTCCCGCCGCGTCGCCGGCCGAGCTCGACCGGCTGCGTGGGCGGCTCCGTCGCGACCCGCGCGGCTGGATCGCGCAGCCCGTCGTCCAGCTCTCGACCGTCCCGACGCTCGTCGAGGACGGCCTGCGGCCCCGGCACGTCGACCTTCGACCGTTCGCCGTGAACGACGGCGAGAACGTCTGGGTCCTCCCGGGCGGGCTCACACGGGTGGCGCTCCCCGAGGGCGAGCTCGTCGTCAACAGCTCGCAGGGCGGCGGCTCGAAGGACACCTGGGTGCTCGGTGGGCACCCGCCTGTGCGGTCCACCCGGGTCGCGGAGCACCCGCAGGCCGTCCCGGTCGGCTCGTCGGTGCCGATCGACACGAACCCCGACGACCGGCGCGCCCAGTCGATGCAGCAGCAGCAGACCCTGCTGCCGCCGGACCTGCCATCGGATCGGGGCGACCGGGAGGTGGCACCGTGCTGAGCCGGATCGCCGAGTCGTTGTTCTGGATCGGCCGGTACATCGAGCGCGCCGACGACACCGCCCGGCTGCTCGACGTGCACGTGCAGAGCCTGCTCGAGGACCCGTGGGCCGAGGAGGACCTGGCGTGCCGGTCGCTGCTCTCGGTCATGGACTCCGCCGCACCACCTGCGGACGAGCCCGTCGGTCGCGCGCAGGTGCTCGCGATCCTCGCGTACGACCGTGAGTCACCGGCCGCGATCGCCGGCGCCCTGCTCGCTGCGCGCGAGAACGCGCGGCGTGCCCGCGAGGTGATCTCGACCGAGCTGTGGGAGGCGGTCAACGCGACGTGGAACCAGCTGCCGTCGCACCTCGACCCGTCCCGCCCCCACGAGTACTTCCGCTGGGTGCGCGAGCGTGCGGCCGTCGTCGCGGGGATCGTCGACTCCGCCACCGCCCGCGACGACACCTGGCGGTTCCTCGTCCTCGGTCGGTCGATCGAACGGGCGGACATGACCGCGCGACTCCTGACGATGCGGGCGCTCGCCGGCGCCGGCGGACCGACCTGGTCCTTGCTCCTGCGGTCGTGCGGCGCCCACGAGGCCTACCTGCGTCGCTACCGCGGCATCGACTCGGACGACAGCGCGGCCGGGTTCCTGCTCCGCGACCAGCTCTTCCCGCGATCGATCGTCCACGCGCTCGCCGAGGCCGAGGCGTGCCTCGCCGTCCTCGGCCCGCCCGGCGAGCGAGCGTCCGAGGACGAGGCGCGGATGCGGCTCGGGCATGCCCGTACGAGCCTCGAGTACCGGCCCCTGCGCGACGTCCTCGACCGGCTCCCGGCGAAGATGGAGACGGTCCAGCGCGCGTGCTCGGCGGCGAGCGACGAGGTGCGCGCCCGCTACTTCCCGTCCCGGGCGACGACGACCTGGGTGGGCGAGGCCTTGTGACGGAGGTGCGCGCATGAGGCGCCTGAGCGTGGTGCACACGACGACGTTCCGGTACGCCGGGGAGGTGACCGCCTCGTTCAACGAGGCGCGCCTGACTCCCGTGTCGGACCACGGGCAGACGGTGCTCGCGGCGACGCTCGACGTCGCGCCGTGCACGTGGCGGCACGACTACCGCGACTACTGGGGCAGCGCCGTCACGGCCTTCGAGGTGTCCGTCCCGCACGACACGCTCACCATCACGTCGAGCTCGCGGGTCGAGGTGCACCCCCCACGCGCTGCGGTCGCCGACGTGGGCTGGGAGGACCTGCGCAGCCCGCAGGTGACGGACCGCATGGCGGAGCTGCTGGCCGACACGCCGACGACGGCGGCGCCTGCCGACGTCGTCGCGCTCGCGGCGGAGGCCGCGCGCGGGCTCGCACCGGCCCGGGCCGCCGAGGCGATCTGCCTCCTGCTGCGGGACGAGCTCGAGTACGTGCCCGGGGTCACCGCGGTGCACACCCCGGCCGTCGAGGCGTGGGACGCGCGCACGGGCGTCTGCCAGGACATGGCGCACCTGGCTCTCGGCGCGCTGCGCAGCGTCGGCATCCCGGCGCGCTACGTGTCCGGCTACCTGCACCCGATGCGGGGCGCCGAGACGGGCCAGACCGTCACCGGCGAGTCGCATGCGTGGGTCGAGTGGTGGGCGGGCCAGTGGACGGGCTTCGACCCGACCAACCGGGCCCCAGCGGGGGAGCACCACGTCGTGCTCGCCCGCGGTCGCGAGTACCAGGACGTCGCGCCGCTGCGGGGGATCTACGCGGGTACGAGCACCGACGTGCTCGACGTCCAGGTGCACATCACCCAGGAGGCCTGAGGCGGCGCACCTGGCGGCGGGCACGAGCCCCTGCACCGAGGTCGATACCGGCCACCAGGACAGCGCGCGCCAAGGCGAGCAGGATCGAAGTTGACCGGGCGACCACTGCCCGGTCGTCACCATCAAAGGAGATGGACCATGAGAGCTGCGCGCTACTACGACCGTGGGGACATCCGTGTCGAGGAGATCGCAGAGCCTTTCGTCACCCCGGGCACGGTCGGCATCGACGTCGCCTGGTGCGGGATCTGCGGCAGCGACCTGCACGAGTACACGGAGGGGCCGATCTTCATCCCGCCCGCGGGGCATCCGCAGCCCATCAGCGGGGAGAGCGCACCGATCACGATGGGGCACGAGATGTCCGGCGTCGTCTACGCCGTCGGTGAGGGCGTCACGGATCTGGCTGTCGGCGACCATGTCGTCGTCGAGCCGTACATCCTGCACGACGACGTGGACACCGGGCCGGCGAGCCGCGACTACCACCTCTCGCGGGACATGAACTTCATCGGCCTCGGCGGAGGCGGCGGCGGGCTCGGCGAGAGGATCGTCGTCAAGCGCCGCTGGGCCCACCGCGTGGCGGACTCCGTTCCGCTGGACCAGGCAGCACTCATCGAACCCCTCTCGGTCGGCTACCACGCGGCCGAGCGCAGCGGCGTCACGGCCGGGGAGACGGTGCTGGTCACCGGAGCGGGCCCGATCGGGCTGCTGACCTCGGCGATCGTCAAGGCGCTCGGTGCCACGGTGATCATCAGCGAGCCGAGCCCGTTGCGTCGGCAGAAGGCGCTCGACTCGGGCGTCGCGCAGCACGTCCTGGACCCGCGGGCCGTCGACGTCGTGGCCAAGGTCCGCGAGCTCACCGGCGGCGCGGGAGCCGATGTCGGGTTCGAGTGCACCTCGGTGCAGCCTGCGCTCGACACCCTGGTGGACGCGCTGAAGCCGCACGGCGTGCTCGTGGTCGTGTCCATCTGGGGTCACCCCGGCGCGTTCGACATGCAGAAGATCGTGCTCAAGGAGCTCGACGTGCGCGGCACGATCGCCTACGTCAACTCCCACCCGGCGGTGATCGCCCTGGTCGAGGCGGGCAAGATCGACCTGGCCCCGTTCATCACCGGGAAGATCGGGCTGGACCACCTGATCGACGAGGGCTTCGACACCCTGATCCACCACAACGAGACGGCGGTGAAGATCCTCGTCTCGCCGTCGGGGCGGGGGCTCTGAGACGGTGAGGTGACGTCGGGACGGCCCGGCCCGTGGGATCATGGGCCAGGCCGTCTCGGCTGCCGGTGGTGCGGTCCTTCGTCAGAACCAGTCAGAACCAGTCAGAACCAGTCATGGCCAGTCATGACCAGTCATGACCACCACCGCCGCGCCGATCCCGGCGTCACCCCGTGCCGAACCTGTCGTCGACCTCGACCCTCCGGAGTACCTTCGCGTGTCCCCGATCCCCAGCGCCGACCAGCTCAGCCGCATCCGCCCGTCGGCCACGGCTCCTGAGCTCCTGCGCAACTTCTGCATCATCGCGCACATCGACCACGGGAAGTCGACGCTCGCCGACCGCATGCTCCAGCTCACCGGGGTGGTCGACGCGCGCTCGATGCGTGCGCAGTACCTCGACCGGATGGACATCGAGCGCGAGCGGGGCATCACGATCAAGTCCCAGGCGGTCCGCATGCCCTGGGCGGTGGTCGACACGTCCGGCGGGTCGACGCCGTACGCCCTCAACATGATCGACACCCCGGGGCACGTCGACTTCACCTACGAGGTCTCGCGCTCGCTCGCGGCGTGCGAGGGCGCGGTGCTGCTCGTCGACGCGGCGCAGGGCATCGAGGCGCAGACCCTCGCGAACCTGTACCTCGCGATGGAGAACGACCTCACGATCATCCCGGTGCTCAACAAGATCGACCTGCCGGCCGCCCAGCCCGAGAAGTACGCCGACGAGATCGCCGGCCTGGTCGGCGGCGACCCGGAGGACGTGCTGCGCGTGTCCGGCAAGACCGGCGCCGGCGTCCTGGAGCTGCTCGACCGGATCGTCGAACGCGTGCCGGCCCCCGGCGGTGACCCTGACGCGCCGGCACGGGCGATGATCTTCGACTCGGTCTACGACACCTACCGCGGTGTCGTGACCTACGTGCGCGTCGTCGACGGTCAGCTCAGCCCCCGCGAGCGGATCGTCATGATGTCCACCCGCGCGACGCACGAGCTGCTCGAGATCGGCGTGATCTCGCCCGAGCCGATCCCGACGGGTGGGCTCGGCATCGGGGAGGTCGGGTACCTCATCACCGGCGTCAAGGACGTGCGCCAGTCCAAGGTCGGCGACACGGTCACCAACGCGAGCAAGCCGGCCGAGACGGCGCTCGCCGAGTACCACGACCCCCGTCCGATGGTCTTCTCGGGGCTCTACCCGATCGACGGGTCGGACTACCCGTTGCTGCGCGACGCCCTCGACAAGCTCAAGCTGAACGACGCGGCGCTGCACTACGAGCCCGAGACCTCGGTCGCCCTCGGGTTCGGGTTCCGGGTCGGGTTCCTCGGGCTGCTGCACCTGGAGATCGTGCGCGAGCGGCTCGAGCGCGAGTTCAACCTCGACCTGATCTCGACCGCCCCGAACGTCGTCTACGAGGTCACCCTCGAGGACCGGTCGGTGCTGACGGTGACGAACCCGAGCGAGTTCCCCGGCGGCAAGATCGTCGAGGTGCGCGAACCGATCGTGAAGGCGACGATCCTCGCGCCGAGCGAGTTCATCGGCTCGATCATGGAGCTGTGCCAGGAGCGGCGCGGCACGATGCAGGGGATGGACTACCTGTCCGCCGACCGCGTCGAGCTGCGGTACGTGCTGCCCCTCGCGGAGATCGTCTTCGACTTCTTCGACCAGCTGAAGTCCAAGACCCGCGGTTACGCGTCGCTCGACTACGAGCCGTCCGGCGAGCAGGCCGCCGACCTCGTCAAGGTGGACATCCTGCTCCAGGGTGAGCAGGTCGACGCGTTCAGCTCGATCGTGCACAAGGACAAGGCGTACGCGTACGGCGTGATGATGACCGGCAAGCTGCGTGAGCTGATCCCGCGCCAGCAGTTCGAGGTGCCGATCCAGGCGGCGATCGGTGCCCGCGTGATCGCCCGCGAGACGATCCGCGCCATGCGCAAGGACGTGCTCGCCAAGTGCTACGGCGGGGACATCACCCGCAAGCGCAAGCTCCTCGAGAAGCAGAAGGAGGGCAAGAAGCGCATGAAGACCATCGGCCGCGTCGACGTCCCCCAGGAGGCCTTCATCGCGGCGCTCTCCTCCGACGCCTCGGGCGGCAAGGACACCAAGGACAAGAAGTGAGCCCGGCCCTGCCCGACGGCGAGCCCGCTCCGGAGGACGGCGCGCTCCCGGCGATGGTGGTGGACGGCGCGGCGACGCGGGACTTCGGGGTCTACCTGCACGTGCCGTTCTGCACCGTGCGCTGCGGCTACTGCGACTTCAACACCTACACCGCGACCGAGCTCGGCGGCGGCGCGAGCCGGGACGCCTACGCGTCGACCGCCCTGCGCGAGATCGCGCTCGGGGGCGAGGTCATGCGCCGCGCGGGACTGCCCGACCGGCCTGCTGCGACGGTGTTCGTCGGGGGCGGGACGCCCACGGTCCTGCCGGTCGCCGACCTCGCCATGCTGCTCGACGGAGTCCGTGACACGTGGGGGCTGGCCGACGACGCCGAGGTGACGACCGAGGCCAACCCGGACTCCGTGGGCCCGGACGAGCTCGAGGGGCTGGCCGCCGCCGGCTTCACCCGCGTGTCCTTCGGCATGCAGTCGGCGGTGCCGCACGTCCTGGCCACGCTCGAGCGCACGCACGACCCACGCCGGGTGCCCGACGTCGTGCGCTGGGCGCGGGACGTCGGTCTTGCGGTGTCCCTCGACCTGATCTACGGCACGCCGGGGGAGTCGGTGGACGACTGGCGTGCGAGCGTCGAGGCGGCACTCGCGACCGGGGTCGACCACGTGTCTGCGTATGCGCTGGTCGTCGAGCCGGGCACCCGGATGGCTACCCAGGTGCGCCGGGGGAGCTCACCCTGCCCACCGAGGACGACCAGGCCCTCAAGTACGAGATCGCCGACGACCTGCTCGCCGACGCGGGTCTGCACTGGTACGAGGTCAGCAACTGGGCGCGGACGACGGCGCACGCGTGCCGGCACAACCTCGCCTACTGGCGGGGCGCGGACTGGTGGGGTGTCGGACCCGGTGCCCACAGCCACGTCGGCGGGGTGCGCTGGTGGAACGTCAAGCACCCGCGTGCGTACGCGGCGCGGCTCGCGGACGGGCTGAGCCCGGCGGCCGGTCGTGAGGTGCTCGACGACGACTCCGCCCGGCTCGAACGGGTGATGCTCGGCGTCCGGCTCAGCGGCGGTCTGCCGCTCGGCGAGCTCGGGCCCGAGTCCCGGCGGGGCGTCGCCGCCCTGGTGGCGGACGGGCTCGTCGACGGTGGCGCGGCACTCGGCGCGGACGGCCAGGGGCGTCGCGTGCTCCTCACCCGTCGAGGGCGGCTCCTGGCCGATGCGGTGGTCCGGGCCCTCACCGACTAGGTGGGACACAGCCTGCTCATACGCAGGTCCTTGACACGACCTCCACATTTCGATTCTCTGTCAGCGGTGCGGGTGGTTCGACCGGAGTCACCTGCGATCGGACCGAAGGATGACCATGACCGAGAACGGACCGGGCGGCACGCCGCGCGACGAGAACGAGCCTCAGCAGCCTCCTGCGGGTGCAGTCCCGCCGCCCGGGGCGTACCCTCCGCCGCCTGGCGCGTACCCCCCTCCGCCCGCGGGCAGCTACCCGCCGCCCCCTGGTGGTGGCTACGGTCCCCCCGGAGCGATGCCGCCGGCACCTCAGCCCTACGGTGCCCCCGGCGGCCCGCAGGCGGTCGGTATCGGTGAGGCGTTCAACTACGGCTGGACCAAGTTCACCGCGAACGTCGGGCCGATCCTCCTGGCGGTGCTCGTCTACGGTGCGGTGATCGCCGTCATCGGTGGCGCGTTCTACTTCGCGCTCATCGCGTCAGCGGTGACGGCAGCGAACAACGACCCGTACGGCAGCTCGTCGGGGATGTTCGGTGCCGGCTTCGGCTTCGGGTCGATCGTCTTCTACATCGTGATCATCCTTCTCGGGTATTTGGCCCAGGCCGGGATGGTCCGCGGCGCCCTGCACATCACGTACGGCCGGCCGCTCGAGTTCAAGACCTTCTTCCAGTTCGACAACCTCGGGGGAGTCATCGGGGCGTCGCTGCTGATCGGCCTCGGCACCGGTGTCGGAGTGGTGCTGTGCGTCCTCCCGGGCATCGTGTTCGCGTTCTTCGCCCAGTTCGCCCTGTACTTCGTCCTCGACAAGCAGCAGGGCGCGGTCGAGGCGATCAAGTCGAGCTTCTCGTTGGTCAACAAGAACCTCGGGACGGTCGTCGTGCTCTTCCTTGCCGTCTACGTCGTGCAGGCCATCGGTGCGCTGGTCTGCGGTGTCGGCCAGCTGATCGCGTTCCCGCTCACGATGATCGCGACGGCCTACATGTACCGCCGCATGCTCGGCGAGCCCGTCGCCCCCTGACGGAGGCGTCCTGAACCGAGAGCAGCACACGCATGACGCAGGGGCCGTCGCCCCACCCCGGGTCGGGGTACCTCCACGGCGTGAGCGCCGGGTGGTACCCCGACCCGTCCGGTGACTGGCAGCTCCGCTGGTGGGACGGGGTCCTGTGGTCCGCGGACGTCGTCACCGGGACGTACCGCAGCCGGGAGCCGATCGGGCAGGTGGCGGTGCCGGCCGTCGAGCAGGTGCTGTGGGACGGCGAGGGGCACCGGTTGACGACGCACCGCATCTGGGTCCACGAGCCCGGCACCGGACGGCCTCCCGAGGAGCTGCCGCTCTGGACGATCGCCTCGGTCGACGCCACCGAGTCCCGGGTCACGATGTCGGTCGCGTACCCGGGCTACGGCGGTCGCGTGACGTACGTGATCCGCTCGGCGTCGGCACCGCTGCTCGGCGCCCTGGTGCACGCATGGGCCAACCGGAACCGTCGTGCCGCGATGCGGCTCTGACCGGAGGCCGCTCGGCGCCGGTCAGGGAGCGGTGACGAAGTCGATCAGCTCCTCGACCCGCCCGAGGAGCGACGGCTCGAGGTCCGCGTAGGACCGCACGGATCCCAGGATCCGTTGCCAGGCCCGTGCGACGTCCGCCTGATCCGCGGCCGGCCAGCCGAGCTCGCGGAGGATGCCGTGCTTCCACTCGACGCCACGCTCGATCGTCGGCCAGCCGGAGAGCCCGAGGCGTTCCGGCCGGACGGCCTGCCACACGTCGACATACGGGTGCCCCAGCACGACGACCGTCCCGCGAGGCGCGGCGCGCATGACCGCCTCAGCGATGCGACTCTCCTTGCTCCCGGGCACGAGGTGGTCGACCAGCACGCCGAGGCGACGGCCGGGCTCGGGTGCGAAGTCCCGCACCGCGTCCGGCAGGTTGTCGACACCGTCGAGCAGCTCGACCACCACGCCCTCGATCCGCAGGTCGTCGCCCCACACCTTCTCCACGAGCTCGGCGTCGTGCTTGCCCTCGACCCAGATGCGTGACCCACGGGCGACGCGTGCGCGTGCCCCGGCGACCGCACGTGACCCCGACGCGGTCCGGGTGGGCGCCGACGGCGCCGGCACCGGCCGCGGCGGCGTGAGCTCGACGGGTGCGCCGTCCACCCAGAAGCCCGGTCCGAGCGGGAACGTGCGGGTGCGTCCGCGCCGGTCCTCGAGGACGACGACGTGAAGACCGCCCGACTTCTCGACGCGGGTCACCGCACCGACCCAGCCGGTCGTGACCTCCTCGACCACCAGGCCCTGCTCGGCCGGTGTCGGCACCGAGCGGCGCGCCGTCCGATGGCCCGTCGTGGGCGTCGACAGCACGTCGGAGCCGTAGCGGTCGGGACGGTCCGGGCGCGTCGAGGCAGGGGGTCGGGACGTCACCCGGGAAGCCTAGGACGCGCACCGGCGTTCACCGAGGAGGCGGTGTGCGGGCGTCGTCCCCGACACGCGCGGCTCGGCCGCGTAGAATTGGCACTCGCCACCCCGGAGTGCCACCGGGAGGCGAGGAAGGCGAGCGACCGAACACGACCGCCGCACCGGGCAGATCACCCGGCGCGACACCGACACGACGCAGGGAGGTCACGGTGAGCGACGACCGCAGGCTCGACGTGCTGCGCGCGATCGTCGAGGACTACGTGGTCACGCGTGAACCCGTCGGCTCGCGCGCACTCGTGGAACGGCACTCCCTCGGGGTCTCGTCGGCGACGATCCGCAACGACATGGCTGCCCTCGAGGAAGGGGGCTACATCGTCCAGCCCCACACGTCGGCCGGTCGCGTGCCGACGGATCGTGGGTACCGGCTGTTCGTCGACCGGCTCGCAACCGTCAAGGCGATGTCGAGCCCGGAGAAGCGGGCCATCCAGTCGTTCCTCGAGGAAGCGGTGGACCTCGACGACGTGGTCGACCGTGCCGTGCGCCTGCTCGCGCAGCTCACCCAGCAGGTCGCCGTCGTCCAGTACCCGTCGCTCCGCCGGTCGGCCCTGCGTCACCTCGAGCTCGTCGACCTCGGCGAGCACCGGCTCCTGGTCGTCATCATCACCGACACCGGCCGCGTCGAGCAGCGCACCCTGGACCTCACGACGATCGCCCCTGCGCTCTCCGAGGAGACCGTCGCGCTGCTGCGGGTACGCCTCAACGTCGTCGCGACGGGCCGGCGGCTCTCCGAGCTCGTCGTCCCGCTCGGCGAGCTCGCGGAGGCGTTCCCGAGCACGGACCAGGCGCTGGTCCGGGCCGTGGTCCAGGTCGTCGAGGAGACGCTCGCCGAGGAGAGCGAGGAGCGTCTGGTGCTCGCCGGCACGGCGAACCTCGCCCGGACCGGTGCGCACGACTTCACGCACACGCTCGGCCCGGTCCTCGAGGCCCTCGAGGAGCAGGTCGTGCTGCTCCGGCTGCTCAGCGAGATGGCCGACGACGCCGCGAGCGTGTCCGTGCGGATCGGGCGCGAGACGCACCACGAAGGGCTGGTCGAGACCAGCTTCGTGACGAGCGGGTACGGCGGAGACGACGCCAGCCTCGCGCGGATCGGGTCGATCGGCCCGCTGCGCATGGACTACCCGGGCACGATCGCATCCGTCCGTGCGGTCGCCCGGTACCTCTCCCGGGTCCTCGCCGGGTGAGCCGCACTCCCGTGACCTCCGCCGGCCGCCGCCGGTCCACCCATGTCCCCTGCAGGAAGTGATCAGTGAGCGACTACTACCAGATCCTCGGCGTGCCGCGCGACGCGAGCACCGACCAGATCAAGAAGGCCTACCGCAAGCTCGCGCGTGAGCTCCACCCGGACGTCGCGGGCGAGGGCATGCAGACCGAGGACCGGTTCAAGGACGTCTCGCGTGCCTACGAGGTGCTCTCCAACCCGGAGAAGCGGCAGGCCTACGACATGGGGGCCGACCCGTCCGCACCTGGTGGCGGCATGGGCGGTGGCTTCGGCTTCCAGGACATCTTCGAGACGTTCTTCGGTGCGGCGCAGTCGGCCGGTCAGCGCGGCCCGATCCCGCGCGCACGTCGCGGCCAGGACGCCCTGCTCCGGCTCGACATCGACCTCGCCGAGGCGGCCTTCGGTGCGCACCGCGAGCTCCAGGTCGACACCGCGGTGCTGTGCCCGACGTGCGAGGGCTCGTGCTGCCGACCCGGGAGCTCGCCGCGCACCTGTGACGTGTGCGGCGGGCGAGGATCGGTGCAGCGGGTCGCCCGGTCGTTCCTCGGCCAGGTCATGACCTCCGCCCCGTGCGCCGCGTGCCACGGATTCGGCACCGTGATCCCGGAGCCCTGCACCGAGTGCGCGGGCGAGGGCCGGGTCCGCAGCCGTCGCACGCTCTCCGTCGACGTCCCGGCAGGCGTCGACACGGGGACCCGGATCAAGCTCACGGGGCAGGGCGAGGTGGGCCCGGCAGGTGGGCCGGCCGGCGACGTCTACCTCGAGGTCCGCGAGCGCAACCACGAGACGTTCGTGCGGCGCGGCGACGACCTGCACTGCACGCTCGAGGTGCCCATGACGGCGGCGGCGCTCGGCACCGTGCTCGAGCTGGACACCCTGGACGGGATGCAGGAGATCGACCTGCGACCGGGCACGCAGCCGGGTCAGGTCATCACGCTCAAGGGGCTGGGCGTCGGGCACCTGCACACCGGCGGACGGGGCGACCTCGACGTGCACATCGAGGTGCAGGTGCCCGCCCCGGAGGACGAGGAGCAGGTCGAGCTGCTGCGCCGTCTCGCGGAGCTGCGTGGGGAGCAGCGGCCGGAAGGGCGGCTCTCGGCGGTGCACCCGGGGGTGTTCGCCAAGCTGCGCGACAAGCTCAGCGGGCGTTGAGCGTGACCTGGCAGTCGACGTGACGGGAACGGCATGAGCGCGCCGGTGTTCCTCGCCGAGCAGGGGTCGCTGCACGGCGCGACGGTCGGGTCGACGTACCTGCTCGACGGTGCCGAGGGCCGGCACGCCGGCGTCGTGCAGCGACGCGCTCCCGGTGAGCGCGTGGACGTCGTCGACGGGGCGGGCGTGCGGCTCCGCGGTGTGGTGCTCGCGGTCGACGCGACGGGCGTGCACCTCGAGGTCCGCGAGCACGTCGTCGAGCCGGAGCCGGAGATCGGGCTGGTGCTCGTCCAGGCGCTCGCGAAGGGCGACCGGGACGAGCTCGCGATCGAGGCCGCGACCGAGGTCGGTGCCGACGAGGTGCTGCCCTGGCAGGCCGATCGGTCGATCGTGGTCTGGCGCGGCGACCGCGCGGCCAAGAGCCGGGCACGCTGGGTCGGCACCGTACGTGCGGCCTCGAAGCAGTCCCGCCGTGCGCGCATGCCGGTCGTGGGAACGGCGGTGGACGGCGCCGGGCTGGTCGCGCGTGTCTCGGACACCGTGGCCGGCGGTGGGACGGCCCTGGTGCTGCACGAGGACGCCCACCAGCCCCTCGCGACGGTCCGTCTCCCGTCGGCGCGCACCGGCGCCCAGATCCTCGTGGTCGTCGGTCCGGAGGGCGGCATCAGCGAACGCGAGGTGAGCGCCCTCGAGGGTGCGGGCGCCCAGACGGTGCGGCTCGGCCCGCACGTGCTGCGGACCTCGACGGCAGGACCGGTGGCTCTCGCCCTGCTCGCCCAACGGCTCGGCTACTGGGGATGACCGGTCCGCACGCCGACTGACGTGCCGTCAGGAGACGGTGAACGTCACCGTCACGAGGTTGTGCCGAGTCGTGCCGGACTCGCCGTTCGACATGTCCGGCTCCCACACGGCGACTGTCAGCGTCCCGGTCGGCACGGTCGCGGTGAACGTGAAGGGTCCCGGCGTGCCGTTCGCACCGGCGTTCGTGAAGCCGCTGGCCACCGGGGTGGTGCCGCCGGCCGGGACGATCTCCCAGTTCAGCGTGCCCTCGAAGGCAGAGCCGCTGCCGGAGATGGTGACGTCGGGTCCGGAGACCGTCGACCCCGGCATCGGCGTCGTGATCACGTTCACGCCGGCGGACGGCTGGTTCGAGGGCAGCGGCTGGTCGGTCGCCGTCGACTGCGGCGACAGCGTCGCCGTCGCCGGGGGCACCGTGGCCGTCGTCGGTGCGGCGGACGCCGACGTGCCGGTCGGCGTCGCACCGGTGCTCCCGGTGGACGCGCATCCGGACACGGTCGCCAGCGCGAGCAGGGTGACGATCCCGGCTGCGGCCTGTGCCCGTCGTCGGGCTCGGATCGTGCTCATGGGCAGTCCCCTCCTTCACGTCGTGGCACCGAGGAGCGACGCCTCGTGGTTCGCGAGTCCCTCGAACGTACCCCGATCCCTCTCCTTCAGGCGCGGCGACGCGCTCCGTGCCCGGACGCGAGTCGTCGGTAGACTCGACGACATCCCTGTCGGACGGCGACAGGCGTGACTGAAGGAGCGCAGCGGCGCAAGCCGAGCACATGGCGGAGAGCACAGCGTCACGCGGTCACGGCGACAGGTCAGCCGCACGTGTCGAGAACCGGATCACGGTGGCCCCCGAGGTGTCGATGGTCGAGCTCCTCGGCCGCGACGACGAGGTCCTCCGGGCGATCGAGGGCGGGTTTCAGGCCGTCGACATCCACGCACGGGGCAACCAGATCTCGCTCGCCGGCCCGGCCGGAGACGTCGCCCTGGTCGCCCGGCTGGTCGACGAGCTCGTGGAGATGGCCGCGAACGGTGCGCCGCTCAGTCCCGACGTGGTCACGCGTTCGGTGCAGATGCTCGCGAGCTCAGCGACCACCCGCCCCTCCGACGTGCTCTCGTTGAACATCCTCTCCTCGCGCGGGCGGACGATCCGACCCAAGACGACGGGGCAGAAGCACTACGTCGACGCGATCGACCGGCACACGGTCACGTTCGGCATCGGACCGGCCGGAACCGGCAAGACGTACCTCGCGATGGCGAAGGCGGTGCAGGCGCTGCAGGCGCGCCAGGTCACGCGGATCGTGCTGACCCGGCCGGCGGTCGAGGCCGGCGAGCGGCTCGGGTTCCTGCCCGGGTCGCTCAGCGAGAAGATCGACCCCTACCTGCGACCGCTGTACGACGCGCTGCACGACATGGTGGACCCGGAGTCCATCCCGCGGCTCATGGAGGCCGGCACGATCGAGGTCGCACCGCTCGCGTACATGCGTGGCCGGACCCTGAACGACGCGTTCGTCATCCTCGACGAGGCGCAGAACACGTCGGCCGAGCAGATGAAGATGTTCCTGACCCGCCTCGGGTTCGGGAGCAAGGTCGTCGTGACCGGTGACGTGACCCAGGTCGACCTGCCGCAGGGCGCGCCGTCGGGGCTGCGGATCGTCGAGCACGTCCTCGAGGGCATCGACGACGTCGCGTTCTGCCGTCTGGACTCGGGCGACGTCGTCCGCCACCGCCTGGTCGGCGAGATCATCGACGCCTACTCGCGCTGGGACAGCCGGCACGGTCACGACGACGGCCACGGGCCGAGGATCGTCCGGACGCCGCCGACCGGCGGGTCCGACACGCGGTCCACGACGGGGGAGGAGCCCACCCGATGAGCATCGAGGTCAACAACGAGTCCGGGGTCGCCGTCGACGAGGCGGAGTTCGCCGCGCTCGCGCGGTTCGTGCTCGACGCCATGCACCTGCACCCGCAGACGGACCTCTCGGTCGTCATGGTCACGGCCGACGTGATGACCGAGCTGCACGTGCAGTGGATGGACGAGCCGGGCCCGACCGACGTCCTGTCGTTCCCGATGGACGAGCTGCGACCGGGACGCGAGGGTGAGCCCACCCCGCCGGGGCTGCTCGGCGACGTCGTCCTGTGCCCCGAGGTCGCAGCGCGGCAGGCACGGGAGGCCGGGCACTCCACGACCGAGGAGCTGCTGCTGCTGACGACGCACGGGATCCTGCACCTCCTCGGCTACGACCACGCCGAGCCCGCGGAGGAGAAGGAGATGTTCGCGCTCCAGCGAACGCTGCTGCTCACGTTCCTCGCCGGCCGATGATCTCGGCACCCGTCGGCCTGCTGCTGGCCCTCGCCGCGCTCGGGATCCTGCTGGCGGCGGCCCTCAGCGCAGGCGAGGTCGCCGTACGACGGGTGACCCGCGCTGCGGTCGGCGACCTCCTGGCCGAGCGTCGACCGGGCTCGGTGCGCGTCCACCAGCTCACCGAGGATCCCGCCCGGACGGCCTCGTCCGCCGCGTTCGTCCGGATCATCAGTGAGATGGTCGCGAGCACGTGCCTCACGCTCGTCGTCGCGACGCTGCTCCCGACCTGGTGGATCGTCCTGCTGGTGTCCGCCCTGGTCTGCGCGGTCGTCGCGCTGCTCCTCGTCCGGCTCAGCCCGCGGACCCTGGGCCGGGACCATCCGGTCGCGACCCTCACCGTCCTGTCGCGCCTGCTGACCGCTGCGGTCGCCGTCACGGTGCCGATCCGTCGGCTCGTGCCGATCGCCGCGCACGACGGCGAGATCGACGAGGACGAGCTGCGCGACATGGTCCAGCGGGTCAGTGAGTCCGACGTGATCGACGGCAAGGAGCGGATGCTGTTCCGCTCGGTCGTCGAGCTGGGCGACACGTTGACGCGCGAGGTCATGGTGCCCCGCACGGACATGGTCGTCACCACGGCCGGCACGCCCCTGCGCAAGGCGCTGGCGCTGCTGCTGCGTTCCGGCTACTCGCGCATCCCCGTGATCGGCGACTCGGTCGACGACCTGCGTGGGGTGCTGTACCTGAAGGACGTCACGCGGCGTCTGCACACGGCGCCGGAGTCGGCGACCGAGCCGGTCTCCTCGGTCGCCCGACCCGCGGTGTTCGTCCCCGAGTCCAAGCCGGTCGACGACCTCCTGCGCGAGCTGCAGCAGGGGGCGTCGCACCTGGCGATCGTCGTGGACGAGTACGGCGGGGTCGCCGGCCTGGTGACGATCGAGGACGCGCTCGAGGAGATCGTCGGCGAGCTCGTCGACGAGCACGACCGGAGCGTCGTCCCGGTCGAGGACCTCGGTGCCGGCCTGTATCGTGTACCGGCCCGGCTCTCCAAGGACGATCTCGGCGAGCTCTTCGGGTTCGACGTCGAGGACGACGACGTCGACACCGCCGGTGGACTTCTGGCGAAGGCCATCGGGAAGGTGCCGCTCCCCGGGGCGACGGGCGACATCCACGGCTTGCACCTGGTCGCGGAACGTGCCGACGGGCGACGACGACAGGTCTCGACGCTGCTGGTGCGGATCAGCGACCCGCACGACCCCGACACCTCTCAGGAGCTCAGCGCTCTCGAGAGGCCCGACGACGAGCACCACGGAGCACACCGATGAGCACTGCCCCCCGACCCCGCCGGAGTCCTTCCGCGCGGGCTTCGCGTGCCTGGTCGGCCGACCCAACGCCGGGAAGTCGACCCTCACCAACGCGCTCGTCGGGCAGAAGGTCGCGATCACGTCGGGCCGGCCCCAGACGACGCGGCACACGATCCGCGGGATCGTGCACCGCGCGGACGCCCAGCTGATCCTCGTGGACACCCCCGGGCTCCACCGGCCGCGCACGCTGCTCGGTGAACGCCTCAACGACCTCGTGCGCGACACCCTGACCGAGGTCGACGTCGTCGGGTTCTGCCTGCCTGCTGACCAGAAGGTGGGCCCCGGCGACCGGTACATCGCCGCCCAGCTCTCCGAGCTCGCCAGCGGTCGCCAGGGACCACCGGTCGTGGCGATCGCCACCAAGGCCGACCTCGTCACCAAGGGACGGCTCACCGAGCACCTGCTCGCGATCGCCGCGCTCGGCGAGTGGGCGGACATCGTCCCGGTCTCCGCCGTCGACGGGTACCAGGTGGACGTGCTCGCCGACATCCTCGTCGGGCACCTCCCGGTCAACCCGCCCCTGTACCCGGACGGCGAGCTGACGGACGAGCCCGAGGCCGTGATGGTCGCCGAGCTGGTCCGCGAGGCCGCCCTCGAGGGTGTCCGCGACGAGCTCCCGCACTCGCTCGCCGTGGTCGTCGAGGAGATCGTGCCGCGCGAGGGAGGTGCCGACGACGGCCGGCCGCCGATGCTCGACGTCCGGGTCAACCTCTACGTCGAACGCGACAGCCAGAAGGCCATCGTGATCGGTCGGGGCGGGGCCCGGCTGAAGGAGGTCGGCAGCCAGGCGCGCCGGGGGATCGAGGCTCTTCTGGGCGCACGGGTCTTCCTCGACCTGCACGTCAAGGTCGCGAAGGACTGGCAGCGGGACCCCAAGCAGCTCGGCCGGATGGGCTTCTGAGCCGGCCGACGGTGAGCACGTAGGATCGCGAGGTGCCCTACCGGATCCTCACCCGCACCGTGGTCGGGCTGCTGATCCTGGCGATCTTCGGGGCGGTCACCGGTCCGCAGTGGAACCCGGTACCCCTGACGGACCCGATCCAGGTCCAGACCACCGACACCGCGATCGGGCATGCGCCGGCCGAGCAGCACTACGAGGTCCGTACCCGGATCGTGACGGTCCAGCTCGACGGCGGCACGGTCGAGGCGCAGATCAGCGAGCCGGTCGGGGCACCCGGCAAGCGGCCCGGCGTGGTGTTCGTGCACGGTGCCGGCACCGGCAAGTTCACCGTGGCCTTCCTGGCCCAGGCGCACGCGCTCGCGGCGGCGGGGATCGTGGCGATGGTGCCCAACAAGCGGCTCGAGAACTACACGACCCGGTACCGGAACTACGTCTCGATGGCCGGCGACTACCTGAGGTCGGTCGACCTGCTGCGCGCCCAGCCGGACGTCGACCCGTCGAAGGTCGGTGTGTACGGCGAGAGCGAGGGCGGCTGGATCATCCCGGTGATGGCCGCCGAGGACCCTGGGCTGGCGTTCGTCGTCCTCGTCTCGGCACCGATCGTCCCACCCCGCCAGCAGGCGGCGTTCGCGACGGACAACTACCTCCGCCGGACCGGGGTCCCGAACGGTGTGTTCCGGGCGATCCCGCGCGCGGTGGGGATCACCCCGCCCGGTGGCGGCTTCGACTACGTCGACTTCGACGTCGCACCGTACCTGCGCCAGATGCGTCAGCCGGTGCTGGTGGTGTACGGCACCGCGGATGCGTCGATGCCGATCGTGCAGGGCGCCCAGCAGGTCATCGAGGACACCGCGATCGCCGGGAACGAGGACTACACGGTGCGCTACTACGCCGGCGCGAACCACGGGCTCCGCGTGGACGGCACCGTGTCACCGGTCTTCCTGCGCGACCTCACGGACTGGGTCGGTGGACTCCCGGCCACGGCGGCGGCGTGGCCCCGGATCGCCGGCGCTCAACCCACGCAGACCTACGAGGCGGGCCCGGTCCCGGTCCCGCGGTGGCTGGGTGACGGAGACGTGATCGTGGCCTCGGTCGTCGGTTCCGCCGCCCTGATCCTCCTCGGTGCGGCCATCGAGCTCGTGGCCACCACGACGGTCGGGGCGGCGAACCGGAGACGGACCCGTCGGGGTCTGGCGCAGCTGCGGTCGAGGCGACTGGCCCCCGGCCTCGCTGCACCGCTCGCCGCGGTGTCCGGTGGCACCCTGGCCGCCGTCGTCGCCCTCGTCTGGTACCTCGTGACCGTCGCGAAGCTCGCCGTGAGCTACGAGAAGGACGCCTGGGTCGTGACCGGTGGGTGGGTGGCCGAGCGCATGCTCGGCATCGCCGTCGTCGTCGCGGCCGTCGTGCTCATCGACAGGATGCGGTCGGTGCGCCAGGTCCCTGGAGCGCGCCTCGCGCGGGGTACCCTCGCTTCGCTGGTGCTCTGGCTGCCGCTGACCGGAGTGGTCGTCCTTCTCGGTGTGCTGGCGTACTGGGGCATCTACCAGCTCGGGATCTGAGGGCGTCCGCATGCGCGGCGGCGAACGCGGCCGCGCGGGCACGGGGCGGGCGTCCGGACGGCAGGAGGAGCGGCGTGCGGACGACATGGGGGTCGGCCACCGACCGTGGGCTGTCACGTGACACCAACGAGGACGCCCTGCTCGCATCCGCGCCGGTGTTCCTGGTCGCCGACGGCATGGGGGGCGAGGCGGGCGGCGCCGAGGCGAGCCGGGTGGCCGTCGAGGAGTTCGCACGCCTCGTCGGCCAGGAGGTCGCCTCACCCGACGAGATCCACGCGTGCTTCCGGCGGACCGGGGAGCGTCTCGTCGCGGAGCTCGCCGGCACGCGCGCCGGCACGACGGTCGCCGGCGTGGCGGTCACGTCGGTCGGCGCGAGCGCGTACTGGCTCGTGTTCAACATCGGTGACTCGCGCGTGTACCGGTGGGTGGGCGGGGTGCTCGACCAGATCACCGTCGACCACTCGGTCGTGCAGGAGCTCGTCGACAGCGGCGAGCTGGCCGCCCATCTGGCCGACGGGCACCCGAAGCGGCACGTGATCACCCGGGCTCTCGGCACCACCGGCGAGTCCGAACCGGACTACTGGATGATCCCGGCCGGAGAGCACGATCGGCTGCTGATCTGCACCGACGGCCTGTCCCGGGAGCTCGGTCCGGGGTCCATCGCCGACGCGCTGCGCCAGTACCGCTCTCCGCAGGACGCCGCCGGCGGGCTCGTGAGCCGCGCGATCGCGGCAGGCGGTCGAGACAATGTGAGCGTCGTGGTCGTGGACGTGGCCTCAGGTGCCGATGACACAGACGTGACCGGACCGTCCCGGCACGATCGCGTCGCACCACGTCGTGCGGCGACGTGGGGGAAGACGCCGGGACCAGCGGTCCTGGCGAGACGAACGAGGGAGAGGGCGATCGATGATCATCCCCGAGTACACGCAGGGTGAGTGGTACGCGATCGTCGCGGAGGGGCTCGTCGTGATGCTCGACCCGTCGGCGCCCGCCGCTCTCGTCCGCGACTCCTGGGCGAACCTGCGTGGCGGTGGTGGCCTCGACGGACAGGTGGCGCTGTTCGAGCGGGTGCGCATCGACGACCTCCCGGACCTGGCGATCGTCGACATCGCCGGGGGTCGCGTCCGCGCGGTCGTCCGTGGCGGCGTCGAGGTCGAGGTGATCGCGCACGGCGCCCCGTCACTGCTCGGCGGCCACACGTCGGGCTCGTTGACCGAGCAGGTCGTCGAGGACGTCGAGCTCGTGCGGGTCCGCGCGGTGCCGACTGCGCGGGTCGACCGGCGCAAGAGGTCGGGGATCCACCTGCCGGTGCTCGCCGCCGTCGTCACGGCCGACGCGGTGCGGATCCAGCTCCGGTCCGCCGCGACCAGCAGCCAGGTCGACGAGCTGACGATCGAACGCCCGCGGGTCGGCGCGCCTGCGGCCGTCCTCGGCGACAGCGGCCGCCGCGACCCGAACGGGGGTCGCCTCGGCGGACGACGGGCGACCGACGTCCCCGCTGCCCTGGAGCCGCGTGCCTGGCCCGCCGAGCGGACCTCCGGTGACGGGGCCCGTCCGTCGTCCACCGGCGCACCGGCGCGGCTCCGGCTCTCGACCGGACTCGTCGTCGCGCTGGACCGTGCCGTGCTGCTCGGCCGGGCGCCACAGGTCTCGCGGGTCACCAATGCCGAGCTCCCGCGACTGGTCACGGTCGCAAGCCCGGAGCAGGACATCTCCCGCACCCACGCCGAGGTGCGGGTCGAGGGGGACGACGTCCTCGTCACGGACCTGCACTCGACCAACGGGGTCCTCCTCACCCCGTACGGCGAGCCCGCGCGTCGCCTCCACCCGGGTGAGCCGACCGTGCTGCGGCCCGGTGCCGTCGTCGACCTGGGAGAAGGGGTGACCTTCACCGTGGAGCGCGGATGATGAGTGCGTCGCGGGAGGCGCAGGACCCCCCGGTCATCCAGGGGTACGAGTACATCCGGGTCCTCGGGCTCGGAGGGTTCGCCGACGTCTTCCTCTACCAGCAGCTGCTGCCACGTCGACGCGTGGCGGTCAAGGTGCTGCTGTCCAGCTCCCTCGACGCGGAGTCGCAGCGCAGGTTCCAGTCCGAGGCCAACACCATGGCCCAGCTGTCCCACCATCCGTCGATCGTCACGATCCACCATGCCGGCATCGCGTCGGACGGCCGTCCGTACCTGGTCATGGAGTACTGCTCACGCCCCGGGTTGGGGGCCCGCTACCGGTCCGAGCGCATCGCCGTCGCGGAGGCGCTGCGCATCGGTGTGCGGCTCGCCGCCGCCGTCGAGACCGCCCACCGCGCCGGGATCCTGCATCGCGACATCAAGCCGGCGAACGTCCTGACGACGGACTTCGGCTGGCCGGCCCTGACGGACTTCGGGATCGCGGAGACGATCGGGCTCGCCGAAGGGTCGTCGATCGGCATGTCGGTCCCGTGGACGCCGCCGGAGCTGCTGGCCGACGAGCCGACAGGCGACGCGCGGGCGGACGTCTACTCGCTCGCCGCGACCGTCTACTCGCTGCTCGCGCGCAGGTCGCCGTTCGAGATCCCCGACGGCCCCAACTCGACCCCTGACCTGATCGCCCGGATCGAGCGTGCGGTGCTGCCCCCGACCGGGCGCGGGGACGTCCCGGACTCCCTGCAGCGGGTCCTCGCCCGGGCGATGGACAAGGATCCCGCCAGACGCTTCCCGTCCGCCCTGGCCGTCGCACGCGCGTTCCGGGAGGTCGAGGCCGAGCTCCACCTGCCGCAGACGGCCATCGACATCGAGGACGACCCCGCGCCGCCGGCCGCGACCGTCTCGGACGTCCTGCCTCCGCACGGCTTCCGCGAGGTGGACCAGTCCACCCGGGTGCGGCCCGTGGTGCAGGTCGATGCGGAGGGAGAGCAGACCCGCCCGCAGCCACTGGTCGCGCCGACGCCCGTCGTGATGCCCGACACGACCCACGTCGCGACGCCCGCCGCCGACGCCGCCGAGCCGGGCGCGGAGGCCGAGACGAGGCGTGCACGCCTGCGGGGGGCCGATGTCCTGACCGCTGAGCACGCGACCCGGCGACGTCTCCCGCGTGGCGCGAGCGGCATCGCCGCGGGGCTCGTCGTCGCCGGCGCACTGGTCGCGATCGGGATCGCGGTCAACGGTGCCGCGCACGCGCCGGCCCGCCCGCTCGGGTCGGGAGACCCCTCCACCACGATCGTCGTCGACGACGTCCCGAGCCCGACCGGGTTGACGGGGAGCCGCGCGGCGGACGGCTCGGTGACGTTCACCTGGACCAACCCGTCGCCCAAGCCGGACGACCACTACCTCTGGGGGCTGCGGACCGCGACGACGGAGCCGGTGCTCGCCCTCGTGTCGGCGCCGACGGTCACCGTCCCGGTCGCAGCGCAGCGCGGACCGACGCCGAGCACCCCGGCGGCGGAGGTCTGCATCGAGGTGTCGATCGTCCGGGCCGATGGTCGCGCGTCGGCGACGCCCGTCCTCGGGTGCGTGCGATGACGTCGTGGCCCGGCGCGGCAGCACACCTGCGACAGCGGTGGAGGGACGTCGTCCGGCCCGGCCGGAGCAGACGCCGCTGGACCTCGGCAGCGGCGGTGGTCGTGGCACCCGTGGTGCTGGGCGTGCTCGTGGTCGTCTACCCCGGATCGCCGGTCGCTCGGCTCGACCTGAACGACGGCGGCGTGTGGCTGACGAACGCGACGGCGCTCAAGCTCGGTCGGCTCAACTCCCAGATCGACGAGCTCAACGGTGGCGTCGTGACCTCCACCCCGACGTTCGACGTCCTGCAGGACGCCGAGGACGTCCTGCTCACCCAGAACGGGACCGTGGCGCGGGTCGACCCGGCCACGGTGACGCTCGGGCCGGCGACCTCGGTCGGGGCGACCGCGGTCGTGACCATGGCCGCCGGGACCGTGGTGTCGGTCGACCCGGTCGACGGCGCCACGCGCATCACCGGGATCGACACGCTCGACCGGCTCGGTACAGGGCGGGCGCCGGACCTCACCCTCGGGGAGGGCGGTCGGGCGGTCGCGGCCACGAGCGGCGCCGTGCTGGCGGTCAGGGCGGCCGATGGGCAGATCCGACGTCTCGTCAGGGCGGGGGGCACGGTCAGCGGACGGGCGGACGGGACCCTGGGGGACGGGGCCGCCGTCCGGCTCGACGCGCTCACCGCGGTCGGTGACGTGCCGGTCGGGCTGAGCGCGCAGACCCTGCTCCTGCCCGGTCGGACGGTCGACCTCTCGGCGCTCGGCACCGGCCTGGTCCTCCAGCAGCCCGGGCCACGCTCGGACGCGGTGCTCGTCTCCGGACGGACCGCGCTCGCGTCCGTGAACCTCGACAGCGGGGCCGTGACCCGGTACTCGACCGGGGGTCGGGGGCTCCGGCCGCTCCCGTCCTGGTGAACGGGTGCGTGCACGCCGCGTGGGCGTCGAGCGGCTCCAACTACCTGAGCATGTGCGCAGGTCAGGGGCCCGAGCTCGAGACGCTCGAGGGGCTGGCGTCGGACGCGACCATCGTGTTCCGGGTCAACCGGTCGGTCGTCGCGCTCAACGACTCCCGCCGAGGGCGGCTGTGGCTGCCGCTCGTGGACGCCAGCGCCCGGGAGCCGAACTGGCAGGACATCGTGCCCGAGACCGCGCCCGAGAACAGCAGCACGCCTGCCGACGGCAGCCGGACCCAGCAGACCCTCGCGACCGAGTGCACGCCACGGTCCGCGCCGCCGACGGCGCGCGACGACGCGTTCGGCGTCCGACCCGGGCGCACGGCGATCCTCCCGGTCATCGACAACGACTCGTCCTCGGACTGCGGGATCCTCGCGATCTCGGAGTTCGACGGCATCCCGGCGTCGTTCGGGACGCTCCAGCTGGTGTACGGCGGCCGTGAGCTGCAGGTCTCGGTGGCGGCGGGTGCGACCGGGACCGTCAGGTTCACCTACACGATCACCGACGGACGCGGGGCTAACGCACCGTCGACGGCGACGGTCGAGCTCACCGTGCACGGTGCGGGCGTCAACGCGGCCCCGGTCCAGCTCCGCATCGGATCCCTGGCGGTCGACCAGGGCGGCCAGGCCACCTATGCGGTGCTTGCGGACTTCGGCGACCCGGACGGCGACGACCTCCTGCTCCTGAGCGCCTCGGCCACCGAGGGGACGGTCAGGTTCCGTCAGGACGGGTCCGTGACCTACCTGGCGACCGGGAAGACCCTGGGCCGCACCCAGGTCACCCTGGCGGTCTCGGACGGCACGGACACCGTGACCGGTGTCCTCAACGTCGACGTGCGCCCGGCCGGCTCGGTCCCACCGGTGATCGACCCGGTGATGGCGGTGACCTACGTCGACGCACCCGTCACGATCCACCCGCTGGACTCGGTGCGGTCCACCTCTCAGGAGCAGGCGCGGCTCGCCGGCGTCGACGACGTCCCCGGAGCCACGATCACGTCCGACCTCACCGCAGGCACGTTCACCTTCAGCGCGGCCCGGCCGGGCACGTACTACGTCTCGTTCCTCGTGACCGCGTCTCCTCAGCAGGCGACGGGGCTCGCCCGGATCGACGTCCGCGAGTGGCCCGCGAAGCCGGACCCGCCCATCGCGGTGCGTGACCTCGCGCTGCTCCCGCCGGGTGGCGACGTCACGGTGAACCCCCTGGTCAACGATGTCGACCCGAGTGGTGGGGTGCTCCTGCTGCAGTCGATCGACGTCCCCGACGGGTCAGGCCTGCGTGTCGCGGTGATCGGGCACCAGCTCCTCGAGATCTCGTCGACCCGGGTCCTGGAGGCTCCGGTCCGCGTCGGCTACACCGTGTCGAACGGGGTGGCGGCGGCGACGAGCGAGGTCGTCGTCCAGCCCGTGCCGGCATCCGCCGCGCAGCAGGCGCCGGTGGTCGAGAACATCAGCGTCGCGGTGCGCACCGGCGGGGTCGTGACGATCCCGGTGCTCGACCACGCCGAGGACCCGGACGGCGACCGGCTCACCGTCGTCCGGCAGCTCGCGGAACCGCTCGGCCCCGGCCAGGGCCTGCTGTTCGTGACCGGCGACGTGCTCCGCTACCAGGCCACCGGCACGCCGATGACGGTCCACGCGACGTTCAGCGTCCAGGACACGGCCGGCAACGTCACGTCGGCGCAGCTCACGGTCGACGTCCACGCGTCCGACCCGACGACCAAGTCCCCGCCCCTGCCGCGCGACGTCACGGCCCGCGTCTTCCAGGGCGAGAACATCCGGATCCCGATCCCGCTCGTGGGCATCGATCCCGACGGCGACGGCGTCGTGCTCCTCGGTGAGGACAAGGCGCCGCTCAAGGGGCGCATCACCGGCGTCGGTGCGGACTGGATCGAGTACGAGGCGCTGCCGGGCGAGGTCGGGACGGACACCTTCACCTACGCCGTCGAGGACTGGGTCGGTCAGCGGGCCATCGGCACGATCCGGGTGGGCATCAGCCCGCGACCGCGCGATGCCGCACCGGTGATCGCGCGCGACGACGCCGTGACCGTCCGTCCTGGTCAGCAGGTCGAGGTGCGCGTCCTGGCGAACGACATCGACCCGAACGGCGGGGAGCTCACCCTGTCCGAGACACTCGGCCTCCCGGCAGGCGTCGACGCCCGCGTCGAGGGCCGCCGGATCATCGTGGTCGCCCCCGACACGGCCGGCGTGTACCCGATCGTCTACAGCGCCTCGAACGCCCGGGGGTCGACCGCGACCGCGGTGCTCATGGTGACGGTGGATCCGGCAGCGCCGTACCTTCCGCCGGTGGCGAGGGACGTCGTGGTGCCGGCGACCGACACGCTCAACCGGACGAGCGTCGAGGTCGACGTCCTCGCGGTGGCCCAGAACCCGAGCGGCCCGCTGAGTGACCTCGCCGTCTCGGTCCCGGCCTCTGCCTCGGCGGTGGCGCGTGTCGATGCCGCGGACAAGGTCGTCGTGACGCTCGTCGACCATGCGCAGACCCTCCCGTACCTGCTGACGAACACGAACCCGCAGGCCGGTGGCGTGAGCACGTACGCATTCATCACCGTCCCGGCGCTCGGTGACTTCCCTCCGGTGCGCCGCCCGAAGGCACCCGCGCTCAGGGTGGCGTCCGGCCAGCCGTTGACGATCTCCCTGGCCGAGCAGGTCCAGGTCGCCCCGGGCAAGGTCGCGCGGATCGCCGACCCGGCGGCGGTGACCGCGACGAAGTGGAACGGCGGTCCGCTCACGGTGGACCCGACGACGCTGACCTTCACCTCGGCGCCCGGCTACGCGGGTCCGGCGTCGATCACGGTCCCGGTCACCGACGGCGCCTCGGCGTCCGACCCCTCGGCGCGCACCCAGGTGCTCACGCTGCCGATCAGCGTCTACGCGGTCGACGACTACCCGCCGACGTTCGACCCGTCGGTGATCGAGGTCTCGCCCGGCGAGGCGGCGGTGTCGGTCGACCTCGCCGCGTTCACGACCGGGCCGTCGGACGCGAACGGCACCGTCGTCCCGTACGCGTTCCTGCTGACGTCGGCGGTGCCCGCCGGGTTCACCGCGACCCTCGAGGGGTCCGTGCTGCGGGTGAGTGCCGGCCAGAGCACGGCCAAGGGCACCACCGGCAGCCTGTCCCTGTCGCTCGGCTACGGGCGCAGCGGGACCATGGGCGTCCGTGTCGAGCTGCGGGTGATCGCGAGCTCCCGGCCGCTGGCCCGGGTCGCCGACCACGAGGTCCCCGACGGCGTCGAGGGGCAGGACCGCACCATCGCCGTGCTCGCCGGCTCGTACAACCCGTTCCCGGACACTCCTCTCACGGTGGTGTCGGCGGTCGTCGAGACGCCGGGGGGCGGGGACAGCGGTCGTGAGCGGGAGCAACGTGGTGGTCCGGCCTGCCGCCGGGTTCATCGGCACGATGATCACCCGCTACAGCGTCCGCGACGCCACCGGGGATCCCGATCGGGTCGTCGAGGGACGTGTCGTCACCGTGGTCCGCGGGCGCCCCGACGCCCCGACCGCACCGCGTCGCGTCGAGGTGCGTGACCACACCGTGGTCCTGGCGTGGGACGCCCCGGCGATCAACGGTGAGCCGATCACCGGGTACCGCGTGACCGCGACCCCGACGGCCGGGGGTGCGGCCGTGGTGACCGAGTGCGTCAGCACGACCTGCACCGTCGACACCCTCACGAACAACGTCGAGTACACCTTCACGGTCGCGGCGAAGAACGCCGTCGGGTGGTCGGACGACAGCCCGTCGTCGGTGCCGCTGCGGCCCGACACCCGACCGGACGCACCGGCGGCACCGACGCTCACCTTCGGCGACGGCCAGCTCACGGCGACGTGGCAGCAGCCGGCCAGTGCGGGATCACCGGTGACGTCGTACGCCGTCGAGATCAGCCCGAGCCCCGACAGCGGACCCGCCGCCCTCACCTCGACCGCGACGACCACGACCTTCACCGGACTGACGAACGGCAAGCAGTACACCGTCCGCGTCCGGGCGGTGAACCGGGCCCCGGACCCGAGCGACTGGAGCCCGGCGTCCGCCCCGATGGCTCCTGCGGCGCCCCCGGACGCGCCCGCCCCGACGGCGACGCAGCAGGACACCGGGTCGTTCGGCACCGGCACCATCACCGTGACCTGGACGACGCCACCCGATCACGGCGACACCGTCAGCGGCTACGAGCTGACGGTCGACGGAGGGGCCGCGCTGAGCCTGGACGGCACGACGCTCTCGTACCAGCTCCCCGACGCCCAGCGTGGCCAGACCTACACGTTCGCGGTGCGGGCCAAGAACAAGGCCGGCTGGTCGGCGTGGGGCGCCACGACGGGCGAGATCTGGAGCGCCCCCGGCACGCCGACCTCGGTGACCGCGACGGACGTGCGGGCCGCCGACACCCCGTGGGGCTCCGGCCAGCTGGCGCTCTCCTGGGTCGCACCGGCGGACACCGGCGGCACCGGGATCGCGATCGACCACTACGAGGTCGACGGGTACCCCACACCGGTCACCGGCACCACGTTCACGGCGACCGGCCTGATCGGGGGACCGCGACGACCGTCCGCGTGCGCGCGTGCAACACGAAGGCGGCGTGCAGCGACTGGGCGACCGTGACCGCGACCCCGACGACGGTCCCGCAGCAGCCGACGGTCACGGTGGACACGACGGTCGCCGGCGAGATCACGGTGCACTGGGGTGCGCAGGGCACCGGTGGCCTGGCGATCCGTGGCGTCCGGTACCGGATCGACGGGCTCCCGGTGGGCTGGCGCACGGTCCCCGCCTCAACTGACGGCGTGCGCGTGTCGATTGATCCCGGGGACCACACCGTCGAGGTGCAGGCCGACAACGCGCTCGGCTGGAGCACGACGACCGCCGTCGCGGTGACGACCACCGTCGCTGCACCGGCGGGGTGAGCGAGATCCACGTGCTCCCGACGAGCAGCGCAGCGTGACCGGCCGAGGGCGTGCCGCGGACGACCGAAGAGAGAGAAGTCGCATGACACCCGAGCAGAGCGCATGGTTCGCCGAGACGTTCGACATCCTGGTGGACAACGTCGGCCAGGCCGTCCTCGGGAACGAGCACGTCGTGCGGCTCGCGCTCACGGCGATGCTCGCCGAGGGGCACCTGCTCCTCGAGGACGCCCCCGGCACGGGCAAGACCTCTCTCGCGAAGGCGATCGCCGCGACGGTGCAGGGGACGCACGGCCGGATCCAGTTCACCCCCGACCTGCTGCCGTCGGACGTCACCGGTGTCACGATCTACGACCAGGGGACCGGTGCGTTCGAGTTCCACCCGGGGCCGATCTTCGCGTCGGTCGTCCTCGCCGACGAGATCAACCGGGCGTCGCCGAAGACCCAGTCCGCCCTGCTCGAGGTGATGGAGGAGTCGAGGGTCTCGGTGGACGGGGTGTCGCACACCGTCGGACGACCGTTCATGGTGATCGCCACGCAGAACCCGATCGAGCAGGCGGGGACCTACCGTCTCCCCGAGGCGCAGCTCGACCGGTTCCTCATCAAGACCTCGCTCGGCTACCCGGACCGCGCCGCGACGGTCGAGATCCTGGCCGGTTCGGCGGCCCGTGACAGGACCGCGAGCCTGCTCCCGAGGATCACCACCGTCGCCGTCGGCGAGATGGCCGAGCTGGCCGCCGGGGTCCATGTCGACGCCGCGATCCTGGACTACGTGGCGGCGTTGATCGAGGCGACCCGTGCCGACCCGCAGGCGGCCGTCGGGGTCAGCGTCCGCGGGGGGATCGCCCTCGTCCGGTGCGCGAAGGTGTGGGCGGCGTCGAAGCGGCGCACGTTCGTCGTGCCGGACGACGTGAAGGAGCTCGCGCTGCCGGTCATGTCGCACCGGATCGTCCTCGAGACCGAGGCGGAGTTCGCGGGGGTGACCGCCGCGGCGGTGCTGTCCCGGGTGGTCGCGCAGACGCCGCCACCCGTGGTTCGGGTGGACTGAGTGCGACGGCCGCGGCTGCCGGTCACGTCGACCGGCTGGGTGGTGCTGGCTGCCGGTGCCGGGGCGCTGGCGGTCGGGTGGCAGCGCGGCTGGGTCGAGGTGGCCACCGCGGGGGCGGTGCTGCTCGTCCTGTTCCTGGTGTCGCTCGTCTTCGCGGTCGGGCGCTCGTCGTACGCCGTGACGCTCGAGCTCGTCGACACGCGGGTGCGCATCGGTCAGCGTGCGCTCGGTCGTGTCGAGGTGGTCAGCACGGCGCGCAGGCGCCTCCTGCCGGCACGGGTCGAGCTGCCCGTCGGCGCGGGGTCGGCCACGTTCGCGTTGCCGTGGATGGTCCCGGGTGCCGTGCACGAGGACGTGTTCTCCATCCCGACGACGCGCCGTGGCGTGATCACCGTCGGACCGGTCCGGTCGGTGCGCGGCGACCCTCTGGGACTGCTGCGTCGACGCGTGCGGTGGACGGACACGATCGAGCTCTACGTCCATCCTGAGGTCGTCGCGCTCACGGGGGCGAGCGCCGGCGTCCTGCGTGACCTCGAGGGGCAGTCGACGCGCGAGCTGTCGAACAACGACATGTCGTTCCATGCGCTCCGCGTCTACGTCGCCGGGGACGACCGCCGCAACATCCACTGGAAGACCACCGCGCGGACCGGCCAGCTGATGGTGCGCCAGTACGAGGACACCCGACGGACGCACACGGCCCTGGCCCTCGCCACGTGCACCGAGGACTTCTCCGACGACGCCGAGTTCGAGCTCGCCGTCTCCGTCGCTGCGTCGATCGGGGTGGGGACCGTCCGCGACGAGCGCGGGCTGACGGCGTGCGCCGGGGAGTCGGTCCTCCGGTCCTCGAGCAGCGTGCTGCTGCTCGACGACTGCTCAGGGCTGGTCATGGGTGACGACCAGCCGCGAGTGGCCGACCTCGCGGCCATCTGCGCGCGCCGGGCCCCCGACGCGTCCGCCGTGATCGTCGTCCTGGGTTCGGTGGTGCCGGAGGCCGACATCCTTGCCGCCGTTCGCGTGCTGCACGGGGTGCGCACGGTCGTCGTCGGGTGCTCGGTCGGCGTGCCGCTCTCGGTCCGCACCCGCCGCGGGGTGTCGTTCGTGACGCTCGGCGACCTCGCCGACCTCCCCCAGGCGCTGCTGGCGGTGGGGTCGTGAACGCCGCTGCCCGGCCGAGCCCCCACCGGATCGGTCGCGCAGGTGCGCTCGTCGACGTCGTCGTGCTCGTCGGTGCGCTCGCCCTCGCCCTGACGCCTCTCGTGCCGGTGTTCGGGGCGGGACCTGCGTGGCGTGCGATCGCCGCCGGCCTGGCCCTCGGCACGGGGGTCGCCGCCCTCGGCGCGTGGCGGCGGTGGACCGGCCTCGGCGTGGTCGCGGTCCTGGTGCTCGTCTACTTCGGCATCGGTGGCGCCGTCGCCGCCCCGCGGATGATGACGGCCCACGTGCTGCCGAGCGGTGCCGCGCTCACCGGCCTGGCCGCCGGGGTCGTGACGTCGTGGAAGCAGGTGCTGACGCTCGACCCGCCGCTGGGCGACACCGGCACCGTGCTGGTCGCGCCGTTCGTCCTGGCACTGTGCGGTGCGGCGCTCGCGCTCGGTGCGGCGTGGCGCTCCCGGGCTCGAGGTGCGCGTGCGGCCGCTGCCCTCGTGCCGCCTGCCGTGCTCGTCGCCGCGGTGCTGCTCGGGACCGCGACCGCCGTCGTCCCGCTCCCGGTGGGGCTCGTGCTCTCGGTCGGGCTCGTCATCTGGGCCGCATGGCGTACCGGTGGCCTGCAGCCGCGCCGCGCACTGTCGCTGGTGGTGGTGATCGGCGTGGCCGTGGGGTCCGGCACGGTGCTCGGCCCGGTCGTGGGCGGCGAGTCGGCACGGTACGTGCTGCGCGACGAGATCACCCCGCCGTTCGACCCTCGCGACTTCAAGAGCCCGCTGTCCGCCTTCCGACGGTTCGTGAAGGAGCAGAAGGACACCGACCTGCTGACGGTCACCGGGCTGCCGAAGGGGGCGACCGTGCGGCTGGCCACGCTCGACGCGTTCGACGGGGTCGTGTGGAACGTCGCAGGAGGGCGCGCCGCCGAGGGCTCGGGGGAGTTCCGCCGGGTCGGCAGCACGATCGCGGAGACGGTGCGTGGGGAGCCCGTGACGGTCGGCGTGCAGATCCGCGCGCTGTCCGGGGTGTGGCTCCCGACCGTCGGCGACGCCACCTCGTTCCGTTTCACCGGTGCCGGTGGGACGGCCGAGCGACTGCGCTACAACGACGCGACGGGGGCTGCGGTCCTCACCGGCGGGCTGTCCGACGGGGTGTCCTACACGATCGACGCCGTGCTGCCGCCCGTTCCGGACGACACCGAGGTCGGTGGTGCGCCTGCGGCGAACGTGGTCCTGCCCCCGGCGGTGGACGTCCCGGACGTGGTCGGGGTGCGTGCCGCCGAGATCGCCCGGACGGCCGGTGCCCCCGTCCTGGTCGCGCGGAGCCTGCAGAAGGCCCTCGCCGACAAGGGGTACTTCAGCGACGGCCAGACCGACGCGGGCGAGTACCCGTCGCTCGCCGGTCACGGTGCGAACCGGATCGCGACGCTGCTCGGCGGGGGGCTGATGGTCGGCGACGGCGAGCAGTACGCCTCGGCGATGGCGCTGATGGCCCGGCAGATGGGGCTGCCCGCGCGTGTCGTCCTGGGGTTCGTCCCGACGGACGCCCAGGCCGGGGCACCGTCCATCACGTTCACCGGCGCGCAGGTCCAGGCGTGGGTCGAGATCGCGTTCGCCGGGTACGGCTGGGTGCCGTTCTACCCGACCCCGCCCGAGAGCCGGACGCCCCAGAAGGACACCCAGGCGCAGCAGCCCGAGGCCGACCCGCAGGTGCTGCAGCCGCCGCCACCGCCCGCGCCCCCGGTGAACGCGCCCAACGACGACCTCGAGCAGCCCCAGGTCGACGAGGCGCGTCACGCGGGCCAGGGGACATCGGTGTGGCACACGGTCGCCGTGGTGGGGGGCTCGCGGCGTTCCCGCTCGTGCTCCTCGTCCTGCCGGCGGCGCTGGTGCTCGGTGCCAAGCGTCGTCGGCTGCGGCGGCGTCACTCGGCACCGGACCCGGTGACCCGGGTCGTGGGCGGTTGGTCGGAGGTCCTGGACGCCGCGCGTGATCACGGTCGCCCGCCGCCGCCGCTGGCGACGCGCCGGGAGATCGCGCTCGCGCTCGCGGGGGACACCGGTGCGCGCGTGGCGACGGCGGAGCCTGCGGTCTGGCTCGCGCTCGCGGACCGGACCGACGAGGCCGTGTTCGGTGCACGTCCGCCGGACGACGCCGCGGTGGACGCGTACTGGGCGGACGTGGCGACGACGGTCGCAGCGCTGGACCACGGGATGTCGCGGTGGCGGCGGCTGCGGGCGAGGCTGTCCCTCGCCTCCCTCCGGCGAGTCCGCTGAGGGCGCACGCGATGCCGACCTCAGGAGTGCGTGGTGCGGGGCGGACCCGCCGCGTCGCAGCGAAGAAGCGTCTCGTCGCCGCGTGGCGTCGCCTCGGCGTGGTGCTGTCGGCGGCGGTCTCGGGCGGCCGTGTCGCTCCGCGTGCACGGTCGACCGCCTCGGACTGGACGACGCTTGCGTGGCGACCCGCAGACCTGACGGACCCGACGGACCTGACGGACCCGACGGACCTGACGGACCCGACGGACCCGACGGACCCGACGGGAACGACGGGGACGACGGGGACGACGGGGACGACGGACCCGACGAGCCCGACGGTCCCCACAAGGACGACAGCGGTGTCGGTGCACCGGCCGGACGCCGCTCCGGCCGATCCGCGGCCAGGCGCCGCCTCTGTGGGTCTGGTCCCGTCACCGCCGCGCCACGGACCCGAGGCACCGGTCGTCGCGGCCCGGCCGACCCCGGAGGTGATCGCGCGCGTGCCCGACTTCCCGGCGCCGGCGACGGACCCGCCGGCAGGGACGTCGCCGGGCGAGGGCGACCCGGGGCACCCGCGCGGGATCGGCGCGCGCGGCGCGGCATCGGTGCGGATCGATCTCTCCGACGGGCGCAGGATCACGATCCGGGGGACCGCGCTGCTCGGGCGTGACCCGCGACCGGCGGCGGGCGAGGGGGTCGCCCAGCTCATCACCGTCCGCGACCCGGCGCGGTCGGTCTCGTTGACGCATCTCGCGCTCGTGGTCGACGAGCGCGGTGCGTGGGTCGTCGACCGGGGGTCGACGAACGGCACCGTGGTCACGCTCCCGGACGGCCAGCAGGTGATCTGCGTGCCGAGCACCCGGGTGCGGGTGCGCAGCGGGGCCCGGGTGCTGCTCGGTGACGTCTCGTTCGTCGTCGCGCTGCCCGGGTGACGCGGGTGAGTCCGGCCGTTCGGCGACGTCAGGAGCCTGCGGGCGGCTTCCGATCCGTGGACGTGCTCGACAACGGGCGGGGGCCTGCGCGTACAGTGTCGACCGTGTGCTACGCGCAGCCTCTGCTGCTCCTTCGTCGCCGCGGCGAGTCCTTCTAGCCGGACTCTCGCCGCGGTGGTCGGTGTGCCGGCTGATGGATACCGACAGGACCCCGCAAGCGAAGGAACGACGCGATGACCACCAACGAACGCAACCCTCAGCAGCCCTCCGGCATGCCGGTGCACAAGTACCGCCCGTACCACGAGCAGTTCCGCGTCGACCTGCCGGACCGGACCTGGCCCTCGGCGCATGCCGTGAAGGCTCCGCGGTGGTGCGCGGTCGATCTCCGGGACGGCAACCAGGCGCTGATCGAGCCGATGAACCCGCAGCGCAAGCTCGAGATGTTCGAGCTGCTCGTCCGGATCGGCTTCAAGGAGATCGAGGTCGGCTTCCCGTCGGCGTCGCAGACCGACTTCGACTTCGTCCGGATGCTCATCGACGAGGACCGCATCCCCGACGACGTCGTCATCCAGGTCCTGACGCAGTCGCGTGAGCACCTGATCGAACGCACCTACGAGGCGATCGCCGGGGCGAAGCAAGCGATCGTCCACCTCTACAACTCGACCTCGACGCTGCAGCGCGAGGTCGTGTTCCGGTCCGACGAGGACGGCATCGTCGACATCGCCGTCTCCGGTGCCCACCTGTGCAAGAAGTACGAGGAGACGATCCCCGGCACCGACGTCTTCTACGAGTACTCGCCGGAGTCGTTCACCGGGACCGAGCTCGAGTTCGCCGTCCGCGTCTGCAACGCCGTGCTCGACGTCTTCCAGCCGACGCCCGAGCACCCGGTCATCGTCAACCTGCCGGCCACCGTCGAGATGGCCACGCCGAACGTCTACGCGGACTCGATCGAGTGGATGAGCCGGCACCTGCACTACCGCGAGGACGTGGTGCTGTCGCTCCACCCGCACAACGACCGCGGCACGGGCGTCGCCGCCGCGGAGCTCGGGTACCTGGCCGGGGCGGACCGCATCGAGGGGTGCCTGTTCGGCAACGGGGAGCGCACCGGGAACGTCTGCCTGGTGACGCTCGGGATGAACCTGTTCAGCCAGGGGATCGATCCCGAGCTCGACTTCTCGGACATCGACGGCATCCGCCGGACCGTGGAGCACTGCAACCAGCTCCCCGTCGGCGAGCGCCACCCCTACGGCGGGGACCTCGTCTTCACGGCGTTCTCCGGTTCGCACCAGGACGCCATCAAGAAGGGCCTCGACGCGATGGCGGTCGCTGCCGACGCGGCGGGTGGAACGGTCGACGACCTCGTCTGGGCCGTCCCGTACCTGCCGATCGACCCGAAGGACGTCGGGCGCAGCTACGAGGCGATCATCCGGGTCAACTCCCAGTCGGGCAAGGGCGGGATCTCCTACCTGATGAAGTCGGAGCGCGACCTCGACCTGCCGCGACGGCTGCAGATCGAGTTCTCGCACGTCGTGCAGAAGCACACCGACACGTTCGGCTCCGAGGTCACGGCCGACGACCTCTGGACGATCTTCTCCGACGAGTACCTCCCGGCGGTCCCGGGCGGACGCCTCGAGCCATGGGGAAGGTTCGCCCTGCGCGGGACGAGGGTCGAGAGCTCGACCGACGAGGCCGATTCCCTGGCCGTCGACCTGGTCGACGCGGGCGTGCCGCGAACCCTGCACGGGACCGGCAACGGCCCGATCGCCGCGTTCGTCGACGCGCTGGGGTCCATCGGGGTGACGGTCGCGGTGCTGGACTACGCCGAGCACGCGCTCGCGTCGGGCGGCGACGCGACTGCGGCCGCCTACGTCGAGTGCGCCGTGGGTGACGAGACGCTGTGGGGAGTGGGCATCGACCCGTCGATCACGACCGCCTCGCTCAAGGCGATCATCTCGGCCGTGAACCGTGCACAACGCTGAGGTACCGGGCCTTCGGGGCCGCGGATGAGACCTGGGGCGGTGGTCATGGCATGACCGCACCGCGCGACCTCGTCCTCGTCGGCGAGTTCGGTCCGTTCGACGCGCTCGCCGACGACGCCCATGCGGCGTACGTCGGGGGACGGGCCGAGCAGGCGGTCCTCCTGTGCCGCGCCCTGGTCGCGCTGTGCCGTGCCTCGGGGGACCGGTTGACCGAGCGGTACGCCTGGTTCATCGCCGGTCTGGGGCTGTGCGAGCTCGGGCGCTACGACGAGGCGTTCGGTGCGGCGGAGAGCCTGGTCGCCATCTCACCCGGCCGTTACCTGCCGTTCTGGAAGGCGAAGGCCCTCGCGCTGCGCGCGAACGCGAGCGCCGGGCGAGGCGATGCGGCCCGGGCGATCGACGACCTCGCCCATGCGCAGGTGCTGCTCGGAGAGCTGGACGGTCGGTCCTACAACCAGCTGTCCGGCGCGACGATCACGGGCATCGGGATGCGCAGCATGATGCTCTACGAGGCGAGCGACGACCTGCTGACCCGTGCTGCGGTCATGCTCGGGGGACGCGGTCGCGCGAACGTCCTCAGCGAGTCGCTGCTCACCCACGCCGAGTGGGGCTCGCTGCTGGTCCTCGTCGGTGACGACGACGGTGCCGCGCCGCACTTCGTGACCTGCTTGTCCCGGGCGACGCAGATGCGCCGGGCGCTCCAGGAGTCGGAGGGCGACCCGAGCCTCTCGGCCGTCGCGGAGTGGGGCCGGCTCTTCGCCCTCGAGATGCTCGGTGCCCACGGCGCCGTCGCGACGGCGTTCCGGCTGATCGTCGACGACATCCCGCTCGGCCCGCACCGGTCCGAGCGGATCCTTCGATCGCTCGCGTGCGGTCGCGCGCACGTCGCCCTCGGCGACCACCGCCGTGCCCGGGACTTCCTGACGACCGCGTGGGAGGCGGCGACCCAGACCAACCGGGTGATCTGGTCGTCGATGGCGGACGTCGCGCTCCAGGAGCTCGACGTGATCGAGCACGGGCCCCATCCGGCGCTCGAGCGGGCGTCGACCCGGTTCCAGCAGCTGCTTCGGCAGCGCTGGACCGAACGGTCGGCGTGGTTCGACGGGCTGGACGCACGGGTCCGTGCGCTGAGGCTCGCGAGCGAGGCCGAACGCGCGACGCTGCTCAGCCGTCAGGACCCGCTGACCGGCCTGTACAACCGTCGTGCGCTCGCCGACCGGCTCGCGGCGGCTCGCGGCGAGCAGTCCGCGGTGATGGTGGACATCGACCACTTCAAGCGGGTCAACGACACCCACTCGCACGTCATCGGCGACCAGGTGCTCATCGCGGTCGGCGAGATCCTGACGCGTACGGTGCGGGTCGAGGACCTGCCGGTGCGGTACGGGGGCGACGAGTTCCTCGTCCTGCTCCGCCCCGAGGTCGGCGTCGACCCGACGCACGCTGCCGAGGCGCTCGCGCTGCGCATCCAGCACGAGGCGCGCGCATTCGACTGGTCGACGATCGCCCCGGGGCTGCGGCTGTCGCTGTCCGTCGGAGTCGCTGCGACGAGGTCGCCGCGTGAGGTGATCTCCGAGGTCGACACGTCGCTCAGGCTGGCGAAGCAGGCCGGGCGGGATCAGATCATCGTGCGGATCCACGGGATCGGCGACGACGAGTACACGGTGTCGCGCGTCCCCGGCTGATCGACGGGTCGATGCGCGCGCACCGGGCGTGGGACCGTCGGGGCGGCCCGGACGGGGTGGATGATGGTCCGGTGAGCCTCTACCGTGACGAGGCGATCGTGCTGCGGACCCAGAAGCTCGGGGAGGCGGACCGGATCGTCACGCTCCTGACCCGCACCCACGGCAAGGTCCGTGCGGTGGGCAAGGGCGTCCGCCGGACGTCCTCACGTTTCGGGGCGCGGCTCGAGCCCTTCATGCAGATCGACGTCCAGCTGCACGCCGGGCGCAACCTCGACATCGTCACCCAGGTCGAGACCCTCGGTGCGCACGGTCGGGCGCTGAGCGAGGACTACGCCCTCTACACGGCCGGGGCCGCGATGCTCGAGACGGCCGACCGCCTCGTCGAGGCGGAGCACGAGCCGGCGGTCCCGCAGTACTGGCTGCTGGCCGGTGCCCTCCGCGCCCTCGCCCAGCGCGAGCACCTGCCGGGGCTCGTCCTCGACTCGTACCTCTTGCGCGCGCTCGCGATCGCGGGCTGGGCTCCGAGCTTCACGGAGTGCGCGCGCTGCGGGAAACCCGGACCGCACCACTCCTTCTCCCTCGGGCACGGTGGGGCGGTGTGCTCGTCGTGCCGGCCACCCGGGTCGACCTCGCCGGCCCCGGAGACGTTCGTGCTGCTTGCCGCCCTGCTCAGCGGCGACTGGGCGGCCGCGGAGGACAGCGACGACCGTCATCGACGTGAGGCGGACGGTCTGGTGTCGGCGTTCGTCCAGTTCCACCTCGAGCGCCAGCTGCGCTCCCTCCGCATGGTCGAGCGCGTCTGATGGCACGGTCCCGTCCGCGCTCCGAGCCGACGGCTCCGCACGTGGTGATCCCGCCCCCGCGGCACCCGAGCGGGGCGACGGCGCCTGCCGTCCCGCGCGAGCTCGTCCCGCAGCACGTGGCGATCGTGATGGACGGGAACGGGCGGTGGGCGAACGAGCGCGGCCTGCCACGCACCGCCGGTCATGCGGCGGGGGAGGCCGTGCTGCTCGACGTCGTGGCCGGGGCGATCGAGATCGGCGTCCGGCACGTGTCCGCGTACGCGTTCTCGACCGAGAACTGGAAGAGGTCCCCGGAAGAGGTCCGGTTCCTCATGGGGTTCAACCGTGACGTCCTGCGCCGTCGACGGGACACGATGCACGACTGGGGGGTGCGTGTCCGGTGGGCGGGACGCCGACCACGGCTGTGGCGTTCGGTGATCGCGGAGCTCGAGGAGGCCGAGCGGCTGACGCGGGACAACGACGTCTGCACGTTGACGATGTGCGTGAACTACGGCGGACGGGCCGAGATCGCCGACGCGGCGAAGGCGATCGCGCGCGAGGTCGCGGCCGGCCGGCTCGACCCCGAGAAGGTCACCGAGAAGACCGTCGCGCGCTACCTCGACGAGCCTGACCTGCCGGACGTCGACCTGTTCATCCGGTCGTCGGGCGAGCAGCGCATCTCGAACTTCATGATCTGGCAGTCCGCGTACGCCGAGCTCGCGTTCCTGGACGAGCCGTGGCCGGCGATCGACCGGCGTCACCTGTGGCGTGCGGTCGAGGACTACGCCCGTCGGGACCGCCGGTACGGGGCTGCGATCGACGCGCCCGTGGGGACCGGACGGGCGCGAGGCGGTGTACCGGTCGACGGTGAGTCGGGCAGCGGCGCGGCGGACGGTGGCACGCGACCCTGGTCGTGACCTGCGGGTCGTGTGCCGCTGGTCGTGACCCGTCGTCGTGGCGCCGGCTGCCGCGCCGTGACCCCACCGGCGACCGTGACGTGCGGACCGGTCTCGTCGTGTGCGGTCAGACCTCGACCGAGATGTCGTCCCGGGGCGCGTCGATGCGTCGTGCCCAGCCGGAGCGGCCTCGCCGGGCCCCGATCACCCGGCACCCGAGGTAGATGAGGAACGAGATCGTCGTGACGTAGGGGCTGATCGGGATACTCCCGCCGAGAGCGAGCAGGATGCCGCCGACCGCGCTGACGACGGCGAACACCACGCTGAGGACCGGGACCCACAGCGGTGACGCCGTCACTCGCACCGCGGCGGCGGCGGGGGTGACGAGCAGCGCGAGCACCAGCAGGGCGCCGACCACCTGGACCGCCATCGCGACAGCGAGGGCAAGCAGCACCATGAAGACGAGGGAGAGCGGGCCGGCGGGCACGCCGCGGGCTGCTGCGACCTCGGGGTCGACGCTCGAGAACATCAGCGGGCGCCAGATCACCGCCATGCCGATGACGACGACGGCCGAGGTGCCGAGGAGCCAGGCGAGCTGCGGGTTGTCCACGGCGACGATCTGACCGGTGAGCAGGCCGAACTTGTTGGCCGAGCGACCCTTGTACAGCGCGAGGAACAGCACTCCGAGGCCGAGCGCGAACGGCATGAGGACCCCGGTGATCGAGTTGCGCTCCCTGGCCCGTGAACCCATCGCCCCGATGATCACCGCCGCGACGAGCGAGCCGATGATCGCCCCGAGCGAGACGTTGACGGACGCGAGGAGCGCGGCGGCGCCGCCGGCGAACGAGATCTCGCTGACCCCGTGCACCGCGAACGCCATGTCGCGGTTCATCACGAACACCCCGACCAGCCCGCCGACGAGGCCGAGCGCTGCGCCGGCGATGAGCGAGTTGTGCACGAGGCCCAGGAGCTCGCCGTAGTTCTGGAACGAGAAGAGCTGGTGCCAGAAGTCCTCCGCCGGGACGACGGTCCACACGGTCATCGTGGCAGCCTCTCGATGTGGTGGTGCGTCTCGTTGGAGCCGCCGACGATCACGATCCGGTCGTGCACGCGGAGCGCGTCGACGGGGGTGCCGTACAGGCGGGTGAGGGTGTCGGAGGTCAGGACGTCGTCGGGCCGGCCGATCGCATGGCCGGCCGGGGCGACGTACAGGACGCGGTCGACGACCGGCAGGACCGGGTTGATCTCGTGCGTCACGAAGACCACGGCCGTGCCGTGCGAGCGGCGCCGGTCGTCGATCAGGTCCACCACCTGGCGCTGGTGACCCAGGTCCAGCGAGAGCAACGGCTCGTCGCACAGGAGCACGGCCGGGTCGGTGGCGAGCGCCTGGGCGATCCGCACGCGCTGCTGCTCCCCGCCGGAGAGGAGGCCCACGGGGACGTCGGCGTACTCCGAGGCCCCGACGGCGTCGAGCAGCTCGTCGACGCGTCGTCGGGTCTCACGTCGGTGGCGCAGGCCTGCCAGGCCCCACCGGTGCCCGTCGATGCCCATCCGGACGAGGTCGCGCGGCCGGACCGGGGTGATCGGGTCGACGAGCCGCTGCTGCGGCACGTAGCCGATCGCGCAGCATCGCTTCCCGGGCGTGTCACCGAGCACGCGCAGCCGTCCGGTGCTGAGCTGCTGGAGCCCGAGCAGGACGCGCAGCAGGCTCGTCTTCCCGGAACCGTTCGGGCCGAGGACGGCGAGGAACTCGCCGGGGGCGACGGCGAGGTCGATGCCCGACCACACGGTCCGGTCGCCGAACGCCAGTCCGGCGGCCTCGAGCTCGAGGACCGGCGCCTCGGCGTCCGTCGCCAGGCTGCTGGTGGTCTCGCGGGTCACTTCCCGAGCGCCGATGCGAGAGCGGCGATGTTCGCGGACATCCACGAGACGTAGTCCTTCCCCTGCGGCAGGGTCTCGGTCACCGGGACGACCGGGATCCCCGCGCTGGTGGCGGCGTCGAGCACCGCAGTGGTCTGGGGCCCGACGGCCTGCTCGTTGTACACCAGGGCGGCGACGTCGTGCTGGCTGAACAGCGCGAGGGTCTGCTGCATGACCGCGGGGGGGGACGTCGGACTGGGCCTCGACGGCGGAGGAGAACCCCGTCGGTGTCTTGTCCACGAGGCCCGCGGCGTCGAGCAGGTACACCGGGACGGGCTCGGTGATCGCGACCCCGGCGCCGGCGTGCGCCGCCTTGACCGCGTCGAGCTGCTGCTGCAGGCCGGCGACCTTCTCGGTGAAGGCCGCGGCGTTCGCCGAGAACGTGTCCGCGCGGGACGGATCGACGGTGCTCAGCGCCTTCGCGATCGCGGTCGCAACCTTGTCGACGGAGGGGAAGTCGTACCAGACGTGCTCGTTGAGCTGGCCGTCGACGGCGGTCTTCCCCGAGACCGTGACGGCGTCGACGACCGTCGCCTTGGTGCCGCTCGCGGCGATCATGGTGCCGACGAAGTCGTCGTAGCCGCCGCCGTTCTCGATCACCACGGCTGCCTTCGAGATCGCCAGCTCGGTCTGCGCGTTGGCCTCGTACGAGTGCGGGTCGGCGTTCGGGTCGCTGATGATCGAGGTGACGGTCACCGCGTTGCCACCGATGCTCTGGGCGACGTCGCCCCACACGTTGGTCGAGGCGACGACGGCGATCGTGCCGCCCGGTGTCGAGGAGGGGGTCGTGCCGGTGGAGGAGCATGCGCCGAGCGAGAGCAGGACGATCAGGCCCGTGAGCACCGGCACTGTCGTTCGGGGGGCGAGCCGCATGGGGAGAGACCTTTCGATCGGAGTCGGTGCTGGAGGGCGCGGCATCGTCGCCGTCAGATGCTAACGATAGCAGTTCTCATTAGCGACGTCCATTCGTGCCTCCGGTGTCCGCGCCTCCCGCCGGCGACCCGAGGAGGTTCGCCACCCCGGTAACCTGACCTGTCAGCCCACGGCACCCAGCCGCGGGGCACCGCACCCAGGAGTGATCACCCGTGGCCGCACCGTCTCGTCTCGACTCCGTCATCTCTCTCGCCAAGCGCCGTGGCTTCGTCTTCCCGTCGGGGGAGATCTACGGCGGCACGCGGTCGGCATGGGACTACGGACCGCTCGGTGTCGAGCTCAAGGAGAACATCAAGAAGCAGTGGTGGCGCACCATGGTCACCAGCCGCGAGGACATCGTCGGGCTCGACTCGTCGGTGATCCTGCCGAGGCAGGTCTGGGTCGCCTCGGGTCACGTCGGCGTCTTCACCGACCCGCTGACCGAGTGCCTCAGCTGCCACAAGCGGTTCCGTGAGGACCAGATGCTCGAGGAGTTCGAGGAGAAGAAGGGCCGCGCCCCCGAGGGTGGTCTCGCGGAGATCGCGTGCCCCAACTGCGGCACCCGCGGGAAGTGGACCGAGCCGCGCGACTTCAACATGATGCTCAAGACGTACCTCGGCCCGGTCGAGGACGAGTCCGGCCTGCACTACCTGCGGCCGGAGACCGCGCAGGGCATCTTCGTGAACTTCGCCAACGTCGTCACGACGAGCCGCAAGAAGCCGCCGTTCGGCATCGGCCAGATCGGCAAGTCGTTCCGCAACGAGATCACCCCGGGGAACTTCATCTTCCGGACGCGCGAGTTCGAGCAGATGGAGATGGAGTTCTTCGTCGAGCCCGGCACCGACGAGGACTGGCACCAGTACTGGATCGACACCCGGACCGCCTGGTACACGGACCTGGGCATCTCCGCCGAGAACCTGCGGCACTACGAGCACCCGAAGGAGAAGCTCTCGCACTACTCGAAGCGCACCGTCGACATCGAGTACCGCTTCGGTTTCCAGGGCAGCGAGTGGGGCGAGCTCGAGGGCATCGCGAACCGCACCGACTTCGACCTCACGACCCACTCGACGCACTCGGGTGCCGACCTGTCGTACTTCGACCAGGCCAAGAACGAGCGCTGGGTGCCGTACGTGATCGAGCCGGCCGCCGGCCTGACCCGCTCCCTGATGGCGTTCCTCGTGGAGTCCTACACCGAGGACGAGGCCCCGAACACCAAGGGTGGGGTCGACGTCCGGACGGTGCTCAAGCTCGACCCGCGGCTGTCACCGGTGAAGGCCGCGGTCCTCCCGCTGTCGCGCAACGAGCAGCTCTCCCCGAAGGCGCGCGACCTCGCCGCCGAGCTGCGCCGGGCATGGAACGTCGACTTCGACGACGCCGGGGCGATCGGGCGTCGGTACCGCCGCCAGGACGAGATCGGCACGCCGTTCTGCATCACCGTCGACTTCGACACCCTGGACGACCAGGCCGTGACGATCCGCCACCGTGACGACATGTCGCAGGAGCGCGTCGCCCTCGACCAGGTCTCCGGCTACCTCGCCGCCCGCCTGATCGGCGCCTGACCCCCGTTCCCTCCCGTCAAGTGGAGCGATGTGCAGCGACACGCCGGGGCGTGTCGCGCACATCGCTCCACTTGACGGGGCTCGGACGGCACGGGGTGCTTGTCAGTGGTGGGCGTGGGACAGGGGCTCGGCCACGCGGTGGCGTCGGCGGGTGCTGACCGGCTCGGACGTCGCCACGAGCGTCGCGATCGCGGTCGTGAGCGGGATCGCGAGGACCAGGCCGATCGAGCCGACGAGCGTGCGGACGATCTCCTCGGCGAACTGGCCGCTCGTCAGTGTCTGCACCAGGGAGAGCCGGTAGACCTGCACCAGCAGCAGGATCGGGAGCGACGCCCCGGCATAGGCGAACGCGATCGTGTAGACCGTCGAGGCGATGTGGTCCCGCCCGATCCGCATCGCGCGCGAGAACAGCACGCGTCTGCTCGCCTCCGGCGCCGACGACCGCAGCTCCCACACCGCCGAGGCCTGCGTGATCGTGACGTCGTTGAGGACACCGAGCCCCGCGAGCACCACGCCGCACAGGAACAGCCCGCGCAGCTGGTCCGCGCCGTCGGCCCCGATCATGGTGGCGAGCCGGTAGGAGTCCTCCGAGCTGACCCCCGTCACGTGGGCGGCGCTCGCGGCGATCACTCCGAGCCCGGCCGTGACCGCCAGACCGGCGACCGTCCCGACGAGCGCCGTTGAGCTGCGCCGCGAGAAGCCGTGCGCGAGGTACAGCACCGCGTACATGATCACGGTGGACCCGACGAGACCGACCAGCAGCGGGTTCTCGCCCGCCAGCAACCCGGGCAGGATGAACGTCCCGACGACGCCGAAGGCGATCGCCAGCCCGACCAGGGCGCGCAGGCCGCGCATGCGCGCGACGGCGATCGTGACGGCCGCGAAGGCGAGGGCGAGGGTCGCGAGCGGGAACGACCGCGCGAAGTCGTGCCACGCCCACACCTCGGGGTCCTGCCCCGACGCCGGGTAGTGCTCCACGACGATCGAGGTCCCGCGCGGCACGTCCTGCGCCGTGAGCATCGCGGTGGCCCAGATCGCGATCGGACGGCCGGTCGCCGGACCGCTCGTGACCGTCGCGTGCACGCGCAGGCACGGGACGGTCGTCGGGATCGTGCCGTCGGGCAGGCGGTTCTCGGTGGTGCCGGTGCAGCTCGACTCCTCGGTCGAGGTCACCTCCGCCGTCGGGTAGGTGACACCGACCTCGGTGATCTCGCGTGCGGCGGCCCGTGGCGCCCCGGGCCAGAGCGCCACCATGCCGATCAGAGCCGCGATGCCGACGGGGACGAGGACGGCCGCAAGCACCACGGTCGACCGTGCTGCGGTACCACTGCCGAGGCGCATAGCACCAGATTGTGCCGGTACCGGTTGAGTGCTCGGTGCACGCCCGCTCGGCATCCCGTGGTGCCGGGTGCGCGAGCTGCCGGGAGCGGCATGACAGATGTCATGCCAGGTCGATGACGGTCGCCCGGCGTCGACCAGCCGCGCACGCGACAGGATCGCTGCCATGACCACCACGCTGCCGGCACCTGCCGGACTCACCACCACGGAGCGCGCGATCGACCTGCGCGGCCTGACCAAGACCTTCGGCCCCGTGCGGGCCGTCGACGGCCTGGACCTCCAGGTCGAGGCCGGCGAGGTCCTCGCGTTCCTCGGCCCGAACGGTGCGGGCAAGACCACGACGATCGACATGCTCCTCGGCTTCTCCCAGCCGGACAGCGGCACCGCGCGGATCTTCGGCCTCGAACCGCGCGAGGCGATCGCCGCGGGGAAGGTCTCCGCCGTCCTCCAGAGCGGTGGTCTCCTCAAGGACCTCACGGTCGAGGAGACCATCCGGCTCACCGCCTCGCTGTTCGCTGTCGCCCGACCGGTCGACGAGGTCCTCGAACGTGCCGGGATCGCCTCGATCGGGGACCGCCGGGTCGGCTCGTGCTCCGGGGGCCAGCAGCAGCGGCTGCGGTTCGCGCTCGCCCTCCTCCCGGACCCCGACCTTCTCGTCCTCGACGAGCCGACGACCGGCATGGACGTCGAGGGGCGCCGTGAGTTCTGGTCGGCGATCCGTGCCGACGCCGCTCGCGGCCGCACGATCGTCTTCGCGACGCACTACCTCGAGGAGGCCGACGCGTACGCGGACCGGGTGGTACTCGTCCGGCACGGCCAGGTCGTCGCCGACGGCACCTCGGCGCAGGTCAAGAACCTCGCGGCCGGTCGGGTCGTCTCCGCGAGGATCCCGGGCGCACGGCCCGAGCAGCTCGCCTCGGTTCCGGGCGTCGACCGGGCCGAGGTCCGGGGCGAGCGGGTGCTGCTGCAGACACGTGACTCGGACGCCGTCGCCCGGTACCTCTTGACCACCACGGACGCGACCGACCTCGAGATCGGGGGCCTCGGTCTCGAGGATGCGTTCATCGCCCTCACCTCGGACCGCACGACCACCTCGACCCCTGACGGGAGCCTGTGATGAGCACGACCCTGAGTACCCCAACCGCCCCGGCACCCGAGGCGGCGCGAGCCACCGGGCTCCGTCGGCACGGCGGCGTGAACGCCACGTTCCTGGGCATCGAGCTGCGACGACTGCTCCGCAACCGCCGCACGGTCATCTTCACGCTGATCATGCCGCCGATGTTCTTCCTCATCTTCGGCACCTCCGGGAGCTACCGCACGACGTCGGCCGGCAACGGCAACGTCACGGCGTACGTGATGATCTCGATGGCACTGTACGGTGCGATGCTCGCGACGACGAGCGGCGGTGCGATGGTCTCGGTCGAACGCGCCCAGGGCTGGAGCCGCCAGCTCCGGCTGACGCCGCTGCGACCGTCGGCGTACATCGCGATCAAGGTGTCGATCGCGATGGTGCTGGGGCTCGCGTCGGTCGTCGTCGTCTACCTCGTCGGGCTCGCCGAGGGCGCTCAGGCCGACGTGTCCGTGTGGATCGTCACGGGCCTGACCGCCTGGATCGGCTCGATCGTGTTCGCCGCGTTCGGCCTGTTCATGGGCTACCTGCTCGCGGCCGAGAACGTCATGCAGCTGCTCGGGCCCGCACTCGCGGTCCTCTCGTTCGCCGGCGGGCTGTTCGTCCCGCTCGGGGACGGGGTCTTCGCGACGATCGGCAAGGTCACACCGTTGTACGGCCTCGCGGAGCTCGTCCGGGCACCCCTGGTCGGCACCGGCGTGACGTTCACGTCGGTCGCCAACGTGGTCGTGTGGGCGGCGGTCTTCGGGGCGGGCGCCGTGTGGCGGTTCCGGCACGACACCGCCCGGGTGTGACCCACTCCGGCCCAGGGCTCCGGGCGGGCGCTACGGTGAACGCCGTGAGCACCCGTCGGGAGCCCGATGCCGCGTTCGTGGCCGGTCGTACGCGGTGGACCCGCCACCTCGGTCCGCTGTTCGCGGCGATCTGGCTCGTGTACCTCAGCTACCCGTGGTCGGCCGCATGGTCGACGGCCCCCGGTCTCGCGCGTACGGTCTCGCTGCTGAGCGTCGTCGGCTTCGCTGCGGTGTTCCTCGCGGGCTTCTACCGGGTGCGCAGTCGCCGGCTCCGCGGAGCGGATGCCCCGCGCGACCGGGAGACGTGGCTCGTGCTGGCGGTCGAGGCCGCTCTCGTCGTGGGGATGAGCCTGGCCGCGCGCGAGGAGGCCCTCGCCGGCCTGGTGTTCATCGCGGTGTCGAGCGTGTTCTTCCTCGCGGTGCGTCAGGCGGTGCTCGTCGTCGCGGTGATGGTGGTCGCGAGTGAGGTGCTCCCGCGGCACCTGCGCGGCTGGACGCCGATCGACAGCCTCGGGCTGCAGATCGTCCTCGCGTCGGTCGCGGTGTTCGGGGTCACCCAGGTGATGGCCCGGAACGTCGACCTGGCCCGCGCGCGGACCGAGCTCGCGGATCTGGCGGTCGCCCGCGAGCGGGAACGGATGGCCCGCGACGTGCACGACATCCTCGGGCACTCGCTCACGGTGATCACGATCAAGGCCGAGCTGGCGGGCCGCCTGCTGCCGGGCGACCCGGAGCGTGCCGCGCGCGAGATCGCCGACGTCGAGTCCCTCGCCCGGGCTGCGCTCGTGGACGTGCGGGCGACCGTGTCGGGCTTCCGTGAGGTGAGCCTCGCGAACGAGCTCGCGTCGGCTCGTGTCGCGCTCGAGGCTGCGGGGGTCGACGCCCACCTCCCGTCGGCCGCGGACGACGTCCCCGAGGACCTGCGCGAGCTGTTCGCGTGGACCGTCCGTGAGGGGACGACGAACGTGGTGCGCCATGCGGCGGCCCGGACGTGCGAGATCACGCTCACGCCGTCGGGCGTGCGGGTCAGCGACGACGGTGTCGGCCCGGACGGACGGACGACGGGAGGGAACGGGCTCGTCGGGCTCCGCGAGCGCGCGGCCGCCGCCGGTGCGCGGGTCGTGCTCGGCCGCTCCGCCTCGGGTGGGTTCGAGCTGTGCGTCGAGCGAGGGGACGACCGATGAGCGACACGATCCGGCTGCTCCTCGCCGACGACCAGGCACTCGTCCGGGGTGCGCTCGCCGCGCTCCTCGAGCTCGAGGCGGACCTCGAGGTCGTGTGCCAGGTGGGTCGCGGGGACGAGGTCGTGGCGGCCGCCCGCGAGCACCGACCGGACGTGGCGCTGCTCGACGTGGAGATGCCGGGGCTCGACGGGATCGCCGCGGCGCGGGAGCTCCGGGCGGCCGTGCCCTCGTGCCGTGTGCTCGTCGTGACGACCTTCGGGCGGCCGGGGTACGTCAGACGCGCGCTCGAGGCGGGTGCGTCGGGCTTCGTGGTGAAGGACACCCCGGCGGCCCAGCTCGCCGATGCCGTCCGGCGGGTCGCCGCCGGGCTGCGGGTCGTGGACCCGACCCTGGCGGTCGAGTCGCTCGTCGCCGGCGCGAGCCCGCTGACCGAGCGCGAGCAGGACGTCCTGCGCGCCGCGGCCGACGGGGGGACGGTCGCCGACATCGCGCGGGCGACGCTCGTGTCCGAGGGGACCGCGCGCAACTACCTCTCGGCCGCGATGGGGAAGACCGGCGCCCGCACGAGGGCGGAGGCGGTGCGCATCGCGCGTGAGAACGGGTGGCTGCTCGGCTGACGCGCCCGCGACGACGGCGGGGGCCGCGCACAGGGGCCTGCCGGGGCCGGGTGCGCCCGGACCTGTTCGGGGAGTGCCTCCGGGCGTGGGGGGAGAATGGCGCGGTGACGACAGCGACCTCGCTCCCCGACCCCGCGACGACGGCCGGTCGTGTGCTCCCGCCGTTGCGGATCGGTCCGCTGACGATCGACACCCCGGTGGTCCTCGCGCCGATGGCGGGCGTGACGAACGCCGCGTTCCGGCGTCTGTGCCGGGAGTCGGGTGCCGGGCTGTACGTCGCCGAGATGGTGACCTCGCGCGCGCTGGTCGAGCGCGGCGAGGAGTCGATGCGGATCATCTCCCACGAGCCCGACGAGAAGCCGCGGTCGGTGCAGGTGTACGGCGTCGACCCGGCGACGGTCGGTGCGGCGGTCCGGCTGATCGCGAGCGAGGACCGGGCCGACCACGTCGACCTCAACTTCGGGTGCCCGGTCCCCAAGGTGACGCGCAAGGGCGGCGGGGCGGTGCTCCCGTGGAAGCGGGACCTGTTCACGTCGATCGTGCGGGCGGCCGTCGACGCCGCGGCGCCGTACGGCGTGCCGGTCACGGTGAAGATGCGCAAGGGGATCGACGAGGAGCACCTCACCTATCTCGAGGCCGGTCTGATCGCGCAGGACGTCGGCGTGGCGGCGGTCGCGCTGCATGCGCGGACCGCGGCCGACTACTACTCGGGTCACGCGGACTGGGAGGCCATCGCGCGGCTCAAGGAGACGGTGACCGAGATCCCGGTGCTCGGCAACGGTGACATCTGGTCGGCCGAGGACGCGCTCGCGATGGTGGCGCAGACCGGTTGCGACGGTGTCGTCGTCGGGCGGGGCTGCCAGGGGCGCCCGTGGCTGTTCGCCGACCTCGCGGCGGCGTTCGCGGGGTCCGACGCGCGCGTGCGCCCGGGGCTGCGGCACGTCGCCGGCGTCGTGCACCGGCACGCCGAGCTGATGGTCCAGCACATCGGCGAGGAGTCGCGGGCGCTGCGCGAGATGCGCAAGCACATGGCGTGGTACTTCAAGGGCTACGTGGTCGGCGGTGAGCTCCGCGCGGCCCTGGGGCTGGTCTCGAGCCTCGCCGAGCTCGAGGACCTGCTCGCGCGGCTCGACCTCGACCAGCCGTACCCGGGTGCTGCGGCCGAGGGTCAGCGGGGCCGGGCCGGGTCGCCCAAGCGGCCGGCCCTCCCGGAGGGGTGGCTCGACTCGCGTGAGCTGTCCGAGGAGTTCCGGGTGGCTCTGCACGAGGCGGAGCTGAGCGTCTCCGGGGGCTGAGGATCTCGCCGTCGGGCTCCGACGATCGTCTCGCCCGCCGGGCTGCAAGTTTCTGTACGCTTGCAGCGCGGTCAACGGCGACGACGGTAGGAGGAGCTGGTGCAGGGTGCTCGTGCGCGACTGAGGTGGTGCGGAGCGGCCGTCGCGGTCCTCCTGGTCCTGAGCGGCTGCGGTTCGGGTCGCGCCGCCCCTGGACCCGGTGATCCGGCAGGCACCCGCGACGTCGGTGTCCAGCTCTTCCAGTGGACCTGGAACGCGATCGCCCGCGAGTGCACCGACACGATCGGCCCTGCCGGGTTCGCCTGGGTGCTGACCTCCCCACCGCAGGAGCACGTGACCGGCTCCGCGTGGTGGACCTCGTACCAGCCGGTGAGCTACCGCGTCGAATCGCGGCTCGGGACCCGCGACGAGTACCGGTCCATGATCTCCACGTGCCACCGCGCGGGCGTCAAGGTCCTCGCGGACGCCGTGATCAACCACATGACGGGCAAGGACACGCCAGGGGTCGGCTGGGCAGGCTCCCCGTACTCGCACTACGACTACCCGGGGCTGTACTCCGACGCCGCCGGTGACTTCCACCACTGCGGGCTGACGCCGAACGACGACATCGTGAACTACAAGGACGCCACCCAGGTGAGGTTCTGCGAGCTCGTCAACCTCGCCGACCTCGCGACCGGGACGGCGCACGTGCGCAGCACGATCGTCGCGTACCTGAAGGACCTGCGGTCTCTCGGGATCGACGGGTTCCGGATCGACGCGGCCAAGCACATGCCGGTCGACGACATCGCCGCGATCGTCGGCCAGCTCCCGCGCGACACGATGATCGTCCAGGAGGTCATCCGCGGGGCAGGGGAGCCGATCACGCCCGAGCAGTACGTCGGGAACGGCAAGGTCGACGAGTTCGGCTGGGCCGTGGCCGTCAAGGGCCTGCTGACCGGCGGGACGGCGAGCCTCTACCGGGATCTCGGCCCGGCCTGGGGGTTCGTCGACTCTGCCGATGCGGTGGTCTTCGTCGACAACCACGACACCGAGCGCAACGGCACCACGCTGAGCTACCAGCAGGGGACGACCTACGCCCTCGCGAACGTCCTGCTGCTCGCCTCTCCGTACGGCACGCCGGAGGTGCACTCCGGGTACGCGTTCACGAGCAAGGACGCCGGTCCGGTGCAGGACGCCGACGGCCGCGTGCTCGATGCGACCTGTGCCGCAGGGGTGGGGCCGACGACGACCTACACCCCGGGCCAGTGGGTCTGCCAGCAGCGCTGGCAGGTGGTCGACGGCATGGTCGGGTGGCGGTCCGCCGTGGGTGACGCGCCGATGACGCACTGGTGGGACGACGGGTCCGACGCGTTCGCCTTCGGTCGTGGCTCCCGCGGGTTCGTCGCGGTCGACGCCGGCTCGACGCCGTTCTCGACGACTCTGCCGACCGGCCTCGCGCCCGGCACGTACTGCGACGTGATCACCGGCGCGCTCGTCGACGGGAGGTGCACCGGGACGACCGTCACGGTGGCCGACGACGGGAGCGCCGCGCTCGCCGTCCCGGCCGGGGGCGCGGTCGCGATCCACGTCGGCGCCAGGCAGGGGGGCTGACGCGCCTCACCCCGGTGTGCCGGCACGGCGCTGCACGGACGCCGCGCTGTGCGGCGCCGCGCAGCACCCGTGGCGGGGCCCGCAGGGTCAGGCGAGCGCGGCCCACACGGTCGCGTCGACGGGAACGGCCGTAGCTCCCGTCCCGTCGTCCGCCGGCTCGGCACTGCTCACGAGCACGCGTGCGCCGACCGGGAGGACCACGGGTGCGTCCCCGAGGTTGGTGACGACCAGGACGTCACCGTTCACCAGGGCGACGACTCCGGGCGCGTCGGACCACTGGTCGGCCCAGGCAAGGGTGCCCGAGCCGAGGCGGTGCTCGTGGCGCAGCGCGAGTGCCGACCGGTACAGCTCGAGCGTCGACCCGGGGACACCGGCCTGGACGTCCGCGGCGTAGGCGGACCACGTCGACGGCTGGGGCAGCCAGGCCCGGCCGGTGGTCGAGAATCCGAACGCCGGCTCGGAGCCGGACCAGGGCAGGGGCACGCGGCAGCCGTCGCGCCCCCGCTCGGTGTAGCCCGAGCGCCACCAGGCGGGGTCCTGCCGGAGGTCGTCGTCGAGGGCGGTGTGCTCGGGCAGGCCGAGCTCCTCGCCCTGGTACAGGTACGCCGAGCCCGGGAGGCCGAGCATGAGCAGCGTGGCCGCTCGCGCGCGCCGGAGCCCGAGGGCCTCGTCGGGCTGCTCGTCGCCGTGACCGATCCCGTTCGGGCGGGCGCCCGGCTCCGAGAGACCCAGGCGCGAGGTGTGCCGGACCACGTCGTGGTTCGACAGCACCCAGGTCGTCGGCGCCCCGACGGCGTCGCTCGCCTCGAGCGAGGCCGTGACGACGGCGCGCAGGGCGGCGGCGTCCCAGTGCGCCGTGAGGAAGGCGAAGTTGAACGCCTGGTGCATCTCGTCGGGCCGCACGTAGCGGGCCAGGCGCGCGAGGGGTTCGACCCACGCCTCGGCGACCAGCGCGCGGTCGCCGTCGTACTCGGCGAGCACGCGGTGCCAGGAGCGGTAGATGTCGTGGACGCCGTCCTGGTCGAACATCGGGCCATGGTGCGAGCCGTCGTCGGTGTCACCCGGCGCCACGCGCGTGGGGTCGGTCGCCCCGGCCGGGTCGTCGCTCGATCCGTCGATCATCGAGACGGCACCGTCCCAGTCGGGAAGACCGGGTGCCTTGACCATGCCGTGGGCCACGTCGACGCGGAAGCCGTCGACGCCACGGTCGAGCCAGAAGCGCAGGATGCTCTCGAACTCCTGGCGTACCTCCGGCTGGTCCCAGTTGAGGTCCGGCTGGCGCGTGTCGAACATGTGCAGGTACCACTGGCGGTCGCTTGCCTCGGCGCCGGGGCGCGTGTCGACCCGCGTCCAGGCCGGTCCGCCGAAGATCGACTCCCAGTTGTTCGGGGGCAGCTCACCCGACGTGCCCCGGCCGTCGCGGAAGTGGTAGCGGGCGCGCTCCGGGCTGCCGGGACCGGCGGTGAGCGCCTCCTGGAACCAGACGTGGTCGTCGGACGTGTGGTTCGGGACGAGGTCCACGATCACCCGCAGGCCGAGGGCATGCGCCCGGGTGAGCATGAGGTCGATGTCCGCGAGGGTGCCGAAGAGCGGGTCGACGTCGCGGTAGTCGGCGACGTCGTAGCCGGCGTCGGCCTGCGGTGACCGGTAGAAGGGCGAGAGCCAGATCGCGTCGACCCCGAGGGCGGCGAGGTGGTCCAGGCGTGAGGTGATGCCGGCGATGTCGCCCACGCCGTCGCCCGACGCGTCGGCGAACGAGCGCGGGTAGACCTGGTAGATGACGGCGTCACGCCACCACTCGGTGCCGGTCGGGCCGGCGTGCACCAGGGTGGTGGCGAGAGGGACGGGGGAGTGCACGGTGGTCACGGGATCCTGCCTCGATCGGGTGTGGTCTGGGGTCATGGGCATGGGTGGTCGTCGGACGCGGGCAGGGGTGGTCCATGCCCGTCCTCGGTCGGGGTCCGTCAGGAGGGGAGGGGCGCTGCGCCCGTCGACTCGCGGACGATCAGCTCAGGGTGGAACAGGAGCTCGGTGCGTGGCGAGCGGGTGCCGCCGATCTCCGCCACGAGCGCGGTCACCGCGGCATGCCCCATCGCCTGGACCGGTTGACGGACGGTCGTGAGCGGCGGGTCCGTGAAGGCGATCAGCGGGGAGTCGTCGTAGCCGACCACGGAGATATCCTCAGGGACCCGCAGACCTCGTGACCGTGCCGCCCGGATCGCACCGAGGGCCATCAGGTCGGAGCCGCAGACGATCGCCGTGTGCCCGGTGGAGATGAGCTCTGCGGCTGCGGCCTGACCGCCCTCGACGGTGAACAGCGTCGTGACGACGTGCCCCGTGGAGTCGGTCCCGAGGTGCCGCATGAGGTTGTCGCTGAAGGCCTTGAGCTTCCGTCGGGTGGGGACGAACCGGTCCGGGCCGACGGCCAGCCCGATCGTGCGGTGGCCGAGGGAGACGAGGTGGCGCACGGCGAGGTCCATCGCCGCGACGTCGTCGGTCGAGACCGCGGGGGCGTCGACGCCTTCGGCGAAGCCGTTGACGAGCACGATCGGGAGGCCTCGGCTGCGCAGGCGCTGGTAGCGATCGGTGCTGGCGGAGGTGTCGGCGTGCAGACCGGAGACGAACACGATCCCGTCGACCCCGTGCTCGATCAGCATCTCGACGTACTGGTCCTCGGTGGTGCCGCCGGGCGACTGCGTGCACAGCAGCGGCGTGTAGCCGCGCTCGGAGAGCATCGACTCGATCACCTGGGCGAACGCGGGGAAGACCGGGTTGGTGAGCTCCGGGACGACGAGCCCTACGAGGCCGGCCGAGCGCGTCCGGAGCTTCTCGGGTCGCTCGTAGCCGAGCAGGTCCAGGGCCGCGAGCACGGCCTGGCGCGTCTCGGCCGACACCCCTGCCTTGCCGTTGAGGACCCGGGACACGGTGGCCGTGCTGACGCCTGCCTGTTCGGCGAGGTCCGTCAGTCTGGTGCGCACACGCGTCAGCGTAGGGGACACGGGACCTCCTCATCCGGGACCGCCACGGGATGGACGGGACCGCCCTCTGAAACCGTTGCGTGAAAGTTACCGTAACGAGTTGCAGGAAGACCTGCAAGCGAGTTAGCGTCCGTTGCATCAAGGCCAGAGCCGGCGGGTGACCGTGAGGTGACGGCCCCATCCACCGATCTCTTGGAGACACACGATGCGACGGAGCATCTCTGTTGCGGCTGTCCTGGGCCTGTCCCTCGGTCTCGCCGCATGCTCGAGCTCGACGCCGTCGGGTACGGCGACCACGAGCGCAGCCCCCGCAGCGACCACCACCCTCACGGTCTGGGTCGACGACACTCGCGCCGCAGCCGTCAAGGCCGTCGCCGAGGAGTTCACGAAGGAGACGGGCACCCAGTTCCAGTTCGTCCAGAAGGACTTCGGGACGATGCGCGACGAGTTCATCGCCCAGGCGCCGACGGGCAAGGGGCCGGACATCATCGTCGGCGCCAACGACTGGACGGGCGCCCTAGTGCAGAACGGTGTGGTCGAGAAGGTCGACCTCGGCGACAAGGCGAGCGGGTTCCTCGACGTCGCGCTCAAGGGCATGTCCTCGGGCGGCCAGCTCTACGGCCTGCCGTACGCCTACGAGAACATCGGGCTCGTGCGGAACACCGCGCTGGTCCCCGACGCGCCGACCGGCACCTTCGACGACCTGATCGCCCAGGGCCAGGCCCTCGTCACCGCCGGCAAGGTGAAGTACCCCGTGCTGATCCAGCAGGGTGACACCGGCGACGCCTACCACCTGTACCCGATCGAGACCTCGTTCGGCTCCGTCGTCTTCGGCACGGACGCGAAGGGCGACTACGACGCCACCCAGTTCAAGCTGGGCGATCCCGAGGGCACCGCGTTCGCGAACTACGTCGCGAAGCTCGGCAAGCTCGGCATCCTCAGCAAGGACATCAACGGCGACGCCGCACGTGACCTGTTCGCGCAGGGCAAGGCGCCGTTCATGGTGACCGGCTCGTGGTACATCCCCGACTTCACCAAGGCCGGCATCAAGGTCGCGGTCAGCCCGATCCCGAGCGCCGGTGGGCAGCCTGCCGCGCCGTTCGTCGGCGTGCAGGGCTTCTTCCTCAGCTCGAAGAGCGAGAACAAGCTCGTCGCGCAGAAGTTCTTCAGCTACCTCGCGACCGAGGCCGCGCAGACCAAGCTGTTCGAGGTCGGGGGCCGTGTGCCGGCTCTCAAGGCGGCGGCCGACAAGGCCGCGACCGACCCGGTCGTCGGTGGCTTCGCGAAGGCCGGCGAGAACGGCCAGGTCCAGCCCTCCATCCCGGCCATGGGTGCCGTCTGGCAGGACTGGGGCCTCGCCGAGGTCGCCATCGCCCAGGGCGCGGACCCGGCGTCCACCTGGACCACGGCAGCGGCGTCGATCAAGGCGAAGATCGCCGCGAGCTGACCGGCTCTGCACCGCGGGTGGCCCGGCTCTCCGGAGCCGGGCCACCCGTCTGAGGGCCACCCGCCACCCGGCGCGCCGACCGCGCCGACCTCCCGATCGCCTGTTGCCTCGCCGCTGGAGTTTCGATGACGATGTCCACCGCTGTGCCCCCGGCACCCCCGACGACCCCGACCGAGACGTCCCGGCGTCCGCGTCCGGAGTCCCATGCACGCGGCTCGCTGACGATGGGGTACGTCGTCAAGCTCCTTCTCGTCGCCCTGGTCGACGCCCTAGGGGTCTACGGGATCTTCGCCGGGTCGGCGCACGAGTCGTGGGGGATCGTCGGGTTCCTCGCCTTCGCGCTCCTGCTCGTCAACCTCGTGTACTTCGTGCCGAGCCGCCGGCTGATCCCGGCGAAGTACCTCGTCCCTGGTCTGCTCTTCCTGCTCGTCTACCAGGTGTTCGTGGTCATGTACACGGGCTACACCGCGTTCACCAACTGGGGCGACGGGCACAACTCGACCCAGTCCGACGCGGTCACCGCGATCCTGTCGCAGAACGAGCGACGGGTGGACGGGTCGCCGAGCTACGGCCTGAGCGTCGTCGAGAAGGGGTCGAACCTCGGCTTCGCCGTGGTGGCCCCCGGGAAGACGCCGCAGGTCGGCACCGCGACCTCGCCCCTGACCGACGCGCCCGGTGCGACGGTCGCGAACGGTGTCGTCACCGCGCTCCCCGGGTACTCGGTCCTCGACTTCAACAGCATCGTCCAGCGCCAGCAGGAGATCACCGACCTTCGGGTGCCGGTCTCCGCGGACCCGAACGCCGGCAGCATCCGCACGACGGACGGCTCGGTCGGCTACCTCTACAAGAGCACCTACTCCTACGACTCGGCCACGGGTGTCCTGACCGGACCGGAGGGGACGTACCGCGCCGACGAGAAGGTCGGCAACTTCATCGATGCGAACGGCAAGAAGATCGAACCGGGGTGGAAGGTCGCCGTCGGGTTCAAGAACTTCACCGACGTCCTCACCGACAGCTCGTTGCGCGGACCGTTCGTCTCCGTGCTCATCTGGACGTTCGCCTTCGCGATCCTGTCCGTGCTGCTCTCGTTCGGGCTGGGACTCTTCCTGGCGATCGCGCTGAACCATCCACGCGTCCGTGGTCAGCGCCTGTACCGGTCGCTGCTGATCCTGCCGTACGCGATGCCGGCGTTCCTGTCGGCCGTCGTCTGGGCCGGCATGTTCAACCAGACCTTCGGGTTCATCAACACCGTGCTGCTCCGGGGTGCGTCGGTCCCGTGGCTGAACGACCCCTGGCTCGCGAAGGGCGCCGTCCTGCTCGTCAACCTGTGGCTCGGGTTCCCGTACATGTTCCTGGTCTGCACCGGAGCGCTGCAGTCGATCCCGGCGGACGCGATCGAGGCCGCGAAGATCGACGGGGCCTCCGGTCCGCGGATCTTCCGCTCGATCACCCTGCCGCTGCTGCTCGTCTCGACGGCACCGCTGCTGATCTCGTCGTTCGCGTTCAACTTCAACAACTTCAACATCATCTACCTGCTGACCCAGGGAGGTCCGCGTGACCTCACCGCCGGGGTCAACGTCGGGTCGACGGACATCCTCATCTCGTTCGTCTACAAGCTCGCCTTCCAGGGCGTGAACCGGCAGTACGGGCTGGCCTGCGCCATCTCGATCCTGATCTTCCTCATCGTGGCGTCGATCTCCGCCGCGACCTTCCGCAAGACCCGCGCGCTCGAGGAGCTGAACTGACATGGCCACCTCATCGGTCCACGCCGTCCGGACGTCCCGCGCACGCTGGTGGCGCGAGGTCGGCTGGCGGCATGTCGTCGGAGCGGCCGCGCTGGTCTTCGCGCTCTTCCCGATCATCTACGTGCTCTCGGCGTCGGTCAGCGTGCGCGGGACGTTGAGCGCCGCGAACTCGCTGTTCGGGACGTTCACCTTGGACCAGTACTCCAACCTGCTCAACGACCCGTTGCACCCGTACGTCGACTGGTTCGTCAACACGGTCGTCATCGCCTCGGTCACGGCCGTCGGCACGGTCCTGCTCGGCGCGGCCGCGGCCTACGCGTTCTCGCGGTTCCGGTTCCGCGGTCGACGCGGCGGTCTGCTCTCGCTGCTGCTGATCCAGATGTTCCCGCAGCTCCTCGCGTACGTCGCGATCTTCCTGCTGCTGATCGCGCTCGAGAACGTCTTCCCGATCCTCGGGCGGGACAGCCAGGTCGGCCTGATCATGGTGTACCTCGGCGGGGCGCTCGGGGTGAACACCTACCTGATGTACGGGTTCTTCAACACGATCCCGCGCGAGCTCGACGAGGCCGCGATGATCGACGGTGCCTCGCACGCGCAGATCTTCTTCGGCATGATCCTGCGCCTGACGGCACCGATCCTCGCGGTCGTCGGGCTGCTGTCCTTCATCGCGTCGTTCAACGACTACGTGCTCGCGTCGGTGCTGCTCAACTCCCCGTCGAAGCAGACCCTGGCCGTCGGCCTCTACGCGTTCGTGAGTCGCCAGTTCGCGCAGAACTGGGGCGTGTTCGCGGCCGGCGCGGTGCTCGCGGCGATCCCGATCGTCCTGCTCTTCCAGTTCCTCCAGCGCTACATCGTCTCGGGCCTCACCGCCGGATCGGTGAAGGGGTGAACGTCGGGAGCCGGTCGGGCGGGTCGGACGCACCGGTCGCCCACCTTCTCGACGAGCCGCACCACGACGGCTCCGAGGTCTACGTGCCGCAGCGCACGCCGCGGCTCGGCGAGGTCGTCCCGGTGCGGTTCCGGGTGCCGGCGTCGTGCGCCGAGCGCGCGGTGTGGGTGCGCACGGTGCGCGACGCCGAGCCGCGCATGGTGCCCGCGCGGCTCGACTCGCGGGACGAGCACGAGCGCTGGTACGTCGCCGAGGTGCCGGTGCACAACCCCGTCACCTCGTACCGGGCACTGCTCGACGAGCCGGGCGGGTACCGCTGGCTCAACGGACGAGGTCTGCACGCGCGCGACATCACGGACGCGGCGGACTTCCGGCTCACCGTCCACCCGCCTGCGCCGGCGTGGCTGAACGACGCGATCGTCTACCAGATCTTCCCGGACCGGTTCTCGCGCTCGGGCGCCCGGCACGACGCGCCGGAGTGGGCGGTCCCGACGCCGTGGGACGAGGCACCGGCAGCGCACGGGCGCTCGACGGCCGTGCAGTACTACGGCGGGGACCTGCCAGGGATCGAGCAGCGGCTGGACCACCTCGAGCGCCTCGGCGTCGACACGATCTACCTGACCCCGATCTTCCCGGCACGCTCGGTGCACCGGTACGACGCGTCGACGTTCGACTCGGTCGACCCGCTGCTCGGCGGGGACGACGCCCTCGCGTCGCTCAGCGCGGCGGTGCACGCACGCCGGATGCGGCTGATCGGCGACATCACGACCAACCACACGGGCGCCGGTCACGAGTGGTTCTCGCGCGCCCTCGCCGACCCGACGAGCGAGGAGGCGTCCTACTACTACTGGCAGGAGGCCGAGCCGGGCTACGTCGGCTGGTACGACATCCCGAGCCTGCCGAAGCTCAACTACCGGGCGCCGTCGCTGCGCCGGCGGATGATCGACGGGCCCGGTTCGGTGATCGGGCGGTTCCTCCGTGAGCCGTTCTCGCTCGACGGCTGGCGCGTCGACGTCGCGAACATGACGGGGCGGTACGCCGCGGACGACTTCACGCATGCGATCGCCCGCACGATCCGGCAGACGATGGGTGCGATCAACCCGGACGCGGTCCTCGTCTCCGAGCACTTCCACGACGCCGGGCCGGACCTGGCCGGCGACGGGTGGAACGCCAACATGAACTACGCGGCGTTCACCCGTCCGCTGTGGACGTGGCTCGTCGACCCGGGCACCCCGCTGGACTTCCTCGGGATCCCCACGCAGATCCCGCGCCGGGACGGGGCGGCCATGGTCGACACGATGCGCGAGTTCGGCGCCACCGTCCCGTGGCAGGTCACGGCGCACCAGTGGAACATGCTCGGGTCGCACGACACCCCGCGGATCAGGACCGTCGTCGGCGACCCCGCACTGGTCGAGGTCGCGGCCGGTCTGCTGTTCACGGTCCCGGGCACGCCGGTGCTGTTCGCCGGGGACGAGATCGGCGTCGAGGGCACGACGGGTGAGGGCGGGCGTGTCCCCATGCCGTGGGGGCACCCGGAAAGCTGGGACACCCGGACCTTCGAGGCCTACCGCGCGCTGATCCGGCTACGACGCTCGACCCGCGCCCTGCGCGAGGGAGGCATGCGCTGGGCCGTCGTCGCGGCCGACGCGGTCGCGTTCCTCCGCGAGACGCACGACGAGCGTGTGCTCGTGGTCGCGGCGCGGGGACCGTGGCCCGGTGCGGAGATCCCGCGGCACCTGCTCTCCCCCGACGCGGCCCCCGAGAACCTGTACGGCGGTGCGGACCTCACGGTCGGCGCCACCACGCTGAGGATTCCGGGCGACGGTCCGGGCGTCCAGGTCTGGCGGCTCGCCTGACCCGACGTCGGAGTGGGGCGTCGGAGCAACTAGGGTTCGAGACGTGCTGAACGAACCGGGAGACGGTCGGGCGGACGGGTACCTGGCGGTCGATCGCGAACGGTGGGTCACCGAGGCGCCCAAGTCGCGCGCGCGCACACCGTTCGAGCGGGACCGTGCCCGCATCGTCCACTCGTCGGCGCTGCGCCGGCTGGGCGCGAAGACGCAGGTCCTCGGCCCGTCCACCGACGACTTCGTACGGACCCGGCTGACGCACACCCTCGAGGTCGCCCAGGTGGGCCGGGAGATCGGCAAGGCGCTCGGCTGCGACCCGGACGTCGTCGACACCGCGTGCCTGGCGCACGACCTCGGGCACCCGCCGTTCGGGCACAACGGTGAACGTGCGCTCGCGGCGATGGCCGGCGGCATCGGAGGTTTCGAGGGCAACGCCCAGACCCTCCGGCTGCTCACCCGGCTCGAGCCCAAGATCGTGGACGGCGACGGTCGGGCGGCAGGCCTCAACCTCACGCGGGCGAGCCTCGACGCGTCGGTCAAGTACCCGTGGCGCCACGGCGCGGGTCCGGTCTCGCCGGAGGGCAGGCGGACCCCGAAGTTCGGGGTGTACGACGACGACAGCCCGGTGTTCGCCTGGCTGCGCGAGGGCGCGCCGGACGGGAGGCAGTGCCTCGAGGCGCAGGTCATGGACCTCGCGGACGACATCTCCTACTCGGTCCATGACGTCGAGGACGCCGTCGTGGGCGGGAAGTTCGACCTCGCGGTGCTCACGCAGGACGACGAGCGCGCGCGGATGGTCGGCGCGGTCCACGAGTGGTACGGGACCGCGGTCGGTGCCGATGCCCTCCTCGCCGCGGCCGACCGGCTCAACGAGGCCCGGCTGTGGGTGCACGGCTTCGACGGGTCCCGGCGCGCGCTCGCGGCGCTCAAGGACGCGACGAGCCAGCTCATCGGTCGGTTCGCGGGGTCGGCGCAGGCCGCGACCCGCTCCGCGTACGGCGAGGGTCCGCTCACCCGGTACGCCGCCAGCCTGATCGTCCCCACCGAGACCGTGGCGGAGATCCTCGTCCTCAAAGGGCTGGCGGTCGCGTACGTCATGGCTCCGCGCGAGCACGAGCCGCTGTACCAGCGCCAGCGCGAGGTCCTCGCGGATCTCGTGACGGTCCTCAGCGACCGGGCGCCGCTCGCTCTCGAGCCGCCGTTCGCCGCGGACTGGGCCGTCGCGCCGGACGACGCGGCCCGGCTGCGCGTCGTGATCGACCAGGTCGCCTCGCTCACGGACGTGAGCGCCGGTGCGTGGCACGCGAACCTGGTCAAGCCGCCGCGGCGGTGATCCGCGGGCGGGAGTCGGTGATGCCAGGGCAGTGTCCGGGCGGTGCCGCATCGCCGCCGAGAGCGCCGATCGTGCGGCCGATCCCACCTAGACTCGGCACGTGGCAGGACGGATCCGGCGGGAGGACGTGCAGGCGGTCCGCGAGCGCGCCCCGATCGAGGAGATCGTCGGCGAGCACGTCACGCTGAAGTCCGCCGGCGTCGGCTCGATGAAGGGCCTGTGCCCGTTCCACGACGAGCGGTCGCCGTCGTTCCACGTCCGACCCCAGGTCGGTCTCTGGCACTGCTTCGGCTGCGGCGAGGGCGGCGACGTCATCTCGTTCCTGCAGAAGATCGACGGTCTCGGGTTCGCCGAGGCCGTCGAGTACCTGGCGGGTCGGATCGGCCTGACCCTCCGGTACGAGGAGGGCGGTGCGCCGCGCCCTGGTGAGGACGGCAGCAGGCGCCAGAGGCTGCTCGAGGCCCATCGAGTCGCCGCGGCGTACTTCGCCGAGCAGCTCCTGACGCCGGCCGGCGCGGCCGGGCGCGCGTTCCTGGCCGAGCGCGGGTTCGACCGCGGGGCGGCGGAGCAGTTCGGTGTCGGGTATGCGCCGCAGGGATGGGACTCGCTCCTTCGGCACCTGCGGGGGCGCGGCTTCACCGAGTCGGAGATCACCGAGACCGGCCTCATGAGCCAGGGCAGCAGGGGCGTCTACGACCGGTTCCGTGGGCGACTGGTCTGGCCGATCCGCGAGGTGACGGGGGACACCGTCGGGTTCGGTGCGCGTCGCCTGTTCGACGACGACCAGGGGCCGAAGTACCTCAACACCCCGGAGACGGCGCTCTACCACAAGGCGCAAGTGTTGTACGGCATCGACCTGGCCAAGCGGGAGATCGCCAAGGCCAAGCAGATCGTCGTCGTCGAGGGCTACACGGACGTCATGGCCGCGCACCTCTCCGGCGTGCCGACCGCGGTGGCGACCTGCGGCACGGCGTTCGGCCCGGACCACGCGCGGATCGTGCGTCGGCTCGTCGGGACCTCCGGCGCCGGTGCCGGCGTGCAGCTGTCCTCCGGCGCCTCGGTCGGGGGCGAGATCATCTTCCTGTTCGACGGGGACGCCGCCGGGCAGAAGGCCGCGATGCGCGCGTTCGGCGAGGACCAGGCGTTCTCCGCCCAGACCTTCGTGGCGGTCGAGCCGAACGGGATGGACCCGTGCGAGCTGCGCCAGGCCAAGGGGCCCGACGCGGTGGGGGCACTCGTCGCGAGCCGGCAGCCGCTGTTCGAGTTCGTCATCCGGACCGCGCTGACGAGCTACGACCTGGGCACCGCCGAGGGGCGCGTCAACGCGCTCCGGGCGGCTGCACCGGTGGTCGCCGGTATCCGGGACACGGCGCTGCGGCCTGAGTACGGGCGGATGCTCGCCGGGTGGCTCGGCATGGACGTGGAGGGCGTTCAGCGTGCGGTCGCGTCGGCCGGTCGCGCCGGGGCGGGTGCGGGGCGTGGCGACGGTGTCCCGCGTGGCGACGGTGCGGCGCGCGGTGACGGCGGGTCACGCGGTGACGGCGGCGCGCGCGCTCCGGGTGGGGCCCGTGGCGTTGCGTTCCCCGGCCAGCGGGGAGGCGCAACAGGAGAGGCCCATCTCGACCCGGTGGCGCGCGTCGAGCGGACTGCGCTCGAGGTCATGCTGCAGCTTCCGCAGCTCGTCCCGACGGAGGTCGACGCCCTCGAGATCGATGCGTGCGCGGTCCCGGCCTACCGTGCGGTGCACGAGGCGGTCATCGCCGCAGGCGGTCTGGCTGCCGCGCGCGCTCTGGTCGCGTCCACGGGCTCCTCGAAGGCGTGGGTCGACGAGGTCCGCGAGGCGGCATCGGCGCCGATCGAGCCGCTCGTGACGGAGCTCGCCGTTGCGCCGCTGCCGGAGGACCGTCCCGAGGCCCTCGCGCAGTACGTCCGGAGCATCGCCCTCAAGCTGGTCGACGTCGGGCTCACGCGACAGGTCGCCGACGCCAAGGGGAGGCTCCAGCGCATGGACGCCGACGCCGATCCGGTGGCGTACCAGGAGGCGTTCGCGACCCTGATCGCGCTCGAGGGACGTCGGCGGCAGCTCCGTACCGAGGGCTGAGGGTCGGGCGGCAGCCCGGTCGTCGCCGAGGGTGCGCGCCGAGGGGCGTGGTGCGTTGCGCGGCGACGTCTGCCCGTTCCGTTCTGCCGAGGGCGCGCTTCTCGTCAACGTCGAATCGCTTCGATGCAGTGTTCATGGACAGGGTCTTGCAGATCGCCTGAATCGCGCCATATGCTTCGAACCGGTTCGACGATGAGCGGAGGCTCCGGTGGTCAACATTGGCGATGTCGCCCGTGCTGCGGGCGTCTCCCGCAGCACGGCGTCCTATGCGCTGTCCGGGAAGAGAGCCATCTCGGCGGAGGTCCGCGATCGCGTGGACGAGGCGGTCAAGGCGCTCGGCTACATCCCCAACGCCGGTGCCCGCGCCCTCGCGACCTCGCAGACGATGGTCCTCGGTCTGCTCGCCCAGTTCTTCGACGACGAGTTCGCTCCCGCGATGCTCCAGTACATCCTGGGCGTCACGGACACGGCGCGAGAGCTCGGCTACGACATCCTTCTCGTCACCGAGGCCGACGGCGCTCATGCGCTTCGCCGCATCACGGAATCGCGCATGGTCGACGGCGTGGTGCTCCTCAACGTCGCGGAGAACGACGTGCGACTCCCCCGCGCTGCGCGAGGCGCCGCAGCCGGGTGCGCTGATCGGCCTCCCGGCGGACTGCGCCGGTCTCGACGTCTTCGACCTCGACTTCCCCGAAGCGGGACGCATGATGGTCGACCACCTCCATGCCCTCGGTCACCGGGAGCTCGTGCTGATCTCGCAGCCCGAGCACGTGGTCTCTCGCGGCGGCGCGTACGTGTGGCGCCTGCGCGACGCCGCGCTCGAGCAGGCCCAGAAGCGCGGGATCGTGCTCCACGCCGTCTTCGGTGAGTCCCGCCAGCCGGCCGTCGGGCGGTCGGTGAACGCCGTGCTCGACGCCCACCCGTCGGCGACCGGGCTGCTCGTGCACAACGAGGCCGTTGCGGCAGCGCTGCCGTCGATCCTGCATGAGCGAGGGTTGGTCGTCCCCACCGATCTCTCGGTGATCGGCCGCTACTCCGACGAGTTCGCCCGGATCTTCTCGCTTCCGTTCTCGTCGATCGAGAGTGCGCCGGACCGGCTCGGTCGGATGGCTGTCCGCCAGCTCGTGCGTCGCATCGGCCTGCCTGAGGGGCGCGACGAGCCCTACGTCGTCCGGTTCATCTCTCCCGAGCTCGTCGATCGCGGGAGCACAGCGCCGCCGCGCTGACACGCGCGACGGAGAGCACGAGGTATCGCGCGGTCAGGAGCGGCGCGGTCGTCACGAAGGTCACCGATTCAAGGAGGAATACAGTGATGCGACTGGTCAAGTCCGCCCGTGTGGCGGCGATGGTGGGTGTGCTGGCCCTTTCCGGGGGAGCGCTGGCCGCGTGCAGTTCCTCCGGGAGCGGCGGCAGCAGCACGTCGTCCGCCGCGGGCGGCACCTACACGTGGTGGGACCCGTACCCCCAGCACGACGCCTCCTCCGACTGGGCGAAGCGCGTCGACACCTGCGGCACCGCTGCGGGAGTCTCGATCAAGCGGACCGCGTACGACACCACGGCTCTGACCAACCAGGCTCTGCTCGCGGCGCAGCAAGGGACGTCGCCCGACATCATCCTGCTGGACAACCCCGCCGTCTCGACGCTCGCCTCGACCGGGATGCTCAACACCACCGAGAGCCTCGGGCTCGACACCTCGAACATCGACCCGAACCTGCTCGCTGCCGGTGTGATGGACAACAAGACGTACGGCATCCCGATCGGTGCGAACACGCTCGCGCTGTACTACAACAAGACGATCCTCGATGAAGCAGGAGTGGACCCCGCCAGCATCAAGGACTGGGCTTCCCTGAACGCGGCGCTGGCCAAGGTGAAGGCCGCAGGCAAGAAGGGCATCACCTTCGCAGGGATCGGCACCGAGGAGGGGTCGTTCCAGTTCCTGCCGTGGTTCTGGGGTGCGGGGGCGAAGCTGACGAACCTCGACTCGAGCCAGGCGATCTCTGCGCTGTCCCTGTGGAGCGACTGGCTCAACAAGGGGTACGCACCGAACTCGGTGATCACCAACTCCCAGAACACGACCTGGGAAGAGTTCCTCACGGGGTCGTTCGCCTTCGGTGAGAACGGTACGTGGCAGGTCAACAGCGCCGCCAAGGCCAGCTTCCCGACGGGCGTCATCCAGATCCCGGCCGAGAACGGCGGCGCCGCGCCGGCTCCGACCGGAGGAGAGTTCCTCACGATCCCGGTCCAGAAGGACACCGCGCGCTACGCGACCACGAAGAAGATCGTCGAGTGCATGACCACGACCGCTGGTCAGGTCAAGACGGCGACGACGTTCGCCTACTACATCCCGCCGACCGCCGCCGGCCAGGCGCAGCTGCTGGCCGAGGACCCGAGCCTCAAGCCGTGGGTCGAGGCGGTCAAGGCAGCCAAGGGTCGGACGAGCGACAACCTCGGGACCAAGTACCCGAAGATCTCCGAGGCGATGTGGACGGCCATCCAGAAGGCGTTGAGCGGCTCGCTCAGCCCCGCGGACGCCCTTGCCCAAGCACAGCAGGCCGCCGCGAAGGCGACGAGCTGACGACCAGCTCGGAGCTGTGGTCGGGAAGGAGCAGGACACCCTCATGAGAGCGACTCAGACACCCGATGTCGGGTCGCCGGGAACGCCCGGGCGGGAGGCGACGATCACGTCGTCTCCCGCCTCGGGAGCACGGCAGGCCGGTCGACGCATCCGTTCCACGCAGTGGGCGGCCCTTGCCTTCGCGGCACCGTTGCTCGTCTACCTGGTGGCGTTCTACGCGTACCCCCTGTACCGCAACTTCGACCTGAGCGTGCACGACTACACGATCCGCGCGTTCGTGCAGGGGAACGCCAGGTTCGTCGGCCTGTCCAACTACGCCGACATCATCTCCTCGTCGACCTTCCTGCCGGCGTTGCGGAACACCGCGCTGTTCACGTTCGTCTCGATCGTGTTCCAGTACGGGATCGGCCTCGGGCTCGCCGTGTTCTTCCGGAACAACTTCCGACTCTCCGGGGTGCTGCGAGGGATGTTCCTCATCCCGTGGCTGCTCCCGCTGATCGTGTCCGCCTCGACATGGTCCTGGATGCTCAACAGCGACAGCGGGATCGTGAACGCGTTCCTGCAGGCTTTCGGCATCGGTCAGATCAACTGGCTCACCTCACCGGGGATGGCGCTGGTCTCGGTCATCATCGCCAACATCTGGCTGGGGATCCCGTTCAACCTCGTGATCCTCTACTCGGGGCTCCAGAACATCTCGCCGGACATCTACGAGGCCGCGTCCCTCGACGGTGCGAGCGGGTGGAAGAGGTTCTGGCACATCACGTTCCCGCTGCTGCGCCCCGTGTCGGCGATCACCCTGCTGCTGGGCCTGATCTACACGCTCAAGGTGGTCGACGTGATCTGGATCATGACGAGGGGCGGACCAGGTGACGTCTCGACAACCCTCGCCATCTGGTCGTATCGCGAGGCATTCGGGACCGGTCAGCCTGCGTTCTCGCCGGCCTCCGCCATCGGCAACCTCCTGATCCTCATCGCCCTCGCCTTCGGGATCCTGTACCTCTATCTCCAGCGTCGACAGGAGGAGTCATGACCGCGCGGCCGAGGGCGTGGAAGACCGCACTCGGGGTGTTCTTCACCGCCGTGATGCTCTTCCCCGTGTACTGGATGGTCAACGTCTCGTTCACGCAGACCAAGGACATGCGGCTGGACCCCCCGCACTGGTTTCCCTGGAACCCGACGTTCGAGGGGTACCAGGCGGTGTTCCACCAGCAGCTGCCTGCGCTGGCGACGAGCCTGCTGATCGGGTTCGGCTCCGTCGTGCTGACGCTCGTCATCGCGGCTCCTGCCGGCTATGCCCTCGCGAAGCTGCGGTTGCGCGGGGCCAGGCCGCTGAACTTCCTCCTCCTCGTCGCGCAGATGATCCCGGCCGTCGTGATGGCCATGGGTTTCTACGCGATCTACCTCCGGCTCGGGTGGCTCGACACGATCGTCGGGCTCATCGTGGCGGACTCCACCGTCGCCGTCCCGTTCGGCGTGCTGCTGTTCACCGCGTTCATGTCGGGTATCCCGGAGGAGCTGATCCAGGCGGCGAAGATCGACGGCGCGAGCACCTGGCGGACGTTCCGCTCGATCGTCCTTCCCGTCAGCCGCAACTCGATCGTCACGGTCTCGCTCTTCGCGTTCCTGTGGGCGTGGTCGGACTTCATCTTCGCCTCGACGCTGGATCGCAACGGCGAGATGATCCCGATCACCCTGGGTATCTACAAGTACATCGGGAACAACACGACCGAGTGGAACTCGATCATGGCGGCGGCCGTCGTCGCTTCGATCCCGGCGTCGATCCTCCTCGTGCTCGCCCAGCGGTACGTCGCAGCCGGTGTCACCGCAGGGGCGATCAAGGACTGAGACCGTAGCGTCCTGCCTCATCCTCCGACGCCGTCTCACGACCCGTCTGCCGAACATCTCTGCCCCGCCCTCATCATGACTGGAGCCCACGAGCATGGTCACGTTCAGCCCGTCCGGATCGGCACTCGAGATCCGGCACCGCCACGAAGTCCTGCGAGTCGAGGCGTGGGGTACGGACAGCGTGCGCGTGCGCGCGGCGCAGCACCGACTTCCGCTCGAGAGCCAGGGTGCTCTCGGTGTCGTGCCTCCGCCGACGGCGCTACCGGTGATGGCGTCCAGCGAGAGCTGGGCGACCTTCGTGAACGGTGAGATGACCGTCGAGGTGGACGTCGACACATCAGCGGCGTATCCCGAGCCGCTGCTCACCTTTCGCAGGACGTCGACCGGCGAGGTGCTGCTCGCGGAGTCCCGCGAGCATTTCTGGATGCCCGGCGCGCGGGTCTACCAGGGGAACAGGTCCGGCGCCTACGAGATCCACCAGCAGTTCGCGGCCTACCCGCACGAGCGGCTGTTCGGGATGGGTCAGCGCACGCACGGACGGCTGGACCTCAAGGGCTTGTCGCTCGACCTCGTCCAGCGCAACGCCGAGGTCAACATCCCGTTCATCCTGTCGAGTCGTGGGTACGGGCTGCTGTGGAACGTCCCGGCGGTCGGACGGGTCGAGTTCGCGGACAACATGACGCGGTGGTCCGCCGGACAGGCACGGGAGATCGACTACTGGGTGACCGCCGCGCCGAACCCGGCGGAGATCCTCGGGCGCTATGCCGACGTGACCGGTCACGTGCCCGACCTCCCGGCGTGGGCGAGCGGGTTCTGGCAGTCGAAGCTGCGCTATCTCGATCAGGAGGAGCTCCTGGGCGTCGCGCGCGAGCACCGTCGCCGCGGGCTGCCGCTGTCCGTCATCGTGGCCGACTACTTCCACTGGTCGGCGATGGGTGACTACCGGTTCGACCCGGCGGAGTGGCCTGACCCGCAGGCGATGGTGGACGAGCTCGCCGGCATGGGGGTCGAGCTCATGGTCTCGATCTGGCCGACGATCTCTCCGCTGTCCGAGCACTTCGCCACCTACCGGGACCGGGGTCTTCTCGTCGGCTCGGACCAGGGCCTCGAGTATCAGCAGACCATTCAGGACAAGGGCATGACGACGCCGATGCCCGTGGCGTTCTACGACCCGACGAACCCCGAGACCCGCACGTTCGTCTGGGACCTCGTCAGCCGCAGCTATGCGGACCTGGGCGTCAAGGTGTTCTGGCTCGATGCGTCGGAGCCCGAGCTGAACCCTGCGCACCCCGGGAACCTGGCGTTGTACGCCGGGCCGGGCGCCGAGGTGGCCAACATCTACCCGCGTGACAACGCCCGTCTCTTCGCGGAGGGGATGGCCAAGGACGGACGCGGCGAGACGGTCCTGCTGTGTCGGTCGGCGTGGGCGGGGTCCCAGAAGTACGGGGCTGCCGTCTGGTCGGGCGACATCCCCGCCACCTGGGACTCGCTCGACCGGCAGATCCGTGCCGGTCTCAGCATCGCGATCTCCGGGATCCCGTGGTGGACCACCGACATCGGAGGCTTCCATGGTGGTGACGCCAGCGACCCGGCGTATCAGGAGCTCATGATCCGCTGGTTCCAGTTCGGCGTGTTCTGCCCACTGTTCCGGCTGCACGGCGACCGTGAGCCGCGGACCCCGACGTCGTATGCGCAGACCGGTGGCCCCAACGAGGTCTGGTCGTTCGGTGAGCGGGCCTACGAGATCATCTCCGGGCTGCTTCACCTGCGTGAGCGACTGCGCCCCTACATCCACGAGCAGATGCGCGTCGCCTCGGAGCACGGGCTTCCGCCCATGCGTCCACTGTTCGTCGACTACCCCGACGACGAGACCGCCTGGGCAATCGACGACGAGTTCCTCTTCGGACCGGACATCCTCGTGGCGCCGATCTCGCGTCCGGGTCAGACCACCCGGCGCGTGTACCTCCCGAGCGGGACGGGCTGGACCGACGCGTGGACGGGAGCCGAGCACGCGGGCGGGAGCTGGGTCGAGGCCGAGGCGCCGCTGGACCGGATCCCCGTGTTCACCCGTGAGGGCTCGAACCTCCCCTGACGGCCTGAGACGGAGACGCGATCATGACGACACACGTGAACAGCGATGCCGGTGCGGCAACAGGGGGCCCGGTGGTCCCGACCCGCGGCGCGTGGCGGCCGCTCGACGTCGCTGCAGTTGCGGTGACTCGGGGGTTCTGGGGAGCGCTCCAGGAGACGAACGCGAGGGCCACGCTCGAGCACTGCGAGAACTGGATGGAACGCGAGGGCTGGCTCGCGAACTTCGACCGGGTCGCGGAGGGGCGGACGGATCTCGTCCGCCGTGGCTGGGAGTTCTCGGACTCCGAGGTGTACAAGCTGCTCGAGGCGCTCGCGTGGGAGTACGGGCGCACAGCCGACCCTCGCCTCGACACCATGATCGAGAGGTTGACGGCGCGCGTCGCTCGCGCGATGGACGACGACGGGTACCTCAACACGTGCTTCGGTCACGCGGGTCAGCCGCCGCGCTACAGCGACCTCGAGTTCGGACACGAGCTCTACTGCACGGGCCACCTGCTCCAGGCGGCGGTGGCACGGGTCCGAACGGTCGGGGAGGACGCCCTGGTGGCGCTCGCCCGTCGCACCGCCGACCACGTGTGCCGCACGTTCGCCCCTGGTGCCCTCGAGCGCATCTGCGGCCACCCGGAGATCGAGCTGGGTCTCGCCGAGCTCGGTCGCGCCCTCCACGTCGACAGGTACGTGGAGCAGGCGGCCGTGTTCGTCGAGCGGCGCGGGACGGGCATCCTCAGGAGCATCCCGCTGGGTCAGGCGTACTTCCAGGACGACGTGCCGGTGCGGGACGCGACCGTCCTGCGAGGGCACGCGGTCCGCGCGCTCTACCTTGCGGCGGCAGCGGTCGACGTGGCCGTCGAGAACGACGATGCGGAGCTGCTCGCTGCTGTCGAACGCCAGTGGGAGACGACGGTGGCACGTCGGACCTACGTGACCGGCGGCATGGGCTCTCGCCACCAGGACGAAGGCTTCGGCGACGACTGGGAGCTGCCACCCGACCGCGCCTACTGCGAGACCTGCGCGGGCGTCGCGTCGGTGATGGTCTCGTGGCGACTCTTCCTGGCGACGGGCGACGTCAGGTACGCCGACCTCATGGAGCGCACCCTCTTCAACGTGGTCGCGACCTCACCCCGGTCGGACGGGCGCGCCTTCTTCTACGCCAACCCCCTTCAGCAGCGGGTGGCCGGGCCGGTCCCGGACGACACGGTGGTCAGCCCGCGCGCGGAGGCGGGCACCCGCGCCGCCTGGTTCGACGTGTCGTGCTGCCCCACCAACGTCGCGCGCACTCTGGCCGCGTGGCAGACCTATGCGGCGGCCGTCGGCGAGCGGGAGCTCGTCGTGCTCCAGTACGCGGGTGGCCGGATCGGCGCGACGCTCGGCTCGGGTACGCGGGTCCTCGTCGAGGTGGAGACGGCCTACCCCGATGACGGCCTCGTGACGTTCCGGATCCTCGAGACCGGTGCCGAGGCATGGGGGCTTCGGATGCGAGTGCCGGACTGGGCGCAGGGTGCGCGTCTCGAGGACGGCTCCGGCTCGCGGACGGTCGAACCGGGCTTCGTCGTGGTGGACCGGCAGTTCACGGTGGGCGACGAGATCCGTCTGCACCTGCCGATGGCACCGCGCACCACGCGCGCGGATGCGCGCATCGATGCTGTGCGCGGCTGCGTCGCGTTCGAGCGCGGTCCGCTGGTGCTCTGCGCGGAGTCAGTCGACCTGCCCGACGGGCGTGACCTGGACGTGTGGTCCGTCGACACGGCGGTCGGCCCGTCGGAGCGGACGGGACAGACCTGGGTGCGGATCGCGAGACGGCCGGACGAGCCGAGCACGCGGTGGCCGTACGGCACGGTACCGGCGCCGGAGTCGGAGTCCGCAGGCGTCGAGGCCGAGTCCGCGGAGATGCGACTCGTCCCGTACCACTCGTGGGCCGAGCGGGGTCCCTCGGCCATGCGGGTGTGGCTCCCGGAGTGGCGCTGATCGGGACCGGGCCGGCCGGCCATCGACCTCTCGTGCCGGACGGGACGCCTCAGGCGGGACAACCCGGAGCGTCCCGTCCGGCTCGTCATGAGGGGCGGGGGAGAGGTCCGGTCAGGACGGGTCGCGCGAGGTCGCGGCGAGGGCTCCGAAGACGTCACGGAGCTGCGGGTAGAGCGTGATGTACACCGTGAAGAGCGCGTCGTAGGCGGAGGCGACGGTCGGGTCGGCAGAGACGTCCCAGCCGGGCGGTTCCGCCGCGGGCGCCGTCGGCGCTGCGGACGACCCGGCCCCGTCGAGATAGGCCTGGCCCAGGATCCCGGCCCCTGCCGCGCTGAGCTCACCGTCGGAGCACACGCGCACCTGCCGGTGGGTGATGTCGCTGAGGATCTGGACCCACAGGGGACTGCGTGCGCCACCCCCGACGAGCCTCAGCGACGTCAGCGGGACGCCTGTGACGTGCTCGAGCCGCTCGAGCTGGAGCCGGAGCTCGAACCCGACGCCTTCGAGGATCGAGCGGTACAGGTGCGCGCGCGTGTGCCGGCCGTGCCAGCCGATCGTCGCGCCACGGGCCAGCGGGTCCCAGTACGGCGTCTGAGCGGCGTTCCAGTACGGGAGGGTCAGCAGGCCTTCGGAGCCGGGCGGGAGGGCCGCCGCAGCGGCCTCCAGCTCGCCGGCCTCGGCCGTCGTGCCGCCGAACTCCTGCCGGCACCAGGTCGCGACGTAGGCGGCGGCGTTGAGCACGGTCTCGAGCGTGAAGGTCCCCGGCGTCACGCCGGCGAGCGTGCGGAAGGCTGGATCGGTCAGGTACGTGGACGACTGCGTGCCGAGCACCATCGACGTCCCGAGGTTGACGTAGGCGACGCCGGGACCGGTCACGCCCAGCGCGAGCCCGGCCGCCTGCCCGTCTCCGATCCCGGCGACGAGCGGCACCGGCCCGGGCAGCCCGATCGACGCCGCGGCCTCGGGCGTGAGCTGGGCGATGAGCTCCCCGGAGGGGACGAGGTCGGGGAGCTGGTCGGCGCGCACCCCGGCGAGCTCGAGCAGCTCGGGGGACCAGGTGAGGGCGTCGAGGTCGAACAGCCCGAGGGTGTCCGCGGAGGCGTGGCTCGTGGCCCAACGACCCGTGAGCTGCTCGGCGAGGTACGCCTGGACATCGCCGATGCGGGCGGCGGTGCGGAGCATCTCGGGCTCGTGACGGGACAGCCACGCGAGCTTGTACAGCGCGGGTGTCGTGTCCGGCGGCTTGCCGGAGACCGCGTGCACCGCGGGTGAGCCGAGCTCGGCGATCTCGGTGTGGGCACGTCCGTCGAGCCACAGGATCGCCGGGCGCAGCGGTGCGCCGGCTGCGTCGACGCACACGAACGTCTCGCGCTGGTGCGTCAGGCACACCGCGCCGACGGTCGCCGAGCCCACGAGTCGGCCGACCACGTCAGCGAGCGCGTCCCGCGTCGCGGTCCACCACTGCGCGGCGTCCTGCTCGTGCCAGGACGCCTGCGGCTGGTCGGTCCGCAGAGGGCGTGACGCCTGCGCGACGGCGGTGCCGGTCTCGTCGTACGCGACGGCCTTGGCGGCGGTCGTGGAGCAGTCGACGGCCAGGACGACCACGGTGCCGGCGCTCATGCGGACGGTGCCACGATCACCTTGAGACCGGTGCGCAGCGCGGCGACCTGGAACGCCTCCTGCGTCTGGTCCAGCGGGAACGTGTAGGTCACGAGGGACCGCACGTCCACGAGCCCGCGGTCCACCAGGCTGATGGTCCGCGGGTACATCTCCTTCATGCGGCGCGAGAGCTTGAGCGTCAGTCCCTTGCGTCGTGCCGTGGATGCGGGGAACGACGTGCGGTCCGTCCCCGGGATGCCGGCGAGGACGACGGTGCCGCCGGGCCGGACGACCTGGACGGCGACGTCGACGGCGTCATCGGTGCCGGCGACCTCGATCACGACGTCGATGCCGCGCCCGGCGGTCGCCGCGTCGACCGTGTCGAGGAGATCGGGGTCGGCCGGGTCGAGGACGACGTCGGCGCCGTGCTCGGCAGCAGCCGCGCGCCGGTGGGGGAGCGGCTCGACGGCGACGACGTGCGACGCCCCCGCCGCGCGGGCGAGCTGCACGACGCACAGGCCGATCGGCCCGCACCCGACGACGGCGACGGTTCCGGCCAGCCGCACGTGCGCGAGGTCCATCGCGTGCAGCGCGACGCCGAGGGGTTCGAGCATCGCGGCGTCGGCGTCGCTGATCGACTCGGGCACCGGGTGCACGAGCTCCGACGGCCAGGCGACGAGCTCACGCAGGCCGCCGTCGTTGTTCCCATGACCGGCGAACGCCACCGTCGGGCACAGGTTCCGGTTGCCCTCGAGGCACTCCCGGCACGTCCCGCACGGACGCGCGGGGTCGACCGCCACCCGGGTGCCCTCCTGCGGGCCCTCGGCGATCACCCCGGCGAACTCGTGGCCGAGGACGAGCGGCTGCGCGAGCACCGCGTCCCCGATCCCGCCCTCGGTGAACCAGTGCAGATCCGACCCGCAGAGGCCGACCGCGGTGACCTTGACGAGGACGTCGCCCTCGGCCGGGACGGGAGGAGACTCCGGTGCGACCCGCACGTCACCGAGACCGTGCAGCCGAGCCGCCCTCATGCGAGGCCCCGAGCGATGCGTGCACGTCTGGTCGGCGTGCTGTGCGCAGGTGACACGGTCGAGGAGCACGAGGGGGCGTGAATGGTGACCACCGAACCGTTCCGTAGCTGTCGAGACGTTGTGCCCCCCAGACTGCCACGGCGCAGGTCAGGTGCGCCGGGACGTCCGGCGCGGCGCGTGCGCGTCGGTGGCGGACGGGTGCCGTCAGGTCCGGTCTGCATCCTCCGGAGACGACGATGGCCCCCTCGAGAGGGGGCCATGCTTCGCGGTGGCTCCCTCGAGTGGACTCGAACCACTAACCGTCCGATTAACAGTCGGATGCTCTGCCAATTGAGCTACGAGGGATCGCGGGGAAAACTCTAGCAGCCTCAAGCGGGTAGTCCGGCCGCCCCCCGGACCCGCCGCTCAGCAGCGTCGACGAGGGCCGCGACGGCCGGATCGGCGAGGTCGGTGGTCCCGTCACCGATCACCTGTGACAGCAGCTCACCGTTCTCGTCGCGCCGCAGGGCGACCTTCACGACGCCACCGGCGGGCAGGCTCACGACCTCGCTGTGGACGACCGACGACTGGACCCTCTCCCGCAGGACCTGGGCGAACCGCAGGCTGTGCTCCGGGTCGGCCAGGGCGAGCGCGAGATCCTCCCCGGAGATCAGGTGCACCGTGAGGACGGCCGCATCCGCGTCCAGGGAGGCGCGATCGACGTCGGCCCACGGATGCCTCACGATCGTCGTGTCCGTCGCCGCAGCGTCGGGTGCCACGTGCAAGGCCGCACGGGAGGCCACGGCCCACGAGTCGTCCGTGAGTCGCGCCGAGGCCAGGACGCGGTCGCCACGGCGAAGGGCGAGCCGCAGGCGTACCGGCTCGGGCAGCGCGGGGTGACGCGAGAAGATCGGCATGGGCCCACGGTAGTTGACCGTGGGCGGCGTCGGTGCCGGGCTTCGAGGGCGCGGTGTCCCGTGGAGGTGCGAGACCTGCGCGGGCGACCGCGAGTACCCTGTGCGACGTCGGGGCAGTAGCTCAGCCGGTCAGAGCAGCGGACTCATAATCCGTCGGTCGTGGGTTCAAGCCCCACCTGCCCCACGATGCCCATGTACGGCTCCGCCTGATGCTGGACGTCTCGGTGTCGGCTGAGGGGTGACGGTGTTCCGGTTGACGCGTGACACCGGTTCCGGCTGATGCGTGGCGGTCCGTTCATGAGTCGGCGCGGAGCTGCTGGGTCTTCTGCGCGACGGTCTCGACCCCGACTCGCCTGTGACGCGTCGGCGTCGCGTGCTCGCGACGCCGCGTCGCGCGGACCGCGCGGCCAGGACGACCGGCCTATCCTCCGTGAATCTCCGGGTGACGCCTGGCCCTGATCCTGGAGTTGCGTCTCGACATCAGGGCTCCGACGACCAGCATGGCGATCACGATCGGCAGGGGTCCGGCATCGACATCCAGCTCATGCGCCGCGACGGCGACGATCATGTACACGCCGGCCCCGAGCGCCCCCATGACAACGGCGAACGTGGCACGATCCATGGCCGGTTCCGGCGCTTGCCCATGAGTCATGACGCCATCCTTCGTGCCGCCCCGAGCAAGAGGGCTCAAGGTTCAGCGTTCGTGTCGTGAGGCTCCGGTAGTGGTCGACAGCACGGTAGAACATCAGAGCGGTTGCGGGCACGAGACCGAGAAGGGCGGCCGCCGAGGCGAGGCTCTCGAGGTGATCGTATGGGCTGGAGTGCTCCGACGTGCCCATGACTTCGTGTCAGCCCGATTCCCCGCGGCGGACGGCGTGGTCCTTGGCGGCAGCAGCGCATCGGGCACCACGACACCCACGAGCGACCTCGACCTTCTCCTGATCGGTCCCGACGAGATGCTCGGCGGACGTGGATCGAGCCTCGCTGCGACGTACGAGCACGAAGGCCAACTGGTCGAGGTCTTCGCCTACACCGCTGACTCCTATCGTGTCTGGGCCGGACGCGAGGTGGCCGAGCACCGCCCGGTGATCCTCGTGATGCTGGCTGAGGGAGTCGTGCTGCGCGAGGCACCGGTCATGGCGGAGCTGCGTCGATGGGCTGCGGAAGTCCTCGCCGCAGGACCGACGCCGGATCGCCACGCGTTGGACGTGCGCCGGTACCGGCTCAGTGCGCTCCTCGACGACCTGACGGATGCGATCGATCCCACCGAGGTCGTGGTGCTCATGTCCGCGGTGTTCGAGGCGCTCGCTGAGCTCCTTCTCCTCGCGCACGGCCGGTGGCTCGGGTCCGGGAAGTGGCTGGTGCGGAGGCTCCACGCCTGGGATCCCGACACCGCGCGAGATCTGGGTGAGGCTCTTGTCGCCGGTGAGAGGGGCGCGCTGGTCGGCCATGCCCGTCGGCTGCTCGAGCCTCTCGGCGGGCCTCTGCAGGCGGGCATGGTGCGCTGACCTCACCGGACGTCGGCCGCCGCTTCGGCGCGTGTCGGGTTCGCCCCGCACCGCGGGCGTCACTGTCGGGTCCGCCACGCCGACGGGATGGCCCGAGGCCCGCGACGGCGTGGACAATGGTCTCGACAGGCGTCGAGGGGGGCACGGCAGCGATGGGACGACAGAACCGACCACGGGGGTTCCGGCTCGCCGTCGGCACCGCGGCCGCGGTGGCCGTCTCCGCCGTTGCTGTCGGCACGGTGATGGCGGCCCACGGGTTCTCGATCGAGTGGCTGGTCGGTGCCGCGGCCACCGGACCAGCCGCGACGGACGCGCCCGCCTCGACGGGGTCGGGTCCGAACGGGGTGCCGGCGCCCCCTACACCGACCGAGGTCCCGCTGCACGTCCTCGGCGTCACGCCGGACGGAACGACGCGACCGAGCGGCATGACGCCGATCGTGGTGCGCTTCGACGAGCCGGTCGCCACCGGTTCCGCCATGCCGCACCTCGAGCCGGCGATCGCCGGCACCTGGACCCGACCCGATCCGACGACGCTGCGCTTCGATCCCGCCGTCCCGCTCGTGCCCGACACGTCGCTGACCCTGACCGTCCCGGGCGGCGCCGACGGCCTCCGAGCGGTCGGCGGCGGCACGCTCGCCGACACCACGACGATCACGTTCCAGGTCGCGGACGGGTCGTTCACCCGGCTCCAGCAGCTCCTCGCCGAGCTTCACTACCTGCCGGTCGACTTCACGCCGACGACGCCCGAGGTGCTCACCGCAGCCGCGCAGGGAGCGGCGGCGTTCGACCCGCCGACCGGAGCGTTCGCCATGCGCTTCGCCGCGACACCGGCGCCCCTGGCCGCGCTGTGGCAGGAGGGCGTCGACACGGCGCTCACCCGGGGTGCGGTGATGGCCTTCGAGAAGGCTCACTCCCTCGCGATCGACGGCATCGCCGGTCCTGCCGTCTGGACGGCGCTGCTGCACGACGCGGTGGACCGGACGATGGATCCGCAGCCCTACAGCTGGGCCTGGACGACGATGACGCGCCCCGAGACGCTGAAGATCTGGGTCGACGGACAGTTCGTGCTCACCTCGCGGGCCAACACCGGGGTCGCGGCCGCGCCGACGCCGACAGGCAGCTGGCCCGTCTACCTGCGGTACCGCACCCAGACGATGACCGGCACCAACCCGGACGGCACGACGTACACGGACCCCGGAGTGCCGTACATCAGCTACTTCACCGGCGGTGACGCGATCCACGGGTTCCCGCGCGCCACGTACGGCTCCCCGCAGAGCGTCGGCTGTGTCGAGCTCCCCGCTGCGGCGGCCGCGCAGGTCTGGACCCTGATCGACTACGGGACGGTCGTCACCGTCACGTCGTGAGCCGACGCCTCGCTGTCGGACGGTCGTCCTCAGTGCGGGAGCAGCCCGGACGTCGTCGCGAGCACCGCGGCCCGCACGTCGGCGAACTCGCGCTCGGGCTGGAAGGCGAGCCACTCGAGACCGGCGACGAGGGTCGCCCCGAAGATCGCCGCACCGACCAGTGCAGAGTCGAGGTCGGGGCGGATCCGACCGACCACCTCGGCGAAGACCCCCATCGAGTCGTCGCGCACGAGCCGGATCGACTCCTGCCAGTGGCGACCGGTGCGGAAGATCTCCGCGGTGATGAGCTTCGCGAAGTCCGGGTGCGTGTGCACCTGGGTCAACAGCTCCGTGACCACGGCGTCGAGCGCGTCACCGCCCTCGAGACCCTCGCCGGCGGCACGGAGGTCGTCGGTGAGTCGCCCGACACCTTCCGTGATGATCGTCTCGAACATCTCGTTCTTCGACCCGAAGATGTAGAAGACGCTCCCCTTGGCGACTCCGGCTGCGGCCGCGATGTCGTCCACCGAGGTGGCGGTGAACCCCTGATCCGCGATCAGGGCCACCGCGGCGGCGATGATCTGCGCGCGGGTGTCGCCCCGACGGCCGCGGGCCGCCACCCGGTCGGGGGTGGCGGCTGCGGCGCGGAGGCGCGGCTCGGTCATGGGCCTCAGCCTGTCAGATCTCGAGCACCGGGTGCAGGCGCTCGAGCGACCACGTGCGCATCCGACCGGCACGCCATGCGGTCACCGCGAGCGAGGCCACGGTGAGTGCCCCGAGGTAGGCGACAGCCGTCCACACTCGCCCGTCCATCCCGCCGGTGATGACCTCGCGGAGCCCGGAGACGGCGTAGCTCATCGGGAGGAGCGGGTGGACGACCCGGAAGAACTCCGGCGTCGTCTCGACGGGGTAGGTGCCACCCGACGACGCGAGCTGCAGCATGAGAAGGGCGAGGATCACGACCTTGCCCGCCGCGGGGCCGAACACGGCGTTCAGCGCCTGCTGGAGCGCGAGGAACGCCGCCGCGATCAGGAGCGTGAAGGCGATGGTCCCGGCGACGCTCGACAGGTGGAGTCCGACGCCGTAGTGGATCACGGCGAGCATGATCGCCACCTGGCCGACGCCGATCGCGAGGGCGGGCAGGTACCCGGCGAGGGTTGTCCGCCATCCCGACGCGGGTGTCGCCAGGGCGCGCGGCGGCACCGGCCGGAGCAGCAGCCAGGTGATGAGTGCACCGACGAACAGTGCCAGCGGGATGAAGAACGGCGCGAAGCCCTCCCCGAACCCTTGCGCCTTGGCGACGTCGGTGGAGGCCAGCTGGACGGGGGAGCTGATGACGTCGGCCCGCTGGGTCTGCTGGCTCGCGGAGTCCTGGGGGATGGCGGTGGCGCCACCGGCCAGCGCGGTCGCGAGGCTCGCTGTGCCGGAGGTGATCTTGGTCGCGCCGTCGGCCACGGCGGTGGCGCCGGTGGCGAGGTCGGCGCTACCGGTGGCGAGCGTGCCCGTGCCGGCGGCGAGTCGCTGGGCTCCGGTCGCGAGGGTCGCAGTGCCGTCGGCGAGCGACCCGGCACCCGCGGCGGCCTTCGCAGTGCCGTCAGCCAGGGACTGGAGCCCGGTGCTGAGCGCGGAGCTGCCGTCGGCGACGGCGTGGGCGCCGGCATCGAGGGTCGTGAGCGAGGACGTCATCGTGGCGAGCTGGTCGGCGGTCGGCAGCGTGCTCTCGGTGGCCTGCAGGCCGTGGAGCAGTGCGACGGCGGTCGTGTCCCCGGCCGCGGCGTGCGCGGCGAGGTAGGTGCCGACCTGCCCGAGGCCCGTGCTGAGGGCGGGGAGCTGGTCGGCGAGTGCCGTGACCTCGTGGGCCGCCTGGTCGACACCGGTGGCCACCTTCGCGGCACCCGCCGTGAGGTCGGACGCCTTGGTCGCAGCGGTCCGTGCGCCGTCGGAGACCGTGGCGGTCCCGGTGGCGAGGTCGGCGGCCCCGGACGCGGCACGCGTGGCCCCCGCGGCGAGTGCGGTGGCGCCGCTGGCGGCGTCGGCGGCCCCGCGGGCGACCGAGGTCGCGCCAGAGGCGACGCTCTGGGCGCCGCTGGACAGGTCGCCGCTGGCGGCGCGGAGCGTCAGGGCGCCGTCGGAGGCGCGGGCGAAGCCGTCGCGTGCGGTGCCGAGGCCGACGAGCACGCGGGACACGGCCTGCTGGCTGACAGTGGCGGAGACGGCGGTCTGCACCTGGGACATCGCCTCCCGCCCGAGCGTGGACGCGAGGAACGAGTTGGCGTCGTTGTAGGTGACCATCAGCTCGGCCGCCGCCGGGTCCGTGCCCGCGGCCGACGCGATCTTCGCCGAGAAGTCGGATGGGATCGTCAGCGCGAAGTAATAGGTGCCGTCGGCCACGCCCTTCGCCGCCGTCGAGGCGTCGGCGACCACCCAGTCAAGGTCCTTCGAGGCGAGCAGCCGGGAGGTGACCTCGGTGCCGGCGGACAGCGTCGTGCCGTCCGTCGTCACGGCCGAGTCGGCGTTGACCAGTGCGACGGGAAGCCGGTCGAGGTTGCCGGTCGGGTCCCAGAAGGCCCAGAGGTACAGCGCGCCGTACAGGAGGGGGATGAGGAGCAGCGAACCGATGGCGACCTTGGGCAGCGTGCCGCGGCGGAAGCGGCGCAGCTCGGTGCCGGTCGAAGTGAGCGAGAGCATGGGGTTCCGTTCAGGGAGGGCGGGCCGTGACGGGGCCACCGCGGCAGCAGGGCCGGGCGGCAGCCGGGTCGGGCGGCGGTGCGAGTGGGTGGCTGTGCGAGCGGGTGGCGGTGCGATCAGGCGGCGGTGAGCGCGTGCGGACCGGTGCTCAGGTGGAGCTGGAGCGGCGACGTCGTCCAGGTCATGGCCGCGGCCTCACCGAGGGAGGACACCGAGGCGATGACGGTGGTGCCGGCGGCCGCGATCGCCTCGAGGCGCGTCCACACGACCTGACGCCGGACGCTGTCGCGCACCTGGTCGACGTCGTCGACCACGAGCAGGTCGGGTCGTTGCGCCATCGCGAGGCAGATGCGCAGGAGCATCACGTCGACCTCGTCGAGGTCCCAGATGAGGCTCGTCGTGCGTGGCAGCGGTCGGTCGCCCCACACCGGGCCGGCCAGGGTCGCGAGCTCCCGCTGCGTCACGCGTGGTGTGCGGCGGTACCACGGGCTGAGCCACGCGAGCCGCTCGCGGACGACGTCGGACACCCGGACCGACTCGTCGAGGTCGTCGATGCCGGCGAACCCGGCGATCGCCGCGCGACGCTGGACCTGGGTGCGGTCGCGTGGAAGGTCGTGCCCGAGCACGCGCAGCCGGGACGTGCGGTCCGGTGCCATCCGGCCGGCGAGCGTGAGCAGGAGGCTCGACCGCCCCGCCCCCTGGGGCCCCTGGACGACGAGCAGGGCGCCCGCCGGGACCTCGACGTCGACCGGGCCGTAGACCAGCCCGCGCTTCCCGTGCAGGCACAGGCCCGTGGCGACGACGGCCGGAGCCGGGCCGGGGGAGGTGCCGGGTGTCGGCAGCGCGGTGTCGTCCGTGGAGAGGTGGGCTGGGGTGGATGTGGACATCGGGACGTGGCCTCGTGGTCTCCGGCGCGGGTGCGAGCTCGCGCCACTTCTAAACTGACTGGTCAGTACAAAAGACTAGATCTGCGCTCGTGCATCCGCAACGCCGACGATGTCGCCTTGCTCACAGCGCGTATCCGGGCCCGATCGCGCGATGTGGTGCCGCGCCGACCGCCGGTCCCGGCACGCCGCGACGGGGTGACGTGGAATCATGGGCGCCATGGCGATTCGAGACATCAGAACGGTCGGCGATCCCGTGCTCCGGACGCCGTGCGAGCCGATCACCACGATCGACGCACGGGTCCGCTCCCTGGTCACGGACCTGGTGGACACGGTCGACATGGAAGGCCGCGCGGGGCTCGCCGCGAACCAGATCGGCGTCGGGCTGCGCGCGTTCTCGTGGAACATCGACGACGAGGTCGGCTACGTGCTCAACCCGACCATCGTCGAGCTGTCCGAGGACTACCAGGACGGTGACGAGGGCTGCCTGTCGGTGCCCGGCCTCTGGTACCCGACCAAGCGTGCCTGGTACGCGCGCGTCGTCGGCATGGACCTGGACGGGAATGAGGTCGTTCTCGAGGGCACCGAGCTGATGGCCCGTGCGCTCCAGCACGAGGTCGATCACCTGGACGGCATGCTCTACCTCGACCGCCTCGAGCGCTCGGTCCGGAAGAAGGCCATGCGGGCGGTCCGCGAACAGCTCTGACCGCCCCGGAGCGCACCCGGGGCGTCCGAACCGGCGGGTGCGCTGGTCGGACGGCACCGTCGTAGTGCATGCTGGTCCCAGCACGCCACGCATACCGTGCCACCCTCCCGTCAGGGATGAGGTCGTTGGGGAAGACGAACCTCGACCCGTCAGGAGGGACAACATGGCTGGTGCCATCACCCGTGGCGTACTTTTCGTGCACTCGGCACCCCGCGCGCTGTGCCCCCACATCGAGTGGGCCGCCGGCGGCGTCCTTGGCGCGCGCCTCAGTCTCGACTGGACCGAGCAGCCGGCGTCCCCGGGGCTGTTCCGGGCCGAGCACTCGTGGCAAGGCCCTCAGGGGACCGGGGCGCGCCTCACCTCGGGCCTGCGCGGGTGGGCGCACCTGCGTTACGAGGTCACCGAGGAGGCCAGCCACGGCGCCGACGGTGCGCGGTGGAGCCACACCCCCGAGCTCGGCATCTTCCACGCCGTCACGGACGTGCACGGCAACGTGATGATCCCGGAGGACCGGATCCGTGCGGCCATCGAGCACGCCGACGACCCGCGAGCGATGCGGGCCGAGCTCGATCTCGCGCTCGGGCAGGCCTGGGACGACGAGCTCGAGCCGTTCCGCTACGCCGGCGCCGGCGCCCCGGTGCGCTGGCTCCACCGGGTGGGCTGAGGCTCAGCGGGAGCACGCACCCGCAGGCGGCGACTCGGGGGAGGCCGCCGCCTGCGTGGTGGGTGGCTCGTGCGGGAGGGACGGGTGCGGTGAGAGACGGGTTCCGGTGCGCGGGTCGACCCTGGGTCGCACCGTCCGGTCCCGCGCGTCGTCAGGCGCTCGCGACCACCAGGGCGACGTTGTGGCCACCGAAACCGAACGAGTTGTTGATCGCGGCGATCTGACCGGTCGGCAGCGGGCGCGGCGTGTCGCGCACGAGGTCGAGCACGAGCTCCGGGTCCGGCTCGGTGACGTTGATCGTCGGCGGTGCACTGCGATCCACGAGCGCGAGCACCGTGAAGATCGTCTCGAGCGCCCCGGCCCCGCCGAGCAGGTGGCCGGTCATCGACTTCGTGGCGGAGAGCGCCACGCGGTCCGCATCGGCGCCGAGGACCTCTCGGACGCCTCGCGCCTCGATGAGGTCACCGACCACCGTCGAGGTCGCGTGCGCGTTCACGTGCACGATGTCCTCGGTGCCGAGCCCGGCGTCGGCGAGCGCGGCGCGCATGGCCGCGACCTGTCCGCGCCCGGAGGGCTCCGGTGAGGTGATGTGGTAGCCGTCCGAGCTCAGGCCCACGCCGACGAGCCGCGCGAGGACGGTCGCCCCGCGTGCAGCCGCGTGGGCGGCGCTCTCGAGGACCACGATGCCGGCGCCCTCGCCGAGGACGAACCCGTCCCGCTGGACGTCGTACGGGCGCGAGGCTCCGGCCGGGTCGTCGTTGCGCGTCGAGAGCGTGCGTGAGGCCGCGAACGCGGCGAGTGGCATCGGGTGGATCGCCGCCTCGGTCCCGCCGGCGATGACGACGTCCGCGCGACCGGTCCGGATCATCTCGCACGCGTACCCGATCGCCTCGGCGCCGGAGGCGCAGGCCGAGACGAGCGCGTGAGCACCGGCACGCGCACCGAACTCGAGCTCGACGTACGCCGCCGGCGAGTTCGGCATGAGCATCGGGACGGTCATCGGCAGGACCCGACGCGCCCCCTTCTCGCGCATGGTGTCCCACGCGTCGAGGGTCGTCCAGATCCCCCCCGATGCCGGAGGACACGACGGCGCCGAGACGCTCGGGGTCCACCTCCGGGCTGCCCGCGTGGGCCCAGGCCTCTCGCGCCGCGATGATCGCGTACTGGGCCGAGGGGTCCATCCGCTTGGTCTCCGGTCGCGGCAGCACGTCCACCGACGGGACCTTGAGCTGGGCCGCGAACGACACGGCGATCCCGTAGGTCTCCGCCCAGTCGTTCGGCAGCGTCCGTGCGCCGGACTCCCCGGCGAGAGCGGCGCGCCACGTGCTCGCCACGTCGCCTCCGAGCGGAGTCGTGGCTCCGAGGCCGGTGATCACTACATCGGGCACGTTGCTCATGACTGCTCCTTGCGGGCGTGGGCGAGGTCAGGGTGCGGCGCGGTCTCGATCGAGACGGCACCGCACCCCCGACCGTCGAGGTACCTGTCGGTGTGGTGCGGGTCAGCCCTGGGCGCCGACGATGAACGAGACGGCGTCACCCACGGTGGCGAGGTTCTTGACCTCGTCGTCGGGGATGCGGACGTCGAACTTCTCCTCCGCGAGAGTGACGATCGTCATCATCGACAGCGAGTCGATGTCGAGGTCGTCGGTGAAGGACTTCTCGGGCAGGACGGAGTCGGCAGGAAGGCCGGTCTCCTCGCTGACGATCTCGACCAGCCCGGCCAGGATCTCCTGCTCGCTGTACGCCATCGTTGTCTCCTTGGTGTCGGTACTACGCGATGTCCCCGCGGTCGGTGCTGCGGGCGGACCGGTCCGGTGACCGGTCCGACGGTGCCATCCGGCGGTGGTGCTGAGTGCCGGCCGGAGTCGATTGTCCTCGATCGCCGGGCTCCGTCCCAGCGGTGGCGCGCCCTACGGGAGGACGACGACCTGTGCGGCGTAGACGAGCCCGGCACCGAAGCCGATCTGCAGCGCGAGCGCACCGCTGGAGACCTGTCCCTCGCGGAGCAGGCGTTCGGTGGCCAGGGGGATCGACGCCGCCGACGTGTTGCCGGTGTCGGCGATGTCCCGGGCGACCACGACGGTGTCCGGGAGCTTGAGCTGCTTGATCATCTGGTCGATGATCCGCATGTTCGCCTGGTGGGGGATGAAGACGTCGATGTCGTCCGGTCCGACCCCGGCGGCCTCCATGGCCTGCTGGGCGATCGGAGCCATCTTGAACACGGCCCACTTGTAGACGCTCGGACCCTCCTGTCGCAGCGTCGGCCAGCCCGCGCCGTGGTCGCGGACGTCGAGCCAGGAGTGCGTCTGCCGGATGGCCTGCGCCTGGGAGCCGTCGGAGCCCCAGATCGTCGGGCCGATGCCCGGGGTGTCCGACGCGCCGATCACCACGGCGCCGCCGCCGTCGCCGAGCAGGAACGAGATCGACCGGTCGGTCGGGTCGACGAACTCGCTCATCTTCTCCGCGCCGATGACGAGCACGTGGCGCGCCGCTCCGGCCCGGACGAGCGCGTCGGCCTGGCCGATCCCGTAGCAGTACCCGGCGCAGGCCGCGGAGATGTCGTAGGCCGCGGCGGGCGTCGCCCCGATCCGGTCGGCGATGATCGCGGCACCCGAGGGTGTCTGGTGGAAGTAGGTGACGGTCGAGAGGATCACGGCGTCGATGTCCGCACCGGTCAACCCGGCGTTCTCGATCGCCGCCCGGGCTGCGCCCTCGGCGAGGTCGAGCACGTCGGTGTCGGCCCCGGCGCGACAACGGGTCACGATGCCGGTCCGCTGCCGGATCCACTCGTCCGACGAGTCGATCGGCCCGACGAGCTCGTCGTTGGTGACGACGAGCTCGCCACGGACACCGCCGAGCCCGAGGATGCGGGTGTGGGCAGGCCCAGTCGCCTGGGTGAGGGTCGGTCGCGTCACGAGTGGGTCTCCTGTGGGCTGGGGTGTCCGCCGGAGATCACGCCGGCGTGTCGGCGGACCAGGTCGCGGGCTGCGTCGAGATCGGACGGGGACTTGACCGCGACCGTCTCCACGCCTGGCAGGGTACGCCGCGCCAGACCGGTCAGCACTCCTGCCGGCGCGAGCTCGATCGCACCGGTGACACCGAGCGCGAGGAGGGTCTCCTGGCAGAGGTCCCAGCGGACCGGTGCGACGACCTGGGCCACGAGGCGCTCGAGGACGCGGGGCCCGCGACCGTGGGCGGTGCCGCCGTCGACGTCGGCGTACGTGCGCCCGTCCGCGTTCGACAGCAGGGTGAGCACCGGGTCCTGCGGTGCCAGCGCGGCGGCGACCGGGGCGAGCCGGTCGGCCGCCGGCTGCATGTAGGCCGTGTGGAAGGCTCCGGCGACCTGCAGCGGGATCACCCGGGCCTTGGCCGGCGGGGCCGCGGCGAGCCGGGCCAGCGCGTCGACGGACCCGGCAGCCACGACCTGGCCGCCGCCGTTGACGTTCGCGGGCACCAGTCCGGCTGCCTCGATCGCCGCCAGCACCTCCGTCGGGTCGCCGCCGACGACGGCACTCATCCCGGTCGGGGTCGTCGCGGCCGCGTCGGCCATGAAGGCAGCGCGTGCGGAGACGAGCGACACGGCCGCGGCGTCGTCGAGGACACCGGCGACCGCCGCCGCGCTGAACTCGCCGACCGAGTGGCCGGCAGTGACGTCGACGACCTCGCGGGCGTCGCGGCCGTCGAGCACCGCAGCGAGGGCGAGGAGCGATGCCGAGACGATCAGCGGCTGCGCGATCGCGGTGTCGCGGATCGTGTCCGCGTCGGAGACCGTGCCGTGCGTCCGCAGGTCCACTCCTGCCGCAGCCGAGAGGCTCGCGAGCCGGTCCTCCGCTCCCGGGAGGTCGAGCCACGGGGTGAGGAACCCGGGGGACTGTGAGCCCTGGCCGGGGCAGAGGATGGCGAGCACCCCACCACTGTGTCGAACTGCGCGACCCGGCCGCGGTCACGACGCGCACCAAGGATCCGGAAAGCGGTTGTCGGTTACCTACAAGCCGGGGCGGCTCGGGGAACGCGCACGTCGACGCGGACCTCGACGGGCGCGGTCACGCGATCGTGGCGCCGTCGAGCCGGCCGAGCGCGAGGGCGATCTGGAGCACGTACGCCTCGCGGGGGTCCAAGGGGTCCCAGCCGGTGACGTCGGCGACCCGCCGCAGGCGGTACCGGACCGTGTTGGGGTGCACGTACAGCGTGCGGGCCGCACCCTCGAGCGACCGGCCGCCGCCCAGGTAGGTCGAGAGCGTCTCCAGCAGGGAGCCGGTGCTCGCCAGCAGCGGTCGGTACGCCTGGTCGACGAGCTGGCGTCGCGCGGTCGTGTCACCGGTGAGCACCCGTTCGGGGAGGAGCTCGTCCGCCTGGACCGGTCGTGGTGCCTGGGCCCAGGCCGGTGCGGCGCGGAGACCGGCGAGAGCTGCCTGGGCGGACCGTGCCGAGTCGGCGAGGTCGTTGGCCTGCGGGCCGATCACGACGGGCCCGGGTCCGAACCGGGGGAGGAGCGACGTCGCTGCCGCCCGGAGGTCGCCCTCACCGCCGAGGAACACGATGAGACGGTCGCCCTGGATCCCGACGAGCGCGTCGTCGGCCGCACGCCTGGTTGCGCGACGCAGATCAGCGGCACGCATGTCGTCGAGCGGGGAGACGGTCGTGCCGACCATGACGAGCGTCGACCCGCGGCCGCTCCATCCGAGCGCCGAGACGCGGGAGCGGAGCGACTGGTCGGCGTCGCCCCGGACCAGCGCGTCGACGACGAGCGCCTCGAGGCGGGCGTCCCAGGCGCCGCGCACCTCGGCGGCGCGGGCGTAGACCTCGGCGGCGGAGAACGCGACCTCACGCGAGTAGCGCAGGACGGCCTCGCGGACCTCACGCTCGCCGCCGGGCGCGGCGAGCTCGTCCGAGTGTGTCTCGACCACGTTCACGATCACGCGCACGAGTTGCAGCGTGTGCTGCAACGAGATCGAGCGGGTGAGCTCGGGCGGCGCCGCGGAGAAGATGTCACCGACCCCGTGCGGCGGGGCCGCCGGGTCCGAGAACCAGCTGATGAACGCCGCGATCCCGGCCTGGGCGACGAGCCCGACCCACGAGCGGTCCTCCGCCGGCAAGGTCCGATACCACGCGAGGTCCTCGTCCAGGCGCCGCATCGCGGACGCGGCGAGCAGACCACTGGCATCGCGGACGCGGCGGAGGGTGTCGGCCTCGGTGCTCGTCGGGTGGTCCACCATCCCCTGAGCATACGGTCACGGTTTGTCGGTAGTCGACAAACTCCGTCGTGCGTGGAGGGCGCCGGGGCACCCCCGTCCCCGAGCGGCGCGGGCGAGACCTCCGCCTCATCGGCCGGTGCAGCGACGCCCTCTCGGTTATGGTTCCCTCATGGCACTCCTGCCCCGGCTTCGACACCTCATGCGACGTCCGTCGTCGGCGTCGAAGGTCGGTGCGCGTCGTCCGACCAAGGCAGCGCGCCGCGGAGACACCCTCCACGAGGACGCCGTGCGGTCCATGCTCGGGGACGACCCGAACAACGTGCGGGCCTTCCAGGCCCTCGCCGAGATCGTCCGACGGCGGGCCACGGGGCAGGTCTCCGACGACGACCCGTTGACTGCTCCGATCGACGACAGCGAGGTCAGGCGCGCCGCCGATCTCGCGGTGTGGTCCTTGGCCGAGGAGCTCGCCGGCAACCCGCGCGCCTGGTACCCGCTGATCGAGCTCGCCCGGCTGTCGGTGGGCGACGACCACGAGGGCACACTCCGTCGGCTGACCACGGCGGCAGAGCGGGATCCGTCAGGTGCCGCGCTCGCCGAGGGGCTGGCGGTCCTGCGCGAGGCGAACCTGCCTGTCGAGGCCCTCGGCCTCGGCGTCGGGCACTGGAGGCCGCGCGAGCACGTCCCCGAGGTCGCCCGGCAGATGGTCCTGGCGTCGCTCGAGGCCGACCGCCCGCTCGAGGCGAAGCAGCACCTGCGCACGCTCGAGGAGTACACCGACGCGCGCAAGACCGCGGACCTGCGCGCGGAGCTCACCCGCCTGATCGGCGACGCGTAGCAGCGAACGCCCGCTGTACCGGTGACAGGCCGGTGACTGCTCTCGGCGCTGGTGACCGGCGCCGCCGGCCGACCTTCGCGCAGCGGTGCGTCTGCGCGGGTGGTCGGCGCTCGTGCACGGGTGGCGCGGGCACCGGTGCACGGTCCCCGGACATGACGAACGGGCCCCACGGGGCCCGTTCGCCATGCGTCGTGCTGACGGGTCAGGAGTCCCCGCCCGCGTTGCCGGACGTACCGGCGGTGACGTCGTGCAGGCGGTACTGCTCGATCGCGCGAGCAGGGGCGTCCGCGGCGACCTTGCCGTCGCGGGCGAGCTGCTGCAGCACGCGGACCACGACCGACGGGCCGTCGATCTTGAAGTGCCGACGGGCGGCCGGTCGCGTGTCGGAGAAGCCGAAGCCGTCCGCACCCAGCGTCGCGAAGGTGCCCGGGATCCACTGCCGCACCTGGTCCGGGACGAGGTGGTCGAAGTCCGTCGTCGCGACGAACGGCCCCTCGGCACCGGCGAGCTTGGTCGTGAGGTACGCCTCGCGCGGCTCCTGCTCCGGGTGCAGGAACGCCTGGCGCTCGGCCGCGAGACCGTCGCGACGCAGCTCGTTCCAGCTCGTGACGCTCCACACCGCGGCGTTGACGCCCCAGTCCCGGGCCAGGAGCTCCCGGGCCTCCAGCGCCCACAGGATCGCCACACCCGACGCGAGGATCTGCGCACGCGGACCGTCGCCCTCGACCGGGGCGATGAGGTGGATGCCGCGGAGGATGCCCTCGACGTCCACGTCCTCCGGCTCGACCGGCTGCTGCATCGGCTCGTTGTAGACGGTCAGGTAGTAGATGACGTTCGGGTCGCGCCCGTCGTCCCCGTACATCCGCTGCAGACCGTCGCGCACGATGTGCCGGATCTCGTACCCGTAGGCGGGGTCGTAGTGCACGACGTGCGGCATGGTGCCGGCGAGCAGCGGCGAGTGACCGTCCGCGTGCTGGAGCCCCTCACCGGTGAGCGTCGTGCGACCTGCGGTCGCCCCCACCAGGAACCCTCGCGTCATCTGGTCGCCGGCGGCCCAGAACTGGTCACCGGTCCGCTGGAACCCGAACATCGAGTAGTAGAAGTAGAACGGGATCAGCGGCTGACCGTGCGTCGCGTACGAGGTGCCGACCGCCTGGAAGGCGGCCGCGGACCCGGCCTCGTTGATGCCGGTGTGCATGATCTGGCCGACCTCGGACTCCTTGTAGCTGAGGATGAGGTCGCGGTCCACGGCGAGGTAGTTCTGCCCGAGCGTGTTGAAGATCTTCGCGCTCGGGAAGATGGCGTCCAGACCGAAGGTGCGGGCCTCGTCGGGGATGATCGGCACGATCCGCGGGCCGATCTCCTTGTCCTTGACGAGGTCCTTGAAGAGCTGGACCAGGGCCATCGTCGAGGCGACCTCCTGCTGCCCCGAGCCCTTCGCCAGGCGCGCGTACACCGCGTCACCCGGGAGGGTGAGCGGGACGTGCGTGTCGCGGCGCTCGGGGACGAAGCCGCCGAGGGCGCGTCGGCGGTCGAGCATGTACTGGATCGCCGGGTCCTCCGCACCGGGGTGGAAGTACGGCGGGAGGTACGGGTCCGCGTCGATCTGCTCGTCGGTGATCGGGATGTGGAGCTCGTCGCGGAGCGCCTTGAGGTCGTCCCCCTTGAGCTTCTTCATCTGGTGCGTCGCGTTGCGTGCGGCGAAGCCCGAGCCCAGGCCGTAGCCCTTGATCGTGTGCGCGAGGATCACCGTCGGCTGCCCCGTGTGCGCGCTCGCCGCCGAGTACGCGGCGTAGAGCTTGCGGTAGTCGTGCCCGCCGCGCTTGAGCGCCCAGATCTCGTCGTCCGTCATGTTCTCGACGAGCGCCTTGGTGCGGGCGTCCCGACCGAAGAAGTGCTCACGGACGAACGCGCCGTCGTTCGCCTTGAAGGTCTGGTAGTCGCCGTCGAGCGTGGTGTTCATCAGGTTGACGAGCGCACGGTCCTTGTCGGCGTTGAGCAGGACGTCCCACTCGCGACCCCAGATCACCTTGATGACGTTCCAGCCGGCACCACGGAACTGTGCCTCGAGCTCCTGGATGATCTTGCCGTTGCCGCGAACCGGGCCGTCGAGGCGCTGCAGGTTGCAGTTCACCACGAACGTCAGGTTGTCGAGCCCCTGCTGACCGGCGAGCTGCAGCATGCCGCGGCTCTCGGGCTCGTCCATCTCGCCGTCGCCGAGGAAGGCCCACACGTTCTGCTGGCTGGTGTCCTTGATCCCGCGGAGATGCAGGTAGCGGTTGGTCCACGCCTGGTAGATCGCCGACGCAGGGCCGAGGCCCATCGAGACCGTCGGGAACTCCCACAGGTCGGGAGCGAGCCGCGGGTGCGGGTAGGACGGCAGCCCGCCACCGGGGTGGGAGAGCTCCTGGCGGAACCCGTCGAGCTGGTTCGCGCTGAGCCGGCCCTCGAGGAAGGCCCGGGCGTACACGCCGGGGGACGCGTGACCCTGGAAGTACACCTGGTCGCCGCCGCCGGGGTGGTCCTTGCCGCGGAAGAAGTGGTTGAGGCCGACCTCGTACAGCGTCGCGACCGACGCGTACGACGAGATGTGGCCGCCGACGCCGATGCCCGGCCGTTGCGCGCGCGTCACCATGACCGCGGCGTTCCACCGGATCCACGAGCGGTAGCGGCGCTCGATGACCTCGTCACCGGGGAAGTACGGCTCGTCGTGGACGCCGATCGTGTTGACGTACGGCGTGTTGAGCGACGTCGGGATCGCGACGTTGCGCTCGCGCGCCCGCTTCAGCAGGTTCAGCAGGACGTACCGCGCTCGCGGTCCGCCCTTGTCGTCGATCAGGCCGTCGAGCGACTCGACCCATTCACCGGTCTCGACCGGGTCGATGTCCGGGACCTGGCTCAGCAGGCCGTTGATGAGCGGCCCTCTCTCGTCAGTCGAAGCCACCTGCGCTCCTCGCCTTTCCTCCGCAGCGTTGGGCCGGTCGGCCACGATGCTGTCGTCAACCCGAACCGCCGCGTCGTGCACCGACTGGTCCGGTCGTCGGCTCATTGTCGGACGTCACCGGGCCGAAAGTCACACCGGAGGCGGTCGGTGACACGTGACGTCCGCGACAATGGCGCGTGCGACACGGAATCGACCACCACGCCGTGACCTCTTGTCAGACCGTGGTCGGGTGCGGTGGGCTAGCGTGTGCCAACAGTAAGCAGAGCGGCCGAGGGCGACGCGTCGTCCCGGGGCAGCTCGATCAGTGACTCGAAAGGAACAGGTCGCAACGTGGTATCCACCTCGGGCTCGGAGGCCGACTCGGCCGCCGCACGCCTCGGTCTCGTCCCGGGCCAGGTCGTCCAGGAGTTCGGCTGGGCAGACGACGTCGATGAGTCCCTTCGGGTCAGCATCGAGACCACCACGGGGAACGAGCTCGTCGACGAGGACTACGACGACGTCACCGACGTCGTGGTCGTGTGGTGGCGTGAGGACGACGGTGACCTCACGGACGCGCTCGTCGACGCCCTCACGGTGCTCGAGGACGGCGGTGTCGTCTGGGTCCTCACGCCGAAGCAGGGCCGCCCCGGCCATGTCGGGCACAGCGACATCGAGGAGGCGGCCACGACGGCCGGGCTCCATGCGACCAGCACGTTCGTGATCGCGGACGGGTGGTCGGCCACGCGGCTCGGGACCCGGGCGCGCGGACGGTGACGACCGCGGGCGGGCAGGTCGTGCTCCAGGTCGGCGACCTGGCGCCGGACTTCGTGCTCAACGACACGCACGGCACCCCGGTCCGGCTGAGCGAGCTCCGCGGCACGCCGGTCGTCGTGGTGTTCGTGCCGTTCGCGTTCTCGGGCACCTGCACAGGTGAGTTGTGCGAGCTGCGGGACAACATCTCGGTGTTCGACGACGCCGGCGTACGGCTCCTCGCGATCTCGTGCGACTCGATGTTCGCGCTGCGCGCCTGGGCGGAGCAGGAGCACTACACGTTCGACCTGCTCACCGACTTCTGGCCGCACGGTGCGGTCGCCCGGGAGTACGGGGTGTTCGCCGCGGACTCCGGTCTCGCCGTGCGTGGCAGCTTCCTGATCGACGCCGACGGGGTGATCCGCTGGTCGGTCGTCAACCCGCGCAGTCAGGCGCGGAGCCTGGCGGGCTACCTCGAGGCGCTCGCCTCGCTGTGACCCGGCGGTCGACCGGTAGGCTGTGCCACCGTCGCAGGGGCCTGTAGCTCAGTTGGTCAGAGCGCCGCGCTTACACCGCGGAGGTCGTCGGTTCGAGACCGGCCGGGCCCACGCACCACCGTCCGCCTCAGGGGTCGCCCCCGGCACGTCTCGACCCATCGATCTCCTGAAGGAGCTCCCGTGCGCGCCACCGTCATCCATGGTCCGTTCGACGTCCGCCTCGAGACGGTGCCGGACCCGACGATCGTGCTCCCGACCGACGCCGTCGTGCGCGTGGTCGCGTCGTGCGTGTGCGGGTCCGACCTCTGGGCCTACCGCGGCGTCCGGCCGACCACTCAGCCCCACCGCATCGGGCACGAGTTCGTCGGCGTCGTCGAGGAGGTCGGCTCGCAGGTGCGGACGCTGCGCCCCGGGCAGTTCGTCATCGCGCCGTTCTCGATCTGCGACAACACGTGCCCGCACTGCCGCAACGGCGTGCAGACGTCCTGCACGCAGCTCGCGTGGTGGGGCGAGCCGGACCACGACGGGGTGCCGAGCGACGCGGGCCAGGGTGAGCGCGTCCGCGTCCCGCTCGCCGACGGAACTCTCGTGGCGACGCCGGAACACCCGGGGAGGCGCTCCTGCCGAGCGTCCTCACGTTGACCGACGTGATGGGCACCGGTCACCACGCCGCCCGGTCGGCCGGAGTCGGACCGGGCTCGACCGTCGCGGTCATCGGCGACGGCGCCGTCGGCCTGTGCGCGGTGCTCGCGGCGCGGCGACTCGGTGCCGAGCGGATCATCGCCATGTCGCGTCATGCGAGCCGTCAGGACCTCGCGGTGCGGTTCGGTGCGACCGACGTCGTCGCCGAGCGCGGTGCGGAGGGCGTCGCGCACGTGCGGGACCTGCTCGACGGGCTCGGTGTCGATGCCGCGCTCGAGTGCGTGGGGACCAAGGAGTCGATGCAGCAGGCGCTCGACTCCGCGCGACCCGGCGGGATGGTCGGGTTCGTCGGGGTGCCGGCCGGCGGCCCGGAGCTCCCGGTCCAGCAGCTGTTCTCGTCGAACGTCGGCGTCCGTGGTGGTGTCGCGTCGGTGCGGTCGTACATCCCGGAGCTGCTCGAGGACGTGTGGTCCGGTGCGATCGAGCCCGGACTCGTGTTCGACCTCGTGCTCCCGCTCGACCAGGTGGCCGAGGCCTACGCGGCCATGGACGAGCGACGCGCGATCAAGTCGATGTTGCGGCCCACGGTCGACTGACGTCGCGGTCCCGCACCGGTACGCATGCGCGCGGCCGGTAACGTGCCGTCTGTGAACCAGCAGAAGACCGGCGCCCCGACGCTCGCCGACGTCGTGCGGATCCTCGAGGCCCACTACCCGCCCGGCGCCGCCGAGTCCTGGGATGCGGTCGGCACGGTCTGCGGCGACCCGCGCCAGACCGTCGAGCGGGTCATGTTCGCGGTGGACCCGACGGCCGAGGTCGTCGAGGAGGCGGTGTCCTGGGCCGCCGACCTGCTGGTCACCCACCACCCTCTGCTGCTCCGGGCGGTGCACTCCGTCGCCGCGACGACCTTCAAGGGCGCGATCGTGCACCGCCTCGTCCGCGCCGGTGTCGCGCTCCACGTCGCGCACACCAACGCCGATGCGGCGAGCCGAGGCGTCGCGGACGCCCTGGCCGCGGCGGTCGGGCTCGGCGACGTCCGCCCGCTCGTCGCCGCGCCGGCCGAGCCGCTCGACCAGGTCGTGGTGCTCGTCCCCGAACCCTCGACGGACGCGGTGATCGACGCCCTGGCGGCGGCGGGTGCCGGAGCGCTCGGCGAGTACAGCAGGTGCGCGTGGACCGTGGCCGGTGAGGGGACGTTCACCCCGTCGGAGCGTGCCGAACCGACGATCGGCTCGCCCGGGCGGCGTGAGCACGTGCGCGAGTCGCGTGTGGAGATGGTCGCGCCGAGGCGTCTGCGTCGTGACGTGCTGGCAGCACTGCGCGCCGCCCACCCGTACGAGGAGCCCGCGTTCCAGGTCCTCGAGCTCGCCGGGTGGGACGGTGCGACAGGTCTCGGCCGTGTGGGCCGACTGCCCGAGCCGGTGACGCTGCGCGCGTTCGCCGAGACCGTGGCGAAGGTCCTGCCGTCGACCGAGCAGGGTGTCCGCGTCGCAGGCGAGCTCGAGGCCGAGGTGTCGCTCGTCGCGGTGCTCGGCGGGTCGGGCGACTCGCTGTTCGACGCGGTGCGGGCCTCGGGCGCCGACGTGTACCTGACGTCCGACCTCCGGCACCACCCGGTCTCCGAGCTGCGCGAGCGGGCCGAGTTCGAGGCGCTCAGCGGCATGCGTCCGCGGGCCACGCCGTACCTGGTCGACGTCCCGCACTTCGCGAGCGAGTGGCCCTGGCTGGACGGCGCAGCACGTGACCTGCGCGCTGCGCTCGCCCGCGGCGGCACTACGGTGGAGACCCGGGTCAGCACGCGTCGCACCGATCCGTGGACAGCGCGTCTCGCCTCATCGGAAGGAACCACTCCGTGACCACCGCCCCTGCTGCCGATCAACGGCGACTTCTCGACCTCCAGGCGCTGGACACCCGCCTCGACCAGATCGCGCACCGGAAGAAGACGCATCCGCTGCTGGCACGGCTCACCGAGCTCGACAAGCAGGCCGGTGACCTCCACACCGCTCTCGTCACCTCGCAGACCGCCCGCGGCGACCTGCGCCGTGAGCTCGCGAAGTCCGAGGGGGACGTCGAGCAGGTGCGCAACCGCGCCGCTCGCGACCAGGCCCGCCTCGACTCGGGCACCGGCACCGCGAAGGACCTCCAGGCCCTCACGCACGAGCTTGCGGCCCTCGCGAAGCGGCAGGGCGACCTCGAGGAGATCGAGCTCGAGATCATGGAGCGTCTCGAGGCGCACGAGGCAGCGGTCGCCGAGCTCCAGCGGGCCTACGACGCGCAGGACGAGGCGCGTCGTGCTGTCGTCGCGGAGCGCGACGCGGCGTTCGCCGAGCTCGACGCCGAGGGTGCACGCGTGCGGTCCGAGCGCGACCAGATGGCGTCCGAGGTCGAGCCCTCGCTGCTCGCCCTCTACGAGAAGCTGCGCGCGCGTCTCGGCGGCCTCGCTGTTGCCCCGCTGCGGCACGGTCGCTCCGAGGCGAGCGGGCTGATGATCCCCGCGACAGAGCTCGCGCGGATCAAGGCGCTCCCGCCGGAGGAGATCGTCTACTGCGAGGACAGCGGCCGCATCCTCGTGCGCGGGGAGGACTCCTGGCTGTGACCGGCGGGGCCGGGGCGCGGCGGCTGGTCGTCGAGACGGACGGCGGCGCGCGCGGGAACCCCGGACCCGCCGGGTACGGGGCCCTCGTCCGGGACGCCGAGACCGGTCAGGTGCTCGCCGAGCGCGCCGACTTCCTCGGGGTCACCTCGAACAACGTCGCGGAGTACACCGGGCTGATCGCCGGGCTGACCGCGGCACGGGAGATCGACCCGACCGCGGTGCTCGAGGTCCGCATGGACTCGCGGCTCGTGGTCGAGCAGATGTCCGGCACCTGGAAGATCAAGAACGCGGACATGCAGCGGCTCGCCCAGCAGGCCCGTGACGTGGTCGGGGACGCACGGGTGACGTACGTGTGGGTCCCGCGCGCCGAGAACTCCGCCGCGGACGCCCTCGCGAATGCCGCGATGGATCGGCGGGGTGCGGTCTCCCGGGACCTGGCCCCCGTCACGGCCCCGACCCGTGGGGTCCACCCGCTCGAGCGCAGGCCGTCGGGCACCCCGATCCGGTTCGACGCGGACGAGCCCGTCACGGTCGTCCTGGTGCGACACGGCCAGACCCCGCTGACGGTGTCGAAGGCGTACTCGGGGTCGTCGGAGCCCGGACCGTCGCTCACCGAGCTCGGGCGTGCTCAGGCGGCCCGGGCGGCCCGGCTCGTCGATCGCGTCGGTCGGGACCTGTGGGGCGACGTGCCGTACCCGTCGCAGCTGATCGCCTCGCCGATGGTGAGGACGCAGGAGACCGCGGCGATCATCGGTGCCCGGATCGGGCTGAGCGCCACGACCGAGCCCCTCGTCGCTGAGTGCGACTTCGGGGAGTGGCAGGGCCTCACGGCCGTCGAGATCGAGGAGCGCTGGCCGGGGGAGCTGCGTCGCTGGCACGAGGACGCCACCGTGCGCGCACCCGGGGGCGAGTCCATCGAGGACGTCGGGAACCGGATGCGTGCCGGGCTCGAAGCGATCCGCGACGCCGGGGTCGACCGGACCGTCGTCGTGGTGAGCCACTCGGTGTCGGTCCGCGCGGCCGTCGGGGTCGCGATCGGGGCCCAGTCGTCCGCGTGGGCCCGGATCCGGGTCGCTCCCGCATCGGTGAGCATCATCCGGCTGTTCCCCGACGGCACCAGCGAGGTGTCCGTGGTCGGCTGCCCCAGCGAGACCTGACGGCCGTCAGCCGCGGACGACGAGCGTCAGGGTGCGCGGCCCGGTGCGGGTCGGAGCCGGTGCGAGCTCGACGTCGATCAGCGGCCCGCCGGTGAGCTCCTTCGCCGCGACGAGGAGCTCGTCGGCGTCGCGTGGGACGGGTGCGTCGCGCGTCATGAGGTGATGGGTGAGGACGCCACGGGTGTGCTTGGCGTGGTGCGAGACGACGCTGCGCACCCCGCCCAGGTCGCGGAGCACCCGGACCGTGACCCAGTCCGTGCCGCGTGGAGGGCGCCATGCGGCGACGTACCCGGCGGACCGGCAGTCGACGACCACCCCGTCGGCCGAGGCCGCGTCGAGCACCGGACCGAGCGGTTCCCTCCAGAAGCGGGCGAGCGGACCCACGCCGGGAAGGTCGACACCCATCGAGAGCCGGTAGGCCGGGATGAGGTCCTCGGGCCCGACCACCCCCCAGAGCGCCGACACGACCCGCACGTGCTGAGCGGCCCGTTCCCGGGCGGTGCCGGAGAGCCCGGCCAGGCCCGCCGCGCCGTACAGCACCCCGGTGTAGACGGTCGCGGCGCGATCGGCGGGGGCATCGCGCAGGTGCACGTTGCGCTCGACCTCGGACGCGGCGCCGGGACCGACGCCGAGGACGGTGGCGCCGTCGTCGCGTGCGCTGACGGCTGCCAGCGCATCGAGCACGCGACGACGCTTCTCGGCGAGCTCGGGGGCGGTGAGGGCGTCCAGCTCGACGGGCCGTCCTGCCGCGGGTGGGGTCTTGCCCTCGGACGGCGGGAGCAGAAGAAGCACGGGAGAACTCTAGGCCGTCGTCGGAGCCGGTACGCTGAACGCGCGGATGAGCTGGCCGGGCGACCGCGTGGGGCTCTCGAGCCTCCCGAGGAACGTCCGGGCTCCGTAGGGCAAGGTGGTGGGTAACACCCACCCGGGGTGACCCGCGGGACAGTGCCACAGAGAACAGACCGCCCCGTGCGGCCTTCGGGCTGGACGGGGTAAGGGTGAAACGGTGGTGTAAGAGACCACCAGCGTGCCGGGTGACCGGTGCGGCTCGGTAAACCCCACCTGGAGCAAGGTCAGACAGGGAGTGCTTGAGGGCGGCCCGCCCGAGCTCCCGGGTAGACCGCTGGAGGCGTGCGGCAACGTACGTCGTAGATGGATGGTCGCCACCTGCGCGGGGGTGACCGCGTGCAGGGACAGAACCCGGCGTACAGGCCAGCTCATCCGCACCTTATGGCCTCTGACCTGCGTGTTCGCCTTGTGGACGCGGGTCGTGGGGGCTCTCCGGGGGTTGCGGATCCGGACGAGCACGAGCCGGCCGGTCCACCCGTAGGTGCCGGTGTCCACGACGTCGGTGCCGTCCCGCCTCCACACGATGCGCGCGAACGCACATCGAGCCTCCGGAACGCGCGTGCATGTCCGGCGCTCACGACCACCTGACCTGCTCGTTCAGAGACGACGGGTCCCCTCGGCGGGACGTGCTGTTCACCCTTCACGTCCTGCCGAAGGGGACCTCGTCTCATGACCCCCGCGTCGCCAACCTCACCACCGAGCTCAGTTAGCCGCTGATACCGACACGGCCATCCTCGACTCGCCCGGTCAGGCGGCGGCGGTACGTGACATCCTCCGATGTCACGATCTGGATGTCGTACCAGCCGTGCAGGCTGGGCCAGCGGAGCGTGAGCGGCCGACCGGGGCGTACCACGTGGGTCTGTCGGCGGCTGACGTACTGCAGGGACTCGAGCGTCAGCGTCACTGCGGCCGACCCGGTGTTGTGCAGTGCGAGCACCACGTCGCCACCCTCCCTGCCCGTGGTGACCGTGGCGTTCACGCCCGCGGCAGAACCCGCCATCGTGCCCTTGACCTCGTACTGGAAGCGGTTCGGCCCGGAGACGACGAGGTCGAACGCTCCGTCGATCACCGGGACCTCGACGTCGAGCTCCCTGTGCACGTCATAGTGCTGCGGTGTGGTGAATCCTCCCGCGTAGCTGTAGAGGATGAAGTGCGTGGACTGTGAGCCGGAGTTCTTGAGCTCCAGCGCGAGGCCGGCGGCGCCGTGCGGCTTGACGGACACCGCGGGGCGATAAGGCAGCGGACGGGCGCGGCGCGTGCCGGACTCCTGAACCGGTGCGACCTGCGGTGTGGGCGGGGTCGGGTGCCAGCGGTTGATGGCCGCAGGGACCGGCCCGGGGTGATCCACCGTCGGCTACTTTCCCGCACGGTCGAAGTCGAAGACTCCGGTCAGGTCACCGCAGACAGTGCGCCGCCACGCAGAGATGTTCGGCTCGTGCACCCCGGTCCAGCGTTCCAGGAAGCGGATCACCGACGTGTGGTCGAACACCTCCGAGCTGACATAGCCGCCGATGGTCCAGGGTGAGATCACCGTCATCGGGACCCGCGGGCCCAGGCCGATGGGCAGTCCATCGAACCAGTCGTCACCGTTGCCGGACTCCGGCCGGCGCGGAACGGGCGGTGCGACGTGGTCGAAGTAGCCGTCGTTCTCATCGAAGTTCAGGAAGATGGCGGTGGTGGCCCACGTCTCCGGGTCGCTCGCGATCGTGTCGAGAAGCCGGTAGATGAAGTTCGCGCTTCCCACCGGGGTGGAGGCGCCAGGATGCTCGGAGTCTGCAGCGGAGGGAACGATCCAGCTGACCTGGGGGAGCTGGTCGGCGGAGATGTCCGCACGCAGGCGGTCCAGCAGAGTGTTCGGACGCCCGCGCCACATGGCCCGGTCGAAGAGCGACTTCTCCGCCTCGCTGAGCAGGTCGCGACCCCGCTGGAGGTCAGCCAGCAGGGCCTGCTGTTCCGCAGGGGACTTGCCGCCGAGGCTGTCGTAGAACTCCTCCGTCGTGCGCAGGTGACCCGGGACCGCGGTCAGCATCTTGTGACCGATCGCCTTGAAGGTCCGGAAGTACTCGACGGCGTTGTCGGTGAAGTTGTCCCAGTCCTGATAGATCTGCCAGGACACCCCTGCTTCCTGGAGCCTTTCAGGGTACGTGGTCCAGTCATAGCCGGCGTGGTCGTAGCTGTAGGCGGCATTGGTGACAGCCCGGGCCGCGGAGCCGGGCTCATTGCCGACCATCCCGGACCAGAGGTAGTTGCGGTTGGGGTTCGTCGAGCCGTTGATGGAGCAGTGGTAGGCATCGCAGACCGTGAAGGTGTCAGCAAGCTCGTACTGCAGCGGGAGGTCCACGCGTTCGTAATAAGTCATGGTCGACGGGCCCTTGGCAGGAATCCACTTGTCGATCCAGCCGTTGTCCCACGCTGCCGTCGTGCCGGTCCAGGAATGGTCCAGGCTGCCCACGTACTGGATGTCCGAGTCTGGTCGACCGGACAGCTCTGCGGCCTTTCGCAGCGAGAACGGCAGCACGGTCTCGCCGGTGGCAGTGGCCTGCTCGAAGACTGACTTCCCACTGGGCAGGCGCAGTGCAGACGTGTCTGCGAAGCCGCGGACTCCCCGCAGCGATCCGAGGTAGTGGTCGAACGACCTGTTCTCCTGCATGAGCACGATGACGTGCTTGATTGCTTTGAGACCACCGCGACGGGGGGGCTCCGCCATCGCTGCCTGAACCGAGGGGGGAGCAGCGAACCAGCGGCGGCGAGCGCCGTTGCTGTTGCCGCGGTGCCGAGGAACTGACGTCGGGAGAATTCCCTGCTGGACATCGTGCTGCCTTTCATCGACCTACGAATCCGATAATGATCGACCGTCGCGCGAAAGTGCCGCGCATCGACGATGCGACGCTGAGCTCCTGGAGAATTGATTACCCCTCGGTCATCAAACCGGGCAAACCCCCATGAGGGCACGGAGCCACCGCGCACTGATGAGGTTGGGGGTTGTTCTACAACGTGCATGAAATCTGGCATGAACACTGGTTGAACAGGTGTTCGGACCGGTGTGGGTGGCGCTCCGTGACCAGGAGGGTCCCGGTCAAGACCCTCCAGGACGCCGGCATCGAGCCTGGACACAGCCCTTCGTCGGGGGCTCGGCCCCGGACCGGGACGGGCGCGCGTGGCGCTCGGTCGCCGCGCGGCGCAGCTCATCCGCCCTGTACGGCCGGGTCTCTACGGCACGTCGGGCCGTGGCAACGGTTTGTCGACCACGGCGACGCCTGTGTCGAGGTCGATCGCGAACGGCGGCGCCTCGCCGGGGGACTGGTGGATGTCGAGCCGTTGGCGCTCCTGCTCGGCGACGAGCGTGCGGTGCCCCGGCTGGAAGACGTCGATCAGCTCACCGAGGGCGCCGGACCCCGCGGAACCGAGCGGCCGGGCACGACGTGACCGGTCCGGCAGGTGGCCACGCGCGTCGAGGAGGGCCACCACGCGGTCGATCACGACCAGGAGCGCGGCGACCCCGCAGAGGACGAGAACCAGCGGCCAACCCACCGCTTCAGTATGTGCTCCGGACCGACGACGTCGCGAGGGTGCGGCGCGCCGTGCGGTGGCCGGGCGTCGGGTGGTGATCGGGTGCCACCTGCATACCCGGCGCCGGTGCCGTCAGCGTTCTGCCGGAAGCGCGAGGCGAGGGTCGGCTGATCGTCGCCCGTCGACGAGGTCGTCGAGGTAGGTGCGGTCGGCCGCGAACCGTCGTGCGAGCTCTGCCGCGTCACCGACGTGGCCGTGCCCAGGGACGACGACGGCGACGTCGTGCGCGCGGGCGACCGTCTCGAGGCGGTCGAGCCCGGCGCGGTAGTCCGCGACCGCGTCAGCCGCGTCGACGTCGAGCAGCGGGATCTCGCGGTCCGAGAGCATGTCACCCGCCACCAGCACGCGCGCGGCCGGCAGCACGAGCGCCGCGTGGCCCCGCGAGTGCCCGTCGTGGTCCACCACCAGGATCTGTGGGCCGTCCCAGGGCACCGTGGCTGCACCGTCCGGGAGCGGCGTGAGCCGGCCGAGGAGCTCGAGGTCGTGACCCGGTGCGACGACCTCGGCCTCGGCCGCCGCTGCGGTGCGCAGGCTCGCGGCGAGGCTCGCGGTGCGTGCGGTCGCCCATCGCGGGACGTCCCCGAGCGACGACGCCCACAGCAGGTGGTCCCAGTGCGCATGCGTGCTGAACCCGGCGACCACGCGCCACCCGTGCTCGTGCACGGCGAGAGCGAGCGACTCGACCTCGGCGAGCGTGATCCCCGGGTCGACCACCAGGCAGGCGCCGTCGGGGGCGACCACGACGGTCGTCACGCTCGTCCAGGTCTCCGCGACCGACGTCCAGACCCCGGGGGCGACCTCGGTGAGCGGCCGCGCGTGCACCCCCGGTGCGGAGGCCGTCACGTCCGGCCCGTCAGACCTCGGTGCGGGGCTCGACCGGCACCGGGCCGGGACCCGCACCCTGTGCCGCGAGCGCAGCGGCTCCCACGATGCCGGCCGCGTTCCGCAGCTGGGCCGGCACGATCGGCGCCCGCAGGTGCAGCAGCGGGAGGAACTTCTCGTGGTTCTTGCTCACGCCGCCACCGACGACGATGAGGTCGGGCCACAGCAGGTCCTCGAGCACGCCGTAGTAGCGCTGGAGGCGCTCGGCCCACTGCTCCCAGCTGAGGTTCTCGCGGTCGCGGACGGCGTCGGAGGCACGGGTCTCGGCGTCGACGCCGTCGATCATCAGGTGACCGAGCTCGAAGTTCGGGACGAGCACACCCGCGACGATCAGCGCGGTGCCGATCCCCGTGCCGAGGGTCGTCATCAACGTGACGCCTCGCGTGCCGCGCGCGGCACCGTAGAGGACCTCGCCGTACCCGGCGGCGTCGGCGTCGTTGACGGCGACGACGGGGTGGCCGAGCGCATCGCTCAGCAGGAGCTCGATGTTCGTGCCGATCCAGGAGACGTCGACGTTGGCGGCGCTCCGGGCGACCCCGTGCTGGACGACGGCCGGGAACGTCACCCCGACGGGGGTGCCGGCCGGGAGGTCGAACGACTGCACGACCTGGGCGACCGTGCGGGCGACGGCGGCGGGGGTCGAGGGCTGCGGCGTCGGGATGCGCACCCGGTCGGCGACGAACTCCCCGGTCGTCAGGTCGACGGGGGCGCCCTTGATGCCGCTCCCGCCGATGTCGATCCCGAGGGCGACGGGGGTCTTGTCGTGGTTGCTCATGGCAGCGTCAGGATCTCCGCTCCGGTGTCGGTGACCAGGAGCGTGTGCTCGAACTGTGCGCTGCGCCGACCGTCTGCCGTCAGCACGGTCCAGTCGTCGTCCCACATGACCCAGTCCGGGGTGTCGAGGTTGAGCATCGGCTCGATGGTGAAGACCATGCCCGGTTCGATCACCGTGTCGTGCTCCGGCGCGGCGTCGTAGTGGGGGATCACGAGACCGGTGTGGAAGGCCTCGCCCACGCCGTGACCCGTGTAGTCGCGCACGACGCCGTAGCCGAACCGCTGGGCGTACTTCTCGATCACCCGCCCGATCACGTTGACCTGACGGCCCGGCACCACGGCCTTGATCGCCCGCGCGAGCGACTCGCGGGTCCGTTCGATGAGCAGTGCGGACTCCTCGTCGATCTCCCCGACGGCGAACGTGGCGTTCGTGTCGCCGTGCACCCCGCCGATGTACGCGGTGACGTCGATGTTCACGATGTCCCCGTCGAGCAGCACGGTGGAGTCCGGGATGCCGTGACAGATGACCTCGTTGACGGAGGTGCACAGCGACTTGGGGAAGCCGCGGTAGCCGAGCGTCGACGGGTACGCGCCGTGGCCGACCATGAACTCGTGCCCGATCCGGTCGAGCTCGTCCGTCGTGACACCGGGAACGATGTGCCGGCCGACCTCCTCGCGGGCCTGGGCGGCGATGCGCGACGCGACCCGGATCCGCTCGACGGTCTCGGGGTCGGGCGTGTTGCTCCCGGTGAACGGCGCCGGGCCCGGCCGGCCCACGTACTCGGGCCGCGGGATGGACGTGGGGACGCTCCGCCGTGGGCCGACGACGCCGGGGACCAGGCCGGGACGCGTCGCGTGAGTGGTCGACATAGGTGGCAGTCTACGGATCGACGCGTCGTCGCCGCCGGGACGACCGTGCGGGACCGTGGGTCCGTCGGCACGGGTGACCGGCTGACCGGTGGTGCGGGCGCGTCGCGGGTCTCCGTCGCACGCGCGACGGGAGGCCGGACCAGGACGACAGGAGATCGTGTGAGAAGGAACCGCGTACCGGGTGACCAGCCCGAGTTCTACTACGACGTCAAGACGGGCGAGGTGCTCGAGGGCAAGACCATCGGCTGGGAGAACCGGATGGGCCCGTACGCGACACGTGAGGCAGCCGCGCACGCGCTGGAGCGCGCCCGGGCGCGCACGCGCGCCTGGGACAAGGAGGACGCCGACGACTGACGCGTCGACGGACCAGCGGGCGACCCGGGTCGGCGAGCCGTCGGAGGGCCCTGCCGCGGCTCGCCGAGTGGCAGGGCGCCGACCTCACTCGAGGAACGAGTGCGCCGCGTCCGGGAACGTCCCGGTGCGGACGTCGTTCGCGTAGGCGCGTGCGGCGTCGCCCAGTGCGGCACCGAGCTGCGCGTACTGCTTCGCGAACTTGGGCGACCAGGACCCCATGCCGGCCATGTCGAGCCACACGAGCACCTGACCGTCGCAGTGCGGTCCGGCGCCGATGCCGATCGTCGGGATCTGCAGGATCTCGGTGACGCGCTCGGCGAGGGGGGGACGGCACCATCTCCAGGACGATCGCGACCGCTCCCGCCTCCTGGAGCGCCAGGGCGTCCTCGCACAGCTTCTCGGCAGCGACGTCACCACGACCCTGCACGCGCTTGCCGCCCAGGATGTTCTCGGACTGCGGGGTGAAGCCGAGGTGCCCGACGACGGGCATCCCGGCGTCGGTGAGCGTGCGGACCTGTGCGGCGACCCGGGCGCCGCCCTCGAACTTGACGGCGTGCGCGCCGGCCTCCTTGAACATCCGGACCGCGGTGGAGAGGGCCTGGGCCGGGGACGCCTCGTACGATCCGAAGGGCAGGTCGGCCACGACCAGCGCGCGGTGCGTCGACCGCGCCACGGCCCGGACCGCCGGGATCAGCTCGTCGACCGTCACCGGGATCGTGGTCTCGTGGCCCAGCATCGTGTTGCCGATCGAGTCCCCGATGAGCAGCATGTCGATGCCGGCCTCGTCGAAGATCCGGGCGGTCGGTGCGTCGTACGCGGTGAGCATCGTCAGCTTCTCGCCACGCTTCTTGGCCTCGCGCAGGTGCGGCACCCGGACCCGGGTCGCGGGACGTGGTGCTGGTGCGGTGTCGCTCATCGTTCCTGCTCTCTCGTGTGCCGACCTCGCGGGTCGGCCGGTGTGCCGTGCGGGTTCGTACGGGTACGTCCGGTGAGGATCCGTCCGGTGCGGACCCGTCAGGGCTCGCGCCACCTCGTCGTGATCGGCAGGCGCCGATCCCGGCCGAAGGCGAGCGCGGTGACCTTGGGCCCGGGCGGGTACTGTCGACGCTTCCACTCGGCGCGGTCGACCAACGTCACGACCGTGTCGACGATCTCGGGGTCGAAGCCCCGCTCGAGCAGCTCCGCCCGGCCTTCCGCGCTCTCCACGTAGGCGTCGAGCACGGCGTCGAGCAGGTGGTAGGCGGGAAGGCTGTCCTGGTCGACCTGACCGGGGCGGAGCTCGGCCGACGGCGGCTTCGTGATCGAGCTCTCGGGGATCGGCGGGATCTCGCCGGCATCGATCGCCGCGGTGTTCCGCCAGCGTGACAGCTCCCAGACGCGGGACTTGTCGACGTCCTTCAACGGTGCGTAGCCCCCGACCGCGTCGCCGTAGATGGTGGAGTACCCGACCGCCAGCTCCGACTTGTTGCCGGTCGCGAGCACCAGGTGACCTTCGGCGTTCGACAGACCCATGAGGATCATGCCCCGCACCCGCGCCTGGAGGTTCTCGGCCGCGACGCCGTCGAGGTGCAGCTCGCGGTCGAACGCCTCGACCATCGGGGTGATCGGCTGGACGCGATAGTCCGCTCCGATCCGCTTCGCGGTGTCGGCGGCGTCGTCCTTCGAGTGCGAGGAGGAGTGCGGCGAGGGCATCGACACCCCGACGACGTTCTGGCCCCCGATCGCGTCGGCGGCGATCGCGGCGACGAGGGCCGAGTCGATCCCGCCGGACAACCCGAGGGTGACCGAGCGGAACCCGTTCTTCCGGACGTAGCCCTCGAGGCCGGTCACCAGGGCCTGGTAGACCTCGGCGTCGGGCTCGAGAGGCGTCGCCAGGGTGCCCGTCGGCTGCGCCCCGTCGTCCGGCACGTCGCAGACCAGCAGGTGCTCGACGAACTGCGGCGCGCGCGCGACGACCTCTCCTGACGGGGTGACGACGAACGAGCCGCCGTCGAAGACGAGGTCGTCCTGGCTGCCGGTCAGGTTGACGTAGGCCACGGGCGCGTCGACCTCGCGTGCCCGCCGCGCGGCCAGCTCGGTCCGCACGTGCCCCTTGCCCTCCTCGAAGGGCGAACCGTTCGGGACCACGAGGAGGTCGAGGTCCATGTCGCGCATGACCGACACCGGTCCGCCGTCCTGCCAGATGTCCTCGCAGATCACGAGCCCGACGCGACGCCCACGGACCTCCACGACACACGGCGTGTCACCCGGGGTGAAGATCCGGAACTCGTCGAACACGCCGTAGTTCGGCAGGTGGTGCTTGTCGTAGCGTGCGAGCACCTCGCCGCCGCGCAGCACGACGGCCTGGTTGGTCGGGCGCGCAGGCGCGCCGGCGTGCTCACGGTGCGTGTCGGTCCCGAGGGTCCCCACGACGACGGTCAGCTCCGGCATCCCCTCGGTGACCAGCCGTGCGGCGACGTCCTGCAGGACCCGCTCGGCCTCGCGCCGGACCGAGGCCCGCAGCGCGAGGTCCTCGATCGGGTAGCCCGTGAGCGTCATCTCGGGGAACACGACCAGGTCGGCACCCAGGTCCGCGGCGGTCCGCGACCACGTGAGGACGGCCTGGGCGTTCGAGCGGAGGTCGCCGACGCACGTGTCGATCTGGGCCAGTGCGATGCGCAGGGTCGCCATGGCCGCAAGCGTAGGCGGTCGCCTCGGAGGACGTGGCGTCCACGGACCGGACAGCCCTGCGCGTCCGGTCGGACTTGTCGCCACGAGCGGCTCTTCATCAGGCAGGATGGGGGCCATGGACAGGCAGCAGGAGTTCGTGCTCCGTACGGTCGAAGAGCGAGACATCCGGTTCATCCGACTGTGGTTCACCGACGTGCTGGGCACGCTCAAGTCGGTGGCCATCGCCCCGGCCGAGCTGGAGTCCGCCTTCAGCGAGGGGATCGGGTTCGACGGCAGCTCGATCGAAGGGCTCACCCGGGTCTACGAGGCGGACATGATCGCCAAGCCGGACCCGACGACGTTCCAGGTCCTGCCGTGGCGGGGCGAGCACCACGGCACGGCGCGGATGTTCTGCGACATCCAGACGCCCGACGGCGAGCCGTCGATGGCGGACTCCCGCACGGTCCTCAAGCGCGCACTGGCGAAGGGGAGCGAGCAGGGGTTCACGTTCTACACGCACCCCGAGGTCGAGTTCTACCTGTTCGAGAACCCGGCCGACCCGGAGCTGCCGCTCGTCCCCGTCGACACGGCCGGGTACTTCGACCACGTCCCGCGCGGGACGGCCCACGACTTCCGGCGGGCCGCCATCAGCATGCTCGAGTCGATGGGGATCTCGGTCGAGTTCTCCCACCACGAGGCAGGGCCGGGACAGAACGAGATCGACCTGCGCTACGCCGACGCGCTGACGACGGCCGACAACATCATGACCTTCCGCACGGTCGTCAAGGAGGTCGCGCTCGAGCAGGGTGTCTTCGCCTCGTTCATGCCCAAGCCGATGGTCGACCAGCCGGGTTCCGGGATGCACACGCACCTGTCGCTGTTCGAGGGCGACCGGAACGCGTTCCACGAGCCCGGGGCACCGCTCGAGCTGTCGCAGGTCGCCCGCAGCTTCATCGCCGGGCTGCTGCACCACGCGGCGGAGATCACCGCGGTGACCAACCAGTTCGTGAACTCCTACAAGCGGCTGTGGGGCGGCGCCGAGGCGCCGAGCTTCGTCTGCTGGGGCCACAACAACCGGTCCGCCCTCGTCCGGGTGCCGATGTACAAGCCCGGCAAGGGCAACTCGAGCCGGATCGAGTACCGCGCGCTGGACTCCGCCGCGAACCCGTACCTCGCCTATGCCGTGCTCCTGGCCGCCGGCCTCAAGGGCGTCGAGCAGGGCTACGAGCTGCCCGAGGGCGCCGAGGACGACGTGTGGGAGCTGACGGACTCCGAGCGTCGGGCGCTCGGGATCGAGCCCCTCCCGCAGTCGCTCGACGGTGCGATCGCCGTCATGGAACGGTCCGAGCTCGTCGCCGAGACGCTCGGGGAGCACGTGTTCGACTACGTCCTGCGCAACAAGCGCCAGGAGTGGAACGAGTACCGCGGCCAGGTCACCCCGTACGAGCTGCGGCGGTTCCTCCGGGTCCTGTGACGACCGCCCGCACGGGGACCTGGGCCGGGCGACTCACCCGGCTCGGGTTCACCGACGCGCTCCGTGCCGAACGGATGCTGGCGGATCCGGCCCTGGTCGCGCTGCTGGGGGCACTGCCTGAGCTCCAGGACGTGTCCGAGCGGGCTCGTGCCGATCTCGCGCCCGTCGACCGGGAGTGGGCGGACGGTCTCCTGGTCGCGCTCGCGGACGTCGCCGACCCCGACCAGGCTCTCCTCGCGCTCGCGAAGCTTGCCGGGGTCGTCCAGGGCGAGCGGGTCGACGTCCTCGGCACGCTCCTGTCACGCGCCACCCCGGCCCGGAACAGGCTCCTGGCCGTGATCGGCGCGTCGGTGGCGCTCGGCGACAACCTCGCCGCGCACCCCGACCACCTCGACGTGCTCGTCGACGACACCCCGGGGACCGCGGTCACGGCGGAGGAGGTGCGCGCGGAGCTGCTCGTCGCCGTCGGCGCCGACCCTGCCGCTGCGGTCCCGGTCGCCGACCTCGACGGGACGGCCGGCATCGATGCGATGCGGCGGGCCTACCAGCGCCGGCTGCTGGCGATCGCGGCCACCGACCTCACTGCCCCGGACCCGCTCGACGTCCTGCCCGCCGTCGCCGCGGCGCTGGCGGACCTCGCCTCAGCCGCTCTCGAGGCCTCGCTCGCCCTCGCGCGCGCCGATCTCGACGACCACGGCGCGGGCGTCAGGCTCGCGGTGATCGGGATGGGCAAGTGCGGCGGACGTGAGCTCAACTACGTGAGCGACGTGGACGTGATCTACGTCGTCGAGCCCGACGGCGTCGACGAGGCCCACGCGATCACGGTCGGGACGAAGCTGGCCGCCGGGCTGGCGCGCGCCTGCTCGACGGCCGCGGGGGAGCCGGCGCTCTGGCCGGTCGACGCGGCGCTGCGGCCGGAGGGCAAGAACGGCCCCCTCGTGCGGACCCTCTCCAGCCACCAGGCGTACTACGAGCGCTGGGCGCACACGTGGGAGTTCCAGGCGCTGCTCAAGGCACGCCCGGTCGCCGGTGACGCGGAGCTGGGCCGGGCGTACGTCGAGGCCGTGAACCCGATGGTGTGGGCGGCCGTCGGCCGGGAGAACTTCGTCGAGGACTCCCAGGCCATGCGGCGACGCGTCGAGGACAACGTCCCGGTCGCGGAGGCCGACCGCCAGCTCAAGCTCGGCAAGGGCGGGCTGCGGGACGTCGAGTTCACCGTCCAGCTGCTGCAGCTCGTGCACGGGCGGGCCGACGAGTCGATCCGCAGCCCCGGCACGCTCACGGCCCTTGCCGCGCTCTCGGCGGGTGGGTACGTCGGGCGGTCCGACGCGGCCGAGCTCGCCCAGTGCTACCGGCTCCTGCGGTCGCTCGAGCACCGCATCCAGCTGTACCGGTTGCGGCGCACCCACCTGATGCCGTCGGCGCCGGCCGACCTGCGCCGGTTGGCCCGCTCGGTCGGCATGCGCACCGTCGGTGCCGACGGGCTCGACGAGCGGTGGCGCTCGGTACGGCGCCAGGTCCGGCACCTGCACGAGGAGCTCTTCTACCGGCCCCTGCTGCCGGCCATGGCGCAGCTGTCGACCGAGGAGGCGAGCCTCGCCCCCGAGGCGGCCCGCGCACGGCTGGCCGCGATCGGGTACACCGACCCGGCGGGCGCGATGCGGCACATCGCGGCGCTCACCGAGGGGCTGTCGCGCCGGGCCGCGATCCAGCGGCAGCTGCTGCCGGTGATGATCGGCTGGTTCGCCGACGGAGCCGCACCGGATGCCGGTCTCCTGGCGTTCCGCCGGCTGTCGGACGAGCTCGGCTCGACGCACTGGTACCTCAAGCTGCTGCGCGACTCGGGGACGGCCGCACGCCGGCTCGCCACGGTGCTCTCGACCTCGCGCTACGTCGCCGACGCGCTGACCCGGTCCCCGGAGTCGGTGGCGTGGCTGGCGGACGACGCCGAGCTGGTCGGCCGGAGCGCGCAGCGGCTCGGGGCGGAGGCCGACGCGATCGTGTCGCGGGCGACGGGGGCGGAGGCGGCCGCAACCGCCCTGCGGGCGCTGCGTCGGCGAGAGCTCGCGCGGACCGCCGCGGCAGACGTCCTCGGCGTCGTCACGAGCACCACTGCGGCCCACACCCTGACGGTCGCCGCCGACGTCGTGCTCGCCGGGGTGCTGCGCGCGGCGGAGTCCGAAGCACGTGCGGGGCTCGAGCGGTCGCCGACCCGGATGCTCGTGGTGGCGATGGGGAGGTTCGGCGGGAGCGAGATGGGGTACTCCTCGGACGCCGACGTGATGTTCGTCCACGACCCCTACCCCGGGGTGGACGACGAGGTCGCCCAGGAGTACGCGTCGACCGTGGCGAGCCGGCTGCGCTACCTGCTCGGGGCCGTCGGCCCGGAACCGGCGCTCGAGGTGGACGCCGCGCTGCGACCGGAGGGACGCAACGGTCCGCTCGTCCGGTCCTTCGACTCGTACGTGGAGTACTACGCGCGCTGGTCGTCACCCTGGGAGAGCCAGGCCCTGCTCCGCGCGCGGCCGGTCGCCGGCGACCCGGAGCTGGGTGAGCGGTTCGTGGCACTCGTCGACCCGCTGCGCTACCCGCAGGGTGGGCTCGACCCGTCCGTCGTCCGTGAGGTGCGCCGGATCAAGGCGCGGGTCGAGTCGGAGCGGCTGCCGAGGGGCGTCCACCCGAACCGTCACCTGAAGCTCGGTCGTGGCGGTCTGGCCGACGTCGAGTGGACCGTCCAGCTCCTCCAGCTCCAGCACGCGTTCGAGGTGCCGGGGCTGCGGACGACGGCGACGCTGGAGGCGCTCGAGGCTGCGGCAGCGGCCGGCCTGATCGCCTCGGACGACGCGACAGTCCTCACCGAGGCGTGGGAGAGCGCCTCACGCCTGCGCGACGCGATCGTGCTGTGGTCCGGTCGAACGGGTGGTGCGCAGGCCGACGTCCTCCCGCACGACCGGCAGGACCTCGCCGGACTGGCGCGCATCGTCGGTCTGCCGGCCGGGCACGCCGGCGACCTCGAGGAGGAGCACCTCCGCAAGGCACGCCGGGCCCGGGCGGTCGTCGAACGCGTCTTCTACGCCTAGCGGCGGCGACGCGCGGCGTTGACGTCGTTGCGCGTCCGCGCGGGCGACCCGGGTCGGCGGCGACCCCTGTCGTGGGAGCCGTCGCCGACCGGTCAGGACGCGACCGAGCCGGCGGCGAGAAGTGCCGCGCGCACCTCGCGCCGTTCCCGCTGAGCTGCCGGGTCCGGCACCGGGACGGCCGCGAGCAGCGCCCGCGTGTACGGGTGCTGCGGTGCGCTGAGGACCTCGGCCGTCGTCCCGACCTCGACGAGCTTGCCCAGGCTCATCACCGCGACGTCGTGCGCCACGATGTCCACGACGGCGAGGTCGTGGCTGATGAACAGGCACGCAAAGCCCATCTCGCGCTGGAGCTCCTGGAACAGGTGCAGCACCGTCGCCTGCACCGAGACGTCCAGCGCACTCGTCGGCTCGTCCGCGATGAGCAGGTCCGGTCCGAGGACGAGCGCGCGTGCGAGGCTCACCCGCTGACGCTGGCCGCCGGAGAGCTCGTGCGGGTAGCGCTTGGCGAACGCGGCAGGGAGCTCGACCGCCTCGAGCAGCTCCGCGACCCGCTTGTGCCGGGAGGCGTCCGTGCCGACCTTGTGCACCGACAGCGGCTCGGCGATGCAGGCCCCGACGCTCGCACGCGGGTTCAGGGAGGCCGCCGGGTCCTGGAACACGAAGCCGAACCGCCGCCGGAGGTCACGCAGGGTGTGCGGTGACGCGGTGCGCAGGTCCGTCCCGAAGACGTCGATGCTGCCACTGGTCGCCGGGACCAGGCCGACGACCGTCCGGCCGACGGTGGTCTTGCCCGACCCCGACTCGCCGACCAGGCCGAGCACCCGTCCGGGGGCGATCGTCAGGGAGACACCCTCGACGGCTCGCACCCGTGGGCTGCCGAGCCGGCCGGGGAACTCGACCACGAGGTCGCGGACCTCGAGGGCAGGGGTGCCGGACGACGACGCGGCCTCGCGGCCGGTCCCGCCGGACCCGGTGAACGAGGTGACCCGGGCAGCCGGGGCCTCGTGCCCGGCCCCGGCGAGGGAGTCGGGCGTGGTCGTGCCGGCCGGAGACGTGGGTGCGGCCCCGGCGTCGATGCCCGAGCGCCCCTGCCCGAGGTAGGGCACAGCGGCCAGCAGACGCTGGGTGTACGGGTGCGCGGGTGCCGCGAACAGCTGGGCGACGGGCGCCTGCTCGACGACCTGGCCGCGGTACATCACGACCACCCGGTCCGCGAGGTCGGCGACGACTCCCATGTTGTGGGTGATGAGGACGATCCCGGTGCCGAGACGGTCGCGCAGCCCGCGGAGCAGGTCGAGGATCGCGGCCTGGACCGTCACGTCGAGAGCCGTCGTGGGCTCGTCGGCGATGATGAGCTCGGGCTCGCAGGAGATCGCGATCGCGATCATCACACGCTGCTTCTGCCCCCCGGACAGCTGGTGGGGGTAGGAGTGGACGCGTCGCTCCGGGTCCGGGATGCCGACGAGGTCGAGCAGCTCGACCGCACGCTGGTGCGCCGCGCGGCGTGACATCCGCCGGTGCGCGCGGAGCGCCTCCATGACCTGCCAGCCGACCGTCCGGACCGGGTCGAGAGAGGTCGCCGGTTCCTGGAAGATCATCGCGATCCGGTCGCCACGGATCCGGCGCATCGACTCCCCACCGAGGCCGGTCAGCTCGACACCGTCGAGCCGGGCGAGCCCGCCGACCGTGGCGGTGCCCGGCAGCAGGCCCAGCAGGGCGCGTGAGCTCACCGACTTGCCGGATCCCGACTCGCCGACGACCGCGACGATCTCACCGGGCGCGACGTCGAAGCTGACCTCGCGCACGGCGTGGACGGGGCCGGCGTCCGATCGGAACGTGACGCTGAGGTGGTCGAGCGCCAGCATCGGGGTGCCCCCGTCAGGGGTGGTCGCGCTCGACGCGCTCATCGCCCGTCCTCCTGCTCGGTCGTCGTGGTGGCCGTCGACGTGCCGTCGGGACCTGCGACGGGGTCGGTGCCGGCCCCGTCGGGCTCGTCCGCCAGCAGGATCTCCTGCTCGTCCGCGGTGGTCGTCCCGGCGCCGCGTGTGCGCAGCATCGGGTTGAGGATGTCGTTGAGGCTCTCACCGACGAGGGTGACTCCGGCCACGACGACGACGATCGCGAGGCCCGGGTAGATGCCGGTCCACCAGATGCCGTTGGTCGCGTCGGACAGGGCCTTGTTGAGGTCGTACCCCCACTCGGCCGCGGCCGACGGCTCGATGCCGAAGCCGAGGAACCCGAGGCCTGCCAGGGTCAGGATGGCCTCGGACGCGTTGAGCGTGGCCAGCACCGGGATGGTCTGGGAGACGTTCGGCAGCACGTGGCGGAACATGATCCGCCCGGGCTTCGCCCCGGTGATCCGCGCGGCGTCGACGAACGGCTCGTGCTTGACCGAGACCGTCTGGTTGCGGACGACGCGGAAGTACTGCGGGACGAACACGACCGTGATCGACAGTGCCGCCGCGACGATGCCGCCGATCGGCGTCGAGCGCCCGCCGGTGATCATGATCGAGACGACGATCGCGAGCAGCAGGGACGGGAACGCGTAGAGGGCGTCGGTGACCAGGACGAGGACGCGGTCGACCTTGCCACCCACGTACCCGGAGATCACCCCGAGCGGGGCACCGACGGTGAGCGAGATCGCGACGGCGAGCACGATCACGGTCAGCGCGGTGCGCGCACCGAAGATCACCCGCGAGAGCACGTCCTGGCCGCCGACCGTCGTGCCGAACCAGTGCGCGGCCGACGGCGGCTGCTGCGTCCCGAAGATCACGCCGTTGGCACGGTCCGCATTGAAGCCGTACGGCGCGATCAACGGCGCGAAGACCGCGACGACGACGAACACGACGATGACGACGAGGCCGCTCAGCAGCATCGCGCGCTGGAGCCCGTGCGTGGAGCGGATCAGCGCGACACCGGGGAAGCCGCGCCGACGGGGCGGCGCCTCCAGGTCGGCGGTCTCTGTGGCGACGAGGGCGCTCATCAGTACCTCACTCTCGGGTCGACGAGTGCGTTGATGACATCGATCAGGAAGCTCGACACCGCCACGACGACGGCGATCGCGGTGACGATGCCCTGGACGGCGACGAAGTCGCGTGCGAGCAGGTAGTGCGAGAGCACGTAGCCGAGGCCCTGCCACTCGAACGTCGTCTCGGTGAGGATCGCGCCGCCGAGCATGATCGCGATCTGCATCCCCATGACGGTGACGACGGGGACGAGGGCGTTGCGGAAAGCGTGCTTGCGGACCACCAGCCGCTCCGGGACGCCGCGCGCGCGGGCCGCGGTGACGTAGTCCGTGCGCATCGTCTCGAGCAGGTTGATCCGGATGAGACGGATGAACACGCCGGCGGTCAGCAGCCCGAGGGCGAGAGCGGGCAGGATCGCGTGGCGCAGGACGTCGGCGATGTAGCCCGGATCCCCGTACAGGATCGCGTCGATGATCATCACGTTGGTCTTGGGGTTGACGTTGTTCAGCGCGATCTCGACGTTGGCCGAGGCGCGACCCGAGGCCGGCAGCCAGTTGAGCGTCGCGGAGAAGAGCAGCTTGAGCAGGAGGCCGACGAAGAACACCGGCGCCGCGTACACGAGCACCGCGAAGGTCCGGATCGTGACGTCGGGCAGCTTGTCGCGGTAGCGCGCGGCGAGCCGACCGAGCGGGATGCCGACGATGAACGCGACGATCAGCGCCCAGAACGTCAGCTCGAGGGTTGCCGCACCGTTGGTGATCAGCACCTCGCTGATCTTCCGGTGGTCGGTCAGCGCGGTCCCGAAGTCTCCGTGGAGGAGGTTGCCGAGGTACTCGCCGTACTGCTGAAGGATCGGACGGTCGAAGCCGGCCGCTGCACGCCGCGCGGCGAGCTGGGCGGCGGAGAGCCGCCCGCCCTGCGATGCGGTGATGGGGTCACCGATCACGCGCATGAAGAAGAAGACGACGGTGACCAGGATCCACACGGTCGGGACGATCAGCGCTAGGCGGACCAGGAGGTACCTGACCAGGGGACTGCGGGGAAGGATCTTGACGTTCATGGTGTCCGATCGTGGGGGCCGGCGGCCGGCCGCGACGACGCGGCCAGGACGTGACGGTGCGGGGGCCGCACCTGCGTGCGACCCCCGCCTCGTCCTCGGGTGTCAGCTCTTGCTGAGGACCGAGTACCGGAACTGGAAGGACGCGTTGAGCGTGTCCTTCACGCCGTTGACACCGTTGCGGGCGACGGCGACCTGCGCGCCCTGGAGGAGCGGGATGGTCGACAGGTACTTCGACGCCATCTCGGTCTGGATCTTCTCGAGCGTGGCGGCGCGGGTCGTCGGGTTGCTGTCGGTCCGCTCAGAGGCGAGCAGCGCGCTGATGTCCGCGTTCTCGAAGTGGTTGTTGAGGAAGTTCCCCTTGTCGAAGAACGGCGTCAGGTAGTTGTCGGCGTCGGAGAAGTCCGGGAACCAGCCGAGCTGGTAGACCGGGTACGCGTCCTTCGACCGTTCCTTCGCGTAGGTGACCCACTCGGTGGACTGCAGGTTGACCTTGAAGAGCCCGGTGGCCTCGAGCTGGCGCTTGACGGCCGCGTACTCCTGGTCCGAGCTCGGGCCGTAGTGGTCCGGGTTGTACTGGATGTCCAGGGTCACCGGCGTGCTGACACCGGCGGCGGAGAGCTCCTTGGTGGCGGCGGCGACGTCGGGCTTGGTGCCGTAGATGTCCTTGAACGGCGTGGCCGCACCCGGGAGGCCGGCCGGCACGTACGAGTACAGCGGCGTGTAGGTGTCCTTGTACACCTGCGTCGCGATCTCCTGCCGGTCGATCGAGTACGCGAACGCCTTGCGGATCGCGAGCTTCTGCTCCGGGGTGTTGCCGGGCATCGTGTTCATGTTGAACACGACGTACCGGATCTCGCCGCCGGGGCCGGAGACGACCTGGACGCCGTCCGTCGTCTTGAGGCTCTCGATGTCCGTCGGGGTCAGGCTCCGCGTGGCGACGTCGATCGCGCCGCTGGCGATGTCCAGCTTGAGGTTGTTCGAGTCCGCGTAGTACTTCAGCGTGATGCCGTCGTTCTTCGGCGTTCCCTGGATCCCGGAGTAGTCAGGGTTCTTGGCGAGGACGACGAGCTCGTTCTTCTTGTACGAGGTGATCGTGTACGGGCCGGCGAACGCCTTGGCGTCGACGATCGCGTTGTCGTCGAGGATCGCGTCGGCCTTGAAGACCTTCTCGTCGACGATCGGGCCGGCGGGGGAGGCCAGCACCTGGGGGAAGGTCTGGTCGTTCGGCGTCTTGAGGGTGAACGCGACCGTCTTGTCGTCGACGGCCTTGACGGACTCGAGGTTGCCGAGGAGCGAGGCCGGACCGTTGGGGTCGTTGATCGCGATCTGGCGGTCGAAGCTGAACTTGACGGTCGACGCGTTGATCGGGTCGCCGTTGGCGAACTTCAGGCCGTCGCGCAGGACGCACGTGTAGACGGTGTCCGAGGTGTACTTGCAGCTCTGCGCCGCGTCGGGCGCGAGCTCGGCACCGCCGGGCTTGAAGCTCATGAGGAAGGGGAAGACCTGGGTCTCGATGTTGAACGAGCCGTTGTCGTACGAGCCGGCCGGGTCGATCGCGGTGACCTTGTCGGTCGTGCCGACCAGCAGGGTCGAACCTGCGGCCGTGGTGCTCCCGCTCGTGCTGCTCGTGCTGTCGGTGCGGCCGGCACCGCACGCGCTCAGCGCGAGTGCCACCGTGGCCGCGGCGGCGACCGTGGTCACCAGGCGGTGTGTGCTCTTCTTCACAGATCGTCCTCTCGGGAGGCCGCGACCCGGGTCTCTGACCGGGTTGCGGTACGTGGACAGTAAAGCGAGTCCGTCATTTCGTACAGGTTCGTCACAGCATGGGCCATAACGAGGTAACGGTTCGACAGTCATTGGCTGAGAACGTGCATCTCACCGGGGGCACCGCGCCCTCGTGCGGCGACCTGGCGGCCCCACGGAGGAATGACAGAACCCGGCCATCGTGCGGATGGCCGGGTTCTGTCGTGCAGCTCGGTCACGCATCGTCAGCAGGTCGTGCCTGCCGGGCGTCGATCAGACGTCGTAGTAGAGCTCGAACTCGTGCGGGTGCGGGCGCAGCCGGATCGGGTCGACCTCGTGCGAACGCTTGTAGTCGATCCACGTCGCGATCAGGTCGGGCGTGAAGACGTTGCCCGCCGTGAGGAAGTCGTGGTCGGCCTCGAGGTTGTCGAGCACCTCGGCGAGCGAGCCCGGGACCTGCTGGATGAGCGCGTGCTCCTCCGGCGGCAGCTCGTAGAGGTCCTTGTCGACCGGCTCCGGCGGCTCGATGCGGTTCTGGATGCCGTCGAGGCCGGCCATCAGCATCGCCGCGAAGGCGAGGTACGGGTTGCTCGACGGGTCCGGCACGCGGAACTCGATGCGCTTGGCCTTCGGGTTCGACCCGGTGACCGGGATGCGGATGCAGGCCGAGCGGTTACGGGCCGAGTAGACCAGGTTGACCGGGGCCTCGAAGCCGGGGACCAGGCGGTGGTACGAGTTCACCGTCGGGTTGGTGAACGCCAGGAGCGACGGAGCGTGCTTGAGGAGCCCGCCGATGTACCAGCGTGCGAGGTCGGAGAGCCCGCCGTAGCCCTTCTCGTCGAAGAACAGCGGCTTGCCGTCCTTCCAGAGGGACTGGTGGACGTGCATGCCCGAGCCGTTGTCGCCGAAGAGCGGCTTCGGCATGAAGGTCGCGGTGCGACCGTTCGCGTGCGCGACGTTCTTCACGACGTACTTGAAGAGCTGCACCTTGTCCGCCGACTTGGCGAGCTCGTCGAAGCGGTAGTTGATCTCCGCCTGACCGGCCGTGCCGACCTCGTGGTGCGCGCGCTCGACACCGAGGCCCAGCGCGTCGAGCTGCAGCGAGATCTGGTCGCGGATGTCGGCGAACATGTCGACCGGCGGGACCGGGAAGTAGCCGCCCTTGTACGGGGTCTTGTGGCCGAGGTTGCCACCCTCCTCGACGCGGCCGGTGTTCCACGCGGCCTCGATCGAGTCGATGTACACGTAGGACGCGTTCTGCTTCGTCTCGAAGCGGACGTCGTCGAAGATGTAGAACTCCGCCTCCGGCGCGAAGAAGGCCGTGTCGGCGATGCCCGTCGACCGCAGGTAGGCCTCGGCCTTCGCGGCGACCTGGCGCGGGTCGCGGCTGTACGGCTCGTCCGTGTACGGGTCCACGATGTGGAAGTTGATGTTCAGCGTCTTCTCGACCCGGAACGGGTCGAGGTAGGCCGTCGAGATGTCCGGGATGAGCTTCATGTCGGACTCGTGGATCGCCTGGAAGCCGCGGATCGACGAGCCGTCGAACATCTGGCCGTCGACGAAGAAGTCCAGGTCGAGCGAGTAGGCCGGGACGTTGAAGTGCTGCATCACTCCGGGCAGGTCACAGAACCGCACGTCGACGAACTTGACGTCCTCGCTCTTGATGAACGCCAGGACTTCCTCTGGCTTGCTGAACATCCGCTGCTCCTCAGATCGGGTGTGCCCCTACCGGGCAGGTCGAGGCTACGGTCAGCCGGTTACTCCGCGATTTACCGCATGTTTCGGACATGTTACGTGGGGCCGGCCCACGTAACGATCGGAGTCTCACATCCGTCGCGGCTACCCTCGTGCGATGGCAACGCGAGAGGACATGGGGTCCTGGCTCGAGGGCGGACCGAGCGATGACAGCGCGACGCGCGGCTCACGCCTCGGGCTCCCGGAGACCGGGTCGGGCTCCCTCGCCCCGATCGGGCGACGGGTCGTGGCGCTGTTCGTCGACTGGGCGCTCTGCACGCTCATCGCGTCGGCGTTCCTGCGTGGGACGGCGCTGGGCCCGGTCGTCGTCCTCGGCGTCGAGTCCGTCGTCCTGGTGGGGACGGCGGGCGCGACGATCGGGCATCGGCTGCTCGGTCTGGTCGTCCGGACCCCCGACGGCGCACCCGCGGGACCGCTGCGCGCCCTCGTGCGGACGGTGCTGCTGTGCCTCGTGGTCCCGGCGGTCGTCTGGGACGCGGACGGCCGCGGCATGCACGACCGTGCGGCCGGGACGGTCATCGTCCGTCGATGACGCGTGCCGTCAGCGGCCGCGCATGCCCTTGCGGTCGGGACGCGCGCGCATCGGGTCCACGCCCTTCGGGACCGGCAGCCGTGTCGCACCGAGAGCGCGCATCCGCTTGCTGACCTCGGCGACCTCCTGCTTGGTCAGCGCCGGCTTGAGGCGCTGCACCGTCCGGGGGAGGGAGCGGAGCTCGACCTGTCCGGCCCCGTGTCCGACCTGGATCGTCGTGATCGGCACGGTCGGGAGCACGCGCGTCGTCCGCTTCCGCTCGCTCTCGAGCAGCTTGTCGACGCGTCCGGCGGGCCCCTCGCCGATCAGGACGATGCCGGGGCGTCCGACACCGCGGAAGACGAGGTCCTTGGTCCGCGGGTCCACCGCGACCGGCTCGTCACCGAACTCCCAGCCGCGCCGGATCGTCCCGAGGGCCGCGAGAGAGGCGCCGGGCTGGCCTTCGAGGCGCCCGTAGGCGGCCTTCTCCGCTCGCCGCGCCAGGATGATCGTCGCACCGAGGACCCCGAACGGCAGGCCCATGATCAGCCAGAACACGGGGCTGTTCGTGAAGATCCCGATGATCAGGAACACCACGAGCGTGCCGACGACGGTGGTCAGCATCCACCACAGGACCGAGGGGTCGACCTCGCGGGTCATCCGGTACGCCTGCCAGAGCTGGCGGTACCACCGGGGCTTCGAGGTGGACGGGCCGACGGACGCGTCGGAGTTCTTGCGGGCCATGGTCGGAGAGTCTAGTCGTGGATCGACCTCGGCCATCGCCGCTGCGACGCCTTCAGCGGGAGAGCAGGCTCCGGGCCTCCTGGCGGGAGCTCGTCGGCTCGGCAAGATGCGCGAGCGCAGCCGGGATCTCCTCGCCGCGGCGGCGCATGGCCTGGCCCCAGAGGCGCCCGGCGCGGTACGACGACCGCACCAGCGGACCGGACATCACCCCGAGGAACCCGATGCGTTCGGCCTCCTCGGCGAGCGCGACGAACTCCTCCGGGCGGACCCAGCGGTCGACGGGGTGGTGGCGGACCGACGGGCGCAGGTACTGGGTGATCGTGAGGAGGTCGCACCCGGCGCCGTGCAGCGCCTCGAGGGCCTCGACGATCTCGTCATAGGTCTCGCCCATGCCGAGGATCAGGTTCGACTTCGTCACGAGACCGGCGTCGTGCGCGGCGGTGAGAACCGACAGCGAGCGTTCGTACCGGAAGCCAGGTCGGATCGCCTTGAAGATCCGCGGCACGGTCTCGAGGTTGTGGCCGAGCACCTCGGGGCGCGACGCGAAGACCTCGGCGAGCAGGCCAGGCTCGGCGTTGAAGTCGGGGATCAGGAGCTCGACTCCGGTCCCGGGGTTGAGCGAGTGGATCTGGCGCACGGTCTCCGCGTACAGCCAGGCGCCGCCGTCGGCGAGGTCGTCGCGGGCCACGCCGGTGACCGTCGAGTACCGCAGCCCCATCGCGAGGACGGACTCGGCCACGCGACGCGGCTCGTCGGTGTCGAGGTCGGTCGGCTTCCCGGTGTCGATCTGGCAGAAGTCGCAGCGGCGCGTGCACTGGTCGCCACCGATGAGGAACGTCGCCTCGCGGTCCTCCCAGCACTCGAAGATGTTCGGGCAGCCGGCTTCCTCGCACACCGTGTGCAGCCCGCCGCTCCTGACCAGCCCCTTGAGCTCTGAGTACTCGGGGCCCATGGTGGCGCGCGTCCGGATCCAGTCGGGCTTCTTCTCGATCGGCGTCTCCGCGTTGCGGGCCTCGACGCGCAGCATCCTGCGTCCCTCGGGTGCAATGGTCACGATCGCCAGCCTACGTCAGGGGTCGTGGCCCGATCTCGCCCCGGAGGTCGTGGGGACGAGTGCTGCGTCACAGCGTCGGTGCAGCCTCCGACGTCGTCCCGGCTCAGGACGCGGGGAGCGCCGAGACGACAGGGTCGACGATCGGAGGCGCGATGAGCGGGGTGAGTGCCGCCTCGAGGTGCCTCTGCACGATCCCGACGACGTCGGCGATGCGGATCGGGTGGCCGGCCTCGAGCGAGAGCGAGGTGACGTCCGCGTCCGGGATGCCGCACGGCACGATCCTGGTGAACGCCTCGAGGTCGGCGTCGCAGTTGAGGGCGATCCCGTGCATGGTCACGCCCTTGGCCACCCGGACGCCGATCGCGGCGACCTTCCGGGCGCGCCGCGGTGAGGGCACGTCGGGGGCGTCGGCGGGGAACCAGACCCCGCTGCGGCCCTCGACCCGGATGGCGTCGAGCCCTAGGTCGGCGCAGGTGTCGATGAGGGCCTGCTCGAGCGCGCGCACGTAGCGCACGACGTCGACCGGCTCGGCCAGCCGGACGATCGGGTACGCGACGAGCTGGCCGGGGCCGTGCCAGGTGATCTTGCCGCCGCGGTCGACCTCGACCACCTCGGTGCCGTCGACCGGACGGTCCCACGAGGCCGTACGCCGCCCTGCGGTGTAGACGCTCGCGTGCTCGCACAGCAGGACGGTGTCGGGTCGGGTCCCGGTCTGGACCTCGTGGTGGACGGCGCGCTGCCTCTCCCAGGTCTCCCGGTAGTCGGCGTGCCGGGTTCCGAGGTCGAGCTCGACGAACTGCATGGCGCCAGGCTAACCCGCGGTGCTGGGCGTGCCCGGCGGTGCGTCGGGGACGTGGTCGTGGGCCGTGACCATCAGGGTGAGCAGCTCGCGGAGCTCGTCGACCTGTTCCGGCGTCAGGCCGCGCGTCGCCATCTCCTCGGCGGGGGCCGGGTCGGCTGCGTCCGCGAGCACCGAGCGCCCGGCCGCGGTGAGCGAGATCACGTGGCGGCGTCGGTCACCGGGATGGGCGATGCGCGTCACGTACCCGGTGCGCTCCATCCGCTCCAGGATGCGGCTCATGGTCTGCTCGGTGACGCCGGTCGCTGCGGCGAGCTCGCGCTGGGAGTGGTCTGCGTACGCCAGGATGACGATCACCGGGAGGCTCGCGTGGTTGAGGTCCCAGGCGCTGAGGTGGGCGTTCCACTCGCGCTCGACGCGCCTGGCGGCTGCCGCGAGCAGACGGCCGGTCGGCCAGGTGGCGATGTCGTCGGCCACTGAGGTCGTCTCCTCCGTCTCGGTCCCACGTGCGTATCGGCTCATGTGCTGCTGTTGCCGAACCCATGATCGTGCCTCATGATACTCAGCATGCTGAGTAATTCCCGAGGTGCCGTGCTGAGAGCCGTGCTCGTCGTCGTCGCGCTCGTCGCGTGGCTCGGCGTGGGCTCGGTCGGCGGCATGGCGCAGGGCAAGCTGAGCACCGTCCAGACGAACGACGCCGAGGCGTTCCTGCCGTCGAGCGCCGAGTCGACCCGGGCGGACGCGCTCGGCCGGGCCTTCGTCGACACCAAGACCCTGCCGGCGCTCCTCGTGGTCACGACGGCGCAGGGCGGCCCGGTGACCGCCGAGCAGACGGCCGCGGTCCGCACCGTCGCCGCGGGCCTCCCACGCCTGTCCCTCCCCGGAGCCGGTCCGGGGGACCCCACCACGATCGGCGACCTGCTGGCCGGGGACCCGATCGTCACGCCGTCGACGGACGGGCAGGCGCTCCTCGTGATCATCCCGGTGGCCTCGACGTCCGCGGCGACCCTGCTCGCGGACGGCACGAGCTCGACCGTCGCGCTCGTGTCCGCGGTCCGCGCCGCCGCTGCGTCCACCTTGGCCTCAGACGGCCTGCAGAGCTGGGTCACGGGCCCCGCGGGCTTCGTCGCCGACCTCGTCAACGCCTTCGGGGGGATCGACGGCATCCTCCTGCTCGTCGCCCTCCTCGCGGTGCTCCTCATCCTGGTGCTCGTCTACCGCTCGCCGCTGCTGCCGTTCGTCGTGATCCTCACCGCCGTGTTCGGTCTCAGCCTCGCCGGCCTCGTGGTCTACCAGCTCGCGCTGCACGGCGTCCTGGTGCTGAACGGCCAGGCCCAGGGGATCCTGTCGATCCTCGTCGTCGGCGCCGCCGTCGACTACTCGCTGCTCGTGGTCGCGCGCTACCGCGAGGAGCTTCATCGGGTCGACAGCCCGTACGACGCCATGCGCCGTGCCGTGCGGTTCTCGATCGCGCCGATCTCGGCCAGCGCGGCCACCGTCGCCGTCGGGCTCCTGTGCCTGCTGTTCTCCGACCTCGCGTCGAACCGCAGCCTCGGGCCGGTGGCCGCGATCGGGATCGCCTCCGCCTACCTGGCTGCGATGACCTTCCTTCCCGCGCTGCTCCTGGTCGGGGGACGGCGCGCGCGGTTCTACTTCTGGCCGCGCATCCCGCGATCGGGGCCCGCGATCACCCGACCGGAGACCGACGGCGCCGCGGCCGCCGGGGTATGGCCCCGGGTCGCCGCCGTCGTCGGCCGCCGCGCGCGACCGGTCTGGGTCGTCACGGCGCTCGCCCTCGCCCTCGGTGCGGCGTTCCTGCCCACGTTCCGTGCGAGCGGCACCAGTCAGACCGACGTCTTCCTCACCTCGGTCGATGCCGTCGCCGGCGAGAAGGTGCTGGCCCAGCACTTCGAGGCCGGGCTCGTCCAGCCGTCCTTCGTGGTCGCCCCGGCGACCGACCGGGCCGCCGTGCTCGCAGCCGTGGACGCGACGCCGGGAGTGGCCTCGGCCGCCGTCGTCAGCGCGGCGACGGCAGGGCCGCCCGGAACAGCTCCGTCGGACGCGGCGCCGACGGTCGTCGACGGGAACATCCGCATCGACGTGGTCACGACGGCCGCCTCGGACACGCAGGCGGCGGTCGCGACCGTCCGCGAGCTGCGGACGGCCGTGCATGCCGTGTCGCCGGACGCGCTGGTCGGCGGGGTCGCCGCGCAGTCCCTCGACTCGCAGCTCAGCGGGGAGCGTGACCTCCGGGTGATCGTGCCCGCGGTCCTCCTCGTGATCCTCCTCATCCTCATGCTGCTGCTGCGGTCCGTCGTCGCCGCGGTGCTGCTCATGGCCGCCAACGTCCTCTCGTTCGCGGCGACGCTCGGAGTCGCGGCGATCCTCTTCACCCACGTCTTCGGGTTCCCCGGAGCGGATCCCGCGGTACCGCTCTACGCGTTCTGCTTCCTCGTCGCGCTCGGTGTCGACTACTCGATCTTCCTGATGACGCGCGTGCGCGAGGAGGCTGCAGACGTGGGCACCCGAGTCGGCGTCCTGCGTGGGCTCGCCGTCACGGGCGCCGTGATCACGTCCGCCGGCGTCGTGCTCGCGGCGACGTTCGCCGCCCTCGGCGTGATCCCGCTGCTGTTCCTCGCGGAGCTCGCCTTCATCGTCGCGTTCGGGGTCCTGCTCGACACGTTCGTGGTCCGCAGCCTGCTCGTCCCTGCGCTCGTCCACGACATCGGGCGCCGGGCCTGGTGGCCGGGGTCGCTCGCGCGGGCCGCCGAGTGACACCGCCCGGACGGGTCGTCGCACCGACCTAGAGTGGACGCATGTCTCGACTGCGCGTGGCGATGGTGGGGTACGGCGACGCCGGGCGCGGGATCCATGCGCGTCTGCTGAGAGCCTGCGGAGACGTCGTGACGCAGGTCGTCGTCCGCGACCCGCAACGGGTCGCCGCAGTTCACGCCGACTGGCCCGGGGCGGTCGTGCACCCCGACGTCACCAGCCTCGTCACGGCGATGAGGGCGGGTGGAGACGTCGACGTGGTCGTCGTCGCGAGCCCGACGAGGCTGCACGCGGAGCACGTGGTCGAGCTCGTCGCTGCAGGTCGGCCCGTGGTCGTCGACAAGCCGCTCGCGACCGACACCGCGTCGGCGAGGGCCGTCGTCGAGGTGGCCGAGAGGTTCGGCACCGCGCTCACGGTGTTCCAGAACCGTCGCTGGGACCCCGAGCAGCTCACGCTGCGCGCCGTTCTCGCCTCGGGCGAGCTCGGTCGGGTCCACCGGTTCGAACGTCGCTGGGAGCGGTGGCGCCCCGTGCCCAAGGACCGCTGGAAGGAGAACGACCCGGTCGGTGGAGGCCTGCTGCTCGACCTCGGCGCGCACCTCGTGGACTCCGCGGTCCAGCTCTTCGGCCCGGTCGAGTCGGTCTACGCCGAGCTGCGCGCCGTGACGACCGCGACCGAGGACGACGTCTTCCTCGCGCTCCGGCACCGCGGCGGCGTGACGAGCCACCTGCAGGCCTCGGGGATCGCCGGGGCACCGGGGCCCCGCACCCGGGTGCTCGGGACCGGCGGTGCGTTCGTCGTCACGGAGTTCGAGGGTGAGGCCGCGCCGTTCCTCGTGGGCGGCGAGCCGTCGGGTGCCCTCGCCGCTCCTCAGGAGGGCTGGCTGGTGCGGGGGACGGCGACGACCCCGGTGGCGCGTGCGGTCGGCGGGCACGAGGACTTCTACCGGGCGGTCGAGAGCTGGGTGCTCGACGCCGGTCCGGTGCCGGTGGACCCGCGGGACGCGGTGCGCACGGCCGCGGTGCTCGACGCCGCACGTGTCTCCGCCGCCGGGAACGTCGTCGTGGAGATCGCCGGGGCCTGAGCCGCACGCCGCACGAGCGGTGCGGTCCGCGACGGGTGACGTCGGGCGATGATCGGCGGCGCGGCGCCACCGTGACGGCACACCGGACGAGCACCGGTCCTGTGGACAACCGCCGTGCGACCCGACAACCCGGTACGAATGGTGACCGTGCCCGACGACGTCATGCCAGCCGACCATGCCGCACGTCTCGCCGGTGCGGGCTGGAGCCCGGCAGGTCGACTCGGCACCGGGGCGCACGGCACCACCTGGGCGGTACGGCGGACCGACGAGACCGGCGGTCGCGCCGCGGTGCGTCACCTGGAGGCACGCGTCGTCCGGACCGGGACGTGCACCGAGCGGCTCGCGCTGCTCCGTGGCCTGGCGGACCCGCACGTCGCGAGGGTCCTCGACGTGGTGGACGACGGAGCGGACGGCCTCCTGGTCCTCGTCGAGGAGGTCTCGGGCCCGACGCTCGCCGCGCTCGTCGGCGCGCGCGGGCTGCTCACGCCGGGCGAGGTCGTCACGGTGGTCGCCGGTGTCGCCCGGGCACTGACGACCCTGCACGGTGCGGGACTGGTCCACGGGGACGTCGCACCGTCGAACGTCGTGATCGACATGTCCGGCGCGCCGGTGCTGATCGACCTGTGGGGCGCCGTCGGCGCGGACGGTGACCTCGGTACCCCGGGCTTCGCGTCGGCAGCGGTTCTCGGCGGATCCGTACCCGTCCCGGCCGACGACGTCCACGCCCTGGGCCGCCTCGGGCGGTGGGCCCTCGGGGAGCGCGTGTGCGCAGAGGGCGACCCGGTAGCGGAGGTGCTAGGGGCGGCGTGCGGCATCGGACCCGCCAGCCGGCTGACCTCGGTCGAGCTCGAGGCCCGGTGCTGCGCCGCGGCCCGACCCGAACCCGTCCTGCTCCCTGACCCGGCGGCTCTGGCACGCGCGGAGCTCCTCGGCGGCGCGCGGACCTGCCGTGCCGTCCTCCCGACGCGGCGCCGGCCGGCCCCTCCGCGAGGTGCGCCCCGAGCGCTGCGGAGAGCCGGGGGTGCGGCGCGCGCCGCCGGTGCGGCCCGGCGGGGTGCCGTGCCTCGTCGGAGCTCCTCGGTCGAGCGGCCGAGCCGCGGGGTGCACCGGGCGCGCGGGCCGAGAACGGCGACGCCGTTCGTCCGTGCGGTGCTGGCGATGGTGCTCGGGGTAGGCGCCCTGGTGCTGGGAGGTGGCGGCATCCTCCTGCACAGCACCGGAGTGCCCGACCGGCCGGTGCCGACAGCTGCCGAGGCGTCGTCGCACCCGACCGCGGGTGCCGGGCAGGCGCCGCCGCGCGACCAGGAGGTGCCGTCGACCACCGCCGCGCCCGTGGCGCAGCCCGAGCCGGGGGACGACCCCGTCCCGACCGACCCGGCGGAGGCCGCCCGGTACCTCACCACCGTCCGGGCGCGGCTGCTGATCAGCGGTGACCCCGGTCGCCTCGCCGAGATCGACGTGCCCGGTTCTCCCGCGTACGAGGCAGATCGTGCGATCGTGACCGGTCTCGGCGGGACGGTCGGCAGCATCGACGGCCTGACCTGCACGGTCGAGTCGACGTTGGTGGACGACGACGCAGCGGTGGCCCTGGTCGACGTGACCTATGCGCTGTCCGCCCACACCCGACGGGGACCGGACGGTGCGGTGATCGCGGCCGTGCCGGCCACCGCGCCGCAGACCGTCCGACTGACCCTGCACCGGACCGACGAGGGATGGCGGGTCAGCGACGTCGCGGCGGCGACCTGAGCGCTGTCGGAGCCGGTCGACTCAGCGACGGACGAGCCAGTCGGCTGCGTCCTCGATCGTCGGGTGGCGGAACGTGAACCCGTCGTCGGTCAGGGCTCGCGGGACGGCGCGAATCGACCCGAGCACCTCGCGTGAGAACTCCCCGAGCACGATCTTCAGGGCGAAGGCCGGCACGGCCACGACGGCCGGACGATGCAGCGCGCTCGCCAGGGCCCGTGCCACCGTGGCGTTGTCGACGGGGTGCGGGGCAGTCAGGTTCACCGCACCCTGCACGGACGACGTCAGCAGGTGCGCGATCGCCCGGACCTCGTCCTCGAGGGTGATCCAGCTCCAGTACTGACGCCCGCTGCCGAGGCGGCCGCCAAGACCGGCGCGCAGCAGCGGGAGCATCCGGGCCAGAGCGCCGCCGTGCGGGGAGAGCACGATCCCGCTCCGGAGGTGGGCGACCCTGACCCCTGCGTCGCGCGCGGCACCGGTCGAGGCCTCCCACTCGCGCACGACGGAGGCGAGGAACGTCTGGCCCCACCCGCCGGTCTCGTCGACCTCGTGCATGCCGGTGTCTCCGTACGCCCCGATCGCCGAGCCCTGCAGGAGCACGGCCGGGGGAGTGTCCGCACCGGCCATGGTGCGCGCCAGGAGGGAGGTCGTGCTCGTCCTGGACAGCAGCACGGTGCGCTTGTACGCCGGGGTGAGGCGGTGGTCCCCGACTCCTGCTCCGGCGAGGTTGATCACGGCGTCGGCGCCCGAGAGTGCGTTCGCAGCGAGGCGGCCGGCCGCCGGGTCCCACTCGATCTCGTCCGCGTGCGTCGCCGGTCGGCGGACGAGCCGGAGGACCTGATGGCCCGAGGCGCTCAGGTGCTCGACGACTGCCGACCCGATCAGCCCGTGCGAACCCGCGACGACGACGTCCATGGCGTCAACCTACGTCACGGACCCGGTGTCCCACCCTCGGCGCGGCCGACGTGACGGTGGGCGCAGACACGGCGATGCCCGGTCGGTGATCTCTCACCGACCGGGCACCGGAGTGACCAGCGGGTCGCGTCAGAGCCCGAGCTCGGACTCGAACGCCCCTTCTTCGATCCGGTTCTTGATCGCCGTCAGGTACCGCGCGGCGTCCGCGCCGTCGACCAGTCGGTGGTCGTAGGAGAGCGAGAGGTAGATCATCGAGCGGATCGCGATGACCTCCTCGCCGTCTGTGCCCTTCACGACGACCGGACGCTTGACGATCGTGCCGGTGCCCAGGATCGCCACCTGCGGGAGCGCCACGATCGGCGTGTCCAAGAGGGCACCGCCGGAGCCGGTGTTCGTGATCGTGAACGTGCCGCCCGTGAGGTCGTCCGGCCCGACCTTGTTGTTGCGGGTCCGGCCGGCGAGGTCGGCGATCTTGCGTGCGAGGCCGGCGAGGTTCAGGTCACCGGCGTCCTTGATCACCGGGACGACGAGACCGCGCTCGGTGTCGACCGCGATGCCGAGGTTCTCGGAGCCGTGGTAGACGATCTGGTCGCCGTCGATGCTCGCGTTGATCTTCGGGTAGGTCTTGAGCGCCTCGACCGCGGCGAGGGCGAAGAACGGGAGGAACGTGAGGTTCACGCCCTCGCGTGCCTGGAACTCGGCCTTCGCCCGGGCACGGAGCTTCGCCACCTTCGTGACGTCGACCTCCACGACCGTGGTGAGCTGGGCGGCGTTCTGCAGCGACTCGACCATCCGCTCGGCGACGATCTTCCGCAGACGCGACATCTTCTCGGTCGTCCCGCGGAGCGGAGACACGGGCGGCGCGGTGCGCGTCGGTGCGGGCGCCGCCGCAGGTGCGGACACCGCCGCTGCCTTCGCGGCCTCGGCCTTCGCCGCGGCGTCGAGCACGTCCTCCTTGCGGATACGTCCGCCGACGCCCGTCCCGGTGAGCGTGGAGACATCCACACCCTTCTCCGCAGCGAGCTTGCGGACGAGCGGTGTGAGGTAGGCGACCGCGTTGACGGCGCCGGCCGGGGCCGGTGCGGGTGCAGCCACCGGTGCGGGTGCCGCGACAGGTGCGGGTGCGGCGACAGGTGCGGGTGCGGCGACAGGTGCGGGTGCGGCGACCGGTGCGGGTGCAGCCACCGGTGCAGGTGCAGGTGCAGGTGCCGGAGTCGGTGCGGCGACGGGTGCGGCAGCCGGTGCTGCCGTCGCGGCTCCGGAACCGATCACCGCGAGCGGCGTGCCGACGCTCACCGTCTCGTCCTCCTGGACGAGGATCTGCTGGAGGGTCCCGGCGAACGGCGACGGGATCTCGGTGTCGACCTTGTCGGTCGAGACCTCGAGCAGGGGCTCGTCCATCGCGACCTCGTCGCCCACGGCCTTGAGCCACCGGGTGACGGTGCCCTCGGTCACGCTCTCGCCCAGTGCGGGCATCGCGACCTGCGCGCCGTCCCCGGAAGCGGGTGCCGGGGCAGCCGGTGCCGCCGCAGCCGCGACGGGAGCAGGGACATCGGCGACCGGTGCCGCTGCCACGGGCGCGGGGGCCTCGACGACGGGTGCCGGGGCCTCGGCGACGGGCGCCGCTGCGCCGTCACCCGAGCCGATCAGGGCCAGCGCCGTCCCGACGCCGACGGTCTCGTCCTCCTGGACGAGGATCTGCTCGAGCACGCCGGCGAACGGCGACGGGATCTCGGTGTCGACCTTGTCGGTCGAGACCTCGAGCAAGGGCTCGTCGACGGCGACGGTGTCGCCGACGGCCTTGAGCCAACGGGTGACGGTGCCCTCGGTCACGCTCTCGCCAAGGGCCGGCATCTGCACGGAGTCGGACATGACCGCGTGCCTCCTCACGAATCAGGGGGTTGTGGTCCCAGGGGTCAGTTGTGGGCGTGCAGGGGCTTGCCGGCGAGGGCGAGGTGCGCCTCGCCGAGTGCCTCGTTCTGCGTCGGGTGAGCGTGCACGAGCGACGCGACGTCGTCGGGGTACGCCTCCCAGTTGACGATGAGCTGGCCCTCGCCGATGAGCTCGCCCACGCGTGCGCCGATCATGTGCACGCCGACGACCGGTCCGTTCTTCTCGCGGACCAGCTTGACGAAGCCGGCGGTCGCGAGGATCTGGCTCTTGCCGTTGCCGCCCAGGTTGTACTCGAGCGTCTCGACGGCGTCGTCGCCGTAGGTGGCCTTGGCCTTGGCCTCGGTGAGGCCGACGGAGGCGACCTCGGGGTCCGAGTAGGTGACCCGGGGGATGCCCGACTCGACGATCGCCTGGGGCGCGAGGCCGGCGATCTCCTCGGCCACGAAGATGCCCTGGGCGAAGCCGCGGTGCGCGAGCTGGAGGCCGGGCACGATGTCGCCGACCGCGTAGATGTTGCCGACGCCCGTGTGCAGACGCTCGTTGGTGATGACGAAGCCGCGATCGAGCGTCAGGCCCTGCTCCTCGTAGCCGAGCCCGGCCGTGTTCGGCCCGCGCCCGACGGCGACCAGGAGGAGGTCGGCGTCGAAGGTCTTGCCGTCCTCGAGGGACACGTGGACACCGTTGTCGTCCTGCGTCACTCCCGCGAAGCGGACCCCGAGGTTGAATGCGATCCCGCGCTTGCGGTACGCGCGCTCGAAGGCCTTGCTCAGGGCCTCGTCCTCGTTCGGGACGAGGTGCGGCAGGGCCTCGATGATCGTGACGTCGACGCCGAAGGACTTCCAGACGCTCGCGAACTCGGAGCCGATCACGCCACCGCCGAGGACGATCACGGATGACGGGATCCAGTCGAGCTGGAGAGCCTGGTCGGACGTGATGACCCGACCACCGATCTCGAGACCGGGGAGAGAGCGCGCGTACGAGCCGGTACCGAGCACGATGTGGCGCCCCGTGTACCGCTGTCCGTCGACCTCGATCGTGTCAGGGGCGACCAGTCGGCCGTGCCCCTCGACGACGGTGATCTTGCGGGACTTCACCAGACCCTGGAGGCCCTTGTACAGACGGGCGATGACCGCGTCCTTGTACTGGTTGACGGCCGGCATGTCGATGCCCTCGAGCGTCGCGCGGACGCCGAACTGCTCGCTCTCGCGGGCGTTGTCGGCGATCTCCGCAGCGTGCAGGAGGGCCTTCGTCGGGATGCAGCCGTTGTGCAGGCAGGTCCCGCCGATCTTGCCGGACTCGATCAGGGCGACGGAGAGGCCGAGCTGGGCGCCGCGGAGAGCGGCCGCATAGCCACCACTCCCTCCGCCCAGGACGACGATGTCGAAAGCGGTGCCGTTCGTGTCGGCCACGTGCAACTCCTCAGGCGAGAGGTGTGGTGTCGGGTGTGCTCGCCGACCATCTTGTCACCCTCGCGTCACCCGGACGAACCAGCGGGCCCACGATCAGGTGTGATGCTGCGAACAGTCATCCCACGTATTTCGTCGCCGAGAGCCCGTGGGAGCGGTTCCCGCGGGCGGGTCCTGGACGGCCGGACCTCACCGGTCTCCCGGGCCGCGGACAGGTCTGGCAGCTACCCTGCCGCCATGGGTCTGTTCTCACGTCTGACGCGACGCCGATCTGGCTCGACGGAGGCGGCGCCGTCCTCGCGCGAGGCGCAGCAGGCGACCCTGGCCCACTTCCGTGAGTTCGTCAGCACCCGGCGAGGGGTCGAGGCCTACGTCGAACCCCGGACGAACGACACGCCGATGACGATGATGCTCGTCGCCGGCACGGGGGAGTGGACGAGGCGACGAGTGCCCGACCCCGGGACGGCGCGCCAGGTCGCCGAGTCGCTGGGTGTCCCGATCTACGACGTCCATCGCACCGGCTACCCCCAGCGTATGCGCGACTGGAACTCCCGTCAGCGCTCGCACGCCCGCGACGTGTCCCGGGGCTCGCGCGCCCGGGACGTCCCGCGCTCCCGCGACCTGCCCTGAGACGCGCGTCACCGCGGACCTGACCCGGGGCTCGCACGCCGCGGGACCTGACCCGGACGCCGCGCGCCGCGGCTACTTCGCCGAGGCGCGCGACTCGATCAGGGCCAGCATCGTCCGGACGCCGACGCCGGTGCCGCCGACCGGGGTGTAGCCATGGGCGGTCTTCTCGTTGAAGGCCGGACCGGCGATGTCCAGGTGCGCCCACGGCGTGGTCCCGACGAACTCCTGCAGGAACACCCCGGCGGAGAGCATGCCGCCCCACCGCTCGCCGATGTTCGCGATGTCGGCGACCTTCGAGGACAGCCCCGCGCGCAGCTCCTCGGGCAGCGGCATCGGCCAGAACTGCTCGCCGGCGGCGCCTGCGGCGGTGACGACCTCGGCCCGGACCGCCTCGGTGCCCATGACGGCCGAGACCCGGTGGCCGAGCGCGACGACCTGCGCACCGGTGAGCGTCGCGATGTCGAGGACGACGTCCGGCTTCTCCTCGGTGGCGGCGACGAGCCCGTCAGCCAGGACCAGACGACCCTCGGCATCGGTGTTCAGGACCTCGACGGTCGTGCCGCCACGGATCGTGATGACGTCGCTGGGACGCTGCGCGGATCCGGAGGGCATGTTCTCCGCCAGGCACAGCCAGCCGGTCACGGCGACCGGGAGTCCGAGGCGCGCAGCGGCGACGACGGTGTGGAGCACGGCGGCGGCGCCGGACATGTCCGACTTCATCGCGTCCATCCCCGCGGCCGGCTTGATCGAGATGCCGCCGGAGTCGAACGTGATGCCCTTGCCGACCAGCGCGACCTTGGCCGCCGGCCGCGACGGCGAGTAGGCGACCTTGACGAGTCGCGGACCACGGACCGAACCCTGCCCGACGCCGATGAGCCCGCCGTAGCCGCCTGCGGCCAGTGCCTTCTCGTCGAGGACGGTCACCTTGATGCCCGTCCCCTTGGCGGCTTCCTTCGCGAGGTCGGCGAACGCCGCCGGGTAGAGGTCGTTGGGTGCGGTGTTGATCAGGTCGCGCGTGGCGTTGACGGCGTCGGTGAGGATCTCCGCACGCGTGAGCGCGGCCTTGGCGGCCTTGTCCTTCGCGAGCGGCGTGACGACCTCGAGCTGGGCGACCGGCACCGCCTTGGCGGCGGCGTCGGTGGCCCGGTAGCGGGTGTACGCGTAGGCACCGAGCAGGGCACCCTCGACCACGGCCGCGAGCTGGGCGAGGTCGCCGCTCGGCAGGGCGAGCGCCACCGCGCCGGTGCCGGCGAGCTCGCGGGTCGCCGCACCGGCCGCGCGGCGCAGCGGCTCCGGCCCCCACACCTCGGCCACGTCCCCGAGTCCGGTGAGGACGACGACGGGTGCCGCCACGGACCCTCCCGACGGGACCTTGCGGACCTCGTCGACCGCTCCGGTGATGCCGAGAGCCCCGGCACCGGACGTCAGCACGTCGGTCAGGGCCGTGCGCAGCGCTGCCGGCAGCGCGTCACCGGCGACGAGCACCGGTCCGTCCGGCGTGGTCGCGGTGGCGACGACGACGGCGTCGGTCGTGAGGCGGGAAAGGTCGGCGGAGGTCAGCGTCAGTCGAGGCACGGTCAGATCCTAGTCCGGTGAGCGAGGTAGCCTCGGGCCCGTGATCCTGCCTCTCGCTCTCGCCGTCGTGGTACTGGCGGCCGTCCTCGCCTCCTGGGCCGCGCTCTGGGCGGTGCGTGACCGACCTGTCGTGCTCAACCAGCTCTGGGGCGCGGCGGTCGTCGAGGGGGCTCTGCTCGTGCAGCTCGTGGTGGCCGTCGTCATGTCGGCGCGGGGACCGGGGCCGGCAGAGCACGGCACGTTCTGGGGCTACGCGGCTGCGGGGCTCCTCATCCTTCCGCTCGCAGGGGCCTGGGCGTTCGCGGAGCGGACGCGCTGGAGCTCGGTGGTGCTGCTCGTCGCCGCGGTGACGGTGGCCTTCATGCAATGGCGGATGCTGCAGACCTGGGGGATCTCATGACCGAGCAGACCGAGCCGCGCGACGAGGCGGTCCCGCCGGCGGTGACCGTGGCCACGGACCCGAGCGGATCCGACGTGGCACCGCACGACGTGCCGTCGACGTCATCGGGGCCGGGGCGCGTGCTCGTCGCGGTCTACGGAGTGTTCGCGCTCGCTGCGACGGCCCGTGCGGGCTACCAGATCGCGACGAAGCTCTCCGAGGCCCCGCTCGCCTACCTGCTCTCGGCGCTCTCCGCCGTGGTGTACGTGGCGGCCACGTTCGCCCTCGCCCGCGGGGGTGCCGTCGCCCGCCGCATCGCCTGGGTGGCATGCAGCGTCGAGCTTCTCGGAGTCGTGTCCGTCGGGACGTTGTCGTTGCTCTCACCCCAGGACTTCCCCCAGGCGACGGTCTGGTCGGTGTTCGGGCAGGGCTACGGCTACGTCCCGCTGGTGCTCCCGGTTCTCGGTCTGCTCTGGCTCCGCCGGACCCGTCCCGATCGCACGTCGGCCACCGCGCTCTGACCCTGCGGGGCGCGTGCGCCCGCTAGGTTGGTGCGCGTGTACAGGCTCCTCTTCTCCCTCGTCCTGAGACGCCTCGACCCCGAGAAGGCCCACGAGCTCGCGTTCCGTGCGATCCGGGTGGCCGGTCGCACGCCCGTGCTCCACCGGCTGCTGTCCCGGGTCTTCCGGAGCGACCCTCGCGGTGGCGTGGAGGCCCTCGGGCGGTGGTTCCCCGCCCCGTTCGGCGTCGCCGCAGGGTTCGACAAGAACGCCGAGGCGGTCGAGGGCCTGACGATGCTCGGCTTCGGGTTCGTCGAGATCGGCACCGTCACCGCGCACGGGCAGCCGGGGAACGAGAAGCCACGCCTGTGGCGCGTGCTGGACCAGCACGCGATCCGCAACCGGATGGGGTTCAACAACGAGGGGGCCGTCGCGGTGGCGGACCACCTCCGCCGTCTGCGAGCCACACCGCGCGGCCGCGCGATGGTCGTCGGGGTCAACATCGGCAAGACCAAGGTGACACCTGCCGCGGAGGCCGCCGGCGACTACGCGACGAGCGCGGCGCTCCTGGCCCCCTACGCGGACTACCTCGTGGTCAACGTCTCGTCGCCGAACACCCCCGGGCTGCGGGACCTGCAGTCGGTCGACGCGTTGCGCCCGATCCTCGTCGCGGTGCGTGAGGCCGCCGACCGCGCCACCGCGGGTGCGGACCGCGTGCCGCTGCTCGTCAAGATCGCACCGGACCTCTCCGACGACGACGTCGACGCGGTCGCCGATCTGGCGCTCGAGCTCGGCCTCGACGGCGTCGTCGCCGTCAACACGACGATCGCGCACGACCTCGGGCCGGGCGGGCTGTCGGGACCTCCGCTGCTCGCACGCGGCCTCGACGTCGTCGCGCGGCTGCGGACGCGGCTGGGGCCGGGGCCGGTCATCATCGGCGTCGGCGGCATCACGACGCTGCCGGACGCCCGGGAGTACCTGGCCGTCGGAGCGACCCTCGTCCAGGGGTACACGGGCTTCGCCTACCGCGGGCCGTTCTGGGCCTCGCGGCTGAACCGCGGTCTCGCGACGGACGCCTTGCAGCGCGAGAGCCGGGGCCGGGCGGAGGTCGCGCTGTGATCCGCCCGCAGTGGGAGTGGGCGTTCGACGGTGCCGACGGGGTCGCGCTGGACCGCCCGGTCAGCCCGGCGTTCGCGAACCAGTACGACGCCGAGGAGTGGATCGGCGAGGTGTGGCGCGACCTCTCGGCGCAGGGTGTGCGCGTGGCGAGGCTGCTGAACGGTGGCGCGCAGGCGGCGCCGGCCCTCGTCGTCCCGCCGCTGGACGGGAACCACCGCTCGAGCTAGACGAACGCCCGGGTCGGGTAGGCGGTGGCCGGGGTCGCGGTGGGATCGAGCACGGACCACGACGCCGACACCGCACGGATGCCCCGGGTGAGCACCTCGGGCGTCTCCGTGAACGGCACCCGGAGGAACCGCTCGAAGCTCCCGTCGACCCCGAAGGCCGGTCCGGGGATGAGGCGGGCACCGTGCCGCAGTGCCAGCGCGGTGAGCGCCGAGGACACCGGGACGCCGAGATCAGCCCAGAGGAACAGCCCGCCTGCGGGGCGCGGGACCGTCCACTCGGGAAGCTGATCGGCCAGCAGCGCGAGAACCTGGTCGCGTCTCTCGCGGAGCATCGACCGACGCTCCGGAAGGATCTCGTCGTGCCGGTCGAGCAGGTGTGCCGTGACGAGCTGCTCGAGCACGGCGGTCCCGAGGTCGACGTGCGCGCGGGTGAGCGAGAGTCGAGTGATCAGGTCGGGGTGGGCACGCATCCAGCCGACCCGGAGACCGCCCCAGAAGGCCTTGGACGCCGACCCGACCGAGACGACGACCCCGGACTCGGTGCCACCGCCGGCGAACGGTGTCGGCGCCGCGCCGTCGAGCGTGAGGTCGCTCAGCGCCTCGTCACCGATGATCACGGTCCGATGGCGCACGGCCATCTCCCGGATGCGCGCACGACCGGCGTCGGACAGGCTCGTCCCGGTCGGGTTCTGGTAGTCGGGGATGAGGTAGACGAGGCGCGGTGAGACCTGACGGATCGTGGACTCGAGCAGGTCGAGGTCGGTCCCGTCCGGGCCCACCGGCACCGGAACGGGCCGCGCCCCGACGGCGCGGATCGCCGTGATGGCGTGCGGGTAGGTGGGGTGCTCGACGACGACGCGGTCGCCGGGGCCGACGAGCGCGTCGAGCAGCAGGTGCAGTGCGGACTGCGCGCCGCCGGTCACGAGGATCTGGTCGCGGGTCGTCGGGACGCCGCGCTCCCGGTAGCGCCGCGCGACGGCCTCACGGAGGACGTCCACGCCCATCGGCTCGTAGCCACGTCCGGCGAGGAACCTGGGCAGCGCGTCGAGGGCGGCCAGGTAGCCGGCGTGGAGCGAGGGCGGCGCGGGTGGAGCAGCGAGCGAGAGGTCCGCGATCTCGTCCGAGGGCGTACGCGAGAAGCCCGGGTAGGCCCGCGGGAGGCCGGTCGTCGCGCCGCCCGGCGCGGAGAGGTCCGACGGGGGAGCGTGGTGATCGTGCCGGAACCGCGTCGGCTCACCAGGAAGCCCTCGTCGCGCAGGAGCTGGTACGCCGCGCTCGTGGTCGTCCTGGACAGGCCGAGCACGACGGCGAGCTCGCGCTCGCTCGGCAGGCGTGTGCTGAGCGGGAGGGAACCGGCGAGCAGCGCTGCCCGGACGGCGTCCGCGAGAGCGGTGTACGCGGGGCCCGTCCGGTGCCAGCCGCCGAGGAGTCGTTCGAGCGCGCGAGGTGACATGTGGCGGTCAGGTGGGCGCGACATGTATCCACTCTTGCGGAGGTGGATATGGAATGCAAGGCCACTGCTGGCGGAGGATGCCAGTCATGACCGATGCCATCCCATCCATCACGGCCATCGTGCCGACCGACGCCGTGTTCGGCTCTCCGCGGATCAGCCGCGTCCACCCGCTGCGTCGCGGCGCCCAGCTTGCTGCCGGGCTCGTCCTGTACACCCTCTCGATCGCGCTGCTCGTGCGCGCCGGCCTCGGCACGATGCCGTGGGACGTGCTCTCGCAGGGTCTCTCACGGCACCTCGGCTGGTCGTTCGGCACGGTGACGCTCTCGGTGAGCGCGGTGGTGCTCCTGGCGTGGGTGCCGCTGCGGCAACGCCCAGGAGTCGGCACGATCGCCAACATGATGGTGATCGGGCTTCTCGTGGACCCGTTCCTCGCGCTGCTCGCACGCCTGCCCGAGAGGCTCAGCCCGGAGTCGGCCACGCTGCTCGTCGTGGCGGGGATCGCGCTCAACGGTCTCGCGACGGCCCTGTACGTCGGAGCCCGGCTCGGACCCGGACCGCGCGACGGCCTGATGACCGGCCTCGTCGCCCGTACCGGGTGGTCGTTGCGGCTCGTGCGGACCGGGATCGAGGTCACCGTCGTGAGCCTCGGGTGGGCGCTCGGCGGGACGGCGGGGGTCGCGACCGTCGCCTATACGGTGGCGATCGGCCCCCTCGTCCACCGGCTGCTCCCGCTGTTCACGCTCGCTCCGGTCGGTACGCGCAGAGCAGCACCCGTCGGATCCGAGCGCGAGTAGCGGCTCGGGTCCGACGGGCGACAGCCCCGATCGTCCCGGGTGTCGAGCGCGACGGGTTCAGGTCCGTCGAGCTCGACACCCGCGGGCGGTCAGGACGGGCGGGACGACGGTGAGGACGCCGCGGTCATCGAGGCGTCACGCACCACGGTGCCACCGAGGGCCTCGTCGATCCGGGCCAGCAGCTCGGCCGGGATCGTGACGCCGGACGCACGGACGTTCTCCTGCACCTGCTCGGGCCGCGAGGCGCCGATGATCGCGGCAGCGACGTTGGAGTTCTGCAGCACCCAGGCGACGGCGAGCTGCGCGAGCGTGAGCCCGAGCTCGTCAGCGATCGGCTTGAGCAGCTGGACCCGCTCGAGGAGCCCCGGGACCTGGAAGAACCGCCCGATCATGTCCGCACCGCCGCGGGTGTCCGTCGCGCGCGAACCTGCCGGCAGCGGGGCTCCCGGAAGGTACTTCCCGGTCAGGATGCCCTGGGCGACCGGTGACCACACGATCTGCGAGATGCCGAGCTCGCGGGACGTCGGGACGACCTCGGGCTCGATCACGCGCCAGAGCATCGAGTACTGCGGCTGGCTCGAGATGAGCTGGATGCCGAGCTGCTGGGCGAGGGCGTGACCGGCTCGGATCTGGTCGGCCGTCCACTCGCTGACGCCGATGTAGAGGGCCTTGCCCTGGCGCACGACGTCCGCGAAGGCCTGCATCGTCTCTTCGAGCGGGGTCTCGGTGTCGTACCGGTGCGCCTGGTAGAGGTCGACGTAGTCGGTCTGGAGCCGCTGGAGCGAGCCGTTGATGGACTCGAGGATGTGCTTGCGGGACAGCCCGCTGTCGTTCGGGCCCTTCGGGCCGGTGGGCCAGTAGACCTTGGTGAAGATCTCCAACGACTCGCGGCGCTGACCGCGGAGCGCCTCGCCGAGCACCGTCTCCGCCGCGGTGTTCGCGTAGACGTCCGCGGTGTCGAAGCTCGTGATGCCGGCGTCGAGAGCGGCACGGACGCACGCCTTCGCGGTGTCGTTCTCGACCTGCGAGCCGTGGGTGAGCCAGTTGCCGTAGGTGATCTCGGAGATCTTGAGCCCCGAGTTGCCGAGGTAGCGATAGGTGACCATGGATGTCACCCTACGTCGGCCCCGGGACGGCCCGGGTGGCCCGTCGGCCTGCGCGTCGGTGCCGCGCGGGACCGCCTGTCAGGACGGGTGCTCGCCGCGCTTGACCTGCGGTCGCGGCATGCGCGTGCGCCGGATCTGCGACGTGCGGCTCACCGTGTAGAGCACGAGCCCCTGCATCGACGTCGAGGGACCGAACTTCGCGATCAGGAGCTTGCGGAGCCGGCGCCAGAGCAGGACCTCGTCGACGACGGTGGCGATCACGAAGAGGTAGAAGGCGATCAGGATGCCCAGGTAGGCGTACGAGGACACCTGCTGGGCGACGATCTGCAGGATGAGGAAGCCGAGCACACCCGGCAGCATGTACTCGAGCATGGTGCGCCTGGCGTCGACGTAGTCGCGGACGAACCGGCGCACCGGTCCGCGGTCCCGTGCAGGCAGGTGGGCCTCGTCACCCGTGACCATGGCCTGGTACTCCAGGTCGCGGCGCGTCTTCGCGGCGGCGCGCTCCGCGGCGCGCACGGCCTTGCTGTTCCCCGTGCGGCCGGCCGGGACGAGCGGGCGCTTGTTGGCGGCCTCGGCCTCCTTACGGCGCGGCGTGGGGTGCCCCTTCCCCGAGGTCGTCGTCGACGTGACGTCCGACGGGGTGACGGTAGGGCTGGCATCGGTCTTGCGGCGAGAGAACACACCCCGAGGGTAGTCGAGCCGACGGAGTAGCGTGATCGCCCATGACCGACGCGCCCCAGTCCACGCCCGTGCCGACGTCTCCCGACGGGTCGCCTGCGCCCGGTCCCCGGAACACCGCGCACTGGCGTCAGCGGGTCTCGGAGGAGTTCGGGTCGATCAGGCGGGACCTCGAGGCGCTCGTCCGCATCCCCAGCATCTCCAACCCGGCGTTCGACCAGGCGGACGTCCGGGCGACGGCGGAGGCGGTCGCCGCGCTCCTGACCGACGCGGGGCTTCCGGAGGTCGAGATCCTCACGGCGACGGGACCCGACGGCCGACCGGGTGCGCCTGCCGTCGTCGCGCGCAGGCCTGCGGCGCCCGGTCGACCGACGGTCGTGCTCTACGCGCACCACGACGTCCAGCCCACCGGGGACCCGGCCGCGTGGGACACACCCCCGTTCGAGCCGACCGAGCGTGACGGCCGTCTCTACGGCCGCGGCGCCGCGGACGACAAGGCCGGCATCGTCGCGCACGTCGGCGCCCTGCGCGTGCTGGGCGACGCGCTCGGGATCGGGGTGACGGTGTTCGTCGAGGGCGAGGAGGAGATCGGCTCGCCGACGTTCACGTCGTTCCTCCACACGTACCAGGACAAGCTGGCGGCGGACGTGTTCGTGGTTGCGGACTCCGCGAACTGGCGGGTGGGCGTCCCGGCACTGACCACGTCGCTCCGGGGGCTGGTCGATGCCGAGGTCGAGGTCGCCGTGCTCTCCCACGCGGTGCACTCCGGCTTCTTCGGGGGCCCGGTGCTGGACGCCCTGACCGTGCTCGCGCGACTGATCGCGACGCTGCACGACGAGGCCGGCGACGTCGCGGTCGAGGGCCTCGTCGTCGGCCCGGACCCCACCGTCGACTACGACGAGGCCGACCTGCGTGCCGATGCAGCCGTCCTCGACGGTGTCCACCTGTCCGGCTCGGGACCGTTGACGGCACGGCTGTGGACCCGGCCGGCCCTGAGCGTGATCGGGATCGACGCGACGAGCGTCGCCGAGGCCTCGAACACCCTGGCGCCACGCGCGACCGCGAAGCTGTCCCTCAGGATCGCGCCGGGGCAGGACCCCGCCCTGGCGATGGCGGCGCTCCGTCGGCACCTCGAGTCCCACGCACCGTTCGGGGCCCGGGTGACCGTTCGCGACGGCGAGGCGGGCAAGCCGTACCAGGCGCCGGCGGACTCGGTGGCGATGCGCGCCGCGCGCGCGGCGTTCGCCGAGGCGTGGGGAGTCCCGCCGGTCGACATCGGCGTCGGCGGCTCGATCCCCTTCATCGCCGATCTCGTCGATCTCTTCCCGCAGGCCGCGGTGCTCGTCACCGGGGTGGAGGACCCGGACTCACGCGCGCACGGCGCCAACGAGTCGGTGCACCTCGGCGAGCTCGAGAAGGTCGTGCTCGCGGAGGTTCTGCTGCTGGTGCAGCTCGCGGAGGGCTGAACCGGCAGGCGTCGCGGGCGCGCTGGTCGGCGCTGTCGCGGCCTGCCGGTCGGCGCAGTCGCAGGGTCCGCAGAGGCCGGCGCGCCCGTCAGTACCCGGGCAGCGCGAGCATCTGGTCGAGAGCGACCCGCGCCCAGTGCGCGTCGTCCTCGTCGACCACCACCCGGTTGACGACCCGGCCGGCGACGAGCGACTCCATCGCCCAGACCAGGTGCGGCAGGTCGATGCGGTTCATGGTCGAGCAGAAGCACACCGTCGAGTCGAGGTAGTGCACCGTCTTGTCCGGGTGGGCGTTCGCCAGCCGGCGCACGAGGTTGAGCTCGGTGCCGATCGCCCAGGTCGACCCCGGCTCGGCGGCCTCGAGCGCCTTGATGATGTACTCGGTCGAGCCGACCATGTCAGCCGCGGTGACGACCTCGTGCGTGCACTCGGGATGCACGAGCACGGTCACCCCCGGCGCGGCCGCACGGATGTCGGAGACGTTCGTCGCAGAGAACCGCCCGTGCACCGAGCAGTGCCCGCGCCACAGGATCATCCGCGCGTCGCGCAGCTGCTGCGCCGTGAGCCCGCCCTGCGGCTTGCGCGGGTCGTACACGACGCAGTCGTCGACGGAGAGGCCCAGCTCGCGGACGGCGGTGTTGCGCCCCAGGTGCTGGTCCGGCATGAACAGGACCTTGCCGTTCCCGTCCGCCCCGCCGACCTGGTCGAAGGCCCACCGCAGCGCGACGTGGGCGTTCGACGACGTGCAGACGGTCCCGCCGTGCCGGCCGGTGAAGGCCTTGATCGCCGCGGTGGAGTTCATGTACGTGACCGGGACGGTGGTCGCGGCCACACCGACCTCGGTGAGCACGTCCCAGGCGTCCTCGACCTGGTGGATCGCGGCCATGTCGGCCATCGAGCAGCCTGCCGCGAGGTCGGGGAGGATCACCTGCTGGGTGTCCGAGGTGAGGATGTCGGCAGACTCGGCCATGAAGTGGACGCCGCAGAACAGGATGAACTCGGCCTCGGGGCGTGCTGCCGCCTCGCGCGCGAGCTTGAACGAGTCGCCGGTCACGTCGGCGAAGTCGATGACCTCGTCGCGCTGGTAGTGGTGGCCGAGCACGAACGCCCGGTCGCCCAGGGCGGCACGTGCCACGCGGGCACGTTCGACAAGGTCCGGGTCGCTCGGCGCCGGCAGGTCGCCGACGCACTCGACACCCCGCTCGGAGGCGAGGTCGACCCCGCGCCCGAGGAGCAGCAGCGCCGCCGACGGCGCGGGCTCGGTGAACGTCGTGCCTGGGTTGCTCGTCACCCGCCGATCATCCCATAACGCGTCCGGCCTCCCTCGGGGCGTCGGCTCCCGCAGGGCTGTGCCAGGATCGCGGCATGCGCATCCTGGTCGCCCCGGACTCCTTCGGCGGAACTCTCAGCGCCGGTCAGGCGGCCACGGCGATCGCCGACGGGTGGCGCCGGACGGCACCCGACGACCGGGTCGAGCTGTGCCCGCTGTCCGATGGCGGTCCGGGGTTCCTCGACACGCTCCAGACCGGTCTCGGCGGCACGCTGCTGTCGGTGACGGTCCCGTCCCCGCTCGGCGAGCCGGTCCCCGCCGCGGTGCTGGTCGTGGAGGCCGACGGTGTCCGTACCGCCTACATCGAGTCGGCGCAGGCCATCGGGCTCCCGCTCGTCCCGCTCGATCGCCGGGACCCGACCGTCACGACGACAGCCGGCGTCGGTCGGCTGGTCGAGGCGGCGCTCGACGCCGGTGCGGGGCGCATCGTCGTCGGTCTCGGGGGATCGGCGACGAACGACGCCGGCGCCGGCATGCTCGGGGTGCTGGGCGTCGGGCCCGGCGAGGCCCTCGGGGGCGGTGGTCTCCGCCTCGGGGGGGATTCGACCGGCCGACGTCGCGGGACTCGTCGATGTGCGGGAGCGGTTGTCCGGCGTCGAGCTCGTCGGCGCCTACGACGTGGACGTCCCGCTGCTCGGGTTGCACGGGGCGAGCGGTGGCTTCGCTGCCCAGAAGGGTGCGACACCGGAGCAGGCGCAAGAGCTCGAGCGGTCCCTCGGCCACTTCGCTCAGCTGGTCGGGCAGGCGCTCGGGACGGACGTCGGGCGTCCGGACCTGCTCGTCGGTGCGCCTCGCACCCCGCGGTTGTCGACGGCGCCGGGGACCGGTGCGGCAGGTGGGCTCGGGTTCGGTCTCGCGCTGCTCGGTGCTCGGCTGGTTCCCGGGTCGGCCGTCGTCGCGAGCGCGGTGGGACTGGCGGAGCGGATCGCGGGCGTCGACCTCGTCGTGACGGGGGAAGGCACGTTCGACTGGCAGTCCTTGCACGGCAAGGTCGTCCAGGCGGTGGCGGCCCGGGCACTCGAGGCCGCCGTGCCGACGGTCGTGCTCGCGGGGCAGGTCGCGCTCGGGCGCCGCGAGTGGAGCGCGGCCGGGATCGCCGGTGCGTATGCGGTCGCGACGTCGGACGACGAGATCGCGGCATCGCTGGCCGATCCGAGCGGCACGCTCGCCGATCGGGCGGCCCGGCTGGCACGGACGTGGTCGCGCTGAGGGACGTCGTCCGCCGGGTCGGGACCTCGGGTGCTTCAGGCCCGGCCGGTGCCGTCGTACCCTGAGGGGAACACCCGCGCCGTGCGCGATGTTGGTGGGACAGAAGGACCAGACAGACGACAGGCGTGCCCAGGGCACCTCGCGCGAGCAATGCGGAGACGACGATGAGCGAAACCACCGAGACCGCCACCCACGGCGTCGTGCTGAGCGACGTGGCCGCGGGCAAGGTCCGCAGCCTCCTCGAGCAGGAGGGCCGCGACGACCTCCGGCTCCGGGTGGCCGTCCAGCCGGGCGGGTGTTCCGGCCTGATCTACCAGCTGTACTTCGACGAGCGTGTGCTCGACGGCGACGCGATCCGTGACTACGACGGCGTCGAGGTGATCGTCGACCGGATGAGCGTCCCGTACCTCGACGGGGCGACGATCGACTTCGCGGACACGATCGAGAAGCAGGGCTTCACGATCGACAACCCGAACGCGGGCAGCGCGTGCGCCTGCGGGGGCTCGTTCTCCTGACCGGACGGTGACGTTCCGCTGACGGGCCCGCTGCGTGCAGCGGGCCCGTCAGTCGTCTCCGGCCAGCCGGACGGTGAGGCGGATCTCGCCGGCCGGTGACGCGGCCGGGGCGTCGTCGTCGACGACGGTGTGACCGCGCATGCGCGCCCACGCCGGAACGTCGTGGCGCGCCGCAGGGTCGGTGGCGATCACGGTGACGAGCGACCCGCCGGGCAGTGCCGCTGCCGCGCGGGCGATCATGATGACGGGCATCGGGCAGCGCACGCCGCGCGCGTCGACGATCGTCGGCGCACCTCTGGGGGTGACCGCGCCTGCCGGGCTGGCGGGGTCTGCCGGGCTGCGGGTGTCTGCCGAGGCGCCGGTGTCTGCCGGTGTGCCGGCGCCCGGCCGGTCGTCGTGCGGCTCGCCGCTCGTGCGTGGCGTCACAGCCCGTCCACCCCGAGCGCCGCGCGGACCGTTGCCACCGCCGTCGGGAGCACGTCGAGGAAGCGTGCGACGTCGGCGGCATCGGTGCGTCGTGGCACGGCTATCCGGACGTTTCCGTGGGTGAGCACGCCCATCGCTGCGAGGACGTGACTCGGCTCCAACGAGCTCGACGTGCACGCCGATCCTGAGGCCACCGCGAAGCCGGCCCGGTCGAGCTCGTTCACCAGTGCCTCACCGTCGACGTACAGGCACGAGAACGTGACGACATGGGGGAGTCGGGCCTCGTCGTCGCCGACGACCTCCACGTCGCGCACCCGGAGCGGGACCTCGGTGCGGATCTGCGAGACGAGGGCGCGGCGGTGGGCGTCCTCGGTGGCGGCATCGGACAGCGCGAGGTCGAGCGCGACTGCTGCGGCGAGCGCTGCCGGGACGCTGACCCCGCCGGGGAACCACAGGTCGTCGTCCTCGGGCCAGTCCGGCGCCCACCGGACGTTCGCGCGCACGGCGAGCACGCCGAGGGCGATGGGGGCTCCCCAGTCGCCCGCATCGCCGGCCAGGAGGTCCCACTCATGGGGCGTCGCCACCTGCCCGATGCTCGATCCTGCGTCGACGAGCAGCGGGACGCCGGCTTCGCGTGCCGCGGCGTGGACCTCCGGCACCGGCTGGAGGGTCCCGACCTCGCCGTTGGCGTGCTGGAGCGCAGCGAGCGCCACCCCGTCCTCGCGCACGCGCGCGGCGAACTGCTCCGGTGCGACCCGCCCGGTGCGATCGACCGGGACCAGGACCGTCGTGCCGTTCGCGGCGTGATCGGTCGTGACGAACTGCGCGGCGTGGAGGACCGCGGCGCGTTCGACCGCGCTCGCGACGACGTTCCGTCCGACCCGGCGACGACCGCGGGTGACCCCGCGGACAGCGGCGTGCAGCGCAGCCACGTGCGAGCCGGCCAGACGGAGCTCGCTCGGGTGGGCGCCGAGGTTCGCCGCGAGGGACTCGCGGGCGCCATCGAGCAGCATCCGGGCGCGGCGGCCCTCGGTGTGCAGGCGTCGCGGATCGGCCCAGCCCTGGTCGATGGCCTCGAGCAGCGCGGCGCGGGCCTGCGGATGGACCGGGCCGTGGCCGCCCACGTCCAGGACGACGCGCGGGCGCGACGTGGCGTCCGTCACACCGACCTCCGAGGGTGCTCAGGGCCCGGGCCGGGCACGGCAGGCGCGGCACTGGTCACGACCGCACCGTAGCGCGGCGCGCGCGGTGGCGACGACGCGGGGGCATGGACGCGTTGTGCTGACAATGTGTCGCCATGGTGGCGATGCGGGGCTCACATCGCGCGTGGATGACGCTAGGCTGCACTCGTCGAGGACGAAAGTCCCATACGACGTCGGTCCAGACGGGCCGGCGATCGCGGGACGTGACGTGAAAGGTCCCCCTTGCGCGCGCAACCACCAAGCAAGCACCGCCGGACCCGAGCCGGTATCGCGGCACTGGCCGCCGGTGCTGTCCTGCTCCTTGCCGGATGCTCCCAGGAGGCCCAGCGCGGGTTCCTCCCGGGAGTGCCCAAGGGCGAGACCCCCGTCACGAACCAGACCCTGCGCATCACGAACCTCTGGACGGGCTCGTGGATCGCCGCACTCGTGGTCGGTGTCATCACGTGGGGCCTGATCCTCTGGTGCGTCGCGGTGTACCGGAAGCGCAAGAACGACACGACGCTGCCGGTGCAGCTCCGGTACCACGTCCCGCTCGAGATCATGTACGTGATCCTCCCGATCCTCATGGTCGGGGTCCTGTACTTCTACACGAACCGCGACACCATCGCGATCCTGGACACGAGCGCGAAGCCGGACCTCACGGTGCAGGTCGTCGCCAAGCGGTGGAGCTGGGACTTCAACTACCTCGACCAGAAGGTGTACGAGACCGGGCAGCACGTGCAGCAGATCTCGGCGACGGGCTCTCTCGCGGACGCCACGACGCTCTACCTCCCGGTCGGCGAGCGGGTCGAGTTCCACCTGAACTCACGTGACGTCATCCACTCGTTCTGGGTGCCGGCGTTCCTCTTCAAGATGGACGCGATCCCCGGACGGACCAACGCCTTCCAGATCGTCCCCGAGCGCGAGGGGACCTACGTCGGCAAGTGCGCCGAGTTCTGCGGCATCGAGCACTCGGCGATGCTGTTCAACGTCAAGGTCGTCTCGAAGGCGGAGTTCGACGCCCACATCGCCGAGCTCAAGGCGAAGGGTCAGACAGGCGCACTCGGCCTCGAGTACGACCAGCTCCAGCACGTGCAGAAGGGTGCGAGCTGATGGCCGCGCAGATCGAGACCATCCCGGGGCTCGCCCCTCGTCGGCAGACCCTCGGGCGGACCGTCATCAAGTGGGTGACGTCGACCGACCACAAGACGATCGGGTACATGTACCTGATCACGTCGTTCATCTTCTTCGCGATCGGCGGGATCCTCGCGCTGCTGATCCGCGCCGAGCTGTTCGAGCCCGGGCTGCAGATCGTCCAGTCGAAGGAGCAGTACGACCAGCTCTTCACCATGCACGGCACGATCATGCTGCTGCTGTTCGCGACCCCGTTGTTCGCGGGCTTCGCGAACGTGATCATGCCGCTGCAGATCGGTGCACCGGACGTCGCGTTCCCAAGGCTGAACATGTTCGCCTACTGGCTCTACCTCTTCGGTGGGCTCATCGTCATGGCCGGCTTCCTCACCCCGCAGGGTGCGGCGTCGTTCGGGTGGTTCGCCTACGCGCCGCTCTCGAACACGACGTTCTCGCCCGGGGTCGGTGGTGACCTGTGGGTGTTCGGCCTCGCGCTGACCGGCTTCGGGACGATCCTCGGCGCCGTGAACTTCATCACGACGATCGTCACGATGCGCGCGCCGGGCATGACGATGTTCCGGATGCCGATCTTCACCTGGAACACGTTGGTGACGAGCCTGCTGATCCTCATGGCGTTCCCGCCGCTCGCGGCCGCACTGTTCGCGCTCGGCGCCGACCGGCGGCTCGGCGCCCAGGTGTTCAACCCGGAGAACGGCGGGGCTCTCCTGTGGCAGCACCTGTTCTGGTTCTTCGGGCATCCGGAGGTCTACATCATCGCGCTGCCGTTCTTCGGCATCGTGACCGAGATCCTGCCGGTCTTCAGCCGCAAGCCGGTGTTCGGCTACAAGGGCCTCATCTACGCGACCATCTCGATCGCGGCGCTGTCCGTCACCGTGTGGGCGCACCACATGTACGTGACCGGCGCGGTGCTGCTGCCCTTCTTCTCGTTCATGACCATGCTGATCGCGGTGCCGACCGGGGTGAAGTTCTTCAACTGGATCGGCACGATGTGGCGCGGCAAGCTCACGTTCGACACGCCGATGCTGTGGACGATCGGGTTCCTCGTGACGTTCCTCTTCGGTGGGCTCACCGGCGTGATCCTCTCCAGCCCGGCGCTCGACTTCCAGATCTCCGACACGTACTTCGTCGTGGCGCACTTCCACTACGTCGTGTTCGGGACGGTCGTGTTCGCGATGTTCGCGGGCTTCTACTTCTGGTGGCCGAAGTTCACCGGGCGGATGCTCGACGAGCGCCTCGGGAAGATCCACTTCTGGCTGCTCTTCGTCGGGTTCCACACGACGTTCCTGGTGCAGCACTGGCTGGGCGTGATGGGGATGCCGCGACGCTACGCGGACTACTCGCCCCAGGACGGCTTCACGACGCTGAACCAGATCTCGACGGTCGGGGCGTTCCTGCTCGCCGCGTCGACGCTGCCGTTCCTGTGGAACGTGTACACGACGTGGCGCAACGCACCGCTCGTGCAGGTCGACGACCCGTGGGGCTTCGGTGGTTCGCTCGAGTGGGCGACGAGCTGCCCGCCCCCGCGGCACAACTTCACGTCGCTTCCGCGGATCCGGTCGGAGCGACCGGCGTTCGACCTGCACCACCCCGAGGTCGCTGCGCTCGACCACGCACTGCCCGATGCGGAGCTGCTGGCTCTCGCCGGTAAGCGTGGCGGCGGGTCGGGGTCTGCCGGTGACGACGGGACGGGGAACTGACGATGAAGGTCGAATCGCGACTCTTCCTGTGGCTCGGGATCTTCTTCTTCCCGGTCGCCGGTGTCTACGCGTTCTTCAGCCACGTGGAGCCGGTCGGGTCGGCGGCGATCCTGCTGGTCGGCCTCCTCTGCGTGATGATCGGCGGCTACTTCACGCTGCTCGCGGGCCGGATCGACGCGCGCCCCGAGGACGACGAGCTCGGCGAGATCGACCAGGGGGCCGGCGACCAGGGTGTCTTCAGCCCCTGGAGCTGGTGGCCGCTGATCATCGCCGCCGCGGCGGCGCTCGTGTTCGCGGGTCTCGCCGTCGGGTGGTGGCTCTCGGCGATCGGCGGCGGGGTCGCCGTGATCGGTCTCACCGGGTGGGTCTTCGAGTTCTCCCGCGGGCAGCACGCGCACTGACAGCGGGCACGCACGCGGGGGGGGCCCGGCTGTGTGCTCGCCGGCCCGGCTCGAGGACGTGTGAGGACCGTCTGACGTCCTCTGCTACGGTCGCTCGCGTGCGCGTGTCCTCCCTGGGGTTCCAGACCGATCTGATGGTGCAGCGCCTCGAGGGGAGCCAGGTCGAGGACCACGGTGACCACCTGGTGGTCCGCTCTCCGCAGGAGCCCGGGTACTGGTGGGGCAATGCCGTCGTGCTGAGCGACGAACCGGCGGCGCGGATCGGCCGGGACTGGGAGAGCGTGTTCCGTCAGCACCATCCAGAGGCGCAGCACCGGGCGTTCGGCGTCGACGGCGTGGCAGGGGACAGCCTCGGCTGCGAGGAGCTCGTACGGCAGGGATGCGAGCTCGAGCTCAGCGACGTCATGACGGCGACATCGGTCCGCGAGCCTCCCCGTCCTCATCCAAGCGCCGTCTGCCGGCCGCTGGACCTCACGGACCCGCGGGACGTCGACGCGGCCCTCGCCGTCCGACTCGTGAACGGCCCGAGACCGCTGCCGGCCGGCTATGAAGAGTTCCTGGTCCGGCGGATGGACACGATGCGTGCGCTGCAGCTCGCGGGCCACGGTCGCTGGTTCGGTGCATTCCTCGGGGGAGAGATGCGGTCGGGTCTCGGGCTCGTGACGGACGGATCGGGCGTCGCGCGGTACCGGTCGGTCGACACGCGACCGGACTCCCGGGGCCAGGGGCTCGCGGGTACCCTCGTCCATCACGCGGCTGCCTACGGCTTCGACGTGCTCCACGCCCGGATGCTCGTGATCGTGGCCGACCCGGAGGACGTGGCGATCTCGGTGTACCGATCGGTCGGGTTCGCCACGGTGGAGAAGCAGGTCAGGCTCCAGCGCGCGCCGTCATGACGGCAGGCCCGGCCCCGACGGCCCTCGACGGGCTGCGGGACCGGGCCTGCCGGTCTGAAGCGGGTAGGACTCAGGCGGGGACGATGAGCCCCGCGGTCTGGGTGCGCGCACGCGTGAACCGCGCAGCGGCGTCCGCCCAGTTCACGATGTTCCACCACGCCTTGACGTAGTCCGCGCGGACGTTCTTGTAGTCCAGGTAGTACGCGTGCTCCCAGAGGTCGAGCACGACGATCGGCACGAGGCCGAGCGCGATGTTGCCCTGCTGGTCGTACAGCTGGACGATCACGAGCTTCTGGCCGATCGAGTCCCACGCGAGGATGGACCAGCCGGAGCCCTGGACGCCGGCGGCGACAGCGGCGAAGTGCTTCTGGAAGGCGTCGAACGACCCGAAGAACTCGTCGATCGCTGCCGCGAGCTCACCGGTCGGCTTGTCGCCGCCGTCGGGGGAGAGGTTCTCCCAGAAGATCGAGTGGTTGACGTGCCCACCGAGGTTGAACGCCAGGTTCTTCTCGAAGAGGTTCACGGCGTCGAAGCTGCCGGTCTCGCGGGCCTCCGCGAGCTTGGCGAGTGCGGCGTTGGCGCCCGTCACATAGGCCTGGTGGTGCTTGTCGTGGTGCAGCTCCATGATCGCGCCCGAGATGTGCGGCTCGAGGGCCGCGTAGTCGTAGGGCAGATCCGGAAGGGTGTAGTCAGCCATGGGCGATTGCCTCTCCTGCTTCGGGCCGCGGCGTGCCACGGCATCGTCGTCATTCAGGAAGTGCGGTGGTGCCGCGACCACGAGAGGTCGCCGACCACCACTCGTTCAACTCTGCCCGAGGGTCAGAGATTCCGCTCGTCGGGCCTGACCTGCGAGATCGGTGCGATCAGGTGCTGGCCGCCACCGACGGGCTTCGACTCGACCTGGGGCACGTCCGGGCTCGTCGCGAGCTGGTCGTGCGCTCCGTGCGACTGCGCCGCTGCGAGCTCGGCCGGGGTCACCGGCTCCACGCGGTCCTCGTAGAAGAACCGCGACACACGCTGACGGAACCTGTCCCGGCGGTAGCCCTTGCGGAGGACACCGCGGGAGTCCTCCGCCGGCGCGATCTCGAGCGGACGATGCGCGTCGTAGTTCACGCGGAGCCAGCGCTCGTGCTCGTCGAGCGGCTTGTGCACCTCGATGTACTCGCCGCTCGCGAACCGGACGATCGTCCCGGTCTCGTGACCGTGGAGGACCAGCTCGCGGTCCTTGCGCTGGAGTGCGAGGCACGTGCGCTTGGTGATCCAGAACGCGATCACGGGTCCGACGAACAGCATGACGCGGAACACGTTCGTGATGTCGTTGATCGACAGGTCGAACTGCGTCGCGATGATGTCGTTCGACCCGGCCAGCATGAGGATCAGGAAGGCCGTGAGCAGGGCGACCCCGGAGGAGGTCCGCACGGGCACGTTGCGCGGGCGGTCGAGCACGTGGTGCTCGCGCTTGTCACCGGTGGCGTACGCCTCGATGAACGGGTAGGCCGCCAGTGCAGTGAACAGGATGCCGGGCACGATCATCGCGGGGATGAGGATGTTGAAGGGGATCGTGAACCCGGCGATGACCACCTCGAGCTGCCCAGGGGTCAGTCGGAGCGCCCCTTCGAGGAACAGCATGTACCAGTCGGGCTGGGCACCTGCTGAGATCGGCGAGGGGTCGTACGGTCCGTAGTTCCAGACCGGGTTGATCGTGAACAGCGCCGCGAGCAGGGCGATCACACCGAAGACGATGAAGAAGAACCCACCGGCCTTCGCGACGTAGATCGGGAACAGAGGGAAGCCCACGACGTTCTTGTCGGTGCGACCGGACCCGGGGTACTGCGTGTGCTTGTGCAGCACCACGAAGAACAGGTGAAGACCGACCAGCGCGAGGATGAGCCCGGGGACGAGCAGCACGTGGACGGTGAACAACCGCGGGATGAGCTGGGTGCCCGGGAACTCACCGCCGAAGATGAAGTACGACATGTAGCTGCCGATGATCGGGATCGCCCGGACCACGCCGTCGGTGATGCGGAGCCCGTTGCCCGAGAGGACGTCGTCCGGGAGCGAGTAGCCGGAGAAGCCCGCGGCCAGGCCCAGGATCATCAGGACGAAGCCGATCACCCAGTTGACCTCGCGCGGCTTGCGGAAGGCGCCGGTGAAGAACACCCGCATCATGTGGGTGACGATCGCGGCCATGAAGAGCAGCGCCGCCCAGTGGTGGATCTGGCGCATCAGCAGGCCGCCGCGCACCTCGAACGACAGGTCGAGGGTGGACTTGAAGGCCTCGGACATCTTGACGCCCTGCATCGAGGCCCATGCACCGTGGTACACGGTCTCGTTCATGCTCGGGACGAAGAACATCGTCAGGAAGACGCCCGAGATCAGCAGCACGACGAACGAGTAGAGCGCGATCTCGCCGAGCAGGAAGGACCAGTGGTCGGGGAAGATCTTCCTCGCGAAGGTCTTGATCGCGCTGCCGAGGCCGGTCCGCTGGTCCAGGTAGTCGACGGGGCCGGGGAACGCCCGGTCGGTGGTCGTCACTTGAGGCGCTCCCAGAAGCTCGGGCCGACGGGTTCGTGGAAGTCGCTCTGCGCGACCAGGTATCCCTCGCTGTCGACCGTGATGGGCAGCTGCGGGAGGGGGCGCTTGGCCGGACCGAAGACCACCTTGGCACCGTCGGCGACGTCGAAGGTCGACTGGTGGCACGGGCAGAGCAGGTGGTGCGTCTGCTGCTCGTAGAGGGCCACCGGGCACCCGACGTGGGTGCAGATCTTCGAGTAGGCGATGATCCCGTCGTAGGACCAGCCCTCGCGGTCCGGTGCGATCTTGAGGTCGCGCGGGTCGAGGCGGACCAGCAGGACGACGGCCTTGGCCTTCTCCTCGAGCGGGTGCGCGGTCTTGTCGAGGCCGTCCGGGATGATGTGGAAGACGGACCCGATCGTCACGTCCGACGCCTTGACCGGCCGCCCGGTGGGGTCGAGCGTGAGCCGGGTGCCCTTCTTCCACATCGTGTGCTTGAACTTCGACACGTCCCAGTTGCCGCCGACGTTGCCGATCAGCGGGACGGCGATCGAGAGCGGGAAGAGCGCCAGGGCGGAGATCATCGCCCCCTTGAGGACGCCGCGACGCCCGATGGCCGAGTCGGCGACGCCTTCCTTGATGACCTCGACGGCCTGGACGCGCACCGGTTCCGGGCTGCGCAGCTCGTGGCGCTCCTCGGACTTCTCGTGGTCGTTCATGAGCGACTTCGCCCAGTGGACCGCCGCGAGCCCGATGCCCATGAGGGCGCAGAACAGCCCGAGGCCCAGGAGAAGGTTGGAGTTGCGGATCGACGACGGCGTACCGGCGGGCGTGACCGTGAAGTACGCGACGAGGAACCCGATCGTCCCGATGATCGAGATCAGGAACAGCACCACGACCTGGAGCTCGGCGCGCTTGTTCGCCTTCGGGTCCTGATCGCTCTGCCGCAGCCGGTGCTCCGGGTGCCCGGGGTCGCTGAAGTGCTCCGGGAACCCACCGGACCCGGTGACGGCGACGTCGGTGCCGCTCTCGGGGGCGTTCGAGTCGTGGGTGCTCACGAGGACTTCGCTCCGATCCAGACGGCGCAGCCGATCAGGGTGCCGATACCGAGGACCCAGGCCCAGAGACCTTCACTCACCGGGCCGAAGGCGCCGAGGTCGTTGACGCTCGTCGCGTTGCTGCGCTGGGCGACGAGGTACGCGATGACGTCGCGCTTCTCCTGCGGGGTGATGTTGTTGTTGTTGAACACCGGCATCGACTGCGGGCCCGTGAGCATCGCCTCGTAGATCACCGTCGGTGTCGCGTTGGCGAGCGGCGGGGCGAACTTGCCCTGCGAGAGGGCGCCGCCGGCACCGACCGCGTTGTGGCACATCGCGCAGTTCGTCCGGAACAGGGCCATGCCGTTGGCCTGGTTGCCCTTCGTGGGGTCGACCTGCTCGGCGGTGGGCACCGCAGGGCCCGCGCCGAGGGACGCCACGTAGGCGGCGAGCTGGGCGGTCTGCTCGGCGTCGAACGTCGGGGGCTTGGCGATCACCTGCGGGCCGGAGGCCGCCATCGGCATGCGACCCGTGCTCACCTGGAAGTCGACCGCTGCAGCGCCCACCCCGACCAACGAGGGACCGCTGGCGGTGCCGCCGGCGGCGGGACCGTGGCAGGTCGAGCAGTTGGCCTGGAACAGCTTCCCACCGGCGGAGATGTCGTTGGCGGTGGGCTCGGCGGCGTGGGCCGTGCTCGGTGCCAGTGCGGCATACAGGCCGCCGGTGGTCAGCAGCGCCAGCAGGGTGACCACCACCGGAGCGTTGCGATGGTGTCTGCGGGCCGCGAGTGCCTTCACGAAATTGTCCTCGTCTCGCATGGTGGAACGGGTGGAGGGGCGGCGTCGGTCACCGGCTCGTGACCGACGCGGGTCACTTCAGCAGGTAGATGACGATGAAGAGGGCGATCCAGACGACATCGACGAAGTGCCAGTAGTACGACACGACGATCGCGGTGGTCGCCTCGTGGTGACCGAACCGCTTCGCGGTGAACGATCGGCCGAGCAGGAACAGGAACGCGATCAGGCCGCCGATCACGTGCAGCCCGTGGAACCCGGTGGTCAGGAAGAACACCGATCCGTACGGGCTCGAGGAGATCGTGAGGCTGTCGTGGGCGAGCGAGGCGTACTCGAACACCTGCCCACCGATGAAGATCGCGCCCATGACGTACGTGAGGGTCATCCACTCGTTCATCCCCCACGTACGGACGGCCAGGATCGACCCGGTCCGCGCGGGCTGGAACCGCTCGGCGGCCCAGACGCCCATCTGGCACGTGACGGACGACAGCACCAGCACGGTGGTGTTGATCGCGGCGTAGGTCACGTTGAGCTTGCCGGTCTGAGCGGCCCACTCGGCGGGCACGGTAGAGCGGAGCGTGAAGTACATCGCGAAGAGTCCCGCGAAGAACATCAGCTCGCTGGCGAGCCACACGATCGTCCCGACCGAGACAGGGTTCGGTCGGTTGACGCTCACGTGAGGGGCGGTGTGGGGGGCAGCCATGGCGGTCGACACGTCGCCATTATGGCCGACAACTCGTCGAGATGGGACGTTAGGCCCATGTTTTGAGGTGGGCATATGTCACATCGTCATCTCCCGACGCTCACCACGCCTCCACACGGGGCCGCAACGTCTCCACACGAGACGGCCACGACGTCGGGCCCGGGCGTGTCGCGTGCGCGTGCTGGACGGCGTGCGACGGGTCCGGCGCGGCGCGGACGAGATCCGTCGGTGGTCGCCGGGTGGCGCTCGGCGCGCAACGGCCGCCGCTCGTGCCAAGATGCGTGGCGAGGGCGCACGGCGACGACGATGGAGAGCGACCATGAGCAGCGCAGAGTCCGGGCAGCACGACGCGGAGTCGATCGCGGAGGAAGGCCCGCGGATCCTGCTGTACAGCGACCACGTGGACACGCGCGAGCAGGTGCTGCTCGCGGTCGGACGGCGGCTCGGCAAGGGGCAGCCACCGATCCGCTGGGTCGAGGTCGCGACGGAAGCCGCGGTGATCTCCGCGATGGACGAGGGGCTGTTCGACCTGCTCGTGCTCGACGGAGAGACCGGCAAGGTCGGCGGGATGGGCCTGTGCCGTCAGCTCAAGGACGAGATCTTCGAGTGCCCGCCGGTGCTCGTCCTGACCGGTCGTCCGCAGGATGCCTGGCTCGCGTCGTGGTCCTACGCCGACGCCGTCGTCTCGCGCCCGCTTGACCCGATCGAGGTCCAGCGAGCCGTGGCCGATCTGCTCCGCGCGCCGGCTGACGCCGTATGACGTCGGGGCCCTCCGCGCAGCCGGCACCGACCTGGCCGGCCCTGCTGAACGCCCTCGTGTCGGGCACGGACGTCAGCGGCCCCGACCTGGCGTGGGCGATGGACCAGATCATGTCGGGTGACGTCTCCCCGGTGCGCATCGCGGGCCTGCTCGTCGCGCTCCGGGCGAAGGGCGAGTCCGTCGTCGAGCTCACGGCTCTGGCGGACACGATGCTCGCCCACGCGGTCCGGTTCGAGGTCCCGGGCCCGAGCATCGACCTCGTCGGGACGGGCGGGGACCGTATGCACACGGTCAACGTCTCGACGATGGCGGCGCTCGTCGTCGCCGGCACGGGTACCACCGTGGTCAAGCACGGGAACCGCGCGGCGTCGTCCTCGAGCGGGTCCGCCGACATGCTCGAGGCGCTCGGCATCCGGCTGGACCACACGGTCGATCGCGTCGCCGCCCTCGCGACCGAGGTCGGCATCACGTTCTGCTTCGCCCAGGTCTTCCACCCGTCGATGCGTCATGTCGGTGCTGCACGCGGTGAGCTCGGGATCCCGACGGTCTTCAACTTCCTGGGTCCGCTGACCAACCCGGCCCAGCCGCGCGCCACGGCCGTGGGTGTCGCGGACCTCCGGATGGCGCCGCTGATGGCCGGCGTGTTCGCGTCCCGCGGGACCTCGGCACTGGTGTTCCGCGGCGCGGACGGCCTCGACGAGCTTGCCGCGACCGGTCCGGCGCAGGTCTGGGAGGTGCGGGACGCTCACGTCGTCCAGCACACGATCGACGCCGCCCACGACCTCGGGCTCACGCCGATCACCCCCGCCGACCTGAGAGGCGCGGATGCCCGGCACAACGCCGACGTCGCGAGGCGGCTGCTGGCCGGAGAGCCCGGCCCTGTCCGCGAGACCGTTCTCCTGAACGCGGCAGCGGCACTGGTCGCCGACGGTCGCCTTCCCGGCACCGCGGACGGCGACCTCGTCGAGCGTCTGCGCGTCGCCATGGAGCACGCGGCCCGTGCTGTCGACGAGGGCTCCGCGGCAGCCGTGCTCGAGCGGTGGGTGGCAGCCTCCGCTGCGTGAGCGGACGAGACCGGTCGCGCCGGGGCTCAGTCCTCGAGGCCGAGGGCGAAGGCTGCGGCCAGGTCGTTCTTCGAGTACGCGCGGAACGCGATGAACGTCTCGGTCCGCTCGACCCCGGCGACCTTGCTGATCTGGTCGGCGATGACGTCGGCGAGCTGTTCGTGCTCGCGGACGCGGACGAGTGCGATCAGGTCGACCTCGCCGGTCACGGAGTACACCTCGCTGACGTGCGGGACCTCGGCGATCGCCGTGGCGACCTCGGGGATGCGGTCGGCGGCGGTGTGGATGAGCACGATGGCGGTCAGCATGGCCACATCATGCCGCGCCCACGCCCGCCGTGTCGTGACGCGACGGGCCCGAGCACGCAGCCGCGACGGCCTCGGCCGTCCGCGCCGTGCCGACGAAGCCCTGTGCGCCGGTCACCGGGCAGCTGAGCGGCGCATCGATCGAGACGAGCCGGACGCCCGGCCTGCCGAGCCAGGTGATCAGCAGGTCCGTCTCCTCGGGGTGGGCGGCGGTCGCCGGGGCCCGCGGTGCCGGTACGTGCTCCGCCGCGAGCCGAAGCGACTCGATGGCAGGACGCGGGTCGATCCGACCGTCGACGACGGCGGTCCCGGCGAGACGGCCGTGGCGGATGACCACGACCTCCCAGTCCCCGCGGTCGACCCTGCGCGCCGCCACGAGCTCGGCCGCGCGCGACAGCGGGGCGAACCGTTGGGCGCGCGCGGCTCCACGCAGGAAGCCGTCGAGGCGGTCGCGGACGGCGCCGGCCTCTTCGAAACGTTCCTCGGCCGACAGCGCGGCGATCCGTGCGGCGTGCGCCTCGACGACAGGACGGGTGTCGACCGTCATCGCCGCCCGCACGGCCGTGACGACGGTGGCGTAGTCGTCACGTGACTGCGCGCCCGTGCACGGCGCGCCGCAACGACCCATCCCGGCGAGCGCGCACGCACTCGCCCCTGGCGCGGCGACGACCGGCAGCCTCTCGCTGCACCGACGGATCGCGAACGCCTCGTGGAGGGCGTCCACAGCGGACTGTGCCGCCAGCCGGGAGGCGAACGGCCCGATGTACACGGTGCCGTCGTCATGCGCGGTGCCGTCGTCCTTGACGTCCCGGACCACGGAGAGGCGCGGGAACGGCTCCGACGTCAGCCGGACCCAGGGCATCCTCTGCGGGAAGCGGGACCGTCGGTTGTAGCGCGGGACGTGCTCGGCGATCAGCCGCAGCTCGCGGACCTGGGCCTCGAGGGTCGTTGCGCAGACGACCGGCGTGACCGACTCGGCGATGCGGATCATCTCGACCATCCGGCGGCGCTTCTCCGCGGCCGTGAAGTAGCTGCGCACGCGCGTCCGGATCGAGGTCGACGTCCCGACGTACAGGACCTCACGCCCCGGACCGAGGAACAGGTACACGCCCGGTGCGTCCGGGAGCCCGTCGGCGAGGGTGCGCTTGCGCCGGACGTCCTCGGGCACGGGATCGGTCGCCGTCGCGAGGTCCTCGAGGTGCGTGATGCCGAGCGGCGCGAGCCGGGCGAGCAGGGCGTGCAGCACGTCGACGGTGGCGCGGGCGTCGGACAGTGCGCGGTGGTCGGGGGTGACCGTGGCACCGAACAGCGCCGCGAGCGTGCCGAGCTTGTGGTTCGGGGCCTCGTCGCGCAGCACGACGCGCCGGGCGAGCCGGACGGTGTCGAGGACCTGGTTCCCCTGCCAGGGATGACCGGACTGGGCGAACGCCGCCTTGAGGAACCCGATGTCGAACGGTGCGTTGTGCGCGACGAGGACGCTGCCACGGATGAACTCCGAGAAGCTCGGGACGATCAGGTCGATCCGGGGTGCGTCGCGGACCATCGCCGTCGTGATGCCGGTGAGGGCGGAGATGAACGCCGGCACCGGGGTGCCGGGGTCGACGAGCGTCTGGAACTCGCCGAGCACCTCCCCGCCGCGGACCTTGACCGCCCCGATCTCGGTGATCGCGGACGACGCGGGCGTCCCGCCCGTGGTCTCGAGGTCGACGACGACGAAGGTGACCTCACGCAGCGGCGTCCCGAGGTCGTCCAGCGACGGCTGGACCGGCGTGCCCGGCACCGTGGTCGACGTCGTCGGGCCGATCGGAGTCATGGGCCGACCGTAGACCGGGGCGCCGACACACGGTGCCCGCGTGCGGGCGCACGACCGCGGCCCGGTGTCGGAGGGCGTCGCTAGCGTCGTCGGCATGATGATCGACTGCGGACGCTGCACGGCGCGCGGGGATGCATGCGCCGACTGCGTCGTGACCTTCCTGACCATCCCCGTCGGCGTCCCCGACCTCGACGAGGCCGAGCAGGGCGCCCTCGAGGTGCTCGCGTCCTCGGGGATGGTGCCGCCGCTCCGGATGATCCGGGCGGTGTGACCGTGCATGCAGGCACAGCGCCGCGAGGTATCTCGCCACCAGGTACAGCGCCGCCAGGCACAGCGCCGACCGGACCCTTCAGGTCAGCGGTGCGACCTCACTCCTGGGGGCCCCCGGTGCGCACGCCGTCGTAGAGCGCCTCGACCTCGTCGGCGAAGCCCTTGAGGACCTCCGCACGCTTGACCTTGAGCGACGGCGTCAGGTAGCCGTTCTCGACGGTGAAGTCGGTCGAGAGGATCGTGTACTTCCGGATCGACTCGGCGCGTGAGACGGCGGTGTTGGTGCGCGCGACCGCACGGTCGAGCGACGCACGGACGTCAGGGTCGTCGATCGCCTCCGAGAGCGGCATCGCCGGCTTGCCGTGCGCGGCGAGCCAGCCGGGGAGGCCCTCGGCGTCCAGGGTCACGAGCGCGCCGATGAACGGGCGCTGGTCGCCGACCACGACGACCTGGCTCACGAGAGGGTGCCCTCGGAGCCGGTCCTCGAGCACGGCCGGGGCGACGTTCTTCCCGCCGGCGGTGACGATGATCTCCTTCTTGCGGCCGGTGATGCGCAGGTAGCCGTCCACGTCGATGCTGCCCAGGTCACCGGTGCGGAACCAGCCGTCGTCGAACGCGGCAGCGGTCGCCTCGGGGTTGCCGTGGTAGCCCCGGAACACGTGCTCGCCCTGGACCTCGATCTCGCCGTCGTCGGCGATCCGCATCGCCGTGCCGGGGAGTGCCGGGCCGACCGTGCCGATCTTGACGCGTCCCGGACGGTTCACGACCGTCGGTGCGGTCGTCTCGGTGAGCCCGTAGCCCTCGAGGACGTTCAGCCCGACGCCGCGGTAGAAGTGCCCGAGGCGCTCACCGAGGGGTGCACCGCCGGAGATGGCCCACCGTGCCTGGCCGCCGAGCGCGGCCCGGATCTTCGACAGGACGAGCACGTCGGCGACCCGGTGCTGGAGCCGCAGCCACGGGCTCGGACCGCGCGGGTCGTCGAGAGCGCGGGAGTACACGATCGCGGTCTTCGCCGCGCGCTGGAAGATGCCGAGGCGACCGGCGATCGCGGCCTTCTGCTCGGAGGCGTTGTAGACCTTCTCGAACACGCGCGGGACCGAGAGGATGAACGTCGGTCGGAAGGTCGCGAGGTCGGCGAGCAGGGTCTTGGTGTCGGACGTGTGGCCGAGCACCACTCCGGCGGGCACGCACAGCACCTCGATGAAACGCGCGAACACGTGGGCCAGCGGCATGAACAGCAGCGTGCGTGAACCCGGGGCACGAACGACCTCGTCGAGGTCCAGCGCCGTGTTCACCGTGAGCACGGCGAAGTTGCGGTGCATCAGCTCGGCACCCTTCGGGCGTCCCGTCGTGCCCGAGGTGTAGATGATCGTCGCGACGTCGTCGAGGTCGGCGATCGCACGCCGGCGGGTGATCTCGGCGTCGGGCGTGCCGGCCCCGTCGGCCATCAGGGTGTCGATCGCCCCGTCGTCGAGGACGAGCACGTCCGACAGGGACGCGTGCCCCTCGCCGAGGGCGGCGACGGTCGCGGCATGCTCCTGCGTCTCCACCACGAGCAGCCGGATGTCCGAGTCCGTGAGGATCCACGCGACCTGCTCGGCCGACGAGGTCTCGTACAGCGGGACCGGGATCGCTCCGGCGGCCCAGGTCGCCCAGTCGAGGAGGGTCCACTCGTACCGGGTGTGCGACATGATCCCGACGTGGTCCCCGGGCTGGATCCCGCGCGCCACGAGACCCTTGGCGACCGCCACGACCTCGGCGTCGAACTCGCGTGCGGTGATCGGGATCCACGGGCCGTCCGGGGTGGTCTTGTGCTCGATCATCACACGGTCCGGTCCGGCGGCGACCCGCTCGGCGAGGAGGTTGTTGAGGTTCGAGGTCGGATCGAGCTCGACCAGGACCGGCGTGCGGAACTCTTCCATGCTGGCTCCATTGTCAGTCGAAGAAGGTGCAACGACTGTAAGGGACGTTCGGTCTCGATCGTCGCACACCGAGGTCGGTACCCTGTGCCTGCGGTCTCCGGGAACGAGAGACCGCGCTGCGTGTGTCGACGACTGCGTAGCCTGACCTCGGCACCTGCGCGGGGCCGGACCCTGACCCCCAGCTCATCCAAGGACAGACATGCACGCGATCGGTGTGGACATCGGCGGGACCAAGATCGCGGCCGGTGTGGTCGACGAGAACGGTGCGATCCTGGCGAAGTCGGTGCGGCCGACGGTGGCGGCCGACTCGGACGCGGTCGACCGCGCGGTCGTGGCAGCCTGCCAGGAGCTCGCGGCCGAGTACGAGATCTCGGCGATCGGGCTGGCCGCCCCGGGATTCATCAGCTCGGACCAGGCCACCGTGCTGTTCACGCCGAACCTCCCGTGGCGCGACCACCCGCTGCGCGACCGGGTCGCCGCGGAGTTCGGGTCGGACGTGCACATCGTCGTCGAGAACGACGCGAACGCGGCCGGCTGGGCCGAGTTCCGGTTCGGTGTCGGCAAGGACGTCGACGACATGCTCATGCTCACGATCGGCACGGGTCTCGGTGGCGCGGTGATCGTCGGGGGCACGCTCGTCCGGGGTGCGTGGGGTGTCGCCGCAGAGGTCGGGCACATGCGCGTCGTGCCGGACGGCATCCTGTGCGGCTGCGGCCACCGCGGGTGCTGGGAGCAGTACGCGTCGGGCAGCGCCCTGGTGCGGGAGGCACAGGCGGCGATGGTGCGTGAGCCGGGCCGCGCCCGGCGGCTGCTCGAGCTGGCGGGCGGCTCGGCGGCCGGGCTCGCCGGGCCGCAGATCACGGTCGCGGCGATGGAGGGCGACCCGCTGGCGATCGAGCTGCTCGCCGAGCTCGGGCGCTGGATCGGCGAGGGTGCGGCCTCCGTGGCGGCGGTGCTCGACCCGGCGATGGTCGTCGTCGGCGGCGGCGTCGGTGCAGCCGGCGATCTCCTCCTCGGCCCGACGCGGGACGGGTTCGTCTCGCAGCTCTCCGCGCGCGGCTACCGGCCGGAGGCCGCGATCAACCTCGCGGCGATGGGAAACGACGCCGGGATCGTGGGCGCCGCGGACCTCGCGCGCGTCTGACCCGGCCGATCAGACGACGGCGCCCGGGTCGTCGTCGTCGTGGTCGCGCCGGTGCGGCATCCGCCAGACGAGGAACGCGCACGAGGCGACGAACACGCCTGCGGTGACCCGCGCGACGATCGCCGGGACCGACCCGCCGATCACCACGAGGACCAGCAGCAGGATCGCGCCGCCGGCGGCACCGATCCACGCGAGGGTGAGCGCCGGGTTCCCGGAGAAGATCGGTCCCGGGTCGGGCGGCACGAAGTGCTCGTCGTCGTCGACCTCGGACTCCGCGCGGTCGATCTGCGCGGTCCCGTCCCAGTCGCGGCCGGTGAAGGCGGGGGAGGAACCAGGACGGTTGTCCGGGACCCCCGGCGCCACGCGGTAGGTTACCCGGGGAGATGATCCCGGGTCGTCGTCGTCCTCGTCGAGGGCGTCCTCGTCGATGCCGAGGTCTCCCAGCTCTGCCACGATCTCGGCCCATCGGGCCTCGTCGGAGGAGTCCTCCTCGGAGGAGTGGTCCTCCGGGGTGTCTCCGGGCGGCGGATCGTGACGTGCTGGCATACGGAGCACTCTAGAGTCGGAACACGACGGCATGTCCGCGGTCGGCCCCGAGCGCATGAGACGGAGCCGGCAGGCAGCGGCGAGAGGTGGCGGGTTGTTCTACTGGTTGATGAAGCGGGTGATGGTCGGTCCGCTGCTGCACCTGATCTTCAGACCATGGGTGCGTGGCGTCGAGCACGTCCCCGCCGAGGGCGGCGCGATCCTGGCGAGCAACCATCTCGCCGTGATCGACTCCTTCGTCCTGCCCCTCGTGCTCGACCGCGAGATCGTCTTCATCGGGAAGTCGGAGTACTTCACCGGGAGCGGGGTCAAGGGCCGGCTCAAGGCCGGGTTCTTCCGCGGTGTCGGCACGATCCCGGTCGACCGCAGCGGCGGCAAAGCCAGCGAGGCAGCCCTCAACACCGGGCTCAAGCGGCTCCAGGAGGGCGGCCTGTTCGGCATCTACCCGGAGGGGACCAGGAGCCCGGACGGACGCCTCTACCGTGGCAAGACCGGCGTGGCGCGTCTCGCCCTCGAGTCGGGCTCGCCGGTGATCCCGGTCGCGATGGTCGGCACCAACATCGCCCAGCCCATCGGGCAGACCATCCCGAAGCCGATCCGGATCGGCGTGGTCGTGGGGAGCCGCTCGACTTCAGCCGCTACAAGGGCATGGAGAACGACCGGTTCATCCTGCGTGCGGTGACCGACGAGATCATGTACGCACTGATGAGCCTGTCCGGCCAGGAGTACGTGGACGTGTACGCCGCGACCCAGAAGGCCCGGATCGCTGCCGGCGCGGCCGCACCGGAGACGGACGTCCCGCGTGCTCCCGGTGGTCGTGACGTCCCCGAGGTCCACCCTCCGGTACCGCCCGAAGAGGACGACGCCACCTCGCTAGGATGAGCGCGCCCGCCGCCCCGTGCCGGAGCGGCAGGACCTTGGGCCCGACGACGGGCACCGGATGGCCCCCCAGGCTGGTGCCATCCCCAGCAGATCAACGAGAGGTGTGTCTCATGTCGGTTCGTCGCGTCGCGCTCCTGACCGCAGGCGGCTTCGCCCCGTGCCTGTCCTCGGCCGTCGGTGGCCTCATCGAGCGTTACACCGAGATCGCCCCCGAGGTCGAGATCATCGCCTACCAGCACGGCTACCACGGGCTCCTCACCGGCAACTCGATCGTGATCGACGCCGAGGCCCGCGCGAAGGCCGGGATCCTGCACCGGTTCGGCGGCTCGCCGATCGGCAACTCGCGGGTCAAGCTGACGAACGCCGCCGACTGCGTCAAGCGCGGGCTGGTCGCCGAGGGGCAGAACCCGCTGCACGTGGCCGCGGAGCGCCTCAAGGCGGACGGCGTGGACGTGCTGCACACCATCGGTGGCGACGACACGAACACGACCGCCGCCGATCTCGCCGCGTACCTCGAGGAGAACGGCTACCACCTGACGGTGGTCGGCCTGCCGAAGACGATCGACAACGACGTCGTCCCGATCAAGCAGTCCCTCGGTGCGTGGACCGCGGCCGAGGAGGCCGCCGGGTTCGCCCGCAACATCATCGGCGAGCACCGTTCCGGCCCGCGCATGCTGATCGTCCACGAGGTCATGGGCCGGCACTGCGGCTGGCTGACGGCTGCGGCCGCGGCGGAGTACCGCCGCTGGCTGGACACCCAGGAGTGGGTCCCCAGCATCGGCCTCTCGCGCGAGCGTTGGGACATCCACGCGGTCTTCGTGCCCGAGCTGCCCCTCGACATCGAGGGTGAGGCGGCCCGGCTGCGCACGATCATGGACACGAACGGCAACGTGAACATCTTCCTGTCCGAGGGCGCCGGCATGCACGAGATCGTCGCCCAGCTCGAGGCGTCGGGGGCCGAGGTCCCGCGTGACCCGTTCGGCCACGTCAAGCTCGACACGATCAACCCCGGTCAGTGGTTCGCCAAGCAGTTCTCCAAGCTCCTCGGTGCCGAGAAGACCATGGTGCAGAAGAGCGGGTACTACTCGCGCGCGGCGGCGGCGAACCCCGAGGACCTCCGGCTGATCAAGTCGATGACGGACCTCGCCGTCGAGTGCGCGTTCAAGGCTGAGTCCGGCGTGATCGGTCACGACGAGGAGGACGGCGACCGCCTCAAGGCGATCGCCTTCCCGCGGATCGCCGGCGGCAAGGCCTTCGACGTCACGCAGCAGTGGTTCGTCGACCTGCTGTCCGACATCGGTCAGAGCCCGGTCGCGGCATCGTGAGCGTCGAGCCGGACCCGGACGTCGTCGCCGGCCTCGACCACTGGGAGAGCCTCGAGGTCGCCCAGCAGCCGACCTGGCCGAACCGGTCGGCCGTGGAGCTCGTGCGTGACCGGCTGGCAGCGGTCCCGCCGCTGGTGTTCGCCGGTGAGGCCGACGTCCTGCGGTCGCGCCTCGCCGCGGCCGCGCAGGGCCAGGCGTTCCTGCTCCAGGGCGGGGACTGCGCCGAGTCGTTCGCGGACGCGACCGCTGACAACATCCGCGACAAGATCAAGACGATCCTGCAGATGGCGGTCGTGCTCACGTACGGCGCGAGCCTGCCGGTCATCAAGATGGGTCGGATGGCGGGGCAGTACGCCAAGCCCCGCAGCTCGGACGACGAGACCCGTGACGGGGTGACGCTCCCGGCGTTCCGCGGCGACATCATCAACGGCTACGAGTTCAGCGAGGAGGTGCGTACCCCTGACCCGGACCGGTTGCTGCAGGCGTACCACACGTCCTCGTCGACCCTGAACCTCATCCGGGCGTTCACGACCGGGGGCTTCGCCGACATCCGGCGGGTGCACGAGTGGAACCGCGGTTTCATGGCGAACCCGGCGTACGCCAGGTACGAGGAGACCGCTGCCGAGATCGACCGTGCGATCCGCTTCATGGCGGCGTGCGGTGCCGACTTCGAGTCGATGCGGACGGTCGAGTTCTTCTCGAGCCACGAGGCGCTGCTGCTCGACTACGAGCGTCCGCTGACCCGGATCGACTCTCGGACGGGTCTGCCGTACGACTGCTCGGCCCACTTCTTGTGGATCGGTGAACGGACGCGGCAGCTCGACGGTGCGCACGTCGACTTCCTCTCGCGCGTGCAGAACCCGATCGGCGTCAAGCTGGGGCCGACGACGACCGCGCAGGACGCGCTCGCGCTGATGGAGAAGCTCAACCCCGAGGGCGTCCCCGGACGGCTGACGTTCATCACGCGACTGGGCGCGGGGAAGGTCCGCGACGTCCTCCCGACGCTCGTCGAGAAGGTCACCGCCGAGGGCGGCCCGGTCACGTGGGTCTGCGACCCGATGCACGGGAACACGATCACGTCCTCGACGGGCTACAAGACCCGCCGGCTCGTGGACGTCATGGACGAGGTCCGTGGGTTCTTCGAGGTGCACCACGCCCTCGGCACGATCCCGGGCGGCCTGCACGTCGAGCTCACCGGGGACGACGTCACCGAGGTGCTCGGCGGGAGCGAGGAGATCGACGAGGACGGCCTGGCGCTGCGCTACAAGACCCTCGTGGATCCCCGACTGAACCACCAGCAGTCGCTGGAGATGGCGTTCCAGGTCGTCGAGATGCTCCGGGGGCACTAAGCAGGGGTGAGGCACGTTCTCGGTTCGGACGACGACGGCTGGCTCCCATTGGGGGCCAGCCGTCGTCGTCGCCCGTGGTGACCGCGCGCCAAAGGCGACGTCAGACGAGCGTGAGTGTGATTGTTGTGGAGTTCTTGGGCACTGAGGTCTTTGGCGGGATGCTCTGCTTCAGCACCCGGCTGCCTGTGAGGCCAGGCCAGTAGTCCTGACGGACCACCTTGAGCCCCAGCGCCTCGAGCTCGGCCTGCGCCTTGTCGGCCTTCTGCCCGGTGACGTCCGGAACCACCACCATCTCCGGCCCCAGCGAGATGACCACCGTCACGGTGTCCGTCCGGTGCCCGGCGGTGCCGGGTGCCGGGTCTTGGCTCATGACGGCGCCTGCGGCGAACACGTCGCTGTAGGCAGGCGTGCCGACCGCCATCTTCAGCCCGGCGTTGGTGAGGTCCGACTCGGCCTGCTGCTGACTGGCCCCGACCACCGAGAAGATCGTCAGCGGCTCCGGACCGTCCGCGAGCGTGAGCGTCACCGTGGAGCCGCGCTTGAGCTCGGTTCCTGGCTTCTGGTCGGTCGCGAGGACGCTGCCGATCGTGGCGGTGTCGCTGTAGTGCTTCCCTGGGGCGTAGGCGTCCTTGAGCCCGGCCTTCTCGAGCGCTGCCTTGGCGTCCGCCTGCATGCTGCCGACGAGCCCGTCGGGGACCGTGACGAGATCGGGTCCCTTGGACACCGCGACGACGACCTCGCCGCCCTTGTGCACGCGGCCGTGGGGACTGGGTGAGGTGGTGACCACCGTCCCGGCGGTGGCGTCGTCGAAGACGTCGTTCTCGGTCGGCTGGAGGCCGTCGGACCGCAGCGCGGCGAACGCGGCATCCTTCTGCTGGCCGACGACGTCGGGGACGCTCGTGTAGGCACCCGGTCCGACGAGCATGTACAGGGCGACGGCGGCGACGGCCATGATCGCGGCGAGGGCGCCGAGGAGCAGCCGGAGCCGGTGGCGCCGAGGCGGTGCGTGCTCGTAGCCGGACGGGAGTCCTGCCGCTTCGAGGAACGCGGCGCCGATGGGCAGGGCGACGGTGCTGCCGTGCGGGTCGAGCTCGATCACGGTGGTCGCGTCGGGATCGACCGGGATCTCGACGGAGCGGGGCGTCGACAGCGCGCGTGCGAGCTCCTCGTCGTCGGGGTCGTTGTCGGTCTCGACGCGTGCCGGTGGCGCGGTCCACTCGGCACGCCGCGCCAGCGTGGCCGGGTCGAGGCCCAGACGGGTCCGGCGCACGAGGGCCAGTGCCGCTCCGGCATCGGTGGGACGGTCGTCGGGGGCGCGTGCGGCGAGGGAGGTCACGAGGTCGTCGATCTCGGCGGGGAGCCAGGGCACCATCGTCGAGGGTCCGGGTACCTGGGAGTTGACGTGCTGGAACGCGACCTGGATCGGTGTCTCGCCGGTGAACGGCTGGCGCCCGGTGAGGAGCTCGAAGAGCAGGATCCCGGTGGCGTAGACGTCTGTCCGGGCATCGCTGATCCCTTGAGCCACGAGCTCGGGTGCGAGGTAGGCGACGGTCCCGAGCACGGTGCCGGTCGTGGTCGAGGTGACCTCGGTCACGGCGCGGGCGAGACCGAAGTCGGCGACCTTGACCCGCCCGTCGGTCGCGAGGAGGACGTTCTCCGGCTTGATGTCGCGGTGCACCAGCTGCGAGCGGTGCGCGGCGGCGAGCGCGTCGAGGACGTCCTCGAGGATGCGCAGCGCGTCCTCGACCACGAGAGGTCCGTCGTCGGCGAGGCGACGACGCAGGTTGCCCCCGTCGATGTACTCCATCGTGAGGTAGCTGGTCTCGCCGTCGATGCCCTGGTCGTAGACCGCCACGAGACCGGGATGGGTGAGGCGTGCCGCGGACCGCGCCTCGCGACGGAAGCGTGAGATGAAGGCCGCACCGGCGGCGCCCTCGGCGAGGTGCCCGTGCATGACCTTGAGGGCGACGTCGCGGTCGAGCCGTCGGTCGATCGCGAGGTACACCGTGGCCATCCCGCCGCGAGCGATCCGGGAGACGACCTCGTACCGCCCGTCGACGAGCTTGCCGACGAGCGGGTCAGTCACGGTGGTTCCCACGACGGCAGTCTACGGGCGCCCCCTGCAGAACCGGCTCAGCGGAACCGCGACATGAGCGTCTGGACGTTGGCGACGTAGCGGCGGGTGTCCGGGTACATGCCGTTGCGCTGCACCGACGCGGCGCCCTGGTAGTACCCGGCGATCGCGGTCGAGAGGTCGGGGCTGGTGCGCACGAGCGCACGCAGGATCGCGACGCCGGCGACGACGTTGTCCTGGGGGTCCAGGAGGTTCAGCGATCGGCCGACCATCTGGGACGCCCACTCGCCGGACGACGGGATCACCTGCATGGTGCCGATCGCGTTCGCGGCCGAGACCGCGGTGTGGTTGAACCCGGACTCCTGGTACGCGATCGCGAGGGCGAGTGCGGGATCGACGCCCATCGACCGCGCCGTCGTGACGATCGTCGCCTTCATCTGGCTCGTGGTCGGCACGCCGATCTGCAGCAGCATCGCCTTGTTCGCGTTGGCGGCCGCCACGACGGCGTCGCTGTAGGTCCGCCCGGCGAACGTGTTGCTCACCAGGGTGACGGTGGAGGCACCCGCGGTCGGGATGGTCAGGACCTGGTCGATGCGGATGAAGGCGCGTGAGTCGAGCTTGTTCGCCGAGACTATCGCGGCGACGGTGGTCGAGTACCGGGCGGCGATGTGGCTCACGGTGTCGCCGCTCACCACAGTGTGGGTCGTCGTCGTCGCCGCCGTGGTGGAGGGGGAGGCCTGCGCGACGGTCGGCGTGGCCGTGGCACCCGCGGTCGGGATGGTCAGGACCTGGCCGATGCGGATGAAGGCGCGTGAGTCGAGCTTGTTCGCCGAGACGATCGCGGCGACGGTGGTCGAGTACCGGGCGGCGATGTGGCTCACGGTGTCGCCGCTCACCACGGTGTGGGTCGTCGTCGATGCTGCGGGTGGTGCTGACGGGACGATCGGCGCACGCGGGCCGGTCGGGATCGTCAGGAGCTGCCCGACCTGGATGCGTGACGCGTCCGCGAGCGCGCTGGCTTTGGCGATCGCCGCGACGGACACCCCAGTGCGCAGGGCGATCTGGCTCACGGTGTCGCCCGCCTTGACGACGTACGGCTCGTCGGCGTGGGCTGCGGTGGCCGATGCCGCGACCGTTGCGACCGCGACCGCGATCGAGACCCCGGCGCCGGACGCGAGACGCGTGCGCATGCCGCTCCGGGCGGCGTCGGTCGTGACAGCGCTCGTCGGTGGCGTCATGGCTGCTTCCCCTGGATCGGGTCGGGCGGTCGGGCGGTCGGACGGGAGCGTCGACGCGTCCGTCCGGTGAATGATGTGACGGGTGTGACTGGTGGTGCCTGTGTGACTGATGTGACAGTACGTGACTGTAGCGTGGCGCGAGAGGTGCGGCGAGGCGCGTCGACGAACTTCACCGGTGTAGTTCGCGGGACTGCGTAGGCTTGCGCCGTGAGCAGCGACAGCACCGACGCACAACGACCCCTCGACGGCCTCGTGAGCGAGTGGCTGACCGTCCCCGACGTCGCCGAGCGCCTGGGCATCGACGCCGGGAAGGTCCGTCGGCTGCTCCAGGAGCGCAAGCTCGTCGCGGTGCGCCGCGGCGACCCGGTCGTCGTGAGCATCCCCGCCGACTTCCTGGTCCCGGAGCATCTCGCGAACCCGGCGAACGTCCAGAAGCCGACGTCGGCGGGCTCGGCGATCCTCTCGTCGCTCGCCGGGACGCTGACGATCCTGGGTGATGTCGGGTTCAGTGACGCCGAGGCGATCCGGTGGCTGTTCACGGAGGACGACACCCTGCAGGCGACACCCCTGGCGGCGTTGCGGAGCGGACGCAAGACGGAGGTCCGCCGCAGGGCGCAGCTCGAGCTCTGACGCCGGACCCTCGTCAGGCCTGGCGGTCGACCGCCACGCGCGCGAGGCTCCGGAGCATGCGTCGCCCCTGAGGCAGGAGGTCGGCCGCGTCGAGCGCCCGGTGCGCCTCGGCGGTGAGCGTGTCGATGAGCCGCTCGACCTCGTCGACGGCGCCCGTGTCGGCGATGGCACGGGCGATCTCGCGGGCCCTGGCCTCGGTCATCGAACGATCACCGAGGTCGTCGAGGAGCATCGCCAGGGTGCGGTCGTCCCGGACGCGCAGCGCGTGGGCCAGTGCGCGCGCCACGAGCACCGTGCGCTTCCCCTCGCGGAGGTCGTCGCCGGCGGGCTTCCCGGTCCTGGCAGGATCCCCGAAGACCCCGAGGACGTCGTCGCGGAGCTGGAACGCCTCGCCCAGGGGAAGGCCGATCGTGGTGCACGCGCGTACGGCCTCCTCGGTGGCCCCGGCGAGCGTCGCACCGAGGGTGAGGGGATGCTCGACCGAGTACCGGGCGGACTTCGCGCGGATCACGGCGCGAGCGCGCTCCTCGTCGGCGATCGGGTCGGTGCCCCAGGGCTGGGCCTGGGCGAGCACGTCCAGGTACTGCCCGACGGTCACCTCGGTCCGCATGTGGTTGAACACGCGAAGCGCACCCGCAGCCGTCTCGGCGTCGAACGCGGTCATGGCCTCGGCGAACACCTGCTCGCTGCCGATCAGGGTCAGGTCGCCGAGCAGGATGGCTGCCGCGTCCCCGAACAGCGCGCCGTCCCCGCTCCAACCGTTGCGCAGGTGCATCGCTGCGAAGACGAGCTGGGCCGCCGGGAGGCCACGTCGGGTGTCCGAGCGGTCCATGACGTCGTCGTGGAAGAGCGCGGCGGCCTGGAAGAGCTCGAGTGCGGCACCGACGCGGAGCACCGCGTCGGCCGCCGGAGAGTCTGCCGACCCGCCGTGGGCGCGCCAGGACCAGTAGCAGAACGCGGCTCGCAGGCGCTTGCCCCCGGAGAGCATCTGGGCGATCGCGTCGACGAGCTCGTCCGCATCGGGGGAGATCGAGTGGAACGAGTGCCGGAGCGCACGGACATGAGCCTCGAGGTGGGCGTCGACACCGGCCCGGACTCCCTCGATCTCCACCAGGTCCGCAGGAGAGAGGTTCACGGACGACAGACTACGGTCGTCGCTGCTCACGAGGCGGCGTGCACACGGCCGCCGAGCGTCAGCGTCCTGATCCCGTCCCGGTCGAGGACACCGAGGACCAGGACCTCGTCGCCGTTCGACCGCGTGAAGGTGGCCTGCGCCGCGAGCGCCGCGTTCGTCTGGTCGGCCGGCGCCTCCGCGAACCCCGCTGCCGTGAGCGAGGTCCGGTACATCGTGAGGAGCTGCTCGGGGGTCAGCGACGTGCGGAGGTTGAGGCTGACCTGGATGTCCGTGGAGCCGGGGATCGGATCGGCGGCCGAGACGAGGATGTCCGCGTCGCTGGGGACGGGGATCAGGTCGACCGGGAAGCCGGGCGCGAGGGAGCCGACCGAGGAAGCGGACGAGGTGCTCTCCGGGAGGAGCGTCTCGGTCGGGTTCGGGGACGGCGCGACCACGACCGGAGCGGATGGCGTCGCCGCGCCCGACGGCGCGGTCGACGACGGGGGCGACGCCGTCGGTGCGGAGGTCGTGCACCCGGCCAGCGCCGCTGCTGCGACGAGGACGACCGCGACGGCACGCGCCCGACGGGTCACGCTGCCACGCAGTCCCGCGACATGACGTGCTCTCCACTCCTGCTCGGTCACGGCACCACGGTAACGGCCGTCCCGGGGTGATCCGTCCCCACGACCGCCCGTGCGTCGGCTCTTCACAGCTGTTCTGCTCCCGGGCACGGAGTCTTCACGATCCAGGCTGAGATCGATCCATGGCCACCACCACGATCCGCGTCCGAGAACCCCGCGAGCTGATCGCCCTGGTCCCGCACCAGCTCGGGTTCCAGCCGGACGAGAGCGCTGTGGTCGTGAGCCTCCGAGAGCCGCGAGGTCGGGTCGGGCTCGTGGCGCGGGTCGACCTCGACGACCTCTCCGACGCGTCCTGCGGTCCGCAGCTCGCCCGCACGTTGGTGACTCACCTGGTGCACGACGGCGCCGCGCATGCGGTCCTCGTGATCTACACCGCGGACGACGGAGGTCCCGGCCCCGACGCGACCGCGGCCGCAGGAGGAGGGCAGGATCGTCGCCCACCCGCGCTCCCGTGCCGGTCGCCGCGAACACGTGCGGCCGCGAGGCACCTGGCCGTGGCCGCCGAGCCGTACCTCGGCGACGTGGCGACCTGGGTCGTCGGTCCGGACGGCTACGGGGGCCTCGACTGCGCCTCGCCCGAGTGCTGCCCACCGGGTGGTCGTCCGCTGGCGGAGCTCGAGTCGACGGCCACCGGCGCCCACATGGTGCTCGCGGGCTCTGCGGTCGCAGCCCGACGCGCCGACCTGGCGCAGATCCGGGCGGCCGACGCCGACGCCCGGCGCCGCGCCGCTGCGGCACGCGTGCTGGCCGAACGGCGGCGCAGGGCGACGGACGCCGGCGACGCCGAGGCGGTGCGGCGCTGGCGCGAGGAGGCCATGGTGCTCTGGCGGACCGAGGTCGACGCCGGTCGGGACGGTCGCACGGGTGAGCACCCGCCGCGACTCGGGCGGATCGAGGCGGCGCTCGGTGATCTCCGCGTCCGGGACGCGATCCTCGTCTCTCTCGTCCCCGGCACCGGAGACCTGGCAGAACGCACCCTCCGCAGCACCGACGGCCGGCTCGACCGGGAGATCTCGTGCGCGATCGCGCGCATCGTCGACCCGTCCGGCGGGCTCGAGCCGCCCGAGGAGTGCGCGACCGTGTACCGGGCGACCCTCGAAGCCGTCGTGGCACATGGTCGCCGGCGAACCGAGGCGCCTGCCGTGACCTTGCTGGCAGTCCTCGCCTGGTGGCGCGCCGACGGGGCACGGGCGGCCGTGCTCGTCGAGCGGGCCCTCGCAGCGGATCCGGGATACCGGCTCGCGTTGCTGGTGCAGGAGGCGATCGACGCCGGGCTGTCACCCGGATGGGTCAGGCGCGGGTGGTGAGAGCGATGCCACGCGTCGAGCGTGGAGAGTGGTGGATCGTCGAACCGTTCGACCTCCGGTAGCGTCACATCTCCCGGCGTGTGTGCCGGGTCGATGGACAGACCGGGGAGGATCCATGGGCATCGTTGTCGGCTACCTGGCGACCGACGAGGGTCGCGCAGCGCTCGAGGCCGGAGCGGTGGAGGCGCTGCAGCGCGGGGTGCGCCTCGTCGTCATCGCCAGCGCACGTGCGTCGGCCGACGACGCGAAGCGGACCGAGCTCGAGGAAGAGCTCGCCCGTGTCGGGGCGGAGCTCGACGCCCGGGGTGTCGAGCACGAGCTGCGGCTCGTCGCGGCCGGGAAGGACGTCGCCGAGGACCTCATCGCAGCTGCGGTCGAGACCGATGCCGTCCTCATCGTGATCGGCCTCCGGCGGCGGAGCCCCGTCGGCAAGCTGATCCTCGGGTCGAACGCCCAGCGGATCCTCCTCGACTCCCCGTGCCCGGTGCTCGCGGTCAAACCCGTCCGCGCCTGAGCCGTCGCGACGCACCGCGAGCTGATGGTCGGCTGCGGCACAGAATCGGCCGCGCCTTTCGGGGAATCTCGCCGAACTGCGGTGCGTTGTGAAGCCAGAGGCGTCAGGTGTGACGCGCCCGAGCCGCGGGTTACCGGGTCCAATGCCCCTGCGTGACGCCTGCGGGCCGGTACAATATCGGTCTACCCGAATGAAAGATGTCGGGCCGTGTTCTGCCGAAAGGTTGTTTGTGACCTCCCTCCCCTCCAGCCCCACTCTCCCGCGCGAGTTCGAGCACCCTGCACTCCAGGAGCTCGTACGACGCGGTAGCGCCCACGGCCGCGTCGACGCAGCCTCGTTCCGCACCGCATGCGAGACCGCCCAGGTCCAGGACGCCAAGAGACTCAAGGCGGTGTTCCGAGGCCTCGCGACTGCCGGGATCACGGTCGACGAGCCGGTCGCCGTCGTCGCCAAGGTGGCTGCCGCCACCGCGCGGCGTGCGACGAGCGCGACGGCTGTCGCCGACCCGGCGCCGGCGAAGAAGAAGCCCGCGGCCCGCAAGGCGGCGACGGGCGCGACGTCGACGACCACCCGCGCGAAGGCGAAGACGACCGCCGCGGACGGCGACCAGGGGGACGACGTCGACGACTCGGTCGACGTCGACGACGTCGACCCCGCTGACGACGAGGTCGCCACCGTCGAGGTGATCGTCGACGAGGTGATCGTCGACGACGTCGCCGTCGACGACGTGGCTGTCGACACCAAGGACGCCAAGCCGGCCGCCGACGAGGCGGAGGACTCCGGGGGATTCACCTACTCGGACGCCGACGACGACGACGCGCCCGCGCAGCAGGTCGTCACAGCCGGAGCGACCGCCGACCCGGTCAAGGACTACCTCAAGCAGATCGGCAAGGTCGCCCTGCTCAACGCCGAGCAGGAGGTCGAGCTCGCCAAGCGGATCGAGGCCGGCCTGTTCGCCGAGGAGCGACTCAACTCCGGGCTCAAGCTCGACCCGAAGAGCCGACGTGAGCTCGAGTGGATCGCCGGTGACGGACGCCGTGCCAAGAACCACCTGCTGGAGGCCAACCTCCGCCTGGTCGTCTCGCTGGCGAAGCGCTACACGGGTCGCGGGATGCTGTTCCTCGACCTGATCCAGGAAGGCAACCTCGGCCTGATCCGTGCCGTCGAGAAGTTCGACTACACCAAGGGCTACAAGTTCTCGACCTACGCGACGTGGTGGATCCGCCAGGCCATCACCCGCGCGATGGCCGACCAGGCGCGCACCATCCGTATCCCGGTGCACATGGTCGAGGTCATCAACAAGCTCGCACGCGTGCAGCGGCAGATGCTCCAGGACCTCGGCCGTGAGCCGACCCCGGAGGAGCTCGCCAAGGAGCTGGACATGACCCCGGAGAAGGTGGTCGAGGTCCAGAAGTACGGCCGCGAGCCCATCTCTCTGCACACGCCGCTCGGTGAGGACGGCGACAGCGAGTTCGGTGACCTGATCGAGGACTCCGAGGCCGTTGTCCCGGCGGACGCGGTGAGCTTCACGCTCCTGCAGGAGCAGCTCCACCAGGTGCTCGACACGCTCTCCGAGCGCGAAGCCGGGGTCGTCTCGATGCGGTTCGGTCTCACCGACGGACAGCCCAAGACCCTGGACGAGATCGGCAAGGTCTACGGCGTCACGCGTGAGCGGATCCGTCAGATCGAGTCCAAGACGATGTCCAAGCTGCGTCACCCCAGCCGGTCACAGGTGCTGCGCGACTACCTGGACTGACACTAGAGCCGCTGTCGCGGTGCTACCGCAGGTCAGAAGCCCTTACGGGTGCCTGACACGCCGACAGTAGCACCGCACAGCGCTTCTAGTCCAGATATCCGCTACGATGAGTTTGTGGCGAAGCGACCCGCACCCCTGAACCTGGCATCCCTGCTGCCCTCGTGGGAGCTGTCGCTGCGCGCCGAGCGCAAGGCACCGTCGACCGTGAAGTCCTACGGCGACGCCGTGCGCGCGTTCCTGACCTGGTGCGTCGAGAACGGCCACACGCCCACCCTGGACAAGGCGCTCGTCAACGGCTTCACCGCCGCACTGCTCGAGGCCGGCCGCGAGGCTGCCACCGTCCGGTCCCGTCAGCTCGGCCTGCGCCGGTTCGCCGCGTGGCTCGTCGAGGAGGGCGAGACCACCACCGACCCGCTGCTCGGCCTGCGCGCACCCAAGCTCGACTCCAAGGTCATCGAGCCACTGACCGAGCCACAGCTCAAGGCGCTGCTCAAGGCCTGCACCGGACCAGACCTGCGCGAGCGACGCGACGAGGCGATCGTGCGCTTCATGCTCGAGACCGGCACCCGCGCGGGGGAGTGCGTCGCATTGACCGTGCCCGACGTCGACCTGTCGGCCGGGACCGCCGTCGTGCGGCGAGGCAAGGGCGGCAAGGGCCGGATCGTGCCGTTCGGACCGCAGACCGCCCGGGCGATCGACCGCTACAAGCGCACCCGCGCGCACCACCGCCTCGCTGCGACCCCCGCGCTGTGGCTGGGGGACCGCGGCAAGGAGTTCAGCTACGACGCGCTGCACAAGGCGCTCGGCGCCCGCGCGACCGCCGCAGGCATCACGGGCTTTCACCCCCACCTGCTGCGCCACACCGCCGCGCACCGATGGCTCGCCGCGGGCGGTTCCGAGGGCGGGCTCATGGCCGTCGCCGGGTGGTCCCAGCCCGACATGCTCATGCGCTACACCCGAGCCCGTGCATCCGAACGCGCCGCCACCGAGGCGCGTGACCTGAACCTCGGCGACATCTAGCGCTGTACGTTGCCGAAACTACAGCGGTGTGGTTCGATTGCGGACAAGAGAAGAAGCATGGGTAGCTAGCCCGAGGGGCTGAGCAGCACCGCGTACGCAGTGCTGATCCGACATGGAGTTCTCAGTGAGTACGGCGAGCGGCGAGACCGACATGGACGCCGAGCGACACGCACCGACAGAAGCGGTGATGTGCGCTCGGCTTCGACGTTTCCAGTCGGGAGACCGCCGTGACGTCCAATCGCTCACTCGCAGCATCAATCGCGGCCAACGAGTCCTGGTCGAACACCGCTGACCGATCCGCCCGCACCGCACCGGCTCGCGCCGCACTCATGGCCCGTTTCGAGCGCGAGGTCGACCCGGACGGCACGCTGCCGCCCACGGAGCGCGCCCGCCGCGCCGAGCACAAGCGCAAGGCGTACTTCGGCAGGCTCGCGCTCAAGAGCGCCAAGGCGCGCCGAGCCCGATCTGTAGTCGCCGAGGGTGAGGCCGCTGAGGCCGAGCTTGAGGTCCTGGGCGGTGGCGCTGCGTGAACGCCCCCAGGGAACGAGAAAGCCGCCCTGGCGGGGGCGGCTCCTCACTTCATGCGGCGAACCCCATCGTACTCCGTGAGGCTGTCGAGGCGCTTGCGGACGACCTCGGGTGGTACGAGGCCGGCGTGATGCACGGCATCGCGATGGGACGCCAGCAGGTTGTGGACGAGTGGCACGCCGTCCGTGCTGACGGCGGTCGGGTGGCACGGATGATCGCCCAGACCGAGCCGTACGACCAGCTTGCCGACCGACGCGGTCAGCACGACCGGGCTGTGGCCGCCCGCGCACTGCTCGCCGAACGCGGGATCACTCCGGCGGTGAGCGCATGAGCGTCGACCCGTACCTCGAGCTCGTCATTCCGCTTGAGGACCCTCCGGGCGATCATCTCCCCGACGCCTCAAGGCTGGTCGCCGTACCGGCGTGGCCACGCGTGACCGAGCCGGGCACCGTACCGGTCGAGACGATCGCCGCGCGGCACGCTGTCGAGGCCACGGAAGGGGCGCGACTGCTCGACGACGTCGAGACGTTCCTCTCGCGGTTCGTGGTCTACCCCGGCGATGCCGAGCGGATCGCGCACGTGCTGTGGATCGGTCACACATGGTTCATGGATGCGTGGGAGTCGACGCCGCGGATCGCGTTCCTGAGCCCTGAGCCGGGGTCGGGAAAGTCCCGGGCGCTCGAGGTCACCGAACCGCTGGTTCCGCGGCCGGTGCACGCCGTGAACACCACGCCCGCGTACCTGTTCCGCAAGGTCTCCGACGTCGCCGGCGTGCCGACGATCCTCTACGACGAGATCGATACGGTGTTCGGTCCCAAGGCGAAGGACAACGAGGACGTCCGCGGGATGCTCAATGCGGGGCACCGCAAGGGCGCCGTGGCCGGACGGTGCGTGATCCGCGGCAAGATCGTCGAGACCGAGGAGCTGCCCGCGTACTGCGCCGTAGCCCTGGCAGGCCTCGACGACCTGCCCGACACGATCATGACGCGATCGGTCGTCGTGCGGATGCGTCGGCGCGCACCGGGTGAGCAGGTCGAACCGTGGCGCCTGCGGATCAACGGCCCGGACGCCCAGGCGCTCGGAGACCGACTGCTCGAGTGGTCGAACGCCAACGCGCACCGCCTCGGGATCTCCTGGCCCGACATGCCGGAGGGCATCGAGGACCGCAACGCCGACGTCTGGGAGGCGCTGCTCGCCGTCGCCGACCTCGCGGGCGGCACCTGGCCCGACCTCGCGCGGCGTAGCGCTGTAGCGCTTGTAGCGGATACCCGGGGTCGCACGGTAAGCCTCGGCGTGACTCTCCTGCGAGACCTGCGGACCGTGTTCGTCGAAGCGCGGGCCGACAAGCTGTCGACGGAGACGATCCTCGACGCCTTGGTCGAGATGGATGAGTCGCCGTGGGGTGACCTGCGAGGCAAGCCTCTGGACGCGCGCGGGCTCGCCCGCCGGCTCGCGAAGTACGACGTCAAACCCAAGAACGTGAGGATCGACGGCAAGATCCCCAAGGGCTACGACGCGGCCGACCTCGCCGACTCGTGGGCGCGGTATCTCACACCTCAGTTCTCAGATACCCCCCCTAGGTATGTAGAGGTGGGGGATGACAATTCGGCCGTGGCACGGCAGGAATCCGCTACAGCCGCTACGCCGCTACACGACCTCACGTGCTCGGTCTGCCTCTCGCCGATGTTCGACCTCGGAGACGGCGCCACAACGCACCCGAATTGCGAGGCGACCTCATGACCACCCGCGCCGAGTTCCACACGCGGCTGGTCGTGCTCGCCGAGGCCGGGCATCCGACCCCATGCGTCGCAACTCGCACGAGCTGGTGGGTCAGCGACCTTCCCGACGACCAGGCGCGCGCCGTCGCAGAGTGCACCACCTGCGCCGTCCTGGGCCTCTGCGGGTCGTTCATCGACGCCAATCCGGAGCCCGCCGGGGTATACGCCGCGCGTACACCCATCGACCGCAACCCCCGCAAGCCCCGACAGGAGACCGCCGCGTGAACCTCTACCTCTACCCCTACCCGTGCCCGTGCACGGAAGACCCCTTCGGCGCCGATCTCCCCCCTGCCCGTTTCCACGCCGCCACCGAGGAGGTCTGACATGGTCAGCCCGCTCGTCAACTGCAACGCGATCGCGGTGTTCCTGCGATGAGCCGGACGATTCCCAAGGCGAGGCGCGGGGAGCTGGCCGAGCTCGTCCGGCTCTGGTACCTGAATCATGAGCAGTTCGCGCACGCGGGCCTCGCTCGCGAGTTCGACCAGCTCGACGTTCCGCCGTTCCGGGTCACCAAGTCAGGCACGCCACAAGATCCGCTCTTCACAGTTCGCCCGCAGACGCTGGGCGATGACGAGCTGGGCGGCGTCGTCCTGTACCGCTCGACCGCTCTCGCTCGGGTCGCGTCCTGGCATTCCTGGTCCGCTTCCTACGACGAGGCCCGAAAGCACGCCGTGCGGGTGCGGACCTTCGAGATGAATCGCCACATCCGTCGCGTCTCAGACCAGCACATGCGCGGGAACAAGAGCGAGCCGTACACCCTCTCAATTCCGTACTGGGTGAACAAGCTCGAGCCATTCGGCATCCTCCGAACCCGGACCACCCCGAAGCGAGCCCACGCCGCGGGACTGCGCTGGGTGCTCGATGCCCACGCGTCCAACAACATGTTCTACAAGTTGCCCGAGCACATGAACTACGAGTGGTACTTCACAAGCCCGGACCGTCTGCCCGCGAAGCTCGTCACCGTTTTCACCAACACCAGCCTCATGGACGTTCGGGAACCGACGCCGGACGAGCTGGCGAGATTCCCCACCAGGACGAACCGGGAGACCGCGTCATGACCACCCGCACCACTATCGCCCAGACACCCGAGGCACAGATACTCGGCGTCGACCGACCCGTCGCCGCCATCGTGGCCACCCGGGGCCGCCGGGTGACCGTGTGCTGCCCGTATTGCGGGCAGCTGCACGATCACGTCGTCGAGACTCCCGGCCGAGCCGAACGGCACGCCCCGGGCTGCGGCTTGACCCTCGCCGGCACGCAGCGTGTCACCGGCTACACGTTCACCGTGCCAACAACGAAGCAGGAGAAGGAGAACTCGATGCCAACCGAACGTACCGCGCAACTCGACATCGCGAGTGCCGTGTTCGCCGCCGCCGCCCGCGCTGTCCTGCCGCCCGACCGAGCCGTCCTCCTCGAGAGCGCGATCGACCCGGCCAAGTTCCTCACCCCCGAGGGCGCCGTCGACACCGCCAACATCGCCGCGTTCCTCGCTCTCTTCTGACCGCTCCACCCAACCCTGAAAGGCACTCACATGACCACCACACCGCTCGACAAGACCGGGCAGCTCGACGCAGCCCAGCTCACCGACGCCGCGCGTCACCTCGCCGCCCAGCTCGCCGCTGGCACCGACCCCGCGGCCGCGCTCGCCACCGCGGCCCGGAACAACGGGACGGCTGCGGTGGAGGTTGCCCGCGCGGCCGCCACCATGCTCCGCGCGGCTGCCGATGCGGCCGACTTGCCCACCACACCCAGCACCCGCGCTGGGCGCGCCTTGTTCGCGAAGACTCACACCACCGGAGGCACCAAGTGACCACGACCACCAAGCCGATCCGCGCCGCCCTCGACCAGATCCCCGGCTACACGCAGGCCGTCACCGCGAAAGCGACGCTCGCCAGGTGGACGATCCCGGCCCTGCCCGTGGACGCCGCCACCGAGGCCCTGTGGGCAGCCGCCCGGCGCGGTGACCCGGAGCCGCCGCCCGAGCTGGGGGCGATGTACGCGCAACAGGCGACGACCGCGCACGGCCTACGGGACGCCTTCGCGGCGATCCGCGACGCCCGCGCCGAGGCAACCGCAGGGGTCGACGAGGCTGTGCACGCACACCCTGACCGCGCACTCGCGTACCTCACCGCGCGCCTCGACGAGGTGATCGCAGTCGTCCGCGACGTCGATGACCGCCTGCCTGCCACGGTCGACGCCGAGGCTGCCGTCCGCGCAGGTGGGTCGGCCCTCGACGCCTGGAAGCTACTGGCCGCCGCGGTCGAGGACTACGACGAGATCCGCACCGTCCAGTGGGACGTCGTGCGCCGCGCCAGCCGGCCCGACCATCTGACCGACATCACGCAACTGCGCACGGCATGGCTGAGGACCGGCCTCCTCGCAGACGGCCTGGACTACGAGAATGCCTGGGTGGATCGTCGGGCCGTGGCCGCCGGAGCCACCCTCGAGGCCGGTTCCGACGGGGCGCTCAACTGGCTGGCGAACGACACCTACCGGCCCGTCATCAACCCCCCACCCCCGTCTGTCCTCCTGGCTCCCCCAGGGGGCCGACCTGCGGACGTATCCGGGCCTAGAGGCCGCAGACGCAGCGCGCGTCACCTGGCTGCTCGGCTGCAAGCCGTTGCCCTGGCCATCGACCAACGACGCCCGCACCTGGTGGCCGACACCCGACCGCGCCGCGTACCTGCGGTGGGCCGCCACCACGGCCCGGCCATGGGTCCCGACAGTCGAGCAGCTCGCCATCGCCGACGCCACCGGCCTCGCCGCGACGACCCGACTTGGCACTCGCGACCGTCTGCCGACGGCCTCCACACTCACCGCCGCCGCTTCCGCGCTCATCGAGCACCGCCGCGCCACCGGAGCCACCGAAGTCGCCGAAGTCAGCGGAGTCGCCGGGGTCACCAAGGTCAGCCGAAGAGATCGAGTGGCCTGACCGAGACCTGACCGTCGCCGGGGGGGAGGGGTGAGGGAGCCCGTCCCCCGGGGGTAAGGAGCCACGGAGAGGTGCTGCTGACTCTGGCGCGTACGGGTTCCGGTTGTCGCGGTCGTGGTCATACCTGGAGCCGCTAGAGATGGTGTGAAGGCCGAATCGACCCGCCGGGGTCACGAATGACCGGGGCACGCTGCTCGCCCCTCGGGCACCCTTGTGGTTTCCTGTAGTCGTTACGAATTTGCACCGCTGACCTGCGGGAACGCAACGAGCTGGAACGACCGCCCTTGTGGGCCGACGAAGCGGTCCCGCAGGTCATCCGAGGCCACAGGCGAGCTGCGCGGGCCGCAGGCTGGCCACCAAGCGTACGTAAGCCCAGAAACTCCAGACCTGTACCCGGCCCGAGCCGCAGCATCTCTCCGGGGCGGCTTACCTCTGGGGGGAGGGGCTCTGGTACCCCCTTGGGCCGATCATGCGAGCTCGGTCAGATGAGGCCAGGGTGCAACGCGCTTGCCCGGACAGGTCTCGACCAGCCAACAGTGGATCGTGCGTCAGCACATGTCGTAGCGCCAGGCTCCATCCTCGACGCGCCACGGCTGCCCGAGGACATCGATGTTGTGGTCGGAGTAGGTGTAGCTCGCTACGCCGCTATCCCCATTGACCGTGACCTCGACCGTCTCGAGTGTGGGGATGGCGTCCTTGTAGACCAGCTGCACGGCCATGAGGTTGCCGGTGTAAGTCGACAAGTCCGTCTTCGCCGCGCACCGTGCTGAGAGCGTCGCAAAGGCCTCGGTCGCGTCACCGGCGAAGAAGGCAGCCGAGTACGCGCGGACGGCCGCATCGAGCGAGGCTTCATCGAGCGTCGGGAGTGCCGATGGCGCGACAGTCTCGACAGGAGCGGCAGTTTGAACAGGTGTCTCCTTGCTCGTCTCCGTCAAGTTTGACGTCGGCGCGGACTCGATGCTGCATCCTGCGATGAGCAAGACGGGTAGAACGACGGTGAGTCGGGTAATACGTTTCACGTGAACGCTCCTTGGTGCAATCAACGGACGTTTCGGCCTTGCCCTGCTCGTGTCTGCTCCGTGGCCGACATCATGCTCTCGTGCACCACTGCACCGCCCTCAACCCAACCGGGCCAGGGGCCGCGCTGTGGGTGGAGGTTAGAGCCGGGACAGCAGCTCTGCTTTTTTCGCCTCGAACTCCTCGTCTGTGACCACGCCGGCGTCGCGCAGCTTGCCGAGCCGCTCGAGCAGCACGATCGGATCGTCGCCGCCGGCCGTGGCTTGCGCGCTCGCGGCCGCGGGGTGGATCCCTTCGTACTGCACTGTGGAGGTCGACGCCCGCACCTGGAGCCGTTCGCGCTCGGCGTGGGCGGCGGCGTTGATGGCCCGGACGCCCTCCCGGTGGTCGGGCACGTCTTCGATCGAGACGCGCTCGTCGCCCGCCGCGCGCCGGACCGTCAGGGTGATCGTCCCCAAGCCGCGCGCCTTCTGCTGGAACGACTGGGAGGCGTCCACGTCGTAGAGCTCGTGGATCGGGACCTGCTGGGATCGCGAGTGCAGCGTGCCCTTCTCGAAGAAGAGGTACTTGGCCGTGAGGCGGTAGCGGCCGACGCCGACGCCCGTCAGCGGCTTGCCGGTCGCCTGCCACAGAGTGTCTGGATCGGTCACCACGGCGGCGGGCGTCGCCTCGACGTGTGACCGTCTAGAGGGCGCCTTCTTCGCCGGTTGTGCCGCGGGGACCTGCTCGAGCTGCTCGGTCCACTGGGCGCCGTCCCACCAGCGGAGCAGTCCTGATCCGGCGGGGTCGGGGTGCCAACTCGGGGGTGTGCTCATGTCTTCTGTACCTCCTACGACGGGAGCGCTTTCGGGGTGGACCCCGAGGCGTTCGATCTCACTGGGAAGATCTTCGATCCGGTCGACACCGCGAGCGTATCGGCGGCACGGCCACCAGGGCGGCGAATGCATGGCGCAGAGCGGCGCTCGTGCGTTCGCGGGTGTCCGGCTGCCGGACACCCTTGGGGTACTCGCTGATCGAGTACCCCCGGGACATGCGACCGTCGCATACCCCGGGGGTCTCCACTGAGCGGAGGCCCCCGGGGCGTCCACGGCCATGGACGCCCCGGGGGCACGCGCTGAACGCGTACCCCCAAGGGTGTCTGTCAGACAGACACCCGATGACGTACGCCAGGCGTACCCCAGGGGTGTCGGTAGTGGCGACACCCCAGAACTCACCGACACCCTGTCGGTCAGTAGGGCTCTGAACTCACGGACATCTTGTCCAGGGGTAGACACGAGACGCCCACCCGATGACGTCAGCAGTGCTGACCCCATCGGGGGTACGCACTTCTGCGCACCCCTGGGGCGGCGCTCGTGCGTTCAGGGGTGAGGCGCTCAGTGCGTCGTCGGCTCCGGACCGAGCAGCAGCAGGTCCACCGCGTCGGCGATGTCGTCGGCGGATACGTCGGGGCTCACAAGGATGACCCCGAGGCGCCGCACGAGGGCGACGGCGACCGCGAGCTCCTCGACCTCGACGACGATGACCCCGAGCGCCCGCAGGGCGTCGAGGGGATCGTCCGCGCTGCGGATGGGCTTGGTTTCGTTCTCCCGCTCGCGGAAGTCACACACGCCGCTCGGCAGCACGAGGGCGTGCATGGTCCGACCGCCGCAGGTGCGGCAGACGAGTACACGATTGTGCGTGACGGTCGTGGCGTAGCGGGCAACCTTACGGACGTTGCCGCAGGTGCAGCACAGGGCGTCGATCTCGGTCCTGGTGCTCATGGTGCGTCTCCTCAGTCAAGGATATTTGCACCCATAGCGCTCCTGACTGACCTGCTGACCTGCACCGATGCACAGCGCATATCCGTCCAGAGTGCGCGACTACCTGGACTGAGACGCGCGGCAGCATCAACGGCGACGGCCCCCGGGAGTGATCCCGGGGGCCGTCGCCGTTGGTCGTCAGGTGGTGCGGCGCAGGCGCCGCCGGAGCGTGGTGTGCGGAGCTGCCCGCCATGGTGCGGAGCCGAGCGCATGCCGAGCCGGATGCTGCGGAGCCGAGCGCATGCCGAGCCGGCATGCCGAACCCACGGCTGTCCGACGGTCCGGACCCGTGGGGTCAGGACCGTCAGTTCGACCCGGCTCCGTGCTCGGCAGCCAGTCGGTCGGTCTCGTCCTGGACGTGCGTCGCCAGCTCAGCGAACTTCGGTGCGTGCTCCCGTGCGTGGTGCGCGCAGAACAGCAGCTCGCCGCTCGGCAGGACCACGCGGACGTAGGCCTGCGCGCCGCAGCGGTCGCAGCGGTCGGCCACGGTCAGCGGTTCGGTCATCGTCGCGTTCATACCGTCATACAACCATCCCGGCCGCCGAGTCTTCCCCGTGGCGAGGGTCGGTTCGCTACCCGCGTACTCCGAGGTCGGATATTCACCCGATCCGCCAGTCGCAGACAAGGGGTCGGACCCGCCTCCCGCGAGCGGCTGAGCCGGCCTCCCGTGTCGCACGCAGCGCGGCGTCCGACAGCGGATAGTCTCGGACATCGTGTCGACCGCATCTGCAGAGTCCTCGTACACCGCACGGCACCTGTCTGTCCTCGAAGGTCTGGAAGCGGTCCGCAAGCGTCCCGGCATGTACATCGGCACCACCGACTCTCGTGGGCTGATGCACTGCATGTGGGAGATCATCGACAACGCTGTCGACGAGGCGCTCGGGGGGCACTGCGACCAGATCCTGGTGACGCTGCACGCCGACTCGTCCGTGTCCGTCGACGACAACGGGCGCGGCATCCCGGTGGACATCGAACCCAAGACCGGGTTGTCAGGCGTGGAGGTCGTCTTCACCAAGCTCCACGCCGGCGGGAAGTTCGGCGGTGGCTCGTACGCCGCGTCCGGTGGCCTGCACGGGGTCGGGGCGAGCGTCGTGAACGCCCTGTCCACGCGGCTCGACGTCGAGGTCGACCGCGGCGGCAAGACGTACCGGATGACGTTCCACCGGGGCGAGCCCGGCACCTTCCACGACGGTCCCGGCGGACCGGACCCGGAGGCCAGGTTCGAGCCGTTCGTCGACAAGTCCGAGCTCAGCGTGGCAGGCCGCGCCGCGCGGGGGAGCCGCGGGACCCGGGTGCGCTACTGGTCCGACCCCCAGATCTTCCCGAAGACGGCGGTCTTCTCCTACGACGAGCTCGTCACGCGGGTGCGGCAGACGACGTTCCTCGTCCCGGGCCTGTCGATCACGGTGCGTGACGAGCGCGGTCTGCCGGGTACACCGGGGGCGGACGGCCCTCACACCGAGACGTTCGTGCACCACGGCGGCACCGTCGACTTCGTCGACTTCCTCGCACCGGACACGCCGGTGACGGACACCTGGCACCTGACCGGCTCCGGCTCGTTCACGGAGACCGTGCCGATCCTCGACGAGCGTGGCCACATGACCCCCCGCGAGGTCATGCGCGAGTGCGAGGTCGACATCGCGATGCGGTGGGGCACCGGCTACGACACCGAGATCCGGACCTTCGTCAACATCATCTCGACCCCCAAGGGCGGCTCCCACCTGGCCGGCTTCGAGGCCGGGCTGCTGCGGACGCTGCGGAAGGCCGTCGAGGCCAACGCCCGCCGGCTCAAGATCTCCAGCCGTGACTCGACCGAGCGGATCGAGAAGGACGACGTCATGGCCGGACTGACCGCCGTGCTGACGGTCCGGCTCGCTGAACCGCAGTTCGAGGGCCAGACCAAGGAGGTGCTCGGGACCGCTGCGGTCCGTGGCATCGTCGCGAAGGTTGTCGACACCGAGCTGAACGCCCTCCTCACCTCGCCCAAGCGGGACCTCAAGACCCAGTCGACGCTCGTCCTCGACAAGGTCGTCGCCGAGATGCGGGCGCGGCTCAGCGCACGCAAGCAGAAGGAGATCTCACGGCGCAAGAACGCCCTGGAGACGTCCTCGTTGCCCTCGAAGCTCGCCGACTGCCGCAGCGACGACGTCGAACGGAGCGAGCTGTTCATCGTCGAGGGTGACAGCGCCCTCGGCACGGCGAAGCTCGCGCGGAGCTCGGACTTCCAGGCTCTGCTGCCGATCCGCGGCAAGATCCTCAACGTCCAGAAGGCCTCGATCTCGGACATGCTCAAGAACGCCGAGTGTGCCGCGATCATCCAGGTGATCGGAGCCGGGTCGGGGCGGTCGTTCGACCTCGAAGCGGCGCGCTACGGCAAGATCGTGCTGATGACCGACGCCGACGTCGACGGCGCCCACATCCGCACGCTGCTCCTCACGCTCTTCTTCCGGTACATGCGACCGCTCGTCGAGCAGGGCCGCGTCTACGCCGCCGTGCCCCCGTTGCACCGGGTCGAGGTGATCGGTGCCGGGTCGAAGAAGAACGAGTACCTCTACACGTACTCGGAGGCCGAGCTCGCGACGACCCTCAAGCGTCTCGAGAAGTCCGGCCGCCGCTACAAGGACGACATCCAGCGCTACAAGGGACTCGGAGAGATGGATGCCGACCAGCTCGCCGAGACGACCATGGACCCGCGCCACCGCACGCTGCGGCGCGTGACGATGGACCACGCCGTGCAGGCGGAGGAGGTCTTCGAGCTGCTGATGGGCTCCGACGTCGCACCGCGGAAGGACTTCATCGTGGCCGGTGCCGACGGCCTCGACCGCAGCCGCATCGACGCCTGACACCGGTCCACGACGACACGACCGTCGGCCGGCCGCCAGATGGGATGAGGGCCCGGCGCGCGTCAGCCGATGGACTGCACCGGCACCGTGAGCGGGACGCCCGGGCCGTCGCGACGCTCGTCGACGGGTGGGAGCTCGACCGGCTGGCCCGCTGAGCCGGTCGCGACCGGAGGCATCGGCCCGACCCAGCCGAGGAGCAGGCTGTCCTCGCCCTTGAGGAACCGGTGGGCACGCACGCCACCCGTCGCGCGCCCCTTGGCGGGGTACACGGAGAACGGCGTCGTCTTCACGCGGCCGGCCTGGAGCCCCGGGAGCGTGTCCGACGACCCGGAGACGGTCACGACCGCGGACTCGCCGGTCGGATCCACCGCACCGAAGAACACCACCCGCTGGCCTGGGGCCAGCTTGATCCCGGCCATGCCGGCCGCAGCACGTCCCTGTGGCCGGACGGCGGCCGCCCCGAAGTGCAGGAGCTGGGCGTCGGAGGTGACGAACACGAGCTCGGCCGAGTCGTCGACAGGGGCCGCACCGGTGACCTCGTCACCCGGCTTGAGCGAGATCAGCTCCCAGGCGTCCTTGTTGCCAGGCACGTCACCCTGAGCGACGCGCTTGACGACACCGGCCGCCGTGCCCAGGGCAAGGGTCGGCGCGTCGGGCGAGACCGAGGTGAGCGCGACGACGGACTCGCCCGGCTCGAGGGCGATCACCTCGGACAACGGGACCCCGCCGGACAGGGTCGGTGCACCGTCGGTCGGTGGCAGCGCGGGCAGGTGGAGCACGGACAGCCGGACCATGCGACCGTGCGACGTGACCGCGCCGACGTCGGCACGCGCCGTGGTCGGCACCGCGGACCGCAGGACGTCGTGCTTGGCCCGTGCACCCGTGTCACTCGCGCGCAGCGGCTCGGTGGCGTCAGAGGTGCGTGCCAGGAGCCCGGTCGCCGAGAGCAGCGCCCAGCACGGCGTGTCCTCGATCTCGAGCGGGGTGGCGCTCTTCGGCTGGGCGGCCACCGGGCCGGCGCCGCCGGCGGAGTCGAGCAGGATCGTCCGGCGCGGCGTGCCGTGCATGCGGGCGGCCTCCGCCATCTCCTCGGAGACGACACGACGCAGGTGCTGCTCGTCGCCGAGGATCAGGCGCAGCTCGGCGATCTCCTCCTCGAGCTGCGTCTTCTCCTTCTCGAGCTCGATCCGCGAGAACTTGGTCAGACGTCGCAGCCGCAGCTCGAGGATGTACTCGGCCTGCGGCTCGGACAGGTCGAACACCTCGCGCAGCCGTGTGCGGGCGATCTCGGCGTCGTCGCTCGAGCGGATGACCTGGATGACCTCGTCGATGTCGAGGATCGCCACGAGCAGACCCTCGACGAGGTGCAGGCGCTCGAGCCGCTTGGCGAGGCGGTGGTTGCTGCGACGACGGATCACGTCGATCCGGTGGTCGACCCACACCCGCAGCAGCTCGCGCAGCCCGAGCGTGCGCGGCTGCCCGTCCACGAGCGCGACGTTGTTGATCGAGAACGAGTCCTCCATCGGCGTCGCACGGAACAGCTGCTCCAGGACCGCGTCGGGGTTGAACCCTGTCTTGACCTCGATGACCAGACGCAGACCGTGCGAGCGGTCGGTGAGGTCGACGACGTTCGTGATCCCGGTGAGCCGCTTCGCCTGCACGCCCTCCTTGATCTTCTCGATCACCTTCTCGGGGCCGACCAGGTACGGCAGCTCGGTGACGACGATGCCCTTGCGCTTCGCGGTGACGTTCTCGATCCGGGTGGTCGCGCGGGTGCGGAACGCCCCCCGGCCGGTCCGGTACGCGTCACGGACACCGTCCAGGCCGACGATCTTCCCGCCGGTCGGCAGGTCCGGTCCGGGGACGAACCGCATGAGGTCCTCGAGCGTCGCGTCCGGGTGCGCGATGAGGTGCCGGGCGGCCGCGACGACCTCGACCAGGTTGTGCGGTGCCATGTTGGTCGCCATGCCGACGGCGATCCCGGCCGCCCCGTTCACGAGCAGGTTCGGGATCGCGGCCGGGAGCACCTCGGGCTGGGTGAGCTTGTTGTCGTAGTTGGGGACGAAGTCGACGACGTCCTCGTCGAGCCCGGCGGTCATCACGACGGCAGCAGGGGACTGACGCGCCTCGGTGTAGCGCGAGGCGGCGGGGCCGTCGTCCAGCGAGCCGAAGTTCCCGTGACCGTCGACCATCGGGATGCGCAGCGAGAACGGCTGGGCGAGACGCACGAGCGAGTCGTAGATCGAGGCGTCACCGTGCGGGTGCAGCTTGCCCATGACGTCGCCGACGACGCGCGCGGACTTCACGTACGCGCGGTCCGGCCGCAGACCCATGTCCGCCATCTGGAAGAGGATCCGCCGCTGGACCGGCTTCAGCCCGTCGCGCGCGTCCGGGAGGGCCCGGGCGTAGATCACCGAGTAGGCGTACTCGAGGAACGAGCCCTCCATCTCGGTCCGGACGTCGATGTCGACGATCCGCTCCGTGAAGTCCTCGGGAAGGGCGTCCTGCGGGGCGGGCGTACGGCGCGCCATGGGGGAATCGTGCTCCTCGTCGTCTGCGGTCGATCGCGCACCATCATCCCCTGCGGCGCCGGGACGCGGTGGACGGCGCGCGGGGCCGGGTTGGCCGTACGCGCCGCGACCGCACCGCCTAGCCTGGTCCCATGCCATCGGTCGACGACGCGGGCACGACCGCGACCCCCTCCGTGTACCCCGCGGTCTGGGAGGCCGACGTGGTCCTGCGGGACGGCACGACGACGCATCTGCGGCCCATCCGGCCGTCCGACGCCGATGCGCTCCAGGCCTTCCACACCGCGCAGTCCGAGAGGTCGACCTACCTGCGGTTCTTCGCGAACCTCGACCGGCTGCCCGAGCGTGACCTGATCCGTTTCACCCACGTCGACCACCACGACCGGGTCGCTCTCGTCGCGGTGGCCCCGGGGGAGACGGGAGAGCAGATCATCGGTGTGGCGCGGTACGACCGGGTCGGCCCCGACGACGCCGAGGTGGCGTTCAACGTCGCGGACGCGCACCACGGGCGAGGCCTCGGCTCGGCGCTGCTCGAGCACCTCGCCGCCGCGGCGCGCGAGCGGGGGATCCGCCGTTTCACGGCCGAGGTGCTCCCGCAGAACGGCCGCATGATCGCCGTGTTCCGCGAGGCCGGCTACGAGGTGGCGCAGCGGCTGGACGACGGGATCGTGTCGGTCGGGTTCGACCTCGACCCGACGGACCGCTCGCTCGCCGTGATGGCGGATCGTGAGCACCGTGCCGAGGCCCGGAGCATGCTCGGGCTCTTCGGGTCGGGGACGGTCGTGGTCGTGTCGTCGCCGTCCTGCGCACCGGGCTCGGTGCAGGCGCTGCTGGCCCACCGGGTGCTGGCGGACCTCGTGGCGGCCTCACCGGGGCGCGTCGTGCACGTCGTCGGGCTGCCGGGCGTCCAGGTCGACGGGGTCCAGGTCTGGTCCGACCTTGCCGAGGTCCCCGGTCCGGTCGATCTCGCGGTCGTGTCGCTCCGGTCGCAGGAGGTCGGGGCTGCCGTCCGTGGTCTCGCCCGGCTCGGCACCCGCGGCGTCGTGCTGCTGTCGACGGGCTTCGCCGAGGACGGGCCGGCCGGGCTCGCACGCCAGCGGGAGGTGCTGCGGAGCGCGCACGCGGCCGGCATGCGCGTCATCGGCCCGGGCTCGTTCGGCATCTTCTCGAACACGACGGAGCCGGTGCTGAACGCGTCGCTCGCCGAGCACCTCCCCGTCCCGGGTCACGTCGGTCTCTTCTGCCAGTCTGGTCCGATGGCGGTCGCGATGCTCGCGTCGGTCGAGCGCCGGCATCTGGGGGTCTCGTCGTTCGTCTCGGCCGGGAACCGGGCCGACGTCTCGGGCAACGACCTCATGCAGTTCTGGCAGGAGGACGACGCGACGCACGTGGTCGGGCTCTACCTCGAGTCGATCGGGAACCCGCGGAAGTTCTCCCGGGTCGCGCGCCGCCTCGCGTCGGCCAAACCGGTGGTGGTCGTCACGGCGGGTCGTTCCGGTCAGGTGGTGCCGCCCGGCCACGCGGTCCGCACGACGCTCGCGCCCCGTCGCACGCTCGAGGAGCTGTTGCGCCAGTCCGGGGTGATCCGCGTCGACAACACGCACCAGATGCTCGACGTGGCCCAGCTCCTCGCGCACCAGCCGTTGCCCGCCGGACGCCGTGTCGGCGTCGTCGCGAGCTCGCCCTCGATGGCGGCGCTGGTCGCCGAGGCGGCCGGGGCGGCCGGGATGACGGTCTCCGGCGCGACGGCGCTCCTGGCCGAGGACGCCGACGCCGCAGCCGTGCAGACGGCGCTCCGGACGGTCTACGCGGACCCGGGGGTGGACGTCGTCGTCGCGGTGCACGTCCCGACCGTCGGGCCGGGGGCCGGTGTGTTCCTGCCCGAGCTCGCAGCCACCGCGGCCGGGTCCGGCAAGACGACGGTCGCGTGCGTGCTCGGGCGCTCGGGGATCAGGGACGACCTCACCGCGACCGACGCCACCGGCCGGTCCTGGACCGTCCCCCGCGTACGTGACGCCGGAGGATGCGGTCCTGGCCCTCGGTCAGGCCTCCCGCTACGCCTCGTGGCGCAGCGAGGACCGTGGTCGCAGCTCGCGCCCGGCCGACGTCGACACCCGCACCGCGCAGCGGCTCGTCCGCTCCTGGTTGCCGGCGGGGGAGTCCGGCATCGTCGGTCTCGATGCCGAGCGGACGGTCGAGCTGCTGAGGTGCGTCGGCATCGGTGTCGTCGAGTCGGTCGTCGTGCACGACGCCGACGAGGCGGTCGCGGCGGCCCGCCGGGTCGGCTGGCCGGTCGCGCTCAAGACGACGGTCCCTGCCCTGCGTCACCGTGCCGACCTCGGCGGCGTGCGCCTGGACATCGTCGACGAGCAGGTGCTCCGGGACGACGTCGAGCAGATGCTCGAGCTCTCCTGGGCGCGGCAGCCCGACACCGACGCCGCGACCGGACCGGTCGACGTCGACCCCGCGTCGGGGCGTGCCCCGCTCGAGGTCCAGCACATGGTCCCCGGCGGTGTCGCCTGCGTGCTCCGGACGTCCGAGGACCCGCTGTTCGGACCGGTCGTGAGCTTCGGCCTGGCAGGCGACGCGAGCGACCTCCTCGGCGACGTCTGCTATGGGATCCCGCCGTTGACCGACGTCGACGTCGCGACCCTCATCCGCATGCCCCGCGCCGCACCGCGCCTGTTCGGCTACCGCGGGCTCGCACCGATGGACCACGCCGCCCTCGAGGACCTCGTGGCACGGGTCGCTGCGCTCGCCGAGGACATCCCGGAGATCCGCAGCCTGGAGCTTCACCCGGTGGTCGTCGGGCTGCACGGCCTGCACGTCCTCGCGGCGCGCGTCCAGCTCGCGGCCGCGAGTCGTGCGGACGGGATGCGGCGGGTGCTTCCCGCGTGACGGCAGGGAGGCGCCGAGGACGTCGTCAGGATGGGAGGATGCTGGACGTGGCTTCCTCGTTCCCGCTCCTGCACCGTGATCTCGACCGCGCCGGGTACTACCCCGACCTCGTCGCCGACATCCTCGACATCGCGCTCGCCGGCGAGGCCGTGGTCGCCCACCTGGTCCACCCGGAGACGACGTTCGTCGCGAACGAGGTGCACCGGCACGTGACGGTGCTGGCGCTCACGGGGACCCGGCTCGTCGTCGCCCACGTCGACGAGCACCCCGCGGACTCCGAGCACCCGACGCCGAGCGCGTCGGCGACCACCGAGGCGGTGCCGCTGACCGAGCTGCGCTCCGTCGCGCTCACGCACGTCGTGGGATCTCCGGAGCAGCACCGCCCCGGTGACGTGCCCCTCGAGCTGACGCTGTCGATCGGGTGGGACGCGGTGCACCGGATCGACCTCGAGCCTGCGACGTGCCCGGACCCGAGCTGCGAGGCCGACCACGGCCTGACCGGTACCTCGGTCCCGGACGACATCGTGGTGCGCGTCAGCGCCGTCGCCGAGGGGCGCGAGGCCGTCGGTGCCGCGGTCGCGTTCGCGCGGCAGCTCACCGCCGCCACGGTGCGGGGCCGCTGAGTGTCCCGATCCACCCGTGCGGAGCTCGCTGCCGCGGGCCTCGTGCTGCCTGACTACCGCGGGTCCAACCTGTCCGCGGTCCTCCCGGCGGCGGCCGACGCGGCCGGGGCCACGGTCACCGGGGGCGCGACGGCGCGTGCGCTGCTGGGCCTGCCGCGAGCGAGCCGGGTGTGCGTCGTCCTCGTGGACGGGCTCGGCCGGGTCAACCTCGCCGAACGGTCCGGGCACGCGCCGTTCCTCCGCAGCATGCTCGCCGGCTCGCGGCGGATGACGGCCGGGTACCCGTCGACGACCTCCGCGTCGGTGGCGACCTTCGGCACCGGCACGTGCCCCGGACGGACCGGGCTGGTCGGCTACACCGTGCGCAACCCGACGACGGGCGGCCTGGCGAACATGGTGTCGTGGGAAGGGGCCGAGGCGCCGCGCGCGTGGCAGGTCGAGCCCACGGTGTTCGAGCAGATCGTCGCGGACGGGCATCGGGCGGTCTCGGTGGGCCCGGCACGCTTCGCCGGGTCGGGGATGACCGACGCGGCGCTCCGCGGTGCCGCGTACCGTCCGGCCGAGACGCTCGCGGACCGCGTCGACGCGACGGTCTCCGAGCTCGCGACCCCCGGCGTCGCCTACCTCTACTGGGGTGAGGTCGACAAGGTCGGCCACCACGAGGGGTGGGGCTCGTGGCAGTGGGGTCATGCCCTCGAGGAGGTCGATCGTGAGCTGGCGCGGCTCGCCCGGCTCCTTCCGCGGGACTCGCTGCTCCTGATCACGGCCGACCACGGCATGGTCGACGTCGATCCCCGCCACCGCTGGGACGTCGCCGAGGTCCCCGGGCTGCGTGAAGGAGTGGCCCTGGTCGCGGGAGAGCCGCGCGCGCTGCACCTCCACCTCGAGCCGGGTCACACCGCGGACGCGGTCGCGGACCGCTGGCGCGACGTCCTCGGTGCGTCCGCCGTGGTGGCCGTCGGCCAGGACGCGGTCGACGACGGCTGGTTCGGTCCGGTGGCCGAGCACGTGCGCCCCCGGCTCGGTGACGTGGTGGTCGCGACGACCGGGCGCGCGACCGTGGTCGACACCCGGACCCAGACCCCGGCGTCGCTCGGGCTGATCGGCGTGCACGGGTCGATGACGCCGCACGAGATGTCGGTCCCGTTCCTGTGGGACCGGCGGTGAGGAGGACCTGTGGCTGAGCTTGCCTTCTTCTCGGGCACGATGGACTGCGGGAAGTCGACGCTCGCGTTGCAGATGGACCACAACCATGCGGCCCGTGGTCGTGGCGGCGTGATCTTCACCCGCAACGACCGGGCCGGCACCGATGTGCTGTCGTCACGGCTCGGGCTGCGGGTGGACGCCTTCGAGGTGCGGGACGACACGAACTTCTGGGACGAGGTCGTCCGACGTCGGACGCGCGGGGACCGGGTCGACTACCTCATCTGTGACGAGGCCCAGTTCTACTCGCCGGAGCAGGTCGAGCAGCTGGCCCGGATCGTCGACGAGATGGGGATCGACGTCTACGCGTTCGGCATCACCTCCGACTTCCGCACCCGGCTGTTCCCGGGATCCGCACGGCTCGTCGAGCTCGCGGACCGCGTCGAGGTGCTGCAGGTCCGTGCACTCTGCTGGTGCGGGGCCCGCGCGACCCACAACGCGCGCACGGTCGGTGGTCGGATGGTCGTCGAGGGTGCGCAGGTCGTGGTCGGGGACACCGACCTGGCGGCCGCGGGCGACGAGGTCGGGTACGAGGTCCTGTGCCGCCGCCACCACATGCGGAAGATGACGGCGCAGTCGGCGCAGTCGGGCTCGACGTCCCCGGCGACCTTGGCGCTGGACCTCGGCGCCCTTCCCGCTCCGCCCACCGGTGGGCGGAGCGGTGACTGAGCGCTGCGGTGCCTGAGCGCTGCGGTGCCTGAACTGCGCGTCGCCGGTTCTCGGCGCCGCTGAGGCAGCGGCGGAGGAGGAGTCGCTCCGGCGTCCGGGTTACTCCGGCTTCGCGCCGAACACGATCTCGTCCCAGCTCGGCACGCTCGCCCGTCCCTTCCGTCCCGCGCGCGGGCGTTCGACGAGCGGCGCAGGCGTCTCGGCGACCGCCTCGTCCGGTGCCGGCGGCCGGGCGTCGTCCGGGAGGGGCGGTGAGACGGCAGGTGCGTCGACCAGGCCGAGGATGCGCGCACTGGCGTCAGCGTCGGCATCGACCGGGTGTGCGCCGGGGACCTGTGCCTCGAGCTGGGTGAAGTCGAAGGCATGCTGCGGTCCGAAACCCTCGAACTCGTCGCCGTCGTCCTCGTACTCGACCTGCTGGCGGATCCCCCTCTTGAAACGGAGGTCGTCGAGCAGGGTGGCCGTCGGGTCTGCCGGCTCGGGCTCGTCGGACGCGGGAGGCTCGTCGTCCACCGTGGAACCGACCGGACGGAGCACGCCGTCCGACTGGACGTCGAACACGACGTCCCGGACCGCCTCGAGGTGCCGCCGTTGGATCGGCTCGTCGGCGATCTCGGTCTCCGAGAGCCAGCGGGCCTCGTCCTCGAGCGCGTGCACCGAGCGGGCCTGCGTGTCGAAGGTCCAGCGGGCTGTGACGTCCACCTCGGCCACCGTGAAGGCCACGGCGACGGTCCACGGGCCGGACTGGTCGCGGTACGCGTCCCAGACCAGGGTCTCGGTGTCGACACCCCGGGCCGCGAGCCGGTCGGTCACGAGGTCGCCGAGAACGGGGGCGCCTGGGTCGCGCCCGACCCGGGTGGCACGTGCCTGGTCGACGATGAACTCACGCTCGGCGATCACCGGACCCTCGTAGCGACGGACGTGCTCGACGGGCACGCCGCACTCGTCGGACACCTCCTCGGCCGACGCCCCGGCGCGGATCCGCATCTGGATCTCCCGCGGGCTCAGGACGCTCGTCCGCTCGGCGCGCAGCTTCTCGAGCTGAGGACGGTCCCGGCGGACCGCAGCACGCAGCGTCTCGTCGATGCGCAGGCGGAACTGCTGGCCGTCCTGGGCCACCAGGACCAGGTGCTCCCCGTCGTCGTGCAGACCCACCAGTTCGAGCTCACCCATTCGGACCTCCCAGACCTCGGGTCTGAGCCTGCCACCGCGAGCGGGTGAAGCGGCGGAGGTGGCTCGGTGCGCCGCGCTGCTCCACCGAGGTGGGCCGTCGGGCAAGATGGACGACGTGACGACCCCCCGCGTTCCCCCTTCCCGACGACGCCCTGACCGACACCCTTGCGACGCTTGCCGCCCACCTGGCGGTGACCGCCGGGACCCTCATCCGCGACGGCAGGCCCGACGAGGTGGTGGTGGCCGACACGAAGTCCAGCCCGATCGACGTGGTCACGAAGATGGACACCGACTCGGAGCAGCTGTTGAGGCACCTCATCAGCGCTGCCCGGCCGCAGGACGGGATCCTCGGCGAGGAGGGCGACGCGGTGGTCGGGACGAGCGGCCTCACCTGGGTCGTCGACCCGATCGACGGCACGGTCAACTACCTCTACGGCCTGCCGGCCTACGCCGTGTCGGTCGCCGTCGTCGCCGGGGAGCCCGACCCGGCGACCTGGGTGCCGATCGCGGGCTGCGTGCACCGCGTGCCTGACGGAGCGACCTACACCGCGGGCCGGGGGCGTGGGGCCTACCTCGACGGGGCGCGGATCTCGGTGAACGATGCGCGCCCGTTGTCGCACTCGCTCGTCGGCACCGGCTTCGGCTACACGACCGAGCGTCGACGTGCCCAGGGTGCGGTCGTGGCGGCGCTCCTCCCGCGGGTGCGGGACATCAGGCGGATCGGGTCCGCGGCCCTGGACCTGTGCGCGGTGGCGTCGGGCCACCTCGACCTGCACTACGAGCGAGGGCTGAAGCCGTGGGACATGGCGGCCGGCCAGCTGATCGCGACCGAGGCCGGTGCCGTCGTGACCGGGCTCCATGGTCGGCCTGCGACCGAGCAGATGACGGTGGCGGGGCCGGCCGGCAGCGTCGCCGATCTCGTCCGTCTGCTCGAGGTCCTGGGGGCCGACGAAGGCCCGTAGCAGCGGCCTCCGGCGGGTCCGTTCGGGACGGGGGTGCGATCGGCCGGGAAATGAGGCACAATCCGTCAGCCACCGGGAACAAACCGGGGGCCGATCGCATTGATGAGCCGTACCACCACCACCGCCGATCCCCCGGAGTGTGACCTAGAAGATGGCAACCGACTACGACGCCCCGCGCAAGACCGAGGAGGACCTCGGCGAAGACTCGCTGCAGGAGCTCCAGGCTCGCCGGTCGGACAAGAACTCGGGAGTGGTCGACGAGGACGAGACGGAAGCGGCCGAAGGATTCGAGCTGCCCGGCGCCGACCTCTCGGGCGAGGAGCTCTCGGTCCGCGTGCTTCCCCGGCAGGCTGACGAGTTCACCTGCTCGGAGTGCTTCCTCGTTCACCACCGCAGCCAGCTGGCCTACGAGCGCAACGGCCAGCCCGTCTGCTCGGAGTGCGCCGCCTGAGCACCCCTGCGCGCCTGCCCTGACCGGCCGGCCACCGGAGCCCCTTACGCCCCGGTGGCCGGCCGATCGTCATCGGGCACCAGTGCGTCCGCGAGAGCGGTCGGCCACCTGGACGAGACGATCCAGTACGGGGTCGGGTCCGCGGGGTCGGTCACCTCGACCCGGACACCACCACCGACCCACGTCCGCAGGCACACGAACGCCCGCGCGTCGAGGTCGGGTCCCATCGCGCGCCGGACGCCGTCTCGGTCGAGCACCGTGACGGTGCCGAGCAGCTCGAGAGGGATGTGCGCGGAACCGGCGCGGAGCTCGCCGTCCGCGACCTGCACGCGCGGCGAGGACATGACGGCGACCACGGTCGCGACCACCAGGGCGATGGCGGCGACGACGACCGCCAGGGTCGTCCCCACCGGCAGCAGGACGAGACCGCACGCGACCGCCGCTGCCGGTACGACCAGCCAGCCGGCAGAGCCCGGCCAGAGCCTCTCGCTGAAGGTCGCGGGACTGTCGGGCGACGAGGTCGTGTGCACGGCACCAGCATCTCAGGTGCAGTGAGGCTAGAGTGCGACCCCGTGAGAACAGACGGCACGATCGACGTCCTGCTCCAGCTCCTCGACGAGGGTCTGCCTGTGCCTGCCTACGCTCATCCCGGCGACGCCGGCGCCGACCTGGTCACGCGGGTCGACGTCGAGATCCCGCCGCGCACGAGGGTCACGGTGCCGACAGGGGTCGCGGTCGCGCTGCCGGACGGCTACGCGGCGTTCGTCCACCCGCGATCGGGCCTCGCGTCGCGGCACGGCCTGACCATCGTCAACGCCCCAGGCACGGTCGATGCCGGCTACCGCGGCGAGATCAAGGTCACGCTCCTGAACACCGACGAGGTCGAGACGCTGCACCTGTCCCGCGGCGACCGGATCGCCCAGCTCGTCATCCAGCAGGTCGAGCGTGCGCGGTTCGTCCAGGTGGAGCACCTGCCCGGATCGCACCGGGGCGAGGGCGGTTTCGGGTCGAGCGGGGGCTGGCAGGCCGCGACCGGGACCACGAACGGATGACGTCGGTGCCCGTGCGCACGACCGGCTCGCGCGAGTCGGCCTAGACTTGACAATGTGTGTGCCGACGAGCGCACGCGTGAGTGAGGAGAGCACTGGTGGGTCTGTTCCGCCGCGGCGCAGCGAACGATGCAGCCGCTGACGACGCCGTGACCGAGATCGACACCCCCGACGAGGTCGCCGAGAGCGTCCCGGACGAGGGCGCCCCGGAGAACGTCCTGGTGCCTGAGCGAGACCACGGTCCGTGGGACGTGAGCGAGGTCGACGGCCTCGGCACGCGCGTCGACCTCGGGTCGATCTGGCTCCCCGGGGTCGTCGGCATGGAGCTCCGGATGGAGATCGACAAGGCCACCGAGGTGGTCAGCGCGGCCGCGGTCAACCTGGACGGGTCGGCCCTCCAGGTGCAGGCCTTCGCGGCGCCGCGCACCGAGGGCATCTGGGACGAGATCCGCGAGGAGATCGCCGAGTCGATCGTGAAGCAGGGCGGCTCGGCCGACGACCTGCCTGGTCCGTTCGGCCGCGAGCTGCTCGCGCGGCTCCCGGTGCGGACCGAGGAAGGCCGCACGGGCCACCGGCCGGCGCGGTTCGTCGGCGCCGACGGCCCTCGGTGGTTCCTGCGCGGCGTGATCACCGGTCGCGCTGCCGTCGACCCTGAAGCGGCGCGTGCGCTCGAGGCCGTCTTCGCGGACATCGTGGTCGACCGCGGTCAGGAGGCGCGTGCCCCGCGCGACCTGCTCGCGCTCCGCCTCCCCGGTCAGTCCGCGCCGGTCGTGCCTCAGGACCCCGAGGCGCGCCAGGCATCCGACCTCGACCTGCTGCGTCGCGGCCCCGAGATCACGGAGATCCGATGACGCTCAAGGAAACGCTGCACCGCGCCTTCGCCTCCCAGACGGAGATCGAGGCGGACGAGGAGCGGACCGAGTCGAAGCAGCAGGGGTGCATGGCGCTGAGCGAGCTCCCCGCGCGCAGCCACGTCACGGTGAGCGGCATCCTGCGGTCCGTCACGCTCCGCCCGCGGGAGGGCGTGCCCGCGCTCGAGGCCGAGCTGTACGACGGCAGCGGCACGATCGACCTCGTCTGGCTCGGACGTCGTGAGATCGCCGGGATCGAGCCGGGGCGCCGCCTCAAGCTCGAGGGGCGCGTGTGTGCGGTCGACGGTCGCCGGGTGATCTTCAACCCCCGGTACGAGCTGCGCCCGCGCCAGGGCGAGTGACCGGGTGAGCGAACGAGGCCTGCGGGCCATCGCGGCGGACGACTTCTCGGTGAGTGCCGCCGTCGGCGGGGTCCGCGGGCTGATCGAGTCGGTGCTGCCCGGCCTGGTGTTCGTCGTGGCCTTCGTCGCGACGAGCGACCTGTCCCTCTCGTTGATCGTCTCGATCGCGGGGGCAGCGGTGGCCGTCGTGCTCCGGCTCGTCCAGGGGACCCCGGTCACGCAGGCCATGTCGGGGATCCTCGGCGTCGGCATCGGCGTCGTCTGGGCCTGGCGCTCGGGGGAGTCGAAGAACTTCTTCGCGTGGGGACTGTGGGTGAACGCGGGCTGGTCCGCCGGCGCACTCGTCTCGATCCTGGCGCGCTGGCCCGGTGTGGGCGTCATCGTCGCGCTGGTCCGCGGAGACGGGATGGGCTGGCGGACCGATCCGGACGCCGGGGCCCTGCGGCGCGCCTACACCTGGGCGACGTGGATCTGGGTCGTGCTCTTCGGGCTCCGGCTGCTCGTGCAGGTCCCGCTCTACCTGGACTCCACGGTCGGCTGGCTGGGCACCGCGAAGCTCGTCATGGGTGTCCCGCTGTTCGCCGTCGGCCTGTGGCTCAGCTGGCTCCTGGTCCGGCCACGAGCAGGTGCTCCAGCTCCTTCTCGTCCGCCTCTCGACCCGTGACGAACATGAGCTCGTCGCCGGCCTCGAGGGTGTCGTCCGCGCTCGGCGCGATCGGCCGGTCGCCCCGGACGATGCACGCGAGCACGGTGTCCGTCGGCCAGACGACCTGACCGACCCGGATCCCGGCGATCGGGGAGTCGTCGGGCAGCGTGAGCTCGAGGATGTCGGCGCCGGACTGGTGGAACGTGAAGATCCGGACGAGGTCGCCCACCGCGACGGCCTCCTCGACCATCGCGGTCATGATCCGGGGCGTCGACACGGCGACGTCGACCCCCCACGCCTCGTCGAACATCCACTCGTTCTTGGGATTGTTGACGCGTGCGACCGTGCGCGGGACCCCGTACTCGGTCTTGGCCAGCAGCGAGATGACGAGGTTGGCCTTGTCGTCACCGGTCGCGGCGACGACCACGTCGCACTCGTCGACCTTCGCCTCGGTGAGGGTGGGCATCTCGCACGCGTCGGCGAGCAGCCACTCGGCGTCCGCGACGGAGGCGATCCGCATCGCCGACGGCTGACGGTCGATCAGGGTGACCTCGTGCCCGTGCCCGAGCAGCTCGCGCGCGATCGAGCGCCCCACCGAGCCGGCACCAGCGATCACGACGCGCATCAGGAGGCCTCCGGGGCTCGGGTCAGGGTGCGTTCGACCGAGGCGGAGTGCTCGGAGCGCATGAGGAGGTGCAGGTCGTCTGCCTCCTGCAGCACGCTGTCCTCCCCGGGCAGGACACCGTCGCCGTACCGGGTGAGGTACGCGACCCTGGCACCGGTGACCTCCTCGATGTGCCGGAGCGGCTTGCCGATCCAGCCGGGGTGCACGTCCACCTGGCACAGGCGCAGCTGGCCGGAGGCGTCACGGAACTCGTCGGTCGCGCCCATCGGGAGCAGGTGACGCAGCACCTGGTCCGCGGTCCATCGGACGGTCGCGACGGTCGGGATCCCGAGGCGCTGGTAGATCTCGGCGCGGTGCGGGTCGTAGATGCGGGCGACGACGTTCTCCACGCCGTACATCTCGCGCACGACACGCGCGGCGAGGATGTTCGAGTTGTCCCCGTCGGAGACCGCGGCGAAGCCGTTCGCCTCGTCGATCCCTGCCTGGGTCAAGATGTCGCGGTCGAACCCGAGGCCGGTGACCTTGTTGCCCGCGAAACCCGCATCGAGGCGCCGGAACGCGTCCGGATTCTGGTCGATGACGGCGACGGAGTGGCCGTGGCTCTCGAGCGACTGGGCGAGCGTGGCGCCGACTCGGCCGCATCCCATGATGACGAAGTGCACAACCGGAGACGCTACAGCGTCGGCGTCGTTGCGCGCTCGCGCTGTCCAGTGCTTAGCATGGTCGATTGTGTCCGACATCGCCGACGCCGCCAAACGCTTGCTGCTCGGCCGTCCGGTCCGCAGCGAGCATCTGGGGCACACCCTCCTGCCCAAACGCATCGCCCTTCCGGTGTTCGCGTCCGACGCCCTCTCGTCGGTCGCCTACGCGCCGGACGAGATCCTGCTGACCCTGTCGGTCGCCGGTCTCGCAGCGGTGTCGATCTCTCCGTGGGTCGGTGTCGCGGTCGTCGCGGTGCTGGCGACGGTCGTCGCGTCCTACCGCCAGAACGTGCACGCGTACCCGTCCGGCGGCGGCGACTACGAGGTCAGCACCGTGAACCTCGGCCCGACCGCCGGGGTGACCGTGGCGAGCGCCCTGCTGGTCGACTACATCCTCACGGTCGCCGTCTCGATCTCGTCCGGCGCCCAGTACGCCGCCGCCGCGATCCCGGCCCTTCGCGGCCACGAGGCGGTGTTCGCGATCTCCCTCGTCGTGATCATCGCGATGATCAACCTGCGTGGCGTGAAGGAGTCCGGGACCGCCTTCGCGATCCCGACGTACCTGTTCATGTTCGCGATCGGGTCGATGGCGGTCGTCGGCGTCGCCCGGCACTTCCTCGGCAACCTTCCGATGGCGTCGAGCTCGAGCTACGAGATGCTCGCGGAGCCGGGCTTCGAGCAGGGGCTGATGGGGATCGCCGGTGGCTTCCTCGTGCTGCGCGCGTTCGCCTCCGGCTGTGCCGCGCTCACCGGGGTCGAGGCGATCAGCAACGGGGTCCCGGCCTTCCGCAAGCCGAAGAGCAAGAACGCCGCGACGACGTTGCTCATGCTCGGTGGCCTGTCGATCGGCATGGTGATGTCGATCCTCATGCTCGCGCGGTGGACCGGGATCCACTTCGTCGAGATCCCGTCCGAGCAGCTCATGATCGACGGCAAGCCCGTCGGCCCCGGCTTCGTCCAGGACCCGGTGATCGCCCAGCTCTCGCACACGGTCTTCGGCTCGTTCAGCCCGGCGTTCTACCTGATCGCCGCCCTGACCGGGTTGATCCTCGTCCTTGCGGCGAACACCGCGTTCAACGGGTTCCCGGTGCTCGGGTCGATCCTCGCGAAGGACGGCTACCTGCCCCGGCAGCTGCACACCCGTGGCGACCGGCTCGCGTTCTCGAACGGGATCGTCACGTTGGCGATCGCCGCGATCACCCTGATCTGGGCCTTCGACGCGCAGGTCACCCGGCTGATCCAGCTGTACATCGTCGGGGTGTTCGTCTCGTTCACCCTCAGCCAGCTCGGCATGGTCCGGCACTGGACGCGGCACCTGGCGACCGAGACGGACGGCCAGGTGCGGGCGAAGATGCAGCGCTCACGCGTCATCAACGCCTTCGGCTTCCTCATGACCGCGACCGTGCTGATCGTCGTGCTGATCACCAAGTTCACCCGAGGGGCGTGGATCGCGATCCTCGCGATGATCTGCGTCTTCGTCCTCATGAAGTCGATCCGCCGGCACTACGACCTCGTGCGCCGCGAGCTCGCGCTCGGCCCGGACCCCGCCGCGGCCAAGGCCTTGCCGAGCCGGGTCCACGCGATCGTGCTCGTGTCCCACGTCCACCGCCCCACGATGCGCGCGCTCGCGTACGCGCGCGCCTCGCGGCCCCAGGTCCTCGAGGCGGTCAGCGTCGGTGTCGATCCCGACGACGTCGCCCGGCTGAGGGCCGAGTGGGAGGCGCTGGCTCTCCCGGTGCCGCTCAAGGTCCTCGACTCGCCGTTCCGCGAGATCACCCGGCCGATCCTCACCTACGTGCGGTCGATCCGGCGGGAGAGCCCGCGCGACCTCGTCGTCGTGTACATCCCCGAGTACGTGGTCGGTCACTGGTGGGAGCAGCTGCTGCACAACCAGAGCGCGCTGCGCCTCAAGGGCCGTCTGCTGTTCACCCCCGGGGTGGTGGTCGCCTCGGTGCCGTGGCAGCTCGTCTCGAGCGAGGGGCAGACCGGCCTCGAGGACCGCGTCCGAGGGGCGGCGCGTCGTGGCTTCTGAACGAGGCAGCCGGCCACGGACCACGGGCAGGCCCGCCGCACGGGACGGGCGCCCGGCGTCCGGCCGCCGCGTTCCGCGCCCGCGTCCCGTGACCGACGAGGTCCCGAGCGACGCGCCGCTGCTCGAGCTCGAGATCGGCCCCGTGGCGCACGGCGGGCACTGCGTGGCACGGCACGACGGACGCGTCGTGTTCGTGCGGCACACGGCCCCCGGCGAACGGGTCCTCGCACGGTTGACGCAGGCCGGTGCGGAGGCCTCGCTCTGGCGCGCCGACGCGGTCGAGATCCTCGAGCCCTCACCGGACCGCGTCCCGTCGGCATGGCCGGCTGCCGGGCCCGGGGGCGTCGGTGGCGGTGAGCTCGCGCACCTGGCGCTCGGCGCGCAGAGGCGGTGGAAGGAGTTCGTGGTCGCGGAGCAGCTCCGGCGGCTCGCGCACGACGATCGTGCCGTCGATGTGCACGGCCTCCCGGGTGAGGACGAGCGCGGCGGTCTGCGGTGGCGTACCCGGATCGACCTCGTCGTCGACGACGACGGCCGCGCCGGCATGCGCGGGTACCGGTCCCACCGGATCCAGGCGCTCGACTCGATGCCGCTCGCGGTCGAGGCGATCGGTGACCTCGAGCTCTTCGACCGGCGCTGGCCCGTCGGTGCGCGGATCGAGGCGATCGCACCCGTCGGCGGCGACCTCCCGGTGGTCCTGGTGGACGGGGTGCTGTGGGACCTCGCACGGCACCGTGCCGCCACCGGGGCTCAGGTGCGGACTGCGGTGCACGAGCTCGTGCCGGCTCGCGGACAGCAGTATCGGTACCGCGTCACGGCGGACGGCTTCTGGCAGGTGCACCGTGCCGCGCCCACCACCCTCGTCGAGGCGGTGCTCGACGGGCTCGAGGGGCTGGACCTCGACGGTGCGACCGTGGTGGACCTCTACTCCGGTGCGGGACTGTTCAGCGCCCCGCTCGCGGACGCGGTCGGTCCGACGGGCCAGGTCGTGGCCGTCGAGGGCGACGAGCGCGCCGTCCACGACGCGCGACGCAACGCGCACCTGCGACGCAACGTGACCCTGCTGCACGGCGACGTGTCCCGCGTGCTCGCCGACCCGGACGCAGACGCGTCCCTCGTGCACGCCGACGCGATCGTGCTCGACCCCCCACGGACGGGCGCCGGTCGGGCGATCGTCGGACAGATCGGTGCGCTGCGCCCGGACCGGGTCGTGTACGTCGCGTGCGATCCTGCGGCCCTGGCGCGGGACGTCTCCTACTTCGCCGAGGCCGGCTACGGCCTCACCGGCATCCGGGCCTTCGACCTGTTCCCGATGACGCACCACGTCGAGTGCGTCGCGGTGCTGGACCGAAGCGAGTGACCCGGCTCAGATCGCGCTGAGCTCGGCGTCGACGGAGGCGACCCACTCGCGGACGTGCTCGGGGTCGCGCCAGTCGCCGGACCGGGTCCGGGCCATCGCCGAGGCGGGGAAGCCGCGGGCGTCCGGGGCGAGGAACCCTCCGAAGGTCATGTGTCCCCGCGCCGCCACCAGATCCATGGCGGAGGCCACCTGGGGGATCGGTGGGAGGGCCCCGCTGCGCGCGGAGTCGTCGAGCGGGCCCGAGGTCACCAGCCAGGTGGGTGTCGCACGAAGGATCTGGGCGTGGCTCCTCACCCATCGGCGGGCGTCCCGGTGCCAGCGTCCGGCGCTGATCGAGCCCGCCACGACGACGGCGTCGTAGCCGGCGGGTGGGCCCGCCGTCCGTGCCGGCAGCGCGACCGCCTCGTGGCCGAGCCTGACGAACGCCTCGGCGATCATCTCCGCGAGACCCGCGGTGCCGTGGCGCGACGATCCGTACGCCACGAGGATGGTCACGGTCCGAGCATCCTGAGGTCGGCCGGTGGTGGCGAGGGTCGGAGGTCCCGGCACGCCGTCACCGTCCCCGATCAGGACGAAGATCGTCCCGAGGGGCGGGTCACCCCTAGGCTCGGGGCGTGGCAGACAGCGAGACGACACGGTCCGGACCGCCGCTCGCCGACGTCGTCGGTCTGACCGCGGACGAGGTCGCAGCGCGCGTCGCCGACGGTCGCGTGAACGACGTGACGAGCACGTCGTCGCGCAGTGTCGGTGCGATCCTTCGGGGGAACGTCTTCACGCTGTTCAACGGGATCCTCGGTGCGGCGCTCGTGGTCGTGCTGGTCGTCGGTCAGTGGCAGGACGCGCTGTTCGGCGGCGTGCTGGTGTTCAACGCGGCGATCGGCGTGATCGGCGAGTACCGGGCCAAGCTGGTCCTCGACCGCCTGTCGATCCTGAACGCACCCGACGCGCGCGTCGTCCGGGACGGCACCGAGACGTCGATCGACGTCCGCGAGATCGTCGTCGACGACCTCTTGCTGATCGGCGCGGGCGACCAGGTCCCGGTGGATGCCACCGTGCTCCGCCCGTCGGGTCTCGAGGTCGACGAGTCGCTCCTGACGGGAGAGTCCGCCGCGGTGGTCAAGAGTGCCGGGGACGACGTGCTCTCCGGCTCGATCGTCGTCGCCGGGTCGGCCACCACCCGCGTGCACCACGTCGGAGCGGACTCGTACGCGAACCGTCTGACGAGCTCGGTGCGGCGGTTCTCCCTGGTCAGGTCCGAGCTCCGCACGGGGATCAACCGGGTGCTCGTCGTCGTCGCCTGGATGATCGGCCCGCTGAGCGCGCTGCTCATGTGGAGCCAGATCCGGGCGCACGGCGGGTGGCAGGCCGCGCTCGCGGACGGGTCGTGGCGGTCGGCTGCGGTGTCCGGCGTCGCCGGTGTGGTCGGCATGGTTCCCGAGGGCCTCGTCCTGCTCACGTCGATCAACTTCGCGCTGGCTGCCGTGGTCCTGGCTCGGCGCCAGGTCCTGGTGCAGGAGCTCCCCGCGGTCGAGGTGCTCGCGCGGGTCGACGTGCTGTGCCTGGACAAGACGGGGACCCTCACCGACGGCACGATGGCGCTGGACCGGTTCGAGGACGTCGCGGTGGTTCCCGGTGCCCGCGAGGCGCTCGCCGCGATGGCCGCCGACCCCGAGGCCAACGTCACCGCTGCGGCGATCTCGACGGGGCTGGTGGGCGTCGTGCCTGCCCCGGTCGACGGTGCGGTCGCGTTCTCGTCGGCGCGGAAGTGGAGCGCCGTCCGGACCGCGACCGGCACCTGGGTGCTGGGGGCGCCGAGCATCGTCCTCGCGGCGGGGTCGGCGGGGTCGGCGTCGGTCCTCGAGCGAGCCGGTGCGATCGCGCAGGACGGGGCACGGGTCCTCGTGCTGTGCCGGGCCGAGAGCCTGCCGATGGCTGACGAGCCGGCGCTGCCGGCAGACCTCGTGCCGGTCGTGCTCGTCGTGCTGCGCGAGCACCTGCGGCCCGACGCGGCGACGACCCTCGCGTACTTCCGCGACCAGGGTGTCGAGCTGACGGTGATCTCGGGCGACGACCCGGCCACCGTCGCCGCGATCGCGACCGCCCTGGACCTGCGCGGGACGGGTGCGGAGGTGGTGGGGGTCGACGCGACCACCCTCCCGACCGACATCGCCGAGCTGTCCGCCGTGATGGCGACGGAGCACGTGTTCGGTCGGGTCACGCCCGAGCAGAAGCGTGCGATGGTGCATGCCTTGCAGCACGCGGGACGCACGGTGGCGATGACCGGCGACGGCGTGAACGACGCGCTCGCGCTCAAGGATGCGGACCTCGGGATCGCGATGGGGTCGGGCGCGGCCGCCACGAAGGCGGTCGCCCGGCTCGTCCTGCTGGACGGCAGGTTCTCGTCGTTGCCCGGCGTCGTCGGGGAGGGCCGGCGGGTGATCGCCAACATGGAGCGGGTCGCGAACCTGTTCCTCAGCAAGACGACCTACGCCGCGCTGCTCGTCGTCGCGAGCGTGCTGCTCGTGGTGCCGTACCCGTTCCAGCCGCGTCATCTCACCCTGGTCAGTGCGCTCACGATCGGCATCCCCGCGTTCTTCCTCGCGCTCGCGCCGAACGCGCAGCGGTACCTCCCGGGGTTCCTGCCGCGCGTACTGCGCCTCGCGGTGCCGTCCGGGGTGCTCATGGGTGGCGTCGTGTTCACGGTCCACCTGGTGCTGCGGTCGCGGGTCGCCGAGCAGGAGGCGCGATCGGCCGCGACGGCGGTCCTGCTGTGCTGCGGGCTCTGGTTGATCGGCGTGCTCGCCCGGCCGTGGCGGTGGTGGAAGGTCTCCTTGGTCGCCGTGATGGCTGCGGCGGGGGTGGGCGCGTTCCTCCTGCCGGTGGCGCGCGGGTTCTTCGCGCTGCACGTCCTCACGGCGGGGTCGGGTGTCGCCGTCCTGGTGGCCGGGGCGGTCGGCTGCGCGGGCATCGAGCTGGTGGGCCGGTGGCACGGTCGCGGCAGGTCGATGCTGCGTCCTGCATGATGGAAGCCCGTCGCACGCGCACGCGCGGCCGCTACGATGTATCTTGATGTCGAGATAATTGCGAGCCGCTCCGCCCTGGGGTGAGAGCGGCCTCGTCACCCGGCCCGACGGCCCTGCGTGCGTCGGGTGAAGCGCCAGCCGAAGGAGCCAGCAGTGAGCAGCGTCGACACGTTCGGGTCGAAGGGGACCCTCCAGGTCGGAGAGACCGCGTACGAGATCTACCGCCTCTCGGCCGTCCCGGGGACCGAGCGTCTCCCGTACAGCCTGAAGGTCCTCGCGGAGAATCTGCTGCGCACCGAGGACGGCGCCAACACGACCGCGGACCACGTGCGCGCGATCGCCGGGTGGGACCCGGACGCGCAGCCGGACACCGAGATCCAGTTCACGCCGGCCCGCGTCATTATGCAGGACTTCACGGGAGTCCCGTGCGTCGTCGACCTCGCCACGATGCGCGAGGCCGTCGTCGACCTCGGCGGCGACCCGTCCCGGATCAACCCCCTCGCACCCGCCGAGCTCGTGATCGACCACTCGGTGCAGATCGACGTCGCCGGACGCGCCGACGCGTTCCGACGGAACGTCGAGCTCGAGTACGAGCGCAACCGCGAGCGCTACCAGTTCCTGCGCTGGGGGCAGACGGCGTTCGACGACTTCAAGGTCGTGCCCCCGGGCACCGGGATCGTCCACCAGGTCAACATCGAGTACCTGGCGCGCGGCGTGATGACCCGCGAGGTGACGGTCGACGGCGCGACCGTGCTGCGGGCCTACCCCGACACGTGCGTCGGCACCGACTCGCACACGACGATGGTCAACGGCCTCGGCGTCCTCGGCTGGGGCGTCGGCGGCATCGAGGCTGAGGCCGCCATGCTGGGGCAGCCCGTGTCGATGCTTATCCCGCGCGTGGTGGGCTTCCGGCTCACCGGTCAGATCCCGGCCGGCGTCACCGCGACCGACGTCGTCCTCACGATCACGCAGCAGCTCCGCCAGCACGGGGTGGTCGGCAAGTTCGTCGAGTTCTACGGCGACGGCGTCGCGGCCGTGCCGCTCGCCAACCGCGCCACGATCGGCAACATGAGCCCGGAGTTCGGGTCCACCGCGGCGATCTTCCCGATCGACGCCGTCACGCTCGACTACCTGCGCCTCACGGGACGCAGTGATGAGCAGGTCGCCCTGGTCGAGGCGTACGCCAAGGAGCAGGGCATGTGGCTCGACCCGACGGACCCCGGGTACACCGAGCCGGTCTTCTCCGAGTACCTCGAGCTCGACCTCTCGAGCGTCGTGCCGTCGATCGCCGGGCCCAAGCGCCCGCAGGACCGCATCGAGCTGACCAACGCCAAGTCGGCGTTCCAGCGCGACCTGCCGACCTACGCCCCGGAGGTCCGCAACGGCGTCGACGAGGCGGAGCAGGAGTCGTTCCCGGCGTCGGACTCCCCGGCGGTGTCGACGACGCACCGACGCACGGTGACCGTGACCCCACCCTCCGGCGACAGCTACGAGCTGTTCCACGGCGCTGTGGCGATCGCCTCGATCACGTCGTGCACCAACACGTCCAACCCGTCGGTGATGCTCGCCGCCGGGCTCCTCGCCAAGAAGGCCGTCGAGAAGGGCCTCACGGCCAAGCCCTGGGTCAAGACCTCGATGGCGCCGGGCTCGAAGGTCGTGACCGACTACTACGAGAAGGCCCAGCTGTGGCCGTACCTCGAGAAGCTCGGCTTCCACCTGGTCGGCTACGGCTGCACCACGTGCATCGGGAACTCGGGGCCGCTCGCCGACGAGGTCTCGGCCGCGGTCAACGCGAACGACCTCGCGGTCGTGTCGGTGCTGTCCGGCAACCGGAACTTCGAGGGGCGCATCAACCCCGACATCAAGATGAACTACCTCGCGTCGCCGCCCCTGGTCATCGCGTACGCGCTCGCGGGGACGATGGAGTTCGACTTCGAGCACGAGCCCTTGGGTCGGGACGAGGCAGGGCAGCCGGTGTTCCTGCGGGACATCTGGCCGAGTGCCGACGAGGTCCAGTCGACGATCGACAGTGCCATCAACCGCGCGATGTTCACCACGGACTATGCCGACGTGTTCGCCGGTGACGACCAGTGGCGTGCGCTCCCGACTCCGGAGGGGAGCACGTTCGACTGGGACGGCGGGTCCACCTACGTCCGCAAGCCGCCGTACTTCGACGGCATGACGATGACGCCCGACCCGGTGACCGACATCGCCGGCGCCCGCGTGCTGGCCAAGCTCGGCGACTCCGTCACGACCGACCACATCAGCCCGGCCGGCGCGATCAAGGCCGACAGCCCCGCCGGTCGCTACCTCGCCGAGCACGGCGTCGAGCGTCGTGACTTCAACTCCTACGGCTCGCGCCGCGGGAACCACGAGGTCATGATCCGGGGCACGTTCGCGAACATCCGGCTGCGCAACCAGCTGCTGGACGACGTCGAGGGTGGCTTCACGTACAACTTCGTCACCGGCGCGCAGGACACCATCTACGACGCCGCGCAGGACTACGCGGCGGCCGGTACCCCGCTGGTGATCCTCGGCGGCAAGGAGTACGGCTCCGGGTCGTCGCGCGACTGGGCGGCCAAGGGCACGGCGCTGCTGGGCGTCAAGGCCGTGATCACCGAGAGCTTCGAGCGCATCCACCGCTCGAACCTCATCGGCATGGGCGTGCTCCCGTTGCAGTTCCCGGCGGGGGAGTCCGCGGCGAGCCTCGGGCTCGACGGCACCGAGACGTTCGACATCACCGGGGTGGCAGCCCTGAACGACGGCGTGACGCCCTCGACGGTGGCGGTCACGGCGACCCGGGCCGACGGGACGTCGGTGTCGTTCGACGCGGTCGTCCGCATCGACACCCCCGGAGAGGCGGACTACTACCGCAACGGCGGCATCCTGCAGTACGTGCTGCGCTCCCTCGTCACCGCCTGACCCTCACCCCCCAACCGGTCGAGTGGAGCGTTCTGCTGCGACACGCCCGCGTGTCGCTAGCAGAACGCTCCACTCGACCCGGTGTCAGGGGGTGAGGTCGATCGTCCGGTCGCGGTCCCAGGGCTGGGTCCAGGACAGGGCGTCGAACATCCGGTCCAGGACGATCGCGGTGAACCCCCAGACCACGAGCTCGCCGACGACGAACGCCGGCGCGCGCCAGGGGCGTCCGCCTCGGGCGCGGGCGGTGGAACCCCGGTTGTCCGGGTGGAGCAGGTCGGCGACCGGCACGCGGTAGACGTCGACCGTCTCGGCGTGGTCGACCGCCACGACGGGGGTCGGCCGGCGCCACCAGGCGGGTACCGGGGTGACGAGGTGGTTGCTCACGGCCAGCTCGAGCGCCGGTAGGGTGCCGAGCGTCTCGACGCCGGACGGGTCGAGCCCGGTCTCCTCGACCGCCTCCCGCAGCGCGGCGTCGACGGGCCCGGCGTCGACGGCATCGATCCGTCCACCGGGGAACGCGACCTGTCCTGCATGGTCCGTGAGGGTCGACGCCCGACGCAGCAGCAGCACGTCGAGATCTCGTGCCACCGGGGCAGCAGCGACCGTCGACGCGGTCGCGTCGAGCACCCCGAAGAGGACGAGCACCGCCGCCGGTCGCGGGTCGGCGCCCGGCACGCGCGCGCCCGTCGACGCCGGCCAGTGCGCGGGTGCCCGCGCGCACAGCTCGGCGAGCTGGGCGCGGGCGGACGCCGCGGACGGGGCGGCCGGAACCGTCACCAGCCCTCCGGGAGAGGGCGACCCTCCTCGTACCCGGCGGCGGACTGGATGCCGACGACGGCCCGATCGGTGAACTCCTCGAGGGTGCGTGCACCGACGTACGTGCACGCGGACCGCAGCCCGGAGGTGATGTGGTCGATGAGGTCCTCGACCCCGGGCCGGCGCGGGTCGAGGTACATCCGCGACGAGGAGATGCCCTCCTCGTACAGGGCCTTCCGGGCACGGTCGAATGCGGTTCCGCCGCTGCTACGTGCGGCGACCGCCCGGGCGGACGCCATGCCGAAGCTCTCCTTGTACAGCCGACCCGAGCCGTCGTCGTGCAGGTCGCCGGGGGACTCGTGCGTCCCGGCGAACCAGGACCCGACCATCACCTGAGAGGCGCCCGCGGCGAGGGCCAGCGCGACGTCGCGCGGGTGCCGAACCCCGCCGTCGGCCCAGACGTGCGCCCCGAGCCGGCGCGCCTCGGTCGCGCACTCGAGCACGGCGGAGAACTGCGGACGCCCGACGGCGGTCATCATCCGCGTGGTGCACATCGCGCCGGGGCCGACGCCGACCTTGACGATGTCCGCACCGGCCTCGATGAGGTCACGCGTCCCCGCTGCGGTGACGACGTTCCCCGCGACGACCGGGACGTCCGGGTCGAGGGACCGCACCGCGGCGAGAGCCTCGAACATCTTGCGCTGGTGCCCGTGCGCGGTGTCGACGATCAACGCGTCCACCCCGGCCTCGAGCAGCGCCGCGGCCTTCGCCCGGACGTCACCGTTGATCCCGACGGCGGCCGCGATCCGCAGCCGACCGTGTGCGTCGAGGGCAGGGTCGTAGATCGACGAGCGCAGCGCGCCGACCTGGGTCAGCACGCCGACGAGCTCGCCGTCGCGGACGACGGGGGAGAAGCGCCGCCGCGACGCGTGCAGCGCCTCGAACGCGGCCTCGAGCCCGTGCGGCCCACCCTCGGTGACGACGTCGAGGGTGATGACCGTGGGGTTCGTGGTCATGACGTCGCCGACCTGGGTGAAGCGGTCGACCCCCACGCAGTCCGCCTCGGCGACGACTCCCACCGGGCGGCCGTCCACGACGACGACGGCGGCTCCGTGCGACCGTTTGCCGATCAGGGTCAGCGCGGTGTGCACGGTGTCGTGCGGGGACACCACCACCGCACTCTCGACGACGGGGTGCTTGGCCTTGACGTCGGACACGACGTCGGCGACGACCTCGACGGGGATGTCTTGCGGGATCACGGCGAGACCGCCACGGCGAGCGACGGTCTCGGCCATCCGACGACCGGCGACGGCGGTCATGTTCGCCACGACCACCGGGATCGTCGTCCCGGTCCCGTCCACGGTCGTGAGGTCGACGTCGAACCTCGAGGCGACCTCGCTCGCCGACGGGACGAGGAAGACGTCACCATAGGTGAGGTCGCTGGTGGCGGTGTGGTCGGGGAGGAAGCGCATGGGCGAATTCTAGGCCGGGTCTCGTACGGGACCTGCGTCGTCGAGGCGGGCGCCTACCACGCCGTTCACCCCTTCTCCGCCCCTGCGCTGGTGTTCATGATGCGGCGCTGGAAGACGAAGAACAGCACGGCGACCGGCACCGTCATGATGGCGGCCGCGGCGAGCTTGAGCGGGTACTGGTTCCCGGAGCCGAGCTGGCCGGACGCGAGCTGCGCGACGCCCTTGGTGAGCGTGACGAGTCCGGGGTCGTTGGACGCGACGATGAAGTGGGACAGCTCGTTCCACGATCCCTGGAAGGACAGGATGGCGATCGTGATGAGCGCCGGGCGTGCCATCGGCAGCACGATCGACCAGTACACGCGGAAGGTTCCCGCCCCGTCGATGCGGGCGGCCTCTTCGACGCTGACGGGGATCGACTCGAAGAAGTTCTTCATGATGAACACTCCGGCCGCGTCCACGAGCAGGGGGATGATCATCCCGGCCCAGGTGTTGTAGATGCCGAGCTCCTTGATCACGAGGAACTTCGGGATCAGCAGGACGACACCGGGCACCGCCATCACGGCGACCAGGCCTGCGTAGACGACGCCCCGACCGCGCCAGTGCAGCCGGGAGAGCGAGTAGCCCGCGAGAGAGTCGAAGAACACGCGTCCGAGGGTGACGAACACGGTGACGATCACCGAGTTGCGGAACCACAACGGGAAGTCGGAGTTGAGGAACAGCTTCTGGTACGCGGCCGCCGTCCAGGTCCGGGGAGTCAGCGAGAGGGCGTTCGCCGTGGCTTCGGCGTCGGTCTTGAACGACGTCGCGACCTGGACCAGGAACGGGTAGATGTACAGCGTCGCGAGCGTGATCAGGAGCGCGTAGCTCAGCCCGGCGGCGATCAGGCGACGCCGTCGTCGGCGCCTGCTCGCAGCGAGGTGATCCGGTGTCGAGACGACCGGCCGGGTCGAGGCGGTCGGGGGCGCGACGGTCATCGTGCACTCCTCACGGTGCGGCGACGCTTCGGGCCGCGCTCTCGCAGTGCGGCACGCTGCACGGCGGTGAACGCGACGATGATGAAGAAGAGGATGAAGGCGATTGCGGCGCCCTGGCCCCACTGGAAGTCGGCGAACGCGGAGCTGTAGGACAGGTAGGCGGGGGTCATCGTGGTCTTGGCGGGGCCGCCCTTGGTCCCCGTGTAGATCTGATCGAAGACCTGCCAGGAGCCGATCAGGCCGAGGGTGACGACGGTGAAGACCGTCGGGCGCAGCATCGGGAGCGTCACGTAGCGGAACCGCTGCCACGCGGATGCGCCGTCGATGCTCGCGGCCTCTTCGACCTCACCGGAGATCGCCTGCAACGCTGCGAGGAACAGCAGCATGAGCGTGCCGGAGGTCGTGAAGATCGCCATGAGGATGAGAGCTGTCATCGCGACGCTCGGGCCTGCGAGCCACTCCCACCAGGAGACGCCGAGGAGCCCGTGGTTCGCCAAGGCGCTCGGAGCGGTGTCGACGCCGAGTGCTCCCAGCAAGAGGTGGATGAGACCACGTGGGTCGTTGAACCAGTTCGGGCCGTTCACGCCGATCTTCGCGAGGATCGCGTTGATCGCGCCGGTCGTGGAGAACAGGAAGAGCCACAGCACGGTGATCGCGACCGAGCTCGTCACCGACGGGAAGTAGAACGCCGTTCGGAAGAAGCCCTTGCCGCGCAGGATCTTGCGGTTGACCGCGATCGCGAGGAACAGCGAGACCGCGGTCTGGACGGGCACGACGAGGAGTACGTAGTAGACGTTGTTGCGAAGCGCGGCACCCAGGTCAGAGGTGGCGAGGCCGCCGCCGACCAGCAATGCGTTGTAGTTCTTGACCCCGACGAAGCTCACGCCTGCACCGAACGGGCTCCCGCGGCCGGACCAGTTGGACACGCTCACCCAGGCGGCCATGACGACCGGGACGACCAGGAACAGGCCGAGCAGGAGCAGCATCGGGCTGACGAAGAGCCAGCCGGAGGCGGCCTCGCGGCCGTGCGTACCCGATCGATGCGACCGCCGCCGCGGAACTGCTTCTGTTGCCACCATCAGTGGTCTCCTCTTGGCCTCGGGTGCGGCGCGCCCGCGGTGGGCGCGCCGCACCTGTGACAGGTGCGGGTGGACGCTGCGTCAGCCCGCGTTGATCGCTGCCTGCAGGTTCTTCTGCACCGACGCGAGGATCGCCTTCGGATCCGCGGTGGCCAAGCTTCCCAGCTGCGAGTTGAAGTCTGTGATCACTGCGGCCGAGCCCTTGGTGTTCACAACGTTCTTGGCGAAGGCAGCGGACGTGATGAACGCCGACATGTTCGGGTAGAGCTCGCTCCAGCCGGCGGCTGCCGACTTGATCGACGGCATGACTCCGAAGGCCTTGGCCGCGGCGAGCTGCTGGTCCTTGCTCGTCAGGAACTTCACGAGGTCCACCGCTCCGGTCTTGTTGCCCGAGTCGGCGGCGACGCCCCAGCAGTTGGTGAACTGGAGGGTGGCCTTGCCTGCTGGCCCGGCGGGCAGCTCGACGACCTTGTACTTGATGTTCGGGTAGTCCTTCGACATCGCGCCGGTGATCCAGTTGCCCTCGATGGTCATCGCTGCCTTGCCGGTCCCGAAGGCCTCGCCGCCCCAGCCCGTGCCCAGGTCCTTGGCGAACGCGGCCGTCTTGTCCTTGAGGAGACCCTTGATGTAGTTCAGACCTGCGAGGTTCTCGGGGCTGTCGACGGTCGCCGTCTTCCCGTCGGCGGACTCCATCGTCCCACCGGCCTGAGCCATGAAGACGTCCAGGCGGGCGTACTCCCCGCTGATCCCGAGGCCGACGTGCGCGGCCGTCGTGAGCTTCTTGGCGACCGACGACAGCTGGTCCCAGGTTGTCGGGATGTCCGCGTCGGTGAGCCCGGCGGCGGCCCAGTCGTCCGTGTTGATGACCAAGGCGAGCGTGGAGAAGTCCTTGGGCGCGCATACGAGCTTGCCGTTGTAGGTGAACTGGTCACGAAGGGACTTGTAGAAGTCGTCGGTGTTCGGCAGCTGGTCACCGTACGAGAGGAGCGAACCGTTCGAGGCATAGCCCTGCAGCGAGTCCGCGCCGACGTAGAAGACGTCGGCGGGTTGACCGGAGGCGAATCCCTGGGTGAGCTCCTGGCCCAGGTCGGAGGCCACCTTGACGGTGGCCTGGGTGCCGCTCTGCTTGGACCAGGCGGCGACCGCATCGGTGACCGACGTGGTCTCGGCATCGCCGCTCGAGCCGATGAGGACGGTCAGCGGCTTGCCGGGCGCCGCTGCGCCGGTCGACGACGCGGCGCTGGGCGAGGTGCCGCTGCCCGAGCTACCGCACGCGGCGAGGGCCAGCAGCGTCACGGCGCCGAGAGCGCCGACGGCGGCCTTGCGCCGACGTGATCGCAGCTGAGTACGGGTGGTGCCGTGCATGTCGTGCTCCTTCGTGGTGGGCGAACTGACAGCCCGGCACGGTGCCGGGTCCGAGCCAGAGAAGTGGTGGGTCAGGCTGGGCGATGCGTCGACTGGCGGACGACGAGGTGAGGCGCCAAGAGGATGTGGGAGTCCGCAGCGTCGCCGTCGCCCCCGCCGATCTGACGCATGACAAGGTCGAAGGCCCGCGCCGCAGCCTCGCTGAGCGGTTGCGCGACGCTGGTCAGCCCGATCGCTGCTGCGACGGGGGTGTCGTCGAAGCCGACAACCGCCAGCGGTGACTGCTGCCCGCGGCCGACGGTGACGGCTCCGAGAGCGAGGGAGTCGCTCGCGCAGACGACGGCCGTCGGGCTCTCGTCGGCGAGTAGGCGCTCCGTGGCCTGCGCGCCCTGGCGAACCCCGTCGTTCACGGCGGACGAGAGTCGCTCGAGACCAGCGTCGTCCGCGAGGCCCGCCGCCTGCATCGCCCTGGCCCAGCCGGCACGACGGTCGTCCCCGACGTCCGATCCGGCCTCCCAGCCGATGAAGCCGATACGGGAGTGCCCCTGCGCGACGAGGTGCTCGACCGCCGCGCGGGTACCGGCAGCACCGTCCACGTCGACCCAGGAGTGCTCGTCGGGCTCGTCATCGGTGACCCACGGGCGCCCGAACGTGACGAAGGGGATGGCATTCTCGGTCAGCCACCGTGTGCGCTCGTCCCCGTGGTGGGTCCCTGTCAGGACAAAGGCGTCGAGATCGGCCGAGTCGAGGAGCTCGCGGTAGCTCGTGATCTCACCGCGGTCGTCGGCTGCCGTGAACAGCATGATGCGATAGCCCCGCGACTGTGCCCGTTCGGTCAGCGCGTGCAGGAACCGGTCGAGAACTGCGCCGTTGATGCCGTCCTCGACCGGCTGGAGTCGCAGGCCAAGGATCTGTGAGCGGCGGGTGCGGAGCTGGCGTGCCGCACCGTTGAGGTGATAGCCGAGCTCGACGATCGCCGCCTGGACCCTTTCGAGGGTCTCCGCACGCACCACGTGCGGGGAGTTGAGGACGTTCGACACGGTTTGCCGGGAGACCCCGGCGCGCCGGGCGACGACCTCAAGGGTCGGACGGGTGTTGTCCACTACGGCTCCTGAGCAGCTCGAACGACGATGTTCCAGAATGGAACGATCAAATCGGCTCGTTTGCGAAATTTGATCGATCAAATCGGTGGTTCTATAGTTGCGACGCACCACCCCGCTGTCAAGCGTCCGGTACCAACCGGAAGACACGGTTCGGTCACGACGTCGGGTCGGACGAGCCGAGTGCCAGCGGTGATCGGCCCCCCACCTCTGCCCCAAGGAGACCGTGATGCACCTGCAGCCGATGTTGCACGACCTGCTCGTCGCGACGATGGCACCCACCCAGGCCTGGTCTGCAGCCGACGGACAGATACGGGCAAGGGGTGCGCAGGGTTGTTACCACGCCGACGTGCGGTTCCTGTCGCGGGCTGAGGTCAGCGTCGGCGGACGTGAACCGGAAGCGATCGCCTCGGGCTCGTCTGGAACCGGCTCGGTCGAGGTCGTCGCTCTTCTCCGTACCGTCGACAGCCCTGGGGCCGATCCGACAGTGCAGCTGCACCGGATCCGTGAGGTCCGTCCCGGCTCGGTGCGCGAAGTGCTCGAGCTCACGTGCGCGACCCGGGAGCCGGTAACCCTTTCGCTCGAGGTGGCGGTCGCGTGCGACCTCGCTGACATGGACCAGGTGAAGCAAGGGCGTTCGGGCACCAACGTGCCCGCGCGAGCCGAGGGAGACCACGGGCTCGTGTGGGAAGACACCGCGGGGACCCGCGTCGCGCTTCGCGCGCACGGCGCCGAAGTCGACGTGATCGACCCGCTTGCGCCGCGACTCGTGTGGCGTGCGACGGTGACCCCAGGTGCCGCGACGGTCCTTGGCTGGGAGGTCGTCGCGTCGGTGCCGAGCGGGCTCGTCGGACCACCGGCGACCACGGTTCCCGAGTGGGCGGTCCCTGCCGTGACCAGTGACGATCGCCGGCTCCCGGCGCTCGTCGACCAAGCGCTCGCTGATCTCGCGGGACTGCGGATGAGTGCCGCGTTCGCGCCGGACGACACCTTCCTCGCCGCAGGCGCGCCATGGTTCTTCACGCTGTTCGGGCGAGACTCGCTGTGGGCAGCGCGCATGCTGCTGCCGCTCGGTACTGAGCTTGCTGCGGGCACGCTACGCGTGCTCGCGGCCCGCCAAGGTGCCGTCGTCGATCACGACACCGCTGAAGAGCCGGGGAAGATCCTGCACGAGGTGCGGAACAAGTCGGTCGACCTCGGCGACGGTGGGCGCGCACTTCCGCCGGTCTACTACGGAACGGTCGATGCCACCCCACTGTGGGTCTGCCTCTTGCACGACGCCTGGCGATGGGGAATGCCGGCCCACGAGGTCGAGGCACTCCTTCCCGCGATGGAGCGGGCACTCGCCTGGATGACGGACCACGGAGACGCGGACGGCGACGGCTTCCTGGAGTACGCGGACCTTGGCGGTCGGGGTTTGGCGAACCAGGGATGGAAGGATTCCGGCGACTCGGTGCAGTGGCGTGACGGCAGCCTCGCAGCCGGACCGATCGCGCTGTGCGAGGTCCAGGGCTACGCGCATGAGGCCGCGATGTCCGGTGCTGAGCTCCTCGAGGCATTCGGACGACCGGGCGCGGAGCGCTGGCGCGGATGGGCAGCCGACCTTGCCTCGCGATTCCGGCAGCAGTTCTGGGTCCACGACGAGCGCGGCCGTTACCCGGCGATCGCGCTGGACGCGAACAAGCGTCCGGTGGACACCGTGACCAGCAATATCGGGCATCTGCTCGGGACCGGGCTGCTCGACCCCGAGGAGGAAGGGCTCGTGGCTGGGCGCCTCGCGTCGCCGGACATGGACTCCGGGTTCGGTCTGCGCACGATGTCGACCGAGTCCGCCGGGTACTGGCCGCTCCGCTACCACGGCGGCTCGGTCTGGGCACATGACACCGCGATCGTTGTTGCCGGACTCTCCCGCAGCGGCCACGGAGAGATCGCGGCGCAGCTCGCCGCCGGCCTTCTCGCCGCAGGGGCGGCACTCGACTACCGGCTCCCCGAGCTCTACTCCGGAGCCGACCGCGGTGCGTCCGGGATGCTCGTCCCGTACCCGGCGGCCTGTCGACCTCAGGCGTGGTCGGCGACCGCGGCCGTCGCCGTCCTCTCCGCCGCGCTCGGTCTACGACCCGACGTCCCGAACGGCACGCTGCACGTGTCGCCACCGTCGCCGTCACCGGTCGGCGCGGTCCGGGTCGACGGCTTGCGCCTGGGGGGTGGGTCACTCACTGTCGCCGTCGATTCCCACGGCGGGATTGTGGCTGTCGAGGCGGAGACGAATATCCGGATCGGTTTGCCGGGGGACATGGCCGGGGTGAGGTCGGCGACGAGATGAGGTAGCCCTACGCACTCCCCGCCTGCGCGCTCTACAGTGGAAGACTGCCATCCGGCGTCCGCATCCTGCGGCGACGTCGCCGTAGGAGGGAAGGCACGCGCGTGGGTCTGCTCGATCGCATCACGACACCGGCCGATGTCCGTCGGCTCGACCACCGCGAGGTCGTGCGCCTCGCGGCAGAGATCCGTGAGTTCCTGGTCGAGTCGGTATCCCGGACCGGTGGGCACCTGGGCCCGAACCTCGGTGTCGTGGAGCTGACGATCGCGCTGCACCGGGTCTTCCAGTCGCCGCGGGACACGGTCGTGTTCGACACCGGGCACCAGGCGTACGTCCACAAGCTCCTGACCGGGCGCCAGGACTTCAGCGAGCTGCGCAAGCGCGGCGGGCTGTCCGGCTACCCGAGCCGCGCCGAGTCGACCCACGACGTGGTCGAGAACTCGCACGCGTCGACGGCGCTGAGCTGGGCCGACGGCATCGCGAAGGCCAACGTGCTGCGCGGGTACAACGACCGGCACGTCGTCGCGGTGATCGGCGACGGCGCCCTGACCGGCGGCATGGCCTGGGAGGCGCTCAACAACATCGCCGAGGGTCAGGACCGGCGGCTGGTGATCGTCGTGAACGACAACGGCCGGTCCTATGCGCCGACGATCGGCGGTCTGGCGCACCACCTCGACACGCTGCGCACGACCAACGGCTACGAGAAGGTGCTGTCCTGGGGCAAGCACACGCTGCAGCGCACCGGTCTGCCCGGTCGGTTCGCGTACGACGCGCTGCACGGCCTCAAGAAGGGCATCAAAGACGTCGTCGCGCCGCAGGGCATGTTCGAGGACCTCGGCATCAAGTACGTCGGCCCGGTCGACGGTCATGACGAGACCGCGGTCGAGCATGCTCTCGTCCGGGCGAAGGCCTTCGGTGCACCGGTGATCGTGCACGTGATCACCGAGAAGGGGCGCGGGTACACGCCTGCCGAGCAGGACGTGGCCGACCGCTTCCACGCGGTCGGCAAGATCCACCCGGAGACCGGTCTGCCGCTCGCGCCGTCGCGGTTCGGCTGGACCTCCGTCTTCGCCGACGAGATCGTCCGGATCGGTCACCGACGTCCTGACGTCGTGGCGATCACCGCGGCGATGCTCGCCCCGGTCGGGCTCGCGCCGTTCGCGCAGGAGTTCCCGACCCGGACCTTCGACGTGGGGATCGCCGAGCAGCACGCGGCGACCTCGGCGGCGGGGATGGCGTTCGCCGGGCTCCACCCCGTGGTCGCGCTGTACGCGACGTTCCTCAACCGGGCGTTCGACCAGGTGCTGATGGACGTGGCGCTGCACAAGGCCGGCGTGACGTTCGTGCTCGACCGTGCCGGGATCACCGGGGACGACGGCGCGAGCCACAACGGGATGTGGGACCTCGCGCTCCTGCGGATCGTGCCGGGGCTCCACCTCGCGGCGCCGCGCGACGAGGCGACGCTGCGTGCCGCGCTCCGCGAGGCGGTCGACATCGACGACGCACCGAGCGTCGTCCGCTATCCCAAGGGTGCGCTCGGCGACCCGATCCCGGCGATCGACACGTTCGAGGGTGTCGACGTGCTCGCCCGGCACGGTGAGCCTGCGGGGGAGGGCTCGGGCACGGACGCAGGTCGCGCCCCCCGGGTGCTGATCGTCGGGGTGGGCCCGATGGCCCAGACCGCTCTCGAGGTCGCGTCGCTGCTCGCTCAGCACGGTGTGGGATCGACGGTGGCCGATCCGCGCTGGGTGCTGCCCGTCCAGCCGGCGCTCGTCAAGCTCGTCGGCGAGCACGATCACGTGGTCACGATCGAGGACGGGCTCGTCGACGGCGGGATCGGTGCGCTCCTGGCGCAGCGGGCCACCGAGGCGGGGCACCGGGTCGCGGTCCAGTCGTTCGGGGTCCCGCGGGAGTTCCTCGCGCATGCGAGCAGGGAGCAGGTGGTCGCCGCTCTGCGGCTGCGTCCCGCTGACGTCGCACGGGACGTGCTGACGGCTCTCTCGCCGGGAGAATGACGCGACGCCCTGCGCTCGTGCGGGACAGCCGCCGTGGAAAACGGTGGCGTGCGGTCCGGGCGTCGTCCGGGCGAGCCCGACGGGGGCAGGTGTGACGCACGTCGCTCGCTCCTGACAGTCCGTCAGGTACTAGGTCCCAATACATCCCATGACTTGCCTCGTAGCGTCGATGTCAACGGCGACGAACCGAGGAGAACACGATGTCAACCACCACAGTGCCAGCAGCCACCACCCATGGCGCCGAGGCCGGCGCCGCGACCACCACCGAGGCCTGGCGTAACTTCGTCGCCGGCCCGTGGTGCGACGCGATCGACGTCCGCGACTTCATCCAGCGCAACTACACCGAGTACACCGGGGACAGCTCGTTCCTGGCCGGTGCGACCGAGCGGACCCTGGGCATCTGGGCCAAGCTCACGGCGATGTTCCCCGAGGAGCGCGCCAAGGGCATCTACGACGTCGACACGCACGTCCCGGGCACCATCACCTCGCACGCTGCCGGCTACATCGACCAGGCGAACGAGCTGATCGTCGGCCTGCAGACCGACGCACCGCTCAAGCGCGCGATGATCCCCAACGGCGGGTGGCGGATGGTCGAGACCTCGCTCAAGACCTACGGCTACGAGCCGGACGAGCAGGTCAAGAAGATCTTCACGCAGTACCGCAAGACCCACAACCAGGGTGTCTTCGACGCGTACCCCCGAACGTCCGCGCCGCGCGCAGCTCGCACATCATCACGGGCCTGCCGGACGCGTACGGGCGTGGCCGGATCATCGGTGACTACCGCCGCGTGGCGCTGTACGGGATCGACGCCCTCATCGCCGGCAAGAAGATCGAGCGCGCCGAGCTCGACACGGAGCGCTCCGTCGAGGACGTCATCCGGGCCCGCGAGGAGAACGCGGAGCAGATCCGCGCGCTCCAGGAGCTCAAGGCGATGGCGGCGTCGTACGGCTGCGACATCTCGGGCCCGGCGACGAACGCCCGCGAGGCCGTCCAGTGGCTGTACTTCGCGTACCTCGGTGCAGTGAAGGAGCAGAACGGCGCGGCGATGTCCCTCGGCCGTACGTCGACGTTCCTCGACGCGTACGTCGAGCGCGACCTCGCCGAGGGCACGCTGACCGAGGACCACGCTCAGGAGCTGTTCGACGACTTCGTCATCAAGCTCCGCATCGTGCGGTTCCTGCGGACCCCCGAGTACGACGAGCTGTTCTCCGGCGACCCGACCTGGGTGACCGAGTCGATCGGCGGCATGGGCAACGACGGCCGGTCCCTCGTGACCAAGAGCTCCTTCCGGATGCTCAACACGCTGTACAACCTCGGCCCGGCCCCCGAGCCGAACCTGACGGTGCTGTGGAGCAACGAGCTCCCGGAGGGCTTCAAGAGCTTCTGCGCCCAGGTCTCGATCGACACGTCGGCCATCCAGTACGAGTCGGACGAGCTGATCCGGTCCTCGTGCGGCGACGACGGCGCGATCGCCTGCTGCGTGTCGGCCATGGAGGTCGGCAAGCAGATGCAGTTCTTCGGGGCTCGCGTGAACCTCGCCAAGACGCTGCTCTACGCGATCAACGGTGGGCGCGACGAGGTGAGCGGCAAGCAGGTCTCGCCGATCAGCCCGGTCGTCGAGGGCGACGTCCTCGACTACGACGACGTGCTCGGCAAGTTCGACCACCTGATGGACTGGCTCGCCGAGACCTACGTCGACGCGCTCAACTGCGTGCACTACATGCACGACAAGTACGCGTACGAGCGCCTCGAGATGGCGCTCCACGACAAGGAGATCCTGCGGACGATGGCCTGCGGCATCGCCGGCCTGAGCGTCGTGGCGGACTCGCTGTCCGCGATCAAGTACGCGACCGTCCGCCCGGTGCGCGACGAGACCGGCCTGATCGTGGACTTCGTGACCGAGGGCGAGTTCCCCACCTTCGGCAACGACGACGACCGCGCCGACGACATCGCGATCCAGATCGTGTCGATGTTCATGGAGAAGATCCGCAAGCAGAAGACCTACCGGAACTCGCTCCACACGCAGTCGGTCCTGACGATCACCTCGAACGTGGTCTACGGCAAGGCGACGGGGAACACCCCGGACGGCCGCCGCAAGGGCGAGCCCTTCGCCCCCGGCGCCAACCCGATGAACGGTCGCGACACCCACGGGATGCTCGCGAGCGCGCTGTCGGTCGCCAAGCTCCCGTACACCGACGCGATGGACGGCATCTCCCTGACGTCGACCGTCGTGCCCTCGGGCCTCGGCCGGACCCGTGAGGAGCAGGTGGCGAACCTCGTCGGGCTGCTCGACGGCTACAACCTCTCCGACGGGTTCCACGTCAACATCAACGTCCTCAACCGTGACACGCTGGAGGACGCGATGGAGCACCCGGAGAAGTACCCGCAGCTGACCATCCGGGTGTCGGGCTACGCCGTCAACTTCGTCCGGCTGACACGCGAGCAGCAGCTCGACGTGCTCTCCCGGACGTTCCACGGGGCGATCTGACCCCACCGCTCGATCGGGTCGCCCGTTCGGGTCCGTGAGCCAGCAGCAGGAGGTGCGTCATGAGCATCAGTTCACCGCAGCGTCCCGTCACCACGGGTCGTGACCGGAAGGAACCGCTCGCACTCGGGTCCACCGAGAAGCACGCCGCCGAGCTGGCCGCGACCCGGGCGGGCGACATCGGTCGTGTCCACTCGTGGGAGCTGGTCACGGCCGTCGACGGCCCGGGAACCCGGCTGACGCTGTTCCTCTCCGGCTGCCCGCTCCGGTGCCAGTACTGCCACAACCCCGACACGTGGAAGCTCCGCGACGGCGAGCAGCACACCGTCGACGAGGTCATGGAGCGGATCGGCCGCTACACCGGGGTCCTCCAGGCCATGCACGGCGGCGTGACGATCTCCGGCGGCGAGCCCCTGCTGCAGTCGGCGTTCGTCGCGAAGATCCTGCGCCGCTGCAAGAAGCTCGGGCTGCACACCGCCCTCGACACCTCGGGGTACCTCGGGGCACGCGTCACCGACGCGATGCTCGAGGACATCGACCTCGTGCTCCTCGACGTCAAGTCGGGCCTCGCCGACACCTACCGCGAGGTCACCGGCCGCGAGCTCGCACCGACGCTCCGGTTCGGGCGCCGGCTCGCCGAGCGCGGCACCCCGATCTGGACACGGTTCGTCCTCGTCCCCGGGCTGACCGACGCACCGGCGAACGTCGACGCGGTCGCCGACTACGTCGCGTCGCTCTCCAGCGTCGAGCGCGTCGAGGTCCTCCCGTTCCACCAGATGGGGCGGGACAAGTGGCGGGCCCTCGACCAGCCGTACCAGCTCGAGGGCACCCGGCCGCCGTCGCCCGAGCAGGTCGAGCGCGTCCGCGAGCAGTTCCGGGACCGCGGGCTCACCGTCTACTGAGCCCGCGTCGACCCCGCGACACGGCGCCAGGAGCGCAGCACGCCTGCCTGCTCAGGAGCGCAGCACGCCTGCCTGCTCAGGAGCGCAGCACGCTCGCGACCCCCGGCGCCAGCAGTCGGCGACCGATCACGCGCTCGCTGTACCCGGTGCGGTCGAGGTACGGCGTGATCCCGCCGAGGTGCAGCGGCCACCCGGCACCGAGCACCATGCACAGGTCGATCTGCTGGGGCTCGGCCACCACCTCCTCGGCGAGCATCAGTCCGACCTCCTCGGCCAGCCCGGTGAGGACCGCATCGAGCACCGCAGGTCCGTCGAGCGCCGCGTCGCGGACGCCGCCGAACGCCTCCTGGATGCTCGGGTCGACGGGCGGCTCGCCGTCACCCGTGCGCTCGGCCACCACGCGACGACCCTGCTCGGAGAGCGTGCGCAGGCCCGGTGACAGCGGGAACCGGTCACCGAGATCGGCGTGCAGCGACTCCAGCACGTGGAGCGCGACGGGCAGGCCGACGAGCTGCATGAGGGCGAACGGTCCCATCGGCAGTCCCAGCGGACGCAGTGCCGCATCGGCCGTCGCGACCGGGGTGCCGCCCTCGACGGCCGCGGTGACCTCGGCGAGCATGCGCAGGAGCAGACGGTTCACCACGAAGCCGGGCCGGTCGGCCACCAGGACGGCCGTCTTGCCCGCGGCCTTGGCGACCGCGAACGCCGTGGCCACCCCCTCGTCGGACGACGCCTCGGCGCGCACGACCTCGACGAGCGGCATCTGGGCGACCGGGTTGAAGAAGTGCAGCCCGACGACGCGCTCCGGGTGGCGCAGACCCTCGGCCATCGCCGAGACGGAGAGCGCCGACGTGTTCGTCGCCAGGACGGCCTGTGGTGACACCACGTCCTCGAGCTCGGCGAACACACGCCTCTTCAGGGCGAGCACCTCGGTGACGGCCTCGATCACCAGATCGGCCTGGGCGAGGTCGGCGAGGACGGTCGTCCCGCTGATCTGCCCGAGGAGCCGGTTCGCCGCGCGTTCGCTGAGCCGACCCCGCGCCACCATGGCGTCGACCGCGGTCCGGACCGCCGCAAGCCCCGCTGCGACACGCTCGTCGTCGAGGTCGCGCATCGTGACGGGGACGCCGAGGGTCCGTGCGAGCAGGAGCGCGAGCTGGGAGGCCATCAGGCCCGCCCCGACGATGCCGACGCTGCGCACCGGGCGCGCCAGGGCGGCGTCCGGCGCGCCGACCGGCCGCTTCGACGTCCGGGTCACGAGGTCGAAGGCGTACAGGCCGGCGCGGAGCTCGTCGGACATGATGAGCTCGGTCAGGACGTCGTCCTCGGCCGCGAACGCGGTGTCGCGATCGCGGTCACGGCCGGCAGCCACGAGCTCGAGGGCGCGGTACGGCGCCGGACGCGAGCCGTGCAGGCGGGCGTCGAGGACCGTCCGCGCCGCCGTGCAGGTCGTGTCCCACAGCTCGGGCGGGTCGAGCGGGCGACGCTCGACCTCGACCGTGCCCCGCAGGACGTCGGCGGTCCACGTGATCGACCGCTCGAGGAAGTCCGCCGGATGCAGCACCGCGTCGACGAGCCCGACGGACAGGGCGCTCGCGGCATCGGTCATCCGGTTGTTCGCGAGCGGCTTCGTCAGGATCAGGTCCAGGGCTCCGGCGACACCGAGCAGGCGTGGCAGGAGGTAGCACCCGCCCCAGCCCGGGACGAGCCCGAGGTACGCCTCCGGGAGCGCCAGTGCGCGCACGTCGGACTGCACGGTGCGGTAGTCGCAGTGCAGGGCGAGCTCGAGACCACCGCCCAGCGCCGCGCCGTTGACGTACGCGAAGGTCGGGACACCCATCTCGCCGAGCAGGCGGAACGTCGCGTGACCGCGCTCCGCCACGGCGCGGGCGGCGCCGTCGTCCCCGATCTGGCCGACGAGGGTGAGGTCGGCGCCGGCCGCGAGGTAGTACGGCTTCCCGGTGACGGCGACCGCGGCGATCTCGCCGGCCGCGGCGCGGCGCTGCTGCTCGACGAGCACCGTGTGCAGCTCCAGGAGCCCCGCGATCCCGAAGGTCGTCGGACGGGTGTGGTCGAGGCCGTTGTCGACCGTCACCAGGGCCAACGTCCCCAGGTCCGGGCCGAGCGGGACGTCACGGACGTGGGCGTGCGCGACGCGCTCGGGGCGCGCGGCACCCGACGGCGCCTGCGTGGACGTGCTCATGACTGCTCCTCGTCGTCCGTGTGGTGAGGGTTCTCCCAGATGACGGTGCCGCCCTGCCCGAGGCCGACGCACATCGTCGTGAGGCCGTAGCGGACCTCCGGATGCTCGGCGAACTGGCGCGCGAGCTGCGTCATCAGACGGATGCCCGAGCTCGCCAGCGGGTGGCCGACGGCGATCGCCCCGCCGTAACGGTTCACCCGAGGGTCGTCGTCCGCGAGCCCGAACGCATCGAGGAACGCGAGCACCTGCACCGCGAACGCCTCGTTGATCTCGACGAGTCCGATGTCGTCGATCGTCAGTCCCGCGAGCGCGAGCGCCTTCTGGGTCGCGGGGATGGGCCCGAGACCCATGAGCGCCGGGTCCACGCCTGCGTAGGCGAACGACACCAGCCGCATGCGCGGGGTGAGCCCGAGGTCCGCCGCGACGTCCTCGGCAGCCAGCAGGCACGCGGCCGCGCCGTCGGTGAGGGGCGCGGCGGTACCGGCGGTCACCCGACCGCCGGCCCGGAACGGTGTCGGAAGGCCGGCGATCTGCTCGACCGTGGTCCCGGGTCGCGGTGGCTCGTCGGCGGTCGCCAGGCCCCAGCCGCGATCGGGGTCCCGGAGCGCGACGGGCACGAGGTCCGGGGTGATCCTGCCGTCGCGCAGGGCCGCGTCGTACTTGGCCTGGCTCGCGACCCCGAACGCGTCCGCGCGCTCCCGGGTCAGCTCGGGGAAGCGGTCGTGCAGGTTCTCCGCGGTGCTGCCCATGACGAGCGCGTCGGACGCCACGAGCCGCTCGGCCAGGAACCGGGGGTTCGGCTCGGCGTCGGCGCCCATCGGGTGGTGCCCCATGTGCTCGACGCCACCGGCGATCACGACGTCCTGCATGCCCATCGCGACCGCCGAGGCCACCGCGGTGACCGCGGTCATCCCCCCGGCGCACATCCGGTCCACCGCGAAGCCGGGGACCGAGCTCGGCAGGCCGGCGAGGATCGCGACCGTCCGGCCGAGCGTGAGCCCCTGGTCGCCGCGCTGCGTCGTCGCGGCGATCGCGACGTCGTCGACCCGGTCATCGGGGAGCTCGGGGTGACGGCGCAGCAGCTCGCGGACGGCCTTGACCGCGAGGTCGTCCGCCCGCGTGTGCGCGTACAAGCCGTCGGGACGCGCCCGGCCGAACGGGGTCCGGACCCCTTCCACGAAGACGACGGAGCGGGCGCGGGCAGCCTGGTGCGGCATGGGACCTCCTGGCGGGACGGCGGTGTCCGGGCGCCACGAGCGGCGCGTCCGGACGACGGTACCTGCCGCAAGGGCCCAGGCCAAGAGGTGTTACTCGGGAGTAACATCCGCGGACGCGAGCGCGGCGCCCACGAGCTCCGCCTGCCACGGTCGGGCGCCACCGGCGAGCAGCGCTCTGGAGATCGACTCCTCGTCCCAGCGTTCCGGTGGCGTCCAGCACAGTCGGCGCAGGAGGTCCGGCTGGAGCAGGTTCTCGGCCGGGACGCGGTGCTCCTCGGACAGCTCGGCGATCACCGCGCGCGCGGCGGCGAGACGCGCGGCGGCGGCGGGATCGCGATCCGCCCAGGCCCGGGGCGGCGGCGGGGCGTCCGACCGCGGGCCACGGAGGGACGGCAGCTGGGTCTCGGGAAGAGCGAGTGCGCGGTCGATCGCCTGCTGCCAGAGGACCGCGCGGCGGCGGGTGCCCTTCCCGGCGAAGGCCGGCAGGTCGGTGAGGGCCGGCACCGACCGTGGCAGGGCCTGCGCCGCAGCGACGATCGCGTGGTCCGGCAGCACCCGGCCCGGGGCGATGTCGCGCTTGCGCGCGTTCTCGTCGCGCGTGTGCCAGAGCTCCCGGACGACGGCCACCCGCCGGGGGTCACGGACCGCATGCAGCCCCGAGACACGGCGCCAGGGGTCCACGCGTGGTGGCGGCGGGGGAGCGAGCCGTACGGACTCGAACTCCTGGGCGGCCCACTCGGCCTTGCCAGCGACCGCAAGGCGCTCGGCGATCACGGCACGGAGCTCGACGAGGACCTCGACGTCGAGCGCGGCGTACCGGAGCCACTCCTCGGGCAGCGGTCGGGTCGACCAGTCGACCGAGGAGTGCTCCTTGGCGAGCCCGAGACCGAGGAGCTCAGCGACGACCGCGGCGAGGCCGACCCGCTCCAGACCGAGGAGCCGCGCGCCGAGCTCGGTGTCGAAGATGCGACTGGGGCGCAGACCCTGCTCGGCAAGACCGGGCAGGTCCTGGGAAGCCGCGTGGAAGATCCACTCGACACCGACGAGCGCGTCCGAGAGCGCGGAGAGGTCCGGGAGCGCGATCGGGTCGATCAGCACGGTCCCGGCACCCTCTCGGCGCAGCTGCACGAGGTAGGTGCGCTGGCCGTAGCGGTAGCCGGAGGCCCGCTCGGCGTCGGCCGCGACGGGGCCGGTCGCGTCTCCGAACGCGGCGACGACCCGGGCGAGCTCCTCGGGCGTCGAGACCACCGGCGGGACGCCGTCGGCCGGCTCGACCAGCGGGACGACCTCCCGGACCTGGTCCGCGTCGGTGTCGTCGTCGTCAGGCACGAGGCCCGGGTCGGTCTGGGCGGTCGTGTCGTCCTGCATGAGGACCACCGTAAGCGCTGGCAGGGTGGTCGTGACGGAGGCGGAGCCGGAGGTGGTCAGCCCAGGAGGCCGGCGCGGAGCGCGATCGCGACGAGCTCGGCCCTGTCACCGGTACCGAGCTTCCGGGAGATCCGCGCCAGGTGGCTCTTGACGGTCAGGGCGGACAGCCCGAGCTCGTCACCGATCATCCGGTTGCTCCGGCCCTCGGACACGAGGCGGATGACACCGATCTCCCGGGCGGTGAGGTCGAGGGACGGCGGCCGCACGGACTCGGGGAGCCGCGGACGCGGGACGGCGAGCGGGCCGGTCACCGGCCGCATCTCGCTGACCACGGCGCCGCGCAGCCCGCTCGACAGCAAGGAGACGATCTCACGTCGGTTCGCGCGGCGGGCGAGGAGCACGACCTGGGGGGTGTCGCGGCGGCCGAGCCGACGGACGACCGCCTGGCCGTCGCCGTCGTGGAGCTCGCCGACGACGACGCACAGATGCCTCGAGGCCGGCTGCTTGCCCGGAGCCGACGTGGCCCTGACCTGCAGCAGCGGTTCGATCGACACGTGAGCTCCTGGAGGTCGACGACTGTTGTCTCTGTCATCGGCAGGAGCGTCGGTCCGCTTGAGCGGTCATCCGCGAACGACGGTCACGAGTAGGTCACGCCGGCCGGGTGCCGGGGTCAGTGGCGGGCGCCGAGCGACACGACCCCGTCCGGGAGCGGGGGGAGTCCCGCGCTGGTGCACAGCAAGGTGCTCCACGCCTGCAGGTGCGGGCCGAGGTCGGGGCCGTCGGCGGTCCACGACGCGCGGATCTCGACCTCGACCTCGTCCGGCCGCGCGGCCAACGTGCCGAAGCTCTGCGAGAGCACGCGCGTGACGGTCCCGCCGGCGGCGATCGGGGTGATCCCGGCATCGGCGATCGCGTCGGAGAACCAGGTCCACGCCACCGCGGCGAGGAGGCCGTCCGCGCCGACCTCGGCCTCCAGCGTCGCGCGGACGAAGGTGACCAGGCGGAACGTCCCCTCCCACGCCTCCTGCCCGGCAGGGTCGTGCAGGACGACGAAGCGCCCGGAGGCGAGGTCCTCGGTGGCGGGGCCGGCGGAGACGTCACCGGTCAGCGCGGCGGAGAACGGTGCGATCCTGCCCGGTCCGGGGACCTCTGCCAGGCGGACCTCCGGGCGCAGGCGGACGGCACGCAGGCTCCGGAGAGCCTCGAGGAAAGCGGCGGGGACCTCGCCCGAGCCTGCACTCATCACGACTCGGAGACTACGGCTCGGTGGCGGTCGTCTTGTGGTGTGGCACGCCGGGGCTCTGCGGAGAGTTCGCGGCTACCCTGAGGCTCCCGGGACCGGCGACCTGCACGGCGCCGTCCCGCGCGTCGGCGGCGGTGGTCGCTCGGGCCGACGACGGCGCGGGTCAGCGTCTGCGGCCCGCTGGTGAGACGGTGAAGGAGCACGCGGCGAATGTCTGAAGCAGCAGCAGGTCGGGTCGGTGTGGCCGAGATCGGTGTGACGGGTCTCGCGGTGATGGGACGGAACCTGGCGCGGAACTTCGCACGGCACGGGTACACCGTCGCAGTGCACAACCGGTCCTTCGCCAAGACGGCGTCACTGGTCGCGGACCACGGGGACGAGGGGACGTTCATCGCGTCGGAGTCGATGGCGGACTTCGTGGCCTCGCTCGCACGCCCCCGCAAGGTCGTGATCATGGTCAAGGCCGGCGGTCCGACCGACGCCGTGATCGACGAGCTCGTCCCGCTGCTCGACGAGGGCGACATCGTCATCGACGCCGGCAACGCGCACTTCCCCGACACGCGCCGTCGCGAGGAGGCGTTGCGCGCGCACGGGCTGCACTTCGTCGGGTCGGGGGTCTCCGGCGGCGAGGAGGGCGCGCTCAACGGGCCGAGCATCATGCCGGGCGGCTCTCCCGAGTCGTACGCGGTCCTCGGCCCGATCCTCGAGGACATCTCGGCCAAGGTCGACGGCGTCCCGTGCTGCACGTACATCGGCTCGGACGGCGCCGGGCACTTCGTCAAGATGGTGCACAACGGCATCGAGTACGCGGACATGCAGCTGATCGCCGAGGCCTACGACCTCCTCAAGCAGGGGCTCGGCGCCTCGGCGGCGGAGATCGCCGAGATCTTCGCCGAGTGGAACACCGGGGACCTCGAGTCGTTCCTCATCGAGATCACCGCGGACGTGCTCGCCCACGTCGACGCCGCCACCGGCCAGGCGTTCGTCGACGTGGTCCTCGACCAGGCCGAGCAGAAGGGCACCGGGCGGTGGACGGTGCAGAACGCCCTGGACCTGGGGGTCCCGATCACCGGGATCGCCGAGGCGACCTTCGCGCGAGCGCTGTCCGGGTCGGTCCCGCAGCGCACGGCGGGTGCGGCGCTGCCGGCCCTCGCCGGGATGTTCGACGTGACCGACCGCGCGGCGTTCATCGAGGACGTGCGGCTCGCGCTGTACGCGTCGAAGGTCGTGGCCTACTCGCAGGGCTTCGACCAGATCGCCGCGGCGTCGGCGGAGTTCGGGTGGGAGATCGACCGCGGCGCGATGGCACGGATCTGGCGTGGCGGCTGCATCATCCGGGCGCGGTTCCTGAACCGGATCACCGAGGCGTACGAGCGCGACGCGAACCTCGCACTCCTGCTGGCCGACCCGTACTTCACCGAGGCCGTGGCCGCGGGCGTGCCGTCATGGCGCCGGGTGGTCTCGCAGGCGGCGCTCAACGGGGTGCCGACGCCGGCGTTCTCCTCGTCGCTCGCGTACTACGACGGGGTGCGCGCCGCGCGGCTCCCGGCGGCGCTGATCCAGGCCCAGCGCGACTTCTTCGGCGCGCACACCTACCGGCGGACCGATCGCGACGGCACGTTCCACACCGAGTGGACCGGCGACCGGAGCGAGACCGCGCTCTGACGTCCCCGGCCGGACCACCGCGCCCTGCCGACGGTTCTCCGCGGCAGGGCGCGGTGCCGTGCGAACCAGGGACCGAGACGCGTCGATCAGCCCGGCGGTTCGGATCGGCCCGGCGGGTCGGGTCAGCCCAGCGAGCTCGTGCCCGAGTACAGGTGGAGGACCGGCACGTGGAGCTCGTCACGCGCACGTGACGCCCAGTCCAGGTGGAACGTGTCCTCGACCGCATGCGGGTACGTGATGACGGCGATCTCGCGGATGTCGTTGTCGGCCACCGCGGCGCGAAGTGCGGGGAGCGGGTCGTCAGCGACCACCTCACCGGTGGCCTGACGACCTGCCGCACGGAACGCCTCGAGGCTCGAGCTCAGCTGCTGCTCGGCGTCGGCACGCGCGTCACGGGGCTCCGGCTCCCGACCGAGCACGTCCGCCCACGCGTCGCGCAGCTCGCCGAGGCTGAGGTGGTCGATCAGCGACAGGAGCAGGTTCCGCTCGGTGTCCGCCGGGACGAGGACGTGGTACGCGAGCGTCTCTCCCTCGTGGAGCGAGAGCAGGTGCTCGATGTCGACGGGGGCGAGGGTGTCCTCCGTGAGGACGAGGATCGTGTCGGTCACGCGGTGAGCCTAGCCCGGCGGCGAGGTGGTCGACCACGACGACGGGTCACCCGACGGGTCGAGCGACCAGCGTCCCAGCAGGACGCCGTCCGCGTGGAGCAGATGGACCGGCCGCGCCGTGACCACCGGGGTGAGCCAGTCGGCGGCAGCGATGACACGTGGTGCCGGTCCGGCGACGACCAGAGGGCTCCAGGTCAGGCAGAGCTCGTCGACCAGTCGCTGGCGCATGAGCTCCCCGAGGAGACGCGGGCCGCCCTCGGCCAGCACCCGGCGCAGCCCACGATCGGCGAGGAGCCCCAGCCCGCGGGCGAGGTCGACCGTCGGGCCGTCTCCCGCGACGAGCACGCGGTCGGAGCCGATGCGGCGCTGAAGCGCGGGCAGGTCCGGGCGCCGGCTCGTCGTCAGCACGAGGGGTGGGTGCTCGGCGTCGAGGAGCCGGTCCGGCAGCGCACCCGTCGCACTCACGACCACGAGCTCGGGCCGGTCCTGCTGGCCGCGCGCGCGGCGTCCGGGCACGAGCCCCGCCGGGACCGCGACGTCGGTGTACCCCTCGTCCCGGGCCGTGCCGGCGCCGATCAGGACGACGTCGGTGACCGCACGCAGCACCGAGAACACGCGATGGTCCGCCGCGTTGTTGATCGACCCCGAGAGTCGGTCCGCACCGGTCGCGGCGCCGTCGAGCGTGCTGATCATGTTGGCGCGGACGTGCGCCGCGCGACGGCCCCCGGGCGACGGGACCGGGTGCGCGTACAGGGCGGTCAGGTCGGCCTCGTCCGCGGTGGGACGCACCTGGGTGCCGGCGCGGTGCCGCGGGAGGAGGACGTCGAGAGGTGGCGCGTCGACGAGCATGTGCCACCTCCCACGGGGTCGACCTCCGGGACGGGTGCCGGGGCCGTCCCAGGCTAGTCGGGAGCATCGCACTAGCCGGGACCATCGCGCCAGCCGGGACCATCGCGCGGCGGACGTAGGCTTGGACGCCGTGACCGTCGCCGCCCGCTCCGTCGAGACCGTGCCGTCGCGGCTCGTCGACCGGCGTCCCGTCGTCCCGGTCGACCGACTGGTGGCCGAGCTCGTGCCGCCGCGCCACTTCACGCGCGAGTCGTTCGACACGTTCCGACCCGATGCCGGCCACCCGTCCCAGCAGGCGGCGCTCGACCGGGTCCGGTCCGTCGCTGCGCAGCTCACCGGAGCGGGTCGCGGTCCGCGCCGACTGACGCTCGGGCGCCGGCGAACGCCGCCGCCCGCGGTGTACCTCGACGGCGGGTTCGGGGTCGGGAAGACGCACCTCCTCGCGTCCTTGGCGCGTGCGGTCGGTCCGCAGGACAGCGCGTACGGGACGTTCGTGGAGTTCACGAACCTCGTCGGCGCGCTCGGCTTCGCCGCGACAGTCGCGGCGCTCGGCGCGAAGCGACTGGTCTGCATCGACGAGTTCGAGCTGGACGACCCGGGGGACACGGTCCTGATGTCCCGGCTGCTGCGTGAGCTGGCCGACCGCGGCGTCGCCCTGGCCGCGACGTCGAACACGCTGCCCGGCTCGCTCGGGGAAGGGCGGTTCGCAGCCGAGGACTTCCTGCGGGAGATCCAGGCGCTGGCCGCCCGCTTCGAGGTCGTCCGCATCGACGGCGAGGACTATCGGCACCGGGTCTTCGCGGAGGCGCCGTCGACCGTGACGGACGGGCGGGCCGCCGAGGCCGCTGCGAGGACGCCGGGCGCCACGCTCGACGGCTTCACCGGGCTGCTCGGCCACCTGGCCACGATCCACCCCAGCCGCTACGGGGCGCTGCTCGACGACGTCGCGCTCGTCGCGCTGACCGGTGTCACGACGGTGACCCACCAGGACCAGGCCCTGCGGCTCGTCGTGCTCGTCGACCGGCTCTACGACCGGGACGTCCCGGTGCTGCTCGGCGGAGCGACCGGGCACGCCGTCTTCCCGGCCGAGATGCTCGCCGGCGGATACCGGAAGAAGTACCTGCGCGCCCTGTCGCGGCTCTCGTCGCTCGCCGTCGACGGCCAGGCGGCGGTGCCGCTCGCGAGTGCGCGCACGGACGCGGCCGCCGTGGACGAGGGCGCGGTCTGAGTCCTGGCGGTCTGCGGCGGCGCTGCCCGATGCCGACGCGGTCCGTGGGCGGGTCTCGGGGTCTGTACCGCGTGCAGATGTCTGACTACAGTCAGCGAACATGACGAAGGATCCTCGCGTCGACGGCATCCGCGCCTTCAACCGGACGGTCACCGAGCGCCTCGGAGCCCTGGAGGACCACTACCTCTCGCGTGACCGATCGCTCGGGATGGACCGCGTCCTCTGGGAGATCGGCAGGGCGGGTGCGGAGGTCCGCAGCCTGCGGAACCGGCTGCGACTCGACTCCGGATACCTCAGCCGCCTGCTGCGCGCGCTGGAGCGCGAGGGGCTCGTCACGGTGTCACCGTCGCCGGGTGACAGCCGCGTCCGCCGCGCCACGCTGACCCCGAAGGGCCTCGACGAGCTCGGCACGCTCGACGGGCTCTCGGACGAGCTCGTCGAGGAGATCCTGTCCCCGCTCACCGAGCATCAGCGTGACGAGCTGGCCCGTGCGGCGTCCACCGTGACGCGGCTGTTCACCGCCTCGGCCGTCACGAGCGCCCCCGCGGACCCGGCGTCGGAGCCGGCTCGGCGCGCGGTCGCGGCGTACTACCGGACCCTGGACGCACGCGTCGACGGGGGGTTCCGACCGGGAGCGACCCGTCACGTCCCCGACATGGCGATGCGCCCACCGTCCGGCCAGTTCCTGCTCGCGACCCTCAAGGGCGCGACCGTCGGATGCGTCGGCCTCGTGGTGCACGACGACGGGTACGCGGAGATCAAGCGGCTCTGGGTGTCCGACGAGGTGCGCGGGCTGGGACTCGGGCGTCGGCTGCTCGCCGCCGCCGAGGACGCTGCCGCAGGGCTCGGAGCGACCACCGCACGCCTGGACACGAACCGAGCCCTCACCGAGGCGATCCACCTCTACAGCACCGCCGGTTACGTCGAGGTCGCCGCCTTCAACGACGAGCGGTATGCGCACCACTGGTTCGAGAAACCCCTGCGCCGCCCGGCCGCGCCCCCGGCCTCGATCGGCTTCGTCGGGCTCGGGATCATGGGCCGGCCCATGGCCATGCGGGTCGCGCGCAGCGGCCTGCCGCTCGTCGTGTGGAACCGGAGCGCTCCGGCCGTCGACGAGCTGGCGGCGGCAGGTGCACGTCGTGCGTCGACACCGGCGGACGTGTTCGCCGAGTGCGAGACCGTGCTCGTGATGCTGCGCAACGAGGAGGCCGCCGACCACGTGCTGCGTGGGGCACCGGGCGGGCTGGCAGCGCTCGTGCGCGGGCGCACGGTCGTGAACATGGGGACCATGTCGCCCAGCTACTCGGCAGCCCTGGCCGCCGAGGTCGAGGCCGCCGGTGGCGCGTACGTGGAAGCACCCGTCTCAGGCTCGCGCCGCCCGGCCGAGGACGGGACGCTGGTCGCGATGGTCGCAGGACGCCCCGAGGTCGTGCGTCGCGTCGTGCCGCTGCTCGACCGGATGTGTGCGCAGGTGACCGTCTGCGGCCCCGTCCCGGCAGGGCTGACCATGAAGCTCGCCGCCAACGTGTTCCTCATCGCCCTCGTGACCGGGCTGGCCGAGGCCTTCCACTTCGGGCAGCAGCACGGGCTCGACCTGCACCAGCTCCGCGACATCCTCGACGCAGGTCAGATGTCCTCGCCGATCTCCCGCGTCAAGACGGCGAAGCTGGTCGACGCGGACCTCACGCCGCAGGCCGCCATCTCCGACGTCGCCATGAACACCGAGCTCATCGTCGCTGCCGCCGCGGAGGCAGGGATCGCGGCACCGGTCAGCGAGCTCAGCCGACAGCTGTACCGCCGGGCCGTCGAGCGCGGGGACGGGGCCCTCGACGTGATCGGGATCATCCGCACGATCGCCGCCGCCGACGACCACGGCGCTGCCGGGGCGACCGAGGGCGCGACGACGCCGAGCGCCCCTGTCTAGTCTGGGCGGATGAGGCTCGTCGGCCGGCACCGGCGGGGCGCTCCCGCGGTGATCGCGCTGGCGCTCCTGATCGCCGGGTGCACGGGTCCGTCCGGTAGCGCGACGTCGTCGCCGGCGGACGCGACCCGCACCGGTCGTCCGTCCCCGATCCCCACCGTGGCGGTGTCCCCGTCGCCATCCCCGACACCCAGCGGGGAAGCGGACATGTCCGACTGGCCGACGTACCACCGCACGCCCGACCGTGCCGGCGCCGTGGTCGGGCTCGCAGCCGTCTCCCACCTCGGTGCCGCGTGGACCGCTGCGCTCGACGGTGCCGTCTACGGTCAGCCGATCGTCGTCGGGAGCCTGGTGGTGGCCGCCACCGAGGGTGACACCGTCTACGGCCTCGACCGCGCGACCGGTGCGGTTCGCTGGACGAACCATGTCGGCACGCCTGCGCGGCTGCACGACCTTCCGTGCGGCAACATCGATCCACTCGGCATCACGGGAACGCCGGCGTACGACGCGAGCACCGGCTCGGTGTTCGTCGTCGCCGAGACGACCGGTGGGCAGCACACGCTCGTCGCCCTCGAGGTCACGACCGGCACGGAACGCTGGCGACGCTCCCTCGACGTCACCGGGCGGGACCGCCGGGCCGAGCAGCAGCGGGGAGCGCTGGCCGTCGCCAACGGCCGCGTCTACGTACCGTTCGGCGGCCTCTACGGCGACTGCGGAGACTACGTCGGCTACGTCACCGCCACCCCTGTCGACGGCGGGGGAGCGACCACCTCCTACGTGGTCCCGACCAGCCGCGAGGGTGGGATCTGGGCAGCGTCGGGTGTGGCCGTGGACCGCGGCGGGGACGTGTGGGTCGCCGTCGGCAACGGGGCGAGCACCGGCGGGACGTACGACGGCAGCGACTCCGTGCTTCGGCTCGCGCCCGACCTGTCCACGCGCCTCGACTACTTCGCCCCGACGTCCTGGGGGTCGCAGAACGCCCGCGACCGGGACCTCGGGAGCACCGGACCGGTCCTCCTCGACGGCGACCGGGTGCTCGTCTCCGGGAAGGACGCGGAGGTCTACCTCCTGGACGCGCAGCACCTCGGAGGGATCGGCGGACAGCTCGCGATGCTGCCCGGCTGCGCCGGCTACGGCGGCATCGCCTGGGACGCGGCGGTCCAGGCCGCATTCGTCCCGTGCCGGGACGGGCTGGCCCGGGTGAGCGTCGGGGCGACGACGCTGCGGCCCGACTGGAAGGCGGCCGCGAACGTCGCCGGCTCACCGGTGGTCGGCCACGGGGCCGTCTGGTCCGTGGATGCCGCCGCCGGGTACCTGTACGCGCTCGACGAGACCACCGGCGCGGTGGTCGCCGAGGCCGAGGTGGGTGCGACGAGCCGGTTCGCGTCACCGGTGCTCACCGGCGGGATCGTGCTCGTGCCCACGCTGGCGGGCGTCAGCGCGCTGATGGTGGGGTGAGCCGCGTCGGTGGCGCGCCCCGGCGCACACGGGCGTCGACCGGTCGCGGCGTGCGCGGGCGCCGGACGGCTGGCGCGGCCTACCAGCCGAGCTCGCCGTCGTCCTCCTGGAACGTGCCCGTCGGTCCGTCGGCGCCGATCAGGGCGAGCCGGGCGACGACGCGCGCGCTGAGCGCGGCCGGTCGGCCCGGGTGACTCCCCGGACCACCGCCGCCGAGCTCCGTCGCCGTGATGCCGGGCTCGACGGCGTTGACCTTGACCCGGGGACAGGCACGCGCGTACTGGACGGTGAGCATCGAGACCGCCGCCTTGCTCGCGCCGTAGGCGATCGCGACGAAGCGGGAGGCGGGGCGCGACGGCTCGTGGGTCGCCCAGAACGAGCCGAGCGCGCTCGACACGTTCACGACCACCGGGTTGTCGGACTGCTGCAGCAACGGCAGCGCCGCCTCGGTCACCCGGACGATGCCGACGGCGTTCGTGTCGAACACCTCGAGGACGCTGGGGCCGTCGAGCGCCTCGCTCATGCTGGCGCCGCTCGCGCGTCTGGCGATGCCGGCGTTGTTGACGAGGACGTCGAGCCCGGTGCCGGAGTCGGCGATCGTCGCGAGGGCTGCGGCCACCGAGGCGTCGTCCGTGACGTCGAGCCGGACGAACCGTGCGCCGAGCTCCTCGGCGGTGGCGCGACCGCGCACCTCGTCACGTGCGCCGATCCACACCGTGTGGTGCGCGTCGACGAGAAGTCGGGCGGTTTCCTTGCCGAGGCCCTTGTTCGCCCCGGTGATCAGTGTCGTGGTCATGCGGCCATCCTCGACAGCGTGCACGCGGACAGGCAGTCGTCCGCTGGTCGTAGGACTCGCAGGGCCACGACAGGACGTGCGCGCCGGGGTGAGACTGGCACGGTGCAGGGTGGGGAGTTCGGCAGGGCGGTCCGCCGCTGGCGCGAGCGCGTCACGCCGCAGGCAGTCGGCCTGCCTGTCGGTGGTCGGCGCCGCGCGGTCGGCCTGCGCCGCGAGGAGCTTGCCGGGCTCGCCGGCATCTCGACCGACTACCTGACGCGACTCGAACAAGGACGGGCGACCTCGCCGTCGGCGCAGGTCGTCGAGGCGCTCGCCCGGAGCCTGCGACTCGCCGACGCCGAACGTGAGCTCCTCTTCCGTCTCGCGGGTCTGTCCGCACCGGCCACCGGGCTCGTCCCCGCGCGGATCACGCCGAGCGTGCAACGGCTCCTCGACCGCCTGGCCGGCGTGCCGCTCGTCGTGTACGACGCGGCGTGGAACCTGATCGCCGCGAACGCTCCCTACGACGCGCTCATGGGCGAGACGTCGGCCCTGCGGGGGCGCGAGCGCAACGGCGTGTGGCGCACCGTCGTCGGCACCGGCTCGCGCGCCGTGCAGACGAGCGCCGAGCGCGAGGCACAGATGGCCCGGCTCGTCGCCGACCTGCGACTGACGGCGACGCGCTACCCCCAGGACCCGCAGCTGCGTCGGCTCGTGGCTGACCTGCGTGCCGCGAGCCCGGGGTTCGTCGAGCTCTGGCAGACCGCAGTCGATCCGGCGCCGGCCGAGCAGTCGCGGCACAAGGTCGTCGAGCACCCGGCTGTCGGCCGGATCGCGCTCGACTGCGACACGCTCGTCGTCGCCGGTGCCGATCTCCGGATCATGACCTACACGGCCGAGCCCGGGACGGAGGACGCCGACCGGCTCGAGCTGGCTGTCGTCCTCGGTACCCAGAGTCTCGTCGAGCATCGCGGCGCCCAGTCGCTCGTCGAGTAGCGCGACGCACCACGCGAGGTTGCGGTCGTCGTGCCTGGTCGGGTGGCCGGGTCGTGACCGTCGGGGTCGGCGATCACGCGCCGAAGCGTCGTTGCAGGTCGCCGTACGCGATCGCGCCGTCGAGGAAGCCCAGGCTGCCGGTGTCGAGCAGCTCTCGGCCGGCGCGCTCCAGGGTGCTGAGCGAGGCTCTCGCCAGGCTGCCGCCCAGGCTGACCCGCGTGACGCCGAGCGAGAACAGCGTGGGTACGTCGATGAGGTTCGCCAATCCGGCGACCACGTTGAGCGGCGCCGGGATGGCGGCGGCGAGCCGACGGATCGTGTCCTCCTCGACGACGCCGGGCACGAAGATGCAGTCGGCTCCTGCGTCGATGTACCGGAGCGCCCGCTCGACCGTCTCGGCGAACGCGTCGCCGCTCGTACCGGCGAAGTAGGTGTCCGTGCGGGCATTGAGCACGAAGGTCCCCGCGGGCGCCGCGGCCCGGGCGGCCAGGAGGCGGTCGACGGCCTCGTCGACGCTGAAGAGACTGCCCGTCCGGGCGTCCTCGAGGTTGCCGCCCACCACGCCGAGCTCCACTGCCCGGGCCACGGTGCGCGCGACGTCGTCCGCGGTGGCGCCGTACCCGGACTCGAGGTCCGCGGTCACGGGCACACCTACCGCGGCCACGATGCGACCGACCTGCTCGAGCATCGTGTCGCGGTCCAGCGGACCTCCGTCCGGGACCCCGGAGGACCATGCGATTCCCGCGCTCGTGGTGGCGATGGCCGGGAACCCGACCTGCTCGAGGATCCGGGCGGACCCGGCGTCCCAGGCGTTCGGGAGCACGAAGCCGGGGCCTGCGTGCAGGGCGAGGAGGGCGGCGGCCTTGTCGGTCGATGAGTCGATGCGCACCACCCCATGATCAGCGCTCGCGGGCTCATGCGACACCCCGGGCGGGCACGCCGACCCGTCGTAAGTCCGACCATCACGTCCCGACGCGTCGGGTGGTCGGGAGATGCCCGTGCGTCAGGCGCCAGGCTCCGGCCACGTTGCCGAGATCGTGAGTGTGAGGCGAGATCGTGAGGTGGGACTCACGATCTCGCCTCACACTCACGATCTCGGCGGAAGGTTGGGGGGAGGGGCGAGGGGTTAGTTGGCGGTGTAGGCGGCGAGGTGCTGGCCGGTGAGGGTGGAGCGGGCGGCGACGAGGTCGGCGGGGGTGCCCTCGAAGACGATCCGGCCGCCGTCGTGACCGGCGCCGGGGCCGAGGTCGATGATCCAGTCGGCGTGGGCCATGACCGCCTGGTGGTGCTCGATGACGATGACCGACGTCCCGGACTCGACGAGGCGGTCCAGCAGGGCGAGCAGCTGCTCGACGTCGGCGAGGTGCAGGCCGCTGGTCGGTTCGTCGAGGACGTAGACGCCGCCCTTCTCCGCCAGGCGGGTGGCCAGCTTCAGCCGCTGTCGCTCGCCGCCGGAGAGCGTCGTGAGCGGCTGGCCGAGAGTGAGGTACCCGAGCCCGACGTCGGCGAGCCGGGCGAGGATCGTGTGGGCCCGGGGCGTCCGCGCCTCGCCCGCACCGAAGAACGCCTCGGCCTCGGTGACCGACATCGCGAGGACCTCGCTGATGTCCTTGCCCCCGAGCGTGTACTCGAGGACCGCGTCCTGGAACCGTCTTCCCTCGCAGTCCTCGCACGTGGTCGTCACCGTGTCCATGAACCCGAGCTCGGTGTAGATGACACCGGCGCCGTTGCAGGTCGGGCAGGCCCCCTCGGAGTTGGCGCTGAACAGCGCGGGCTTCACACCGTTGGCCTTCGCGAACGCGGCACGGATCGGATCGAGCAGCCCGGTATAGGTGGCCGGGTTGCTTCGCCGGGAGCCCTTGATCGCCCCTTGGTCGATCGTCACCACTCCGTCGCGACCGGCGACCGAGCCCTGGATCAGCGAGCTCTTGCCGGATCCCGCGACACCGGTCAGGACGACGAGGACACCGAGCGGGATGTCCACGTCGAGGTCGCGCAGGTTGTGCGTCGCCGCTCCCCGGACCTCGAGGACGCCCGAGCGTGACCGCACGGCCTCCTTGAGGACGGCGCGGTCGTCGAGGTGCCGTCCGGTGAGGGTGCCGCTGGCGCGCAGCCCGGCGACCGTCCCCTCGAAGACGATCTCGCCGCCGGCGGCACCGGCGCCCGGCCCGAGGTCGACGACGTGGTCGGCGATCGCGATCGCCTCCGGCTTGTGCTCGACGACGAGCACCGTGTTGCCCTTGTCCCGCAGCCGCAGCAGCAGGGTGTTCATCCGCTGGATGTCGTGGGGGTGCAGCCCGATCGTCGGCTCGTCGAAGACGTACGTGACGTCGGTGAGCGACGAGCCCAGATGACGGATCATCTTCACCCGCTGGGACTCGCCGCCCGAGAGCGTGCCTGACGGTCGGTCGAGGGACAGGTAGCCCAGCCCGATCTCGACGAACGAGTCGAGGAGGTGTCCCAGACCGACGAGGAGCGGCGCCACCGAGGGCTCGTCGAGGCCGCGCACCCACGCGCTGAGATCGGTGAGCTGCCACGCGCACGCGTCGGCGATGCTGACGCCGTCGATCTTGGACGAGCGCGCCTCGGGGGTGAGGCGGGTGCCCTCGCAGTCGGGGCAGGTCGTGAAGGTGATCGCCCGCTCGACGAACGCGCGGATGTGCGGCTGCATCGCGTCGAGGTCCTTCGAGAGCATGGACTTCTGGATCTTCGGGATCAGCCCCTCGTAGGTGAGGTTGATCCCGTCGACCGTGATCTTCGTCGGCTCCCGGTAGAGGAGGTCGTGCAGCTCCCGCGAGGTGAAGGCGCGGATCGGCTTGTCCGGGTCGACGAACCCGCTGCCGCGGTAGATGCGGCCGTACCAGCCGTCCATCGTGTAGCCGGGGATCGTCAGCGCGCCCTCGTTGAGGGACCGGTCCGCGTCGTAGAGGGCTGTGAGGTCGACGTCGTTGACCGCGCCCCGACCCTCGCAGCGCGGGCACATGCCGCCGAGCTGGAAGAACGTCGCCTTCTTCGCCCGCGTCCGGTCACCGCGCTCGACGGTGATCGCCCCGCTCGACCTGACCGTCGGGACGTTGAACGAGTACGCCTGCGGTGACCCGATGTGCGGCACGCCGAGCCGGCTGAACAGCATGCGGAGCAGGGCGTTCGCGTCGGTGACGGTGCCAACGGTGGACCGCGGGTTCGCCCCCATCCGCTCCTGGCTGACGATGATGGCCGTCGTCAACCCGTCGAGGACGTCGACGTCCGGCCGGGACTGGGTCGGCATGAACCCCTGGACGAACGTGCTGTACGTCTCGTTGATCATCCGCCGGGACTCCGCCGCGATCGTGGCGAACACCAGCGAGCTCTTGCCGGAGCCCGACACCCCGGTGAAGGCGGTCAACCGGCGTTTCGGGAGCTCCAGGCTGATGCCCTTGAGGTTGTTCTCGCGCGCGCCGTGCACCCGGATCAGGTCGTGGCTGTCGGCCACGTGCGGTGCAGGAACCGGGCCGTGCGGTGCAGGAGCCGAGCCCTGCGGCTGGGCGGTCGTGCTCACCGTTCCTCCCTCTGCTGGAGCGTGGCGTTCCCGGTCAGGGGCGCATCGCGGCGAGCCGCGCCTTCTCCGCGTCGACGTCGAAGTCGGGGGGCGGCCACCCGAGGTCCAGCGACTCGAGCGCCTCGGTGAGCAGCTCGGTGACGGCCAGCCGCGCGAACCACTTCTTGTCCGCCGGGACGACGTGCCACGGCGCGGTGTCGGTCGAGGTGCGGTCGAGAACCGCCTGGTACGTCTCCTGGTAGGCGTCCCAGCGGGATCTCTCGTCGAGGTCGCCGGGGTTGTACTTCCAGTACTTGTCCGGGCGTTCGAGTCGCTCACGCAGGCGTTCGCGCTGCTCGTCGAGCGACACCAGGAGGGCGACCTTGACGATCACGGTGCCGGCCGCGACGACCTGCTCCTCGAACGCGTTGATCTCGTCGTAGCGGGGTTCCCAGACGTCCGCCGGGACGAGCTCGTGCACGCGCACCACCAGGACGTCCTCGTAGTGCGAGCGGTCGAACACGCCGAGCTGGCCGGGTGAGGGGAGGGCGTTGCGGATCCGCCACAGGTAGTGGTGCTCCCGCTCGACGGGCGTCGGCACCCCGAACGAGGTGTGCTGCACGCCCTGCGGGTCGACGAGGCCGACCACGTGGCGGACGATCCCGCCCTTGCCCGAGGTGTCCATGCCCTGCAGGACGAGGAGCACCGACCGGGTGCCGCCGGCGCGACCGTGCGCGTACAGCAGCTCCTGGAGATCGGACAGCCGGGTCGCACGGGCGGCGAGGTGGTCCTCGGCGTCGTCCTTGTCGCCGCGCCAGCCGGGCGTGCCTCCGGTGTCGACCTCGGAGATCCGGAAGCCCGGGCCAGGTCGCAGGGACTGGGAGGCCGGCGCCGCCCACCGTTCGTTCGTGGACATCGTGCCTCCAGCGGTCGAGTGGAGCCAGGCTAGCCCGGGTCAGGCGAGAACGGCGACGCTGCGTCCCGGCAGCAGGACGGTGGCCTCGGAGCTGCCGGGGCCGGGTGGTGTCACGGTGCAGCCCGACCACGACGCCTGGAGGTCGACCGGACCGGTCAGCGCGACCGGGACGCTCCGCTCGTGCTCCGAGAGGTTGACGACCACGCGGGCCGCACCGCGATGCATGACGATCCAGCCGTGCCACGGGACGGCCGCGGCGTCGGAGTGGACGGGCGGGAGCCCGGTCTCGTCGGCGAGCTCGCGCGGCGCGTCGTCGGCCTCTGACCGGACCGAGATCGCGGCGAGGTCACCCGACCCGAGGTCGGCCACGCTGCGGCGCAGCGCGATCAGCTGCCGGTACCAGTCCAGCAACCGGGCATGGGTGGGGTCCTCCGGCTCGGACCAGTCCAGGTGGCTGTTCGCGACGGTGGTGGGGGACTGCGGGTCCGGCACCTCGACCTCGGTCCCGTAGAGCGAGGTCCAGCTGTGCGACGCGAACTCGGACCGGCGACCCTCGCGCACGGCCTGGGCGAGCTCGGGCTCCGGGTGGTCCGTGAAGTACTGCCACCGGGTCCGGGCACCCCACTCCTCGCCCATGAAGAGCATCGGGGTGAACGGTGAGAGCAGCACGAGCGCGGCCTCGGCGGCCAGCGCGCCGGGGTCGAGGCGCTCGGACGGGCGGTCGCCGAGCGCCCGGTTCCCGACCTGGTCGTGGTCGGAGGCGAACACGACGAACCGGTGGCCGTCGGTCCCCGCGGGAACCGGTCGGCCCCAGGGGCGTCCGCGGAACGTCGACCAGGCGCCGTCGTGCACGAACGCGCCCGTCAGCGCGATCCGCAGGACCTCCGGCGAGCCGAAGTCCACGTAGTAGCCGTGCCGCTCGCCCGTGACGAGCGCGTGGATCGCGTGGTGGACGTCGTCGGCCCACTGGGCCGTCATCCCCCAGCCGTGCGCCGCCGTGGGCGCCACGGAGACCGGGTCGTTCAGGTCGGACTCGGCGATCAGGGACAACGGTCTGCCGAGGGCGTCGGCGAGCGCGGCCACCTCGTCGGACAGCTCGGCGAGCACGTGGCGCGGGGAGGCGTCGACGAGCGCGTGCACGGCGTCGAGCCGCAGGGCGTCGACGTGGAAGTCGCGGAACCACTGCACCGCGCTGTCGCAGATCCACCGCCGGACCTCGCGGGCACCCTCGTCGTCGAGGTTGATCGCGTCGCCCCAGGGGGTCTGGTGCGTCCCGGTCAGGTACGGCCCGAACGTCCCGAGGTAGTTGCCGGAGGGACCGAGGTGGTTGTGCACCACGTCCAGGCAGACTGCGAGCCCGCGGCCGTGCGCGGCGTCGACGAACGCCTGCAGGCCGTGCGGTCCGCCGTACGGCTCGTGCACCGCGAACAGGCTCACGCCGTCGTAGCCCCAGCCGTGCACACCGTTGAACGCCGCGACGGGCATGATCTCGACCATGTCGACGCCGAGCTCGACGAGGTGGTCGAGCCGGGCGATGGCAGCGTCGAACGTCCCCTCCGGGGTGAACGTCCCCAGGTGGAGCTCGTAGACGACGGCTCCGCGGACGTCCCGGCCGGTCCAGCCGGCGTCGGTCCAGGTGAACAGGTCGGTGTCGAGCACCCGGCTCGCACCGTGCACGCCGTGCGGCTGCCAGCGGCTGCGCGGGTCGGGTCGGGGGTCCCCGCCGTCGACCGCGTAGGCGTAGTCGGTGCCGTGCGGGAGGTCGACCTCGGCGACCCACCAGCCACCGACCGACCGGGCCATGCGCACGCGATCGTCCGGTGCGGGGGCGCCGGGACGGACGAGCTCGACCGCGTCCGCGGACGGCGCCCAGACGCGGGGCCGGACGGCACTCATGAGACGGCCCGCACGAGGAGCGCGACCGGGAGCCTGTCGAGCAGCGGGGCGAGTGGTTGGACGCCGCCGCGCACCTCACGATCGGTGAGGACGTCGTGCCACTCGCCCTCGGGCAGGGCGACCGTGTGCTCGCCCCACCCGCCGAGCCGGTCGAGGGTGACCGCCAACCGGGTCGCGACCACCACGACCTCGGCCTCGCCCGCGACCGTGCGCGCATACGTGACGGCGTGACCGGAGGAGTGGGCGAGGGCCACGAAGCCGGCTTCCGGGCCCACGAACGCCTCCGGGAGGTCACGGCGCGTCCGCAGCGCGCGAGACGTGACGACGAGCTTCTCGTCCGAGAGGTCCCGTGGACCGGCCCCGTCGTCCAGCCGCGCGAGCCGGGCGGCGATCGGTGCGATGTCGACCGGTCGACGGTTGTCCGGGTCGACGAGCGCGATCGACGTCACCTCGGTGCCCTGGTAGACGTCGGCGACGCCCGGCAGGGTGAGCTGGACGAGGGAGGTCCCGAGCGTGGCGGCACGTACCGCGTCGCGCGTGCGCAGCTCCCAGGCGGTCAGCAGGGCCACAACCTCCTCGTCGGCACGGGCCCGGCGCGCGAACTCGAGCACCGCGGCCTCGTACGCGGCGTCGGGTGCGGTCCAGGTCGTCCGGGAGCCCGCCTCACGTGTCGCCTTGACGAGGTAGTTGGCCAGTCTCGCCTCCTCGATCGGTCCGTCGTCGGACCAGGTCCCGGCGAGCGTCTGCCACAGGAGGTTCTCGGTCCGCCCGTCGAGCAGGGCGCTCCGGTAGGCGGCGGAGGCCGTGCGCAGGTGGTCGACGAGTGCCGACCACTCGGTCGGTACCTCGGACAGGACCCCGAGGCGGGCGCGGGTGTCGGCGCTGCGCTTGGTGTCGTGAGTGGACAGGGTCGTCATGCCGAGGGGGGCCTGCGCCTGGGCGCGTGCGGCCCACGACGCGAGCTCCGTCGGCGTCAGCGCGAAGCGGGCGGGCTCGCCACCGACCTCGCACAGGCCCACGAGGTGCGTCCAGCGGTAGAAGGCTGTGTCCTCGACGCCCTTGGCCATGACGGCACCGCAGGTCTGCTGGAACCTCACGACGAGCTCGTCGCGGCGCGCGCTGCGGGTGCGGCCCGCGCTGCCCGCCTCGCGGCTGAGCAGGAGGTCGACCAGCACGTCCATCGTCTCGCCACGTTCCGGGGACAGGCGTCCGCGGGCGATCCTCGCGGCGGTCTCGAGAGCGTCGGCGGAGTCCGGGTGCACGGGCTCGCCCGGGACGACGTACGCGCGGTAGCGGTCGAACGCGACGAGGAGCTCGACGAGGCAGTCGTGCAACGAGCGCCAGGTGTGGTCGCGCAGCCGGAGGTCCTCGCGGCAGATCCCGGCGGCGAGCTCGGTCAGGCGGTAGACCTCGGCGTACAACGCACCGTCCACGACCTCGCGCTTCGCGGCGTCGACGATCGACGGCAGCGCGTCGGACGTGTCGCCCGTGAGCCGGTGCATGACGGATCCGAGAACGGCGGCACCGCTCGGGTCGACGAAGGTCTGCTGGATCCGCCACAGCGCCTCGTAGCCGGTGGTCCCTGCGGTGTCCCAGTCGCCCGGCAGCTCCTCGTCGCCCTGGAGGATCTTCTCGACCGCGACCCACGTCCCGCCCGAGCGTTCGCGCAGGCGCGAGAGGTACCCCGCGGGGTCGGCCAGACCGTCGGGGTGGTCGATCCGCAACCCGTCGATCGTGCCGTCCGCGACGAGGGAGAGGACGAGGTCGTGCGTGGCGTCGAACACGTCCGGGTCCTCGACGCGGATGGCCGCGAGGGTCCCGACGTCGAAGAAGCGCCGGTAGTTCAGCTCCTCGTCGGCGACGCGCCAGTACGCGAGCCGGTAGTGCTGGCGTTCGACGAGCTCGCCGAGCGGGAGCGCCTCGGTGCCGGTCCGGACGGGGAACACGTGGTCGTGGTAGCGCAGGACGGTGCGCGGTTCGTCCTCACCGGGGATGAGAGTCTCGTCGAGCTGGAGCTCGTCGCGCGCGAGAACCGCACCGATCCGGTCTCCCAGGACGGGCATGAGCACCGCACCGTCGCCGGCCGACCAGTCGACGTCGAACCAGCTCGCGTAGGCCGACTCGGCGCCCTCGGCGAGCACCGACCAGAGCGCCCGGTTGTGCCACGCCGGCGTGGGGACGGCCATGTGGTTGGGCACGATGTCGAGGACGAGGCCGAGCCCGGCGGCATGGGCGGTCGCGGCGAGTCGCCGCAGCGCCGGGAGCCCGCCGAGCAGCGGTGCGATCTCGTGGTGGTCGACGACGTCGTAGCCGTGGGTCGAGCCGGGTGCGGCGCGCAGCACGGGGGAGAGGTAGACGTGCGTGACGCCCAGGTCGGCCAGGTACGGCACCCGCGCCGCGACGTCGTCGAGCGTGAGGTCGGCGCCGAGCTGGACCCGGTACGTCGAGACGGGAACGGGCCGCCCCGGTGCGGGCAGTCGCCGCGCCGGGGTCGTCGTCCGCGCATCCGTCACGAACGAGCCTTCCGCGCCGGGGCTGCCACCGACGTGTCCGGCAGGTCGGCCCCCGGGGCGACGGCCGGAGTCTCCGCGGGACTGACGGCGGTCGCAGGATCGGGTGCGGCGACCGGCGCGAGCTCCCGACGGAGCAGTGGCGGGCGTGTCAGCACGACGAGGGACCGGTGCTCGAGCACGACCTCGGCTCCTGCGCGGAACGCCGTTCCCGGCGTCACCTGGGAGTCGGTGTCGAACACGGCCGTCCACGCCTCGCCGTACTCGTCGGTCGGCAACGTGAACGCGAGCTTGTCGGGCTGGGCGTTGAACAGGACGAGGAAGCTGTCGTCGATGATCTCCTCGCCCCGGAGGTCCGGTTCCATGATCGCGTCGCCGTTGAGGAAGACCATGACGGCGCGCGCGTGGTCCTCGTGCCAGGCGGAGTCGGACATGTGCTCGCCTGCCGGCGTGAGCCAGGCGATGTCCCGGAGCTCGGACTCGCCGCCGTGCTCGGCCGAACCGGCGAAGAACCGGCGGCGGCGGAAGACGGGGTGCTCGCGGCGCAGGTGGACCACCGTGCGGGTGAACTCGAGCAACGCTGTGCGCGCGCTGTCGAGGTCCCAGTCGACCCACGCAAGACCGTTGTCCTGGCAGTACACGTTGTTGTTGCCCTGCTGGGTGCGGCCGAGCTCGTCCCCGTGGGCGATCATCGGCACGCCCTGGGAGAGCAGCAGGGTCGCCAGGAAGTTGCGCTTCTGGCGGGCTCGCAGCTTGAGGATCTCCGGCGCGGTGGTCGGGCCCTCGACCCCGCAGTTCCAGGACCGGTTGTGGCTCTCGCCGTCGTTGTTGCCCTCGCCGTTGGCGTCGTTGTGCTTCTCGTTGTACGAGACCAGGTCGGTCAGCGTGAAACCGTCGTGGGCGGTGACGAAGTTCACGGACGCGATCGGGCGGCGGCCGGTGTGCTCGTAGAGGTCCGAGGACCCGGACAACCGGCTGGCGAACTCGCCGAGGGTCGACGGCTCACCGCGCCAGAAGTCCCGGACGGTGTCGCGGTACTGGCCGTTCCACTCCGACCACAGGGGTGGGAAGCCGCCGACCTGGTAGCCGCCGTCGCCGAGGTCCCACGGCTCGGCGATCAGCTTGACCTGGGAGATGACCGGGTCCTGCTGGACGATGTCGAAGAAGGCAGACAGCCGGTCGACCTCGTGGAACTGCCGGGCGAGGGTCGCCGCGAGGTCGAACCGGAAACCGTCGACGTGCATGTCCTGCACCCAGTAGCGCAGCGAGTCCATGATCAGCTGCAGCACGTGCGGGGACCGCATGAGCAGCGAGTTCCCGGTGCCGGTCGTGTCGAAGTAGTGGGCCTGGTCCTCGTCGACGAGGCGGTAGTAGTTCGCGTTGTCGATGCCGCGGAAGCCCAGCGTCGGGCCCAGGTGGTTGCCCTCCGCGGTGTGGTTGTACACCACGTCGAGGATCACCTCGATGTCGGCCGCATGCAGAGCCTTGACCATGCTCTTGAACTCCTGGACCTGCTGGCCGCCGTCCGGGTAGGCCGCATAGCCGTTGTGCGGCGCGAAGAACCCGATCGTGTTGTAGCCCCAGTAGTTGGACAGCCCCTTGGCGATCAGGGACGGGTCGTTGACGAACTGGTGGACCGGCATGAGCTCGACCGCGGTGATGCCGAGGTCGGTGAGGTGCTCGATGACGGCGGGGTGGGCGAGCCCGGCGTACGTCCCTCGCTGCTCCTCGGGGACGGCCGGGTGCAGCTCGGTGAGACCACGCACGTGCGCCTCGTAGATCACGCTGTTGTGGTACTCGTGCTGCGGCGGGCGGTCGTGGCCCCAGTCGAAGAACGGGTTGACGACGACGCAGGTCATCGTGTGACCGAGCGAGTCGTCGTCGTTGCGCTGGTCCTCGTCGCCGAACTCGTACGAGAAGAGGGACGGGTCGCCGTCGACCTGGCCGTCGATCGCCTTGGCGTAGGGGTCGAGGAGCAGCTTCGCCGGGTTGCAGCGCTGACCGTTCGCGGGGTCGTAGGGGCCGTGGACGCGGAACCCGTAGTGCTGACCGGGTTGCAGGGCCGGGACGTACCCGTGCCAGACGAACGCGTCGACCTCGGGGAGATCGATCCGCTCCTCGGTGCCGTCCGGTGCGATGAGGCACAGCTCGACGCGTTCGGCCGCCTCGGAGAACAGTGCGAAGTTCGTCCCGGTCCCGTCGAACGTCGCACCGAGGGGATAGGGACGACCTGGCCAGATCTGCATGCGGACAAGACTGCCAGTCCGAACGCTCGGAGTCGTCATCATCGGTGCTGCTCTCGTGGTGGTCTCACGCCTGCGGACCGCCGAGCTCGCGCTCCGCAGCGATGTACCGGTCCAGCACGATCTCGGCCAGGCGCGGGTCCGGGGCCAGCGGGTCGGTGACGAGGTCGGCGCCGACCCGCCCGAGCCGGTCGTGGAAGTGGCCGGGTGCGAGCAGGTACGACGCGACGACGACGCGCGCCGCGCCGCGGGACCGTGCGGCAGCGACGGCGTCCGCCACCGTTGGCGCGGCGATCGCCCCGTAGCCGACCGTCACGTCCGGCTCGGTGCGCCCCGTCGGGTCACCAGCGCTCCGCACCGCGGTACGGAGGGCGGTGCGGAGCTCTGCGGCGACCGTCTCCACGGCGTCCCGGGCCCGGGGGTCGCTCGAGCCGGCGGCGGCGAGCACGACGGCGTCGTCGTCGGTGAGGCCGACGCTGCGCAACCGGTCGAGCAGGACGGCGACGAGCCGCGGGTCGGGGCCAAGTGGCGCGGCAGCCACGCCTGGTGCGCCGGTGGACCGCGACGTCACCGCCCGGGCGATGTCGACGTGGACGTGGTGCCCGCCGGACAGCAGCACGGGGACGACGACCAGGCTGCGGTCGGCGGGCGTGTCGGCGACCACCTGCGCGACCGACGGCTCCTGGACGTCGACGAACGCCTCGCGCACCTCGAGATCGGGGCGAGCAGCGCGGACGTCGTCCAGGATCGAGCGGATCGCGGCGCGACCGGCCCGGTCCGCGGTGCCGTGCGCGCAGCCGATCAGCAGCGGGGCCTGCGTGGCGGAGGCGGGCGAGCTGCGGTGGAGCGCGGAGCTCACGTCGGCGAGCCTGCGGTCGAACGGACGGACCCGTGGCGCGGTGAGCGCAGGTGGTGGAGCGCGTCGAGCAGGGCGCGGTTGAAGGCGATCGGCGCCATGCTGTTCACGTCGTGACCCGCACGAGGGATCACCGTGAGGAAGGTTCCGGGCCGTGCGGCGAGGAACCGCCGCTCCTCGACGCGGAGCGGGTCGAGGCGACCGTTGACGAGCCAGACGGGGACGAGGATCCGGCGCAGGTCGCCGAGCACGGAGTGCCCGCTGAGCGCGGTGAGCATGTCCGTGACGACGTGCCAGGTCCCACCGTGCGGTCGGAGCAGGCGGGCGACGTGGTGGGACACGCGGCGGTAGGCCGCGAGCGGCTTGCCACGGATCTCGGTGGAGCATCCGGACACCAGGACACCCGCGAGCTTGTCCTGGTGGTCAGCCGCGTAGGCAAGCGCCGAGTACCCGCCGAGCGAGAGACCGACGAGCAGGGGAGGGCTCGCGCAGCGGTCCACCGCGCGGTCGATGGTCTCGAGCGCGCCGGCCAGCGTGAAGCGCTCGCGGTCGCGGGTGCCGTGGCCGGGGAGGTCGACGGCGACGCAGTCGTGGCCCGAGAGGCCCATCGCGACGAGCTGGGCGGACCAGATGTCGGCGGACGTGCGCGTGCCGTGCACGAAGACGAGTGGACGGTCGATGAGGGGGCTTCCGATCACGGGGGAGACGACAAGCCTACGCGGTGGACCTGAGGGGACTCTGTGCGACGGCTGCGCGCCCACCGACCGGGTGCCTCCGGGCCCTCTCTGCTCAGGTGCGCACCAGCCTCGTGCTCAGGTGGGTGGCTGCCCCGTTCTCAGGCGCGGAGGGGCTCGGCGGTCAGGCGCGTACGGCGCGCACGATCGCCCCGTGCATGCCAGGTGCCACCTCGTGCGTGAACGTGACGGTGGCGTCGACGAACCCGGCTGCGGCGAGGCCGGTCAGGTACTCGGTGCGGGAGAGCGCACCGGCGATGCACCCGACGTGGCTTCCCCGCTCGGCACGGTCTGCCGGGGTGAGGTGGTCGTCGGCGACGACGTCCGAGATCGCGACCCTGCCTCCGGAAGTGAGCACGCGGTGCACCTCGTCGAGCACAGACGTCTTGTCGACCGAGAGGTTGATCACGCAGTTCGAGATCACGACGTCGACCGACGCGTCGGGCAGGGGGATCTCCTCGATGCGACCCTCGAGGAACTCGACGTTCGTGGCGCCCGCCTCGGCGGCGTTCGCACGGGCGAGGTCCAGCATCTCCGGGGTCATGTCGAGCCCGTAGGCGAACCCGGTGGGGCCGACCCGTCGCGCGGAGAGCAGGACGTCGATCCCGCCGCCGGAGCCGAGGTCGAGCACGCGCTCGCCGGCGTGCAGCTCGGCGACGGCGGTCGGGTTGCCGCAGCCGAGGCTGGCCAGGAGGGCGGGGGCGGGGAGCTCGGAGGCCTCGTCGACGCCGTACAGGATGCTGCCGAAGACGTCGACCGGTACCTCGGGGGACGTGCAGCACGAGGTTCCGCTGGACGCGGTGACCTGCAGCGCTGCTGTCGCGTAGTGGTGACGGACCTGCTCGACGATGTTCTCGCTCACGGCTGCTCCCGGTACGACGTGCGTGCGCGTGCCACGTGGGTGATCCGTCCGCCCGGCGGTTCACGCGCATCGATGGTTATCGATGTCTGAGGTTCGCACACGCATCGACGACTGTCAATGTCAGGTGAGGTGCGTCGCGTCAGGCCGACTGGTCGGCGAACTGGGTCCGGTAGAGCTCCGCGTAGAGCCCGTCGGCGGCGAGCAGCTCGGTATGCGTCCCGCGCTCGACGATGCGGCCACGCTCCACGACCGCGATGACGTCCGCGCGGCGGATCGTCGACAGCCGGTGCGCGATCACGATCGACGTGCGTCCCGTCATCGCCGCGTCCAGGGCGTCCTGGACGGCGGCCTCGGACTCGGAGTCGAGGTGCGCGGTCGCCTCGTCGAGGACGATGACCCGTGGGGAACGGAGCAGCAGGCGGGCGATCGCGATGCGCTGCTTCTCACCCCCGGAGAGCCGGTGTCCGCGATCGCCGACCATGGTGTCCAGGCCCTCGGGCAGCCGCCGGACGAGGTCGTCGACGTGTGCCGCCGCGAGCGCCCGGTGGAGCTGGTCGTCGTCGGCGGACGGGTCGGCGTACAGGAGGTTGTTCCGCACCGTGTCGTGGAACAGATGCGCGTCCTGGCTCACCATCCCGACCGCGACGTGCAACGAGGCCTGCGTCACCGACCGCAGGTCGCGACCGCCGATCCGCACGGATCCGGAGGTCGGGTCGTACAGCCGCAGGACGAGACCGCCGAGGGTCGTCTTCCCGGCTCCGCTCGGCCCCACGAGCGCGAGCATCCGGCCGGGCTCGACGGCGAGCGTGACGTCGTCGAGCACGTCGGCGTCGGTCGCACCGGGCACACCGGGCACACCGTCGTCGGTGGCCGCGTCGTCGCTTCCGGTGTCCGCACCGTCGCGACCGGGCCGGCGCTCCATCGACGCGAGCGAGACCTGCGAGACCTGCGGGTAGCGGAAGGAGACACCCGTGAGCTCGACGCCCAGTGGTCCGTCCGGCAGCTCCACCGCGTCAGGGGCGTCGGCCACGAGCGGTTCGAGGTCGAGCACCTCGAAGACGCGCTCGAAGGACACGAGCGCCGTCATGATGTCGACCTGGACGTTGCTCAGCGCGGTGACCGGCCCGTACAGCCGGCCGAGGAGCCCGGCGAACGCCACGAGCGTGCCGATCGTGACGGTCCCGCTGATCGCCAGCACACCGCCGACCCCGTACACGAACGCGGTCGCGATCGAGGCCATCGCCCCCAGGGCGGCGAAGAAGACCCGGTTGCTCATGGCGATGCGGACGCCGATGTCCCGCACCCGGCCCGCGCGGTCGGTGAACTCGGCGGCCTCGCGCTCCGGCGTGCCGAACAGCTTCACCAGGAGGGCACCCGCGACGTTGAAGCGTTCCGTCATCCGGTTGCCGAGCTCGGCGTTGAGCTGCATGCCCTCACGGGTCAGGCCGGCGAGGCGGCGCCCGACGCGGCGCGCGGGCAGCAGGAGCACCGGGACGACGAGCAGGGCGAACACCGTGATCTGCCACGACAGCGCGAGCATCGTGCCGAGCACCACGATCACGGACACGACGTTGGAGACGAGGCCGGAGAGCGTCGACGTGAAGGCCTGCTGCGCTCCGATGACGTCCGAGTTCAGCCGCGTGACGAGCGAACCGGTCTGGGTGCGGGTGAAGAACGCGATCGACTGCTTCTGGACGTGCGTGAACACGTCGTTCCGCAGGTCGAAGATGAGGCCCTCACCGATGCGGGACGAGTACCAGCGCTGGACGAGGTTCAGCACGGCCTCGGCGATCGCGACGACGGCGACGAGCGACGCGAGGACGATCACCAGCCGTTTGTCGCGACCGCCGACGCCGTCGTCGACGATCCTCTGCAGCAGCAGCGGGGTCGCGACGACCAGCAGCGACGCGACGACGACCAGGACGAGGAAGACGGCGACCTGGACGCGGTACGGACGGGCGTAGGCGAGGATGCGCCGCGCGGTCCCCGGAGTGAGGCGGTGACCCGTCACGCTGGCGTCCTGGCGGTACGAGCGCAGCGAGGCCCACTCGCCCCGATGGTTCATGGACATGCCCTGATCCTCACATCCTTCGGGGCAGGTCCTGGCATCGGGGCGGCGCCGTCCTCAGCCGGGACGGCTCGGTGGCGAGGACTCAGCGGCGACCCGCCGCCAGGTCGATGAGGTGCGGGAGGATCGTGTCCCCGGCGACCCGGAGCCCGTCGTGGAGGAACTCGTTCGTGATCCAGACGCGGGTGCTGCCGACGGCCTCCACCGTCTGCGTCGCGAGGTCGAGGTCGACGTACGGGTCGTCGAGGTACTGGACGGCTGCGACGGGGACCTCGTTGACGGCGAGGCGCGCCGGGTCGTAGAGCGCCGGCCAGTCCGTCCGTGCCGCGAGGACGTCGGCTGCGGCGCGGAACGGCCGCAGCGAGCGGTACTGCTCGAACATCCAGGGGAACATCATCTCGCCGGTGAGCTGCAACGGCCGGGCGTCGGTCGCCAGCTCGGGGCGCTCGTCGCGCACGCGCTGGGCGGCCCACGCCGACGCGCCGTGGCCCTGCTGGTAGATGCACTCCTGGAGGACCGCGTACAACGGGTTGTCGTCGAACCCGGTCGTCTGCTGCACCGCGGAGGTGAAGCCCTCCGACAGGGCCGGCTCGATCGTCGCCGACCAAGCGGTGTCGAGCAGCCAGTGCACCGACTCGAACCCGGTGCTCATCCCGAAGGACATCCCGAGCGCCTGGAGCCGCTCGACCGTGAACGGGTCACCGTTCGGGAGGCGGACGTCGCCGGCGGCGAGGTGGTCGGCGATCGCCGCCAGCCGGTCCTGGTCCTGCGGGTAGCGGCGGTGGAACTCGGCGTTGCGTCGCTCCATGCGCGGGTACGTGCGCCGGTAGACGGCCTCCGCGTCGGCGTCGATCCCGATCAGCCCACCGGTGACGTAGCACGCCGTGAGCGCCTCGGGCGCGGTCGACAGGTAGGCGAGTGTGAGGAAGCCTCCGTAGCTCTGGCCGAGGGTCGCCCACCGGGCGCCGCCGTACACCGTGCGTCGCACGTGCTCGGCGTCCGCGACGATCGCGTCCTGACGGAAGCACGCGAGCACGTCGGCCTGCTCCTCGGGGGACCCCACGGTGGCGATCCAGTGACCGTCGACGCGTGAGCTGCGTCCGGTGCCGCGCTGGTCGAGCAGGACGACGCGGTGGGTCTGCAGGGCGGTGGCCCACCAGCCCGAGGCCGTCGGGCGGGGACCCTGACCGCCGGGCCCGCCCTGCAGGAACAGCAGCAACGGGAGGTCCTCTCCCTTGCGTGCCGGGTCGACGATCTCACGGACGAAGACCGTCAGGGTCGGCGAACCGTCCGGCCGGTCCCAGCACAGGGGCACGGTGACCTCGTGCTCCCGGACGTGGATGCCGGGGATGGTGTACTCGGCGACGAGCATGGGTGTCGACCTTCTCTCAGGACGTCAGGACATCGTGCGGTCTCGGGAGCAGACTCAGGTGCTCAGGATCTCGACAGGAGCTCGGCGCCGGGCCTGTGCCACGACGCCCGAGGCGATCAGCACCTGCCCGACGACGTACGTGAGCATCACCCAGAAGCCGTGCTCGGGCACCGCGTACCACGAGGTGAACGCCTGCAGTGCGATCAGCGAGTCCGAGACGAGGAAGATCGCGGCGCCGATCGCGACACGCCGGTTCACCCCGGTCGCCAGTGCCGCCATCGAGACCAGGCACACCCCGTACACGACTGTCGGGACGAGGAGCGACCCGGTGCCGGGCGCGCACGCCGCAATGAGGGCGACGAGCGCGACGAGGTACGCGAGCGTGCCGATCGTCCCCGCACGGCGGCCACCTGCCCGGAGCAGCCCGAGGACCGACTGTGCACGGAACGGCCAGAACGCGGCGACGTAGCAGACCTGCGCGCACAGGAAGAACGCGACCATCACGAGGAAGCGCGAGCCCGACGGCGCGAGGTGAGGTGCGGTGTCCCCGAGCCAGGACGCGACCAGCCCCGCGAGGACGAGCCGGACGAGCCGGTCCCGCGGTGCGCGGACCTCCATGGCGACCCAGGCGGCGAGGAGCGGCATGAGGAACCACTGGGTGACGTCGGCGACGCGGCCGGCGGACGTCAGGTGTGCGCCGAGGTGCACCGCCGTCGTCGCGACGAGCAGGCCGGCCAGGACCCGGTTGCGGAGTGCGGGCATCGGTGCACCAGGACCTTTCTGTCGGGACGCCGATCCGGTCGGTCCTCGGTACCGTTGATCCGTCCGTGGCGTCAACGTAGCGTTCGATGGTCCGGTCGCGCTGCGGCCGGCGCGACGACACGTCGACGACCCGCCCACAAGGCTGTGAGGACGACTGATGACGATCTTCCCGACGGTGTACGTCCCGGAGCACGTGCGGTTCGCCGACCCGGCCGCCTGCGACCATCTCGCGACCCATGGCCTGGTCCTCGTCGAGCGTCCGGAGGAGGCCGACGTCGTGCTCGCGCTGGAGGGCGCGGACCACGCCGACCTGCGGCGCGCAGGTGCCGGGGTCGTCGTCCTCGCGGGGGACGTGGGCGTGGCCGACCAGCTTCTCGCCGAGCGTGGGATCGCGGTCCGTGCCGCGGAACGACCGGCCGTCGCCCGAACCGTCGCCCGTGTCGACGCGGACGCGGCGGATCGTCGGGCGGTGGACCTGCTGGCGTGGACAAGCTCCGCGCTCCTCCCGGTCACGGCGACGCTGCAGCTCACGGAGTCGTCGGTCGCCGTGCTGCGGGCGCCGATGCCGACACCGGACGGGCACGCGTCCGGGCAGGTCGTCGGGGCGGTCTCCGAGGGAGACGGTCGGGTCGTCGTCCTGGGGCTGGACGTCCTCGGCCATCCCGGGGGCGCCGAGGTGCTCCTCGACGCACTCGTCTGCGCGGCCCCGCCGCCTGCTGCCCCGTCGACCGGGGTGGACTCCCTCGCGCACGAGCCGGCCTGGCTCGACGTCAAGGCGGCCGTATCGGCGCTGCAGGAGCTCCAGGCGCCGGACGGTTCGGTCCCCGACCCGGGCGACCACGGGCGGGCGAGGGAGCTCGTCGCGACGGTCTCGGACGCCGTCCAGCGGCTCGCGCCGCTGCTCCCGCACGACGCGGAGTACCTGGCCGCGGTGGTCGACGACCTGGCCGCCTGGGCCGGGGATGGATTCATGGTGCCCGACTTCCTCGACTCGCTCGTCGCGTTCCACCCCGAGCGCGCGCGGGTCGACGGCCTCGCGCACCTGGTCGTCTTCCCGATGTACACCCAGAACGGGAGCCCGGACCGGCATCTCGAGGCGGTGCTGCTGCGGGTCCTGTGGCCGGAGTTCGTCGCCGCGCTCGAGGCGGGGGAGTTCTCGAACGCCCTGTTCGTCCCGGTCGCGTTCCTCGACTTCACGAGCGGCTACGACACGAACTCGGCGGTGCTCTTCCCGGAGACGGTCGCGACCCGTGAGACCCCCGTGTTCACCTGGGGCGCGATCTTCGCCGACCGCGAGGCCGCGCGGTTCCGGCGCGTCGTGGACGCCGCTGCGCGCACCTGCCGGCTGGCGCTCCCGCCCGACGCCGCGCGCCTCGTGGACGACCAGCACCTCGCCGAGGAGACGTTCGTCATGTGGGACCTGATCCACGACCGGACGCACATGCGCGGCGACCTCCCGTTCGACCCGTTCATGATCAAGCAGCGGATGCCGTACTTCCTGTACGCCCTCGAGGAGCTCCGGTGCGACCTCACGGCGTTCCGCCACGCGGTGCGGCTCGAGGCGGACGGCGTGCCCCACGCGCGGCTCGTGCAGTACGCCGTCGTCCTCGACCGGATCTTCCGGTTCGCGATCACCGGGAGCCGCGTCCGGAACTACGACGGCCTCGGCGGTCAGCTCCTGTTCGCGTGGCTGCACCAGCGCCGCGTCCTGCACTGGACCGACAACCGGCTGACGATCGACTGGCCGGATCTCCCCGACGCGGTGGTCGCCCTCGGTGACGCGATCGACGACCTGTACTGGCGCTCGATCGACAGGCCGAAGACCGTGCACTGGCTCGCCGCGTACGAGCTGGTCTCCGGGACCCTCGCACCGCACCCGGCGTCCGTGTGGGCGCACGGCGCGGCGGCGCTGCCGGTCGACGGCCCACCGAAGGGGCTGACCGACGCCGTGCTCCCCGACGAGTTCCCGCTGTCGATGTTCTACGAGGCGCTGCACCGGAAGATCGGCGGGGTGGTCGCGTCGACCGCGGGCCTCACGGGCTGAGTCGACCGCGCTGGGCCGGTCGCCAGCCGGTCGCCAGCCGGTCGCCAGCCGGTCGCCGGGCTGGTCACCAGGCCGCGGGCTGGTAGTCCTTGAGGAAGCAGCCGACGAGGTCCTCGCCCGCCTCGCCGCGCACGATCGGGTCGTAGACCCGGGCGGCTCCGTCGACGAGGTCGAGCGGGGCGTGGAAGCCCTCCTCGGCCAGCCGGACCTTCGTCGGGTGCGGTCGCTCGTCCGTGATCCACCCGGTGTCGACGCTCGTCATGAGGATGCCGTCCTCCGCGAGCTCGGCGGCGCTCGTCCGCGTCAGCATGTTGACCGCGGCCTTGGCCATGTTGGTGTGCGGGTGACCGGGGCCCTTGTAGCCGCGCGAGAACACCCCCTCCATCGCGGAGACGTTGACGACGTAGGTGCGCCGGGCCGTGGAGGCCTTCAGTGCCCCGCGCAGGCGGCTGACGAGGATGAACGGCGCGGTCTGGTTGCAGAGCTGGACCTCGAGCAGCTCCATCGGGTCGACCTCGTCCACCGTCGCGACCCAGCTGTTGGTGTGGTGCGTGTCGGGGACGAGGCCGCCGGCGTCGATCGACGTGCCGGCGACGAGCCGGCTCAGCGAGGCGGCCTCGGCGGTCAGCGCCTGGGCCGTGACGTCGGCCGCGCCGGCGATCGCGAGCGACGGGGACGTCAGGGTCGTCACGGAGCCGGCGAGAGCGCGGGGGTGCGCGTCGCTCGTGTGCCCGAGACTCGTGATCTGCGGCAGCGGGCCGTCGGGGAGCGGCGAGAGCTCGGCGTCGACGAGCCGTGCGTAGGAGCCCGGTGACCGTCGGACCGTCTGCGCGGCGTTGTTGATCAGGATGTCGAGAGGGCCCTCCGCCGCGACGGCGTCCGCGAGGGCGACGACCTGGGCCGGGTCGCGGAGGTCGATCCCGACGATCGAGAGACGGTCGAGCCACTCGGGGCTGTCGGCCAGGGCGGCGAAGCGTCGTGTGGCGTCCCGCGGGAAGCGGGTCGTGATCGTCAGGTGCGCGCCGTCGCGCAGGAGGCGCAACGCGATGTACATGCCGATCTTGGCGCGGCCGCCGGTGAGCAGCGCGCGACGACCGGTGAGGTCGGTGCGCGCCTCCCGCTTCGCGTGGTTGAACGCGGCGCACGACGGGCAGAGCTGGTGGTAGAAGGCGTCGACCTCGGTGTACGGCTGCTTGCAGATGTAGCACGGCCGCGCCCGCAGGAGCGTCCCGGCGCTCGCGCCGCGGGCCGAGGAGACCAGCGGGATCCCCTGGGTCTCGTCGTCGATCCGCCCCGGGCTGCCGGTCGCGGTCGCGGCGACGACGGCACGGTCCGCGGAGCTCACCGACTCGCGCTTCTCGGTGCGGCGCTGCTTCTTGACCGCCTTGAACAGGCCCGACGTCGCGCGGCGCGCGACCGCGTGGTGCGGGTGGTCGTGCGGGAGCTCGCACAGGGCGTCGACGACACGCAGGAAGGTCGCCAGGTCGGCGGGATCGATCCCCGCGGTCGTGGGGCCGTCGGGCTCCCCGGCGGGGGTGCGTGCGTCGGGGTGCGCCTGGGTGGCTGTCATGTGTCCTGCCGTCCTGCTCGGTCCGCCGGCTCCTCGCCCGGGACGCGCCGACCCCGGAGCATTCACGGGTGGGTGCGGGGGAGCGGACGGGGTGCGTGAGACGCGTTCTCGTGTCGTGGCACGCTCCGTGCCAGGGCCCAGACTACCGTCGGGCCCCGGGGTATCGGGTTCTCGACGGAAGGAACGACATGAGTCTGCTCGACCTCGTCGGCTGGGTGGGGTCGGCGATCCTGGTCTGGTCCCTGCTCCAGACGCGGATCCTGCGCCTGCGGCTCATCAACCTCATCGGCTCGCTGATCCTCGTCGCGTTCAACGTCGGCGTCGGTGTGTGGCCGATGGTCGGCCTCAACACGGTGCTCGTCGGGATCAACCTGTTCTACCTGCGGAGGCTGCTGCAGTCCCGGCACTCGACGGCCTCGTACGCGGTCGTCGAGGTCGCTCCGGACGACGCCTACCTCGACTACCTCCTGCTGCGCCACTCGGACGACATCCGCACGTTCGTCGCGGACTTCTCACCGACGGCGGCACGTTCCGGTGAGGCGTACCTGATCCTGCGTGAGGAAGAGACGGTCGGGTACGTGCTGCTGCACGACGCCGGCGAGGGGGTCGCGCAGATCGATCTCGACTACGTGACTCCGCGCTACCGCGACTTCACGCCGGGCGAGTTCGTGTTCCGCACGAGCCACCTCCTCGCCGACAAGGGCTACCGGCGGGTGGTGAGCGCACCGTGCCCGGTAGGCACGTACTACGCGGGGATCGGGTTCGAGCGCGTCGGCGAGACGTACCAGCTCGCGTTCCCCCGTCGTCCTGAGCGCGCCGGTTGGCGCCGAGAGCGCCGACGGGGAATAGTGCACTCACGAGATCGTTATACCCCCGAGGGTATTTGTCGACCGTGAGGAGCCAGCATGTCCACCGTCAACCTGACCGAGAGCGTCTTCGAGAAGACGGTCCTCGAGAACGAGATCGTTCTCGTCGACTTCTGGGCCGCGTGGTGCGGGCCGTGCCGGATGTTCGCACCGGTCTTCGAGAAGGCGTCCGAGACGCACACGGACATCGTGTTCGCGAAGGTCGACACCGAGGCCGAGCGCTCGCTCGCCGCCCAGGCGGGCATCTCGTCGATCCCCACGCTGATGGCGTTCCGCGACGGGATCCTCGTGTTCTCGCAGCCGGGCGCGCTCCCGGGCGAGTCCCTCGAGCAGCTCATCACCGGGATCCGCGGTCTCGACATGGACGACGTCCGTGCGAAGGTCGCGGCCCGCAGCGCCGTGTCCTGACCGATGAACCGATCCGACGCCCACGCACTCCCGACCGGAGGTTCACGGTGATCCAGCTGACCGACGGGGTATCCTTCGCGAGCGACGCGTTGAAGGGAGTCGGCATGGAGCTCGACCCGGCCGAGATGGGCAAGGTCATCAACCGACTCAAGCGCGCGCAGGGCCAGCTCGGTGCTGTGCTGCGCATGCTCGAAGAGGGCAGGAACTGCGAGGACATCGTCACGCAGCTCTCCGCGGTGAGTCGCGCGCTCGACCGCGCCGGGTTCGCGATCATCGCGACCGGGATGCGGCAGTGCCTCATCGAGTCCGACGGCCAGGAGACCCTGGACGTCCAGAAGCTCGAGAAGCTGTTCCTCTCGCTGGCGTGACCGTGCGGGGCGGGACGACCGGCTCGGCCGGCTGGGACGCGAGGTACGCCTCCACGGACCTCGTCTGGTCGCCGGAACCGAACGTGTGGGCGGTCGAGGTCCTCGAGGGGCGCGCACCCGGCTCTGCTCTCGACCTCGGCACGGGCGAAGGCCGCCATGCGTTGTGGCTCGCCCGGCTCGGCTGGGAGGTGACGGCGGTCGACTTCTCGGGGGAGGCGCTCCGCAAGGCGCGGGCCGTGCAGGCCGAGTCCGCCCCGCAGACCGCTGGGCGGATCACGTGGCTCCAGGCGGACGTGGTGCAGTACGTGCCGCCGCGTCGCAGCAGCTCGGCCGTGGTGATGATGTACCTGCACCTGGATCCCGTCTCGCGTCGCACCGTCGTCCGGAACGCGGCGAAGGCCCTTGCGGTCGGTGGCGTGCTCCTGGTCGTCGGCCACGACACGACGAATCCGGCCGAGGGGTTCGGCGGCCCGTCGGACCCGGACGTCCTGTTCAGCGCGACGGACGTCGTTGTCGACCTCGCCGGGTTGCCGGGCCTGACGATCCGGCGCGCCGAGCGCGTCCGGCGTCCGGTCAGGGACGGGCAGGTCGCCCTCGATGCTCTCGTCGAGGTCATCCGCAGCGCATGACAGGCGGCCTGCCGGGCGGTCACGGCAGGCATCGTCCCGCAGTCGTCCAGGCGTTCCGACAGGCGGACGCGACTGGCGATCCGATACCCCCCGGGGTATACTCGATACATCAGACACCACCACTGAGGAGTGAGCTATGTGTAGTCCGGCCCGTTGCAGCCGCTGTGGCAAGGTCACCTGGTCCGGCTGCGGCATGCACGTCGACGCCGTGATGGCGAACGTCGAGCCGTCGCAGCGTTGCACCTGCCGCTGATCCACCGACGGACCGCGGGCGCATCACGCGCCGTCGCGGACCGCAGTTCGGCGTTGACCGGACGTGAGGCGTTCCTGGAGCTGCTCCAGGAACGCGAACAGATGGCCCGTGAGCGGCTCAGCGCCGCCACGGGCCATCAGTCTCTCTGCCGGGTCCCGGCCGCGGCGCCGGGCCCGCGCCGCAGCGTGAAGTACCACGAAGGGGCCGCGATCGCCCTGGCCGACGTGCGCCGTGCGGTTCGCTCGGGAGCCGACGACGGCCTCCGGTCCGCGGTCGAGGCGGTGCGGACCTCGTGGCTCGCTCAGGCCGGTCTGCCCGGACGTTCCGGGCCGGCCTGGGCCGACTATCTCGAGGGCGGTCTCGATGCCCTCTCCCGGCTCGAGGAAGAAGACGTGCCATGAACCCGTTGCAGACCACCCCCCGCCCGATCCCTCCGCGGCGCCTCGTGGTCACGGGGCGCTGGCCGCGCCGGCGCATCCTCGTCGGACTCGCGGCGAGCCCAGTGGTCGGGGTCGGCCTTGCCCTGGCCGGTGGGGGACTGCCCGGTCCGGCGGGGTGGACGGCGCTCGTCGCCGTCGCGGCGCTGCTCGGTGGCGCGACGCTCGCGAGCTATGTCCCCGTGCCAGGTTCCGGTCGGCGGCTCGACATCGGGTGCACGCCGTGCGCCGTGGTCGCCGCGCTCACGCTCGTGGGTGCCGCGGGCATCCTCGGCGGGTCGCCGCATGCGGCGTCGGCGGCGGCCCTTGCGGTCGGCCTCGTCGCGTTCGGCCTCCTGCAGCGCATGACCGACCCGGAGAGCTGCCCCGTCCCCCCTCGGTGAGCCTCCCCGCCGGTTCGGCGAGCGAGGCCCCGGCCCCAGGTCGAGTCTGCAGCTCGAGGCCGTCCGTGGTACCGCGCTGAGCAGACGGCGGAGCGGCTGCCCGTGACCGGTCACCCGGTCCGAGCAGCCGCTCCGGTCCTCACAGGCCCTGGTGGACGGCCTGGAGCGTGAGCCACCCGCCCGACAGGTTCCGGGCCGTGAAGCCCTCACCCAGCAGGATCCTGGTGGCGAGATAGGACCGCACACCGCTCGCGCAGTGCACGCTGATGTCGCGACCGGCTGCGGCTTCCCGCACCTCGGCCAGACGCTCCCGCAGCTCGGTGTGCGGGATGTTGAGCACGCCGTCCAGGTGACCGTGCGCGTACTCGCCACGCGACCGGACGTCGAGGATCAGCGTGTTCGTGGCGGCCTCGTCGAGCTCCCACGGCTGCCACTGGGGCATCGTGCCGTTGAGGGCGTTCTGGGCGACGAACCCGAGCATGTTGACCGGGTCCTTGGCAGAGCCGTACGGCGGCGCGTAGGCGAGCTCGAGCTCGGCGAGGTCGTCGGCCGTCATCCCGGCCCGGATCGCCGTCGCGAGGACGTCGATGCGCTTGTCGACGCCGGCCCGGCCGACGCCCTGCACCCCGAGCAGCGTCCCGTCGAGGGCGAAGCTCGCGACCAGGTGGATCTGCTCGGCGCCCGGGTAGTAGCCGGCGTGGTCGCCCGGGTGGATGTGGACGACCTCGTGCGGGATGCCGGCGCGCCGCAGGGTCACCTGGTTGGCGCCGGTCGTGGCGGCGGTCAGGCCGAACACGCGGACGATCGCCGTGCTCAGCACGCTCGCCTGCGGTGTCGTCCGGTGACCGCACATCGAGTCCGCCGCTCGGCGTCCCTGACGGTTCGCGGGTCCCGCGAGCGGAACCGGACCGGTGGCCCCGGTGATCGCGTGCGTGATCTCGACCGCGTCGCCGACCGCCCAGATGTGCGGGTCGGACGTGCGCTGGTCGCCGTCGACCTTGATCGCGCCGGTCGGCCCGAGGTCGAGGCCCGCGTCGCGCGCCAGGGCGCTCGCCGGTCGCACGCCGACGTTGACGACCACGAGGTCGGCAGGCAGCGAGGTGCCGTCGGACAACGTGACCACCACCGCGCCGCTCGAGCTCTTGCCGTCCCACTCGTGCGCCGACTCGATCGGCACGATCGACTGGGCGGAGACCCCGAGGTGCAGGTGGACGCCGTGCGCCGTGAGCTCGGCGGACAGCAGGGGTGCGAGCTCGGCGTCGATCGGCGGCAGGACGTGGTCCGCGAGCTCGACGAGGTGCACGGTGACCCCGCGCGAGGTCAGCGCCTCGACGGCCTCGAGACCGATGAACCCGGCGCCGACGACGACCGCGTGGGGCGGGTCGTCGGTCGTCCGGGTCGCCAGCATCGCGTGGACGCTGTCGCGGACGGCGTCAACGTCGGGGATGGTGCGCAGCGAGTGGACCGCGGGGTGGTCGAGTCCCTCGATCGGCGGGCGGACGCCCACGGCGCCGGGCGCGAGGAGGAGCGCGTCGTACGGGAGGGTGTACGAGTCCTGCTCGGTCTGGACGGTGACCTGCTGCGCGGCGCGGTCGACGGCGCTGACCCGGTGGCCGGTGCGGACGTCGAGGTTGAGCGTCGACGCGAGCGAGGCGGCGGTGTGCAGGAGCAGCGACTCGCGCTTCACGATCTCGCCGGCGAGGTGGTAGGGCAGCCCGCAGTTCGCGAACGACACGTAGTCGCCCTGCTCGAGGACGACGATCTGTGCGTGCTCGTCCAGTCTCCGGGCGCGTGCGGCGGCGCTCATGCCGCCAGCGACGCCGCCGACGATGACGATGCGCCGGGGGGCAGGGGCGTTCGGCTCGCTCATCGACGCACCGCTCCGCCGGCCCGCTGCCAGGCAGCCATGCCGCCGGAGACGCTGGTCGCGTCGAAGCCGAGGCTGCGCAGGTGCTTGGTCGCGGTGCGGGAACGCATCCCGCTCGCGCACACGACGACGACGGTGCGGCCCTTGTGCAGACGCTTCGGGGCCTGGTCGATGTTGCCGAGAGCGATGTGGATCGCACCCGGGGCGTGCCCGGTCTTCCACTCGTTGGTCTCGCGGACGTCGACCATGGTGGCGCCGTCGCGGACGAGCTCGATCGCGCGTGCCGCAGTCACAGTCGGCTTGACGCGTCCGTCGTCGCCGCCGCCGCCGAAGAGGCTCTTGATGCGGTCGAGGAAGGACGTGGCAGGGGCCGGGCTGGGTGAGGTGGTCAAGATGTTCTCCAATCGTCGCTCGGTACAATACCCAGGGGGGTATCACCTATTCCCGACGAAGGGCCTAGACGAGCAGGCGTTTCGCGCCCTCGGTCAGCCTGATGCTGTCATGCCGTCCGGTGCGTCAGCTCCTCCGGAGTGGCTAGCGCACGGCCCCACGAGCGGGCCCGGTCGAGCTCGCCCGGGGCCAGCGGACCCTCCCGACCGGAGACGAAGAAGCTCTCCGGCGGTCTCGTGACGTCGAACCCGAGACGTGCGAGCCGTCGTCGTGCGGCGCGGGCGGCAGAACCCGGCACCTTCGGGCTGTTGATGCGGGTGTCGAACGCGACCGCCGCCACGCCCGCGCGGGCCGGGTGGAGCCGCTCCAGCCACTCCCGCAGACCCGCACCCGTGGTCGCATGCGGCTCGCTCCTGGCGACGGCGTTCGTCCGGGTGCCGATGCGGCTCAACCCGAACGCGTGCGTGGGCCCACCGACCACGAGGAGGTCCACGTCCGCCGACAGCTCCGCCGGGCTCGCGTCGACGTCCTGGACCTGGACGTCGGCCCTGGAGGCGAGGCCTTCGGCGACCGCCTCCGCCACGGCCCGCGTGTTCCCGAACGTCGACTCGACGATCACCAGCGCGCGCATCGACCACACCTCCCGTGGCATCGACCAGCCTCCAGCGTGGAGCGCGGCCCCGGCCGGCGGCGAGGGCCGAAGGACCTACCGACGCCCAGGTCACCCCGCGCCGAGCAGGTCCCCGACGTCGTCCAGGCGGGCCAGCACCTCCTGAGCGGAGAGCTGGCGCAGGTCGGGATCGTCGAGCTCGGCCCAGGTCCGTGGTGCGGCGACCGTCGGGAGCGCCCTGCCACGCAGGGAGTAGGGCGTGATGGTGGTCTTGGCCGGGTGGTTCTGCGACCAGTCCAGGAAGACGCGGTCCTGCCGCAGCTCCTTGCGCATCACCGCGACCACATGGTCCGGGTCGGCGGCGGCGAGCTCGCGCGCGAGGTCGCGGGCGTAGGCCCAGACCTGCATCGCCCGGCGTCGTCCGTCGAGCCGCGCGTAGAGCTGGAGCCCCTTGCTGCCCGAGGTCACCGGACGCGGGTCGAGTCCGTCGGCACGCAACCGCTCCGCGACCGTCCGTGCCACGGACGCGCACGCCGCGAGCCCGGCAGGCGGCCCAGGGTCGAGGTCGATGACCAGGCGGTCGGGGCGTCGGACCCCTCCGCGAGGGCCGACCGTCCACTGCGGGGTGTGGAGCTCGAGCACGCCGAGGTTCGCCGCCCACACGAGACCCGCGACGTCGTCGAGGAACGGCAGGTCGACGAGCGTGCCCTCGTCCGGTCCTCCCGGTGCTGCGTGGAGGAGCCGGTGCCGGAGCCAGCCCGGTGCGCCGCGCGGGACGTTCTTCTCGAAGAACCGCTCGCCGCCCACGCCGTGCGGGAACCGGACGCGGGTGACCGGGCGGTCACGGAGCTGAGCGAGCAGGGCGGGCGCGACGCCCGTGTAGTACGCGATCACGTCGGCCTTCGTCGTGCCCGTCTCCGGGTACATCACGCGCTCCGGGTGGCTCACGTGCACCTGGCGACCGCCGGCGTCGATGGTCGTCGCGCCGGCCGTCGTCCGGGTCGACCGGGCATGCGGCACGGTCAGTCCGCTCGGTCGCCGAGGACCGGCAGAAGCCACGTCGTCGTCATGATCTCAGCATGGCCGTCCGTGCGGGAGGGCGCGCGCCCAGCGCGGCTCAGCGCATCCGTCGACGATGATCCAGGGATGCGCGCCGCGGGCGGACGACCCCCGGGCGCGGCGTCAGGCGTGTGACGGCGCCCCGGCCCGGGCGAGGGCGACGGTCCGTCCGCCACGGGCCGCGCGTCGGCGCAGCTCCGCCGGGACGTCGGCGACGGTGGCGATCGGGACGGCCTGCTGCGGGGCTGCTGACAGCGGTGCGGTCGGAAGCAGTGGTGGCGCATCCGCGGTGTCGACCCGGAAGCGGTCGCGACCCGCGGCCTTCGCTCGATACAGGGCGGAGTCCGCAGCGGAGAGCACCGTCGTCGTGGTGCGTTCGCCGTCGATCATCGCGAGCCCGGCCGAGAACGTCACACCGGTTCCCGCGGCGATCCACTCGGTGCGGAGGGACGAGAGCGCGGCGAGGGCCTGGGCCGGATCGGTCCTCGTCAGGATGATCGCGAACTCCTCGCCGCCGTACCGCGCCGCGTAGTCGCGGCGGCGCAGGTGCTCGGTCAGTGTCGCGCCGAACATCTCGAGCACCGCGTCCCCGGCGGCGTGCCCTCGCGTGTCGTTGACGGTCTTGAAGTGGTCGAGGTCGCAGATCACGACGCAGTCGCCGGGTGCGACCGTGGCCAGCCGCGCGTCGAGGCCGCGGCGGTTGCCCAGGGCGGTCAGTGGGTCTGTCAGGGCGGCAGCCTCGAGGCGGCCGGTTGCTGCGCGCTGCTGGGCGACCATGTAGGCCAGAAGAGCGGCGATCGCCAGCCACACCGCGCCGTAGACGGCCAGCTGCGCCGCGCTGACCGAGCCGACCATCGCGGCGTAGGCAGCCCAGGCCAGCGGGACGACCGCGGCAGCCGACCGTGCGCCGTGGAACACCCCGACGTACACGAAGAGCAGCGGGATCACCCCGACGTACGCGTCCGCGACGCCCGAGGTCGTCAGCCCGATGATCGTGAGCGCCGCCAGCGCGGCGACGGGGAACGTCAACGAGGCCCAGTGCGGCAACGGAGCCCAGGAGACCCACAGGCTCGCGCCGACGACGAGCAGCAGGAGGCCGCACACGTCCGCGAGTGCGTGCCAGCTGACACCGGACGGACCGAGCAACGGAGCCGTCGCGACGATCATGGCGCCGGTGGCGAGGATCAGAAGCTGTCCGGCCTCGACGGCGAGATCGTCGGTCCGCAGCCACTCCGGCACGAGCCCACGGAGCGCGATGGCGCGTGCGGGCCGGGCGGCGGGTGCGAGTCGGTCGGTCACCTCCTCACCATCGTCCGAGGCGGGGCGGTCGCAAGGGAAACTCCGAAACGACGGGACAGGTTCCGCCGGATCAGCGCCGGGTCCGATCGCAGGTCAGCGAGCCAGTGCCTCGACGACCGTCGCGAACAACCAGGGCGCTGCCTGCGCGGCCGGGACGATCGCACGGCGCGCGGGTGACGTCGCCCACTCGACCAGCCCGGTCGTGAGGACGCGGTAGCTACGGGTCGCGGCGAGCCACGCACGCTCGTACGCGGCGCCGTCGTCGAGGCAGGCGATCGCCGCACGTGCTTGCGCAAGTCCGACCCGCAGGCCCTCGCCCGTCAGGGCGTCGACGTAGCCGGAGGCATCGCCGACGAGGCGGACCCGGCCAGAGGTGCGGGCGGTCGTCCGTTGTCGCAGGGGGCCGGCACCGCGGACCGCGGTGGTCGGTTCGCGACCGTCGAGCCGGCGCGAGAGCAGCGGGAACGACGCGAGTGCGGTAGCGAAGTCGACGCCGCGAGGACCGAGCATCGCGACGCCGACCTCGTTCTTCCCGATCGGGGTGACGTATGCCTCGGCGTCGGGTCCCCAGTGGACCTCGACCATGCTGCTCCACGGGGCGACCGCGAAGTGCCGACGCAGCCCGAAGCGCGGCGCGAGAGGCCGACGGGGCCACCCGGACACGGGGGCCTCGAGCCCGACCAGACGACGCACCGGCGAGTGCAGCCCGTCGCAGGCGAGGAGCCACCGGGCACGGACACCGGCGGCCTCGACGCCCGTCATCCCCTGGTCGACGCCGGTCACGCGGGAGACGACTCTGTCGACGCCGAGCTCGGCGCAGCGGTCCAGGAGCATCGCGTGCAGGACGGTGCGACGCACACCCCGACCGGGCACGCCACGAAAGGCATGATCCACGTGCCTGCGGTGGTCCCGGTAGCTGATGCCGGTGAGCGGAGTCCTGTCCGGATCCACGCCGAGCCGGGACAGCGCCGTGAGCGCGCCGGGCATCAGGCCCTCACCGCACGCCTTGTCGATCACGCCCACCCTCGGCTCGACGACCACGACGGACAGGCCGGCGAGGCGTGCCTCGATCGCGGCGGCGAGCCCGACCGGGCCGCCGCCGACCACGAGCACGTCCGCGTCGACGTCCGCGCTCATGTGCGTGCGACACCCTGCGACGACCGCCCGCCGGCGAGCGCGAGCGCCTGCTCCTCGGCGGGGATCCGGTAGCGAAGCAGCAGCACGGCGTTGAGCGCCGTGAAGGCGAGCGCCGTCACCCAGGCGGTGTGGACGAGTGGAAGGGCGAGTCCCTCGGCGACGACGGCGACGTAGTTCGGGTGCCGCAGCACACGGTAGGGGCCGCCGGTCACGAGCGGCAGACCGGGGACGACGATCACGCGGGTGTTCCACCGCGGCCCGAGCGTCGAGATGCACCACCAGCGCAACACCTGGCTCGCGAGTGCCACCGCGAGGGCGGGCCAGCCGAGCGCCGGGATGAACGGACGGTCTGCTCCCACCACCTCCCCGGCGCACGCGAGCAGGAGAGCGCTGTGGAGAGCGACCATCGCGGGGAAGTGGCCGCGGCCGTGCTCGGTGCCACCCTGGGCGAACGACCACGCGGCATGGCGCGCCGAGACCACGAGCTCGACGATCCGCTCGAGGGCGACCGCGCCGATCAGCAGCAGGTAGACCGTCGCCGACACGGCTCAGACCTCCTCGGGTCGGCGGAGGAGGACGACCTCGGCGCTGACGCCGGGGCCGAAGGCGAACAGCACCGCGAGTCCTCCGGGTGGTGGTGCCCCGTCGGCGAGCATGTCCGCGAGGACGTGCAGCACCGAGGACGACGAGAGGTTCCCGACTGCGGCGAGCGAGTTCCGGCTGCGGTCGAGCGCATGCTCTCCGAGCGCGAGCGCATGTCCGGCGGCGTCGAGGATCCGCGGTCCACCCGCGTGCGCGACCCACGCGGCCACGTCGGCGACCGCGGCCCCGTGGGGTGCCAGGAGGGTCTCGACGTCGGCCCGCAGGTGGGCCTCGACGACATCGGCAAGGCCGGCACCCAGGACGATCCGGAAGCCGCTGCCGCCGACGTCCCACCCGAGCATGCCGGTCGTGTCCGGGTAGACCCCGCTGCGAGTCCCGATGACGTCGACGCCGTCGCGCCCCGCGGCCCGACGATCTCCGACCATGACCACGGCAGCCGCACCGTCGCCGAACAGCCCGCTCGAGACCAGGTTGGCCGTGGAGTCGTCGCCGTGCTGGATCGTCAGGGAGCAGAGCTCGACCGAGACGACGAGGGCGACGTCGTCGGGGTGCCCCATCAGGTAGTCGTGCACGCGCGCGAGCCCGCTCGCTCCCGCGACGCAGCCCAGGCCGAACGACGGCAGACGCTTGACGTCCGGTCGCAGCCCGAGTCGCTCGACGAGCAGCGCGTCGACCGACGGCGCCCCGACGCCCGTGACCGTCGTGAACAGCAGGAAGTCGACGTCCGCCGGCGTCAGGTCCGCCGCCGTCAGCGCAGCTCGCACGGCGTCCTCGGCGAGATCCGCGCCGATCGTCTGGAACAGGTCGTTCGCGTCGCCGAAGCTGCGGAGACCGGCGTAGCGCGCGAGCGGCAGCGCGAGGTGGCGCGTCTGGACGCCGCTCGCCGCGTGGAAGCGGGCGAGCGCGGAGAGTCGGCCCGGGTCGGAGGACAGCAGGGGACCGATGCTCGCGGTGATCTCGGACTGCTCGTACCGGTGACCGGCGAGCACCGGTGCGACTGCGACGACACGGGACATCCGGGCATCGTGTCACGCGATGGCCGATCCGGCCCGAAGCGTTGCTAGTCTCGGCCACCAGGCGACGGGCGGTGGCACGAGGACCGGGCACGCCGAGGGTGAGGGGCGGATGCGCACGACGACCATCTCGCCGCGGGGGTTCGTCCTCGCGTCGCACCCAGGCCCCACCGTCGTCGTGACCGCGCTCGCCACTGGTCTCGCGGTCGGGGTCGGGTCGGTGCCCGGGACGAGCCTGCTCGTGGCCGGCGCGGTCCTGACAGGTCAGCTGTCGGTGGGCTGGTCCAACGACTGGCTCGACGCCGCGCGGGACCGCGCGGTCCGTCGGGCGGGGAAGCCGGTCGTGAGCGGGCTCGTCAGCGCGGCGGCTCTGCGCGCCGGCGCGCTCGCGGCCGTCGCCCTGTGCGTGGTCCTGTCCGTGTCGACCGGGGTCCTCCCGGGAGCGGTGCACCTGGTGGCCGTTGCGAGCGCCTGGGCGTACAACCTGCGGCTCAAGTCGACGGTGATGTCGTGGCTGCCCTACGCCGTGTCGTTCAGCCTGCTGCTGCTGTTCGTGGTCCTCGCGCAGCCCGGCCGGCACGCACCGACGTGGTGGGGGCTGCTCGCGGCAGCCCTGCTCGGTGTCGGGGCGCACGTCGCGAACGTGCTCCCGGACCTCGAGGACGACCGGGCGACCGGTGTGGAAGGTCTTCCGCACCGCCTCGGCCATACCCGTGCGACCGGAGTCGCTCTGGTCGCCCTCGTGGCGGCCACCGCCGTGATCGTGCTCGGTCCGCCGGGTTCCCCGTCGGGCCACGCCCTCCTCGGCGGGTGCCTCGCGCTCGTCCTGGCTGGCGTCGCCGCCGCGATCGCGCTCGTGCGGCCGCGCAGCGCGTGGCCGTTCCGGCTCAGCATGGCGGTGGCGGCGGTCTGCGTCGCGCTGCTCGTGGCCGCCGGGCCCGACCTCCTGGTCGCGTCGGGTGCCGTCACGCCCTGACGGTGACCTCGACCGAGTCCCACCCGGTCGCGCCGTCGGGGACGACGTCCGCCACGGCCCCCGTCTGCACGCCGTCGACCGCGTCCGTCGCGCGGACCGCGAGGGTGTGGGTGCCGGGTGTCGCGTCCCAGGTCCACGACCACTGCCGCCAGGTGTCGACGGAGTCCTCGGCAGCGAGCGTGACGGCGGTCCACGGGCCGTCGTCGACCCGGACCTCGACCGCGGTCACCCCACGGTGCTGGGCCCAGGCGGTGCCGCCGACCGCCACCGTGCCCGGAGCCACGACGGCCCCGGCCCGGGGCACCTCGATGCGGGACGACGTCTTCACCGGGCCGCGAGGCGACCAGCCGCGATCCGTCCAGTACGCGGTGCGGTCCGCGAAGCGGGTGACCTCGAGGTCGACGACCCACTTGGTCGCGGAGACGTACCCGTACAGCCCGGGGACGACCATCCGGACCGGGAACCCGTGGGCGAGGGGGAGCGGCTCGCCGTTCATGCCGACGGCGAGCAGCGCGTTCCGGTCGTCCGTCAGCGCGGTCAACGGGGTCGACGCGGTGAACCCGTCCACGCTGGTCGAGAGCACCATGTCCGCGGACGGGTCGGGCACCGCGCGGCTGAGCACCTCGCGGACCGGCAGACCGAGCCAGCGGGCGTTGCCGATCAGGTCGCCGCCGACCGGGTTCGAGACGCACGTGAGCGTCAGGTCCGCCTCGACGAGGTCGGCGGCGAGGAGCTCGGCGAAGGTCATCGTGACCTCGTGCGCGACGAGGCCGTGCACGCGGAGCGTCCAGGTCGCGGGATCGACGTCCGGGACGACGAGCGCCGTGTCGATCCGGTAGAAGTCGCGGTTCGGGGTGACGAACGGGACCACGCCCGCCGTCGCGGACTGCGCGCCGGCCGGCACCGCCGCAGCCGGCCGCGCGGGACGGGGAAGGACCACGGCGGCGCGGGCAGCGGTCGCCGCTCGGCCGAGGGTCCCCAGCGCCGTCCCGACTGCTGCGCTCACGGCCGCGATCACCGCGGCGCCACCGGCTGCGCGGAGGAACGCACGTCGATCCGGACCTGAGACGCCCGGCTCGGTCGGTCGCCCGTCGGCGCCTGCGCCGGGGGAACGTCGAGGTGGCGACCGAGCCGGCGGAGGGTGACGATCCCGGCCGCCGCACCCAGGACGCTCGGCAGGAACGCGGCCGCGCCCGCATCGGGACGGGTGACGGCGGCGGCGACCCCGACGGCCCCGAGAACGACCACGGCACCCGTCGCCGCACGCGGCGAGCGGCGCGCGAGGAGTCCGACACCCATGGCGACGGCCGTCAGCACGGCAGCGAGCCCGACGAACAGGGCAACCTTGTCCTGCGTGCCGAATGCGCGGATCGCCGCCTCCTTGAGCCACTGCGGCGTGCGGTCGACGACGGCACCGCCGACGGCGACCACCGGCGACGAGCCCGGTCCGACGACGGCCGCCACGAGGTGACCGACCGCCACGGTCACGGCTCCGGCCAGGACCCCGGCCCACGCAGCGAGGCCGCGCCGCCCGTGCCGCCCTGGTGCCCGCCGCGGCGCCTCCGGTGCGCGGCCCGCTGCGGTGTCGTCAGGCATCCGGCGCACCCGGGCGGTCGAGGTACCCGGCCGACCGGCCCAGGGCGACCTGCTGCGCGAGCAGCGCGTCGACGGCCGACGCCGGCCCGGGACGGGCCAGCAGGAAGCCCTGGAGCACGTCGGCACCCAGGTCGGTCACGGCGTCGCGCTGCTCCGTCGTCTCGACCCCCTCGGCGACGACGGTGAGGTCGAGGGCCCGGCCGAGGTTGATCACGCTCGCGATCAGCGCGGCACCGGTGGTCCCGGTGCCGATCTCCGCGACGTAGCTCGCGTCGACCTTGAGCGCGGAGACCGGGAGCCGCCGCAGGTAGTCGAGCCCTGCGTAGCCCGTGCCGAAGTCGTCGATCGCGAGACGGACCCCGAGGTCGGGCAGCGCGTCGAGGTCGCGCAGGGTCGAGTGCGCGGTGCTCAGGGCCTGCCGTTCGGTGAGCTCGATGCACAACCGGTCCGCCGGCAGACCGGTCTCCTCGAGGACGTCCGCGACCGACGCGGCGAACCCGTTCCGCCCGAGCTGACGCGTCGACACGTTGACCCACATCTCCGGTGCCCCGGAGCCGTACCGCTCCGACCAGACGGCAGCCTGGGCGCACGCGGCCTGCAGGACCCACAGCCCGAGGGGCACCATCAGGGCGCGGTCCTCGGCGACGTCGAGGAACTCGCCGGGCTCGAGCGGACCGCGCACCGGGTGGTCCCAGCGCAGCAGGGCCTCGACGGCGATCAGCCGGTGCGACCTCGAGTCGAAGCACGGCTGGTACGCGAGCCGCAGCTGGTCGCGCGCTCGTGGGCGCACGCCGGTCATCAGGGGCAGCGGCGCACCGGTCCACCCGGTCGCGACGGGCGGTGACTGGGACGTGAGGGCGTCGCGAAGGTCGGACTCGAGCTCGAGCTGGCGGACCGCGCGGAGCTGGAGCTCCGGGTCGGAGTGCTCGTAGCGTGCGCGGCCGTTCCCCTTCGCGCGGTACATCGCGATGTCCGCGATGCGCAGCAGGTCCTCGGGGCGGTCGGCGGGGTTGGTCGAGTGGGCGATGCCGATGCTCGCGGAGATCGTGACGAGCCGTCCGGCGATCGGCAGCTGGACGGCGAGCGCACGCGTGACCCGGTCGGCGACGGCCGTGACCTCCTCGAGCCGGCTGAGGTCCTCGCAGATCACGACGAACTCGTCGCCGCCCAGGCGCCCAGCCGTGTCCGAGTCGCGCATGCACGACGTCAGGCGGAGCGCGATCGCGACCAGGAGCTCGTCTCCTGCGGCGTGACCGAGCGAGTCGTTGACGTCCTTGAAGTTGTCGAGGTCGATGTACAGGACCCCGACGCCGGTGCCGTTCCGTTCCGCCCGGGCGAGCGCCTGCGCGAGGCCCTCGGTGAGGAGCGTGCGGTTCGGCAGCCCCGTGAGGGTGTCGTGCAGCGCGTTGTGCGTGAGCTCGGCCTCGGCGCGCTTCCGCTCGGTCACGTCGGCGACCTGCGCCACGAAGTAGTCGGGCGCGTCGTCCGCGTCCCGGACGACCGAGAGGCTGACGTTGGCCCACACGTCCTGCCCCGAGGCGTGGTTGTAACGGTGCTCGAGGCGTGAGCTGCCCACGGCTCCCTCGGCGAGGAGCCCGAGCGTGGACACGACGTCCGGGAGGTCCTCGAGGTGGGTGATGCTCTGGACCGTCGTGGCGAGGAGCTCGCGCTCGGGGTACCCCAGCAGCTCGACCAGCGCGGCGTTGACCTGGAGGAACCTGCCGAGCGCCCCGGGCCGCGCGCTCACCAGCGCGACACCGACCGGTGCGTTGTCGAACGCGAGCCGGAACCGCGCCTCGCTGTCCTCGAGCTCCTGCTCCTGGCGGAGCCTGGCGGTCTGGTCGGTCGCGACCACGATCAGACCGGTCGGCCCGGACTCGCCGTGGCGCACCGTGAGCGACACGAGGACGGAGCGGCGGTCGCCGGTGCGGGTCTGCATCGTCGATGGACGGGTCGCCGCGATCCCCGAGTCGACCAGGGCGCGGATCCGCTCTGCGAGCGGGAGACGAGGGTCCACACCCCACGTGCCGAGACTGTCCGCATCCGGGTGGGCGAACCGCGTGACGGGCGTGCCGATGACCTCGTCGGCGTTCCAGCCGAGCAGTCGTTCTGCGCCGCGGCTGAAGAGGTCGACCGATCCGTCGAGGCCGATCGCGATCACAGCCTGCTCGGTCGCGGCGCCGAGGATGTCGGACATGAGGTCGTGCGTCGCGCGGAGCCAGTGCGCGATGCGACGTGACTCGGTGACGTCGCGGACGCTCGCGACGACCACGGGTCCGGACGACAGGTCGACGGTCGCGAGGTTGACCTCGACAGGGACGAGGGTGCCGTCCTTGCGGAGCCCCGTGATGCCTGGACCGGTGATCATCGGTGCGGCGTGCGCCGTCGCGCTGAACCTCGACCGGTGCCAGCGGTGCGCCGCGACCTGCGCGGTCGGCACGAGCATCTCGATCGGGTGGCCGACGAGCTCGCCCACGTCGTACCCGAACAGGACGACGGCCTGGTCGTTGGCCTCGACGATCGTGCCGTCGGGAGAGCACACGACGAGCGCGTCGGGGACGGCGCGGAGCAGACCGGAGGCGCGTTCCTCGCTGGCTGCGAGCGCCGCGTGCTCGGCCTCGCGATCGGTGCGGTCGAGGACGACGGCGACGAGGCGGAGCGGCTCGCCGCGAGGCCCCAGGACGGCGGCGAGCGACGAGGCGCCGATCACGGACCTGTCGCCGGTCCCGAGGTAGCGGGTCATGAGGTGGCTGCTGACGGTGCGACCTGCGGCCAGGTCGTCGATGGCGTTCCGGACGGCTTCACGGTCCGCCGGTGCGACGAGCTCCTCGAGGCGGCGACCGACCGGGCTCCCGTCCTGGGTGAGGGCGGCCGCGGCGGTGTTGGCGTGGTCGACCACGCCGTCGAGCCCGAGCTCGAAGATCCCGACCGCCGCGTCCGCGAGCAGGGCGGCGGTCTGACCCTCGGTCGGGACGTGGCGGACGGCCTCGACCGCGCGGTCGCCGATCAGCGAGGCGACGTGGTTCGCGATCGCGGTCAGCAGCATTCCCGGGTCGGGGAGCGGGGAGTGGGAGCGCGGACCGGTCACCCCGAGGGCTCCCAGGACTGCACCGGTCGGGTCGAGGACCGGGACGACCGAGCCTCCGGAGGTGCCGTCCTCCCGGAGCGGGCCCCGCACCGTCCGGTCGGCCGTGGGGTCCCGATCGTCACGGCTCAGCGCCTCCGTCGACGCGGCTCGCTGGACGACCTGGCGGCACTGCGCGAGGACGCCGCGGACGGAGCGGAGCGTGCCGGTGTGCGCGACCACCTCCAGGACGCCGTCCCTCGTCAGGCACAGCACGGCGCCGTCGGTGTGGCACAGCCGGGCGGCGAGCGACGTGACGGCGGCCAGCGCCGCGCGGACGCCGGCGTCCGCGTCGGTTCGTCGCGCTACGGCGTCGTCGACGGTCATCGACCCCCCAGTCCCCGCGCCGGCGCCGTGGCGTCGGTCCGCGGGCCGGACCGCGCGGTTGGCTCATTCTGGTGGCGTTCTGTCCGGATTTCCACCGATGTAGCCCGGGTGAAATTCATCGTGTCGTGACCTGGTGCACGGTCGCAGCCCCGTGACCTGCCTGTTCGAACCGCAGGGCGCCAGGCGGGCCGGCGGTGAGCGCGGTCAGGGATCACGTGTCAGGTGGACCAGGTGAGGCCGAGAACAGAGGAGATCGTCCGGACGACGCCGTTCTCGGCGTTCGACGGCGCGACGTAGCGGGCCCGCTCGCGCAGCCGGGGATGGGCGTTGTCCATCGCGAACGAGTAGTCGGCCGCGTCCATCATCTCGAGGTCGTTGAGGAAGTCCCCGAACACCATGGTCTGCGCGGGAGTGACGCCCAGCGCCCGCTGCAGCGCCCGGATGCCCTCACCCTTGTTCGCGGTCGGGCTCATCACGTCCAACCAGTGCCGACCCGAGACGACGACCTGCTGCGTCGCGCGGAACGCCTCGAAGGCGGGCGCCGTCGTCTCCTCGGCGGACCCGAAGTCGTACACCGCGACCTTGAGCACCTCGTCGTCGACCTGCGTGAGGTCCTCGACCACCTCGAGGCTGAGGTAGTACTTGTCGACCTCCTCCCGGAACGGCGCATCGTTGCGCTCGATGTGCGCCGCACGCTTGCCGCACACCACGACGCCGATGTCCGCCCCCTGGGCGGCGAGGTCGCGCGCGGTCTCCACGAGACGGCCGACGACGCCGAGGTCGAGGCCGTCCGAGCTCACCTCGTGCCCGTCGCGGACCACGTAGGCGCCGTTCTCGGCGATGAAGACGACAGACCCGGCGACCTCGGCGAACCGTGCCCGAAGGTTGTCGTACTGGCGCCCGCTCGCCGGGCAGAACACGATCCCGCGGCGGTGGAGCTCGTCGATCAGCGGCCAGACGTGCTCGTGGAGCTCGTCGTCGTCGTCCAGGAGGGTGCCGTCCATGTCGGCCGCGATGAGACGGATGTCAGGAGTCGGGTCGAACACCGGTGGGCTGATCGGAGCGGGCGAGAGTGGGCGCGTCACCGCACCAGTGTCCCAGGTGGCCGACGGCGTCGGGCGCGCACGGCGATGCGCCCGGGCCCACCGAAGGGCCCGGGCGCATCGATCGTGGTCAGCCGCCGAAGGCGGTGAGGTGCTGCTCCGACCCCGCGAGCAGGTGCGTGTAGACGGCCGTCACGTCCGGCGCGTCGAGCGACGCCATCGCGGACTTCAGGTCGGAGATGTCGGTGGACTCGACCGTGCGCGCGGCCTCGTAGGCAGCGGTCACGCTCGCCGACCCGGAGGCCAGGAGGTCGTCGTACAGGGCCTGCGTGCTGGCGGACGCGAAGGTCCCGGCAGCCAGCCCGTCGGTCGGGTCGTCGATGCCGTAGCGCTCGAGCACGACCTGCACCTCGGTCAGGTGACGGGTCTCGGCCGCGGCGATCTGCGCGAACGGTCGGCTGCCGAACGCGTCGGCGAACGCGACGTAGAGGTCGTGGGCGAGCTTCTCCTCCTCGGCCATCGCGGCGAGCTCGGTCTTCTGCGCGTCGGTCAGCGTGCCGCTCTCGATTGTGCTCAGGTAGGCGGTCGTGCCGGCCCCGGCACCTGCCCCGCCGGCCATGGAGCCGCGGTACTGGGCACCTGCGCCGGCAGCCGAGGTGGCTGTCCCGGCGCCCTGCGCCGTGGAGCCGCGGTACTGCGCGCCCATCCCGAGCCCCAGCGGGGTGCCGTCGCACGTGCCGTCGCAGGACCCGTCCTGGAGTCGCGTGCGCAGCGTCGTGGCGTCGTCCGACCCTGCGGTCGTCTGCTGGGTGACGCGCCAGCCGCGTCCGACGGTGTCACCGTTCGAGGCGTCGCTCATGGTGGCGGCGAGGCTCGGGGTGGCGATGAGTGCGGCGGCGACCGCGCCGGTGGCGATCCCGGTGGCGATCCTGGTCCTGATGCGCATGATGTGCTCCTTCACGTGGTGGTCCTTCGGTACGACCCACACTGAGGCGCCGGTCTGCAGGGCATCTGCCGTCGATGTGCAGACGGTATGAAGATTGCGGCCCCCGGAGCGATCCGGCCCTGCGATCGGCCCTCGGCGCCCGCCGACGCGCCATGATCAGGTATGCCCACCGTGCTGGTCGTCGAGGACGAACGTGAGATCCGCGAGCTGCTCCGCCGCTACCTGGAGCGTGCGGGCCTGGCCGTGCTGACGACCGGCAGCGGTGCGGAGGCCGTCTCGCTGGTCACGACCGGCGCACCGGACCTGGTGGTCCTCGACCTCGGGCTGCCGGACGTCGACGGCCTCGACGTCCTGCGCGAGGTGCGTGACGGCCGTCGCGTCCCCGTGATCGTGCTGACCGCGCGCAGCTCGGTCGACGATCGCATCCGCGGTCTCGAGCTCGGTGCGGACGACTACGTGACCAAGCCGTTCAGTCCTCACGAGGTCGTCCTGCGCGTGCAGGCCGTGCTGGCCCGCAGCGGCGGGATGCCGTCGTCGGACGACCTCGTCACGTACGGGGGCGGGCGCCTGCGCATCGACGAGCCGCGTCACGAGGCCTGGCTCGACGGCCGCGCCCTCGACCTGACGCCGACCGAGTGGGGACTGCTCTCCGCCGTCGCCTCGGCTCCTGGCCGGGTCTTCTCCCGGTACGAGCTGGTCAACCGGGTGCGCGGGTACGAGTACGCCGGGTACGAGCGCACGATCGACTCGCACGTCCGCAACCTGCGGCGCAAGCTCGGTGACGCCGGCGCGGACGTGGTCGAGACCGTCCTCGGCGTCGGCTACCGGCTCGGGCTGCGACGGGACGAGCAGTGATGAGCGCCGGGCGCGCGGGGATGGGCCCGCTGGGGCGGCGACTTCTCCTGGTGTTCGTCCTGGTGGCGGTCTCGTCGGTGGCGGTCCTCACGGTCGCCGCGCTGATCGGCGTCGGCCAGGGGGTCGAGGCCGTGCAGCAGTCGGAGCGGACGCAGCGGACCGAGGCGGCGGCGGCCGCTGCCGGGACTGCGTACCAGGCTGCAGGAGGCTGGGACGGCGCGGACCTGAGCGGCAGCAGCGCGATCGCCCAGGCGGCCGGGGCCCGGCTGTTCGTGTTCGACGCGTCCGGCAGCGCCGTCCGGGTCGGCTCCGGCATGGGTCAGGGGGCCGGGGGACCCGGGCTGGGGGCGCAGAGCAGCGCGCAGGCCGGTGCGCTGAACGCCGTGACGGCGCCCGTCGTGGTCGACGGCACCACGGTCGGCTCGGTGCGCCTGATGTTCGGGACGTCGTCCGGCACCCGCGCGCGTGACGTCGCGTGGTCGTGGATCGCGGTGGCGGCGGCGGTCGCTCTCGTCGTGGCGGTGGCCGCGAGCTGGTGGGTGACGCGGTGGCTGACACGTCCGATCGACGCGATGACGACCGCGGCGCGCCGGTTCGCGGCGGGGGACCGCGAGGCGCGCACCGGCGAGGCCGGTCCAGGGGAGCTCGGCGAGCTCGCGCACGCCTTCAACGGGATGGCGGACACCGTCGCTCGGTCCGAACGAGACCGTCGGAACCTCACGGCCGACGTCGCGCACGAGCTGCGGACGCCGCTCGCCGTCCTCCAGGCCGGGCTCGAGGAGCTCCGCGACGGCCTGGTCGAACCGACCTCGGAGGGGCTCGCCGGTCTGCACGACCAGTCGTTGCGGCTCGGCCGGATCGTCCAGGACCTGGCGGAGCTCTCGGCGGCCGAGGCGCCCGGGGCCACGGCGACGCGCGACGACGTCGACCTGGCTCAGGTGGTCGCGGACGCGCTCGCGAGCCATGATCCCCAGCTCCGCGCGGCCGGGCTCGTCATCGACCGCGACCTCGCGGGGCCGGCGCTCGTCCGCGCCGACTCGGACCGTCTGCACCAGGCGGTCGGCAACCTCCTCGCGAACGCCGCCCGCTACTGCCGACCGGGGGACGAGGTCCACGTCGTGGTGCGGTCGGACGACGCCGAGGTCGTCCTGGTCGTGGCGGACTCCGGGCCGGGCCTCGCGGCGGACGAGCTCCCGCACGTCTTCGACCGGCTCTGGCGCGGGCGGGGCGCGGAGCACGTCGCCGGGAGCGGGATCGGCCTCGCGGTGGTCCGGGAGATCGTGGTGGCCCACGGCGGGACGATCGACGCGCAGGAGTCCGCCGGTGGCGGGCTGACGGTGACTATCCGGCTGCCGTCGGCTGCTGCGTCGACGCCGCCGGCCGCACGGGGCACAGGGTCTGACCACGCAGGCGGAACACCAGCGCGCCGGCCGTGAGCGCCACGGCTGCGGCCGCGAGGAACGGCTGCACCGGGGCGAACCACGTGAGGGCGCCGGAGTACCCGAGGGCGAGCAGGGCGAGCTTGTTGCACACCGGGCAGCCGACGGCGAACCAGGTGAGGACCCCGCCTGCGATGCCGAACCTGCTCGGCGCCGAAGCGCCGGCGTCGACCTCCTCGGGGGCGTCGCCCGGGCGGGCGCGGACGTACGTGGCTGCGAGCATGCCCGCGAGCAGGGACGAGACGATCCACACCGGGTAGCTCCAGGCCGTGACGGGCACGGCGCGGCCGAACACCGGGTTCGGGATGAGCACGGTCGGGATGCCGATCAGGAGGGCGAAGCCGACACTGAAGCCGGCGGCGGCCACGTACTGACGGGTGGTCCAGGACCGCAGCGCCTGCAGGCTCGCGTCGATCGAACGGCGGGGCTCGGTCCGGCTCGTGACGAGGGGGATCATGCGACCTCCAGGGCGGTGCGGCGGGTGCGACGGCAGGGCTGCCGTCCAGTGTCCCGGATCGGTCAGGAATGCCGACGACCGGTTCGTGCTTGTACTCTCCAAGATACCCCAGGGGGTATACCACCACACCCAAGGAGCTTGATCCATGTCTGAAGTCGTCGTTGACGCGTTCGCCGCGGCCCACGCGGACGGGGCGTTCGTCCTCGATGTCCGTGAGCCCTACGAGTACGTCGGTGGCCACGTCCCCGGTGCGCGCCTCATGCCGGTCGGCCACGTGCCGGCGCACCTGCAGGACCTGCCCCGCGACGAGCGCATCTACGTGATCTGCGCGAGCGGGAACCGGAGCCGCGGGGTGACCGACCTCCTGCGCCGCGCCGGGTTCGACGCCTACTCCGTGATCGGCGGGACGAGCGGCTGGATCGGCTCAGGTCGCCCCGTCGTCGCCGGCCAGCACCCCAACGCGGCCTGACGGCACGTCCGCCGCGGACACCACCGACACGTCTCCCTCACGCCTGAGAAGGAACTACTCCCCATGAGCCCCAGCATCATCGTGATCGACACGCCGTCCCTCGGCGACCGCAGCTACCTCGTGCACGACGGACAGGTCGGCTTCGTCGTCGACCCCCAGCGGGACACCGACCGGGTCCTCGCCGCCGCTGCCGACGCCGGCATCCGGATCACCCACGTGCTCGAGACCCACATCCACAACGACTACGTGACCGGCGGTTACGCCCTCGCCCAGCAGACGGGCGCGAAGTACCTGGTCAACGCCGACGACGTCGTCTCGTTCGACCGGGTCCCGGTGCGCGACGGCGACCTGATCGACGTCAGCCCGACGCTGCAGGTGCGCGTGATCCACACGCCCGGCCACACGTTCACCCACCTCTCGTACGCCCTCGAGGGCCCCGACCCGGTCGTGTTCTCCGGCGGATCGCTGCTCTACGGCTCCACCGGGCGCCCGGACCTGCTCGGCGCGTCGCACACGCACGAGCTCGCCCACCACCAGTACGCGTCGGCGCGTCGGCTCGCCGAGGAGCTGCCGGACGAGACCCAGGTCATGCCGACCCACGGGTTCGGCAGCTTCTGCTCGGCGACCACGACGACCGCCGGCGCCACCGGGTCGACGATCGGCCAGGAGAAGCTCTTCAACCCGGCGCTGAGCAAGGACGAGGAGGCGTACGTCGCCGAGATCGTCGCCGGGCTAGACGCGTACCCCGCCTACTACGTCCACATGGCCCCCGCGAACTCCGCCGGACCTGCGGACGTCGACCTCAGCGCGCCGCAGCAGGCCGACAAGACCGAGCTCCGCCGTCGGCTCGACGCGGGGGAGTGGCTCGTCGACCTCCGCACCCGGACCGCCTTCGCCGCCGGGCACGTGCCGGGGACGTTCAACTTCGGCCTCGACGGCCAGTTCTCGACCTACCTCGGGTGGCTGATCCCGTGGGGGACCCCGGTCACGCTGCTCGGCGACACGCCGGAGCAGGTGGCCGAGGCGCAGCGTGAGCTCGTGCGGATCGGCATCGACTCTCCCGCCGCCGCAGCCACCGGTGCGCCCGAGGACTGGACGGACGGCCCGCTCGGGCAGCTCCAGCTCGCGAGCTTCGCCGACCTGGAGCAGGTGCGCCACCACCGCGAGGTCGTCGTGCTCGACGTGCGGCGCCTGAGCGAGTGGCGCGAGTCGCACATCGACGGAGCGGTCCACATCCCGCTGCACGAGCTCCTCGAACGGCTCGCGGAGATCCCTCGCGCCGAGATCTGGATCCACTGCGCGGGCGGCTACCGTGCCTCGATCGCCGCGTCGTTCCTCCTCGCGAACGGGCACCACGTCGTCTCGGTCAACGGGTCGTTCGCCGAGAGCGCCGCTGCGGCCGGTCTTCCTCTGGTGTCGGAGCTGGTCGCCCAGGCCTGAACCCCCGCGACCTCCCGCCCGATACCGTCGCGGACGGCGCCGTCGCGGCGCCGTCCGCACCCCCACAGCAAGGACTCCACGTGCTCGCGCTCGTCATCCCCGTCGGTCTGCTCATCGGTCTCAGCCTCGGTGCACTCGGTGGAGGAGGGTCGATCCTCGCCGTGCCGGCGCTGGTCTACCTCTTCGGCCAGAGCTCGCACGCGGCGACGACGGGCTCGTTGCTCATCGTGGGGACGACGTCCCTCGTCGGCGCGCTCCCGCACCGGCGCGCGGGACGTGTCAGCCTCGCCAAGGGGGCGGTGTTCGGGATCCTCGGCATCCTGGGCTCGTACATCGGCTCGAGGTTCTCCACCGCGGTGCCTCAGGACGTCCTGCTCGCCGCCTTCTCGGTGCTGATCCTGTTCGTCGCGGTGCTGATGATCCGGCGGCAGCGCCGCAAGCCCGCCCGGGGCGGACAGCCGGCGGTGGATCCTGCGCTCGCGGACGCCCCGGTGATCACGTTCCGACCTGAGTTCACGTGCGACTGCCGCCGGGCGGTCCGGATCGTCCTCACGGCGACGACGGTCGGGCTCCTCACCGGGTTCTTCGGCGTCGGTGGTGGCTTCGCGGTGGTGCCCGCGCTCGTCCTCGCGCTCGGGCTCTCGATGCCGGTCGCGGTCGGGACCTCGTTGCTCGTGATCGGCATCAACAGCGTGACCGCGCTCGCGTTCCGGCTGGACCAGGGCCTCGACCTGGACTGGACGGTGATCGGGCTGTTCACGCTCTCGGCGGTCCTCGGAGGCCTCGCCGGCAACCGCGTCGTCTCGCGCGTCAACCCCGCGCGGCTCAGCCAGGCGTTCGCGATCCTGCTGGTGGCCGTCGCGCTGTACACCGCGGCGCGGAGCATCCCGCACCTGTTCTGAGGCTGCTGAGCCGGGTCCGCCCTCGGCGACGCGGGACGTCCACCCCTCGCGACCCTGGAGGCCTGCCCGCTGTGGTGCGGGGTGTCTGGGCGCCGGGCGAGTGCGCTACCGCGGTCGTCGCGGAGTGTGCCACGCTGCGGAGGTGGGCCGATCGGACCAGCCGGTACCGAAGCGCACCGGCTGGGTCGCACCGCGTCACGGGTCAGGTCGCGACGGTCACCCGCACGCACGACGAAGGGTGGGGTCATGGCACACGAGGGGCTCGGGCGGCGGGACGGCGTCCAGCTGATCGCCTACGCGGACCGCTTCGGCGGAACCCTTCCGGAGCTCCGCGGCGTGCTCGACGGACCCCTCGCCGGGGTGTTCGCGGGCGTGCACGTCCTGCCGTTCTTCACGCCCTTCGACGGGGCCGACGCCGGGTTCGACCCCGTGGACCACACCGCGGTCGACTCGCGCCTCGGGACCTGGGACGACCTCCGTGCGCTCGGTGCGGACTACACCCTCATGGTCGACCTGATCGTCAACCACGTCTCCGCCGACTCGACCGAGTTCCGCGACGTGCTCGCGCGCGGTGACGAGTCACCCCACGCGGCGATGTTCCTCACGATGTCCGACGTCTACCCCGATGGCGCCGACGAGGCCGAGCTCGTGGGCATCTACCGTCCGCGGCCGGGGCTGCCGTTCACGGTCCTCACGCTCGGCGGGCGACGGCGGCTCGTATGGACCACGTTCACGAGCCAGCAGATCGACCTGAACCTCGGCTCGCCTGCGGGTCGCGCGTACCTCGACCGGGTGCTGGCCACGCTCGCCGCGGGCGGTGTGTCGATGGTGCGGCTCGACGCGGTCGGGTACGCGATCAAGACCGCAGGGACGTCGTCGTTCATGACCCCGGAGACGTTCGCGTTCATCGACGAGCTGACCACCCGGGCGAGGGCCCTCGGGGTCGAGGTCCTGGTCGAGATCCACGCGCACTTCGAGCGGCAGATCGCGATCGGCTCCGTGGTCGACCGGGTCTACGACTTCGCCCTGCCGCCGTTGCTGCTGCACTCGCTCTACACCGGCGACGCCGCACCTCTGCGGCGGTGGCTCGGCGTCCGGCCCGCGAACGCCGTGACCGTCCTGGACACGCACGACGGCATCGGTGTGATCGATGTCGGCCCGGACCAGATGGCCGAGGGACGCCCAGGGCTGCTCACCCCGGAGCAGGTGCACGACCTCGTCGAGGGGATCCACGAGCACTCCGGCGGGCAGTCGCGGCAGGCGACCGGCTGGGCGGCCTCGAACCTCGACGTCTACCAGGTGAACTGCACCTACTACGACGCGCTGGGGCGCGACGACGCGGCGTACCTGCTCGCGCGCGCGATCCAGCTCTTCGTGCCCGGCATCCCGCAGGTGTACTACGTCGGTCTGCTCGCGGGCGCGAACGACATGGAGCTGCTCGCGCGCACCGGGGTCGGCCGCGACATCAACCGCCACCGCTACACGGTCGCCGAGATCGAGGCCGAGCTGGAGCGGCCAGTCGTCGCGGCGCTCGTCGGGCTGATCAGGTTCCGCAACTCCCACCCGGCGTTCGGTGGCGAGCCGAGCGTCGGTGGCGACGGCTCCCGACTCGTCCTGACCTGGACGTCCGGAGCCCAGACCGCGTCCCTCACGGCCGACCTCGGCTCCCACCGGGCCACGGTGACCTGGACCGGCCCGGACGGGACCACCCACGCGCACGCCGACCTGCTCGCCTTCGCCACGACCCCCTGACGCCCGACCCCGCCCCGCGATGTCGAGCAGAGAACCGGTCAAGTGGAGCGAAAGTGCGCGACACGCCCGCGTGTCGCGTCACTTTCGCTCCACTTGACGGAGTGCGGGTCAGGTGACGGTGAGGGTGCGGGAGTCGCTCATCGGGGTCCCGCCCTCGCCGCCCGAGGGATCGTCCTCGGTGACGACGACCGTGTACGTGCCCGGGTCGAGCGCGACCGTGAACGAGTACGGCGCGAACGTCTGGCCCTCCGAGGTCATCGTGAAGCCGGACCGGACCGTCGCGCCGGTCGTGTCGAGCACCTTCCACACCACGGTCGCCTCGAAGACGGCCGCATCACCGGAGACGGTGACGGGTGACGTGCTCGTGGCGCCCTCGGTCGGTCGGTCGATCTGGACCAGCAGGAGGACGTCGATCGGATCGGCACGGACGACCGGGGAGTCCCAGACCACGGCACCCCACAGCTCGCCGGCCGGGCTGCCGGCGATCGTCAGCATCACCGGCGCCGTCGGCTGCTCCGCCGCCGCCGTCACGGTGTAGACGAGCTGCTGGATCATCAGCGCTGCACCGGCGGAGCCGACGTTCGCGGTCCGGGCGTCGGACGACAGGTCGACGAGGAGCGTGCCGGCAGTCTGCTGCACCCCGAGGACGGTGGTCGCCGGGTTCCAGGTGGTCGCGTAGTCCGGATCGGCCGGACCCGCGATCATCGCCTCGACCGCCGCGCGGACCGCGTCGGCAGCCGACAACGTGCGGATCTCCCGGGCGAGCCGGAACCCCGTGCGGGTGTCGATCACGTAGTACACGGGCACGTCGACGGTCGCGCCCGTCGACGTCGAGGTCGGCGTGGAGGTCGCCGAGGAAGTGGGCGCGCCAGGAGTCGTGGCTGTCGCCGACGCGGATGGTGCGGCAGGCTCACCCGTCGTGCATCCCGCGAGCAGCGCGAGCGCCGCGATCACGGTCACGATCGGACGCGACCGGCGGGCGCGGGCCGCGACCGGAACGGGCCGTCGGGCGGTCGCTGCTCGACGACGGTGGAGCAGCATGCGGCGCATGGGGGCCTCCCCGGTGGGCGAACCCTCCCGGGACGCTCCTGGTGACGGCTCGCCCTCACCTCCAGTCTCGCACCACCCCCGGGACCGGGCCATGCGACCGAACCGTCGCCGATGCCGTCACGTGGGGTCGCTGAACAGCCAGTCGATCGCCTGCCGGGCGGTCCAGCCGTCCGGGTGCAGCGCCGCGAGCCGTCGTGCGCCGTCGAGATCGGCGCCGAGGGTGACGAGCGCGTCCTCGCTGTAGCCGTCGGCGCGGGTCTGGCCGAGGCCGATGTTGGCGGTCAGGGAGTTGCACAGGCACGCGCGGCCGTCGGTCTCCGCGGCGACGCCGCCCTTGCGGACGTGCAGGTGGACGGGCTCGGCGGGGCAGCGGTACCCGACCGCGCCGGTCTCGCGGACGAACGCCGTCCGGAGGTAGCCGAGATCGCACAGGCGCGGGCGATCGGCGCTGGTGACCGTCTCGGACAGGGTTCCCGGCAGCTGGGCGACCTTGAACGGGAATCCGGTCGGCGAGGCCAACGCGTCGGTGCGCACCTCGAGGGTGCCGTCGCGCAGGCGCTCATGGAGCTGGTCGCGCAGGGCAGGCGTGAGACCCGACTCCTCGGCCAGCGCGAAGAGCGTGCCGACCTGGACGCCGACGGCGCCGCTCGCCCGGGCGGCGGCGATCCCCTCGGGCGTGCCGTAGGACCCGGCGAGCCAGAACGGCAGGCCGACCTCGGCGACCTTCGCGAGGTCGGCGGCGTCCCGGGGGCCGAACACCGGTTGGCCGAGGTCGTCGAACGTCGGGCGTCCGCGGGGGGAGCGTTGTGCCCGCCGGCGCGGGGGCCCTCGACGACGAACCCCTCGGGGCGGATGTGGGCGTCGCGGGCCAGGTAGGCGGCGAGTGCGTGCGCCGAGACGATCGCGAGGAATGCCGGGCGCCGGAGCGTCGGGAGGTCTGCGCCGAGGAGCGCGTGAGGGTCGAGGTCCACCGTGTGGGTCCCGGCGTCGGCACCGCTGACGTCGACCGGCAGCCGCACCGGACGGTGCTCGGCGAGCTCGTCGAGCAGGTGGGGGATGTCGCGCGGGATGCCGGCCCCCATCAGGACGACGTCGACCCCGGCGAGCATCGCCCCGTAGGCGGCGGCCGGGGTGGCCATCTGCACCTTCTCGAGGAAGTTGATGCCGATCGGGCCGTCGTGACCGTGCTTCGCGAGCCATACCTCGACGAAGTTGGCGACCACCGCGAGCTCCTGCGCGGCCTGGTTCTGACGGAGCGCGAGCCGCGGGACGGGGGAGTAGGGGGTGCCGTCCGGGCGGCCGTCGGGCCGGAAGTACCGCTCGAGCACTCGCGCAGCGACCGCGGGGACGGGGAACGCGGCGAGGGCGCGCCGGACGCTGCCGTCGCTGTCGCCGTCCTGCAGGCGGCGGGCGACCACGAGGTCGAGCGCCGTGCCGGAGACCACCCCGAGGTTGCCGGTGCGGGCGACCTCGGCCGCGAGGCGCCACGAGGAGACCCCGACGCCCATGCCGCCGAGGATGACGGCGGGCCGGGGGAGGACGGGGGATCGGGTCGTGCGGGACGTGACGGTGGCGGCTGTCATGCGAGCACCCTCTCATTTCCTACGGTGGCGTAGGTTACTCAACCGTAGGTTACGCATGTCGGCGACGAACTGGGACCAAGGGCCTAGGGTCGCCGTCGCGCCGCGATGACCAGCCCGGACGGTCCACGATCGGATCGCAGCTCGGTGCGGACCATGCGCGGAGTGGTCGCCGACGCCCCGCGGCGGGCGCCCTGCTCGCGCATCGGTGCGCGGTGGAGGAGCGTGGACCCCACGGAGTGAGCACCTCCAGAGGAGGGCATCGTGCACGGAGGCCGAGGGTCTGACGGACCGCCACCTCGCAGGTCGTCGCACAGTGCCGTGCTGGGCGCCGCGCTCGGCGCGGGTGCGGGGTTCGTCGTCGGCGCCGTCGTCTACCTGCTCGTCGGCCCGGTCCTGGAGAGCAGCACCGGGATCGTGCGTGAGATGCAGGGGCTGCTCTGGAACCTCGTCCCGTTCCTGACCGTCGTCGGGGCGCTCGTCGGCCTGGTGCTCGCGCGCCGGCGTCGTTGACGTCGCGAGAGTGATCGCGCTATGTTCGATCTGAGAACATATGTTCGGCAGACGAACACTCGACGATGACTCGGTGCGGTTCTGCCCGAGCGCGCACACGGCGTCGACGGTGCTCCCGTCGATCGATCCGGACGCCGTGCTCGGGCGCCCGTGCTCCACGGGTGGAGCGCCTCGAGTCCCCTGGAGGACGCATGAGCGAGTCAACGGGTCGGACGCCCGACTTCGTCCAGTCGCTCGAACGTGGGCTGGCGGTGATCCGCGCGTTCGACGCCGCGCACCCGCAGCTGACGCTGAGCGACGTCGCGCGCTCGACCGGCCTGACCCGGGCGGCGGCGCGACGGTTCCTCATCACGCTGGTGGAGCTCGGCTACGTGCGGACCGACGGCCGCCTGTTCGCGCTCCGACCACGCATCCTCGAGCTCGGATACTCCTACCTCTCGAGCCTTTCGCTGCCGGAGGTCGCTCACCCGCACATGGAGACGCTCGTCGCCGAGGTGAACGAGTCCTGCTCGGTCTCGGTGCTCGACGGCGACGAGGTCGTCTACGTCGCTCGGGTCCCCACCCGCCGGATCATGACCGTCGCGATCAGCATCGGCACACGGTTCCCCGCCTACGCGACATCGATGGGTCGCGTCCTCCTCGCAGCGCAGCCGGACGCATGGATCGACGCCTATCTCGATCGCGTCGACCTCGTCGCGATCACGCCGCGCACCGTCGTGGACCCGGAGAAGCTGCGCACCACCCTCAGACGCACGCGGGAACAGGGCTTCGCCGTCGTCGATCAGGAGCTCGAGGACGGCCTCCGGTCCCTCGCCGTCCCGCTGCGCGACTCGCACGGCATGGTCGCCGCCGCGATGAACCTCTCGGCGCACGCCAGCCGGGGGAGCTCCGACGCTATCCGCAAGGAGCTCCTGCCGCCGCTGCTCGGCACCGCCCGGCACATCGAGGAGGACCTCGCGCGCGGCACGTCGCGGCCGGTCCCGGTGCGCGGGCAGACCACCGACGCCCCGCAGCCGGCAGAGGAGTCGATGTGACCGTCGACGCCTACCTCTACGACGCGATCCGGACCCCCTTCGGCCGGCTCGGTGGCGCGCTCGCGGGCACCCGACCGGACGACCTCGCCGCCCACGTGATCGCCGAGCTGCTGCGGCGCTCCCCGGCGCTCGACCCGGGGTCCGTCGACGAGGTCGTCCTCGGCAACGCCAACGGGGCCGGAGAGGAGAACCGCAACGTGGCGCGGATGGCCGCCCTGCTCGCGGGGCTGCCGACGAGCGTCCCGGGGACGACCGTCAACCGGCTGTGCGGCTCGAGCCTCGACGCGGCCATCATCGGGTCCCGGCAGATCGCGACCGGGGAGGCGGACGTCGTCGTGATCGGCGGGGTCGAGTCGATGAGCCGGGCGCCGTGGGTGCTCCCGAAGACCGAACGCCCGTACCCGACCGGGGATCTCGCCCTGGCGTCGACCACCCTCGGCTGGCGGCTCGTGAACCCGGCGATGCCTGCGGAATGGACGGTGTCGCTCGGCGAGGCGACCGAGCAGCTCCGCGAACGCCACGGTCTGGCGCGAGAGCGGCAGGACGCGTTCGCGCTGCGCTCGCACCGGCTCGCGGCGCAGGCGTGGGACGACGGGTTCTACGACGACCTCGTCGTCGCGGTCCCCGGCGTCGCGCTCGCCCGGGACGAGTCGGTCCGCCCGGACACGACCGCGGGCCGGCTCGCCGCGCTGCGCACCGTGTTCCGACCGGAGACGAGCGGGGCGACGGTCACGGCCGGCAACGCGTCCCCGCTCAACGACGGGGCGTCGGGGGCCGTCCTCGGGAGCGAGCGGGCGGCCGAGCTGCTCGGCAGGGCGCCGATCGCTCGCATCGCCGGGCGCGCGGCGCATGCGCTCGACCCGCAGCTGTTCGGCTTCGCGCCGGTCGAGGCGGCCAACACCGCGCTCGCCCGTGCCGGCATCACCTGGTCCGACGTCGCGGTCGTCGAGCTGAACGAGGCGTTCGCCGCGCAGTCGCTCGCGTGCATCGACGCGTGGGGGATCGACCCGGAGATCGTCAACCGCCACGGCGGTGCGCTCGCGATCGGGCATCCGCTCGGGGCCTCCGGCACGCGCATCCTCGGCACGCTCGCCCGTGATCTCGAACGGTCGGGGCAGCGGTGGGGTGTCGCGGTCATCTGCATCGGGGTCGGGCAGGGCCTCGCCGTCGTCCTCGAGAACGTCGCGGGCTGAGGCCATGGTGCAGATCCTCAGCACCGTCGACGAGGCGGTCGCGGACGTCCCGGACGGGGCCGTCGTGATGATCGGTGGCTTCGGCACGGCGGGCCAGCCGGTCGAGCTCATCGAGGCCCTGCTCCGGCAGGGGGCGCGTGACCTCACCGTCGTCAACAACAACGCCGGGAACGGCGACGTCGGCCTGGCGGCACTGATCGGGGCCGGACGGGTCCGACGGATCGTCTGCTCGTTCCCTCGGCAGTCCGACAGTCATCACTTCGACGCGCGGTACCGGGCCGGGGAGATCGAGCTGGAGCTCGTGCCGCAGGGGAACCTTGCCGAGCGCATCCGTGCCGCGGGTGCAGGGATCGGCGCGTTCTACACGCCGACCGGTTTCGGGACGCCCCTCGCGGAGGGCAAGGAGACCCGGGAGATCGACGGTCGCCACTACGTCCTGGAGTACCCGCTGCACGCGGACGTCGCCCTGATCAAGGCTCACGTCGGCGACGCGGTCGGCAACCTCGTGTTCCGCAAGACCGCCCGCAACTTCGGGCCGATCATGGCCGGCGCGGCGCGCGTCACGATCGCGCAGGTCTCGCGGATCGTGCCGGCGGGCGCGATCGACCCGGAGAACGTCGTGTCTCCGGGGATCCTCACGAGTCGCCTGGTCGCGGTGCCGGCGGCGCGCACGCCCGAGCCGGAGGAGGGCCAGTGAGACGTGGACTCGATCGGGACGAGCTGGCGGCGGTCGTCGCCCGGGACATCCCGGCAGGCTCGTACGTGAACCTCGGGATCGGACAGCCGACCCGCGTGTCGAACTTCCTCCCACCGGGAAGCGGCGTCACGCTGCACACCGAGAACGGCATGCTGGGGATGGGTCCGGAGGCGCACGGCGACGAGATCGACCCGGACCTCATCAACGCCGGCAAGATCCCGGTCACCGAGCTGCCGGGCGCGTCGTACTTCCACCACGCGGACTCGTTCGCGATGATGCGCGGCGGCCACCTCGACATCTGCGTGCTCGGCGCCTACCAGGTGTCCGAGCGCGGCGACCTCGCGAACTGGCACACCGGGTCGGACGACGACATCCCCGCCGTGGGCGGCGCGATGGACCTGGCGATCGGCGCCAGGGACACCTTCGTCATGATGAGCCTGCTCACGCGCGAGGGCCGCAGCAAGATCGTCCCGGTCTGCACCTACCCGCTGACCGGGATCGGGTGCGTGAGCCGCGTCTACACCGATCTCGCCGTGTTCCTGCTCGACGGCACAGGTGTCACGGTCCGGGAGACCTACGGCATCGGGTTCGACGAGCTCGCGTCCCTCGTCCCGGTACCGTTGCGGCGCGCCTGAGAGCAGGGTCGTCGGAGCGGTGCGTGGGCGCGGGGCGTCGTCGTCCGACCCTCGCACCCGCTCACCGCACGAGGTGCGCCTTCGCCCCGACGACCCGGGCTGCAGCGGCGTCGACGACGGCGGCGAACGCGGGGTCCGAGCGGGCTCGTTGCACGACCGCCGCGACCATCTCCGGCACCACGTCCGGGCTGTGCGAGGCGAGCACGATGTCGTTCCCTGCCTCGATGGCCTTCACGGCGCGGTCGCCGGGTGACCACCCGGTGACCTGCGCGGCTGCGGAGAGGTCGTCGGTGATCACGAGCCCGCGGAACCCGAGCGTGTCGCGCAGCAGGCCCTGGACGACGGCACGGGAGAAGGCCGCGGGCTGCGTCGGATCGATCTGCGCGTAGACGGCCGTCGACGTCATGACGAACGCGGCACCCGCGTCGATGCCCGAGCGGAACGCGGCGACCTGGGGGCTGGTGGCGGTCGTGGTGGTGTCGGTCACCCCTGTGGTCGTGTCGGTGTTGGCCGTCGCGCTGCCGAGGCCGGGGAAGTGCTTGATCGCGACGGCCACACCGGCCTGCTCCATCCCTGCGCTGAACGCGTTCGCGTGCGACGTGACGTCCGCGACGGTGAAGCCGTAGTTGCGCTGCAGGGCGCCGATCGGGGGTTCGTCGCGGCAGCCGCCGCGTCGGGCACCAGACCCATGACCGGCGCGAGATCGAGGTTCACCCCGGCCGAGGCGAGCTCCGTGCCCCACTGCACCGCGTGGCCACGCAGGACCTCAGAGGACAGCGTCGACTGGTCGAGGGCGCTCGGGATGTCGGAGAACCCCGGGCCGCGCAGCACCTGGACCTTGCCGCCCTCCTGGTCGGTCGCGATGAACATCGGCGTGCTGTGCGTCGTGGCCGGGCCGACGAGGCCGGTGAACAGCTCGACGAGGTTCTTGACCCGCTGCACGCCGGCGGTGGTGCGGCCCGCGAGGAACACGTTCCCGACGTGCAGGTCACGGACGACCTGGTCGCTGATCGCGGCGTGCGCATGCACGTCGACCCCGACCATGAACAGCTGCCCGACCTTCTCCTCGAGCGACCAGCCCGCCACCGGGTCCGGCGGGTTCGACGGTGAGGGAGCGGCGGTCGGGGTGGGCGTCGAGGGGGAGCTCGTCGCGGGAGGCGGCGAGCCTGTCGTCGACGGCACTGACGTGGCCGAGGAGAGAGGCGAGATCGGGGCGCGACCGATGGTCGGCGCGCACGCGGCGATCGAGAGAACGATGGTGACGGCGACGCAGCCGCGAGTGACGGAGCCGCTGAGAACAGTCAGAAGGTCTCCCAGGTACGGAGGTCTCGTCAGGCTACCCGACGGCCGTCGACGGGGCGTGCGCCACGGCCGTGGTCGGCGGTGCCGGCTGGGAGGGGTGCCAGGTCCGGTCGGTATGTTGACGCCATGCCACGACACGCAGCGGGCGACCGGCCGCCCCGTCCCGGCATGACCGGGCTGACCGGCACGGCTGCCGAGACGGTGGCGTGCCCGGCGGGTGCGGCGGCATGAGGCGGCTCGTGCGGCGGCGCTGGTGGATGCTGGCCGCAGTCGTTGCCATCGTCGCAGGGGCAGGCGTCGCGGCCACCGTGAGCGCGACCCCGTCGATCGTCACGCGGGACCGGATGGTGGCGGGTACTCCCGAGCAGGGGACACCGGTCGAGCTCGACACCACCCTGTACGTCCCAGCGCGCACGCCGGCCCCCGCGGTGCTGCTCGCCCACGGCTTCGGCGGGTCGAAGACCGACCTCGACGCAGAGGCGCGCTCGCTTGCCGAGCACGGCTACGTCGTCCTCACCTACACCGCGCGCGGCTTCGGGCGGTCCGGAGGGCTGATCCACCTCGACGCGCCGGACTACGAGGTCGCAGACGCGAAGGACCTGGTGTCCTACCTCGCGACGTTGCCGGAGGTGCTCACCGATGCCATGGGGGACCCGCGCGTCGGCGTCGCGGGGTCGTCCTACGGTGGGGCGCTCGCGCTCCTGCTGGGCGCGTACGACCCGCGCGTCGACGCGATCGGTGCCGACATCACGTGGAGCGACCTCACGCAGGCGCTGTTCCCGAACGGGGCAGGCCCGCAGCAGGGGGGTGCGACCGGGGTGTTCAAGAAGATGTGGGCCTCCGAGCTCTTCGCCTCGGCGTCGTCGCCCGTGCCGGGGACGTCGTCGGGAGCCTGCGGGAGGTTCGCGCCGGACCTCTGTGCGGCGTACCAGGAGGCGGCGCAGACCGGACAGCCGGACCCGTCACTGGTCTCCCTGCTGCGTGCGTCGAGCCCGATCGGTGTGCTGGACCGGATCACCGCGCCGACCCTGATCAGCCAGGGGGAGGACGACTCCCTGTTCACCCTTGCCCAGGCGGACGAGAACGCGACGGGCATCGCGGCGCACGGCACACCCGTGCGGGTGGTCTGGCGCTCCGGCGGGCACGACGGCGGGACGTCGACGGCCGATCTCGTGACGGCTCTCGAGGGGTGGTTCGACCCGGTGCTCCTGCACGGCGCCCGACCGGCCGGGTCGTTCGACATCGCCGTGCCAGGCACCGGGATCTCCTCGGCAACGGGTCGGGCCGTCGCCGAGACCCTGCACGCCACCGACGGCTACCCGAGCAGGCGGACCGACAGCGTCCAGCTCACCGGGGCGCCGCAGACGGTTCAGGCACCGGCCGGGGAGTCCCGGCGGCGATCAGCTCGGTCCCGGGGGTCGGCAGCCTGCTGACTGCCGCGGCATCGGTCGGCGGGTCGTCGAGGGTCTCGTCGATCCCCGGCCAGGTGGCACGCTTCGCCTCGGCCCCGCTCCCGACCGCGATGCTCGTCGCTGGTGGGTCCACGGTCACGCTCGACGTCACCGCGCTCGGCCCCGTCGGTCCCGTCGGCCCCGTCGGCCCTGCGGCCTCGGCACCTGCGGCGGCCGCCGGCACCGGCTCGGACCTCGCGACCGCCACCCTGTTCGCCTCCGTCCACCTGGTCGGTGTCGGGGGGACGGACTCGCTGCCGGCCGGTCTGGTCGCACCGGTCCGCCTCACCGGGCTCAGGCCGGGGGTTCCGCAGACGGTGACGATCACCCTCCCGTCGGTCGTGACCAATGTGCCCGCGGGGGACCGGCTCGTCGTCGAGGTCGGCACCACCGACCTGGCCTACGCGCTTCCGACGGCGCCTCGTGCGTACTCGATCGCGCTGACCGACGGCGTCCTCTCGGTCGCGACCGTCGACGGGCGGATCGTCCGCAGCGGGCACCCGTGGATCTGGTTGCTGACCGGTCTCGCCGCGATCGCGCTGCTGGTCGTGGGCGTGACGGCGGCCTCGGCCGGTCGCCGGCGCCGGCGGACGGCGGCACGCGATCTCGCCCACGTGCCGGTGGCGGTCGACGGCCTCGTCAAGCAGTACGGGGACGGCTACCGGGCTGTCGACGGCGTGACGTTCCGGGTCGAGGCCGGGCAGGTCGTCGGTCTGCTGGGTCCGAACGGGGCCGGCAAGACCACGACGCTCCGGGTGCTCATGGGGCTGATCCGGCCGACGTCGGGAACAGTCCGCGTGTTCGGTGAGCTCGTCGAGGCCGGGGCTCCCGTGCTCTCGCGGATCGGTTCGTTCATCGAGGGCCCGGGTCTGCTGCCGCACCTCTCGGGTCGGGACAACCTGCGGCTCTTCTGGGAGGCCACCGGGCGTCCGGCGGGCGACTCCCAGCTCGACACCGCACTCGAGATCGCGGGCCTCGGGGAGTCGGTCGACCGGCTGGTCAAGACCTACAGCCAGGGCATGCGCCAGCGGCTCGCGATTGCCCAGGCGATGCTCGGCCTGCCGGAGCTCCTCGTCCTCGACGAGCCGACCAACGGTCTCGACCCGTTGCAGATCGCGGAGATGCGCGAGGTGCTCCGGCGCTACACGACCACGGGGCGCACCGTCGTCATCTCGAGCCACCTGCTGGCCGAGGTGGAGCAGACCTGCACCCATGTCGTCGTGATGCACAAGGGCCGCCTGGTCGCGGTCGGCTCGGTCGCGGAGATCGCCGCCGCGGGCCGAATGCAGCTCGCCGTCGACGACCCCGCACGGGCCGTGCAGATCCTGGCGGCCGCCGGCGTGCCGGCCGAGGCGGTCCCCGCCCGGCGATCGCTCGAGGACATCTTCATCGAGATGGTGGGGCAGGACCATGACTGAGACCTCGATGGACGCGAGCAGGCCGTCGGACCGGCCGGCCCCGACCCGACGCGGTGTCCACGACCGCCTGCTGCAGATGGCGGAGGTGCACGACAACGGCTTCCGGCCGGAACGAACCCTGCGGCTGCGGGTGGAGTTCACCCGCCAGCTCCGGCGCCGCCGCACGCAGCTCGCGGCGGTCGTCCTGCTCGTGCTTCCGGTCATCATCGCTCTTGCGTTCCGCGTCAGCTCGCAGCCGGGAGCACCGGGTGGCGGCGCGCGCAGCGGGGGCGGCTCGGGGTCGGCCCTGGTCACGCTCGCCACCACGGGGGCGACCAACTTCTCGCTGTTCACGGAGTTCGCCTCGGCCGGGTTCCTGCTCGTCGTGATCGTCGCGCTCTTCTGCGGCGACACCGTCGCGAGCGAGGCGAGCTGGTCGTCCCTGCGCTACCTGCTGGCGATCCCGGTCCCGCGCTCGCGGCTCCTGCGACAGAAGCTCGTCGTCGCCCTGTCGCTCAGCGTCGCGGCGAACGTGCTGCTCCCGGCGTGGTCGTTCCTCGTGGGCGGGGTCTTCTTCGGCTGGGCGCCGGGGCGGTCCCCGCTCGGCGGCACGTTCAGCACCGGGATCGCCCTGCAGCGTCTGCTGATCGTGGTCGCCTATGCCAGCCTCCAGTCGCTCGTCGTGGCCGCGCTGGCGTTCATGCTGAGCGTGCTGACCGACGCGCCGCTCGGCGCGGTCGGCGGCGCGACCATGCTCGTGGTCGTGTCGAACATCCTCGACTCGATCACGGCGCTCGACCCGTACCGGCAGTACCTGCCCACGCACTTCCAGTACTCGTGGCTCGATGCGCTCGGTCCCGGCATCGTGTGGGACGACATGATGCGGGGGGACGGGTGTCGCTCTCGTCTACGCGGCGGTGTTCTTCGCCGTGGCGTGGTGGCGGTTCCAGCGCAAGGACGTCGTCAGCTGACCTCGGCCACCCGCGGTGGGCGATCCCGCCGTGCAGGTGACCGCCCACGGAGGACGATGGGGGCGTGCCTCACCTCTCGCGCCGATCCGGGCCTCGCGACGTGCGAGCCCGTGCCCGGCGCCGCCCGCCTGGCTCCGCGCGGGTCTCGCCATGAGCTTCGGCCTGCTCGCACTGATCTGCCTGGCGGGGATCGCCGGACCGCTGCTGGCGGTCTCCCGCCGATGGGGGCTGCCCGTCGTCGTCGGTGAGCTGACGGCCGGCATCGTGCTCGGGCCGATGGGAGCCGGCCTCCTGGACGCCGGCGAGCCGACGTTCGCGTTCATGGCGACCATCGGGTTCGCGCTGGTCATGTTCGTCACCGGCTCGCACGTCCCGGTCGCCGACCAGCGGCTTCGCCGCGCGCTGCCCGTCGGTGCGCTCCGCGCGACGGTGGTCGGCGTCGCCTCCGTGCCGGTGGCGTTCGTGCTGGCTGCCGTCTTCGGTACCGACCACGTGGCGTTGTACGCGGTCCTCCTGGCCTCGTCGTCGGCGGCGCTGATCCTGCCGATCATCGATGCCGTGCACCTGTCGGGCGACGCGGTCCTCGAGCTGTTGCCGCAGGTCGCGATCGCCGACACCGCGTGCATCGTCGCCGTGCCGCTCGCGATCGAGCCGGCGCACGCGGGCCGGGCCGCCGTCGGTGCCGTGGTCGTCGTGGCGAGCGCGGGCGTGCTCTTCCTGGCGCTGCGCACCGCGGAGCGGCGCGGGTGGAGAGTCCGGCTCCATCGGCTGTCCGACCGCCGCAAGTTCGCGCTCGAGCTCCGGATCAGCCTGACCGTCCTGTTCGGCCTCGCGGCCGTCGCGCAGGCCAGCCGGGTGTCGGTCATGCTGGCGGGGTTCGCGTGCGGGCTGGCGGTCGCCGGGGTCGGCGAGCCGCGGCGACTCGCCCGCCAGCTGTTCGCCGTCACGGAGGGCTTCTTCGGCCCGATGTTCTTCATCTGGCTCGGGGCCTCGCTGGACCTCCTTGCTCTGGCACGGCGACCGGCGCTGATCGGGCTCGGGCTCGCGCTCGGAGCGGGTGCCGTGGCCACGCACCTCGTGCCGCGCGCGTTCGGTCAGCCCGTCGCGATCGGTGGGATGGCTGCGGCACAGCTCGGGGTGCCCGTCGCCGCAGCGGCACTCGGGACTCAGGCGCACCTGCTGGCCGACGGCGAACCGGCTGCGCTGCTGCTGGGAGCGCTCGTCACGGTCGGGGTGGTGGCCGTCGCCGCGGGCCGGGCCGCCCGTGCCCAGGTCGCGGAGACCGGATCGGGCCCGTCGACGGGTCTCCAGCCGTCGTCGTAGGCCGTCACGGGGTCGGAGCGGCCGGAACGATCGTGCACCCAACATGCACATACGTGCACCCTGCACCTACCGATCGAGGCGGCCGGCATCGGCGTACCCGCCGGCGAGCACATCGGCGAAGGTGAGGTATGGCGAGCCATACCGCGATTCGTCGAACACCCGCTACTGTCTCGAAGTCAACACAGTCCGCCTGCTCGTCTGAGCGGGCGTGAACGAGGGGTTCAATGATGAGCAACGACGTTCAAGGCACTCGTGGTACGACGACCGTTCAGGAGCCGGCTGCAGCCGCACCGCCCGTTCCGTTCGCGGACCCGGGGGCCCTCGGGCTCGCGGCGTTCGCACTGACGACGTTCGTCCTCAGCTTCGTCAACGCCGGGCTCCTGCCGGCGACGGTGGAGCCCGTGGTGTTCGGCCTCGCGCTGTTCTACGGCGGTCTCGCCCAGTTCGCCGCCGGGATCTGGGAGTTCGCGAACCGCAACACCTTCGGCGCCACCGCGTTCTGCTCGTACGGTGCGTTCTGGATGGCCTTCTGGTTCCTCGCCCGGTTCACCGACCTCAAGGGCGCAGGCACCGACGCCGGCAAGGGTGTCGGGGTGTTCCTGCTCGCCTGGGGCATCTTCACGCTGTACATGACGATCGCCGCGCGGCGGACGAGCATGGCGGTCTTCCTCGTCTTCGTCTTCCTGACGTTGACGTTCTTCGCTCTCGCGATCGGTGACTACACGGCGACGACCGCGTTCACGCGGATCGGCGGCGTCCTCGGTATCGTGACAGCGCTCCTGGCCTGGTACGGATCGTTCGCCGTCGTGGTCAACTCGACCCACAAGCGGGTGGTCCTTCCGGTCGGCCCGCAGTAGCAGACCCCGCGGGCACGCGTGCCCGCAGCAGGGATCGGAGAGGACGGCGCCGTGGTGGCAGCAGATGACGCGACCACGGCGCCGTCGTCGTCTGCCGGGCGTCCCTTCCGTGCCCTGGTGGTCGACGACGAGCCGGCACTCGTCCGGGTGGTGGCGGCCTATCTCGAGCGCGACGGGTTCGAGGTCACCACTGCCACCGACGGGAGCGAGGCACTGCGGCTCGCCGCCCTCGAGAAGCCCGACGTCGTGGTCCTCGACGTGATGATGCCGGGGGTCGACGGGATCGAGGTGTGCCGACGCCTCCGGACGTTCAGCGAGGCGTACGTGCTCATGCTCACTGCGCGCGCGGAGGAGATCGACACGCTCGTGGGGCTGTCCGTCGGAGCCGACGACTACATGACCAAGCCGTTCTCCGCCCGCGTCCTCGTCGCGCGCATCCGCAGCATGCTCCGACGACCGCGGACGGTGGGAGCGGGCCCGGCAGCCCCGGCGGGCGGTCCCACCGAGCCTCCGCGGCGGTTCGGGGCGCTGGAGATCGACGTCGAGGCGCGCGAGGTCACGGTCGACGGTCGTCCGGTGGCCCTGACGCCCCTCGAGTTCGACCTGCTCGCGGTCCTGTCCTCACGTCCGGGCACCGCGTTCAGCCGCGCACGGCTGCGTGAGCAGGTCTGGGGGAGGGGTGGTTCGGCGACGACAGGGTCGTGGCGATCCACATCGGCCACGTGCGGCGCAAGCTGGGGGACGATGCTGCCGAGCCCCGGTACATCCGGACCGTGCGGGGCGTCGGCTACCGGATGGGGAGCGGATGAGGCGACGTCGAGGATCGACCGCGGCACCACTGGGTTTCGCCTGGCGACTGGGGGCCTCTCTCGGTCTGGTCGTGCTCGCCGGCGGTGTCACGCTCCTGGGCGTCGCGCTCGCCATCGCACCCCAGCTCTTCCAGCTGCACCTGCGCATGGCCGAGGGACCGCGCATCGAGCCGACCGTCCAGAACCATGTCGACGAGGCGTTCGCGAGCGCGATCCTCACGGCGCTCGGGATCGCCGTCCCGGTCGCCCTGCTCACGTCCTGGTTCGTCACCTGGATCGTGGCCAGGCGGCTCGGCCGGTCGGTCGCGACGGTCGCGAACGCCGCGGACCGCATCGCGCGCGGCCAGCTCGACGCTCGGATCACCACGCCGGCGATCGGACCGGAGTTCACCCAGCTGACCGAGTCGTTCAACGCGATGGCGGCCCGCCTCGCCGAGACGGAGTCGATGCGCCGCCAGCTGATCGGCGACCTCGCGCACGAGCTCCGCACGCCGCTCGCCGCCCTCGACGCCACGGTGACCGCGGTGGCGGACGGTGTCCTCCCCGTGGACGGCACGACGCTCGAGACCCTGACGGGGCAGACCCGCCGCCTGCAGCACCTCGTGGCGGACATGTCGGCCGTCTCTCGGGCGGAGGAACGCCAGCTCGACCTGCACCCGCGCGCCGTCGAGCTCGTGGCGGTCGCGGACGAGGCCGTGGCCTCGAACGCGGCACGGTTCGTCGCGGCGGGGATCCAGCTCGACCTCGAGGTCGACGGGACGTCGCCGGTGGTCGAGGTCGACACCCAGCGACTGGGCGAGGCGGTGGCGAACCTCCTCGACAACGCCTTGCGCCACACGGCCGAGGGTGGCCGGGTGACGGTGGTCGTGAGGACAGAACCCGACGTCGGGGTGCTCGAGGTGGTCGACAGCGGCGAGGGATTCGACCCGGGTGACTCGGGCCGGATCTTCGAGCGGTTCTACCGCGGCGACCTGTCACGGACCCGGAGCAGTGCAGGGACCGGGGTGGGGCTGACGATCGCCCGTGCGATCGTGCAGGCCCACGGAGGGACGCTCACCGCGGTCAGCGAGGGCCTCGGGACCGGAGCGACGTTCCGACTGGTCCTGCCGACGCGGGCGGCGCGCAGCTCGGACGGCGTCTGAGCCTCCGACCCGACAGCTCGACCGTCCCGCTCGCCGGTGCCGGTCGATCCGGTCGACCCGGACGATCTTCGTCGAATCTTTGCTGTTCCGCGTCGGTACCGATGCACGCCCGCGACAGGCTGAGGAGGACAGCAGGGGACAGGACGAGCGAAGGGGATGGACATGATGGGCTGGTACGGCGGAGGTATGGCGGGCGGCACCTGGGTCTTCATGGGGCTGTTCTGGGTCGTCCTGATCGCGGTGATCATCTGGCTGGTCGTCCGGCTTCTCCCCTCGGGGAACCACGGGAGCTCGGCGTCGCACCCGACGCCCCCCGCTCCCTCGGCACCCCTCCCGATGCCGCGAGCGGACTCGCCTCTCGAGATCCTCGACCGGCGGCTGGCACTCGGGGAGATCGACCTCGAGACCTACCAGGCCCACCGCGCGGCGATCATCGCCTCGCGCGGAGGGGTGCAGTGAGCGGACCCGCGCCGCGCGGCAGGCTCGTCGGCGCCCTGGTGCTGGCCGTGGCGCTGCTGGTGGGGTCCGTGGCCTGGGTCGTGGCGGCCAACGGGTTCCCGGACGCGCACGCCGCTGACCGGGGCCCGTGGTCGCAGGCGAGGTCGGACGGGAACGACGTGCCCAGTCTGCCGGGCACCGTCGTGCACGCGACGCTCGCGGACATGGGCGGATCGATGATGGGTGGTCGACGCGGTGCGGCGACCGGCGTGATGTGGCTGCGCCTCGACAGGAGCACGGTCCCGGCCGGCACGGTGTCCTTCGTGGCGACGAACCTCGGGACGGTGGATCACGAGCTGGTGGTGCTTCCGCTGGCGCCGGGTCAGCAGGTGGGAACCCGTACGGTCGGCGCCGACGGCACCGTCGACGAGACGGGGAGCCTCGGTGAGGCGTCCCTGTCGGACGGTGCGGGTGCCGGTGAGGGCATCGAGCCAGGTGCGTCCGGCTGGGTCACGCTGACCCTTCGGCCGGGCCGGTACGAGGTCGTCTGCAACATCGCCGGGCACTACGCCGCAGGGATGTCCACCGAGCTCACGGTGGTGTGAGGGAGACAGGGCGGGGCCAGGTCACACCCGGACGGGGCCGTCCGGCGGGCAACACGGGAGGGCGTCCGCGGGTCAGGACGGACTAGCCTGACGAGGCCGATGCCACGACGGACGGCATGTCGTCGCCGTGCGCCCGCCGCCGTGGGCGAGATGCGCCGGCACGCACTCGAAGGAGCCCGCCCGTGTCAGTGGACGACCGCCCCGACCTGTCTCCGGGCGACCTGACGTCACGCGAGGACCTCGCGCTCGCCCTGACGGTACGGCGCGAACGTCAGGGCATGACGGTGCGGGACATCGCCCGCGCAGCGGGACTGCCGGTGGCGACCGTCGGGGGCTACCTCACCGGCCGTCACCTCCCGCCGTTGGCGACGGTGGACCAGTTCACCCGGGTGCTGACCTCGCTCGGGGTGGCCGCGGACGAGCTCCCCGGGTGGGTCGCGGCGGTCAACCGCCTGCGTCGCGCACCTGGCCGACGGTCGGCGGCAACGCCTGCGCCGTACCGCGGACTGGCGGCCTACCAGCAGGAGGACGCGGCGATCTTCTTCGGGCGTGAGCTGCTGACGGAGAGCCTCGTGGCACGGGTGGTCGATGTCCCGTCGACCCCGCTCGTGGTGATCGGCTCCTCGGGATCGGGGAAGTCGTCGGTGCTCCGTGCCGGTCTGGCCGCACGGCTCGGCGCCCGCGGATCTCGTGTGGTGGTCCTGACCCCGGGCGCGCACCCGCTGGAGGTGCTCGATCAGGCACTTGCCCCGGGCGACGTCGAGGGCGGCGCGGTGGTCATCGTGGACCAGTTCGAGGAGGCGTTCGCCGCGGACGGCGCCCCGACGGAGGTGCTGGCGTTCGCCGACAGGCTCGATGAGCTGCACCGGAGCGGTGTCGTCGTCGTCATCGGGCTGCGGGCGGACTTCTTCGACCGGGCCCTCGAGGTCGAGGTGCTGGCGCACTGGCTCGGGGAGAACCAGCTGCTGGTCGGACCGCTGACCCCCGAGGCGCTGCGGCGCGTCGTGACGGAGCCGGCCCGGGCGGTGGGGATCGAGGTCGAGGATGCGCTGCTCGAGGTCCTGCTCGCGGATGCGACGGCGGGCTCGCCCTCGCCGACCGGGACCGGTCTCGACCCGGGCGTGCTTCCGCTCCTGTCGCACGCGCTGTACGTGACGTGGCTGACGTCGTCGGGCCGGCGCCTGACCCTTGCGCACTACCGGGAGGCAGGTGGGCTGGCCGGGGCGATCGCGATGACGGCGGAGGAGGTCTACGAGTCGCTCACCGAGGAGCAGCGCGATGCGGCGCGGCAGACGCTCCTGCGACTGGTGAGGGTGCGTGACGGTGCCCCGGACACGCGCCGTCCTGCCGATCGCGAGGAGTTCACGGCACAGGCGTCGCGCGACGTCGTGTCGGCGTGCGTCGATGCGCGGCTGCTGACCCTGGACCGTGGCCACGTGCAGCTCGCGCACGAGGCCGTGATCAATGCCTGGCCGCGCTTCCGGGCGTGGCTCGCGGCCGATCGAGACGGGCTCCGTGCGCACGGCAGGCTCACCGAGGCGGTGGAGCACTGGTCGGCGGCCGGGCGGGACCCGGATCTGCTCTACCGCGGGTCGGCCCTGGAGGTCGTGCTCGCCTGGGTCGACGACGTCGCCGACGATCGTGTGCTCACGCCCGCGGAGCGTGAGTTCCTCGATCGGAGCCAGGCCGCCGAGGCCGAGCGCTCACGGTCCCGTCGGCGCTCGACGCGTCGGTTGCGGGCCCTGGCGGCGGGCCTCGCGGTCCTGGCTGCGAGTACCGGGGGACTTGCGACGGTCACCGTGGTGCAGAGCCGTGCGGTGGCCCGCGCGCGTGACCTGGCGGTCTCGCGACAGCTCGCGGTGACGTCGACGTCGCTCGCCGGCACCGACACGGCACTGGCCGGGCAGATCGCCGTCTCGGCGTACCGGACCGCTGACACCGTGGAGGCCCGGACAGCCCTCCTCAGCGCCTCGGGCCGGGCAGGGGTCGCACGGCTCGCCGAGACGCGCAGCGTCGTGAACTCGCTCGACGTGAGCCCCGACGGGAACGTCGTCGCGCTCGCCACGGACGCGTCGTCGCTTGTCCTGTGGTCGTCCGGGTCCGTGGCGGGACCGATCACCTCGGTGACGGTGCCCGACAAGGCGCTCTACGCGGTGAGGTTCAGCCCGGTCGGTCACCTGATGGCGGCGGGCGGCGACGGCGGGCGCCTCGAGGTGTGGTCCATCGCTGATCCCGCGCACCCCGTCGCCGTCGCGGCGGGCGGCGCCGACGTCGGGGGAACGATCTACGACGTGGCGTTCAGCGCGGACGGCACGACGCTCGCGCTCGCCGACTCCGACGGGACCGCCCGCACGTGGCGGGTCGGTCCGGACGGGAACCTCACGGTGGGCGCGTCGCTGCCTGCACTCGAGGGCACGGCGCAGGCCGTGGCGCTCTCGACCGACGGGCGGGTCCTCGCCGAGGCCGGCTCGAAGGGCACCGTGTCGATGTGGGACGTGGCCGACCCGTCGCATCCTCGTCCGCTCGGGCCGTCGTTCACCGCGGCGGACGGTCCCGTCACCTCGGTCGCCATGAGCCCCGACGGGCATCGGCTCGCCGTCGGTGCGAGGGACGATCGGGTCCACCTGTGGCTGATCGGCGATCCCTCGCACCCGGTCGACGAGCGGACGCTCACGGGACCGACCTCCTGGGTCAACCACGTGCGGTTCAGCGCGGACGGGACGCTCCTCGCGGCCGCGAGCTCGGACAAGCGTGTGTGGGTCTGGAACGCCGCCACCGGGGTCGCGGTCCGGTCGTTGACGACGCCGACGACCGTGATCGGGGTCGGGTGGGCACCGGACGGTGCGCATCTGTACTCCGCCGGGGCGGCCGGGGTGCTGCGTGAGTGGACCTTCCCGGGCCCGGTGCTCGCCGGGTTCGCGTCGATCCCCGGCCAAGGTGTGTTCGGTGCGCACGTCCTGGCGACGGCGACGACGGACGGGGTGCGCCTGTGGGACGACACCCACCCCGACGACCCGGTCCTGCTGAGCCTGACCCCTCCGCCCGGCACGGCGCGGCTGGACGGGGCGGTGGCGATCTCCGATGCGCTCCACCGGGTCGTGGCCGGCGACACCAGTGGCGCGGTGCACGTCTGGGACATCAGCGACCCGTCGGCACCGCGATACGTCACGTCCGTGCGCGCCCACACCGACTGGGTCGAGTCGATCTCGTTCGACACGTCCGGCACGCGGATGTCCGTGACGTCCGACGACGCGTCGATCACCCTGTGGGACCTCTCTCACGGCGTGCCGAGCGCACCGACGTCGCGGCTCGGTGACCTGGGAGGCATGGTCTACGCCGCCGCGTTCTCCCCGGATGCGCGGACCCTGGTGGCGTCGGTCCTCAGCGGCCACGTGCTCCTGGTCGACGTGAGCGACCTGGCGCACCCGAGGCTGATCGGGACGCCGCTCACCGGTCCGGTGGGGTACGTCTACAGCGCGGCCTTCAGTCCCGACGGCCGCACGATCGCTGCGAGCGGGAACGACGGCACCGTCTGGCTCTGGGACGTGAGCGACCCCGCGCGACCGACCCGTCTGGGTTCTCCGCTCGTGTGGGCGGACGGGTACGCCGCGAACATCGCGTTCAGCCCGAACGGTCGGTGGCTCGCTGCGGGGATGACGGACGGCACGGTCCGTCTGTGGGACGTCTCGGTGCCGGCGCACCCGGTGCGCTGGGCGAGCCTCGCAGGGATCACGGGCACGGTGTACGGCGTGACGTTCTCCTCCGACAGCGCGTTCGTGAGCGGTGCGGGTGCGGACAAGACGGTCCGGATCTGGCGCACCTCGTTGCAGGCGGCAGAGACCTCCGTCTGCGCGAGCGCGGAGCGAGGCTTCCCGATCACCGCCGCCGAGTGGAGCAAGGTCGTCGGGGACGTGTCGTTCGCGGCTCCGTGCGGAGCCGCCGGCCGGTAGCCCGGGGTTCGGGCAATCGTCGGACAACCTCGCACGCGTGTGGGGCGTGCGCCTGGTGGTTGCGGCGTGGGCTAATGGCTGGGGGGCTCGTGCGGTACGGATCCGCCGGTCGACCGTCTGTGCGCGTCGTCGTTGAAGGCGCAGGAGGGTGACCGAGGCATGGACGGCCGGCGCGGGTGGTGCGGCCGCCGCAGGGGGGCGACCGCGCATCCGGCCTGCCTGCACGCCTGCCGCCCGGGGTCGCAGACGACGACAGGGCCGTCGCGGGCGAGGGCGTGAACCGACCACCCGGTTTGGTGAACGTTCATCCAAATGTCACCCATGTCACTTCTTGAAGCAACGACCGTGAGCAAGCGTGTGTAACGCCCGTTAGGTATCGAGTGTCACGTTGCTCCGGAGGAGACTTCATGTCCGTCCCGTCACGCCTCGCGCTCTACGCAGCATCCACCGCTGCTCTGGTTGCCGTCCTGTCCGGCTGCTCCGCCTCGGCGAGCGCCGCCCCCGCGTCCGGTGGCGCGTCTTCGACCTCGGCGGCGACGTCGCCCGCCGGCTCTGGCCCGGCACTCGTCGTCTACTCCGCGCAGGGGTACGACGGCCCCGTCACCAAGGCGTTCACCGCGGCCACGGGGATCCCCGTCAAGCTGGTCGACGACAGCACCGGACCGCTCCTCACCAAGGTCGCAGCCGAGAAGAACAACCCGCAGTGGGGGCTCCTGTGGGTCGACGGCGACACGGCGTTCGCAGCCCTCGACAAGCAGGGCCAGCTCCTCCCGTACACCCCGAAGGCGACTCTCACCGCCGCCGGTGCAGCGCTCACCCCGAGCGACCACGCGTACGTCCCGGTGAGCACCACGGTCATGGCGGCTCTCGTCTACAACAGCGCCAAGACGTCGACGGTGCCGACGAGCTACCAGGACCTGCTCTCGAGCACCTACGCGGGCCAGGTCGGCATGAACGACCCGTCCCAGTCCGGGCCGACGTACCCGTTCATCGCCGGGCTCATGAACCAGCTCGGCGGGCAGAGCAACGGGGTCGCGGCAGGGGAGGACTACCTGACGAAGCTCAAGAGCAACGGTCTGCACGTGTTTCCGACCAACGGTGACACCCTGCACGCGCTCGAGACCGGACAGATCACCTACGCCCTCATCCAGAGCTCGGCCGCAGCCGGCGAGATCGCGAAGGTGCCGGCCTCGGCCACGTTCGCCCCCAAGGTCGCCTACCTGCCGAAGGCCACCCTGCTCCCCGGGGTGATCGGCATCGACAAGGCCGCCCCTGCTGCGGTCCAGGCCGAGGCGAAGAAGTTCGTCGAGTTCGTCCTCTCGCCGGCAGGGCAGGCCGCGATGCAGGCCGGTGACCCGACCGGCGACTCGCTGTACTGGCCGATCGTCCCCGGCGTCAAGGCTCTGGCCGGGCTCCCGGCGATGCCGGCGTACCAGAAGATCGACCCGTACTTCTGGGGGCCGCTCGAGAACGAGGTCAACACGTTCTTCGACACGAAGATCAAGTAACCCTCATGGTGGCGGTCACGCCGCAGGTCCACGCCGGGGCGGGCGCGCAGGCCCGCCTCGGCGCGGTCCGGCTCGCTCTCTCCCGGGTCCGCAACGGCCCGTGGCTGATCTTCTGGATCGTCCTGGTCGCGATCCTCGTCCTGCCGATCCTGCTGTTCCTGGTCGTGGCGGTGAGCCCGCGCCTCCTGGGCCAAGGGGAGTCCTGGTTCACCCTCGACGGCTTCCGGCAGGTCCTGACCGGCGCCCTGGCTCGCGGGGCGGTCGACTCGCTCGCGGTCGGCACGACAGCGGGTGTCCTCGCGACGGCCCTCGGTGCCGCAGTCGCGTGGGTCGTCGTGCGGACCGACGTCGTGGGACGCCGGTGGTGGGCGGGCTCGATGTTCGCCCTCCTGCTCGCGCCGTCCTACCTGGTCGCGCTCGGGTGGGAGCGGCTGCTCGAACCCGCGGGGATCCTCGACCTCCTCGGGGTGCCCGACGCAGGGGCGCGCACCCTGCTGTACGGACCGGTCGGGGTCGTCGTCGTCCTGACGATGAAGGGCGTCCCGTTCGCTTACCTGGCGCTCTCCGGTGCGCTCCGTGGGCTCGGCGAGGAGTTCGAGGTCGCCGCGCGGGTGCACGGTGGCGGCCGCCTCGCCGCGGCGCGGATCGTCGCGGCCCTCGTCGCGCCGGCGTGCTGGTCCGCGTTCGCGATCGTGTTCGCCGAGTCCGTCAGCGACTTCGGTGTCGCGGCGACCCTGGCGAACGACGCCCACTTCCCCGTGGCGACGTACACCCTGTACCAGGCGATCGACAGCTTCCCGGTGCAGTTCCCGCAGGCCGCGGCGGTGGGGTGGGTGCTGCTCGCGATGGCCGGGCTCGCGCTCGCGGCCCAGACCCGGGCGCTCCGCGGGCGCAGCTACCGGGTGCTCGGCGGGCGGAGCCGACCGGCGCGTCGGCACCACCTCACCGGGCGGCTGCAGGTCGTCGTGGTGACGGGGCTGGCGCTGCTCGTGGCCGTCGGGCTGGGGGTCCCGACGGTCGGCGCCGTCGCGGCCTCGCTCGTCAACGGGCTCGGGTCGCTCGTCGGGGACCACCAGCTGACGCTGGCCAACTACAGCCGAGTGCTGCAGAGCCCCGCCCTGCGATCGCCGCTGCTCTACTCCGCGGGACTCGCCACGATCACCGCGACCGTCACCGCGGTGCTGGGGGTGGTCGCCGCCCGGATGCTCTCCACGCGAGGGGGGCGGATCAGCGGGAAGGTCCTCGACCTGCTGCTGCTCACGGCGGTCGCCCTGCCGGGCATCGTCTTCGCTGCCGGCTACATCTTCACCTACAACCTGCCGGTGGTGAACCGTCTGGGCATCCACCTGTACGGGACGACGGGACTGCTGGTCCTCGGCTACCTGGCGACGGCGCTCCCGTCCACCTCACGCGTGCTGCTCGGGAACGTCGGCCAGGTCCAGGAGTCGTTGCGCGAGGCCGGGCGGGTGCACGGCTCCGGGGCGGTCGCGTCGTGGTTGCGCACCGTCCTGCCGCTGCTCGCGCGCCCGATCCTCGCGGCGTGGGTCCTGACCTTCGCCGGGACCCTGCTCGAGCTGCCCGTCTCGCAGCTGCTGTACCCGCCGGGGCACGCCCCGGTGTCGGTGGGCATCACCAAGGCGCTCGCCAACTACGACTTCGGGGGCGGGACGGCGATGGAGGTCATCGCGATCCTGGTCGCGCTGTCGGTCGTCGGGCTCGTCTGGGCCCTGTTCAGGTTGCTGGCCCCGTCGGGCTGGCAGCGGGTGGGAGGAGGCACGTCATGAACGGTTCCGATCAGCGCGCAGCGGGGCACCACCTCGAGGTCTCGCGTGCCGTCAAGCGGTTCGGGGGGGACGACCGCCCTCGCCGGTGTGGACCTGACCGTCGAGCCGGGGGAGTTCCTCGTCCTGCTGGGGCCGTCGGGCTCGGGGAAGTCGACGCTCGTGCGTGCCCTTGCCGGGATCGAGCGGCTCGACGCCGGTCGCGTCCACCTGTCCGGGCAGGTCGTGGCGGACGGCAACCGTCACCTCGCGCCGGAGCACCGGAACCTGGCGATGGTGTTCCAGGACTACGCCCTGTGGCCGCACCTGACCGTCGAGGGGAACGTCGGGTACGCCCTGCGGCGTCGACGACTCGCCCCGGAGGACGCCCGGGCGCGCATCGGTGGCATCCTCGAGCGGGTCGGGCTCGGCCGGCACGGTGCGCGCTACCCGCACGAGCTCTCGGGCGGCGAGCAGCAGCGCGTCGCGCTCGCCCGCGCAGTGGTCGCCGAACCTCAGCTGCTGCTGTTCGACGAGCCGCTGTCGAACCTCGACGCGGACCTGCGCGAACGGTTGCGGGTGGAGATCGCCACCCTCACCCGGGAGTGCGGCGCGACCGCGATCTACATCACCCACGACCAGGCGGAGGCATTCGCCCTGGCCGACAGGATCGGGGTGCTCGATCAGGGCGAGCTGCTCCAGCTCGCGTCGCCCGAGGACGTCTACCGTCGCCCGGCGACGTCGTTCGTCGCGCGGTTCACGGGGGTGGCCGGAGAGCTGATCGGGACCGTCGTACGGTCCGTCGGCGAGACGGTGGAAGTGCGGGTGGGCGATCAAATCGTCCGGGCTCGGGGTCTGGGGCACCCGGTGGAAGGGGATGCCGTCCGGGTGGTTGTCCGCCCGGCTGCGACGAGCGTGACGGCGAGCGCCGGCGCGGGCGCGGGATTGCGGGCCGGTGTGCTCTCCGGCGTGGTGACCGACGTCGCCTACCGCGGTCGCGGGTACGACCACGTCGTCACCGCGGGACCGTGGGTGCTCACCGCGGTGCACGACGGGCAGGTGCATCCTCGCGGCACCGCGGTCGAGGTGGCCCTGGACCCGGAGCACTGCATCGCGTTCGTCGACGACGAGGCTCGCCGTTACATCGACGAACTAACGGCTGTTAGGCTCCAGGAGCCTCGCGATCGTGTGGCACCTGAGATGGCGAGGAGGCTCCCATGAGTGACACCGCCCTGTTCGTCGCCGTGTTCCTGGCATGCGTCGTCGAGGCCGTGGAGGCGTTGACGATCGTCCTGGCCGCCGGCACCGCGCGGGACTGGCGCTCGGCCATGACCGGCGTACTGGCCGGCCTGACGACCCTCGCGGTCACCATCGCCGCGCTCGGGCCGGCGTTGTCGTCCATCCCGATGAGCGGTCTGCGGCTGTTCGTCGGGGGCGTGCTCCTCGTGTTCGGCCTGCAGTGGCTCCGCAAGGCGATCCTGCGGGCGAGCGGGCACAAGGCCCTGCACGACGAGGCGCAGATCTACCTGACCGAGCTCGCGAACGCCGAGCGCGCGGTCACCGTGCGGCGTGGCGTGGTGGCGGACTGGTACGCCTTCACGCTGTCCTTCAAGGGTGTGGTGCTCGAGGGTCTCGAGGTCGCGTTCATCGCGCTCACGTTCGGCAGCAACCAGCACAACCTCCCGCTCGCGGTGCTCGCCGCGCTCAGTGCGGTGGTCGTCGTGACGGCGCTGGGGCTCGCGCTCAAGGCGCCGCTCGCCTCGGTGCCGGAGAACAGCATGAAGTTCGTCGTCGGGGTGATGCTGACCTCGTTCGGGATCTTCTGGGGGGCCGAGGGTGCCGGTGTCACCTGGCCGGGGTCCGATGCGGCGCTGCTGGTCCTGATCCCGGCGACCGGGGCGTATGCGCTCGTGCTTGTCTCGCTCTTCCGCCGCCAGGTCGACGAGCCGGCTCCGGCCGACGACCCCGCCCGTCTGGCCGAGAGTGCTCGTCTCACCGACAGTGCTCGTGCCACCGAAGGAGTGTCCGCTTCATGATCAGCAGGCTCCGCGCGTTCGGCGCGTTCTGGTACGACTTCCTGATCGGCGACGACTGGCGGGTCGCGCTGGGCGTGGTGCTCGCCCTCGCGGTGACCGCCGTCCTGAGCGGCCGCACCAGCATCCCGGCATGGTGGATCGTTCTGGTGGCCGTCGCCGTCCTGCTGCCCACCAGCGTCCGACGCGCGACGCGCTAGTCGGTCCGGCGGTTCAGGCGCCGTCGCCCTCTTCGAGGTAGACGCGGGCCGCGTACGCCTCGAGCGCCTGGGCGCACCCCTCGAGTGCCTCGTGCGCACTGGCCCTGGTCGACGCCCCGAAGACATCGCGGGCGAGCACCTTGCCGTACCAGTTGTTCAGCTTGACGAGCTCGACCTCGTTCTCCTCGAGCTCGCCGTAGGTGAAGTGCTCTGCCGTGTACTCCTTCTCGAGACCGGCGTGGAAGTCCACGCACTTGTCGAGGATCTCCTCGTACTCGCTGTCCCGCGCGGCCTGGAAGAGTGCGAGCACGTCCTGGCCGCCGACGAGGGCCGAGCAGGACATCAGGACGGCCGTCCCCTCCATCTCGAGGATCTCGCGGCGCAGCCGGCGCAAGGCGCGCTCGGCGGCGTCGCCGGACGGAAGGGCAGCGACGGAGTTCTGCACGTACACCGCCCCGAGCGACTTGAGGCGGCGCCACACCGCGGCGCGCAGTCGGCTGGGCTCGGACGGCACCCGGTAGATCAGCAGCAGCCACTGGTCCGGGTTCGGGGCGGCAGACGTAGCAGCGGCAGCAGGGGAGGCCGATGCGGCCGGAACCTTCGGTACCTCGGTGTCGCCCACCCGGTCAGTCTGCCAGAGGGGCACCGGGGTCTCACATCCGGCGCACTTGGACGACAAGTCCTCGATCGATCCCTCGGCGCGTCCCGCGATCGAACCTTGGGCGCGTCCCGCGAGCGGTTGCTCCGGCGACGTCATCGGGCCGGCCGGTCGTCGCCCATGCGCGAGGACGTCCGCGCGAGGAAGGCGACCGAGACGGCGATGAGCAGGATCAGCGTCAGGCTCACCGGCCCGGTCCCGAGGTCGAGGCCGCCCCGGGCCCGTGACACGCCGAGCCAGTCGGCGAACGAGGCACCGAGCGGGCGCGTGACGATGTATGCGAACCAGAATGCGACGACGGGGTCGAGGCCGAACCTCGCGTGGGCGACTGCCGGGATCGCAATGACGACGGCGAAGAGCACCCCGGAGTCCAGGTACCCCAGGTGCAGGGTCACGGCGGTCATGTCACCGGCCGCGGTGCCGAGCGCGAACGTCGTCATGACAGCGAGCCAGTAGAAGACCTCGCGACGCACGGTGACGATGCTGTGGATCGAGAGCGTGCCCTCGGCGCGGTACCAGAGGACGAACACCGCGGCGAGAGCCACCGCGAACGCCGTCGTCGAGACCAGGTACGGAACACCGAGCCCGACGTGCACGACGTCGGCCGCCATCGTGCCGAACACCCCGACCATCGACACCGCGAGCCAGTAGATCCACGGACGGTAGCGCGATGCCCGGAGCTGGAGCGCGATCGCGACCGCGAGGCCCACGGCGCCGAGGACGACGGCGAGCACGGAAGGCATCCGGTGCACGAGGAAGTCAGAGGTCGACTCGCCCATGCCGGTGGTCAGCGCCTTGGTCACCCAGAACGCGGCCGTCACCGCGGGCACCTTGCTCGCACCCTGGGGCACGGCGGTGCCGATGGCCGCGGGGGAGCGGACCTGCTGCGCGTCGTCGGCCGTCACGGGGGCATGCTGGCAAGTGTTCCTGTGACGGTTGCCGCCGTGCCGACTCGGCTGCGGTCGGGACTGTCTGATCGTCGGTGCAGGTGCAGGTGCAGGTGCAGGTGCAGGTGCAGGTGCAGGTGCAGGTGCAGGTGCCCGCGCCCCGGAACCGAAGCGGAGTCGATGCCCCGGGTGTCGTCACTCGCGGTGCGCGATGAGAGCGGACCTCACGCGTCGTTCCTCGTCGTCCGTCAGGCCGGCCTGTCGGGGTTCTGTGCGCTGGTTCTCGTACTCGAGGGTGTCGCGCAGCGTGTCCATCAGAGGGCGGGTCGTGAGGCCGGCGGCGCGTGCCCGGTCGGTGGTCATCGTGGCGAAGCCGCGCCATGCGGGATCGTCGATCCACAACGGCAGTGTGGCCGGCCCCATCCAGGCGCCGATCCCGAGCTCCGCGAGCGTCGCGGCGGGGACAGGCCGTGGTCGGGCGGTGCTCGTGGCCACGTGCGCGGCGGTGGCGAGGACCTCGCGGAACGTCGTCGTCGGGCCCGTGGCGTTGAACGTCCCGTCGAGGTGCTGCTCGGCGGCCGCGACGATCCAGGCGGCCAGGTCGCGCACGTCGATCAGCGCGCACGGGAAATCAGGGTCGTCGGGGACGATCACGTCGTCGCCGGTGGGGTGGGCGAACCGCCACGGCCAGTACCCGCTCCGTCCGGACACGTCACCCGGTCCTCCGATCAGCCCTGATCGCACGATCGTGGCGGAGACCCCGCTGGCGCGGACGGCATCCTCGCACGCCACCTTGGCCTCGCCGTAGGTCGACATGTCGGCCATCACGTCACTGTCGAGCGGCGCACGGACCGGAGCGTTCTCGTCCTGGTCGAGGGTGGAGAAGTCCGCGTAGACGTTGCCGGAGGAGATGAAGACCCAGTGCGACGTGCTCAGGTCGCGAACCGCCCGGCGGACGTGCCCCGGCTGCCGCGCCACGTCGATCACGGCGTCCCAGTGACGCTCGGCGACGGGCGCCAAGCCGTTCTGACAGTCGCGGTCTGCTGAGATCGATGTCGTGCCCGCCGGGGCGGGCGTGCTGCCACGCGTCAGGCAGGTCACGGCGTGCCCATGCTCGACCGCAGCAACCGCGATCGCGCGACCCAACAGGGCGGTTCCACCCAGCAGCAGCATCTCCACGTCCGCCAGTGAACCCGACGACCACCCGACCGACCTCGTGCGTTCGCGGACCGCGGAACCGTGCTGCCGAGCGACGGCCGGGGCGCTGCCGTCGTGCCCTTGCGTCTGACACGGTGTCAGAGTGTGTGCTGTGGACATGCCTCCCCACGGCGAGCGACTGCTGACGATCGGCGAGTTCTCACGGCTGTCCCAGCTGAGCGTCCGCATGCTTCGGTACTACGACGAGCACGACGTGCTGCGCCCGTCCCGGGTGGACCGCCACTCGGGCTACCGCTCCTACGCCCCGACGCTGCTGTTCGCGGCGCGCTGGGTGCGCGAGCTGCGCGACATCGGGCTCGGGGTCCACGAGATCGCGGCCTGCGTGCCGGTCCTCGACGACCCACGTGCCGTGCGCGCGGTGCTCGAGCGGCAACGGACGCGGCTCATCGCCGAAGCCGCCGACGTCGTCGACCGGATCCGGGAGGTGGACCACCTCGTCACCGCACTGGAGGGACCTGTCATGTCCGTCTCGATCACGCACCGCACCAACCCGGCTCGTGTCACCGCGTCCGTCCGCGACACCATCCCGACCTACGCCGACGAGGGCCGGCTGTGGGAGCGCCTCATGCCGGCGCTGTTCACCGCCGGGGCCACCCTCGCACCCGACGCGCGTGCCATCGCCGTCTTCCACGACGAGGACTACAAGGAGTCCGACTGCGACGTGGAGGTCCAGCTCGACGTCGCGGCCCCGTTCGCCGCATCCGGCGATGTCCGCTGCGTCGAGGTGCCCGCCCAGGAAGTCGCGGTCGCCGTGCTCAACGGCCCGTACGACGGCATCGGTGCCGTCATGGAGGCGGTGGGCCGATGGGTTCCGGAGAACGGGTACCGGTTCGCCGGCCCGATGTTCAACGTGTACCTCGTCTCGCCGCACGAGGACCCGGAGCCCAGCCACTGGGTGACGGAGGTGTGCGTGCCGGTCGCCCGCTTCGCCTCGTCGGACGTTCCCGGTGCCGCTGTACCCAATGCGCGATGACCGCGGACAACGACCTGCGACGCGATCATCCCCGGCTGTACCGCGCGCCTGATGTGCCCGTCCGGCTGACGGTCCCGCCGCTGCGCTTCGTGATGGTCGACGGGTCGGGTGACCCAAACACGTCACCGGGTTATGCGGACGCCGTCAGCATGCTCTACGCGGTGAGCTACGGCGTGCGCGGTCTCGTCAAGCAGTCCGGTGGCACACCATGGACCGTGCTGCCGCTGGAGGGTCTGTGGTGGGCGGACGACATGTCCGCCTTCATCGCCGGAAGCCGCGGCGACTGGCTCTGGACGATGATGATCGCCCAGCCCGAGGTGGTGACCGTCGATCTGATCGAGCTAGCCGTGTCGGCGGCGGTCGCCAAGGGTCGGGCGGCCGCGGCTGACCGGCTGAGGTTCGAGGCGTTCGACGAGGGCGACGTCGTCCAGGTCATGCACCACGGTCCGTACGCCGACGAGGGGCCGACCATCGCCGCGCTGCACGCGTTCGCCGCCGACCACGGGTGGGAACGGGTCGGGAAGCACCACGAGGTGTACCTCAACGATCCTCGTCGGGTGGCGCCCGCGGCGATGCGGACGATCCTGCGGCAACCGGTGGCCGCGGCCTGAGGCGCGGCACGGCGTCGACCTGCCGGTCGTGCGGGTCCGTCGGGGGACCGGATCGCAAGCGACTGTGGAGTTGCCGTCACAGCGCTACCGTGCGGTGTGACGGTCGGGACCGGGCGGAGTCGACCGGGATGCGTCGGCGTCGTGCGCGTCGTCGAGCGACGCGGTCGTGCGGGTGGTCGAGGGGGCGATGGCGTTGTCGTCTGGGGCTGGTTCCGTCGGCGAGGAAGCCGGGCGGGCGACGGGCGACCCCGCCGTTCCGGGTCCGACGGCGGCGGTCTCCGGGCTCGATGAGTCGGCGAGCGGGAGCGGGTCTCGCCGTCACCGGTGGCATCGGCGTCTCCTCGCGGCGGCGGCGGTCGCGGTGCTGGCGGGTGGCGCGTTCTGGTGGTTCAGCCCGCACCCGGCGATGGACCTCAGTGGCACGGACAACACGCTGGTGTGTGCCACGCGGACCACGGCGGGCGAGCGTGACGTCGTCCTGGGCAACGTCGCGTTCGCGCCCCCGAGAGTGGTGGACCTGCTGTCCGTCCAGCTCGTCGACCCGGTGAACATCACGCTCGTCGACGCGAAGATCGCTCCCACGGTCCCGCAACGAGGCGGCGGCGGGACCATCCCCGGACTCGCTCTCGGCTGGCCGCTGACGGCGGAGGACCGCGCCTCCTTCACGCTGGACTTCGCCGCCGAGCGAGACCTGGTCGGGGCGCATCTGACCGGCGAGGTCGCGGAGGCGCCGATCCTGCACCTGCAGGTGGGCGACCCGTCCCGGGACGCATCGTTCCGGTCCTGGCGCGTCGTCTACCGGATGGACGGGCGCCGCTGGGTCTCGACCTTCACCCACGCCTTCCGGATGCCCGGCGGCGTCACGTCCGCCCCCTGCACGTTGTGAGCGTGAGCCGACGCCGGACGTCTCGATGCCCTGGCCCTCGAGATCGTGAGTCATGGTACGAGATCGTCAGTCCAGACTGTCGATCTCGCACCGGACCGACGATCTCGCGATGTGGGTGTGGGGCCGTGGTGACCGTTCGGGGGGACGTGCGGCGTGGTCGTCAGACCCGGCGCAGCGCGAGGACCGGGATCGTGCGGACTCCCGCTGTCTTCTCCGCGTAGCCGGCGAAGCCCGGGTAGCGGCCGGCCTGCTCGGCGAAGAGTCGGTCACGATCCGGGCCGAGCACCTCGGTCACGGTGACCTCGTAGGTCTGCGTCCCGACCTCGACCTCGGTGCGCCCTGCCGTGAGGAGGTTGTGGTACCACTCCGGGTGCGTCGGCGCGCCGGCCTTCGACGCGAACACGTAGATCGTCGCGGGGTCCGCATCGTCGGCGAGGTACATCACGGGTGCGATGTACTCGCGTCCGCTCGAGCGCCCACGGTGATGGAGGAGCGTGAGCGGTGCGTCGGCGAACGGTCCGCCGACCTTGCCGGCGTTCGCGCGGAACTCCTCGATGATCTTCGCGTTCCAGTCGTTCGTCTCGGCCACGTCGCTCTCCCGTTCGCTGCTGTCCTCATCGGTCTGTGCCCGTGGTGGTCTGTGGTCCCCCGGTCGGCCCTGGAGTGCCCGGTCCGCTCACCGTGCCCAACGCGTCCGCGTGGTGAGAACTTCCGGCCGATTGCCCCGCCAGATGTGCGACGATCAAGCCGGCCAATCACTTCTGGCACTACATGTCGGACTATTCAGAAGGAATGCTCATGCGCTATCGCACTCTCGGTCATAGCGGGGCCGTCGTCTCCACCTACGCCCTCGGCACCATGACCTTCGGCAACGAGGCCGACGAGACCACCTCCCACGCGATCCTCGACGACTACGTCGCGGCCGGCGGGAACCTGATCGACACGGCTGACGTGTACACCGCAGGCACCTCGGAAGAGATCGTCGGGCGATGGCTCGCCGCGCACCCCACCGAGCGCGACCAGATGGTCCTCGCCACCAAGGGGCGTTTCCCCATGGGCGACGGACCCAACGACCACGGGACGTCCCGCCGTCACCTCCGCGTCGCGCTCGACGCGTCCCTGCGCCGACTCGGCGTGGAGCACATCGACCTCTACCAGATGCACGCCTGGGATGCGATCACCCCGCTCGAGGAGACCCTGCGCTTCCTCGACGACGCGGTGCGTGCCGGGAAGATCGGCTACTACGGGTTCTCGAACTTCCTCGGCTGGCAGCTCACGAAGGCCGTGCACGTCGCGCGCGCCCTCGGCTTCGCGCCGCCGGTCACGTTGCAGCCCCAGTACAGCCTGCTGGTCCGCGAGATCGAGTCCGAGATCGTGCCGGCGTCCCTCGACGCGGGCATCGGCCTGCTCCCGTGGTCTCCGCTCGGGGGCGGCTGGCTCACCGGCAAGTACCAGCGCGACACCGACCCGACCGGAGCGACGCGCCTCGGTGAGAACCCGAACCGGGGGATGGAGGCGTGGGAACCCCGGAACAAGCAGGAGCGCACCTGGCGCATCATCGACGCGGTCGGCGAGATCGCGGCGAACCACGGGGCCGACCACGCACAGGTGTCCCTCGCCTGGCTCGAGGCCCGTCCCGCGGTGACCTCGGTCATCCTGGGTGCGCGCACCCAGGCACAGCTCGCCGACAACCTGGGTGCAGCTGCCATCGCCCTCACCCCGGACGAGACCGAGCTCCTCGACACGGTGAGCGCACCGGTCCTCGGCGACTACCCGTACGGTGCGGGCGGCACCGCACAGCGTCACCGGTCGATCGTCGGCGGTCGCTGATGATGCTCGCGCGCTCACCGCGAGGTGAGCGCGCGAGCAGCTGCGGCAGGTCTCAGCCGAGCATCTCCCGCAGGTCGACGAACGTGTAGCCGCGTGCGGCCAGACCCTCGATGACGGCGGGCAGGGCGTCGGCGTCGAGGGTCGTGCCGTCGGTCGGGTTCGCACCGACGTGCATGAGGACGATCTGGCCCGGCTGCGCTGCATCCAGGACGCGCTGGAGCACCGTGGCCGCGTCGACGCCCCCGCTCGTGCCCTTCCACCCGAGCGTGTCGACGGTCCACCGGAAGGGGATGTACCCGGCAGCGTTGACGACCTGGATGTCGAGAACGGTGCGCGCGCCGTACGGGAACCGGAACAAGGGCTTCGCCGGTACCCCGGTGAGAGCGACGATCGACCGCTCCGCCGCGGCGAGCTCGGCCTGGATCTGGGCGGTCGTCGTGACCGTGAAGTCCGGGTGCGTGTCGCTGTGGTTGCCGATCGGGTGGCCCGCCGCGGTGATCGCCCGCACGGCGTCCGGGAAGGCTCGCGCGAACGCTCCGGTCACGAAGAACGTGGCGCGGACGTGGTACCGGGTGAGGGTGTCGAGGATCGGGCGCACACCTGTGTCGGACGCGCCCGCGTCGAAGGTGAGGGCGACGACCTGCCGGGTGGTGGGGAGGCGCGTGACGTCGATCCCTCGCCAGGCGTCGGGGATCGATGCAGGAGAGGGAGGTGGCGGCGCAGCCGAGGTCGGTGCGGGTGGCGCTGACGGGGTCGCAGTCGGTGGCGTGGACGGCGACGGCGCTGACGACGTCGCCCCGGCCGATGAGGTCGGCCCGACGGGCGACTGCGTCGAGCGGGCAGGGGAGGGAGAACCCTCGTCCGGTCCGGTGCATGCGGATGCGGTCACGATCACGAGTGCGGCGAGCATCGCGAGCACTGGTCGGTGCCGTGGTCGGGCAGCCACACGGTCGGCGGCTGCAGGCGCGCGACAGGTCCGGACCGGGATACCCCACGTCGCCGCGGTGCCCACTCCCGCTCACCCCTCGACGGCCGGCAGCGCGGCTGGCGATGCCGCCAGCACGACGCGCCCCGGCGCCCAGCTCCAGCGTGCGCCGTCGGGGCGCGCGCCGCCAGCGAAGGCCCACGTGCACCGCCCTAAGGTGGGGCCATGAGCGGGTCCGCGGGGCGCGGGTGGATCGACGAGCTCCTGCCTGGCATCGGTGTCGCACGGCGGTACGAGCGCGCCTGGCTCCGGCCCGACCTCACCGCCGGAGTGGCGCTCTTCGCCCTGGTGATCCCCGCCGGGATGGCCTACGCCGAGGTCGCCGGCCTGCCGCCCGTCACCGGGCTGTACGCGACCATCGTGCCGCTGCTCGTCTACGCGGTCATCGGCCCGTCGCGCGTGCTCGTGCTCGGACCGGACTCGTCGTTGGCCCCGATGATCGCCGCCGCGGTGCTGCCCCTGGCACTCGGGAGCACGGAGCGAGCGGTCGCCCTGGCCGGGCTCCTGGCCGTGCTGATGGGTCTGGTGCTCGTCGTCGGCCGGGTGCTGCGCCTGGGCTTCGTGACGGGCCTGCTGTCGCGACCGATCCGGGTCGGCTACCTCAACGGCATCGCCCTCGTGGTGATCGTCGGTCAGCTCCCCAAGCTGGTCGGGATGTCCGTCCCCGGCGGATCGGTGTGGGAGACCTTCGGTCAGACGGTCAGCGGCATCGCCGCCGGCAGGGCGAACGGTCCGGCGGTGCTGGTCGGCGTCGCGTCGTGGGCGGTCATCGTGCTCGCGCGACGGTGGGGCTCTCCCGTCCCCGGCGTGCTGATCGCGGTCGTCGGGGCGATCGTCGCCACTGCGGCGTTGCAGCTGGGTGCGCGCGTCCCGGTGGTCGGGGCGCTCCCGCAGGGCCTGCCGACGCCGGCGCTGACGGGGCTGCACCCTGTGGATGCGGCGGAGCTGCTCGCTCCGGCCGTCGGCATCGCCCTGATCGCCTTCGCGGACACCGGTGTGCTCTCCCGGACGCTCGCCGGCCGCCACGGCTACGTGGTCGGTGGCAACCAGGAGATGGGAGCGCTCGGCGTCGCCAACGTCGCGAGCGGGCTGCTCGGCGGGTTCCCGGTGTCCGGGAGCGCCTCCCGCACGCCCGTCGCGGTGCAGGCAGGCGCGCGCACCCAGCTCGCCGGCGTGGTGGCTGCGGGTCTCGTCCTCGTCTTCATGACGCTGCTCCCCGGGGTCACCGCGTACCTGCCGTCCAGCACGCTGGCTGCGGTCGTGATCGTCGCGGCGTCGTCCTTCGTGGATGTGCGTGCCCTCGTCCGCCTGGCGCGGATGAGCCGGAGTGAGACCGCGCTCCTGGTCGCGGCCTTCCTCGGTGTCGCGTTCATCGGGGTGCTCCAGGGCATCGTCGTGGCGATCGGCCTGTCGCTCGCCGCGTTCGTCCGGCGGGCCTGGGACCCGTACCGCGCGGAGCTCGTGCGCCTCGACGGGACGCCCGGGTACCACGACGTCAGTCGGCACCCCGCCGGTCGGCGCCTTCCGGGGCTCGTGCTCGCGCGTTTCGACGCGCCGTTGTTCTTCGCGAACGGTGCCGTCTTCGTCGCGTTCGTGAAGGAGCTCGTCGAGAGTGCGCCGCAGCCCGTGCGATGGGTGGTCGTCGCCGCCGAGCCGATCACCGGGATCGACACGACGGCGCTCGACGACCTCATCGAGCTCGACGAGTACCTCGATCGGCGGGGGACCGACCTGGTCTTCGCCGAGATGAAGGGACCGGTCAAGGACCGCCTCCTGCGCTTCGGAGCAGGCGCACGGTTCGGCCCGGAGCACTTCTTCCCGACGGTCGGCAGCGCCGTGAAGGCGTACCGGCGGAGGTTCCGGGCAGGCCCGGACGCGGACGGCCCGGAACGGCCCGACGGGACGGACGGCGCCGACGGTCCCCGGCCGGCGTAGGCCACTCGCTCGGTCGCCGGTTCCGCCACCGCCCGACCGGCGCCGGGACGCCGGGATGCGTATCGTCCGTGAGCATGGCGGTACATCGTGAGATCGAGGTCAAGCTCGGCGCTCCGGAGCACGGTGCACTGCCCGACCTGACCGAGCTCGACGGCGTCACGGCGGTCGACCCGCCGGTCGTCGTCGAGCTCGACGCGGTGTACCTGGACACGGTGGATCGGCGGCTGGCCGCCGTCGGCATCACCCTGCGCCGTCGGACCGGCGGCGCGGACGAGGGCTGGCACCTCAAGCTGCGCGTCGGCGCTGACGAGCGGGCGGAGATCCACGCGGCCTGGAGCGAGACCGACGTCCCCGACTACCTCGCGGCGTCGCTCCGCTCCCGGCTGCGCGGTGCGGCGGTGGTGCCGGTGGCGAGGGTGTCCACGCGACGCACGTTGCACCGCCTCCGGGACGCCGCCGGCCAGGTGGTCGCCGAGGTCGTCGACGACGAGGTCACCGCCCAGGACCTCACGGCAGCCGCCGGGGCCGAGGCGCTCCAGACCTGGCGCGAGTGGGAGGTCGAGCTCGTGGCGGGCGACCGGGCACTGCTGGCCGAGGCGCAAGGCTCGCTCCGGGCCGCCGGCGGAACCGTCCCGTGGTGGTCCTCCAAGGTGCTGCGGGCGCTCGGCGTGGAGTCGCCGGACGCCGCACGTCACGGTCGCCGTCGGGTCACGGCAGCGACGGTGCTCCGACTGTTCCTTCGCGCCGCACGCGACGAGCTCGCCTCCTGGGACGTCCAGGTACGCCGGTCCGAGCCGGATGCGGTGCACCAGATGCGGGTCACCCTGCGGGAGCTCCGCAGCGCCCTCGGGACGTTCCGGGACGTGCTGGACCACGAGCCCAGCGCGTGGGTGAGGGACGAGATCGGCTGGCTCGGCGGGGTGCTCGGAGCTGCACGGGACGCCGAGGTGGTCCGCGACCTCGCGATCGAGCTCGTCGCGGCCGAGCCACCCGGTCTGCTCCGTGGGTCGGTGGCCGCGCGGCTCGGAGCGGACCGTGCCGCAGCACACGGTGCGGCGATGGCCGACGTCACTCGCGCGCTCGACTCGGAGCGGTACCGGGTGCTGCTCGACGCGCTGGACCGCCTGGTGGCGGACCCACCGTTCACCGCGGTCGCGGCCGAACCTGCCGCAGACGTCCTGCCGCGTCGGGTGCGTCGCGAATGGGCCCGGCTCGACAGAGCCGTCGGGGCGGTGGACACCGCCTCCCCGGGCGAGTCACGGGACCGTGCCCTCCACGAGGCGAGGAAGGCAGCGAAGCGCGCGCGGTACTCCGCCGAGACGCTGGTGCCGGTCGTCGGCCGGGCGGCGATCCGGTCGGCGCGCGCCGCCCAGGAGCTGCAGACCCTGCTCGGGGACCACCACGACACCGTCACGGTCCGCGAGACCCTCGAACGGGCGGCGCTCGAGGCTGCGCGTGCCGGCGAGGACACGTTCACCTACGGGCGACTGCACGCCCTCGCCCAGTCGCGCGCCGAGATGCTCGAGCGGCGGCTGCCGGAAGTCGTCGAGCGCCTCGGATCGGGGCGCCGCCGCCGTTGGATGCGCTGACGCCGCCGGGTCTGCTGGCTGGGCGTGCTCGGCCGGCGTGCTCAGCGGGCGTAGAGCTCCACGAAGTTCGCCAGGATGCGGTGCGGCTGATCGACCGGGATCGTGCCCAGCCGGGCGACGACCGTGTCGATCTCGTGCGGTGCGAAGTACCCGGAGTCGCGGTACACCTCGACCCGGTGCACGACGCCGGGCAGGTCGAGCTCGGGGTGGAACTGGGTCGCGTACGCATGCGCGCCGACCCGGAACATCTGCACGGGGCACGAGGGCGAGGACGCGAGGAGGGTCGCGCCCGCCGGCAGCGAGCGACACGCCTCCTTGTGCCCGACGAACGCGGTGAACGCCTCCGGCAGCCCGGCGAGGAGCGGGTCGCCACGCCCCGACTCGGTGAGGTGGATCTCGACCGGCCCGACCGGTTCGGCGTAGGTGCGGTCGACGACACCACCGCGGTAGCGGCCGAGGGTCCCGACCCCGTAGCAGGCGCCGAGGAACGGCACCCCTCGGTCGACGATCTCAGGGACCAGGGCGTCGAGCTCGGCCTCGACGCGGCGCTGAGTGGGGCTCTTGCTCGCTTCAGGGTCGCTTGACGTGTACGGGCTGCCGCCGACGACGATCCCCGACCACTCCGCGAGGTCGAGGTCCGGCAACGGCTCCGCCTCGAGCCGCACACGACGCAGCGCGCCCTCGTCGAGACCGCCGAACCGGAGGAAGGCCGCGTACTCCGCATCGGCGACGTCGTCCTCGGCACGGGAGGCCAGCAGCAGGAACGGCTTCACGCCCCGAGGCTAGCCGTCGTCGGGGTGGCCGGCAGACCGGAGTCGGGCGGCCCTGGCAGCAGACCGGAGTCGGGCGGCCCTGGCAGCAGACCGGAGTCGCGCGGCCCGGCCTCGTGACCGCTCGCGCGGCAGGAAGCGGGTCGGTCAGCCTCGGGAGGAACCCATGAGGTCGGACAGCGCGACGTCCGCCGCCGTGAGCGTGACGCGGACGCCACCAGCCACGACAGCCGTGCCGGTGAGCTCGACTCCTGCCGGGAGCCCGTCGACAGGGACCGCGAGGTCGCTGAGCGCGGTGCGCAGGTCGGCGGGCATCGCGTCGACCGGGACGGCGACGCCGGCCAGCGTGACGGCGACCAGCTCCAGCCGTACCGCGCCGACCGTCGGGCGGGGCCGCAGGGTCGCACTCACGGGGAATCCGAGGACGGCGGCCGTGGCGACGAGCGTGTCACCGGCGGCCCGAAGGTCGAGGTCCAGCCCGGTCCGTTCGGCGATGAGCGATCGCACCGTCGCGAAGGAGAGCGTGGCATGCACGAGCGCACGCTGGACCGTGTAGGGGGAGGACGTGCCGACTCCGTGCGCCTCGAGGTCGACGGCGGAGACGGTGAGACCGTCGAGACGCGCGCCGTCGAGGTGCACGCGGACGTCGGTCAGCCGGCCCGCCACGAGCTGGTTGAGGAACGGGAAGCCGAGGACCTCCACCCGGGGGTCACCCACGAGGTCCGGGACGTTCGAGCGCACCTGCTGGACGACGGCGTCGTGGGCCTCGCCGGCGGCCACACGGTCGACCACCACGACCCCACCGACCACGAGGGCCAGCGCCACCATGCCGGCCGTGACTCCACGTGCACTCATGACGGCCACTCTACGAGCGCCTGACCAGGAGCGTTCGCGTGGCGGGGAGCCAGGGGGAGGCGGACGATCGGCACATGAGCACCGTCGACGCGAGCGTCAGGCTGAGCTTCCTCGGCGCTGCCGGGGTCGTGACCGGCAGCAAGTTCCTGGTCGAGCACGGCGATCATCGCCTCCTCGTCGACTGCGGGCTGTACCAGGGCGAACGCGAGTGGCGACGGCGGAACTGGGCGCCCTTCCCGGTGCCGCCGGACAGCATCGACGACGTCGTCCTCACGCACTGCCACCTCGACCACTGCGGCTACGTCCCCGCCCTCGTCCGGGACGGGTTCGCCGGACCGGTCTGGGCGAGCCGGGGTACCGCGGCGCTCGCGGCGATCGTGCTGCGCGACAGCGGCCACCTCCAGGAGCGGGACGCGGAGCTGGCGCGCGACGGCCGGTACTCGCGTCACGACCCGCCGCTGCCCCTCTACACGGTCGCCGACGCCGACCGTGCGATCACCCGGTTCCGTGCCGTCGACTTCGGGACGGACACCGCCCTGACCGAGCGGGCCGGCTTCGGTCTGACCCGTGCGGGACACGTGCTGGGCTCGGCCAGCATCCGGCTCCACGTGGACGAGGCGAGCATCCTGTTCTCGGGTGACCTCGGACGGACGGCCCACCCGTTGCTGCGCCCGCGCGAGACGCCGCCGGCCGCCCGCACGGTGGTGATCGAGTCCACCTACGGCGACCGGACGCACCCGGACCCGGGCGACCACCCGCACGCCGCGCTCGCGGACGCGATCCGTCGGACGATCGCTCGCGGCGGGTCCGTCCTGATCCCGGCGTTCGCGATCGACCGCACCGAGCTCGTCCTGCACGCACTGTCCGCGCTGCGACGGACGGGTCAGATCCCCGCGGTGCCGGTGTACGTGGACAGCCCGATGGCCCTCGCGGCGCTGGACGTGTACCGCGAGACGATCATGCGTGCCGAGTTCCGGCCCGACGTCGAGCCGACGATGTTCGATCTCCCTCTGCTGCGCACCGCGCGGTCGAGCGAGGAGTCGATGGCGCTCAACGACCCCCGGTCCCCGTGCCTCATCATCTCGTCGTCCGGCATGGCCTCCGGGGGACGCGTCGTCCACCACCTGCCGCACCTCCTCCCTGATCGACGCAACACGGTGGCGTTGACGGGCTACCAGGCGCGAGGGACCCGGGGGCGGGCCCTGCTGGAGGGCGCGCGCGAGGTGAAGGTGATGGGCCGGTACGTCCCGGTGCGGGCCGAGATCGTCAACGACGAGGAGTTCTCCGTGCACGCCGACGCCGGCGAGCTCCTCGGATGGTTGCGTGAGCTGCCGGAGCCGCCCGAGACGGTGTACGTCGTGCACGGTGAGCCAGAGTCGTCGGCGGCGCTCGCGGCGCGCATCCGCGAGGAGCTGGACTGGTGCGTCGTCGTGCCGTCCGCGGGGGAGCGGGTGCTGGTGAGCTGACGTGCGGATACTTGTCCGGTGCCCACGACGCCGTGCCCGTGCCTGACCGGTCGACCGTATGCCGAGTGCTGCGGGCAGTTCCACCGTGGCGACGCGCTCGCGCCGACCGCCGAGCTCCTCATGCGGTCGCGGTTCAGCGCGTACGCCGTCGGTGACGTCGCCTACGTGCGACGGACCTGGCACGCGACGACGTGCCCTCCCGAGCTCGAGCTCGACGACGCGCTGCGGTGGTACCGCCTCGACGTCCTCGGCACGACCGGTGGCGGACTGTTCGACGCGGACGGCACGGTGGAGTTCCGGGCGTTCTACCGTGCGCCGTCGGGAGCGGGAGTGCTGCACGAGGTGAGCAGGTTCGTCCGCATGGACGGGGAGTGGGTCTACCTCGACGCGATCGTGTAGCAGGGTGGTGGCGTGCACGTGCGACCCATGACCCCGGCAGGTGTGGTCGATCACCTGGTCGACCTGATCGCGTCGCGGTCCGAGGACCGGGTCCGGGTCCTGGTCGACGGTCATCCGTCGACACGTCCGGAGGAGCTCGCGGACGGCCTCGTCGATCCGCTCCGGGTGAGGGGGCGCCCGGTGGTGCGGGTGCATGCGATGGACTTCCTCCGCCCCGCGTCGGTGCGGCTCGAGCACGGGCGGACCGACGTCGACGCGTTCTACGACCAGGTCGACGTCCAGGCCCTCGCCCGCGAGGTCGTCGACCCGTGGAGCAGTGGTGGACGCGGGCGCTACCTGCCCTCGCTCTGGGACGCGCGAATCGACCGGGCCACGCGCGAGCCGGCGCGGGACGTCCCCGCCGGTGGGGTGCTCGTCGTGGATGGCAGCCTGCTGCTGGGGCGGTGGCTCGAGTTCGACCTGACCGTCCACCTGGCGCTCGGGCCGGCAAGCCTCGACCGCCGCACCCCGGCCGAGGAGGCGTGGACGTTGCCGGCCTACGCGCGCTACTCCGACGACGTCCGGCCCGAGGCGGTGGCCGACGTCGTGGTGCGCGCCGATGACGCGAAGCGGCCGGCCCTTGTCCTGCCCGACTGAGACGTCCGGGGGCTGGCGCCCCGTCGTGGCCGGTCCCGGCGGCGCGGGCGACGGACCTGCGCGGGTGACCGACCTGCGCGGGTGACCGACCTGCGAGGGTGCGGTCGACTTGACGTCCTGGCCGGCGCCGGGGTCAACTGGTTGCGTGATGCAAGTAAGTTCGGCTGCCGACCCGGCCACGCCCGGCGGCGTCGGCGGAGTCCGGTCCATGCCGGACCCGGCGCCGTCTGCGGCAGGAGCCCCTGGCCGGTCCCGGGCCTCCGACGCTCACGAGGCCGATCGCGCGAGGGACCGCGAGCTGGTCAGCGCGCTCTTCGCGGTGCTCATCCGCCTCCCGCACGTCCGCATCGACGAGCCGGTCGACAAGACCGGCCTGGCGATCCTGCACGAGCTCACCTGGTCGGGCACGACGCGCCCGTCCGACCTCGCCGCGCAGATGCACATCGACATCTCGACGGTCAGCAGGCACCTCCAGGCGCTCGAGGCCCAGCTCCTGGTGGTCCGCACGCGTGACCCGGAGGACGCCCGGGCGCAGCGCGTGGACGTCACGGATCGCGGCAACGAGGTGCTCGGCCGGTTCCTCGACGGTCGCTCCGCCTCGTTGCGCGCGGCGATCTCCCACTGGGCGGCGGAGGACACCGCCGCTCTGCGACACCAGCTGGGGCGTCTGGCCGACGACCTCGCAGCGACTTCTGCGTCGACGCGCCCGTGCGCCGTCGGCAGCACCACCCGGACCCACGACACGACGGAGACACCGTGAGCACCCCCACCCCCGACGCACCGGCTCAGCCCAGCGGCGTCATCCCCACCGCCTTCACGCACCGACAGATCATGGTGATCCTGATCGGGTTGATGACCGGCATGCTGCTCGCGGCCCTCGACCAGACGATCGTGTCCACGGCCCTGCCGACGATCGTCGGAGACCTCGGTGGCCTCGAGCACCTGTCGTGGGTCGTGACCGCCTACCTCCTGGCCTCGACCGCCTCGACGCCGCTGTACGGCAAGATCTCCGACCTGTACGGCCGCAAGCCGATCTTCCGGTTCGCGATCGTGGTCTTCCTGATCGGGTCCACCTTCGCCGGGGTGTCGACCAACATGGGCGAGCTCATCGCCGCGCGCGGCATCCAGGGGCTCGGCGCCGGTGGACTGATGTCGTTGGCCTTCGCGATCATCGGCGACGTGATCCCGCCCCGCGAGCGCGGGCGGTACCAGGGGTACTTCGGGGCGGTGTTCGCGGTCTCGTCGGTCGCCGGTCCGCTGCTCGGCGGGTTCTTCGTCGACCACCTGTCGTGGCACTGGATCTTCTTCATCAACATCCCGCTCGGCATCGTCGCCCTCGTCGTCACCGACCGGGCGCTGCACGGGCTGCGGCACGTGCGCCGTGAGCACTCGATCGACTACACGGGTGCGGTCCTGCTCGTCGTCGCGGTCAGCAGCCTGCTGCTCGGCCTCGTGCTCGGCGGCACCGACGGGTGGACCTCGCCGACGATCCTCGCGTACCTGATCGGTGGCGGGGTGCTGTCGGTCGTGTTCGTGTGGTGGGAAGGTCGCGCGACCGAGCCGATCCTGCCGCTGCGGCTCTTCCGGAACCGCATCTTCTCGGTGTCCTCGTCCATCGGGTTCATCATCGGCTTCGCGATGTTCGGTGCGATCGTGTTCCTGCCGATCTACCTGCAGATCGTCCGCGGGGTCTCGCCGACCCAGTCGGGTCTCGAGCTCCTGCCGCTGATGGCCGGTCTGTTCGTGACCTCGGTCGGGTCCGGGCGCCGGATCACGACGACGGGCCGCTACAAGCGGTTCCCGATCATCGGCACCGCGCTGACGGCCGTCGGGCTCGGCCTGCTCTCGACGATCGGCGCCGACACCCCGTACTGGCGCACCGCGCTGTTCATGGTGGTCCTGGGATCGGGCATCGGCCTCGTCATGCAGGTCCTGGTGCTGGCGATGCAGAACTCGGTCGACCTCAGCGACATGGGGGTCGCCACGTCGTCGGCCACGTTCTTCCGCTCGATGGGTGGCACGTTCGGCACCGCGATCTTCGGGACCGTGCTGGCGAACCAGCTCGCGTCACAGCTCGCGGAACGGCTACCGGCGGCGGCACTGAAGGGTGTCGACCCGTCGCGGCTGACCGGGTCGCCGCAGGTGATCGCGGCGCTGCCCCCAGCGGTCCGCGAGCCGGTGATCGCGTCGTTCGTGTCGGCGCTCGACGCCGTGTTCCTCACGGCGGTCCCCGTCCTCGTGGTGGCCTTCGTGCTGACCTGGTTCCTCCAGGAGATCGAGCTGCGGACCCATCACGGCGCGCCCGAGGAGTCGGTGGAGCCGTCGGTCACGATCTGAGCGCACGCGGCGCACTGGCCCGACATCGCGACGTGGGTCGCGTCGAGGACGAATCCGGTGCGGTCGCGGACCCGTGCCGTGACGTCGTCGAGGAGCTCGGGAGGCAGGTCGACGATCGCCCCGCACGAGCGGCACTGCGCGTGCAGGTGCTCGCCGCCGGCGCCGACCAGGTGGTACGCGGTCGGCCCGTGACCGAGGTGGATGTGCTGGACCACGCCGAGCGCGGTGAGCGTGTCGAGGGTGCGGTACACGCTGGCCCGGTGCACCCGAGCGTCGACGGCGGCGACCGCCTCGACGAGGGCGTCGACCGTGACGTGGGTGTGCTGGGCGGCCAGGGCCGTGAGCACGGCACGACGAGGGCGTGTCATCCGTTCGCCGTCGGCGCGGAGCCGGTCGGCGACGTCGGCGAGCACTCCGTCGAGCGCAGCGCCCGCGAGCACACCATCGAATGCGACGCCCGGCTCGAGGCCGGGGTCGGCGCGACGGGACGGCTCGTGCGGGGACCCCATCGCCCCATCATGGCGCGGATCGGGTGCGCGGAGTGCCGCCAGCCCCACCGCCGACGGTCCTCTTGCGAGACTGTCGCAACACGCTAGGCTCCGAGCCACAGGCGTGCAGCGTGGCGGCGAGGTGAGACAGGGATGCACATTCCCGACGGGTACCTGTCCCCGGAGACCTGCGCCATCGCCTACGCCGCGGTGGTTCCCGTGTGGATCGCCGCGTCGCGCCGGGTGACGGCGACCCTCACGACGGCGAGCGTCCCGGCGCTGGCCGTGTTCTCGTCCGTGAGCTTCCTGGTCATGATGATCAACGTGCCGATCCCGGGCGGGACGTCGGTGCACGCCCTTGGTGCGGTGGCCGTCGCGATCGTGCTCGGACCGTGGGCCGCGGTCATCGCGGTGTCCGTCGCGCTGGCGTTCCAGGCTCTCCTGTTCGGTGACGGCGGCGTCCTCGCCTTCGGGGCGAACGCCCTCAACATGGCGGTCCTCATGCCGTTCGTCGGTGTGTGGGCGTACCGGCTGGTCGCCGGGCGCTCGGCGCTCACCTCACGTCGGCGCCTCGTCGCGGCCGGTGTCGGCGGCTACGTCGGGATCAACGCCGCGGCCCTCGCCGCCGCCGTCGAGTTCGGTATCCAGCCCGGCTTGTTCCACACGGCGTCCGGTGCCCCGCTCTACGCTCCCTACCCGCTCTCGCAGACGATCCCGGCGATGGCCCTCGCCCACCTGACGATCGGGGGAGCGGTCGAGGCCGTGCTCACGGCCGGTGTGCTGGCGTACCTGGTCCGTGTCGACGTCCGTCGGCTCGTCCCGCAGCACCCGGGGGTACCGGTGCACGCGGGGCCGACCTCGCCTGCGCGCTCCCGGCTGGGCCGGCTCACACCGACCCGGGCCGCCTTGGGTGCCCTGGTGGTCATGGTGGTCGTGTCCCCGCTCGGGCTCCTGGCGCCGGGCGGCGCCTTCGGCGAGGACGCGCCGGGTGACCTGGACCTCGCCTCTCTCGGGCTCGCGGCCGTCCCGACGGGGCTGAACCGGCTGAACGGGTTCTGGAACCACACGGTCCTGCGCGACTACGGCTTCGCCGACGGGCAGAACGCGACACTCGCGTACTGGTTGTCGGCACTGGTCGGTATCGCGGTCGTGTGCTCCGCGGTGTTCGCGGTCGGGTGGCTGGTCGCGCGGCTCGGTCGGCGCCGCGAACCGGTGGCCGGTCCGGCGACGGACGGGCAGCAGGTGGAGCCGTGACGGCGCCCGCTCTCGTCCGGCGCACCTCCTCGCCCGGTTCCACGCCGGCGTGGTTGCTTGCCGTCGAGCAGCATCGTCCCCCGTGCACGCCGAACGGGCACCGTCGTCGACGGTCGTTCGTCACGAGGACGCTGCGAGGCGGCACCGACCTGATGCGTCAGGTCCTGTTCAGCGACGAGCTGGCGGCCCGGTCCGGGGTGCTGCAGCGGCTCGACGCGCGCGTCAAGCTCGTGAGCCTGGTGGCGCTGCTGCTGGCGACGAGCCTGGCGCACCACGTCGCGACGATCGCGGTGGTGTACGTCGGCACGCTGGTCCTCGGTCGGGCGTCGCGCCTCCCGGCGGGTGCCGTCGCGCGCCGCGTGTGGCTCTCCGTGCCGGTCTTCGCCGGGGTCGCGGTCCTGCCAGCGACGCTGTCGTTCGTGCGGCCCGGCGACGTCGTGCTCACGCTGTGGTCGTGGCACGGCGTCCCTCAGGGCGTCACGGCGCAGGGGCTGGCGACCGCGCTGCTCCTCGTGGCCCGGGTGGCCACGTCGATCTCGCTCGTCGCCCTGCTGACCCTGACGACGCCGTGGACCCGCGTACTGGATGCCCTTCGGGTCCTCGGGGTGTCACGCGTCGTCGTCCTGGTGGTCGGGATGGCGTACCGCTACCTGTTCGTGCTGCTGGGGGCGGTCACGGACCTGTTCGAGGCGCGCGCCGCGCGGACGATCGGCGCCCAGCGCCACGACCGGGCGGCGCGCGCGTTCGTCGGGGCGACGGTGGGCACGCTGTTCGGGAAGGCCCATCGGCTCACCGAAGAGGTCCACCTGGCGATGGTGGCGCGCGGCTACCGCGGGGACGTCCACGGGGTGCGGGCTGGTCGCGTGGGTGCCGCTGACGTCCTCGCATGCGGTCTTGCCGTGGCCGCGGCGGTGGCGGTGTGGGGAGGGGACCGGCTGCTTGGCTCCTGACGTGGTGCTCCGATGCCGTGACGTGACGTACTCCTACCTCGACCGGTTCCCTGCCTTGCGTGGTGTGTCTCTCGACGTCGCGCGCGGCGAGAGGGTTGCGGTCCTCGGGGCCAACGGCTGCGGCAAGTCGACGCTCCTGAAGGTCCTCGACGGGCTCGTGTTCCCGACGGCGGGGGAGGTCCACGCGTTCGGGACCCAGATCACCGAGACCGCGCTCGAGGACGAGCAGCTCTCGGCCGGCTTCCGTTCCCGCGTCGGCCTCGTCTTCCAGAGCTCCGACGCCCAGGTCTTCTCACCGACGGTCCTCGACGAGGTCGCGTTCGGCTGCCTCCAGCTCGGGATGTCGCGGGACGAGGCGCTCGCGAGGGTCGAGGACGTCCTGGCCATGCTGGATCTCACCGACCTCGCGGACCGGGCGCCGTTCCAGCTGTCCGGAGGGCAGAAGAAGCGCGTCGCGATCGCGTCCGTGCTCGTCATGAACCCCGACGTCCTGCTGTTCGACGAACCGACGGCAGCGCTCGACCCACGGACCCGGAGCTGGCTGATCGAGCTCGTCGTCGAGCTCGGCACGGCAGGCAAGACGATCGTGCTCGCGACGCAGGATCTCGACGCGCTCGAGCTCCTCGCCGACCGTGCCGTCGTGATGTCCGAGGACCACACGATCGTGCGTGACGGTCGCCCCACCGAGGTGCTCGACGACCGCGACCTGCTGCTGTCCGTCAACCTGATCCACGAGCGGACCCGGCTGCCCGGGCACTAGCGGTGCGGTCGGGTGGGCGGCATCGTGAGGTGCATGACACAGGTCACCCTCGCGGGTCCGCACGGTCCGCTGCCCGTCTACGTCGCGCGGCCCGACGGCGAGGGGCCCTGGCCCGGTGTGGTGGTCGTCCACGACGCGTTCGGGATGACGACGGACGTCCGTGCGCAGGCAGACTGGCTCGCCGACGCGGGGTACCTCGCGGTGGTGCCGGACCTCATGTCCTGGGGTGGGACGGCCCGGTGCCTCCGATCGCTCTTCGGGGAGCTCCGCAGACGTCAGGGGAGAGGTTTCGACGAGATCGAGGCGGCACGCCGGTGGCTCACCGAGCAGGACGGCTCGACCGGCCGGGTCGGCATCATCGGGTTCTGCATGGGCGGCGGCTTCGCCCTCCTGCATGCGCCGCGGAGGGACTACGCCGCGGCGAGCGTCAACTACGGGCAGGGCATCGGCACGCCGGACCCCTACGGTGCCGAGTTCCTCGCCGGGGCGTGCCCGGTGGTCGGGAGCTACGGCGGCGCCGACCGCAGCCTCCGGGGCAAGGCGAGACAGCTCGAGGCGACGTTGGCGTCACTCGGGGTCGAGCACGACGTCAAGGAGTATCCCGGCGCGCCCCACGGCTTCATGAACGACCACGACCCGGCCGAGATCCCGCCCGTGATGCGGATCATGACGCGCATGCTCGGCGCACACCACGACGCCGAGGCGACGGCGGACGCCCGGCGGCGCATCCTGTCGTTCTTCGGGACTCATCTGAGCGAGGAGTCGGCGGGGCACCGCGACTGACGCGTCGTGCTGTGGCCGACCGGCTGCGCGGGCCCGTGCCGGTCGACGCGGCGCACAGCGGTCAGAGCGTCGGGAGCACCCTGTCACGCACCTGCTTGCGGAGGATCTTGCCCAGCAGCGACCGCGGGGTGTCCTCGATCGGCACGATCCGCCGCGGCACCTTGTAGGCGGCGAGCAGCTCGCGGCAGTGGGAGCGGAGCGCCTCCTCGTCGAACACGGCGTCCGGCGCCAGCTCGACGGCCGCGACGACCATCTCGCCGCCGCGCTCAAGAGGCTTGCCGATCACGGCCGCGTCCGTCACCGAGGGATGGAGGCGCAGCACGGCTTCGACCTCGGACGGCGAGACGTTGAACCCTCCGGTGATGATGAGCTCCTTGGCGCGGTCGACGATGGTGGTGAAGCCGTCGGCGTCCACGGTCACGATGTCCCCGGTGCGCAGCCACCCTCCGGGCAGGAGCGTCGCCGCGGTCTCCTCCGGGTTGTTCCAGTACCCGGAGAAGACCTGCGGACCCTGGAGCAGGAGCTCGCCCGGCTCGCCCTGGCGGACCTCGACGGTCGGGTCGTCCTGGTCGACGACCTTCATGCGGGTGGACGGGAACGGGACACCGATCGTGCCGGTCCGACGCGTCGGGTGGAACGGGTTGCCGAGGGCGACCGGTGACGACTCGGTCATGCCGTACCCCTCGACGAGGAGGCCACCGGACATCGACTCCCACAGCTCGACCACGTGGTCCGGGAGGTTCATCGCCCCGGAGATGCAGAACCGGCACGAGCGGAGCGAGACGCCCTTCTCGCGGGCGGCCATCGCGGTGCGCTCGTAGATCGGCGGCACCGCGCAGTAGACCGTCGCGGGGGACTTCTTCATGGCGTCCAGGACGAGTGCCGGGTCGAACATCGGGAACAGGACGAGAAGTGCCTGCTTGCGGATCCCGTACGTGAGGTACAGCGTCATGCCGAACGCGTGGAACATCGGCAGGATCGCGTAGAAGATCTCCTTGCGGTACTCCGCGCCGTGCATCCACGCCTCGCCCTGCAGCGCGTTCGCGTAGAGGTTGAGGTGGGTGAGCATCGCTCCCTTCGGGTGACCGGTCGTCCCCGAGGTGTACTGGATCGCGGCGAGGTCGTCCACCGTCGGGCGAGGGTGCGCCGGGTCGAGCCGGCCGTGCGAGAGGAGGTCCGCCCACGAGATCGTCCCGGGCGCGGGGGCCGTCAGCGCGGCACGCGAGGCGCGCAGGCGCGGCACGGGCAGGTGCAGGGCCAGGCGCTTGAGCGGCGGGAAGGCCTGGAGCAGGTCGACCGCGACGACGTGGTCGATCTCGACGTCGGACGGGAACGACCGGACCGCGGCGACGGCCTTGTCCCAGGCGATGACGACGCGCGCCTGGTGGTCCTCGAATTGGTGCCGGAGCTCTCGCGCCGTGTACAGCGGGTTGTGCTCGACGACGACCGCACCCAGTCGCAGCACGGCGTAGAACGCGACGACGTGCTGCGGGCAGTTCGGCAGGATGAGCGCGACGCGGTCGCCGGCGCGCACGCCGAGGCGGTGCAGACCCTCCGCGGCACGGTCGACCTGCTCACCCAGCTCGGTGTACGTCGTCCGTCGACCGAAGAACTCCAGGGCCGGGTGGTTCCCCGCCTCCGAGACGGATCGCTCGAGCATCTCCACGAGCGACTCGGTCGGGAGCTCGATCTCGGCCGGGACACCCGGCTGGTAGTTCTTCACCCAGGGCTGCTGGTCGGTGGTCGCCATGAGGGCATCCTCCCGCGAATCGGTCGGTCGTGTGCGCGTGCACGCCGGCGCCGGCGGACGACGAAGCGCCGCGGACCAGGTCCGCGGCGCTTCGCGTGCGTGTCAGGCGGTCTGCTTCGACTTGTCCTTGGCCAGGGCGAAGAAGAACAGCGCGACCGGCCGGTACATCGCGTGGGCGAACTTGGTGAACGGCAGGAGCAGCATGAGCTCCATGGCCACCGCGACGTGGAACAGGAAGACCCAGTAGCCCCACGCCGGTGCGTCCGGCAGGTACAGCGCGACCTCGATGAAGAACCCGCTCGCCCCGGTGATCCAGAGCAGTATCAGCAGGAGCCAGTCCGACGCGGTGGACTGCGCCGCTGCCCGGTTGATGTGACGCGCACGGTTGACCATGAACATGCTCACGCCGTACACGAGGGAGATGCCGGCGATCGTGCCGAGCAGCCGCGACGGGTACCAGAGGGGGATCGGGGTGCCGGTCTCCTTGACCCCGGTGAGGGCCAGTCCCCAGTCGAGGATCGTCGCCCCGAGCAGCCCGAGGAAGCCCCAGATGGACAGTGCGTGGATCAACCAGCGCCGGCGGTACAGCGGTTCGGCCGGGCTGTCGTCCTTGCAGTCCTCGCGGTAGCGGCGTTGCCCCACCGACTCGATGCCGAGCGACGACCACAGCGCCGCGACGGACCGTCCGAGTGCTGCCCGCCCGCCGAGGGTCGAGGAGAGGGTGATCCCTTCACGTCGGGCGACCCCGCGAGCCATCGTGACGACGCCGACGACGCCGGCGATCACCATGACGACCATCACCGCGATGCCTGTCCAGTGGATGAGCTCCTCGGGGACGAAGTCGAACAGCGTGAGCGCTGCGGCGTCCTGCGGCCCGTGCGAGGCGTACATGAACACCGCGAAGAACGCCGCGACCGCGACCGCGATGAGCGAACCGATGACCGGCCGGGTGTAGAGGATCCGGGAGAGCCCGGTCGGGTCGTAGCTCGCCACGGCGTACCGACGAGCAGCCGCCATGAACTCACCCGGGTCCGCCTCGGTCGGGCAGCTGTCGGAGCAGAGCCCGCAGTGGTAGCAGGTCCACAGCTCCTTGCTCGAGAGCAGCTCGTCCTTCATGCCGACCTGCGCGTAGCGGATCATGCGGCGCGGGAACGTGCCGTCGTTGTCCGAGAGTGGACAGGTCGCGGTGCACGTCCCGCAGCTGAAGCACGCGGAGACGTCCGCGGCCCCGAACTTCTTGAGGTCCGAGAGAAGGTCGGTGTCGACGATCGTGGTCACGGGGCCACCTCCTGGTGGGCGTTCGCGTAGCGGAAGTAGCCGTCGTCGTCTGCGTCCTCGATCTCGATGAGGTGCCCGTACCGGCGCATCCCCATCACCCAGTACACGACCTCGTCGGTCGGACGATCGAGTGCCGCCGCGATCTCCGGGACGGTGAGCGGACCGTCCGCCACCGCCGCCAGGATCGGTTGGTGCATCAGCATCTCCTCGCGGATGACTTCCCGCGGGTCCCGCAGGGTGGTGCTCATGAGACCGGCTCCTTCGTCAGGCCCTCGATCGATGCCCGCATCTGGGCGTCGGTGTATCCGAGCAGGTCGATCGCGTCCTCGGTGCAGACCGGGGCACACCCGCCGCAGCCCTTGCACACCGCCGCGCTGATCGTGGCCACGTCGCGCCCGTCGCACATGATCATCGAGATCGCGTCGTACGGGCAGGTCGTCACGCACGCGGCGCAGCCCGTGCAGGCCTCGGTGTGGACCGTCGCGACGAGGGGGTCGAGCTCGGCGAACCCCTTCATGAGGATGCCGGCGCTCTGGGTCACCGCGGCGAGACCGGATGCGACCGACTCCGACGCGGTCTTGGGACCCTGGCAGGCGCCGGCGATCATCACGCCGGAGACCACCGTCTCCACGGGGCGGAGCTTCGGGTGGATCTCGTTGTAGAAGCCGTCACCGCCGACCGGGAGCTTGAGGAGGTCGGTGAGCCCCGTGTTGTCGCGCGGCACCATGCCGGTCACAAGCACGACCAGGTCGGCCGGGATCGTGAGTTCCTCGTTGCCGGTGAGGGCGTCGACGACGGTGACGGCGACGTGCCCGTCGGCGGTCCGTGCCACGGTGGGGGGCGTGTCGTCGGGGAACCGCATGTACACCGACCCGCGCTCGCGCGACTCGGTGTACATCAGCTCGTACTTCCCGTACGTGCGGATGTCGCGGTGCAGGTGGTACTGACGCACCCCGGTGTCGCGGGCGGCGACCTTGATCGAGGCATGCACCGTGGCCGAGCAGCAGAACTTCGAGCAGTACTCGTTCCCGCCCTCGGGCTGCCGGTTGCCGACGCAGTAGACGTACGCGATGGTCTTGACGCGCTTGCCCTGGTAGACGAGCGGACCGTCGGAGTTGTCGACGAGGGTCATGAAGTCGGGCAGCGTCAGGACGCCTTCGATGCCGTAGCCGAACTCGCCGGCCTCGGGCTCGTAGCTGTCGAAGCCGGTGGCGACCACGATGGTCCCGACCTCCGTCGTGACCAGCTCGTCCTGCCCCTGGATCCGCACCTCGGTGACGTAGTTGCCGAAGCTCCCGGACTTCGAGACCAGCTCGGCGTTGGTGAGGATCGAGATCGACGGCCGCTTGGCGATCTCGGAGACGAGATGGGCGATCTGCTCCTGGCCCGAGGAGTCGTGCGGGAACATCGCGCCGAGCTGTCCGACCCAGCCGCCGAGCGTGGGGGCACGCTCGACGATCGTGACCGCGAGCCCGATGTCGGCGAGGCCGATGGCGGCGCGCAGGCCCGCGACGCCGCCGCCGACGACCATCGTCCGCGGCAGGGTCTTGACGACGAGCGGCTCGAGCGGGGTCGAGAGCTTCGTCTTGGCGACACCGGCCCGGACGAGCCCGATCGCCTTCTCGGTCGCACCCTCACGGTCGTCGGTGTGCGCCCACGACGCCTGCTCGCGCACGTTGACCTGGGTGTACGCGTACGGGTTGAGGTCCGCCCGCTTCGCCACCCCCCGGAAGGTGATCTGGTGCAGCTTGGGCGAGCACGAGGCCACGACCAGACCGTCCAGCTTCTTCTCCTGGATGTCCCGGATCATCTCGTGCTGGGTACCGTCGGCGCACGCGAACATCGTGGTCTCGGCGACCACGACCTCGGGGTCGTCCTTGAACGCCTCGCGCACCTTCTCCACGTCGACGTAGTCGGAGATGTTGCCACCGCAGTGGCAGATGTAGACGCCGATGCGTCGGTCCTCACTCATGCCAGCACCTCCGCCGCGACTGCTGCGTGCTCGACGTGTCCCGCGTGCTCGAGGTGAGCCGCGACCTGGGCGACTGCGGCCCCTGCGTGCAGGATCGAGTCGACGATGTCCTTGACCCCGGCCGCGGTGCCGGCGACGAAGACGCCGGGGATGTCGGTCCGGCCGGGTTCGAGCTCGTCGTCGGGTTCGGCGACGTAGAAGTACTCGTCGAGACCGAGCCTCTCGCCGGTGAAGAGCTTCTCCACCTCGCGGTTCGGCTGGATCCCCACGGCGAGGACGACGAGGTCGTACTCGGCCTCGACGATCGCACCGCCGTTCTCGATGTCCTCGTAGCGGACGATGAGATCGCCGTTCTCCTTCTCGGTGATCTTGGCCACGCGCCCCTTGATGTACTCGGCGCCCATGTCCTTGGCCTGCTCGTAGAACTCGTTGTAGCGCTTGCCGGCGGCGCGGATGTCCATGTAGTGCATGGTCACGTCCGCGAGCGGCAGCGCGCCCATGATCAGCTGGTTCTGCTTGACGGAGTACATGCAGCAGACCTTCGAGCAGAGCGGGTTGCCGGACGTCTTGTCCCGGGAACCGGTGCACGAGACGTACGCGATGCGCTCGGGCACCTTCCCGTCGCCCGGACGGAGAACCGTGTTGAACGGGCGCGTCGGTGCGAGGAGGCGGTCCATCTGCATGCCGGTGATGACGTTGGCGTAGGTGCCGTAGCCGTACTCGGGCTTGAGATCGGCGGCGAAGAGCTTGTACCCGGTCGAGACCACGACCGCGCCGACGGTGATCTCCGAGACGACCTCACGCTTGTCGAACCGGATGGCGTCGGCCGGGCAGGCGGACACGCACTCCTGGCACTCCGAGCAGACGCCGCAGTCCAGGCAGCCGCCGGCACCGGCGCGGGCCTCGGCCTCGGTCAGCGCGGGTTCGAGCTCGTCGAAGTCGACGGGAGCGGGGGAGAAGCGGGTGTCCGGCGTGATGGGCTCGCGCCGGGTGTGGCTCTTCTGCCGTGCCAGCACCTCGGCCTTGTCGACCGCACCGAGCAGGTCGTCGAGGGCGGGGAAGGTGCCGAGCTCGCGGCCGTTGACCCAGTTGTCGATCATGTAGGCCGCGCGCCGACCGGCACCGACGGCCCGCGTGATGTCGGTCGCGCCGCTCGTGACGTCGCCCGCCGCGAAGAGGTACGGGACCTCGGTCTGCAGCGTCGTCTCGTCGACGGCGATCCGGCTGCCACGCTGGACGCTTGCCAGGTTCTCGAACGGGGTCGGGTCGGGAGCCATCCCGATCGCCGAGATCACGGCGTCGCAGGCGATCACGAACTCGCTCCCCGCGATCGGCTCCGGGCGGCGTCGTCCGGACGCATCGGCCTGACCGAGCTGCATGCGCTGGCAGCGGAGACCGGTGACGGCACCGGCAGCGTCGGTGACGACCGAGACCGGGGCCACGAGGTACTCGAACTCGACGCCTTCCTTCTCGGCGTCCTCGATCTCGGCCGCGTGCGCGGGCATCTCCTCGCGTCCGCGCCGGTAGGCGACGCGGACCTCGAGGGCACCGAGGCGCCGGGCCGTGCGTGCGGTGTCCATCGCGACGTTGCCGCCGCCGACGACGACCACGCGCTTCCCGGTGAGCTCGGGGGCCTCGTCGACGCGCACCTGCCGGAGGAAGTCGAGACCGGCGAGCACGCCGTCGGCGTCCTCACCCGGCACGCCGAGCGACGTCGCGCGCGGGGTGCCGGTGGCGAGCAGCACGGCGTCGTACCCCTCGGCCTTGAGGGCCTCGAGGTCGCTGATGGACGAGTTCGTCACGATCTCGACGCCGAGGGCGGTGACGTTGGCGATGTCCTGCTCGACGACCTCCTGCGGGAGGCGGTAGGCCGGCAGCGCGTGCCGCAGGAAGCCGCCCGGCTGGGCCTCGGCCTCGTGGATGCGGACCTGGTAGCCGAGCCGCGCGAGCTGCCACGCCGCCGTGAGTCCGGCCGGGCCGGATCCGACGATCGCGACGCTCTTGCCGTTGGGGGTGGGCATCTCGACGCCCGGTCCGTCCACCTCGGCGTAGTGACGATCGGCGGCGAACCGCTTGAGCCGGCGGATCGGGATCGTCCCCTCGAGGGCGCCGCGGGAGCACTCCGACTCGCACGGGGCGTAGCACGCGCGCCCCAGGGTCCCGACCAGCGGGGTCGCGTCGAGGACGAGCTGGAACGCCTCTTCGTACTTGCCGCTCCGGATCAGCGAGACGTAGCCGTGCGCCTTGATGCCGGCAGGGCAGTTGTCGATGCACGGCGACGTGCCGGCCCGCGTGATCACGGCCTTCTTCGGCACGGCCTGCGGGAACGCGATGTAGGCCGCGCGGCGTGCCACGAGGTCGGAGTTGAACTCGTCGGGCACCGCGACGGTGCAGGCGGTCTGGCACTCGTTGCAGCCGGTGCAGGCGGCCCAGTCGACGAACGTCGACTTCTCCTTCACGGTGGCGCGGAACGCACCGTTGCTCTCCCGCTTGACCCCCAGGACCTCGCTGTAGGTCTTGGTGGTGATGTTGGGGTGGTTGATGGTCGACGACATCTTCGGGCCGGAGATGCAGCTCGCGCAGTCGAGGGTCGGGAAGACCTTGCTGAGCAGGATCATCCGTCCGCCGACGCTCGCCTCCTTCTCGACGAGCAGGACCTTGTAGCCCATGTCGGCGAGCTTGATCGACGACTCCATCCCACCAATGCCACTGCCGATCACGAGGACGTCGTAGTCCATCGGTGACTCCAGTTCTGTGTTGTCTGCGGCGCGATCCTGCGACGCGCTAGATGAACAGGTTGACGTTCGCCTCGTCCGCGTCGCCCAGGTAGGAGGCGACTCCGGCGAACTCGAGGCCGTCGATCAGCTCTTCGGCGCGGAGGCCCATGATGTCCATCGACATCGTGCAGGCGACCATCTTGATGCCCTGCTCGCGTGCCGTGGCGATGAGCTCCTCGAGCGACATCACGTTCTGCTGGCGCATCATCCGCTGCATGAGCTTGGGGCCGGCGCCGGCGAAGTTCATGTGCGAGAGGGCGAGCCGCCCGGGACCCCGGGGCATCATCGCGGCGAAGGCCTTCTGCAGCGGGCTCTTGCGCGTCGTCGCGACCTTCTCCGGTCGCCGAAGGGCGTTGAGCCCCCAGAACGTGAAGAACATCGTGACGTCGTCATCCATCGCCGCGGCACCGTTGGCGATGATGAACGCCGCCATCACCTTGTCGAAGTCCCCGCTGAACAGGATGATCGTCTTGCGTGTGGTGTCCACCGTTCCGGCTTCCTTCTCTCGTTGATCGTCGGTCACGGGGTGACGTCGACGGGGCCCATGTCCACCAACATCTGCGAGAACTCCCGCATGTAGTTGACGAACGGTTCGGCGCACACCGAGCAGACGGCGGCCATCTTCAGCCGCTGGGGCTCGATCCCTCGGGCCTTCATGAGCTCCTGCGCCTGGGTGACGATGTGCGACGTGCGCTCGGCGCATTCGGGGAGCAGCGCGCACTCCTCGCCGTCCGAGGCGATGAACACCCCGTCGAGCCCGGTCTCGAACGCGTGCAGGATCCATCCGGGCTTGAGCCCGCTGCTGCACGGGACGCTCATCGTCGAGACGGTGGCCGAGTAGTGCAGGTGCCTGCTGCCGGCGAGGTCGATGCCCGGGTCGGAGATGTTGTTGGTCGAGAAGACGAGGATCCTCGGCGAGAACCCGGTGACGGTCGCGGTCGACACGATCAGGTCACTTCATCTTGCGGAGGTACAGGTGGAGGTACCCGGCATCGTCGAACGAGCCGAGGAACTCGTGCCCCATCTTCTTGGACCAGGCCGGGAGGTCCTTCAGCGTGCCCGAGTCGGTGGCGAGGACCTCCATCACACCGTTCACCGGCACGCCGCCGATGGCCTTCTTGGCGGCCAGGATCGGTCCGGGGCACGAGGTTCCTCGTGCGTCGACGACCTGGGCGATCGTGAGTGCCTTGAGCTCCTCAGCGGCGACCGTCATGGTGAATCCTCCTTGATAGGGCACGTGGTGGCGCGCCGTGGTGGTGGCTAGGTCCGGATCGATACGGGGCGTCGCGTGCGGGGACCGACCGAGACGTCCGATCTGCCGCCGTCGCGCCGACCGAGTCGTGCGGTGGGCGTCATGCTCAGGTCCACCGTTGGACCGGTACCGATGTGCACATGCCAAGGCTGTACCCCAGGCATCGGATGATTCAGGGTCGAACGTCCTACCCCCGGGGGTATGCCTTTTTCTACCCCTGGGGGTATGCCTCGCCTTACCTCGCAGGCGGGTGCTTCTGCACCTCAGAGGTTTGTCCTGGAGTACACCGGGGAGGTCGAGCAGATCGGCCTCCCCGGGTGCGATGTGCCTGGTGAACACGCACGTGCGACAGCTCTGAGGGTGGGTGGCGGCGCTCACCTGGCGGCGCCCAGGTCGCCGGCAGGCTACTGGTGGAGGCAACCGTCGCGTCGCGCGCGTGGATCGCGGCACCTAGCGTGGAGGTAGGCCCTGCTCCGGCGTGTCGGCGGCGTCCGCACCGGCGGCAGCGTCCTCGGGCGGGCGGGCGGGCGGGCTGGAGGGGAGGGCGACGGTGCGTTGGCGTCGGTGGTCGGGTCGTGTGGCCGGACAAGGTGCCGGGTGGGGCGCCGTTGCAGTCGCCACCCTCGTCGTCGCCCTGGCCGCAGGGTGCACGGGTGGAACCGGAGACACCTCCCCACGATCTCCGCGCGTGACCTACGACCCGGCGCAGTCCTCCCGCGTCTTCCTCCCCGACGGGGCCTCGGCGTCGCCGGCTCCGCTCGTGGTCCTCGTGCCGGGCGGCGGATGGGTCTCGGCCGATCCCACCGGGTTGACCGGCCTCGCGACGTGGCTCGCGGAGCGCGGCGCCGCGGTTGTCACGATCAGCTATCGCACGTCGTCCGACGACGCCTACTTCCCGGTGCCGGCCGAGGACGTCGCATGCGGGCTCGCCGACGCGGCCGCGCGCGTGCGTCGTGCCGGGATCGGTGTCGGAGAGGTGGTCCTGGTCGGTCACTCGGCTGGGGCCCAGCTCGCTGCCGTCGTGGCCCTCGATCCCGGCACGTACAGCGGTGGCTGCAGCGATCCTGCCGTCGTCCCGGACCGGCTCGTCGGCCTGGCCGGGCCGTACGACGTGACCCGGATCGACGGTGCGGTCGAGAGCCTGTTCGGGACCGGCACCCCGAGCGCCGACGCCCGACGCGCCGCGGACCCTGTCGCGGCGGCCGGTCGTCGCTCGGAGCTCGCCGTGCTGCTCGTGCACGGCACGGCGGACGGGTTGGTGCCGGTCGAGCAGACGCAGCGGTTCGCGGCGGCCCTCAGCGCAGGAGGCCACCAGGTGACCACCCGGTACCCCGACGGCGCGGGCCACGCGTCGGTCTACTCCGCGGGCGTCGCAGGTCCGATCATCGCGGACTGGCTGGGCCTGGGACCCGCGCCGACGCCGACCGACTCGTGACGCGGTTCCCCGGTGAGAGGCCTGAGGGGGCGGCGCCCGAGCGATGAGCGCGCTCGACTAGGCTGGCTCGACATCGTGCGCCCGCGTGCGCCGACCCGTCTCGACCCTTCAGGGCGTTGCCGACAGGACGTACATGAAGCTCTTCATCCAGGTTCCGTGCCTCAACGAGGAGGGGAGCCTCCCCGCGGTCCTCTCGTCGATCCCCGACCGGATCGACGGCATCGACGAGATCGTCATCCTCGTGATCGACGACGGCTCGACGGATCGCACGGTCGAGGTGGCCCACGAGCACGGCGTCACCCACGTGCTGCGCCACACGCGCACCATGGGCCTCGCCCGGTCCTTCCGGGACGGGGTCGACTACGCGCTCGCGCGAGGCGCCGACATCGTCGTCAACACCGACGGCGACAACCAGTACCCGCAGGACCGGATCGGAGACCTGGTGCAGCCGATCCTGGCCGGTCGGGCGGACATCGTCATCGCGGACCGGCAGACGCGCACGATCGCCGAGTTCTCGCCGTTCAAGAAGACCATGCAGCGCTTCGGCAGCTTCGTCGTCAACCGCGCGGCCAGCACGTCTCTGCCCGACGCGGCGAGCGGGTTCCGGGCCTACTCGCGCGCGGCCCTGCTCAGGCTGAACGTGGTCACGCAGTTCAGCTACTGCATGGAGACGATCATCCAGGCCGGGAACAAGCGGCTGAGGATCGCCAGCCTGCCCGTCGTCACGAACCCGAAGACGCGCGAGTCCCGCCTGTTCACGAGCGTGTTCCACCACATGGCGAAGTCGGCGTCGGCGATCATCCGCAGCTATCTGATGTTCAAGCCCTACGTGATCTTCGCGAGCCTCGGGGTCTTCTTCGGCGTGCTCGCTGCGATCCCGTTCGTCCGGTTCCTGATCCTCTGGGCCAGCCACGGCGACACCGCCGGCAACGTCCAGTCACTCATCTTCGGGTCGATCATGGCCGTCGCGGCGCTGCTGTCCCTCGCGCTGGGAGTCATCTCGGACCTGCAGCGCACCAATCGCGTGCTGCTCGAGGAGCAGCTCGAGCGGATCAAGGAGATCCAGTACCGGCGGTGACGTCACTGCGGCGGTGAGACCGTCCCGGCGTCGTCCAGCACCCCGTACCACAGCGAGCTCCTGCTCCAGCTGACCGACGTGGGCCGGCCCGTGAGCCGACGCGCCATCTCGCTCGACACCGTGGTCTCGACGGGGGTGCTCGGTTGCGTGGTCCACGGGATCATGCCGCGGTCGAAGCTCATGACGGCAACGGGTCCCGCACCCCAGGCCGCGCGGACCTGGGCGAGCTGCTCCTCGGTCGGGGGGGTGATGAACTCGACCACGTCGACGTCGCAGATGATGCGCAAGGTCGCCAGGTAGCGGAACGGGCTGCTGTGGATCCAGACCACGTGGTGCACGCCACCGCGGTCGAGAACGGCGCACGCACTCCTCGCCTGCTCGTAGCGTCCGCTGAGCTCGATCCGCCCGGCGAGCCCGTTCCAGGTCATCACCGGGAACACCGCGACCGCCACGGCCAGACCGGCCGAGACGATCAGCCGGAGGCGCTCGGGCCGCGGGCGCAGGCGACCCCGCCAGGACCGTAGACGCGCAAGCGCCCAGGTCGCGGCGAGGAGGAAACCGGGGATCGTCAACGGGACGAGACGACGCACCGCCCAGATCTGGTCGGGCGTGATGTTGACCCGGACGAGGTAGTACGCCGAGCCGACGACGACGACCGCGGTCAACGTGGCGAGGCGGGCATCCCGCTCGGCGATCGCCCGGCGGACCATGAGGACGAGACCGATGGCGCCGAGCGCGACGACCGTCCACCCGAAGTACCACGCGATCCAGCTGACGCTGAGCTCGTCGTAGCTGCGCTGCGGGTCGATCGGCAGCCCCAGGCTCGCCTGGAGGTGCGCGATGTCGTTCACCACCGGCGCACCCGAGCGGAGGTTCCGCTCGACGAGCCACCACGGCCGTGAGATCAGCGTCGTGAGCGCCAGTCCGAGGCCGAGCGCGGCCACGACGCCGGCGTGGCGGCGGTGACGGGCCAGGGGATTCCGGAGCCACCGGATCGGCGCTCCGGTCGTGCCGACCATGGCGATGCCGAGAGTGACGACGGTCAACGCGAGGAGCGAGGTGACGTTGGTCAGCTGCTCAGCAAGGTAGGCCGGGCTCTTCTCCCGGAGGTCCCAGTACCCGAGCAGCGCCAACGGGAGAGCGAGCGCCGCCGTGCGGAGCAACCCGCCCCGGAGGGCGGCCCGGCGGCGCGGGTCGACCGTCGCGAACGCGACCGCGCCGAAGGCGGCGAACACCGCGAGCACCCCGAGGGTCCCGTCGATACGAGCGGCCGCGGCCGTGCCGAGCAAGGCGCCCGTCAGCCAGAACTGCGAACGACGCAACGTGTGCGCGGCCGACATCGCTGCGGTGAGCCCCGCGAGCATGAACACCATCGCCAGCGGCTCGGTGTAGCCGGCGCGCGTGAACGCGAGGAACGGCAGCGACCCGGCGAGGGCGGCCATGGGCAGGAGCGCCCACCAGTGCCCGATGAGCCTCCGCGCTGCCGCGAACACGGTGACGAGGCCGACGCCGCCGATGACCAGGTTGCCGGCCAGCACGGCGCGGACGCCGCCGAGCCACCCCTCGGCCGCCAGCAGGCCGGGGAGCATCTTGTTCCCCTGCGCGTAGAGGAGGCCGTCGCGGAGGTCGAAGGCCTCCGTGCCGGCGTGGGCGGCGCTCACGGCGCCCATGACGTGCACCGCCGACCCGGCCGGGATCTCCGAGAAGGAGTGGGTCCGGAGCCAGATCGCCTGGAGCGTGAGGAACCCTGGGTCGCGGTTGACGACGACGTACGACGAGGCGTACCGGAGGTTCGCCACGACCCAGGCCAGCGAGAATGCGAGAGCGATGGCGCTCGCCAGGACAGCCGACCGGCTGGGGCGAAGCGGGTCGGGGAGCAACCGCCAGAGCGCCGCGACACCGACGACCGACGCGGGGAGGACCACGAGCGGCTCGAAGGTGTTCGTGAGGATCGCGATCAGGCACACGATCCCGGTCACCATGAGGACGACCGGGAGGCGATCCGGGAGCGACACCAGGAGCTGGACGAGACCGGGGTGTCGGAGCGTGTCCGGCTCCAGCCGCGAGCCCTGTCGAGGTGCGTCGCCGCGATCGGCGACGCCACCGGTCGTCCCTGGGTCGCCGGGCGCGGTGCCCTCCTGCTTCGCTGACCCGGTCATGTCGTCGACGCCCGTCATTCGGGGCTCGAGAGACGAGGTGGGGTCGTCGCCCGCGGCGCCCGACGGGTGTGCACGCGCTCCGCGAGGACGGCGACCGCCGCCGCGCCCGCATCGCCGAGCAGCATGAGGACGCGGCTCACCAGGGCCAGAGCCAGCGCGTTGTCGCGGTCGAGCGTCGGCGCCAGCGCGAGCACCAGGGCGGCCTCCCGCGCGCCGGCGCCCGCGGGCAGCACGACGATCACGAACCCGACGACCCACGCGAGGGCGTAGCCGCCGGTGGCGAGAGCGAACAGCGTGGTCGACGACGCCCCGAGCCCCAGCGCCATGAGCCAGATCTGCGCGCCGAACGCCAGCCACATGAGCACGCACCAGGCTGCCGCAGCTCCGATAGCCCGACCGGAGAGCAGCTCCTGCTCGCCGGGGCGACGCAGGATCCGCAGTGCCAGACCTGTCAGCCGGTTGAACACCGCAGGCACGAGCATGACCGCACCGGCGACGGCGACCAGCCCGAGCCACCAGTACGCCGCGAGTGCCCCGGGTGCCGATGCCGCCAGGCTGACGGCGGCCACGGCGATGCCGACGACGAGCCCGATCAGCATCTGGGTGACGGCCGCGAACCCGGCGCGCGCACGCGGGACGCCATACTCGTTCGAGAGCTCGGCCTGGGCGAGCAGCGGCCACACGCTTCCCGGCACGTACTTGCCGAGCTGGCTCAGGAAGTACACGCGCGCGGCGGCCGGCAGCGGCAACCGGGAGCCGAGCCCACCGAGGACCGCACGCCAGGACAGCATCGCACCCACGAGACCGAGCGCCACGAAGCCCAGGGCACCGAGGACCGCGCCCACGTCCAGCCGCGCGGTGCTACTGGTGATCCCGTCCCACCTCGACACGACGAACCCGGCCGCGAAGAACGCGACGACGGCGAGCGCACCCCATCGGAGCAACCGGGGAACGCGCGGGGGCCTCGGTGGCGACCCTGCCGGGGGAGAGTGCTGCTCGGAGACGGGCACCGCTGGATCCTAGTCGTCCCGGATGGCCGAACCCTTGTGCGGGTAGTGTCCTTCGCCGTGACCGGCGCCCTGTTCGTGACTCGCACCTTCCCGCCGGCCGTCGGTGGGATGCAGACGTTGGCGGCGGACGTCTGGGCCACGCTGCGTTCCGGCGCCGGCGTCCCGATGTTCCTGGTCTCGCACGGAGGGAGCTCACGGGGGCTCCCCTTGTTCATGGTCCGGGCCGTGGTCCGGACCGTGCGACTCACCGTGACGCGACAGGTCGACACCGTCGTCACCGGCGACGTGGTGATGTTCCTCGTGCTGTCCCCGCTGCTGCGGCTCCTCCGGGTCCGGCACGCCACGTTGGCGATGGGCAAGGACGTCGTGTGGGACCAGCCGCTGTACCGGCGCGTGGTCGCACGACAGCTGCCGAAGGCCCCGCTCGTGCTGGCGATCAGCGAGGCGACCGCGCAGGCGGTCCGCGAGGCCGGGGTCGCGGCGAGTCGTGTCCGGGTGGTGCGGCTCGGCGTGGAGGTGCCGGACCCGCCGGACGACGGTCGTTCGGCATCCCGCGCGGAGCTGACGACCTGGCTCGGCCTCGAGGGGGAACCGGTGATCCTGCTCGCGCTCGGACGGCTCGTCCGGAGGAAGGGCGTCGCCTGGTTCGTGCGGGAGGTCCTGCCGCGGCTCGACGGTGATCTGGTCTACCTCGTGGCAGGTGCAGGCGAGGACGAGGAGGCGGTGCGTTCCGCCGTGGCCGAGTCGGGGCAGGAGGCACGTGTGCGCCTGCTGGGCCGGGTGAGCGACAGCGAGCGCGAGATGCTCATGCGGGGCTGCGACGTCTTCGTGCAGTCGAACGTCGTGGTGCCGGGGGACATGGAGGGGTTCGGTCTGGTCGCCGTCGAGGCCGCGATGCGCGGAGCGCTCGTCGTCGCGTCGGATCTTGAGGGGCTGCAAGATGCCGTCGTGGACGGTGAGACGGGTGTGCTGATCGCACCGCTCGACGCAGCAGCCTGGGAACGTACGCTGACCGGGTTGGTCGCCGACCCGGGACGGACGCGGGACCTGGCGCACGGCTACGCGGAGGCATGCCGACGGCGCTACTCCCGTGAGCGCATGGGACGCGAGCTCGGTGCGGTGCTCGGGCTCCGCCGCTCGTCCGTCTAGGGCCTCGTCCGGCGGAGGGCGACCGGCGGGCGAGAAGTGCGGTCAGATGTCCGCCGTCCGCGAGCGCGAACCTCGCGACACCGGCCGACCTGCGTCAGTCGGGGCTCAGCCAACCATGCGCCAGGCGACAAGGCCGAAGAGCACACCCAGGCTGTTGGTGGCCCAGTGCATGCCGGCGCTCGCCAGGACGCTCCCGCTGCGACGGCGCAGCTCTCCGGCGACCACGCCCCCGAGCGCGGTGAAGACCACGATACCCGCGATGACCAGGATCCCGGCCGCCGCGCCCGCCCCCTTGACCACGTCGCCGATGCCATGGTTCGCCGTCGCGAGGTGGAGCGACGGCAGGATGTGCCAGAGCCCGAACAGCGCCGACGAGGTGAGCAGGACACGCCAGGTCGCCGCATGCCGCGACAGCATGCCCCACAGGACGGAGCGGAACGCGACCTCTTCGAGCAGGATCGTGCTGAGCGGGATGATCACGAACGCGGTGAGGAGGGCGCTGTGCAGCCCGAGGTGGTACCGCGCGTCCAGGAAGGCGGGGCGGGTCAGCGGGAGCAGGATCCCGATGAGATACACGACCGCCACCAGGGCGATCGCCCCCATGCCCCACTGCAGACCGGATCGGAGCCGATCACGATGCAGGCCCAGCTGCGACCAGGTCAGTCCGCTCCAGCGGGCGAACGCCAGGAGCGCGACCGCGGCGACCGGTCCCAGCCAGGTCGCGTTGGTGAGCAGGTGCTCGGCGAGGTTCACCAGCGCCAGCGCGGCGACCACGACTCCGGTCGCGGCGAGCGCAGGGACGCGACGACGCGTCGGGCCCCTCTGGGCGACGAGGGTCATCCGAGGGTGGCCTGGCTCTCGTGGATGCGCACCGGTCAAGTGTGGCAGCCGGACGTGACGGTGATCGTCGGTCGATGTGGGGGTCTTGTGAGGAGACCACGGCAACGGCCGTCGGCCGACGTGCCGGACGTCAGCGCGCGTCGGCCCCGAGCCGCAGGTCAGCGAGATCGGCGGGTGCCAGGACGTCACCGACGACGGCGGCGGCGACCAGCGCGTGCAGCGGGTGCAGCGCGGTCCGGAGCTGCACGAGGTCGGTGCCACCGTACGCACCGACGAACGCGGCGGTGACGTCGATCACGGCTCGGAGCTGTGCGAGCAGGCGGCCGGACGTGTAGGCCGCCCACGCGGCGCGATGCATCGACGTGGCCCACGCCCCAGCGACCCACTCGACCCGCGCGAGGCCGTCGAGCGAGACCCGGCCGCAGGACACGGCGCCGAGCAGCTCGACCACCTCTCCGCCGCGAGGTCCGTACAGGGCGGCCGCCGGGGCGGCGACCACGCCCTCGTGCGTGCGCATCGCACGCCACGGGCCGGCCAGGACCGCGGCGTGGTGAGTGGGCAGGTCGGGCCAGGTCCACCAGGCGCAGACCGCCCCGGCGGCGGCCGCGGCCGAGGCCGCGACGCGGCTGCCGCCGGCGATCACCACGCGCGGGGCGTCGGGCCAGCGCGCTGCGTCGGCGGCGACGAGCCGTGCGACGCCACCCACGTCGCCGAGCCGCGCCCGGGCGACCGTCGCCGCCGCAGGTGGACCGTTGCGGGTGACGGCCTCGAGGACGCGCGAGGCCGAGGGTGTCGCGGCGTCCATGAGCTCGGCCACTCCCCAGGCCAGAGCGGTCGGCACGGGGTCGGCATCCAGCGCGCACAGCCCCAGGTGGGTGACTCCCGTCTCGGTCAGGCGGAAGACGTCACCGAGCGTGCTGAGCAACTCGGGTGCGCTCGGGTGGCAGGCGGCGTCCGTGGCGAGGACGGTCGGTGACGACAGCGTGTACATGCCGTGCGTTCCCTTCCCGTCGGACGGTGCACGGACGGGCGCTGCGACCGCTCCCGTCCTGGGCGGGAGGTCGCGTCCCCTCGCGGGACCCGTCGGTCCTGGCTTCGACACTAGCCGCAGAATCCGGGCAAAGCAGGACGGATCACCCGTCCGGAGCATCGCGGCCCAGGTGGCGGACGGCCGCGAGGTCGCCCGCCATCATGTTCGCGGCCGTTCGGGTCGATAGAGAAGTGACGGTCCGTCGCTGACGGGCCAGCCCGACGTCCTGGGGAAGGGGCCGGTGGTGACCGACACCGCGACCGTGCTCGTGCTGACCCCGAGGTTGGGCGGGCGCGACGTCGGCGAGCTGCTCGCGGGACTGACGCGGGAGGTCGCCGGGGCCGATGGACGGCTGGTCGTCGTCGAGACGCTCCCGGAGTCGCCGCTGGACGCGACCGACCCGCCGGCGGTGTTCGACACCCGGGTCGCGTGGTCTCACGCGGATGGAGTCGTGTGCGTCGGCGAGGCGGTGGACCGGGCGTACCTCCAGCAGCTCCGAGACTCCGGACGCGTGGTCGTCGTGGCGACCGCACCCGTCGCAGGCTTCGACGCGCCGGCCGCGATGCCGGACAACCACGGGGGGACCTTCACCGCGGTCGAGCACCTCGTCGGGCACGGGCACACCCGGATCGGGTTCGTGGGCGACCTCACCGTTCCCGACGTCCGTGACAGGTACGCCGCGTACGTGTCGGCGCTCGAGACCTACGACCTGCCTGTCGATCCCGCGATCGTGCTCGGGGCGGCCGACGGCGCCGAGGCCGGTGGTGGGCGGGCGGCCCGCGACCTGCTCGCGAGCCCGCGGCCCCCGACGGCCCTGATGGTCGCGTCGGACCGCACCGCCCTCGGTCTCGTCCGGGCGCTGACCGACGCCGGCGCAGACCTCCCCGACGACCTGGCGATCGTGGCGTTCGACAACATCGATGCGGGGGCGTTCAGCGCACCGTCGCTGTCCAGCGTCAACCAGCGCCTCGACGAGGTCGGCGCGCTCGCCGGGCGGCTCGTGCTCGCCGGGATGCGTGGCGAGGCGGTGCCGAACGGTGTCTTCACCTCGCAGCCGGGGGTGCTCATGGTGCGTACGTCGTGCGGGTGCACGGCGGGCGGGACCCTCGGCCGGGTGGCGACGACCGGCCCGTCGCTCGACGTGTCCCCGGAGCTCTTGCGGGACGAGCTGCAGGACGTGCTCGTCACGGCGCTCCTCACGGGAGACGACATCGCCGACGGTCCCGCGCGTGATGCCGTGCTCGCGGCGGTCGCCGAGGCGGAGCGATTGCTCCTGTCGGGGGAGCAGGTGACCGACGCCGGGATCCGCTCGCTGCTGGTGACGCTCGGTCGTCTCACCTCGCGCCCGGAGACGCAGCGCCGGATCGTGGACGCCGTCGCGGACTACGCAGAGCGGGTCGCCGTGCCTGCCGGGCGCGGCGGCGGTGCTCCGGCCGCCGCGTCGGACCGTGTCACGGCAGCGTTGTGGAAGGCGCAGGCGGGTGCCTTCCTCCGCGAGGCGGAGGCAGCCGAGTCGGCGGTCGTCGAGCAGTACGCGGTGGACGCGGGGCTTCTCGACACCGGGAGCGCCGATCCTCGCGAGCTCCGGTGGCTCGCGGGGACCCACCTCACGGTCGGGTCGCTGGCCCTGTGGGAGGGGGACCCGGGCGCGGGTCTGCTGAGGATCGTCGGGATGTACGACCCGAGTGGAGCGGTGCCGGACCAGGTCGGCGCTCTCGTGGGTGTCGAGGCGTTCCCGCCGGAGCCGTTGATCGCCGCCGTCGACGCCGCGACCCGGCAGGTCTGCGTCGTCGTGCCGGTGCGCACGGCAACCAGCGACTGGGGGCTCCTCGCGGTGGTCGGGTCGGTCGACGTCACGTCCCCGCGCGAGACGTACCAGCACTGGGCGGCTCTGCTGTGCGCCGCGCTCGAGTCCCAGCGCCTGCAGCAGGAGGTGCGGCGCAGCGCGCTGTACGACCAGCTGACCGGGCTCCCCAACCGTCGGTTGTTCCTCGAGCGGCTCACGGCGGAGATCGCTCGGCAGGCGCGGTCGGGTGCGCCGTTCGCGGTGCTGTTCCTCGACCTCGACGGCTTCAAGCTGATCAACGACTCGCTCGGGCACCAGACGGGCGACCAGGTGCTCGCGGCGGTCGGCGACCGGATCGCGCACGAGCTCCGAGAGGTCGACACCGGTGCCCGGTTCGGTGGTGACGAGTTCGCGATCCTGCTCCCGGACACCGACCCGGCCGGAGCCCTGCTGGTCGCGCGCCGGGTCCAGGCGGCGCTCGCGCGGTCGTTCGCGCTCGACGGGCCGGACGTCTCGCTCCGATCGAGCATCGGCATCGCGACCAGCTGGGTCGAGTACGGGTCGGCCGAGGACATCCTGCGCGACGCAGACACCGCCATGTACCGCGCGAAGCTCGACGACCCCGGGACGATCGCCTTCTTCGACGACGCGATGCGCGCGCACGTGGTGCAGAAGCAGCTCCTCCACCTCGAGGTGCGACGGGCCCTCGAGGAGCACCAGTTCGAGGTCTTCTACCAGCCGATCGTGAACCTCACCTCGGGGCGGACCGACAGGTTCGAGGCACTGGTGCGCTGGCGGCACCCCGAGCGCGGCCTCGTGCTGCCGGACGAGTTCCTCCCGGTCCTGGAGGACACGGGCCTGATCGTGAGTCTCGGCCACTGGATCCTCGACGAGGTGTGCCGTCAGCTCGCGGAGTGGGGCCCGCGGGTCGTCAACGTCAGCGTGAACGTCTCGGACCGGGAGTTCTGGCACCAGGATCTGCTGCCCCACGTCCTCGAGGTGCTTCGCCGTCACCGGCTCACCCCGGACCGGCTCACGCTGGAGATCACCGAGGGGGTGCTGATGCGTCACCCGGCGATCGCGTTGCGCAAGATGCACGAGCTCCACGACGCCGGGCTCCGGCTGCACATCGACGACTTCGGGACCGGCTACTCGTCGCTGGAGACCCTGCACCGGTTCCCGGTCGACGCGTTCAAGATCGATCGGTCGTTCCTGCGCAGCCTCGCCAGCGGCGACCACACGGTGGAGCTGATGACGTCGCTCGTGGGACTGGGCACGTCGCTGGGGCTCGCGGTGGTCGCCGAGGGGGTCGAGACGGGCGAGCAGCTCGAGTTCCTCAAGAGCATCGGCTGCGTCACCGGCCAGGGCTACCTGTTCATGCCGGCGGTGAGCAAGGACCGCGCGTCGGATCTGCTGGACCGCAACCTCGCGGACGGGGCCGTGGGCGAGCGGGAGGTGGTCGCCGAGCACGGCGTGCTCGGCGAACGCTGACGAGGGCAGGACGAAAGGCCCTGGCGGCGGCGCCCGCGTGGCTTCGCGACTCGGGTCGGCGGTCGACTACCGTGCTCTGGTGGACATGAACCGGTACAGCGGAGCCCAGCGCAGATCGACGTCGTCCGGAGCCACCCGCAGGGCGCGCCGCGTCGCCGGCGTGGTGGCGTCCATGGTGCTCGCCCTGTCCGTCACGGCGTGCACCGCGGGCGGCCCTGCCCCCGCCACGCATGCGGCGGCTGCCGTGTCCGCGGCCGCGCCCACCGCCTCTGCGGCGCCGGTCGTCGCTGCGACCCCGAGCCCGTCGCCGTCTCCCGCATGGCCCCCGGCGGCCGCAGCGGGAACCCCTGCCGATCTGGCGCCCGGCTCGGACCCGAGCGTGCTGCCCGGCCCGATCATCATCGCCGACAAGAAGAACAACCGGCTCGTCGTCGTGAGCCCCCAGGGCCAGGTGCTGTGGCAGTGGCCCCAGCCGGGCGACCTCGCAGCGGGCCAGACCTTCACGATCCCCGACGACGTCTTCTTCACCCCCGACGGCAAGGACATCATCGCCACCGAGGAGGACGACTTCGTCATCACCGAGATCGACATCGCCACCCGCAAGATCGTCTGGCGCTACGGGACCCCCGGGACGCACGGGTCGGGCCCGAACCAGCTGTGGAACCCCGACGACGCCATGATGCTGCCCGACGGCACGGTGGTCGCCGCCGACATCAAGAACTGCCGTCTGGTGGACCTGTCCTCGTCCTCGCCGGGACCGCTGTGGACCCTGGGCCGGCTCGGCTCGTGCGCGCACAACCCGCCCGCCCGGTTCGGCAGCCCGAACGGCGTCTTCCCACTCCCCGACGGGCACTTCCTGGTGACGGAGATCAACGGGAGCTGGGTCGACGAGATCGACCGCACCGGTCACGTGTACTGGTCGACGCACCTGCCCGCGGTGACCTACCCGTCGGACAGCAGCCAGTACAAGCCCGGTCAGTACCTCACGGTCGGCTACACGAACCCCGGCCAGGCCGTGATCTTCGATGCCTCGGGCAAGGCCTTGTGGCGGTGGAACCCCAGCAGCGGCGCGGGCCGGCTCAACCACCCGTCGCTCGCCGAGGGGTTGCCCAACGGCGACATCATGCTCAACGACGACTTCAACCATCGCGTGATCGTGATCGACCCGACGCAGAACAAGATCGTCTGGCAGTACGGGCACAACGGCGTGGCCGGGAGCGGCCCGGGCTACCTGGACAACCCGGACGGGATCGACCTGGTCCCCCCGCACTCGTACGCGAACGCGGTCGGCACGACGCAGGCGACCCCGGGCTTCTGGTGAGCCGGGCGACCGCCTCGGTGTCGGGCCGGCGAGGGAACCGATCGGTGCCGTTCCGCGCGGACGGGGTGCGTCAGCGTGAGAGCTGCAGGCGCACGATCGTGTCGAGCGACGTGATCTTGCCGCCGACGTCCGCGATCTCGCCGCCGACGACGTAGGCCCCGTCCGCCAGCACGGCGACCGCCATGTCGGACGCCGGTGCCGGGAGCTCTCCGGCAGGGGTGGCCGTGACCGTCGCCGGGTCGAACCGGTAGACCGTGCCCTGGCGGGCGCGGCCGTTCGTGCCGCCCATCAGCAGGATCGTGCCGTCCAGGGTCGTGGCCGCCGCGTGGGCGAGCGGGGTCGGGAGGTGCCCCGCGACGGTCGTGGTCCCGGTGCTGAGGTCGACGCGCTGGATGGCGTCGGTCACCGTGCCCTGGTGCTCACCGCCGAAGACCCACAGCATGGTGCCGTCGGCGACGACGGCCGGGTACCGGACGGTCAGCGCGAGGTGCCCGACCACGTGGAAGGAGGCGCCGTCGGTCGTGGCGAGGATCTCGGGGAGGGCGGTGCTCCCGGTGTAGCCGCCGACGACGTACGCCGTCGTGCCGTCACCGACCACCGCGTCGTCCGAGCGGGCCTGGGGCAGGTGCCCGCTGACGGAGGCCGTCCCCCCGCTCAGCGCGACGGCCTGCACGGCCGAGGTGGACGCGGAGACGCCGCCGCCGATCACGACGGCCCGGCCCTGGAGCACCGCACCACCGGCGTCGTGCGTGGCCTGGGCGAGGTGGCCGACCGCGTGCACCGCACCTGTGCCTGGTGACACCGACAGGATGGTGGCGGTGGTGCTGGTCCCCGCGTCGAGGCCACCGAGCAGCAGGAGCCGGTCGCCTGCGGGCAGCGCCACGAGCCGGGACACCGTGGTGGGGAGCTTCGCGGCGAGCGGCGTGACGGTCAGCGTCGGCGCGCGCGTCGCGGTCGGTGCGGGGGCGGCTGGTGCGTGGGCAGCGGAGCTCACCGGAGCCGGGGTGACGGCGCGCACGGCGGCCGTGGGCGCTGAGGTCGAGCCGGTGCTGGCACAGCCGGCGGCGAGGACCATCACGGCCCCGACGCTCACGAGGACGCGGCGCTGCGGACGCATCAGTTCTCCGTTCGTGCAGGGGCGGGCCGGCACCGGGCGGGGGCGCGGTACGGGGACTGTAGCCGCCCCGGCCGTGAAGAGGCTGACCGTGCCCCGGGTCGAGGGCGGCTATGACGGTCGCCCGGGAGTCGCTCCGGCGCGGTGGGCTACGCCTGCGGCAGGTTCGTGCCCGTCGGCGTGGCGTCGAGCGGGCCGGTGAGGTAGTGCTGGACCACCGGTCCGACCGTCATGACGAGCTCGTCGGCGGTGGCGTCGCGGACCGCGGGTATGCCCAGGACGTAGCGGCCGAGCAGGAGCCCGCCCATCTGGGTCCCGACGAGGGCCGCGCGCAGCGCGCGGTGGTCGTGCGGGGCGAGGCGTCCGACCGCAGCGAGGATCGTGCGGCCGAGCAGGTCGCGCAGGACCCCGGCGGCGTGCTCGTGCGACATGCCGACGCGGAAGAGGGCCAAGAGCCTGCGGCGGGTCTCGGGATCCCCTTCCCACACCCCCAGCACCCGGCGGACGAGGGCCTCCCCGGCACGGTCGGGGTCCTGGTCGAGGCCGCTCAGCACGGCCTCCGGGTCGATCGGCAGCGCGAGCGCCGCAGCCAGCAGGCCCTCCTTGTTGACGAAGTAGTGGTGGATGAGGGCCGGGTCGACGTCGGCCCTGGTCGCCACCGCGCGCATCGTGGTGCGTTCGAACCCGCGTTCCGCGAACAGGTCGCCGGCGGCGGCGAGGATCGCCTCGCGGGCGCTCGCACCACCGGCCGGGCGTCGACCGCGCGGCGACATCATGGCCCCGTCGGGGTGCGGGCGAGCACCATCATGCGTTCCTCGAGGGTGGCCGGCACCGCGACCACCTCGGCGACCATCCCGGCAGCGGTCAGGACCTGCTGCACGCGGCCGGCGTCGGCGTCGGCGACACGCACGTCGCGCCCGGCGAGCATCGCCGGCTGGCCCGCCTCGGTGAGCACCGCGAACGCGCGCGCCCAGTCGTCCGTGCGGACGGCGACGGCCGTGGTCGTGCCGATGACGTCCGTCCGGCTGCCCTGCGCCACCAGACGCGCCTGCGACATCAGCAGCAGCCGGTCGCACTGCTCGGCCTCCTGCATGTTGTGCGTCGTCACGAGGACGCCGACGCCCTTCTCGGCCTGGTCGTGGATCGTGTCCCACAGCGAGGCGCGCGCGAGGGCGTCGACGCCGGAGGTCGGCTCGTCGAGCACGAGCACCTGCGGGTCGTGAGCGAGGGCGCACACGAACGCGAGCTGCCGCTGGAGGCCGAGCGGGAGGTCGGCGACCAGCCGGTCGGCGACTGCGCCGAGGGAGTCCGGCAGGATCGGCGGGGCGACACCGTACGCCTGGGAGCTGAACCGGATGTTCTCGCGTACGTTCAGGTCGCCGTAGAGCCCCAGGCCCTGCGGCACGTAGCCGAGGTGCGCGCGCCGCGCCCGGGACGGGGTGCCGCCGAGCAGCTCGACGGCACCCGAGGACGTGGAGATGAGCCCGAGCAGCATCCGGATCAGCGTCGTCTTCCCGGCGCCGTTGGCACCGAGCAGACCGACGACCTCGCCCGGACCGACGTCCATCGTGACGTCGTCGACGGCGACCAGGTCCCCGAAGGTGCGGCCGACCCGATGCGCCCGGAGCAGCACGCGGGGTCGGTTCCCGGTCAGGTGTGGGGCCGTCACGAGGCTCGCCGGTCCTCGTGCCGCTGGAGCAGCGACAGCGCGATCACCACGTCCTCCAGATCCGGGACGACGACCGTGCCCGTCGGTGCAGCGTCGCCCTGCCCGTACTCGCCTCCCGGCCAGTACTCGTGGAACTCGCGACCCCGCCGCCAGGCCCAGGCCCGCCGGTGCGGCGTCGCGGTGCGCGCCACCGTGCCGTCGAGCCGGGCGAGGACCTCGGCACGCGTGCCGACCGCGAGCGTCGGGCCGCCGTCGAGCGCGAGCAGGCCCGCAGCACGTTCGGCCTCGTCCAGGTACGTCGTCGACATGACGACGGCGGCACCGGCTGCCGCGGCCTCGGACACGAGCTGCCACAGGTCGACCCGGCTGACCGGGTCGACGCCCGTGCTCGGCTCGTCGAGCACGAGGAGCCGTGGGTCGTGCAGCATGGCCATGCTGAAGCCGAGCTTGCGTCGCATCCCACCGGACAGCTGTGAGGCGAGCCGGTCGGCGGCGTCCAGGAGGCCGGAGCGCGCGAGCAGCGCGTCGCGGCGGGAGGTCAGCGCCGCCCCGGACAGGCCGTAGATGCCCCCGACGAAGTCCATGTTCTGCGTGACCGTGAGCGCGGGCCAGCTCCCCGCGGTGGCCGGCAGGTAGCCGATCTCGTGCGGCGACGGCGCGTCGACCTGACCGTGCGCGAGCGCCAGCCTCCCGACCAGGGCGCGCAGCAGGGTGGACTTGCCCGCACCGTCACCGCCGACGACGGCGACCACGGAACCGGGCTCGACCTCGAGGGTCACGTCGTCGAGTGCGAGGGTGTCGCCGAACCGTACGGTGGCCGACCGGACCGCGTAGGTCACGACGCGCTCCCGGCCTCGCCGTCACCGTGCGCCGCGATCGCATGCGCGCCCACGTGCTCGTGGTGGCGTCGGCGACCGGGTGCGAGATCGCGCCTGAAGCGCAGGGTCGCCCCGCTGAACACCACGACGGCCATCACGGTGAGCATCACGAACGGGAGCCACAACGAGGCCAGGGAGGCGCCACGCAGCATGACGCCCTGGGAGATCATCGTGAAGTAGGTCAGGGGGAGCAGGTAGCCGATCCAGCGGACCCCGGCTGCCATCGCGTCCAGCGGGAAGATCATCCCCGAGAGCAGGATCTGCGGCAGCAGGAACATGAAGGCCGTCTGGATCGCCTGACCGGCGGTCTGCGAGATCGTCGAGATGAGGACACCGAGCCCGAGCACGACGAACAGGAACAGCCCGGCGCCGATCGCGAACACGGCGGCGTTGCCGGTGAACGGGACGTCGAACAGCAGCATCCCGAGACCGGTGATGACGATCATGTCGATGGACGCCACCAGGAAGTACGGCGAGATCTTGCCGAGGATCACGGTGGCCGGTCTGATCGGCATGACGGCGAGCTGTTCGAGGGTGCCGGTCTCACGCTCGCGCACCAGGCCGATGCTCGTGACGATCGTGCCGATGAAGGTGAGGATCAGGCCGATGATCGCGGGCACCATGACCCACGAGGTCTTGAGGTCCGGGTTGTACAGGACCTGGCTGGTGACCTTGTCGCCGAACGTGTTCAGGACCGAGACGATCGCCTGGGACGCGAACAGGTTGGAACCGTCGACCAGGGCGAGGGCGGGCTGCCGGTCGGCGACGACGGCGACGTCGACGGCGTTGTCCTGGAGCAGCTGCTCGGCGTCCACCTGGGTGTCGGCCGGTTCGATCACCGTGACGTCGAAGAACGACGACGGCAGCGTCGCGGCGAGCTGGGCGGCACCGGGGCCGACCACCGCGGCCGTGACCGACGGGACGCGGAAGTTCGCCGCGTAGCCGAAGATCACGAGCAGGAGCAACGGCATCCCGATGAGCATCGCGAGGGTGCGCCTGTCGCGGCCGAGCTCACGGAACTCCTTGACGATCATGGCTCGCATGGCTCCGACCGTAGGCCGGTGCCGTACCGACGTCAACGGATGGTGAATTCGGCACAGGCGCCCACCGATCCGGTGGAGGCCACCGACGGCGAGGTGGCCCTGGTCGTGCCCGAGGCGGCCGGGAAGACTGGCCCCGTGACCACCCCGACACCCCCCCGACGACGTGCTCCGCCTGGCCGCCTTCACGACCGATCCCGCAGGTGGCAACCCTGCCGGCGTCGTGCTGGACGCGGTCGGCTGGACGGACGAGCGGATGCAGGCGGTCGCGCGGGCGGTCGGCTATGCCGAGACGGCCTTCGTGGTGCGGGCGCCGCGCGAACGGCAGGGGGTCCGCTCGCTGGCGATCCGCTACTTCTCGCCGGCCGCCGAGGTCCCGTTCTGCGGGCACGCGACCATCGCCACGGCCGTCGCGCTCGCCGAGCGGCTTGGCGTCGGCGCCTTCGCCTTTGAGACCGCCGTCGGTCCGGTGCTGATCGACACGAGCGACTCGCCCGACGGGGTCGTGGCGTCGTTCACGAGCGTCGAGACCAGCGTGCGGGGTCTCCCGGGCGACGTCCTCGACGCCCTCCTGGACGCGCTCGGGCTGGGGCGCGAGGACCTCGACCCGGCCATGCCTCCACGCCAGGCGTTCGCCGGCAACACGCACCCGGTGATCGGGCTGCGGGACCGCGGCGTCTTCGACGCCTTCGTGGTGGACCCGGGCCCGCTCCGCCGGCTCATGGATGCGCAGGGGTGGCAGGGGACCGTGACGGTGGTGCACCGCACCGGGACGTCGACCTTCGAGGCGCGCAACCCCTTCCCGGTCGGGCCGATCAGCGAGGACCCGGCGACCGGTTCTGCCGCAGCGGCGCTCGGTGCGTACCTCCGGGCCGAGGGACTGGTGACCCCGCCGGTGCGGGTGCTGGTGCACCAAGGCCGACACGTCGGTCGCCCGGGCCTGCTGACGGTGGACATCCCGCCGGACGGCGGCATCGTCGTCCGCGGGACGGCGATCGCCATGACGGCCTGACGCGACCGCTCGACCCTGACGCCGGGGCCGCCGGTTCCTCCTACCCTGGGCACATGCCGGATGCGACCACGAGTCAGACCCCGCCCGTCGAGAGCATCGACCGTGCTCTCCTTGCGCTCCAGGAGCTGGCGCGCGTGGGGGCGCGGGGGATCGGACTGGCCGAGCTCGCCGCTGCGCTCGACCTGAACAAGACGACCGTCCACCGGACCTTGGCGGCGCTGCGGTTCCGGGGGTTCGTCAGCCAGGACCCGGTCTCGGGCGTCTACGCGCTGGGTCCTGCGGCGATGGCCCTGGCGGACGACTTCCTCAGCGACGAGAACCTGCCTGTGCTGCTGCACCCGGCCCTGATGGCGTTGGCCGACGCGGTGGGTGAGCTCGTGCACCTCGGGGTGCTGAGCGGGAGCCAGGTCCTGTACCTGGACAAGGTCGAGCCGGAGCGCCCGGTGCGCGTGTGGTCGGCGATCGGGCGACGCAGCGCCGCGGTGACGACCGCTCTCGGTCGCGCGATGCTCGCCTACCGACGTGTCGACAGGGCAGCGCTGGCCGAGTACCTGCGTGCCGCGGGGGACCGACCCGTCGACCCCGAGCGGGTCTGGGACGTCGTCGAGCAGGCGCGGGTGGTGGGGTTCGCCACCGAGGCCCAGGAGAACGAGGTCGGGATCAGCTGTGTCGCCGTGCCGCTGCTGCGGTCCGGCGTGGCGATCGCGGCCGTGAGCGTCACCGCGCCGGCCGAGCGGATGACCGCGGAGCGGGTGGCCTGGCTGCACGGCGTGATGTGCGCGGTGCTGCCGGCGTTCCTGCCCGCGGGTCTCGATCTCCCCGACGTGTCCTGAACCCTCCCCGCGCCGAGTCCTGAGGCCTCCCGGCACGCCGATCGGTCCTGTGGACCTCGCGCACCCCCACGTGTGACAATCGTTCCGCGTAGCGACACGATGGGTGCGCCTGACGAAACGGAACCCTCCATGGATGTGCTGTCGGCCCTGAGCTCGACCCGACTGGTCCCCGTCGTGGTCCTCGACGACGCGGCGCGGGCGGATGCGCTCGCCGACGCGCTCGTGCAGGGGGGACTGCCCGTCGCCGAGGTGACGTTCCGGACGTCCGCGGCGCGGGACGCGATCCGTGCCATGGCCGACCGCGGGGACATCCTCGTCGGCGCGGGCACCGTGCTCACCCCCGCCCAGGTCGACCAGGCGGTGGCGGCCGGCGCGCGGTTCGTCGTCTCGCCCGGGCTGTCGCGTGCCGTGGTCGAGCGTTGCCAGGACCACGGGGTCCTCGCGCTCCCCGGGGCGGTGACGGCGACGGAGGTGCAGGCGGCTCTCGAGCTCGGCCTGACGACCGTGAAGTTCTTCCCCGCCGGGACCTCGGGCGGCCCGGCGGCGATCAAGGCGCTCGCGGCGCCGTTCGGACAGGTCCGCGTCGTCCCGACAGGTGGCGTCGGCCCGGCGAACCTCGCCGAGTACCTGGCGATCCCGTCCGTCGTCGCGGTCGGCGGATCGTGGATGGTGCCCCGCGACCTGATCGCGGCAGGGGACACGGCGGCGATCCGGACGTTGACCGCCGAGGCCGTCGCGCTCGCGAACAGATGACGACGGAGCCGGTGCGCACCGGCCCGAACGGCACGACGTGGCGCACGTCGGTCGAGGGGAACTGATGACGAGGGGACTCGAGCATGGCTGACCTGAGGATCCGTCCGGCGGCGGAGTGCCGGTACGACGTCGTGTCACTGGGCGAGGTGATGCTGCGGCTGGACCCGGGGGAGGGCCGGATCCGCACGGCACGCTCGTTCCGGGTGTGGGAGGGCGGCGGCGAGTACAACGTCGCCCGCGGACTGCGGCGTGCGTTCGGGCAACGGGCGGGGGTCGTCACCGCGCTGGTGGACAACGAGATCGGGCACCTGGTCGAGGACCTCGTGCTCCAGGGCGGCGTCGACACCGCCCTCATCCGATGGGTGCCGTTCGACGGGATCGGGCGCACGGCCCGCAACGGGCTGAACTTCACCGAACGCGGATTCGGGGTGCGTGGTGCGATCGGGGTGTCCGACCGTGGCACCACGGCGGTGTCCCAGCTCGCGCCCGGCGACGTCGACTGGGACCACCTGTTCGGCGAGCTGGGAGTGCGGTGGCTGCACACCGGAGGGATCTTCGCCGCCTTGTCGGCCTCCACCGCCGACGTGGTGGTCGAGGCGGTGACGGCGGCGAAGCGGCACGGCACGGTCGTGTCCTACGACCTGAACTACCGTCCGAGCCTGTGGAAGGCGATCGGCGGCCAGGCCAAGGCACAGGAGGTCAACCGGGCGATCGCGCCGTTCATCGACGTCATGATCGGCAACGAGGAGGACTTCACGGCCAGCCTCGGGTTCGAGGTCGAGGGGGTCGACGAGAGTCTGAGCGTCGTGGCCGCTGACGCCTTCGGGGCGATGATCGCGACGGCCGTCGCGATGTTCCCGAACTTCCGGGTGGTGGCGACGACGCTGCGCACGGTGCGCACCGCGACGGTCAACGACTGGGGCGCGGTGGCGTGGTCGGCGGAGGACGGTCTCGTGGAGGCGACCCGTCGCGACGGGCTGGAGATCCTCGACCGCGTCGGTGGGGGCGACTCGTTCGCCTCCGGGCTGATCTACGGCCTGCTCGAGGGAGAGTCGCTCCGGACGGCCGTGGAGTACGGCGCGGCGCACGGAGCTCTTGCGATGACGACGCCGGGGGACACGACGATGGCCACTCGGGCCGAGGTCCTCAAGCTCGCCGCCGGAGGCGGAGCGCGCGTCGACAGGTGACGTGGGCGGTCAGGCGCCGCGCCCGGCTCTCAACGACCGGCTCTCAGTGACCGGCGCCCAGGTGACCGGCGAGGTGCAGGTGCCGCTCGGCGGAGGCGTCGTTCATGCCGATGATGGTCGCGTTCTTGCCCTTGGCGGCGTACTTGGTCACGATCGCGTCGAGCGTCGCGACGGTCGAGACGTCCCAGATGTGGGAGCCGGACATGTCGATGACGACGTTGGTCGGGTCCCCGACGTAGTCGAACTGGTAGACGAGGTCGTTCGAGGACGCGAAGAACAGCTCGCCGAGGACCGCGTAGACCCGGGTGTCCTCGTCGGGGTGGTCGATGTCGACGACCTCGGTGACGTGTGCGACGTCGCGCACGAAGACCAGCGCCGAGAGGACGACTCCGGTCAGGACGCCGTAGGCGAGGCTGTGCGTCAGGACGGTGACCGCCACGGTCGCGAGCATGATCAGCGTGTACCCGCGTGGCATGCGGCGCAGCGTGGCGGGACGGACCGAGTGCCAGTCGAACGTCCCCACCGAGACCATGATCATCACCGCCACGAGCGCGGCCATCGGCACCACCGCCACGACGTCGCCGAGGCTCACGACCAGGATCAGCAGGAACACGCCGGCGAGGAAGGTCGACAGTCGCGTGCGGGCGCCCGAGACCTTGACGTTGATCATGGTCTGCCCGATCATCGCGCATCCACCCATCCCACCGAAGAAGCCGGTGATGACGTTCGCGACCCCCTGCCCCCAGGCCTCCCGGGTCTTGGGCGAGTGGGTGTCGGTGACGTCGTCGACGAGCTTGGCGGTCATGAGGGACTCCATCAGCCCGACCAGCGCCATGGCGACCGCGAACGGCGCGACGATGCGCAGCGTGTCGACGGTCATCGGTACGTGCGGGAGCCCGAGCGTCGGCAGCGAGTCCGGCAGCTTCCCCTCGTCACCGACGGTCGGCATCGCGATCCTGGCACCGACGGTCACCGCCGTGAGCACGAGGATCGCGACGAGCGGCGCGGGTACCGCGGTGGTGACCCTGGGCAGGACGACCATGATCGCGATCCCGACCGCCACGGCCACGTACACCTGCCAGGGGACGTGCGTCAGGTACGGGAGCTGGGCGAGGAAGATGAGGATCGCGAGGGCGTTGACGAACCCCACCATGACGGCGCGCGGGATGAAGCGCATGAGCCGCGCCACGCCGAGGACCGCGAGCAGGACCTGGACGACGCCGCCGAGGATGACGGTCGCGATCAGGTAGTCGATGCCATGGTCGCGCACGACGGGCGCGACCACGAGCGCGACGGATCCGGTCGCTGCGGAGATCATGGCGGGCCGGCCGCCGAGGAACGCGATCGAGACCGCCATCGTGAAGGCGGCGAAGAGGCCGACCCGTGGATCGACCCCGGCGATGATCGAGAACGAGATCGCCTCGGGGATCAGGGCGAGAGCGACGACCAGCCCTGCCAGCACCTCGGTACGCAGCCGGCGAGGGGACCTCAGCGCAGCGGCGACCGAGGTCACGTCGTTCGCGGGCCTCGGGCTTGCGGGCTCTGCGCCGTGGGCACCGGAAGCCCGTCGTGGGCGCAGACGGGCAGAGAGGGGCGTCGTCACGGGGCTGGCTCCAAGCGTGCGGGTGCACGCGGGCGTGCCCAGAAGGTCAGGTGGGGGAGGGCGCGTCGTCACACCCCGCGTGACGGCGACCACATCCCGCCTGCTCGCGACGCACAGGGCGCGGCGGTCGGTGTGGCACTGCGCCACGCGTCGTCCCACTCTAGCGTCGCCCGGCGGCCCCGCCCGGTCGCGAGACGGACCGTCGGGGCGCGCCGGGCCTGCTCACGCCTGCGGCAGCCGCTCGCGCCACCCCGGGAAGATCGCGTCGGCGTCACCGGGGAAGGACGCGAACGCGCGGGCGAGCTCGTGGTGGGTCCTGGCCCACTCGACCGTGTCGGCGCCGGCCTTCCAGCCGTCGTAGGCCTGCCGGAGCGAGAGTGCACCGGCGGCGGGTCCGTCGAGGTGCCCGTAGGCGCCGCCGCCCGCGGTGCTGATGAGGTTGCCGTGCCCGAGGTTGGCGAAGAAACCGGGCAGGCGCAGGGCGTTCATGCCGCCCGAGATGATCGGGGTCGTGGCCTTGATGCCGTCCCACCTCTGGAGGTACACGGGACCCTGCGCCTCGTCACGTTCGATCATGTAGGCGATCGCGCGGTCGTCCGACCCGCCCTCCATCTTCCCGTAGCCCATCGTCCCGACATGGATCGCCGAGGCACCTTGCAGGCGCGCCATCTTGGCCAGCACGAAGGCCGTGTAGCCGCGCTTCGAGCTGGGGGAGGTGATCGCGCCGTGGCCGGCCCGGTGGTAGTGCAGGAACTGGTTCGGGTACTGGCGTCGCGCGGTCGTGACCATGCCGGGCCCGCCGACGTAGCCGTCGACCAGGAACGCGAGCTTGTTGGCGTCCGGTCCGAAGGTCTCGAGCGCGAAGTCGGCGCGCGCCAGCATCTCGTGATGGTCGTCCGCCGTGATGTTCATCGAGAACAGCTTCGCCTCGCCGGTCTCGTCCATCGCGCGTTTCATCGCGTCGTAGACCAGGGGGATCGTCTTCTTGATCGGCGAGAACACCTGGTTGCCCTGGGGCTCGTCGTTCTTGATGAAGTCCCCGCCCAGCCAGAACCGGTAGGCGGCCTCGGCGAAGGGCTCGGGTCGCAGCCCGAGCTTGGGCTTGATGATCGTCCCGGCGATGAACCCGCCGTCGGTGACCGGGCGTCCGAGGATGCGCCACAGGTCCTGGATGTTCATCGACGGCCCGTCGAACTGCCGGACGACCTCCGGCGGGACCCAGAAGTCGATCATCTTGGCGTGCGCGATGTCGCCCATGCCCTGGTTGTTGCCGATCGTCAGGGTGAGGAACGAGACCATCATCATCCGGCCGTCGGTGACGTTGCGGTCGAACAGGTCGAGCGGGTACGCGATCCGCAGGTCCTCGGTCGCCTCGTCGGCGTGGTAGACGAGGGCGTCGACACCCTTGGTGAAGTCATCGGTCGTGGAGACCTCGACGTTCGTGCCGGTCGAGGACTCCGCGGCGAAGTGGGCGGCGGCCTCGAGGTAGGCGACGCCTGCCTTCGGCTTCATCCGGTACGCGCACAGGATGTGCTTGCCACCGGCGATGAGCTCGGCCTCGCTCAGGCTCAGGTCCGCGTAGCGGTGTGACTGGTCCATGTGCTGCTCCTTAGTGGGGTGGTCCGGGTCGCGCGGGGGTGCCGGGGTGGTCGGTCACGGGCTGACGGGTGTCGTGGAGGGCGGTGAGGTCGGCGAGCGTCACCCCGGTGAGGTCGGGCAGGACGGCGAGCGCGCCGGTCATGTCGTCGCCCACCGTGTACGGGCTCCTGGTCACCACCGTCGGTAGGCCAGCGGTGACGGCGGCGTGCAGGCCCACCGAGGAGTCCTCGATGGCGAGGCACTCGTCGGGTCGTAGCCGGAGCCGCTCGACGACCCACAGGTAGATGTCGGGGGCGGGCTTCTTCCGCGGGACGACGTCACCTGCGCCGATGACCTCGAACCAGCCGGGCCCGTCCGGTCCGAGGCCGACCTCGAGCAGAGCGGTCACGTTCTCGGGGCTGGTCGTGGTCGCGACGGCGAGACGCATCCCGGCCTCGCGGGCCTCCGTCAGGAGCCGGGCCACGCCGGGCCGGAGTCGGACCCGGCCCGCCGACGCGAACGCGACGTAGCGCCGGGTCTTGTCGGCATGCAGTGCGGCGATGGCGTCGTCGGCATCGGGCCGGGACAGGAAGTCGCGGTCGTGCCGTTCGCAGAAGTGCCGGATGCGTTCCTTGCCGCCGGTCACGCCGAGCAGCCCGCCATAGAGGGCGACGTCCCAGTGCCAGGGCAGGCCGGCGTGGGCGAACGCCGCGTTGAAGGCAGGCCGGTGGCCGTCACGCTCGGTGTCGGCGAGCGTGCCGTCCACGTCGAAGACCAGCGCCTGGAGTGCCATGTGGGTGACGCTAGGCCGAGCCCGGGGCGGCGCACCTCACCCCCATGGGGGACGACAGGGGTGAGATCACCAGCGACCCGCACCGGCGGCCGGTGCCAGGGTCAGCCGGTCGGTTCCGGCGAGTGCACCACCGGCAGGTCGACGATCACGGTCGTGCCCCGTCCGGGCATCGAGTCGATCCGCAGCGACGCGCCGAGCAACGCGCACCGTTCGGCGATCGAGGACAGCCCGAAGTGCGCCCCCTCGGTGCCGTCGGCGCGTGCGGCGGTCCGGTCCGTCGGGGACTGGCGCACGTCGAAGCCGACCCCGTCGTCCGAGATGCCGAGGACGACGTCGTCCCCGACCCGGCGCAGGGTCACCGTGACGACGCTCGCGTGACCGTGGCGGATCGCGTTGCTCGTGGACTCCTGGGCGATCCGGAACAGCGCTGCTGCCGCATGGTCGGGGAGGTCGGCGAAGTTCTCCGCCGGTTCGCACACGGCTTCCATGACGGCGTCGGGTGCCGTCTCCGCGAGCGACTCGAGCGCGGCGACCAGGCCGAGGTCGTCGAGGACGAGGCTGTGCAGGCCGGTGATCGCCGCACGGGTCTGCGTGTACGCCCGGTCGGCCAGCGTCCGGGCGACACCGATCTGGGAACGAGCCTGGGCGAGCCGCGTTCCTTCGGGATATGGCGTCGCGCACTCCGCCTCGGCGGCCGCGAGCGACAGGTCTGCCGCGTTCAGGTGGAACGACATCGAGGCCAGCGCCGTGGTCACCCCGTCGTGCAGGTCCGACGCGATCCGCCGTCGCTCGGACTCCTGCGCGGAGATCGCCTGGGCGATGAGCCGGTCGCGGTCGTCGCGGTGCGCGTCGACGGCGTTGCGGAGGTCCATCACCTGCAGCCGCAGCCCGAGCAGGTCGGCGCACGGCTGCAGACCGGTCAGGTCCTCGTCCGTGTACGGCTCGTCGACGCTGCGGTGCACGCCGACCACTCCGAGGATCTGGCCACCGAGACCGCGGGCCGGGACGCACAGGCGTGCCACCGACCCGCCGTCGTCGAGACCGAGCAGGTGACGGTGGACCGGGTTGCGCGGTGCGTCGGACCCCAGGCGCATGCCGTGGCCGTTGCGGGCCACGAGGCCGGTGACACCTTGTCCGACGGCGACGACGAGCGCCGCCTGCGCGGCCGGATCGGGTGGGAACACCCCCCCGACGGTGAGCGTCTTCCCGTCGGAGAGCTGGATCACCGCTCCGCTCGACCGGGTCTGCTCCGCGAAGGCCTTCGCCAGGGCCCCGAGGTCGACGGCCACCGGGGACGCGAGGAGCTGCCACAGCGGAGACCTCACCGGAACAGCCCTTCTCGCAGGGCGAAGGCGATGGCCCCGCCACGGTCCTGGACGTCGAGCTTGCGGTACAGGCTCCGGATGTGGGTCTTGACGGTGTCCTCGGTGACGACGAGCGTCGCCGCGATCGCCCGGTTGGAGTGCCCGGAGACCAGGAGTGCCAGGACCTCGGACTCGCGCTGGGTCAGGCCGTGGTTGGCGCCGGGCCAGAACTCGCCGGACGAGATGCGTGCCGCGGACATGGCCACGCGGCCGGCCAACGCGGCGTCGATCGCGATCTCTCCCTCGGCGACTCGCAGGAGGTGCGCGACCAGCTCGGCGGCGTCGATCCGCTTGAGCACGTAGCCCCGGGCCCCCGCCCGGAGCGCCTGGAAGAGGTAGTGCTCGTCGTCGTACACCGTCAGCACGACCACCTTGATCGCCGGGTGCGTCTGCGCCAGCTCCCGCACCAGGTCCAGACCGCTGTCCCGGCCGATGCGTACGTCGCTGACCACGATGTCGGGGAGGGTCGCGTCGATCGCCCGACGCGCGTCGGCGAGCGTCGTCGCCGTCCCCACGATGGCCACGTCACGGTCGAAGTGGGCGAGCATCGCCGTGAGCCCGTGCAGCACCATCTCGTGGTCGTCGACGAGCACGAGCCGAAGTGCGCTACGACCGCCATCGGACACCTGCCCACCCTACGGCCGACGGTGGACCGGCGCCGGGTGCTCGTGGGGTCGATGTCGGTGCGGGACCGGACCCGCAGGCTCACCCCGCCAACCACCCCTGGGGGTGAGCCGCGCAGGACCGTGTCCGCGGTTCCCTTGCCGGGTCAGCGACGACGGCTCGCACCTGGAGGCACCACATGGCACCGCGCGTACCGCTCATCGTCCCGTCCGTCCTGCCGGCGGACGCGGCCCGGCTCGGCGCAGAGGTCGAGGACCTGTGCGCGGCCGGGGCCGACCGGATCCAGTGGGACGTCATGGACGGGGTCTTCGTCCCGAACCTCACCTTCGGCCCGGATGTCATCGCCGCCGCCCGGCGCCACAGCAGCGTCGGGTTCGAGGCACACCTCATGGTCGTGGAGCCGGACGCCCTCCTCGCCCGCTACGTCGATGCCGGGTGCGAGCTCGTGATCGTGCACGCCGAGACCGCCACCCACCTGCACCGGACCCTGCACCGCATCCGTGAGCTCGGAGCGCGCTCAGGAGTCGCGCTCAACCCGCACACGCCTGTCTCCGTGATCGAGAACGTGCTCGACGAGACCGACCTGGTGCTCGCGATGACCGTCAACCCCGGGTTCGGCGGGCAGAGCTACATCCCTGCGGTCGAGGCGAAGGTCCGACGCCTGCGGGCGATGATCGACGCGTCCGGCCTGCCGATCGAGATCGAGGTCGACGGCGGGATCACCGACGGCACGATCGCCGGCGCCGCAGCAGCGGGCGCCGACGTGTTCATCTCCGGGAGCTGGCTGTACGCGTACCCGGGAGGCAAGGCCGACGGTGTCCAGCTGCTGCGTGATCGCGCGGCGGCGGCTCTCACCCCCGTGACGGCAGACCTTGGGAGGCGATGATGCTCACCAACCGCACGACCCTCACCCAGTTCCTCATCGAGGAGCGGCGCCGGCACGCGCAGTCGCACGGCGACCTGAACGGCCTGATCCTCGACGTCGCCCTGGCCTGCAAGGCGATCTCACGGCTCGTGGCGGGCGGCGACCTCGCCGGTGTGCTGGGGGCAGCCGGCGCGACGAACGTCCAGGGCGAGCAGCAGCAGAAGCTCGACGTCCGCGCGAACGACTGCTTCCTGCGGGCCACCGAGTGGGGCGGCCATGTCGCGGGCATGGTGTCCGAGGAGATCGACGACCCCTATCTGCTGCCTGCGGTGTACCCGCGTGGCAAGTACCTGCTGGCCTTCGACCCTCTCGACGGCTCGTCGAACATCGACGTCAACCTCTCGGTGGGCAGCGTGTTCTCGATCCTCCGGGCCCCGCGTCCTGGGGCCGACGCCGTGGTCGAGGACTACCTCCAGGCCGGTCGGGAGCAGGTGGCCGCCGGGTATGCGATCTACGGTCCGTCCACGATGCTCGTGCTGTCGGTCGGCCGCGGGGTGCACGGCTTCACCCTCGACCCGTCCCTCGGCGAGTTCTTCCTTACCCACCCGGACATGCGGGTTCCGGAGACGGGGTCCGAGTTCGCGATCAACTCGTCGAACTACCGGTTCTGGGAGCCCGCCGTCCGTCGGTACGTCGACGAGTGCCTCGCCGGGAGCTCGGGGCCACGCGAACGGGACTTCAACATGCGGTGGGTCGCGTCGCTGGTGGCGGAGGCGCATCGCATCCTCAACCGCGGCGGGGTGTTCCTCTACCCGCGGGACTCCAAGAAGGCGGGCGCGGCCGGCCGGCTCCGTCTGCTGTACGAGGCCAACCCGATCGGCTTCCTGATCGAGCAGGCGGGCGGGCGGGCGAGCACCGGTCGCACACCCGTCCTCGAGGTCCAGCCCACCGAGATCCACCAGCGCGTCGGCTTCGTGTTCGGCGCCGCCGACGAGGTCGCCCGGATCGAGGCCTACCACGCCGAGCCCTCCGACGAGCCCGACCCGAGCATCCCGCTGTACGCCCACCGCGGCCTGTTCCGCAGCAGCCGCTGAACGATCCCGAGCAGCGTCACCAGCGCCATCAGAGGAGGACCCCATGTCGACGACGCACCCCGTCGTGGCCATCACCGGCTCGTCGGGAGCCGGGACCACGTCCGTCCGCCGCACCTTCGAACAGATCTTCCGGCGCGAGGGGGTGAACGCCGCCTACATCGAGGGCGACAGCTTCCACCGGTGGGATCGGCAGGAGATGAAGGCAGCCCTCGCGCACGCCCTCGAGGAGGGCGACCACACGCTCAGCCACTTCGGTCCCCAGGCGAACCTGTTCGCCGAGCTCGAGTCGCTGTTCCGGGACTACGGCGAGACGGGCAGCGGCCGGGTGCGGCACTACCTGCACGACATCGACGAGGCCGCGCCCTACCAGCAGGAGCCGGGGACCTTCACCGCCTGGGAGGATCTCCCGACGGGCACGGACCTGCTGTTCTACGAGGGGCTGCACGGAGCGGTCGTCACGGACGAGGTCGACGTCGCCCGGCACGTGGACCTCGCGATCGGTGTGGTCCCGGTGATCAACCTCGAGTGGATCCAGAAGCTCAACCGGGACCGGGTCCAGCGCGGCTACTCGACGGAGGCGGTCACCGAGACGATCCTGCGGCGGATGCCGGACTACGTGAACTACGTGACGCCGCAGTTCTCCCGCACCCACGTGAACTTCCAGCGCGTGCCGGTGGTCGACACGTCCAACCCGTTCATCGCCCGGACGATCCCGACCCTCGACGAGTCGATGCTGGTCATCCGCTTCGAGAGCCCTCGCGACATCGACTTCCCGTACCTCCTCTCGATGCTGCACGGGTCCTTCATGTCGCGACCGAACACGATCGTGTGCCCCGGCGGGAAGATGGATCTCGCGATGCAGCTCATCTTCACGCCGATGCTGTGGCGCCTCATGGATCGTCGACGGCAGGCCGGGGCCGCGTGACCCCGGGGTGCGAAGGGACTTCTGGCCCACGAGCGACGCGCAGACGAGGAGCACGATGAACGGTCAATCAGTCGCGAGCTGAAGGAGCGTGCCGTGCGGGTGCTGGTGGCAGTGGCCTCACGGCACGGTGGCACCCAGGAGATCGGCGAGGTCATTGCCGACGTGCTGAGGGGAGCCGGGCACGACGTCGACGAGGTCGAGCCTGGAGACGTTGCCCTGATCGACCCGTACGACGCGGTCGTCCTCGGCTCCGCGGTGTACAACGGGCGCTGGCTGCCCGAGGCGCGGGAGCTCGCTCAACGGGCTGCGACGCCCCTCTCCCGGCGCCCGGTCTGGTTGCTGTCCTCCGGTCTGGCTGCCACGCTGCCTGCCTCGGTTGCGAAGTCCTCGACGGAGATGCGCGACCTGGGGGAGCGCATTGCCGCCCGCGGGCACCGGAAGTTCGCGGGCCGGCTCAACCGCAGCGTGCTGTCGTTCGCCGAGCGGACGATCATCGCCGCGGCACGCGGTCGTGACGGCGACTACCGGGACCTCGACGCGGTCCGGGACTGGGCGCGCACGATCGTCGCCGAGCTCGAGGACGCCACGGCGGAGCAGCACCGCCTGCCGCTGCCGTGACCGGTGCGCCCGGTAGGTTCACGCGCGGCTGATCGCCGAGCGGAGCCGTTCCGGCGTCGGAGCCCCTGAGAGCCCATCGGGAGTCCGGCGGAACCGGCAGGTCAGACCACCTCGGCCCGGGTCCACCAGCTCGCGGTCGCCCAGAGCCCGAGCGCACCGACGAGCACGGGGAGCGTGAGCTGCACCCCGGTGACGCCCGACGCGAGCGCGGCACCGCCCATCCCGGACCACAGCCCGGGTACGGCCCACGGGAACCAGGCCCCGGCCCCGAGGACCGTCATGACCTGGGTGGCCACGACCACCCCGAGCATCGCCCCGACGGCGGGCAGGTACCCCCGGCCGACGCTCGCCACGAGTCCGAACGGCAGCGCGAGCAGCGTCGTGAGCACAGCGACGGCGACCGGCACCGCGAGCGCCCGCACGACCACCCCGACGCCGACCGGGGCGTCAAGCCCGACCATCGTGCCGAGCGGCACCGCCACGACGGCGGCCAGCAGCGAGACCGTCAGGCCCCAGCCCAGGACCACGAGTCCCTTCGCCCAGGCGAGCCGGGCCCGGCTCACGGGGAGCGCGTACAGCGATCCCACGGTGCCGTCCGAGTACTCCCGGCCGAACACCCAGGAGACCACGACGCCGACCGCGAGCAGCGCCCCGACCGACAGCAGCTGGGCCATCAGGCCGAGGTAGTCCGACCAGGACGACCCGGTGACCATCGTGCTCACCTTCGCGGTGAGCTGGCTGTCCCCGCCGAGGGTGTAAGCGGCCATGAAGCCGGCGGCCAGCGCGGGCATGAGGAGCACGAGGACGACGGTCGCAACCATGACGACGCGGGACCGACGCATCTTGAGCAGCTCGACGGCGAGAGCGGTACGCATCACCGCACTCCTTCCGGGACGTCGGGTTCGGCGGCGTAGACCATGTCGAAGAAGCGTCGCTCGACGTCGACGCCACCCGGGTCGAGCCGGCCGATGACGGTGCCGCGATGCATCACCGTGATCCGGTGGGCGACGCGCGCGACCTCATCCAGGTGGTGGCTGGAGACGAGGACGGCGGCGCCGCGCCCGGCCGCGTCGCGGAGTGCCTTCCGGACGACGAGGACCCCACGCGGGTCGAGGGCGTTCGTCGGTTCGTCGAGCACCAGCACGTCGGGCCGGTGCGCGAGGGCGCACGCGAGGCCGAGCCGCTGCCGGTTCCCGAGCGAGAGCACCCGGGCGCGACGGCCGGCCCACGGCGCGAGCGCGAGGGCGTCGACGGCCTCCGCTGCGGCTGCCTCGGCGTGATCACGGGTGAGCTGGTGGAGGCGGGCGGCGGACACGACGTTCTCGGTGACGGTCAGCTCCGGGTAGGCGAACGGCGTCTCGATGAGATGTCCGACGCGTGCCCAGTCGCCCGAGGTGCAGTCGGCCAGGTCGCGGCCGTGCACGAGGGCCGCGCCGGCGTCGGCTCGGACCATGCCGAGCAGCAGGCGCATGAGGGTCGTCTTCCCGGCACCGTTGAGTCCGACGAGCGCATGGATCTCACCGGCGGCGACCTGGAGGTCGACGCCGTCGACGGCGACGAGGTCGCCGAAGGCGCGGCGCAGGCCGCGTGCCTCGAGCGTGCCGGTGCCGGTGCGTGTGGGAGTGCGTGTGGGGGTGTGGTGGGTCGTGTCGGCCATGCTGGCTCCAGGGACGTGAGGTCGCGATGCAGGGGTGCGCGTTGCCGTTCCGGCTATGGCGAGGCGTCCGGGACGTGTGGCAGGGTCTCGAGGGCGGCGACGATGCGCGGGCCGAGCGGCCCGGCGTCGGGGTCCAGGCCCCAGTCGATGAGGGCCGCCATGATCGCCCCGAGGCAGGCCCCGGTCGCGACGACTGCCTCGAGGTGGGGCACGCCGGTGTCCTCGAGTGCGGCGGCGACGATGTCCTCGGTGGCCTTGCTGCTCTGCTGACTCGCGGCTCTCAACCCGGGGTGGCTGACGGCGAGCCGGATGCGGTCCCGCGTCTCGCCGACCGCCGGTTCGGGCATCTGACGCCAGGCGGCGAGCAGCCCTCGCCGCACCCGCTCGAAGGCGGGCAGCTCGGTCGGCTGGCACCGGACCGCCTCGGCGATCAGCGGGTCGTAGGGGTCGCCGACCACGACGGACTCCTTGGTCGGGAAGTGCCGGAAGAACGTCATGTGCGAGACGCCGGCGGCCGCGGCGATCTCGGCGACCGTCGTCTGGTCGTACCCGCGCTCGAGGAAGAGCCGCAGAGCCGTGCTCTGCAGCAGTGCCGTCGTGCGCTCGGCCCGTGTGCTCATCTCCGGAACGTTACTCAGTAACATTATGGTTGGCAAGAGAGTGATCGTTCGGCCGTGCGGGTATGTAAAGACATCTTTCTAAAGTAGTCTTGATATATGACCGATCAGAGCCCGCTGAGGTCCGTCCGGTTGACCGACCCCCGGGCGCTGCGCGCCTACGCCCACCCGACCCGGATGGCCCTCGTGGGCCTGCTGCGCCGGGACGGACCGCAGACGGCCACGCAGGCGGCCCGGGTCATCGGCGAGAGCGTCGCGAGCTGCTCCTTCCACCTCCGGCAGCTGGCGCGGTACGGCGTGGTGGAGGAGGCCGGCGGCGGCCGCGGACGCGAGAAGCCGTGGCGAGCGACCGCGATGCTCACCAGCTGGGAGGCGGTACCCGAGGACCCTGCCGCCGCCGCAGCCACCGAGGCGCTCCAGCTGGCTGTCGCCGAGCTGTACCTCGAGCAGACCGTCCGGTGGGTCCGGCGGCAGTCCCAGGAGCCGCCCGAGTGGCAGAGGGCAGCACAGTGCGGCGACAGCCTGCTCCACCTGACCGCCGCCGAGCTGCAGGAGCTGGGCGACAAGATCCAGGACCTGATGCGGCCCTACCTCGACCGCCTCGAGGACGCGGATGCGCGACCGGCAGGCTCCCGACCGGTCACCGTGCTGCACCTGGCGTTCCCGAATCGGCTCGCCGACGAACCGACGGGCTCGACCACGTGACCTCCCACGGCACGAGCGGCACCCTCGTGCTCGACCCCGGGCCACGGCGGCCCCGCTGGCTCCCGACCTTGCTGCGAGACGTGGCCTTCCGTCGCTACTGGACGGGGCAGACGGTGTCGAGTCTCGGCGACCAGGTGTCGGCCCTGGCGATCCCGCTGATCGCCGTCACCGTCGTGCATGCCGACGCCGCTCAGATGGGCTACCTCGCCGCCGCGACGTGGCTGCCGAACCTGCTCTTCGCGCTGCACGCCGGTGCGTGGGCGGACCGGCGTTCACGCCGACGTCGCGTCATGATCGCCGCGGACCTCGGCCGTGCCGCTCTCATCGCGACCGTCCCGCTCGCGTACGCCGTCGACGCCCTGTCGCTCGTCCAGCTCTACGTCGTGGCGTTCGCCGCCGGAACCCTGGCGGTTCTCTTCGACGTCTGCAACGCTCCGCTGTTCGTCGCCATGGTCCCCACCGACCGGTACGTCGAGGGCAACTCCCTGGTCAGCGGCAGCCGCGCGATGGCCCAGGTGGCAGGGCCAGGGATCGGCGGCGTCCTGGTCCAGCTGCTCACGGCCCCGTTGGCCCTGCTGGCCGACGCTCTCTCCTTCCTCGGCTCCGCCCTGTTCCTCTCGCGGATCGCGCCGGTCGAACCACCGGCCGCGGCCAAGGGCGACGGGCATCTCGCCGCCGGTCGGCGCTTCATCACCGGCTCGGCCATCATGAGGGCGGCCCTGGCAGCCACCGCCACCGTCAACCTCTTCACCTTCATGATCAGCGCCCTGTTCGTCCTGTACGCCACCGTCACCCTGCACCTCGGCCCCGGTCTGCTGGGCGGGGTGCTCGGAGCGGGGGCCGTCGGAGGGCTCCTCGGCGCGGTGCTCGCCGGACCGCTCGCCAGGCGCGTCGGCGTCGGCCGTACCTTCCTCCTCGGCTGCATCGTGTTCCCCGCCCCGATGCTGCTCATCCCGGCGGCTCACGGCCCGACACCGGTCGTCCTCGGCATGCTCGTCGCTGCCGAGTTCCTGTCCGGTGTCGGCGTGATGTGGCTGGACGTCGCCGCCGGGTCGATCTTCGCCGCCGTCGTCCCGGACGCCCTGCGTTCCCGGGTCTCGGGGGCCTACCGAACGGTCAACTTCGGGATGCGCCCGCTGGGGGCTCTCGCCGGCGGCTTCCTGGCCGGCGTCATCGGGATTCGGCCCACCCTGTGGGTGGCCGTCATCGGGGCGGTGGCGTCGTTCCTCTGGCTGCTGCCCTCACCGATCCCGGCGCTTCGCGAGCTCCCAGGCGCCGACCGGAGCGCACGGGTCGACTGACGTGCGGCGCGCCGGGACCGGTCCTGGCTCGGCGCGCGCCCACGCGCCAGCCGGTCCGCGCCCTCGCGTGATGGGTTCGTAACCAAGAGTTCACCTGGGCGTGGCCCATCCGTCCACGGAGTCCCTCTACAGTGGCCGCATCGTCCACGCGTAGAACCCCCGGAAGGCAGGCAGATGCGGCAGCCCACCGTCGTCTTCGACTTCGACGGCACGATCGCCCTCGGCCACGGACCCGTGCTCGCCTACGCACGCCACGTCGCTGCGCTTGCCGGCGACCCCGGACTGATGGAGGCGGCTCGCGTCGCTCTCGACCGCGTGGACGCCGGCGACGCGGTCTACCGCGACAGCTACGACGCGGTCCGCCAGGTGGCCCTCGAACGGGAGATCCCGGAGTCGGTGCTCGGGCCGGCCTACCTTGCCAGCCGCCACGAGCTGGGCAGCCGGACCGCACCCGTCGAGGCTCCCGTCGGCCTGGGGGAGTTCCTCGCCGGCCTGGCCCCCAGCGCACGGCTGGTCCTGGCGACCAACGCTCCGGAGATCCGCGTCGACCACGTCCTCGAGCTGCTGGGAGCCGCCGACCACCTGGTCGAGCGGCACTTCTCGATCGGCAAGCCCGCCGGGCTCGTCGCGATCGTCGCCGACCACCTGGCCGAGGGGCCGGTGCTCGCCGTCGGCGACATCTGGGCGTACGACCTCGCCCCGGCCGCCGAGCTCGGCGCTGACACGGCCCTCGTCGGGGTCACCGCACGTGGTGACGACCCGAGGCCCACGATGAGCGGAACGACCCTGGCCGACCTCTACGGCGCCATCACGAACTGGGCCGCGACCGCGGTGCCCGAACCGACGGCGCCGGACGGCGCCGGCCACCCCCAGGGAAAGGCATGACCGACATGCGCAAGACACTCATGGTGCCGGGCCTTCTGGCCGTCGCCGCACTCGCACTGGCGGGCTGCAGCACGAGTGGTGGCACGAGTGCCACCTCCTCGGGCGGGTCCTCGCCGACCGGTACCGCAGCCTGGCCCTCGTCGATCACCCTCGCGCTGATCCCCAACGAGAAGGTCACCGACCTCGTCACCTCCACGGCCCCGCTGACCGACTACCTGTCGAAGCAGCTCGGCATCACCGTCACCGGCGTGGTCACCAAGGACTACCAGGCTGCCGTCGAGGCGGTATGCGCCGGGCAGGCCCAGATCGCCATCGCCGACGCCGGCTCGCTCGCCGCAGCCCAGGACCAGTGCGGTGCCTTCCCGGTCCTCCAGGACGTGCGCTACGGCGCGTCGTCGTACGCGTCGGAGTTCTTCACCAACATCGCCCACGCCGGCAAGTACTGCACCGACACCCCTGTCGAGGCCACCTACGGCGCCAACGGGCAGAAGTACCTCTACTGCAACGGCGTCGCCAACGCCGAGGCCAACAAGGGGGTCGGGCCGATCGCCGTCGACGCCCTGAAGAAGATCACGCCCGGCACCAAGGTGGCCTTCGGCAACACGACCTCTCCGGCCGGCTACCAGCTGCCCGTGCTCGCACTGGAGAGCGAGGGCGTCAACATCGACAACCTCGACCAGGTCCCGGTGACCGGCAACGACAACCTGATCATGGCCGTCTACAACGGTGACGCCGAGGTCGGCTTCGCCTACTGGGACGCCCGCTCGGCCATCAAGTCCTCCGAGGTGAAGGACATCGGCTCGAAGGTCGTGGTCTTCGGCCTGTCCAAGATGTACCCGAACGGCGGCGTCGTGATCGGCAAGGACGTGCCCGCCGACCTCCGTGCGAAGATCACCTCCCTGATGGCAGGCTTCTCCAAGGTCGACCCGGACACGCTGAAGAACATCTTCGGCCAGACCGCGTGGGTGCCGGCGGACCCGGCGGCGATCGATGTGGCACGCCAGGTCAACGCCCGCTTCTCCGGGAAATGAGCACCCTCCATGCATGACGCGATCACTGCCCCGGAGGTGGGGGACCTTCCCCCCGCCTCCGGGCCGTGGCCCATCCGGCTGACCGATGTCACGGTGCGCTACCCCAACGGTGTGATGGGCCTGCGAGGTGTGTCGTTGGCGATCGAGCCGGGAGAGATGGTCTCCGTGGTCGGGCTGTCGGGCTCGGGCAAGTCGACCCTGATCCGCACCATCAACGCGCTGGTGCCGGTCACCTCCGGCACCGTGCAGGTGGGCCCCTACACGGTCAACGAGCTCCGCGGGCGCCGGCTGCGTCAGGTCCGGGGGAGCATCGGGATGATCTTCCAGGGCTTCAACCTCGCGGACCGCGCGAGCATCTACCACAACGTCCTCGTCGGGCGCTTCTCGCACACCCCGACGTGGAAGACGGTGCTCGGCGTGGCCAGCGCTCGGGATCGCGAGATCGTGATGAGCGCGCTGGACTCGGTGGGCATGCTCGAGAAGGTGTGGGGCCGCGCCGGGGCGCTGTCCGGCGGTCAGAAGCAGCGGGTCGCGATCGCCCGCGCGCTGTCCCAGCAACCCCAGGTCATGCTCGCGGACGAGCCCGTCGCCAGCCTCGACCCGCCGACGGCGCACACGGTGATGTCGGACCTGCGCCGCATCAACACCGAGCGCGGCCTGACCGTGCTGGTCAACCTGCACGTGATGGATCTCGCCCGGCAGTACACGACGCGGATGATCGGCCTGCGCGCCGGCGAGATCGTGTACGACGGGCCTGCCGCGTCGGCGACCGACGCCGACTTCGAGGCGATCTACGGTCGTCCGATCCAGACGCGCGACATCGTGGGGCAGTGATCGTGAGTCAGCTGTCCGTACCTGCTCGACCGCGCACGTGGCCGCGCGTCGCCGTCGTCGTCGGGGTGATCGTCGTCATCACGGTGCTGACGACGTTGCCTGCGCTCGGCGGGGTGCACATCGACCTGGCCGCGATCGCACGCAACTGGGACAACGGCTCGCAGCGGATCGCGAAGCTCTTCCACCCGGACCTGTCGATCCTGCCGCGAACCTGGAAGCCGTTGCTCGAGACGCTCGAGATGGCAGTGGTCGGCGCGGCGCTGTCCGCCCTGCTCGCCCTGCCGCTCTCGCTGTGGGCAGCTCGCCCGACCAACCCGAGCGCGAGCCGTGCTGCCGTCCGTGCCGTGCTCAACGTCATCCGGGCGGTCCCCGACCTGGTGTACGCGACCATCCTGGTCGCGATGGTGGGCGTCGGCGCGCTGCCTGGCGTGATCACGCTCGTGCTGTTCGACCTGGGCATCGTGGTCAAGCTCGTCTCCGAGGCCATCGACTCGGCCGACGCGTCGTACATGGAGGCCGGTCACGCTGCCGGCGGCACGCAGAGCCAGATCAACAGGCTCACGGCACTGCCCCAGACCTGGCCCGTCTACGCCAGCCAGGTGCTTTACTCGCTCGAGCTCAACGTGCGGGTCTCGTCGATCCTCGGCCTGGTCGGCGCCGGTGGGCTCGGTCGCCTCATCGACGAGGTCCGCGGCTTCTACCGCTACGGCGCCCTCTCGACGATCGTCCTGGAGATCCTCGTGGTGGTCATCGCGATCGAGGTCGCCTCCAACTACCTGCGCAAGAGGCTGCGATGACGGCCGCGACGCTCCCCATCGTGCGGCCCCCTCGGCGCGCGAGCCGCCTCGGCGTGCGCGCGGCGCAGCTCGTGGTCGGCGGTGTGGTGCTCGGGGCAGTCCTGCACCTGAGGATCAGCTGGTCCGACCTCGCCGGGCTCCCCAGCGACCTGCGCCACTACCTCGGTCTGATGTTCTCCAGCCCGAACTGGAGCCGGCTGCCAGCCGCGCTGTACCAGACGTGGGTCTCCGTCTCGATGGCGTGGGTGGGCGCCGTCCTCGGCGTGATCCTGTCCACGGTGCTGGGCATCCCGGCCGCAGCCGGGGTGAGCCCGCTGTGGGTGCGGCTGCCGCTGCGCGGGATCTTCGCCGTCCTGCGCGCCGTCCCCGAGGTGATCATCGCGATCATCATCCTCACCGTGACAGGCCTCACGCCGTTCACCGGAGCCCTCGCTCTGGCGATCGGTGGCATCGGCACGCACGGCAAGTGGACATACGAGACGATCGAGGCCGTTCCTGGCGGCACCGCCGAGGCGGTGAGCGCCGCAGGGGGCAACGTGCTCGAGGTTGCCCGCTGGGGACTGTGGACGGCCGCTGCGCCCGAGCTGATGTCGCTCGCGCTCTACCGGTTCGAGATCAACGTCCGCACGTCGGCGATCCTGGGGCTGATCGGCGTCGGCGGCGTCGGTGACATGCTGACCGGGTACACCCAGTACCGTCAGTGGGACAGTGTCGGGGTGCTCATCATCGTGGTGATCGCGGTCACGATGGTCATCGACGCGATCTCCGGGGCGATCCGCCGACGCATCATGAGAGGAGCCCGCACTCGTGACGTGGACGGGACCAGCTGACGCACCGCCGTCGGTGCGCATCGCCACGTTAGGACCGTCGCTGCAGCCCAGCGAACGGCGCGTGGCGGATGCGATCGCCGCGGATCTCGAGGGCTCGGTCGAGTGCACGGCCCAGCAGCTGGCCGACCTCGTCGGGGTGGGACGCGCCTCGGTGATCCGGCTGTCGCAGACCCTGGGGTACGAGGGCTACCCGCAGCTGCGCGTCGCGCTCGCGCGTGAGCCGGTGCTCGCCACGGGCCGGCAGCCCAAGGCCGGTGACGGCACCTCGCTGGGGACGCTGCGTGCCGGGATCGACACGTTCGGCCGCAGCCTGCCACGGATCACCGCCGCACTCACCGACGAGGCCGTCGTGGACTTCGTGACGGCGCTCGACCAGGCCAATCGCGTGGTGATCGCCGCGAACGGGCTCTCGGCGCCGCTCGGTCTGGACGCCGCCATGCGGCTCGGCGCGGCAGGGCGCCCCGCGGAGTACCTGCCGGACACGCTTGCCCAGGAGATCGCGGCGCGCCAGCTGTCGTCGCGCTCGGTGTGCCTGGCGCTCTCCGGCTCGGGGGCGAACCGGCTGACTCTCCAGGTGGCATCCGCGGCCCGGGACGCAGGAGCCCGCGTCCTTGCCCTGACATCCTTCGCCAACGCTCCGCTGGTGGCCGTGGCCACCACCGCGCTGATCATCCCCCCGATCATCGAGTCCTTCCGTGACGAGCTGCTGCACACCTCGCGAGCCGCGCTGACCTTGGTCAGCGAACAGCTGGTGGAGCTTCTGCTCGAGCATCGCGGTGAACGAGCGGCGGAGTCGCGCGCCGCGGTCCTCACAGTGCTCGGGCAGAGCCTCGGCGAGTAGGGCCGGGCGCGTGAGCCGGCGTCCGCCATTGGCGCCGTTGGGGAACGCGTTGGTGCACGTCCGGCCGGTCGCCCAGCTCGGTCGAGCGTCGGGGACGCCCGCACCGACGCGGTCGGTGCGGGCGTCCCCGGTACGGTCAGCTCACTTCACCTCGCGGGGGAAGGTGAACCAGATGTTGAAGAGCGCGAGGAGCACACCGAACACACCCATCGCGATGGCCCAGACCGCCGCCCAGATCGGTGCAGCGCCGCCCGTGACGACCTGCGGGAAGCTCCCGGAGAAGTAGACCGCCAGGACCATCGAGATCCCGTTGAAGAACGGCAAGGAGCCCTCTTGGAGGACCGCGAACCACTTCATCGAGTAGACCACCGCGGACATGCCGACGAACAGCGCGAGCATGACGGCGAGGTCACCCTGGGTCACGAGGCTGGGCAGGAAGTCGAGGTATGGGATCGCGGCCAGGATCAGTCCCGTGATGATGGCGGAGTACGCGAAGCTCGGCAGGATCGTCTTGATGGCCGACGGCTTCGCGCCGAGCGTGAAGTACTCCGCCCAGACGATGAACGAGACCCAGACGGCGAAGTTCCACGTGCCGAGCCAGAGTGAGAACGGTACGGAGATCAGGACCGTGGTGCCGATCGCCAACCAGAGCGGGATGGTCTCCTTGATCTGCTTGGTGTCGGGTTCAACGGTGGTTGCGGACATGACTCTGCCTCTCTGAAGGATCATGGGGTCGTTGCCCGGCGCGCGCACGCGCGTCGGATCTGCTCCGTCGCGTCGGCACGGCGGACTGACCTCGACGCGCGGAGCGAGGTCGGTCCACCCCGCGCGTCCGAGGTTCCTTGGTGTGGTGCGGGCGGTCAGAGGGTGAGGGCCTTGAAGCGGGCGGCTTGGGCCTTGATGGCGAGCTCGGTGGGCAGGCGTTCCATCGAGGACGCGCCGTAGAACCCGACGATCCCCTCGGTGTGGTCGAGGATGTACTGCGCGTCATCCGGCTCGGCGATCGGGCCGCCGTGACAGAGCACGAGGATGTCGGGGTTCACGCGCTTGGCGGCGTCGTGCAGCTCTTGGACCTTGACGGCCGCCTCGTCCAGGGTGATCGCCGTCTGGGCCCCGATGGTCCCGCTCGTCGTCAGGCCCATGTGCGGGACCAGGATGTCGGCACCGGCTCTCGCCATCGCCGTCGCCTGGTCGGTGTCGAAGGCGTAGGGCGTGGTCAGCAGGTCGCGCTCGTGCGCGAGGGCGATCATGTCGATCTCGAGGCCGAAGCTCATGCCGGTCTCCTCGAGGTTCGCCCGGAACACCCCGTCGATGAGTCCGACGGTCGGGAAGTTCTGCACCCCGGCGAAGCCCGCACGCTTGAGGTCGTCGAGGAACGGGCCCATGAGACGGAAGGGGTCGGTGCCGTTGACGCCGGCGATGACCGGGGTGTCCTTGACGACGGGGAGCACCTCGTTGCCCATCTCGGTGACGATCGCGTTCGCGTCGCCGTAGGCCATCAGCCCGGCGAGAGAACCGCGGCCCGCCATCCGGTACCGGCCGGAGTTGTAGATGATGAGCAGGTCGATCCCGCCTGCCTCTGCCGACTTGGCCGAGAGGCCGGTCCCCGCTCCGCCGCCGACGATCGGCTTGCCCGCCGCGACGGTCGCGCGCAGTCGGGCGAGTGCTGTGGTCCTGTCCATGATCATTCCTTCTCTGTGGTGGTCGTACCGGTGATGAGTGCGTGGAGGGCGTTCGCCGCAGCGAGACCGAAGCCCGGGTCGTTGATCCGGCAGTCGACGTCGGTGACGGGAATGCCGGTGCCGTCGAGACCTTGGTGGATCGCCGCGAACAGCGCTGCATCGGCTGCCGCGTCCTCGAAGGGGCCGTCGGCGACGTCGATCCCCGAGACGCCCTGGAGGGGCAGGAAGACGGCCACCGGACCTGTCGCAGCGGCGAGCTTCGTCGCGATGGACGTCCCGAGCGTGGCCATCTCGCTCGCGGACGTCCGCATGAGGGTGACCGTGGGGTTGTGCACGAGGAACCGCCGCCCGGCGAAGCTCGCGGGGATGGTCGCCTCCGGCCCGAAGTTGACCATGTCGAGCGCGCCGACGCTCACCACCTGAGGCAGACCCATTCGCCCTGCGGCCTCGAGGCGGTGCGGCCCGGCGGTCAGGACCCCGCCGACGAGGTCGTCGGCCAGCTCGGTGGTGGTCAGGTCGAGGACCCCCGCGAGGAAGCCGGCCTCGGCGAGCGCCTCCATCGCCTTGCCACCCGCGCCCGTGGCGTGGAAGACGAGAACCTCGTAGCCGAGCTCGGTCAGCCGGGCCCGCGCCTCGTCCACCGCAGGGGTGGTCAGGCCGAACATCGTGGCGCCGATCAGCGGCTTCTCGTCCTCGGCCGGCGCGTCTGCGGTCGCGGCGTAGTGCTTGGCCATCGCGGCGATCGCCGCGACGGCGTTGCCGAACACGCGCCGGGAGATCGAGTTGATCCCCGAGACGTCCACGACCGAGTACATGAGCGTCACGTCCGAGACGCCGACGTACGGGCTGACGTCGCCCGCGGCCATCGTCGAGACGAGCAGCTTCGGCACACCGACGGGCATCGCCTGCATGGCCTTGGCGGCGACCGAGGAACCCCCGGAGCCGCCGACGGCGAGGAGGCCATCCGCCTGGCCCTCGTCGACGAACCGCTTGACGAGCACGGCCGCGCCACGGGCCATGACTCTCATGCTCGCCCCGCGATCGCGTGCGGCGCGGAGCTCCTCGAGGTCGTCACCCGCAGCGGCAGCGACCTCGGCGGGAAGGACGTCGGCGATGCCGTGTCCGTCCGAGAACACCCCTGCATCGATCAGGAGCGTCTCGCATCCCTCGTCGCGGAGCCGGTCGCGCAACCACGCGTACTCCTCACCCTTCGTGTCGAAGGTTCCCAGCAGGATCACTGTTGCCATCGAAGTCAACCTCTCCGTCGGAGCGCAGTCTCCGATGACTGCCGCGTCCGTGCCTCAGCATCCGCGCGCGCACGGGTCGCCGCCCACGCCAGTTCGGCGCAAGTGGATCGCTGGGCCTCGACCGGTGCCCCCTAGCATCAGGACCAGCGCACTACCCGATCCGAGGAGGCGACCGTGCCCACCCGCTCAGCCGACTCGCACGTCGAGGTGGCGACGCTGTGCCGCCTGCTCGGCGACTGGCCGGAAGCCGGCCGCACGCTTCCCGACGCGCTGGCTGCGGCGATCGGGGAGCTCATCGACGAGAGCGTGCTGCGCGACGGTGCGATCCTGCCCTCCCAGCGTGTGCTGGCCGATGCGCTCGGGGTCTCCCGGGTCACCGTGGCCGAGGCGTACGACCTGCTGAGCGCCGAGGACCTCCTGGCGACTCGGCAGGGCTCGGGCTCGCGCGTCCGCAGTCGCACCGGAGTCGGGTGGTTAGGAGCGAGCAACGCGACCGAGGGGCGACTCGCCTCGCACACCGGGCACGAGAACCGCTCGATCGATCTCACGAGCGGCGCACTCCCGGGGCTGCCGATGGTCGCCGAGGCGCTCGCCTCGCTGCGCGAGGAGGACCTCGGTGACCTCGTCGCCGGGGACGGGTACTTCCCGGCGGGGCTGCCTGTGCTGCGCGAGGCCATCGCGGCCCGGTACACGCGCGACGGCTGGCCCACGGAGCCCGACGAGGTCCTGGTCACCGGTGGTGCCCAGCAGGCGGTCTGGCTCATCGCCCACACCTTCGTCTCCTCCGGCGACGAGGTCGTCGTCGAGGAGCCCACCTACCGGGGGTCTCTCGAGGCCTTCCGCGCCTGCGGCGCCCGACTCCTGCCTGTCCCCATGGGACCGACGGGCCTCGACGTCGCGCACCTCGCCCGGCTCCTGGAGAGCCGGCGTCCCCGCCTGCTGTACGTCCAGCCCATCGGGCACAACCCGACGGGGGTCAGCATGCAGAGCGCGGACCGTGGTCGGCTGGCCGAGCTGGTGCTCCGGCACCAGGTCCTCACCGTCGAGGACTCGTGCACGACGGACGTGCTCCTCGACCGGAGCACCCACCGGGCGCCGTGGGGCTCGCTCCTTCCGGGTGGCCCCGTGCTCACGGTCGGCACCGCCTCCAAGCTCCTCTGGGGCGGACTGCGCATCGGGTGGATCCGCGGCTCGCACGGCGCGATCGTCCGACTCACCGAGGCCCGCAAGGCCGTGGACATCGCCGGACCGGTGCTGGACCAGCTCGTCACCGCCCGGCTCCTGGCCAGGGCGGACGAAGCCCTTGCCCAGAGGCATGCCCAGCTGGCTGCGGCGCTCGATGAGGCGAGCCGCGTCCTCGCCCAAGTGCACCCGCACTGGACCTGGACGCCGCCCAGTGGCGGCACCGGGCTGTGGGTCGACACCGGCACGGACGCCGTCGCGCTCGCCGAGCGTGGACGACGGCGCGGGGTCAGGGTCGTGCCAGGGCCGACCTCCTCGGTGTTCGGCGGCTTCGGCACGCACCTGCGGCTTCCCTACTGGCATCCCGCCGACCAGTTCCGCGAGGGCCTGCTGCGACTGAGGTGAGCAAGGCCTCGACCTGACGTCGGCCGTCTGGGTGACGGCTCCGTCCTGGTCGGTCGAGGTGTGCGTGCTCATGACAGTCGCCACCGCACACTCCTGGGCCTGGTGCGACTCGTGCGGGCCGCAGTCGACGCGCGGCTCGGTCAAGGGATACTGGGTGCCAGCAACGTCCGCTCGACAAGGAGTCAACCGTGCCCCAGGGAACTGTCCGCTGGTTCGATGCTGAGCGGGGGTTCGGCTTCCTCTTCCTCGGGGACGGGACCGAGGACCTGTTCGTGCACGCGTCCGAGATCGTCGGCGGCGACGGGCCGAGGGTGCTCCGAGAGGGGCAGGTCGTCGAGTTCGAGCTGGGCGAGGGGGACCGCGGCCCGCAGGCGCGCCGCGTCCGGGTCACGGGGGATGTCGCCCCCGACGCGCCCGTGGGCGTGCTCGGCACGGTCTCCTGGTACGAGCCGGGCAAGGGGTACGGCTTCATCACGCCCGACGGCGGTGGCGCCGAGATCTTCGTGCACAGCTCGGCCATCGTGGGGGGCGGCGTGATCGCGGAGGGACAGCGGGTGGCGTTCCTGGTCGTCGACGGGGAGCGGGGGCCGCAGGCGGACCACCTGCTGCGGCTCGGGGCCGAGGCGGCTGGGCGACCTGTGGCGTCCGACGGAGCGGACGGCACCGTGTCCTGGTACGACGCGGACAAGGGTTTCGGGTTCGTGACTCCCGACGTCGGCGCCGACGACATCTTCGTCCACGTCCGGTCGCTCCCTGGGGGGCTGACCGAGCTCGTCGAGGGTGATCGCGTGACCTACGACGTCGGCCAGAGCGAGAAGGGGCTCCAGGCCCGGAACATCCAGCTCGTGCGCGGCTCGGCTCCACGGGACGCCCACGTGGCTCCTGCGCGCGGTCGGTCGGGCCCGCCGGCGGCGTCAGCCGGGCCTGTGCACGGCGGCGAGGGCGTGGTCGCGCGCTACGACGCGGAGCGCGGGTTCGGCTTCATCACCCCGGATGCGGGGGGCGCGGACCTGTTCGTGCACGTGTCGGTCGTCCGTGGCGCCGAGTCGCTGCAGGAGGGTGATCGGGTCCGGTTCAAGGTGCGGCAGAGCGATCGAGGACCGCAGGCCGACAGCGTCGAGCTGCTCTGAGAAAGGGATGGCCGGCGCGCGGCGCCGGCCATCTTCGGGGCCGTCGGTAGCGCGAAGGCTTGCTCGCGCCCGCTCGTGCGACGAGCCGGTGTCTCGACTAATGAGATGCGGCGCGTTCCCATGTGGGAGACGCGCCGCTGACCTGCACCAACATGGTGGGCGATACTGGGATCGAACCAGTGACCTCTTCCGTGTCAGTCATCGGAACGACGTCCGCCTGTGTCCGGCGGCGTCCGTCTGGGCTGGTCACGCAGGTTGCGCGTCCGCGGACGGACGTCCGCGGACGGGGCCGGTCGTCGGCGGGTTGCTACACGCGTTGCTGTCAGCGTCTCGGCCCTTGGGGTCGAGGTACCAAGCGGGTCGTCGTGCATGGTTATGCAGACGGGTCGTGCGGGCGGCTCGGGGCTGCACGGTCGTCGACAATCGCGACCTCGGTGGTGTCGCTGCACGGAACCCCACCGCGGTCGGCGGGCGCTGAGTGGGAGACCTGCCGTTCCCAACCGCATCGGGGCCCCCCGTGCACCGGCCGCGTTGACCCCCGCCACGTCTGGTGCCCGGGGTGTGATCGCGTCGTCGCGGCGGTCGAGTATCTCAGCGTCTCCGGGCAACGTTCAGTGCGCTCCCAGGTTGTAGGCGGATATTCGTCAACTGCGGGCAGCCCAGGCGGTTCGAATCGAGATCCGCACGGCGAAGCAAGGGGTGACCATGGACGTGGGGGTTGCCTCGCGCCTTGATGGCAGCTGGTTCAGGCTGCCGCGGGTCAAGTCCCCGGGGCGTGGTGTGTGACGGCTTCCGCGTGATCTTCGATGGTTAGGCGCTGAGCGCCGGGAGCTGGTCGGTGGTCACCTCCGGGGCGTTCTCGGGCAAGGCGGTCAGCCGTGATCGGCCGAGGACGTCCAGGGCGAGGTAGCGGCGTCCTTCGGCCCATTCGTCGTGCTGCTCAGCCAGCACGGCGCCGACGAGTCGGATGATGCTGGTGCGGTCGGGGAAGATCCCCACGACGTCGGTGCGCCGGCGGATCTCCCGGTTCAGGCGCTCGTTTAACCGGCTCTCGTGGGCGGGGCAAGGGCTGGGGGGTTCTCGGTGCGTGGGCGGAGCCGGTCGAGGTGGTGCTCGATGGCGGTCGCGGCGCGGTCGTGGCGGGCTGCTTCGGAGGCCCATCCTCGGGCTTCGGCGTCGGTCTGCAGGGCGCGGATGTCGGCGACCTGGTCGGTCAACGCTGCGGTGAACTCGGCGGCTGGGGTGAAGTGGTCGCAGGTCTCGCAGATGTTGGCGTAGGGGCAGGCGCCCTGGGCCTGGTGGCGCGAGCAGTACCCGTTCCCGAGCCGGGTCTTGAGCATCTCGGTGCCGAGCCAGGCGATCTTGTCGGGCACGATCGGGCGTCCGACGGGGGTCAAGGTGAGCTGGCGTCGGAGCTTGCCGATCGACTCGTCGTAGGCGGCGCGCAGGGTCGGGGAGGCCAGGGTGGCGTAGCGGATCGTCATCTCGGGGGTCACGTGCCCGAGCAGCGCCATGAGGGCTTGCAGCGACATGCCGGCGTTGGCAAGGGCAGTCGCGTAGGTGTGGCGCAGCTGGTGGGGGGTCACGACCAGCACCTGTGCGCCGGGGCCGTGCAACTGGGCGTCGCGGGCGGCGGTCAGCAGCCCGTTGCGCAGCCTCGTGGCGCCGAGCCGGTGGCCGTGCTCGGTGAAGAAGAAGTCGGTCGGTGCGCCGGTCCGCGGATGGGGCACGGGTCGGTGCTGCCCGCGGGTCGCGGCCCATTGGTCCAGAGCGGTGAGCGTGTCGTGGTCCAGGGGGACCATGCGTTCGGTGGCGAGCTTGCCGAGCGGGACACGCAGCCAGGTCCCGGCAGCGGCGTAGTCGACGACGGCGTCGAGCTCGAGGTCGAGCAGTTCCCCGATGCGCAGGCCCGCGCCGCGCAGCACGGTCAGCCCGGTGCGGGCGAACGGGTCGTCCAGTTGGGCAACGGCGCTCATCAGTGCGGCGTCGATGTCGGGTGCGAGGGCGCGGGGCAGGGGACGGTCGAGCTTGGGGATGTCGGCGGCGAAGACGAGTCGGCGGGCCGGTGCCTGGTCCCAGCCCCAGGCGGTGATGTCGTCCAGGAGGTTGCGTAGGGTCAGGACGGTGGAGGCGGCCACGGACCGGGAGATGGTGCGTCCGGTGCCGGCGGCGGCTCGTTGCCCTCGCCAGCCTCGGGTCTGGTTCCAGGCCAGGAAACCCTCGACGTGCTCACGGCGCAGGTCGGCGAAGGTTCGCAGGTCGCGGTGGTGGGTGGTGAGGTATTCCGCGACCGGCAGGAGGTCGTTGACCAGGGACTCGACTGACTTCGGGCGTAGCACGGTGGCGCGCGTGCGCACGTAGCGCCCGATCACCTCGCGGATCGGTTCGGCCATGGCGACGGCGTCCAGACGCTGCTCGAGGCTGCGGGCCCAGGGCCGTCGTCTGGGTGGGTCGTTCACGATGTGGGCCTGGAACAGGATCTGACGCAGGCTGGCCAGTCGGCACCGGTAGGCCTTCTTCGTCGAGGCTGGGATCGTCACGCTCGAGTGGAGTGCAGCGTCGAAGTCGTCGATCACCGCGCTCGTGACCTGGCTGACGGCGCCCCCGTGCCAGGCGAGGATCACCGCGAGGCACTCACCCAGCACGGTCTGGACCCATGTCTGGGTCCAGCCCAGTGTCGCGCCGCCCGTCCGGGCGGCGGTGAAGCCGCCCGGGTCTCGGGCTTCGATCGTGGCAGCGAGGCCGGTGAGGTTCTTCGCCCCGGCCAGGTCCAGGTCCAGGCGCACGAGCCCAGCGCCGATGGCGTGGACGAGGAAAGGCCATGCCCCGGTCCGGCGCAGGTCCTGCACCCGGACGCCGGTAGGCAGATCCATCCAGGCGGTCAGGTCGCCCGCGGTGGTCAGGAACGTGCGGGCGGCGCGCAGCCGGTCGCGTCGGGCCCGGTCGGACAGCTCGAGGGTATCCAGGTGATCGACGTAGTCCCCGAGAAGATCGTGGTCGCCAGCGGTCGCGATGCGCGCGACGGCGGCGCTCATGACCGTGCCCCGCTCATCACGGCCCGGGCGGCGGCGTACTCGGCCGCCAGGTGCTCGATCGACAGGTGCACGTAGGCGGCGGTGGTCTGCGGGCTGACGTGGCCCATCAGGTCCCGCAGCGCGAGCAGGTCGATCCCCGCTGCGGCGAGCTCGGTGCCGTAGGTGTGCCGCAACCTGTGGGGGCGAACCCGGATCGCACCGGAGGACGCCCGGTGGCGGCGGAACAGACTTCGCAGCGCCGCCTCACCCATCGGGCGCCCGGCGCCCGGGCCCCGCAGGACGACGAAGGCTTCCGGGGTGGCCAGACCGAGGGGCCGCTCCAGGCGAAGATAGGCGCCGAACTCGGTGAAGAAAGCCGCATCGATAGGGACGACGCGTTCCTTGGCGCCCTTGCCGACCACCCGCAGGCGCCGTCGGCCAGTATCGATGCTTTCCAGGAGCAGCCCGCGGACCTCGGCCGAACGCAGTCCGCCGAGCAGCATCGCGAGCACCATCGCCCGGTCCCGGTGAGTGCGCAAGCTCCCCAGGAACTCCTGGACCTGATCCATCGGCAGGGACTCAGGCAACTGGCGCGGTTGACGCACCAAGCGACCACCACCACGGGCACGTCCAGACCCGAGATGGCCGAGCAAACCCCCAGGTGCTGGCCTGGCTCCGGCGCCCCGCCGCGGCGTCGGGACCGGGTTCTGCGCCCGGGCCCCCGTCATCACCTGATACTCGAAGAACGCGCGGACCGCTGCGACACGCCGGTTCACCGAGGACGGCGCCGCGCCCGGGCGCCGCAACGCCACGACGCCGCCGGCCTGGCCCGGTCGGCGCACCCCTTGGACGTCGATCCACTCGAAGATGTCCGTCGGGCCCACGTCCGCCACCAACAGGTCCCGCCCACCGATGAACCGAGCGAAGTTCAACAGGTCGTAGGCGTAGGCCCGCACCGTCGCAGGCGAGAAGCCCCTGCCGGCCAGGTGCCCCAGGAACGCGTTCACCTCCCCGACGCCAACCCAGCCACCGCTCAACTCGTGCCCGCCGTCAGTACGTCGCACCCGCAATTCCATGACCCCTCCCCTCGCCAGCTCCCCGCAGGATCCGCCCGCCCCGACCCGAGCCCGGGCAGCCTCACGCCGCCAGCGCCAACGTGTCGCCCGAGAACCGGTTAACAGATATGGGGTTGTTGGACCAGATCTGGCGCCAGACCTCCTTGGGGAACGCGGTGAACGCGAGGAGGTCCTCCCGGGCGGCCTCGAGGTGGTTGCCGACCGTGGGGAGCTTGTCGGCGACGGCGTCCAGGAGCCGGTCGAACTGGGCGTGGACCGCGTCGGTGTCGACCTGGTCGCAGACGCTGTGGAGCATCGTCTTGACCCATGGCCAGGACGACTTGGGGCAGGTCGACATCAGGTTCGCGGCGTAGTGGGTGCGGCAGCGTTGCCAGCTGGCGCCGGGCAGGGTCGCGCCGATCGCGGCGACCAGCCCGGAGTGGGCGTCGGAGGTCACGAGCTTGACGCCGGTCAGGCCGCGGGCGGTCAGGTCTGTGACTTCTGCCGGTAGATGGCGGTGTTCTCTGGGCGACCGATGGCGGCTCGCTGTGCCGTCGATGCGGCGGCCGCCGCTCACTGGCGGTGTCCTGCTGGCTGTCTTCGGCGGGACATCGCGACAGACGGTGCTTGGTTAGCCGTTGCTGGGAATCGGACCGACGGTGAACCGCCCAATCAGTCCTTGGTATCACCCTAGCCAGTCCAGGTAGACGCCCGTGGTCCACGCGATGGCCCGGTGGCTCCGCGAGCAAGGCGGCGCCGATGATCAGCCCTTCCGGGTCCCTGTGTGCCACACCCAGGTGCGCGGGGTTGCTCGAAGTGGCGCCCGTAGGATCGGGACATGGGAGATCGACGTGCTTCGGAGATGGGGGAGAACTACCTCCGGATCATCTGGAAGGCGCAGGAGTGGCCTGGCAGTTCCGTGTCTACGAACGAGATCGCCGAGACTTTGGCGGTAACGCCCTCGTCGGTGTCAGCCAATCTGAAGAAGCTCGCCCGGGACGGATTGATCGACTACGAGCCGTATGGGCGCATCGGACTTACCCCCGCCGGTCACGAGATCGCCGTGATGGTTGTGCGTCGCCATCGCGTCTTGGAGACCTACCTGGTCGAGCGTCTAGGTCTCGGTTGGGATGAGGTGCATGTAGAGGCGCATGCCCTCGAGCATGCGGTGTCCGACCTTGTTCTGGACCGCATGGATGAGGTGCTCGGCCACCCTGCCCGCGACCCGCACGGAGACCCGATCCCTCGCTCCGATGGGAGCATCGAGCGCGCTGTGGGGTCCAGCTCCGCAGCGCGTCTGAGTGAGATCGACCCCGGCGCTCACGGATGTGTCATTCGCATCTCGGATCACGAGCCCGAAATTCTGCGGTATCTCGAAGCGCGGGAGATCAACCTCGGGACCCGTATTCACCTGGATGAGAGGAACCTGGCAGTTGGTTCCGTGTTGATCTCCCATTCAAGCGTGACGGGTGAGCGCGTGGGGGATCGCGTCGAGGTCGCCATCGGCGCGGCCGATGCGGTGTGGGTCAGCGTCGACTCATACCCTGTCGACCCTCCTGGTCGCTGATCAGGCTGCAACTACTCCGGCAGGATGTCACCCACGGGTAGCCCGGTGATCGCGTCAGTGGCGGCGGTCGCTCCATCGACAACGCTGGTCGCCTCGTCAACGAGGCCGGTTGCGGAGTTCGTGAAGTCCTGCACTACGGTCGTGGCCGACTCGCCGAGGGAGCCCAGGTCGGCTGGCAGCCCAGGGATCTCAAGCCCCACCGCCTCCTTCACACCGATGATTGCGTTCTTGAGCGCTTCCCACATGGGGTCCTCCGTCGTTGTCGGTCAGTACGGTCTGGGTATGGGGATGGGTGAGTTCAGGGTCTCCGGGTCATCTGGGCGCGCAGCCGTGCCAGATGGCGACGGTTCTCCGGCTTGGCCGCCTGCCGTCGGGCTTGGTCGATCACGGTGCGGCCCTGGGGGCTGCGGACGAATGCGGTCAGCTTCTGGATGAGGTTGGACATCGGGTTTCTCGCTCTCGGGTGGATTCGGCGGGCGTTTCAGGCGGCGGAAGCAGCGACCCACGGGTCGTGTCGGCCCACTGCTGCGGCTCAGTTGCCAGTGCTGCGTGCTCCGGTGGGCACGAGGCTGAACGCACCCTCTTCTTCCTGGGCGTTGTGCAGGCGTAGGACTGCGTACAGCCCGTAGAGCAGTCGTCGGAGCTCGACGACGTCTTCGGGTTGGACGGTGTCGTTGTCCAAGTTGGTAAGCAGTCGGCGCAGGCGGCTGACCTGGTGCTCGATTTCCGCGTGGGTGCGGCTGATCGCGGCGGTCGTGTCGGAACTGCCGAGGGCCCGGTCGACCAGCGGCACGAGCAGCGACTCGTCGGCCCGCTCGTGCGGGAGGAGTTCTCCCTCGAGACGGTCGAGCAGGGTGTGTGCCGGAGCGAGATCGCAGTTCTGCGTGGAGAGGGTGTCGGCCACGGCCCGGATCTGCTCGACGACGGCGAGCACCGCGTCGTGCTCGACCTTCAGTTCGTGCGCGATGGCGATGTCGGCTGACGGCATCGCGATCGTGTGGACCTTGCCGGGAAGGACGGCCCGCAGGGCGATGCCGATCGCGAGGATATCGATGACTTCCTGGGTGACCGCACCGGCCGCCGGCGGGAGCAACCCGACCGCTGCTGCGACCATCGCGACCAGCGACAGGCCCATACCCACCAGGACCGCCTGCAGGGCGATGCGCTTGGACCGGCGGGCGATGAGGATCGCATCGGCGAGGGCATCGAGCCGGTCGACTGTCAGGACGACGTCGGCGGCCTCCGATGACGCGGTCGCTCCCCGCGCGGCCAGGGCCACGCCGACCCCCGCGGCGGCCAGCGCCGGGGCATCGTTCACGCCGTCACCGACCATGATTGTCGCGGCGTGCGCGGCCTCGGACTCGATCGCGGCGAGTTTGTCGGCCGGGTCGCAGTCGGCCAGCACGGTATCGACCCCGACGATCCGCCCGACGGTGTCGGCGATGTCGGCCCTATCTCCGGTGACCAGGACGACCCGGCTGATGCCGGCCTCGCGCAACGTGCGGATCATTCGCGGCGCGTCGGACCGGATCGGGTCCTGGAGAAGGAACGCCCCCGCCGGTTCGCCGTCGATCGCGACGAACACGGTGAGTGAGCCGTCCAGGTCCGCGCGCCGGCGCACCTGACGCACCCATGCGGGCTGCGTGTCGCCGACGATCCACTCGGCCTTGCCCACTTGCACCTCGTGGGTGCCGACCCGCCCGCGCAGCCCGTACCCGTGCTCTTCCTGCACGTTCTCGGGCATCTCCAGCGTCAGGCCGCGGCGGGTCGCTGCGGTGACGATCGAGGAGGCGAGGACGTGCGGGGATACCTGGTCGAGCGAGGCCGCCAGGCGCAGGACCTCGTCGGCGTCCACCCGGTCGCTGGCTGTGACGACGTCGGCCAGGGTCGGCTGCCCCTGGGTCAGGGTGCCCGTCTTGTCGAAGAGCATGACGCGCCCGGCAGCCAGCCGCTCCAGCGCGCCGCCACCCTTGACGACAACACCGATGCGCGCAGCGCGGGACAGCCCGGACATGATCGCGATCGGTGCCGCAAGCAGCAGCGGGCACGGCGTCGCGACCACCAGAACGGCGACCGCGCGCACCGCGTCCCCGCTGAGTACCCACGCCACGCCAGCTAGCACCAGGGTGAGCGGGACGAAGACAACCGCGATCCGGTCAGCCGCGCGCACGAACGGCGCCGACGACGCCTGCGCTTGCTCCACGAGGCGCACCACACCCGCATAGGTGGACTCCGCAGCCACCGAGGTCGCGACGAGGTCGATCGGCGGCCCGGCGTTGACCACCCCGCTGCGCACTTCATCCCCTGCCGGTCGCTCGACCGGCAGGGACTCCCCCGTCAGCGCGGCTTCGTCCAGGATCCCACCCGACACGAGGCGCCCGTCGACCGGAACGACCTCCCCCGTGCCCACCAGGATCCGGTCCCCCCTGCAGACCTCGTCCACAGGGACCTCGACGACACTGCCCTCCAGCCGGCGCCGGGCCGTGCGCGGGGCCCGCTCTACCAGCAGGCTCAGCTCGCGCCGCGCCCGTGCCGCCGCCCTCGCCTCAAGCAGTTGGCCCGAGGCGAGCATCACCGTGATCATCGCGCCTGCGAACGGCTCGTCTACCCACAGGGCACCAGCCAGTGCGAGCAGCGCGATGACGTCGACGCTCGGCTGACGGCGCCGGATCGCGCCCGCCGTCCACGCGATCGAGAACGCCAGCCCGAGTACCGTCCCGGCAACCCACAGCGACTCCGAGAACGGCATGGCACCCAGCAGCCACGCCGCGCCGCCCCCGAGCAACAGCACGGTGGAGGAGACGAAAAGCAGTAGCTGCACACGACTGCGAATCCACGTCATCTGAACAGTCTGTGAACCCGCCCGGCTATGTGTCTACGCGCAAAGGAAGTTGTGGCACGCCTCATGAGCGATTGCACGGATCACCACAAATCGATCCAGGGCCTTCGCGTGCGTGCGCCTCGGCCATCGCAAGGGGATGGTGGCGCGCTCAGCGCGCAGCACTTGCGTAACTTGCCCCGCCCGTGTCGGGGGGTCAGTCGCGCAGGTCGAGGATGTGTTCGACGGCTTGGTGGACGAGGGTGACGATGTGGGGGTCGGTGACTCGGTAGAGCAGGCGTCGGCCATCGCGGCGTGCGTCGATCCATCCGGCCAGGCGCAGCTTGGCCAGGTGCTGGCTGATGCCGGCCTTGGTCCCGCCGACTGCGGCGACGAGCGTGGTGACGTCGACCTCGTCGTTGGACAGGATCCACAGCAGGTGCAGGCGGCCGGGGGCGCTCAGGAGAGCGAAGACTTCGGCGGCGTCCTCGAGGACGTCACGAGCCGGCGCGTCGCGGCTTGTCGGCTGGGTCATGACTGTCTCCGGATCGTCGAGTAAGGCAAGACTATAGTTGCGCAACCACTTGACAGTCCATGTACGGCGCGCTCTACTTCTCGTGTCGACCGGACGTCTCTGCGCGCCATGGCCGCGCCGGACCCGAAGAGGAGGTGAGGGGTATGAATCCCGGACATAGTTGCCCGCCCAGCGATCTCCCTTCATCGCCGGTCGGCCCGCGTCTCGGAGAGCTGTAACCCGCTTCCGTCACCATCAGGTCGGCCTCGCACGTGGCTCCTCGGCGTTGAGGATGTCCGCACCAGGTCGCGCGCCAGCATGCGTGCTCGTCCCCTCTTCCTTCTGCGCCGCCCTCGGGGTGCGCGCTGCTGCGCTTGGAGCATGTGATGACCGCTGAGACGACTGGCCGCAGCGCGGTTCTCGACAGCGCCCACGAGGGCGACATCCAGGGTGCGTTCGGCACGATCCGCCAAGGCGATGTCGCGCCCCGCACCCGGACCTCGATGCGCCTGAAGACACTGCTGGCGGTCATCGGTCCCGGCCTGATCGTGATGGTCGGCGACAACGACGCCGGTGCGTTCGGCACCTACACCCAGGCTGGTCAGAACTACGGCACACGCATGCTGTGGACGCTGCTGCTCCTGGTTCCGGTGATCTACGTCAACCAGGAGATGGTCCTGCGCCTGGGCGCGGTCACAGGCGTGGGACATGCACGGCTGATCCTGGAGCGGTACGGGAAGTTCTGGGGCGCGTTCAGCGTGATCGACCTGTTCGTCCTGAACGCGCTGACGATCGTGACCGAGTTCATCGGCATCAGCCTCGGTCTGACCTACCTGGGCCTGCCGAAGATCCCGGGCGTCTTCGCCGCCGCCGTCATCGTGATCGCGTCGGTCTCCACCGGGTCGTTCCGACGCTTTGAGCGCGTCAGCCTGTTCCTCGTCGCTGGCTCCATGACGCTGATCCCGATCTTCCTGGCGGTCCACCCGCCGGCCGGGCAACTCGTGCACGACTTCGTCGTCCCGGGCCTGCCCGGGGGTCAGAGCTGTCCACCGTGATGCTGCTGATCATCGCCATCGTCGGGACGACCGTCGCGCCGTGGCAGCTGTTCTTCCAGCAGTCGTACCTCATCGACAAGCGCATCACCCCCCGGTTCATCCGCTACGAGCGGGTCGACCTGTGGATCGGGATCCTCTTCGTGGTCGTCGGCGCCGGCGCGATGATGGCGTTCACCGCGACGGCGTTCGCCGGCACGCGCGGGCAAGGCAACTACACCGACGCGCTCGGCGTCGCCCAGGGGCTCGCGGCCCACGCCGGCCACTGGGCCGGGATCCTGTTCGCGATCGCCCTCATCGACGCGTCGATCATCGGTGCAGCCGCCGTGGGCCTGTCGACGTCCTACGCGCTCGGCGACGTGCTGGGCCTGCGCCACTCGTTGCACCGGCGCCCGTCAGAGGCCAAAGCGTTCTACGCGATCTTCGCCGGTCTGCTGCTCGTGTCCGCGGTGATCGTGATCATTCCGGGCAGCCCGCTGGGCCTGCTGACCGAGGGCGTGCAGACGCTCGCGGGCGTGCTGCTTCCCTCGGCCACGGTGTTCCTGCTGCTGCTGTGCAACGACCGCGGCGTGCTCGGACCGTGGACCAACGGGCGCGGCATGAACATCTTCAGCGGCGTCATCATCGCCGTGCTGGTCATGCTGTCCACGGTCCTGACCGCCAGCGTGCTGTTCCCCGGCATCACCTCGGTCCAGATCATCGCGATCTTCGTCGTCGGAACGGTCCTCACCGTTGTCGCCGGGGCGTACCTGGCCTGGACCGCACTTCGCCACCGGAACAAGGCGCCAACTGTTCCGGTCGATCCCGCGCGCCCCGCCGAGCCGGAGCTCGACCGCGCCACCTGGCGGATGCCTCCGATCGCACTGCTGAGCAAGCCCGTCATGAGCGCCGGTAGCCGGACCGGACTGGCGGTCTTGCGCGGCTACCTCCTGGTGGCTTCCGCACTCGTCGTCGTCAAGGTCGTCCAGCTCGCCATGGGCTCTTGACCACCTGCGCTACCGCGTACCGACCAGAAAGAGCACGATGACCAGAGTGACCGAACCCCAGCCCGCCCCCACGGGCCAGCTCCCCGGAGTCTTGCTGCTGTCCGCACTGCTGCGCCGGACGGCCGTCGACGGTGCCGGTCACGGCCTGGGCCGGCTCAGCGACATCATCGTGCGCCTGCGCGAGGGCGACTACCCCGCAGTGACCGGCTTGGTCGCCCACGTCGGAGGTCGCGACCTTTTCGTCCCCGCCAACGAGATCCTCGCCTGGGACGACCAACGCCTCGAGCTCGCCTCGGCCCGCCTGGACCTGCGGCCCTTCGAGCGCCGCACCGGCGAGGTCCTGCTGCGCCGCGACGTCCTGGGCCACCGACTGGTCGACGTCGAAGAACCCGGCCTGGTGACCGCGCACGACGTCCGGCTCTCCCGCACCGGCGACGGATGGGCCGTCAACGCGGTCGACATCCACCCGCGGGGACTACTGCGCCGGCGAGGGGGTCACACCTGGCGCGACTGGTCGGGGTTCGAGGCCCTGATCGGCCACGACGGCTCATTGCCCGCACGCACACCGATGGGTGGGCTGCACCGGTTGAAGCCTGCCGAGCTCGCGGACATCATCGAAGACGCCTCCGACAGTGAGCAGCACGAGCTGCTCACCCGCGTCCATGCCCACCCCGAGCTTGAGGCCGACGTCTTCGAAGAGCTGGACGAGGACCAGGCCTCCGACCTCCTCGAAGCCCGCACAGACCCGCAGATCGCCGACATCCTGGGACGGATGCGCGCCGATGACGCCGCCGACGCGCTGCTCGACCTGCCCCAAGAGCGGCGCCTGAGCGTCCTGGGACTGCTCCCGGACATCCAGCGGCAGAAGATCACCGTCCTGCTCGGCTACCAGGAGACCACCGCCGGGGGTCTGATGAGCGTGGACTACCTGCTGCTGCCCGCCACGACCACCGTCGCGGAAGCGCTCGGTGCCGTCCGGGCGGCCACGCAGATGCAGCACGAGGCCATCGTCGTCGTCTTCTGCCACGACGAGAACCAGCACGTCGTCGGGGCAGTGGGCCTGGTCGCCCTGGTCCAGGGCGACCCGCGTGCCACGCTCGACGTGTTGGCCGAACCCGACCCCGTGCACGTGCACCCCGACGCCGACCTCACCGAGATCACGCTGGCCATGGCCGACTACAACCTCCTGGTCCTGCCGGTCCTGGACCACGATGACCACCTCATCGGGGTCCTGACCAGCGACGACATCCTCGAAGCCGCCATCGCACCCGAATGGCGCCGACGGCGCGGGTAGCGGGCGATGAACACGATCGACGGACCGATCCTCGTCGTCTACGCGAGCAGGCACGGGGCGACCCAAGCAATCGCCGACCGCATCGCCACCACACTCACCGGTGCAGGGCACCGCGTGGACCTGCGAGCGGCCCACGAGCGGCTCGACGTGAGCGACTACGACACGTTCGTCATCGGGAGCGCCATTCACGGCAACTGCTGGCTCAGGGACGCCTCGGACTTCGTCGACCGCAACATCGACCACCTAACTACGCGCCCCGTGTGGCTGTTCAGCAGCGGCCCCCTGGGCACAGACACAACAGACGCCGCCGGGCGCGACCTGCGCACGAGCTCGGTGCCCACGGATGTCACCGAGTTCTCCCAGGCGATCCACCCACGGGATCACCGAGTCTTCTTCGGCGCACTCGATGCCGCCACCCTGAGCGCGAGCGAGAAGGCAGTGCGCAGACTGCCCGCCCTGCGAGGACTCATGCCTGAAGGCGACTTCCGCAACTGGGCTCAGATCGAGGCATGGGCACGCGACGTCGCCGCGCAAGCACGACAACCCGACCCCCCTACCGGAAGGACGAAGCCGTGCCACGATCAGTGAGGGGCAACACCAACAACCACGACGAAGCAGTCCGGGCCTTCAACGACGCAGGCCAGGGAACAGACCCGACCGAGATTCGCATCGCCCTCGCGGTTGCCCAGTATCACGCGACCATGGCGACCTACGAGACCGGACTGCAGATCGCCGCCCGGCTCGACGCACTCACAACCCTGCTCGCCAGCGCCCCGATACCCACCGCGACCCCTGACGCCGACGAAGGCACTTGAGGACTGCGGCCCGGGCGCGGTCCCCACCCCCCCATGGGGCACACCCGCTGCCAGGTCACCGCCCGCGACTGACCTCAAGGCGCGTTATCGACATCCTCCACCGTTTCGCATTCGAACGTTTCCGCTACATCGGCGCCGGGGTCGCGGTGAGGTCCGTAGCGGCCCGGATCGCGTAGCGGAACTCAGTGCCGAAATCTACGGTTCGGAACTTCCCGGCGGGGATGAGTTTCGCTACGCTCGATCGATGGGGCATCTCCTGGGGTATGCGCGCGTGTCCACCGGTGATCAGGACGCGGCGTTGCAGATCGACGCCCTGAACCAGGCGGGGTGCTACCGGGTGTTCGTCGACACGATCTCCGGTGCGCTGGAGCACCGCCCCGAGCTGGACAAGCTGCTGGACCAGCTGCGTCCGGGCGACACCCTGGTCGTGTGGCGTCTGGACCGTCTGGGCCGCTCGATCCGGCACCTGATCGACCAGCTGCAGGCCCTGGCCGACCGCGAGGTGGGGTTCCGGTCGCTGACCGAGGCGATCGACACGACCTCCCCGGGCGGACGGCTGGTCTTCCACGTCTTCGCCGCGCTGGCCGAGTTCGAGCGCGACCTCATCCGTGAACGCACCAACGCCGGCCTGGCCGCCGCAAGGGCCCGTGGACGCACCGGCGGGCGCCCCGCGGCACTCTCGGCGGACCAGGTCAAGACCGCCCGTCGGATGTACGAGGGCAAGGATATGACCGTCGCCCAGATCGGCGACGTGCTCGGCGTCAGCCGCACCACGATCTACCGGGCGCTGAACCGTCAGCCCGCCACGAGTCCACCACGCCGGTCACCAAGCCCCGTGTAGGTGAGGGGTGGACGCGGACGGGCGCTGGCGGATCCTCAGGCTGCACGTCGAGGACCAGGTCCCGCTCGCCGTCCTGGCCCGCAATCACGGGATCGGTCTGCGCACGCTGGAGCGTTGGCACGCCCGCTACCGCGCGGCCGGGCTCGAGGGGTTGGGCCGGACCATGCGGGCCGACGCCGGCGGGCACCATCTGCCCGCCGAGCTCATCGCGCTGATCGAAGGTCTCGGGCTCGCCCGGCCTCGCCCGTCGGTCGCCGCGATCCACCGCGCGGTCGCCAAGGTCTGCGCCGGGCAGGGGTGGCCGATCCCTTCCTACGCGGTGGTGTGGTCGATCATCGGCGCCCTCGATCCGGGCATGGTCACGCTCGCCCTCGAGGGTCCAGCGTCCTACCGGGACAAGTACGAGCTCGCGCTGCGCCGGGCAGCCGACCGACCCAACGCGATGTGGCAGGCCGACCACACGCTGCTCGACATCCTGCTCGTCGGCACGGACGGCAAGCCGGTCCGGCCGTGGCTGACGGTCGTCATCGACGACTGCTCGCGCGCGGTCTGCGGGTACAGCGTCTTCATGGACGCACCCTCGTCCATGCAGACCGCCCTGGCCCTGCGGCAGGCGATCTGGCACAAGCCGGACCCCGGCTGGCCGATGTGCGGGATCCCCGACGTGCTCTATGTCGACCACGGGTCGGACTTCACCAGCGACCACCTGACGCACACCGCGATCGACCTGCACATCCGCCTGATTCACTCCGCCGTCGCCCGACCACAGGGCCGCGGCAAGATCGAGCGGTTCTTCGGCACCGTCAACACCGAGCTCCTGGCCGCCCTGCCCGGGCATCTGACCGGCGGGCGCCCGTGGCCCACGCCGGAGCTTTCGCTCGCCGAACTGGACGCCGCCATCAGGTCGTTCGTCGCGGACTACAACGACCGGCCCCACAGCGAGCTCGGCACCTCGCCCCGAACAGCCTGGATCGCCGAAGGATGGCTGCCGCGCATGCCCGACAGCCTCGAAGACCTCGACGGCCTGCTGCTCACCGTGGCCCGACCCAGGACCGTGCGCCGCGACGGCATCCACTTCCAAGGACTGCGCTACATCTCACCGACGCTCTCCGGGTTCGTGGGCCGGGCGGTCGTGATCCGCTACGACCCCCGAGACATCACCGAGGTCCGCGTCTTCGACCACGACGACTTCCTGTGCAGAGCGGTCGACCAGGCGCACCACGGCGAGCAGGTCAGCCTCAAGGAGATCCAAGCGGCCCGCAACGCCCGCCGTCGCGCCCTGCGCCAGGGCATCAACGAGCGCATCGCCGTCCTCGCCGACCACAGCGCTGCTCCCGCGCCTCGACCGCCGCGCCCGCAGACGTCACCAGCCTCGAAGCTCAAGGTCTACCAGGAGGACCTGTCGTGAGTGATCGCTTCATCGTCACCAAGGAACACCGCCGCTTCATCGAGTTCGCCGACGCCGTACGACACGGCCACACCATCGGCCTGTGCTTCGGAGCCGCCGGCGTCGGCAAGACCGTCTCGGCCCGCCGCTACGCCCACTGGGACAAGGCCCACGACCTGCTCACCAACTGGGGCCCCCGCGCCGACAGTGACGCCAAGATCTACTCCGCCCTGGCCAAGAGCCGAACCGTCATCTACACCCCGGGAGTACTGACCACGCCCCGCCTGCTGCGCGACGACCTCGACCAGGCCGTCGACCGGACCAACATCTGCATCGCCCAGCACCTCGAGATCCCCGGGAACATCCCGCTGGACCGATGGGGCACACGGCGCATCAAGAACTACGTCCAGCTCATCATCGTCGACGAGTCCGAACGCCTCAGCGCCACCGGCCTCGAACTGCTCCGCGACCGCTACGACCGCGACAACATCGCCCTGATCCTCATCGGCATGCCCGGCCTGGAGAAGCAGTTCAGCCACTACCCCCAGTTCTACAGCCGCGTCGGCTTCGCCCACCACTACCGCCCCCTGGGCGACGACGAGATGCTCTTCGTCCTGCAACGACACTGGCGGGCGCTGGGCAAGAGCCTCGACCCCGACGACTTCACCGACGCCCAAGCCATCGCCGCAATCACGCGCATCACCCGCGGGAACTTCCGCCTCCTCGAACGACTCTTCCCCCAGATCGAACGCGTCCTGAAGATCAACGAGCTGCACACCATCACCAACGACGTCGTCGAGGCCGCCCAGAGCACCCTCGTCATCGGCGTCACCTGACCTCGCACCGCCATCCAACAACCGCAGAACACCGCCACCTATCGGCGAAGGTCACAGGTCAGGTCCCGGAAGAACGCCAACCACCCGGCCCCATCCTCGGCGGTGGAGACGTCGATCCCGAGGATCTCGCGGTGCCCGTCGGCGTTGACACCGGTGGCGACCATGACGGCGATGTTGACCACCCGCCCACCTTCACGGACCTTGACCGTCAGGGCGTCGGCGGCCAGGAACGTGTAGGGGCCGGCGTCCAGCGGCCGGGTCCGGAACGCGTGCACCTGCTCATCGAGGTCGGCGGCCATGCGTGAGACCTGCGACTTGGACAACCGGGTGATGCCCAACGACTCGACGAGCTTGTCCATCCGGCGGGTGGAGACCCCGAGCAGGTAGCAGGTCGCGACCACGGACGTCAGGGCCGCCTCGGCCCGGCGGCGCCGCTCGAGCAACCAGTCCGGGAAGTAGGTGCCGGCGCGCAGTTTGGGGATCGCCACGTCCATCGTCCCGACCCTCGTATCGAAGTCGCGGTGCCGGTAGCCGTTGCGGGTGTTGGCCCGATCCGGGGTCCGGACGCCGTACTCGGCCCCGCAGATCGCGTCGGCCTCCGCACCCATCAGGGCGTCGATGAACGTGGCCAACAGGTCACGCAGCAGGTCAGGCCTGGCAGCGTTCAGGTGCTCGTGCAGGAAGCGGGCAGGCTCGATACTGGGTCCAGCGGTCATCGCATGCTCTTCTCTCGAGTCGACTTGGTAGGTCTCTCGAAGAATCACGCGGTGACCGCCTACACGTCTACGCCGACGCCCCGATCATGGCCGGGCTCACACACCGCTCTGCGGGACGCCACTCTGCCGCGAGGGGTTCGTCGGATGCGTGTGTCGCGGGCGGGCGGCCTTCGACGTGCCGCACGTGGCGCCCCGCTCTCTCTCGTCCTTGTTGTGGCGTTGTGGTTGGTTGGCGCCGGAACGGGAAGCCTTCAGCACGTTCCGCGGCATCTGCGGTCCGCTGTGCTCCTTGACGGGGCCCACTCGCTCGGCCACCCGACATCACTTGTCCTGTCGTTCCTGTGGGCACCGGGGATGATCGGTTACGTGTGGGGCACGGTCGTGCTGCTCACCTTGGGGGCATTCGCCGAGAAGCTCCTCGGCACCGGACGTTACGCGGTGGCGTTGGTCACCACGCACGTGGTTGCAGCCTCCATGGTGACCGTGTTCGCGCTGCTGGTGGACAGGTTCGACCCGGTCTGGGTGAGCGCGTTCCTGACCGTCCGGTACGGCGGACCGACCCTCGGCGTGATCGGGGCCGTTCTGGCCGCCAGCGCGGTGCTGCCGACCTTGTGGCGGCGCAGGGTCCGGGTGGGCAGCATCACGCTCTTCGCGGCGATGGTGTTGTTCTACGGCGGTGGCCTCGCGGTTCTGCTCATGGCGGCCGCGGTTTCCGGGCTTGTGCTGGGTCGCGTGTTTCGCGCTACCCGAGTGGATGCCGGTCCGGTGGGCTCGGTTCACGAGGCTCGCGTCCTGGCGTCGGTCATCGTGGCGGCCACGGCCATCGGGCCGCTGTTGGCGATGCTTACCCCGGTGCCCACAGGCCCGTTCTCGACGCTAGGGTTCCTCGTCGCAGACGTGCGCCGGGCTCGGCCGGACGCCGTCGCCCGGCTGTGTGCTCACGCTCCGGCCTCGGTCGGGTGTGCGCTGGGGAATCTGAACCTGCACCCGAGTGTCGGGGCCACCGTGATGGCATGCCTACCCGTTCTGCTCTTGCTGGTGGTCGCTGACGGGTTGCGCCGCGGGCGCCGCATGGCGTGGATGGCCGCGCTGATCCTCGAAGGAGTTCTCGCCGGTGTGGTGGTCGCGCAGTTTGCCTTGACGATGCTCGACGCGGGACCGGTCCTGCCGATCACCTACCTCTCGGATGAGCAGCCTCTGCTCCTGCTCACGCAGCTCGTCCTCCCGTGCCTGGTCCCCGTGGCGATCGTCGTGGTGATCCTCGTCCTGGGCCGAGGGCTGTTCACCGTTCGGGCGCCGAAGGGAACCTTCCGCTCGTTGAGCCGACGCATCGGTCTCCTGCTCGCCGGATCTGCCGGGCTGTACGTGGGCACCGGCCTGATGGTCGCAGATCAGTGGCAGAGCCCCCCCACCGTGTGGTCGTTGCTGACCGACGTCCCGCTGCGGCTGGCGCCCTTCGAACTGACCATGGGTGCGCTGGCCGACTCCGTCCCGACAGGCCCCCTCGCGCGAGTGCTCTTCGCTTGGCTTGGTGTCGTGTTCTGGGCGTGCGCTGTGGTGATCGTCGTGCGCTCGTTCCGGAGGATCGCGCCCGCAAACCAGTCCGATCGCGAGCGTGCCACCGAGTTGTTCCTCGAGCACGGCGGCAGCTCGCTCGCGTGGATGGGGCTGTGGCAGGGCAACGACTACTGGTTCAACGCCAGCGGTACGAGCTACGTCCCGTACCGCCTGATTCAGGGAGTCATGCTGACGATCGGTGACCCCATCGGGCCGCCCGGAGACCGCGCGGACGTCGTGCGCGAGTTCACCACGTACTGCGAGTCGATCGGGGCGGCCCCGTGCTTCTACTCCGCCTCGGCTGATCTTGAGGTCGAGTGCGCACGCCTGGGGTGGCACAGCGTGCAGATCGCTGAGGAGACCGTCCTGGATCTGGGGTCGTTGGCCTTCACCGGCAAGAAGTTCCAGGACGTGCGCACCACGCTGAACGCTGCTGGGCGCGAGGGCGTGCACGTCGAGTGGATCGACTACCACACCGCTCCGCTGGCCACCGTCGTCCAGATCCAGGCGATCTCGGAGGAGTGGGTCGGTCAGCAGAGGCTGCCGGAGATGGGATTCACGCTGGGAGGGCTCGAGCAGCTGAGCGACCCGAATGTGCGGTGCTCCGTGGTCGTCGACGACGCGGGACGCGTGCATGCGGTCGCGTCGTGGTTGCCGATCGTCGAGGCCGGGTCGCTCATCGGGTGGACGCTCGACTTCATGCGACGACGCACCGACGCGTTCCGCAACTCCAGCGAGCTGCTCATCGCACGCAGCGCACTGGACCTCCAGAACGAGGGGTACCGGGTGCTGAGCCTGTCGGGCGCCCCGCTGGCCCGCGTCGACCAACGAACGGCTCAGCCTCCTGAGGCGGCAGACGTGGTACCGGTGCCCGCTGCGCTGGACCGGTGGCTCGAGCGCCTCGGCAACCGGTTGGAGCCGGTGTACGGGTTCCGCTCGCTGCACCGGTTCAAGGCCAAGTTCAATCCGCAGTACCGCCCGATGTACCTCATCTACGCCGACGCCGCGTCACTGCCCGCCATCGGCCGCGCAGTCGCGCGAGCGTATGTTCCCGAGGCCTCCCTCGGGCTGATCGTCCAGGTCGCCCACCGGGTCGTCTTCGGACGCACACCCGTTCCCGGCCGTCGCCCTTCGCCCACCCTGCGGTCAACGCAGCAGGTCGCTCCTACGCCCCACCCCGACCTGAGGACACCCGCGATGCCCCACACGCCCCTCACGCATGAGCGAGCGATCGCAGGTCGCGCACGATGAGCGGGCCCACCGGGTTCGTGATGCGCATGCAGGTGCTGACGCCTGCCGTGCTGTTCACCGCGTTCGCGCTCAGCGCTGCGGTGGTGCTGACCCTGCTGTCTCGCCGCACCCCCCGGTGGGTGGTCCTGGCGACGAGCGCACTACTCGCGGGCGCGGCGACCGGGGGGCTGACGTTGTGGATCATCGAAGGGCCGGTCAACTACTTCGGCACGCCTCTGGGATGGAGCACCCGCTGGTGGGTCGTGGCGTGCTTCGCGGTGCTCGGCCTGGCTGTGGCCAATGCGCGACGCTCGACCCTGCGGCGCAAGATCGGGGCCGTGCTCGGTTCGTTCGTCGTCGTGACAACGACCGTGCTGGGAATCAATGCGATCTACGGACTCGACCCCACCATCGGCTCCCTACTCGGAGTCGCGACCGTCGCCCAGCTGGCGCTGCCAGCGCCCTCCCCGAGCCAGACCCTCACGGCGGTCCCCGATCCTTCGCTGCCCCTGTGGAAGACATGGACGGCTCCGGCCGGCATACCGGCGAAGGGCAAGATCGGCACCGAGGTCATCCCCTCAACGGTCTCAGGTTTCGCCGCCCGCCCCGCCGGGATCTACCTGCCGCCGGCCGCCCTGACGGCCCACCCACCCGCGTTGCCGCTCGTGGTTCTGCTGATGGGCCAACCGGGAAACCCTGACCCCCACGCCGTGGCCGCGGTCCTTGACCGGTTCGCGGCCGCGAACCAGGGCCTTGCCCCGATCGTGCTGGTCGCCGACCAGCTCGGTGACCCGACCGTGGACACCTTGTGCCTGGACACCGCCTTGCACGGCAAGGTCGAGACGTACATCAACACCGACGTGGTCACGTGGGCCCGCACCCACCTGAACATCCTCGCCGACCGCGCTGCCTGGACGATCGCCGGCTACTCCAACGGTGGCCAGTGCGCGATCTCCTTCGCAGCGAAGCACCCGCAGATCTGGGGCAACGTCCTGGACATCTCGGGCGAGAAGTACCCGGGTGCCGAGCACCCTGCGGACGTCCTGAAGACGGTCTTCGCCGGCAACCAGGCGGCCTACGACGCACAGAAGCCCGTCGTCATCCTGTCCCACCACCACTATCCGGACACCACGGCGATCTTCACGGCCTCGACGAACGACCCGATCTACATCGCCGCCGCAAAGACAGTCGCGGCCGCGGCGGCTGCCGCCGGCATGCACGTCACTCTCCACGAGATCCCCAACGGCGGCCACGGCATCGGCGCCCTGAACGGAGGTTTCACCGAGGGGTTCTCAGTGCTCTACCCCCGGCTCGGGCTGAGCCGGCCGTAGCCGCTCCCGGACACCCCGCCGACCGGCCGACCCACCGATCGCCCGGGGTCCGTCATCCCGCTGCGGCGCTCCTCCGGGGTGCCCAGCGTCGCAGCAGCAGGTAGAGCTCGCGGCCGAGGCACAGCCCGAATGCGGCGTTGTCGACGACGCCCTGAGACTGGCGACGGGACCGTCGGCTGACGCCGGTACCGGTCATCGTCGCGGTGCTCCTGCCTGGTTGCGGGCGTGGGGGTCGTGTCCGACGTGCCCCAGCGTGCCCATGTGCATTTGAAATCGGCATGCGGTGGCGCACCACGTCAAGGCCGAGACGTGAAGATTCTCACCGGGCGAACATCGAAGGCCCTGGCCGCCTTCGGGTCCTTGGCCGACGTCGTGACCGCAACGGGGTTCTCGATGAGGATCGTCTGCGCAGGGATCACGTAGTCGATCGGCTGGTTGGCCCGCTGGGCCTCGATCGCGTCGTTCTCGTAGGTGATGAGCACGTCACCAGTGCCGGCGACGAACTGTCGTTGCACGGGACCCGCCACGGTCGGCTTGCTGTGACTTGATCTCCTGCAGCCTCCGAGCGCGTCGCCGCCCCACCTGGGATCGGCCCCGTTGGCCTCTGTGACATGTGGCGACCAGTCAAGCGCGCCTGCGGCGCCAGTGCTCGGGGATGGTCGCTTCCAGGACGTCGTCGATGGTCAGGACCCCGATGAGGTGGTCGTCGTGGTCCAGGACTGGCAGGACGAGGAGGTTGTAGTCGGCCATGGCTGCGGTGATCTCGGGGAGGTCGGCGTCGGGGTGCACGTGAACCGGGTGGGGGTCGGCGAGGTCGCCGATCAGCGCGCGCGGGTCGTTCTGCAGCAGGGTGATCACGCTGACGGCGCCCACGGTGCGCCGGTCGTCGTCGTGGCAGAACGTGATGACGATGGCTTCCTGCTGCAGGTGGGTCGCGGCTGCGATGGCGCGCAGCGCGTCGGCGACCGTGGTGGTCGTTGCCACGGACAGATACTCGACGCTCATGAGACCACCGGCGGTGGCTTCTTGGTAGCCGAGCAGGATGGTGATCTTCTGGCGTTGGGTCTCCGGCAGGAGCCCCAGCACGTCCTGGCGGCGGTCCTGGGGCAGGTCGAGGAGGGCGTCCGCGGCGTCATCGGAGCGCATGCGTGCGAGCACGTCGGCGACCTGGGCGTCCGGGAGGGCTTCGAGCAGGTCGCTGGCCTGGTCTTCGTCGAGTTCTTCGAACACGTCGGCTTCGAGATCGGGGTGGGCGTGGACGCGGCTGAGCAGCTCGTTCTGCTCGTTGTCGGAGGCCTCTTCGATGAGGTCGGCGATCTGGGCCGCCTTGAGGTGGCGCAGCCCGCCGAGCCGGGTGCGCGAGGGAAGTGAACCGTCGTGGCCGATCAGGGCCTCGAAGCCGCGCCAGTCGCGCCAGGTGTGCCCGGTGCGGCGCCGCAGCAGTCCGCGTGGGTGGATGTCCACCGCGGTGGCGACCCAGGTCTGGCCGGTGTGGGTGAGCTGGACGTCGTGCGCGGTGACCAGGCGCGGTTGTTCGACGTCGATCAGCCGGTGACCCAGGACGTCGCGGCGAAGCAGGACCTCCCCGGTTCGCCGTTCGAACGGTCGCAGGTCCAGGCGCGCGGAGGCCAGCTCGAGGCGTTGGTTGTCCCAGGCGAGGATCTCGGTGGCGGGGATGAACAGCTCGCGCCCGCCGATCTCGGCGACCAGCCCGGTGACGATCGGGTAGGAGTCGTCACGCAGGCGCACGATGATGTCGCTCAGGCGTCCGAGGCCGTGACCTGCGCCGTCCACCGCGGTGCGGCGCAGCAGCGCTGACAGCAGCAGGGTGCCGGTCAGGTGGGGGGCCGGGTAAGGATCGGTCACATCGGTCATGGGGCTCATCCTTGTCGATGTCGGGCGGTCGCGGGAGCGGTCAGTGGCCGAGGGCGAGCTGGACGACCTTGACCACGACCAGGGCCGAGGCCACCAGCAGGTACCCGCGCAGGACCGTCAGGCCGGTGCGGTTGCCGGCGCTGAGGGTGGGCCGGGTCAGCATCGCGAGCGGGGGCATCCGCCAGGTGGCTCGGTCCCGGGCGGGTTCGGGCGCCTCGGTGGAGGCGGCGGGTGTGGCGTCCTTGGGGTGGCGTCCGCTCCAGGCCAGGTAGGCGCCGGCCGCGAGGCTCAGGGCGGTGCCCACTGCCAGGATGACCAGGATCTGGCCGGAAGTGATCTGTGGGAACAGCACGCTGGCGGTCAGGATCGTCGAGAGCATCACCAGGACTGCGATGACGGCGCCGGCGAAAACGTTCATGGCGCGCCCGTTGACCCACGGGCCCAGGACGCCGCGGTCGTTGCACAGCAGCAGCAAGAAGACGGTTGCTGAGGGCAGCAGGACTCCGGCGAGGGTCTGCACCCCCTCGGTCAGCAGGCCCAGCGGGCTGCCGGGGATGATGACGATCACCGCGGAGACCAGCAGGAGCCCGGCGAAGATCGCGTAGAAGGCCTTGGCCTCGGACGGTCGACGGTGCAGGGAGTGGTGCAGGCCGAGCACGTCGCCCATCGCGTAGGAGGTCGACAGCCCCACGGCTGCGGCGCCGATGATCGAGGCGTCGATCAGCGCGATCGCGAACAGGATCCCGGCCCAGTGCCCGGCCGTCGCGGCCAGGCCCTCGGCGATGCCCAGGGCGTCGGTGTAGTTCCCGTGCCCGGGGGTCCCGGCGAACGCGGCCGCGGAGAACGCCATCATCGCGACCGCGCCCACCACGACGAACACGATGCCGAGCCACAGGTCGACCCGCTCGTAGGGGATGAACCGCGGCGTGATCCGCTTGTCGATGATGTACGACTGCTGGAAGAACAGCTGCCAGGGCGCGACCGTCGTGCCGACGATCGCGATGATCAACAGCATCACCGTGGACATCTGCGAGCCGGCTGGCATGCCCGGGACCAGGAAGTCACGGGCGACCTGACCCATCGGCGGGTGGACGAGAAGGAAGATGGGGATCAGCGTCAAGGAGCCGGCGACCAGGAGCAGGCTGACGCGCTCGAACCGGCGGAACGACCCGGTGGACACCGAGGCGATGATCACCAGGGCCGCGGCGATGACCCCGGGGACCTTGGGCAGGCCCAGGTAGGTCAGTCCGAGGCTGATGCCGATGAACTCGGTGACGATGGTCAAGGCGTTGAGGATGAACAGGTCGATGACGCTGAACGCTCCCCAGAACCGCCCGTAGCGCTCCAGGATCAGCCGGGCGTGCCCGACGCCGGTGACGGCACCCAGGCGCAGCACCATCTCCTGGTTGACGTAGATGACGGGGATCAGCAGCAGCAACGTCCACAGCAGTCTCGTGCCGTAGTTCTGGCCCGCCTGGGTGTACGTCCCGAAGGCACCGGCGTCGTTGTCGCCGACCATCACGATCAGACCGGGGCCGATGATCGCGAGCAGGGTCTTCAGCCGCAGCGAGACGCGGTTGCGCGGGGCGACGTCACCTTGACGGATCGTGCCCAGCGCACCCCGGATGTCCCCGAGGTGCGCGCTGTCCAGGACGGCGTCGCGGTCCGTGGTGTCGTTCGTCATGAAGGGCTCCAAGCACGCGCGTGCGCGCCCGCCAGGGCGCCGCGAAGATCGGGCAGGCAAGCGTGACCGTGTCACGCGGCAACGTCCTGGGCCGTCAGGACGCGGGGGAGAAGTCCGTACCCGGTAGCGGGATGTCGCTACGCGCTAAGGCAATCGGGACAGGCGGCCGTGTTCGAGCGGCAGGGACGTGCGGGGCAGGCGACTATGTCCGGGATTCATGTCCCACACCCCCTCAGGGCCTGGCGCGAACACGGCGCGCAGTCGTCGCGATCAGCACGCGTGATCGACAGCGCCAGTACAGCGCCCCGACCCCTGGACTGTCAAACCATTGCGCAACTATGCTCATGGCGATGTCACCGAACAGGGGACCGATAAGCGAGGCGGCCGGACGGAGTCTGCCGGACCGTGACGTCCTCGATGACGCTGCCGAGGTCTTCCAACTGCTCAGCGCTCCCGGGCGGCTCCAGCTGCTGTGGGTCTTGTCCAACGATGAGGTGGACGTGACCACGCTCGTGAGCGCCGTGGGCGGGACCAAGGCCGGCGTCAGCCAGCACCCCGCGAAGTTGCGTCTTGCCGGATGGCTCGACGCACGCCGGGACGGACGACGCGTCCGATACCGGGTCGCGGACCCGCACATCGTCACGTTGGTCCACCAGGCCGTCGAACACGTCCTGGACCTCCGAGCCGGCCCGGCGCTGGCGAGCGCCCCACAGTCGCCCGATCGAGACTGAGACCCTACGCGCCAGGACCGCCCTCGGAGGGAGGCGCGAGATCCTCGGTTCGAAACGGTGGGACCGTACGCCGCTGATGGGCAGCAGGACACGTGTGCAAGGCCGATCGAGACAGGAAGAACCGACATGGCGCGCCGCAAGTCTCTCGACGTGAAGAAGTTGGCCGTCAAGGGCGACGTGGAAGGTCTCATCAGGGCGCTGAGCGGTGCGCAGGACTGGCATGCGCGTTTCGACGCGGCCGGCGCGTTGGGCGCGGCCGGTGACGCACGAGCTGTCGATGCGCTGATTCGTGCGATCGGCGACGAGGACCCGTTCGTACGCGTGGCCTCGGTCGGAGCTCTCGCGGAGATCGGCGACGCGCGGGCGGTCACGGCGTTGATCGGTGCGCTCAGGGGCGAGGATGCCCGGGTGCGTGAGCGCGCGGCCCGCGCCCTGCCACTATTCGACATCTCACCGATCGGCATTCTGGTCGCTGCGCTGGACGACGAGGACGGTCTGGTGCGCGAGCGCGCGGCGCGCACGCTCGAGGTCCTTGCCGACGAGCGAGCCGTCGAACCGTTGATCGCGGTGCTCGGCGACCCGGAGGAGCCAGTGCGCGACGGCGCGATCAGCGCCCTTCGAGCGATCGGTGCCCCGGCTATGGGGCCGCTGGTCAAGGCCATGGGCGACCAGAACCCTCGCGTTCGCAGGTTCGTCGTGGGCGCCCTTCCGGTGGTTGGAGGCCGCGAGGCTGTTCTGCCGCTGATCGACGCGCTCGCCGATCACGACGCCTCGGTCCGCCGGGCCGCTGCGAGAGGCCTGCACACCGTCGGGGACGTCCGTGCCGTCGAGGCGCTCACCCGTGCCGCCGGCGACGCGGACGCGACCGTGCGCCGGGTGGCGGCAAAGACCCTCCGAACGTTGACCGGCGCCGCCTAGGCCATCTCGGCCAACGGCCCGAACGTTGACGTGGGCAGCGGCCCGAACGAGCCGAGGACACGGCATCCCCGGCGCCCGGAATGCCGCAAGGGGCTAGCGTTCCAGGCAGCGTGCGTGAGTTGTCGCGCCGTCCAGGTGTGGGAGACCGACGATGTCGATCGTGCGAAGGGAGCTCGGCAGGTCGCCGGATGGGTTCCGACGGACCTCCGACGGTGCGCCGGAACCGGCCCGGCTCCGGCCGGTGGGGCGCGTCGCGGTCGCGCCTGTTCTTGCGTCCGTCGATCGGCCCGGCCGTGCTTCGAGGTGGGTTGCGGCGCGTGCACGCGCCGTCCCGCTGGGCACGATCTCGGCGGCTCGGGAGTGAGGGCTGTCTCAGTGTCGCCAACGCCAGCTGGACCAGCGGCCGGGATCCTCGCGGCCGCGGCGGTGCCAGCCGCCGACGTGGCGCGGGGACTTGGCGTCGTGGAGGCCGATGGTCTCAGCGGTGCGGAGGTCACGAGGCGCCGGGTGCTGTTCGGCCCGAACGCGGTCTCCTCGCATCGCGCCCGGCTGTGGCCCGTGCTCTGGCATCAGCTGCGCTCGCCGCTGCTCGGCCTGCTGCTGGTCGCGGCGGGTGCGTCGTTCGTCGTCGGCGAGCGGACCTCGGCCGTCATCATCGCGGTGATCGTCGGGCTGTCCGTCGGGCTCGGTTTCGGGAACGAGTACCGCGCCGAGAAGGCCGCCGAGGCGCTGCACTCCCAGATCAGCCACACGGCCGCGGTCATCCGCGACGGGCGTCCGGGGATGGTGGACGTGACCACGCTGGTCCCGGGCGACGTGGTCGAGCTCCGCCTGGGTGCGATCGTCCCGGCCGACATCCGGCTGAGCGAGGTGCAAGGGTTGGAGTGCAACGAGTCGGTGCTGACGGGTGAATCGCTCCCCGTCACCAAGAGCACAGACCCGGTGCCGCCCGGCACCCCGCTCGCCGAGCTGTCCGGGTGCGCGTTGATGGGCACCGTCGTGCAGGCCGGTAGCGCCCTGGGAGTCGTGGTCGCCACCGGAGCCCGCACGGAGTTCGGCGCGATCGCGGCCGGGCTGCGCACCCACCAGCTCGACACCGAGTTCCAGGTCGGGCTCGGCCGGTTCTCGCTGTTCTTGGTGTACGTGGCGGGCGCGCTGACCGCGTCGATCTTCGTGATCAACGTGGCGCTGCACCGGCCGATCCTCGACGCTCTGCTGTTCTCCTTGGCGATCGCGGTCGGGATCACCCCGCAGCTGCTCCCGGCTGTCGTCTCGGCAAGTCTCGCCGCGGGGTCGCGTCGGATGCTCCGGCGCAAGGTGCTCGTCAAACGCCTCGTCTGCATCGAGGACCTCGGTGATGTCGACGTGCTGTTCACCGACAAGACCGGCACCCTCACGCAAGGACGGCTCGCCTTCGACAGGGCGGTACCCGTGGGCGACACCACACCCGACGTCGTGCTGCGGTGGGGTCTGCTGTGCACCGAAGGGGGCGCGCAGGACGAGCACGCGGTCGGCGGGAACCCGCTCGACCAGGCGCTGTGGGAGTCGCGTGCCGCGGCCGGCGGGCGAGACATCCTGGCCGGTTACACGCGGCTGGAGGTGCTGCCGTTCGACCACGAGCGACGCATGGTCTCCGTGCTCGTCCGCGACCCGGCGGGCGAGCTGACCCTGATCACCAAGGGGGCGCCGGAGACGGTCGTCGATCGCTGTGCCGACGTGCCCGCCGCAGCCCAGACCCTGCTGGAGGCGGAGTTCGCGGCCGGCAACCGGGTCGTCGCCGTGGCGACCCGACCGGCCACCAGCGCGCAGGCGCCGACGCCCGACGACGAGCACGACCTGCACCTGGTGGGCCTGCTCGTTTTCCTGGACCCGCCGAAGGAGGACGCAGCCGAGGCGCTGCGCCGGCTCGCGGCCTTGGGCATCGCGGTCAAGATCGTCACCGGCGACAACGCCACCGTCACGGGCAAGGTCTGCCGCGACCTGGGGCTGGACGAGGGCGGCGTGCTGACCGGCGCGGACCTCGACGCGCTCGACGACACGCAGCTCGCTGAGGCGATCGCGCGCACCACGGTGTTCGCCCGGGTGACCCCCGAGCACAAGGCCCGGATCGTGCGCGCCCAACGACGAAGCGGCGGCGGGGTCGCGTTCCTCGGCGACGGGGTCAACGACGCCCTCGCACTGCACGCCGCCGACGTGGGGATCTCGGTCGATCAGGGCGCCGACGTCGCCAAGGATGCCGCCGACGTGATCCTGCTCGAGAAGAACCTGCACGTGCTCGCCGACGGTGTCGCCGAAGGACGCCGCATCTTCGCCAACACCATCAAGTACGTCCTGATGGGCACCTCGAGCAACTTCGGCAACATGTTCTCCGCGGCGGGCGCGTCGCTATTCTTGCCCTTCCTGCCGATGCTGCCGTCCCAGATCCTGCTGAACAACCTGCTGTACGACACGAGCCAGCTGGCCATCCCCACCGACAACGTCGACGAGGAGCAGGTGCGCCGCCCGGCACACTGGGACATCGCGTTCATCCGGCGCTTCATGCTCTACTTCGGACCGCTCAGCTCCGTGTTCGACTTCGGCACCTTCGCGATCATGCTGTGGGTCTTCCACTCCGGGGCCACGCAGTTCCGCTCCGGGTGGTTCGTGGAGTCCCTCGCCACCCAGACCCTGGTCATCTTCGCGATCCGCACCCGCCGCGTCCCGTTCTTCCGCAGCCACCCGAGCCTGCCGATCGTCCTCGCCGCGCTCGGAGTGGTCACCGTCGGCACCCTGCTGCCAGCGACTCCGCTCGCCCACACGCTGGGATTCGCGCCGCTACCTGCGGGCTTCTTCGCCGCGCTGGCGGGGATGGTCATCGCCTACCTCGCCCTGATCGACACGGGCAAGCGGATCTTCTACCGCGTCGCACCGGCCGTCGCACCCGCACCGCGGCAGTACAGCCACCACCGGCACGTGCGCCGCCGCGCGGCCTACTTCAGCACCGCCACCCACGCACCAGGCTGACCTGCACGCCGGCCGTTGACACAACGACACCGAGTCTCCGGTCACGCCGGGAGGTCTGAAGGAGGGCGTGGGCGTGGGAGTCGGTGCGCACCGGCTCGGCGGGGGAGCGCTGTCCGGCGTTCGGTCGATACGGGCATCGGGTGCGCTGGTCCTGGCGGTGACGTCTGGCCTGGCGGGGCGAAAGTCCACCGTACCGGGGCTGACTGTCAGGACATGTTGGGGCGACACGCGTCGAAGGTTCGGGCCGTCGTGGTCGATCCGGTGACACTTGTGCCGTGAGGATTCGTGCGGGCAGCGTGATTGCCCTGGTGGGGGACACCGTTGAGGCTTTCGCCGGTGGGCTCACCGGCAGGTCGGGCCCGGCCCCGTGTCGAGCTGATCGAGGTATCGTCGGTGGCCGTGCCTGGGCGGATGTCACTGGCATGCCGACGTGACACGCCCGGTGACCCAGGCACCCACGAGTGCCGGTGGTCAGCGAGTCCCACGCGTGGGTGGGTTCGCTGGTGCACCTCGCGATCCGGTGACCCAGCCGGATCGCGGCTGGCGTCTTGGCTCGTGGAACAGTGCGGTCACGAGCTACTACGTGCTAACCGGGGCGACGACGGTGTTGGTCGTCATCGGACTGGTGATGGTGCTGTCGAGCTCGAGCGTCGGTTCGCTGTCGGCCGGCCAGTCTCCCTATGCGTTGTTCCTCAACCAGGCACAGTTCGCGCTCATCGGCGTGCCCGTGCTGGTCGTCGCCTCACGGGTTCCCGTGGGGGTCTTCAGGCGGGTCGCCTGGGTGCTCTTGGGGGCGTCAGCACTGTTCCAGCTCGCGGTGTTCGTGCCGGGGGTTGGTACCTCGGTTCAGGGCCATCGGAACTGGATACGGCTGGGCGGGTACTCCGCGCAGCCGTCCGAGGTCGTCAAGCTGGCCCTGGCGATCTGGTTGGGGGCGGTACTGGCGCGTAAGCGTCCGCTCCTGCACGACTGGAAGCACGCCCTCGTCCCGGTCGTTCCGGTTGCGGGCGCCATGATCGGTCTCGTGCTGCTGGGACATGACTTGGGAACGGCGTTGGTCATGTTCATCCTGGTCGCCGGTGCGCTGTTCGTGGCCGGACTCCCGCTTCGGATCTTCGCGGTCGCCGGCGTGCTGGCGGGGCTGGCGGTGACCGCGCTGACCATGGCCAGCTCGAACAGGGTCGGACGGATCTTCTCCTGGCTCAACGACACCTGTGACGGTCAAGGCGCCTGCTACCAGTCCAAGCACGGCATATGGGGGTTGGCGACCGGGGGCTGGGCCGGGCTTGGCTTGGGTGACAGCCGACAGAAGTGGGGCTACCTGCCCGAACGGCAGAACGACTTCATCTTCGCGATCATCGGCGAAGAGCTCGGCCTGATCGGAACGCTGCTCGTTCTCGCGCTCTTCGTGCTCATCGCACTCGCGATGGCGCGAATCATCCGCCGCCACCCCGACCCGTTCGTGAAGGCCGTGACCGGGGCCATCATGTGTTGGGTCATTGGGCAGGCGCTGATGAACATCGCCGGTGTGATCGGACTGGCCCCCGTCATCGGGGTGCCCTTGCCGCTGGTGTCGGCAGGGGGCTCTGCGCTGATCGCGACGCTGGCCGCGATGGGGGTGGTGATCTCCTTCGCGCGCACCGAACCGGGCGCCGCGCAGGCGTTGGCCGCGCGACCGAGTGTGATACGCCGATCGCTTGCCGTGGTCGGTCGTGCCCGATTCGCGCCCCTCGTGCGACCGGCACCCCGAGGACGAGCAACGGGGCGATGAGCAGGGTTCGCTGAGGTGCGGCGAGCCGACAGGGGGCCGTCTGGGTCGCGACAGGGGATCCAGGCGGGACCAGGGCTGCTACTTGAGGATGTTCACAGCGCGGGCGATGACGAGCGCGGTGGTGGACAGGGCGATCGCGCTCTGGGCCGACATGAGGCCCTTCGCCCACCGTGGCAAGGGCATCGTGTCCGTGGGTGAGAACGCGGTCGCATTGGTGAAGCTGACATACAGGTAGTCCCCGAAGCGCGGTTCCCAGTGCTCGGAAGCGAGGTGGTGCTGGGTCATCTGCGGGAACAGGAAGTCGGGATACGGGTTGAGGGCTGCCGCACGGGCGAAGGGTCCGCCCCGGTCCAGCTCCCAGTACCAGATGCCGAAGGCGATGATGTTCGTCAGGTAGATCGCCACCGCCGATGCCAGAAGGGGTGACGCCTGGTTCCCCGCTGTCCCGTTGATCAGGCCCATGTCGAGCAGGAGCGCACTGAACCCGTTGTCGAACGAGATGATCGCGACCAGCAGCAGGCTCAGGTATCGGCCTATCGGGGTATAGCGGGTGCGCCGCGTCGGGCTGAGGGCGATCAACGTGGCCAGCAGCGCGATCTCCAGCGAGGGCAGGAGTCATCTCGGGTGGATCAGCGTGAACTGTTGGGAGAGCAGGAGCTGCAAGCTGGCGGCGACGAGGATCGCCAGCGCCACCGGGATGCGGCTCTCATGAGCGGTGGGCCTGAGCCACGCCGGCAACGCGCGAGGATCCAGCCAACCCCGCGGTGAGGGCGCTGGACCACTCGGCGCGGCCAGGTGCGCCTCATCGCCGTTCTTGCTCATCGCCGCAGTGTGGCACGGAGGCCTTCCCCACGTGATGACGCCACGTGGGTCAGTGGGTAAGGGTTGGCTAGGACGCCACGGTGCGTCCGGCGTCGCGCCACTGGGGGTAGCCACCCTCCAGGCGTACGGCCTGGTAGCCGGACTCTCGCAGGCGGGTGACGGCGGTGGCGGCCATGACGCAGTAGGGCCCGCGGCAGTACGCGACGACGTTGGCGTCCGGTGGTAGCTCGGTCATGCGCGTGGCCAGGTCCGCGACGGGGATGTTGACGGCGCCCTCGACGTGACCGGCGGCGAACTCGCTGGGAGGTCGAACGTCGACCAGGACGACCTGCCCGGTGCGGGACATCTCGTCGAACTCGGTGAATGTGACCGGTCGGGTGCCGTCGGCCGCCCGGAAGAACGCGTCAGACAGGGCGGTGACCTCGGCGATGTGCTGCTCGGCAAGGGCGACCAGGGTGCGGTAGCCGGTCTCCACTGCCGGGTCGGCCAGGCGGTACACCCGGGAGGTGCCGTCCACCCGCCGGGTGACCAGTCCGGCCGAGGCGAGGATCTGCAGGTGCCGGGAGGTGTTGGCGAGGGTCGAGGAGATCTGCTGGGCCAGGGAGTCCACGGAACGCTCGCCCTGGGACAGGACGTCAAGGATCTCCACGCGCTTGGCGTGCCCGAGGGCGGCACCGATGCGGGCGAAGTGAGCGAACACCTCGTCCTTGAACTGACGGGCTTCCACGTCGCCTCCTCAATTGACACCTTGAACAGTACGCCGAGGCAACCGGCGGTCTGGTATCGTCTAGTATTCAATGGATTACTTGAATTACGGACGGAGTCGCGGATGAGGAAGAACAATCTCGACCTCGGGGTGCTGGCGGGCGTCGTGGAGCGCGGCCGGTCCGACCCCGGCGCCTTCACGATGCACAAGCGTGTCGACGGCGCCTGGAGCTTCGCCGCGGGCACCCCCGCCTTCACCGCGTCCATGGCCCATGGTGACCGGACGACCGCGCTCAGCGTGGACGTGGCCCCCGGGTTCGGCGGCGCCGGCCTGGCCCCGGACCCGCTGCAGTACATGCTCACCGGCCTGGGCGCCTGCTACGCGGCGACCGTGGTGACCGTGGCCGCGATGGAGGGTGTGGACCTGACCGGACTGAGCGTGGTGGCCGAGCAGGATGTTGACGTGGCCCGCGTGTACGACATGGGCGACCGGCCGCTGATCGAGCAGATCACCGTCACCGTGACGGTCGCGACCGACGTCGACGACCAGACGCTGGCGCGCTGGCAGCAGGCCGCGCGCGAGAAGTGCCCGTTCGCGTTCACCGTCATCAACGCTGTCCCGCTGCGCACGGTCGTCCAGCGCGCCTAGCCCGCGAGCCACGACCGTCACGAACCCGCGCGACGTCCTGCCGCGCGGCGCCGACCGGAACGGCTCAGCCCCCGCGAGCGGCTCCGCCGGCGCCACGACGGCCCGAACACCTCCATCCCCACCATCGCCGACCGCTCGGTCACCGACCCGAAGGAAGCACCCCCGTGAACGTCCTGATGATCATCAACGGCTCCGCCTACGGCCTGGACTCCACGTTCAACGCCATCCGGCTGGCCGGTTCCCTGTCCAAGCGCGAGGGCGTCGAGCTCACCGTGTTCCTCATGGGCGACGGTGTCACGGCCGCCATGAGCGGGCAGAAGACCGCCGACGGCTACTACAAGCTCGACCGCATGCTCGGCACGGTCACTCGCAACGAGGGTGAGATCTTGTGCTGCGGCACGTGCATGGACGCCCGCGGCATCCAGGAGCCCATGCTGATCGAGGGCTCACGCCGCTCCACGATGGAGGAGCTGGCCGACCGTACGCTGGCGGCCGACAAGGTTCTGGTCTTCTAGGCGCTGAACGGATCGGGGGTCGCTGCGCATGAGCGAACAACATCCGGGGTTGCGCGACCGTCCGATCTACCTGGACTACAACGCCACCACCCCGATCGACCCGCAGGTCTTCGCGGCGATGACGCCGTACCTGACCGTCGAGTTCGGCAACCCCTCCAGTGACCACGCCTACGGCCAGTCGGCGCACCGTGCCATGGACCAGGCCCGTTCGGCGGTCGCTGCGCTCGTCGGTGCGGCAGCGTCGGAGATCATCTTCACCGGCTCCGGCTCGGAGGCCGACGCCCTGGCCATCCGCGGCGCTGTCCTGGCCGCCCGTGCGGCCGGAACCGACCACCCGCACGTCATCACGCAGGTCACCGAGCATCCGGCCGTCCTGGCCGCCTGCCGCGACCTTGAGGTGCTGCACCACGTCGCCGTCACCTACCTGCCCGTGGACGCAACCGGGCGCGTGGACCCGGGCGCCGTGGAGGCGGCCATGACCCCCGACACCGTCCTGGTGTCGATCATGCATGCGAACAACGAGACCGGGACCATCCAGGCGATCGCCGACATCGCGACCATCACCCGCGCCCGCGGGATCCTCCTGCACACCGATGCCGCGCAGTCGGTCGGCAAGATCACCGTCGACGTCGACGACCTGGGTGTGGACCTGCTCACCGTCGTCGGGCACAAGATGTACGCCCCGAAGGGCATCGCCGCCCTGTACGTGCGCACGGGCGTGCACCTGCACCCCGTCGTCGCCGGCGGCGGGCAGGAGCACGGACTGCGCGCCGGCACCGAGAACGTCGCCTACGCCGTCGGGCTCGGCCGAGCCGCCGACCTCGCCGTCCAGGCTCTCGCCGGCGGTGAGACCGCACGGCTCACGGCCCTGCGCGACCTGCTCGAGCAACGGCTGCGCGACCACCTGCCCGGGCGTGTGCACCTCAACGGTCACCCGACCGAACGCCTGCCCAACACTCTCAACGTCCGCATCACCGGCGCCCCGGCTCTCGCGCTGCTCGACGCCATGCCAGCGGTCGCGGCATCGGCAGGCTCGGCCTGCCACGCCGGACGAGACGAACCCTCACCCGTGCTCACCGCGATGGGACTGCACCGGCAGGACGCGCTGTCCGCTCTGCGCCTGTCGCTGGGGCGCTGGTCGACCAGCCGGGAGATCGAGGCGGCCGCAGCCGCCATCGCCATCGCCACACCCGGACCGTCGTGACACCACCTGTCATCGCCCGTCAGCGGCGGCCGCGCAAGGCGTCTCTAGCGCCGAGCCGGTGAGCGATATCGGGGTCAGGCGGCGCAGCAGGAGAGCTTGGAGACGTCGGTGGCGAAGGACTGGGCGGCGATCTTGATGTCCTCGGCCATCGTCAGGTAGGGGCTCCACATGCCGGCGACCTGCTGGACGGTCATGGCGGCCTCCAGGATGGACACGCCGGCGAAGGCAGTGATCCCGACGATGCGTCCGGTGTCGGCGTCGGCGAGGATCTTGATGAATCCGCGGTCCCATTCAATCCTCGGGGACTTCGACCTCACCAACCCCGCACCCAACTCACCGGCGAGCGGTGTCCTCACCGGAAGTCCCACCCGATCACTCGTCGTGTTCTATCGCGACCGATCAGGTCGCGCGCCCCGGAGCGGCGCTCCACCGCCAGTGACCGACGGCAAGCCGGGGTCCTCACAGGGGTTCTCACAGGGTTCCTCCAGGAGGACCCCTCACGATGCGCGGGTGCTCTCGACCCTTCGCCTCGCGCCCTCGACGTCGTCGAGTGCGGTGCGTGTCGCGGAGGTCACGGCGGCGTTCTGGGTGATCAAGGGGCTCTCGACGGCGTTGGGTGAGTCGACGTCCGACTACCTGGTGTTCGCCGTCAATCCGGTGATCGCAGTCCTGGGAGCGTTCGTGGTGTTCGTGATCGCGCTGGGCCTCCAGCTCGGTCGCGGCCGGTACCACCCGGGGACGTACTGGTTCGCGGTGGTCCTGGTCGGCATCTTCGGGACCATGGCGGCCGACGTGGTCCATGTCGTGCTCGCGGTGCCCTACCTCTACTCGAGCATCGGCTACGCGCTGATCCTCGCCGCGGTGTTCTGGACCTGGTGGCGCGTGGAAGGCACGCTCTCGGTCCACGCGGTCACGACGTGGCGTCGCGAGCTGTTCTACTGGGCGGCCGTCGCCGCGACCTTCGCGACCGGGACCGCCGTGGGCGACCTGTCCGCGATCACCTGGCGCGTGGGCTACGCCGGTTCGGTCGCCGTGTTCGCGCTGGCGATCTGCGTGCCGGCCGCGGGCTACCGCTGGTGGCACTGGGGTCCGATCGCGAGCTTCTGGGTCGCCTACGTCCTGACCCGTCCCCTGGGCGCCTCGGTAGCGGACTGGACCGGCAAGCCGTCCTCCGTCGGCGGCCTGAGCCTGGGCGACGGCCTCATGAGCCTGACATTCGCATCGGCGATCCTCGTGCTGGTCACGCTGGTGTCCCGGCGAAGGGCATCAGCAGCGCCCATGATCGCCACAGACCCGTCGGACTGATCGCCCGATCCGCTCGTGACGGAGCCACTTCACGATGGTCCACCTCCGCTGGGACGCTCCGGCGGTACGTCGTTGCGACGGCGGTGTCACGTGGATGGCGCCATCTCGAGGGTCTTGGTTCGGTGACCACCCGAGCTCAGCTGCCGGCTCCGGCGATCGCCGAGCGCCTGATCGCCATGACGCGTCTCGCCGCTCCGAGTCACGCTCGTTGTCGTCGGTCAGGTGGCATCTTATTCTCGCCGCCAGGGTCTGGGACGGCTACGGTCTTCACGGCGTGGTCGATGCCTCCCACCGGAGGGCGGGACGGACTGGTTCTGGCGTCGGCTCCGGCGGGCGTAGGCGTCAGGCGTGCTGGGTGTAGCTGGCTTCAGCGGTTTCGAAGCGTCGTTCGGTCTGCTTGGCGGTGACGAGCGAGACCGCGCTGGTGACCAGGATCATGGCGGTCAGGGACGCCGCGAGGATCCGTCGATGCGGGGGAGGTGGTGCGAGCAGTGCGTGGGCTCGGGCGGCGACGTTCCCGTCGGCGCTGCCGAGCGCTCCGACGAGCGCGCGGCGATGTGCCGGGGCTGCCGCGCGCGCCAGGCCCGCGCGTGCCAGGGCGCGTGCTGCCAGCCGGCGGTCTCCGACCTCGGCCGCGGCGATCTCGTCGGCCTCGCGTTCGACTGCGGTGGCGATCGCGCGGGCGACGGGTCGCAGCAGGGGGTTTGCGGCTGCCGAGAGCTCGGCGACCTGCAGGTAGAGGTGGTGGCCGCGGGCCAGGTGGGCGGCTTCGTGGGCGAGCAGGACCCGTCGCTCGTCGCTCGACAGGGCGTGCAGCATGGCCGTGGACACGACGATGCGTCCGCGGATGCCGGGAAGGGCGTAGGCGTCGGGGTGCTCGTCCTCGATGACCACGAGTCCACCACCGGCATCGTCCAGATTCCGGCAGACGAGGGCGGCGGTGACGAGCTCACGGCCGCCGCGCAGGGCGCGTGCGGCGGCCGCGAGGACAAGGGCGGTCACCGTGGCTCCGGCGAACACGCCCGCGGCGGCGGGCACGTGCTGGCCGGTGTCGAGGGCTGCGACCGACCAGTGGCCGATGGCGCTCACGATCGGGACCCGGGCGAGCACGGCGAACGCGGCGACTGCCAGGGCGAACCCGGTCGCCAGCGCGCTGACCAGGGCGGCGGCCGTCAGGAGACGCACCGCGACGGCGGGAGGCAGCGTGCGCCCGAGGCGTGAACCGCTGAGTCCCAGTGCCGCGCTGGCGATCAACGGCCACAGCAGCAGGGCGTTGATGCTCATCGCGGCTCCGGGTGCTCGGTCGCGGCGAGAAGCGCCGCCAGGAGCTGCTCGTCCTCGGGTCGCAGCCCCGCGACGAACCGGGTGAGGACCCCGGCGCGATCGTCTCCGGCCTCCAGCAGCCGGCGCATGCGCTGGGCGGTCACCGACGACCCCATGGCCTGGGCGTCGCCGGCGACGGTGTACGTGTAGGCGCGCCCGATGTGCTCACGGACGAGCGCGCCCTTGCTGTGCAACCGCGTCAGCGTTGTCATCACCGTGGTGTACGCCAGGTCGCCTCCGAGCTCGGCCAGGACCTCGGCCACGGTGAGCGGATGGTCGGCGACCGCGAGGCAGGCCAGCACCTGGCGTTCCAGCGCGCCGCGCGGGCGAGCACCCGTGGTCGACATCGGGACCCCTCCTCGCGTGTACTACGATAATTTGTAGTACGACAATATTGGTAGTTGCCGGTAGGCACCAGGGTGCCATACCCACGCCCAGCCAACCCCACCGCGCACGCCCAGGCCGATCTCGTCAGCACCGGACAGGACGCACCATGCATCTCGCTGTCACCGCAGGACTGGTCTCCACCCTGCTGGACCCGCACGCCCTGCTCGCCAGCTTCGGCGCCCTCGGGGTCTTCCTCGTCCTGTTCGCCGAGACCGGTCTGCTGATCGGCTTCTTCCTTCCCGGGGACTCCCTGCTGTTCACCGCCGGGCTGCTGTGCACGACCGCGGCCACCTCGACCGTGCACCTGTCCCTGCCGCTGATACTCGTTGCGGGGGCAGCCGGGGCGCTCAGCGGTGCGCAGGTCGGATACCTGCTCGGGCGGCGCATCGGACCGGCGATGCTCGACCGGCCCGACCGGCCCCGCATGCAGCAGGCCGTCGTGCGCGCGTCCGGGGCCCTGGAACGCTACGGGACCGGCAAGGCGATCGTCCTGGCACGGTTCATCCCGCTGGTACGTACTGTGCTCAACCCTCTCGCGGGCACCGTGAAGATCCCGGTGCGGACCTTCACCCTGTGGCAGGTGGTCGGCGGCCTGGGCTGGTCGCTCGGTGTCACGCTCGCCGGCTACGGACTCGGCACCCAGGTGCCCAACATCGACCGATACCTGCTGCCGATCGTCGCGCTCGTCGTCGTCGTCTCCCTGATCCCCGTGGGGCTCGAGCTCCGCCGCACCCACCGGAGCTCCCTGTCATGAAGACACTCGTCGTGGTTCTCGCCCAGGTCCTGCCGCTGCTCGTCCCGGCGGTCGCAGCACTCGTGTGGTTCACCTTGCCCCGGGCAACCAAGATCGCACTGGGGCTCCAAGCCGTCATCGCCCTCGTCGTCGTCCTCGGCCTCATCCAGGTCGCCGCTGCCCTGCACACCGATCCGCGACCCTTCGCCGTCGACCCGTCCCTCACCCCGTTCTTCGCCCACCCGGCGGACAACGGCTTCCCGTCCGACCATACGGCTCTGGCCGCCACGGTCGCGTTCCTGGTGATGCGGTACCGCACACGCCTGGGCGTGATCCTGCTGGCCGCAAGCATCGTCGGGGGAGCCGCGCGTGTCGTCGCGCACGTCCACCACACCCAAGACATCGTTGCCGGCGCGCTCATCGCCGCCCTCGGCGTCGCCGTCGCGGCAGCCCTGTGGGGGTGGGTCCGCCCGCACCTGCCTCGACGCCTGGTATCCGAGCCAGACGCGGACCCGGTGGGCTGAACCGGTTGACAGGTCGTGTCAGGTTCCGTTCAGCCGTTGTCGCGCACGGTGAGGTCGTCAGCACGACATCAACTGGAAGGACTTCCCATGCAGATCAAGAAGATCGCGATCGGCGGCGCGGCAGCGACGACTCTCGGGCTCGCTGCGATGCTCGGGTCGGGGACCGCGTTCGCGTCGACCCCGTCGCCGGCGACACCCGTCGCCCCGTCGAGCAGCGTCCAGCAGGGCGCCTCGACAGCCCCCGACACCGGATCGGCGAGCGAGACGACCGGGGTGGAGGCTCCCGAGAGCGCAGCGTCGGGCGCCGAGTCCACGGTGTCCGACGGCCCTGGCGGCCACCAGGACCCCGCCGGCTCGGTCGACCACCAGTTCAACGGTCAGGAGTAACTGACGTAACGGGGGGACGGCCGTCGTGGCCGTCCCCCTGGGCGCGCGTAGGGTGTCCGCGCGTGCACTGCTGAGCTGGAGCGGAGACGACGGTGCGGGTTCTGGTCGTGGAAGACGAGCGTCCGCTGGCCGCTGCGCTGCGCCGAAGTCTGGAGTCCGAGGGCTTCAGCGTCGTGGTGGCCGAGAACGGCGTCGACGGTGACTGGCAGGCGCGCGAGCAGACGTTCGACGTGATCGTGCTCGACGTCATGCTCCCGGGCATGTCCGGCTATGACATCTGCCGCCACGTCCGCGCGCGCGACGACGCGACCCCCATCGTGTTCTTGACCGCGAAGGACGGGGAGTACGACGAGGCCGACGCACTGGACATCGGCGGCGACGACTTCATCACCAAGCCCTTCTCCCCGGTCGTCCTGGCCGCCCGGCTGCGGGCACTGCTGCGACGCGCCGGCGAAGGACCCGAGCCCTCCGTCGGCGTGGGGTCGTTGCGGCTGGAGCCTGCCAAGCAGCGGGCGTGGCTCGGCACCGACGAGCTGCGGCTGACCGCACGAGAGATGGCACTGGTCCGCTACCTCGTCCACCGGGCCGATCACGTCGTCAGCAAGACCGAGATCCTCGATCACGTCTGGGACCAGGCCTTCGAGGGCGACGCGAACGTCGTCGAGGTCTACATCGGGCGCCTGCGCCGCAAGCTCGCGCCGAGCCCCGACGTGGTGATCGAGACGGTCCGCGGACTCGGATACCGCTTGAGCGGGCGACCCTCGTGAGGGGTCCCCGCCCAGGGGTGCGTACCTCGACCACTATGTACGCGACCGCGGCCGTCGCGATCGTTCTCGCCCTCGCCGGTCTCGCGCTCGTCGCCCTGCTGCGCACAACCCTGACCACGGGTATCGACGCGTCTGTGCGCACGCGCGCCGACGAGATCGCTGCACTGGTGCAGGCAGGCACGTTGGCGACTGTTGTACCCGCGGCGCAGGACGAGGGCAGCGTGGTCCAGGTGCTCGACGGGACCGGTGCGGTGATCGCGGCCTCCGGCAACATCCAGGGTGAGCCGGCGCTGGTGGCGCCCTCGGTGGGGGGAGCCCTCCACACCGCGGCGGGCCTACCGATCGGTGCCGGCGACCGGTTCCGGGTCCTGACCACACAGGTCGGGACCGACACGGTCATCGTCGCTCAGTCCCTCGGCCCTGCCGACCGCGCGGTGACCAGTGCGGGCACGCTGCTGGTTGAGGTCCTCCCGGTCGTGCTGGCGCTGGTGGCACTGATCACCTGGCTAGGTGTGGGCAGAGCCCTGGCACCGCTCGAGCAGATCAGACGCAGGACCGCGACCATCGGCGCCGGCGAGGTCACCGCGCAGGTTCCTCTCCCACGGACCCGCGACGAGGTGTACCGCCTCGCCCAGACGATGAACGCCATGCTCGAACGCATCGGGGAGGCAAGCGCACGCCAACGCCGGTTCGTCGCCGACGCCTCCCACGAGCTGCGCAGCCCGCTGGCGACCATGCAGGCGGTGCTCGAGGTCGCCCAGGGACGCGACGAGCTGGCCATGTGGACCGTCGCCGGAACCGAGCTCCAGGCCGAGCAGGTCCGCATGCGCCGCCTGGTGGAGGACCTGCTGCTGCTGGCGCGCCTGGATGGGAACGCCCCGGTCGTCCGCAACGAGGTCGACCTTGACGACCTCGTTCACGAGGCAGCCGACGCCCTGCGCCGTACCGGCACGGTCCAGGTCGCTGTCGACCCGTTGCCGGCGCTGAGGGTGCGCGGGGACCGCGCCCAGCTCGCCCGTGTCCTGCAGAACCTCACCGACAACGCCCAACGGCACGCCACCTCCACCGTCCACCTCGCGCTGCTCCGCCGCGGTGACCGGGCCGTGGTCCAGGTCCGAGACGACGGACCTGGGGTCGCCCCGGTGGACCGCGAACGCATCTTCGAGCGTTTCACCCGACTGGACGAGGCCCGGGCCCGCGACCGTGGCGGCAGTGGCCTGGGTCTGGCGATCAGCCGCGAGATCGCCCGCTCGCACGGCGGATCGCTGCAGGTGCTCGACGGCGAGGCCGGCACCGGTGCGGTGTTCGAGGTCGACCTGCCGCTGTGGAACGGATGAGCTCTCTCACGCTCGTCTCAGGTCACCGCTTCTAGCGTTCACGGTGTGACTGGCGCGGCGATCAACCCCAGGCAGCCGCGCTTGTCCCCGGTCGGGGAGGCGCTGCGGCGCAGCCCGGTCAGTCTTGCGGCAACCGCAGTGTTCTTGCTGATCGGCGGGTTGACGGGGACGCTGCACCCGGGTCAACGCCACCCGAGCTCGATGATGCTGCTGCACGGCGCCCGCTCGCTCGACCACCCGCTGTCCGTGCTTTCCTCGCTGCTATGGGCACCGGGACTCCTTGAGCACCTGTGGGGCACCCTCACCCTGCTCACGCTCGGCGTCCTCGCCGAGCGGCGCCTCGGCTCCGCCCGGTACGCGCTCGCCGTGCTCAGCACGCACGTCGTGGCCGCGGGGGCGGTCGTCCTGGGCGCCTGGGTCATCGGGGGCTTCTTCCCGGCGTGGACCCGGGCGTTCCTCACGATGGCCTACGGCGGCCCCGTGCTCGGGGTGGTCGGCGCGGTGCTGGTGGCGAGCGCGACGCTGCCGACACTGTGGAGGCGCCGGGTCCGGGTGGGCAGTCTCGCACTGTTCGCCACGATGGTGCTGTTCTACGGGGGAGCCCTCGCGGTCCTGCTGCTGGCGGCCACGGTGGCAGGGCTGGTACTCGGGCACATCACGCACCCGGCCCGCCCGAGAGCAAGTCCGGTCGGCTCGGTCCACGAGGCGCGCGTGCTGGCGTCGGTCGTCGTCGCAGCAACCGGTCTCGGCCCCCTGCTTGCGACGCTCACCCCCGCCCCTGCCGGTCCGTTCGCGATGCTGGGCTACCTGGTGGCAGACGTGCGCCACGCGCGCCCGAGCGTGGTCGCGGCGTTGTGCCGCGATGCTCCGGGAACAGCCGGGTGTGCGATCGGCCACGCCACCCTGCACCCCAGCGTGGGCGCAACGCTCATGGCCATCCTGCCGGCGCTGCTGCTCCTGGTCTTCGCCGATGGCCTACGACTGGGCCGACGTATGGCGTGGGTCGGCGCGTTGGCCATGGAAGGAACTCTCGCAGGCGTCGCCGTCACCGACTACGTGCTGACCCTCACCGACGCCGGCCCGACGCTGCCCATCGCCTACCGCTTCGACGAGAGTCCTGTCCTGATGCTCACCCAGCTGGTCCTGCCCAGCCTCGTGCCGGTCACCGCGGTCGCCGTCATGCTCATCCTCCGGCGCGCCCTGTTCGCAGTCACCGCACCCCGCAGGGAAACCGCTCGGCTCGGCATCAGGCTGGCCGCGCTGGTGACCGCAACCGCCATCCTTTACGTGGGCGTGGGGCAGCTGGCAGCCGGCCAGTGGACCCTCGCCCCGACCCCCTGGTCCCTCGTGGCCGACTTCCCGCTGCGCCTGGTCCCCGCCGTGCTCACTGTCGGGGTATCTCCTGACCTCGTCCCGACCGGACCTGTCGCACAGGCACTGGGCGACTGGACCGGAGTCGTGCTGTGGGCGAGCCTCGCCGCCGTCATCCTGCGCTCGTTCCGATGGACCCCCACCGGCGCTGACCAGCGCGGCCGAGCGATGGCGATCCTCCTCGAGCACGGGGGCGGCTCTCTCGCGTGGATGGGACTGTGGGCGGGCAACACCTACTGGTTCAGCCCCGCCGGTCGCAGCTACGTCGCCTACCGCCTCGTGCGGGGGGTCGCCCTGACCCTTGCCGACCCCGTCGGCCCACCGTGCGAACGCGCCGACACCGTGCGTCAGTTCGCCGCATTCTGTGAGTCGATCGGCGCCATCCCGTGCTTCTACTCCGCCTCTGCCGAGCTGGAGAGCCTGTGCGCCGAGCGGGGCTGGCACAGTGTGCAGATCGCCGAGGAGACCATTCTTCCACTGGGGTCGCTGGCCTTCACGGGAAAGAAGTTCCAGGACCTACGCACCGCGCTCAACCGGGCGGACCGTGAGGCCGTGCACGTCGAGTGGCTCGACTACCGCACAGCTTCGCGAACCACGACCACCCAGATCCGGGCAATCTCCCACGACTGGGTCGCCCAGCAGTCGTTGCCCGAGATGGGCTTCACCCTCGGCGGGCTCGACCAGCTCGATGACCCGCACGTGCGCTGCGAGGTCGTGGTCGACGACGCCGGACTGGTGCACGCGGTCGCGTCGTGGTTGCCGATCTTCCAGGGCGGTGACGTGATCGGATGGACGCTGGACGTCATGCGGCGACGCACGGGCGCGTTCGCGCACAGCAGCGAGCTCCTCATCGCCCGCGCGGCCCTGGACCTCCAGCAGGAGGGATACACCATCCTGAGCCTGTCCGGTGCACCACTCGCGCGCGCCAACGAGCAAGCAACGACCGACCACTCGCGCGACGCGGACGCCCCACGCGGGGCCGGTGTGCTAGACCGGCTCCTGGACCGCGTCGGGACCCGCCTTGAGCCGGTATACGGATTCCGGTCACTGCTGCGGTTCAAGGCGAAGTTCACGCCGCAGTTCCGCCCCATGTACCTCATCTACGCCGACGCCGCCTCCCTGCCCACGATCGGCCGGGCGGTCGCTCGCGCCTACGTCCCGCACGCATCGCCCAGGATGCTGCTGCGCGTCGTGCGAACCATCGTGCTCGGACGCCCGCGCACCGCCCGACCCGCCTCGACACGCACCCGCCCGCCCGGCTCTACCGCGTCGACACGTCCGTGCACCCCACGGACTGCGACGGCCTCCACCCACGGCCAGCTCGACCCATGGGAGCACCCGATGACCGACCAGACCAGCACCCCGATCCCCGCTCCACAACCCTCTGCGACCCCAGGCGCGGCCGGAGAGGTCTTCCTTCGATGAGCGCATTGACCGGGTCGCTCCTGCGCCTTCCCGTCCTTGCACCCGGCGTGCTGGTCACCGCGTACTCGCTCAGCGCGCTCAGCGTCCTCTACCTGGCGGCTCGCCGCGCCCCGCGCTGGTGGGCACTTGCACCCGGAGCGCTAGCGGCCGGTGGGCTCACCGGCGCCCTCGTGCTGTGGGTCGTCGAAAAGCCGGTCGACATGTTCGGCACACCCCTGGGGTGGAGCACCCGCGCCTGGGTGGTCGCTTGCTTCGCCGTGCTCGGCCTCGTGTCGGTGAACCTGCGTCGCACGACGCTGCGCCGCAAGGCCGTTTCCCTGGCGGGTGCGATCACGGTAGTGCTCACCACGGTGCTCGGGGTGAACGCGATCTATGGACTCAACCCCACCGTGGGTGCGGTGCTCGGGCTCACCGCGGACCGGCCGGTGACGCTCCCAGCCGTCGCACGCGCCAACCTCTCGGCACCGTCGGCGTCACCGGCCCCGCTGTGGCAAAGCTGGCACGCCCCATCAGGCACCCCGACCCACGGCACGATCGGCACCGCGGTCATTCCCGGGACCGTCTCGGGATTCGCAGCACGCCCAGCCGGGATCTACCTCCCCCCTGCCGCGTTGACGACCAACCCCCCTGCTCTCCCTCTCGTCGTCCTGCTCATGGGGCAACCGGGTAACCCGGACCCGCACTCCATCGCCGCTACCCTCGACCGATACGCGGCGGTGAACCACGGACTTGCCCCGATCGTGATCGTCGCCGACCAGCTCGGCAGCCCGACCGTCGACACGCTGTGCTTGGACACCGCGCGCTATGGACACGTGGCGACGTACGCGAATACCGATGTCGTCGCCTGGGCGCGGACCCACCTGAACATCCGCACCGACCGGGCGAGCTGGACGATCGCGGGCTACTCCAACGGAGGCCAGTGCGCCATCTCCTTCGCCGCCTCACACCCCGAGCTGTGGGGCAACGTGCTCGACATCTCCGGTGAGGAGTACCCAGGCGCCGAGCATGCCTCCCGAACCCTGACGGAGATCTTCGCCGGCAACCAGGCCGCCTATGACGCCCACAAGCCGGTCGCGATCCTGTCCCACCACCACTACCCCGACACCACAGCGATCTTCACCGTGTCCACCGACGACACCTCCTACATCCCCGGAGTCAAACGGGTCGCCGCCGCCGCCAGTGCAGCCGGGATGAACGTCACCCTCCACGAGATCCTCAACGGAGGCCACGGCGCCGGTGCCCTCGACGGGGGCCTGGAGAAGGGATTCCGCGTCCTGTACCCGCGCCTGGGACTGAGCCACCCCTGACGGCCGGCGCCATCAGCGGGCACCTTCGCACGGCCAACCAGAACACACCGGACCGGACCTGCCATGAACGTCGCGCGCGCGGCGAACCCGCCCTGTGGAACCAATGAGCTCTCTCACGCTGGTCTCAGGTCACCGCTCCTAGCGTGGCGATCATGACTGACGCGGCGATCCACACTCAGGGACTGAGCAAGTCCTACGGCGACAAACCCGCCCTGCGCCACCTGGACCTCACGGTCGCCACGGGGGAGATCTTCGGACTGCTCGGGCACAACGGCGCCGGCAAGACGACCACCGTGAACCTGCTCACCACGCTGCTCGAGCCCACCGGAGGGGCCCTGCGCATCGGCGGGCTGGACGGTGCACGTGACCCTAACGGTGTCCGGCGCCTGATCGGGTACCTGCCAGAGAACGTGCAGTTCTACGACAACCTCACGACGGTGGAGAACCTGCGGTACTTCGCCCGGTTGTCCGGGCTGCGCCGACCGGACGGGCGCATCCGAGAGGTCCTGGAGTACCTGGACTTCACCGGCCACGACCACGAGCGCGTCGGCACGTTCAGCAAGGGGATGAGACAGCGGGTCGGGATCGCCCAGGCGATCGTGCACTCACCGCAGATCTTGTTCCTCGACGAACCGACGTCGGGCCTGGACCCGCAAGGAGTACGCAACCTGCGCGAGATCATCGTCGGGCTCAACCGCGACCTCGGCATGACGATCTTCATGAACACCCACCTGCTCGCCGAGGTCACGCGCACCTGCACCTCGATCGGGATCCTGAGCGCTGGAGAGCTCGCGTACCACGCGTCAATGGAGGAAACCACGCGCGCGTTCCCCGGGGAGGAGTCCCTGGAGGACATCTACCTGCAGATCGAGTCCCAGAGGGCCGCATGAGCGCCCCGGCCCCACCGGTGGCACCGAACCCACCTGCCACGCCGCGACCTTCGAGCGCAGCCCGCCGAGGGGGGGTGTCTGGGTCCTGGGGCGCGGTGATACGCCACGAGCTGGTCAGCTCACGGCGCGAACGGACGGTCCACACGCTGCTGGTGGTGTTCCTGGCCATGGTGTCGGTGTCGAGCCTGATCGGCTGGCTCACGAACCAGACCGTGACCCGCGTCTGGCAGCAGACCACCGACGCGGGTCTGACCCACGCACCGAATCCGTTCACCGGTGCACCACCCCTGGCCTATGCCAAGAACGTCGTGATCTACGTCATCCTGATCGGTGCGCTGCTGGCCATCGTCCTGGGAGCCACCTCGTTGCTGCGCAGTCGCCGGTCACACACGGTGGACCTGCTGCTCTCTCGGCCCGTAGACGTGCGCGTGTACCTCGCAGCGAAGGTGACCGGTCTCGCGGCGCTGCTCGGGACGATTCTGGCGGCTGCGGCGGCGGTGACCTGGGTCAGCATCGCCGTGATCCTTCACCACCCGCTCGGGGTCGGCCCCACGCTGCGCCTCGCCGGGTTCTACACCGTCGCCGGCATCCTGCTGATGGGCTTTGTCGTGATGGGGATGATCTCCGGGCTCTACGCCCGGACCCAGACCTCAGCGGTGCTGAGCCCGATCGTCGTGTGGAGCGTGATCGTGTTCGTCGTTCCCCAGCTCGGCACCGCCGCACTGCCGGTCTCCCTGCTGAACCCCGTGCCGTCGATCGTGACCACCGGTGGTGGGTTCTCGGTCGTGCACACCCTGCTCGGTCCGTTGTCGGTGACCGAGCAGTTCAAGACCATCTCCGGTGCCCTGCTCGGCACCAGCCCCACGGGGGGCGCCATCCCGGCGCTGGCCACCGTCATCGCCTTCCTCGCCCTGGGTCTCGCGGTGCTGCTGCGGACCCGGCGTGACGTCCTCAGGAGAGACCTCCGTGACTAGCACCCTCGTCGTCGCGCGCAAAGAGCTCCTGGACCTGCGCCGCAGCCGCCTCCTGCTCGTCCTGCTCGGATTCCTGGCCGTAGCCGCGACCGTTTCCGTGCTCGTCCAGGCGGCCCAGTTCCGCGTCAGCATCGACCAGTACCACCAATACGTCGCCGCGCTGCGTGCCTCCAGCAGCACCCTCACCGCCGCACCACCCCAGCTGTTCCCCCTGCAGCTGCTGCGCGGAAGCGTCGAGTACATCGAGGTCATCGGCGCCCTGTTCGCGATCGTCGCCGGGTACGGAGTCATCGCCAAGGAGAAGCAGCGCGCCACCATCGAGCTGCTGTTCACCCGCCCCGTGGGTCCCCACGCCGTCGCCGGAGGCAAGGTCCTCGCACTGGCGAGCGCATGGCTGGTCGCGGTCGGCGGCATCCTGGTCGCGGTCACCCTCGCGCTCGTGCTGGTCGGCAACGCACCCCTGCAACCGGTCGATCTCGCCCGACTGGCCCTGACAGGTGCAGCGGCCTGGTTCTACCTGGTGCTGTGGAGCTGCCTGGCGATGGCCATGGCATCGGTGACCCGCAGACCGACCACGGGACTGATCATCGTCTTGGTCCTGTGGCTGGTGGTCGTCCTCGTCGTCCCCCAGATCGGCGACACGATGGACCCCGACAACCAGGTCCCCGGCGGGCTCTTCAAGAGCCTGCAGATCGCCAAGGCCGACGAGCACGCCGTGATGGCGCACTTCGCCTCCTACGACGCGGTCCGCAACGGACTCGAGCTGTCCTCCGTCACCAAGCACGTCGAACGGCTCACGTTCGCCCTGCTCGGCATCAAGGACACCTTCAACCAGCTCCCCGTCGCCCAGGTCCTGACCAAGACCCTCGCGAACTCCCTGTCGCTGCTGGCCGGGTTCGCCCTGGCCACCGGCTTCGCCGTCCTCGCCACCACCCGTCGCACTCTCCTTCGGAGGCAGTCATGAACCGCACCGCCATCGTCGCCATCGCCACCCTCAGCGGTGCCCTGCTCCTGGCAGGGTGCGGATCCTCGCCCACACCACTGACGTTCACCTCGGGTCCTGCGTCGGTGGTGCTGCCGGTATCCAGCGACCCGATCGTGAACACCGCCACCGCACCCACCCTGTCGATCACCTACGCCGCAGCCGAGAACAACATCGACCAGACCACGAACAAGAACATCGCCGACCGCCTGGAGCTGACCCTAAAGAACACCGGCACGACCCCACTGACCGGGTTCGAGGTCTACTACACGATGACCGACACCAAGACCGGAAAGTCCGAGGCCTACTACGAGAAGCTCACCGGACTGATCCTGTCCGCCGGACAGTCTTCGACGGTGTACTTCGACAACAAGACCGACCCCGGGCACTACCCCGAGAACACCTTCAGCATCTACCGGACGTCGAACAATCAGGTCGACTTCGCCATCCAGGTCTCCGCCACCGGTGCCAAGATCGCCACCGCCACCGCCACGAAGTCCCCCGGAACCGGTGAGAAGGTCGACTGACCCATGACACCCGGGGAGCATCGCGCATCGAGGATGATGGCCGCATGAGGGTCCTGGTCGTCGAGGACGACGTCCGCCTGGCAGACGTCGTGCGCCGGGCGCTGGGCGAGGCCGGATACGCGGTCGACGTCGCCCATACCGGACCAACCGCCCTGGAGGCCTTCGAGATCGAGACCTACGACCTGGTCATCCTCGACCTGATGCTCCCCGGCACCCCGGGGGGCGGCATGGAGGTCTGCCGCCAGATCCGCACCACCAGCACCGACGTGCCCGTCCTGATGCTCACGGCACTGGACTCACCCCGCACCAAGGTCCAAGGCCTGGACGCCGGAGCCGACGACTACCTCGTCAAACCGTTCCACCTGGCCGAGCTCCTCGCCCGCGTACGGGCCCTGATGAGACGCGCACCCCGGGCAGACCCACCGGTCCTGCACGCCCAGGGCGTCGCCCTGGACCCCGCAACCCGCAGCGCCACCCGAGCCGGGCAGCGGATTCCCCTCACCGCCAAGGAGTACGCGGTCCTGGAGTACCTGCTGCGCAACGCCGGTCACGTGGTCAGCTCCACCCAGCTCATCGACCACGCCTGGGACGCGAACTACCAGGGGATGAGCAACGTCGTGCAGACCTACATCCGCTACCTGCGCGTCAAGCTCGCCCAACCCGGGCTGCCGGACGTCATCGAGACCCGGCGCGGCTACGGCTACCTGATCGCGGCCGACTCATGATCGTGCGCCGGACCGTCCTGCGACTCACCCTCACCTACACGGCGATCCAGCTCAGTTTGTACGCCCTGGTCGCCATCGGGGTGTACGCGTTCGTCACCGGCACGTTCGACTACGACTCCGTCCGCGGGGACGGGACCGCCGCCGTCACCGGGGTCGACGCCGGGTTCGCGCACCTGCGTACTGGGCTCGTCCTGTGCTTCGCCGTGCTCGCCGTCGTCGTCCCCTTCCTCAGCTACGCCATGGCCCGGCGCGCCCTGCGCCCACTGCAGGCCAGCTACACCGCCCAGCAACGGTTCGTCGATGACGCCTCACACGAGTTCCGCACCCCGTTGAGCATCCTGCAGGCCGAAATCGAGCTCGCACTGAGCCGCCCACGCACCCCCGCGGAGTACGTGCGAGTCCTGGACGACGCACTGGACGAAGTCGCCGGGCTCACCACCCTCACCGGGGACCTCCTGCTCCTCGCCCGCGGCTCATCGGCCGAGCTGTCCGAGGCGTTCGAGGTCCTCTCCCTCGCCTCCGTTGCCAGAGCGGCCCTCGCGCGAGCGGGTCAGAGCGGGCCCGACCGGCCCACCGCGACGATCCAGGACACCGACGACGTGCTCGTCACCGGCTCACACGAGCTCCTCGCCCGCGCCGTGGGAAACCTCATCGATAACGCCATCCGGCACACCCCGACCACCGGCACCATCACCATCACGCTCACCCACGGCCCCGACACCGCCACGATCCGCGTCACCGACACCGGAACCGGCATGTCGCCCGACGAGCAACGACGTGCCTTCGACCGGTTCTGGCGCGCCGACGAAGCCCGCTCCCAACCCGGGCACGGCCTCGGACTGCCCCTGGTCCAACAGATCGCCACCGCACACCGCGGCCACGCCACCCTCACCGACACCCCAGGCGGCGGAACCACCGCCTCCCTGGTCCTGCCCCGCCACACCCGACCGAATGAGCTGTAGCCTCTCCGGCGCTGACCGCTTCCGGCCGCAGACCCCGCCTCGATGCTCCGAATGCGACATCGGATAGCGCGATGCCACGACGACGAAGACGCTGTCCACACGCCACTCGCGACTGTCGAACCGAAGGGCGATCGCCGTGATCGCTCATGCGGTGGGCTTCGGACACGCAGCGATCTGCGGACCGCGGCAATCGGGCTCATCACGGACGAGGGTGAAATCGCGGTCCAGACCCGCCGGTCTCTAGCAGCGATCTGGCGATGTAGTTGGCGAGGTTGCGGAAGCCGAGGGCGGAGCCGCGCAGGTGGTCGAGGCGCCCGTTGATCGCCTCGGTCGGTCCGTTGCCGGTGCGGGGTCGGGCGACGTAGGCCAGGACGTCGGCCGCGCACTTCTTCAGGGTCCGGCCAAGGGCGATGAGTTCGGTGAGGGCAGCGCGGACGCCGCGGCTCAGCGGGTCGATGAGGTTGCTCGTGAGCTGCTGGCCCTCGGCGCGGTCGGGTTCGCGGTGGGCACCGATCATGCGCCGGTGGATGCCCCGGGTGGCCTCGACCTGGACATGCTCGTCGACGCCGAACAGGGCGTTCAGCCGCTGATGCTGATGCTGACGGTTGGTGAGCAGGTCGGCGCCGGTGTGCAGGGTCTGGCGGGCGTGGTGGAGCTGGTCACCGGCGCGGCCGCGGTGGCCGTGGAGGTCTTGCTGGACGCGGCGCCGGCAGCGGTCCAAGGCGTCGCCGGCGAGGCGGACGACGTGGAACGGGACCATGACCGCGGTCGCTTCGGGCAGTTCCTCTGTGGTGGCGGTCCTGAAGCAGGTGAACCCGGCCATCGCGACGACCTCCACGTCTTCGCGCCTGCTCGTAGGGCGGTCGGCGAGCCAGGTCATGAACGCCCGCTTGGAGCGGCCCGGGACCATGTCCAGCAGGCGGCAGGGTCCGGTGCCGTCGCGGATCGGGGTGAGATCGATGATCACGGTGACCTTGTCGCCGCGGCGGGTGTGGCGCCACACGTGCTCGTCGACCCCGATCACCGCGACGCCGCCCAAGCGCGCGGCGCCGTCGATCAGGCCCCGGCGGCCCTCGGCCAGGACCGCGTCGTTGGCTGTCTTCCACGAGACCGCTGACGCTTCGGCGATCCGGGCGACCATGAGGTGACCGACCACCAGCCCTTCAGACACCTGGCGAAGCGCCCGACGGGACCGCTTGGCGCGTGGATCGGCAGCCGCCGTGGTGTCCTGGCGCCAGACGTGACCGCACCCGGTGCACCGGTGGCGGCGGACCGTGACCAGCAGGGTCGTCGGGCGCCAGCCCAGCGGCTCGTGGGCCAGCTCGCGCGTGACCGTGTCCCGGACGCTGCCCTCGCAGCGACGGCGCCGGCACCACTGGTCCGGCTCGGTGACCCTGCAGGCCGGCGCCGCTCGGTCCGGCTCGAGGCGCTGCCCGAGGACCTCCGAGCCGAGCTCGTCCAGGCGGGCGAGCGTGGTCAGGTCAGGCCAGGCGAAGGTAGTCAGGCACGTCGAGGTCTTCCCGATGGGCAGTGTGAGAACTCCTACCCTCGGGAGACCTCGACCTCCACCTGGTGGCCGAGCCGCCGCCCCTCGATCGCGATGTGACGAAGAGCCGCGCCCTGGGATGACGGTGGCAGTGCCGCAACAGCGCAAGATGGAGGCATGCGCATCCAACTGCTCTACTTCGACGATTGCCCCAACTGGCAGGTAGCCGACACGCGCCTCCGCGAAGCGCTCGAGACCCTGGGCCGCCCAGTCGAGGTGGAGAAGGTCCTCGTGACCACCCCCGAGCAAGCCGAGCACTGGGGCTTCCACGGCTCCCCGTCAGTCCTCATCGACGGCGAGGACCCCTTCGCCCAGCCAGGCGCGTCGGTCGGACTCTCGTGCCGGCTCTACCGGACACCGCAGGGCGTCGGTGGCTCCCCCACGGTGGACCAGCTGGTCGAGGTCCTCTCCCGCGCATAGCGTCTCGTCGCAGCGACCGGTCAGAAGGCTCCGCCTCCACTTACACCCTCAACCGCGAAGAGCCGGCAATCGGTCGGCCTCGGACGAGACGCGCTGATCCGTGGACGCCACCGATTCGACCCCGTGGGGCCGTCAGCAGCACCACAGCCGGGCTACTCGCAGCCGTTCCACTCCCGCGCCCGTTGGCTCGTGCTCGCGGTACGGTCACCTGCGGATCCTGGGTCCTTCCGGCGCGCCGGGACTCGTGCGCTCACCACCGTTCCCCCAGTGGGTCCGGGTCGGACCGTGAAACTCCCGTCAAGAAGACTGAGGCGTTCGCGCATGCCCGGAATCCCGAGACCTCCGGTCTGGGTCGGCAACCGAGAGGTCGTGTCGACGCCGACACCGTCATCGATGACGCTCAGCGTGATGTCCGCCCCGAACCTCAGATGCACCACGGCGTGGTCTGCGTGCGCATGCCTCACGGAATTGCTCAACGCCTCTTGCGTGACTCGAAAGAGTGTCAGCTCTGTCTGTGCAGGCAGCCGGATCTCGGTGCCGTGGACGCGGACCTCGACGGGGAGCTTGCACCGTTCTTGCACCTCGGCCGCCAGGTGCTTGAGTGCCGCGACGATGCCCAGGTCGTCGAGCACGGGCGGTCGAAGCCCACGGATCACCTTGCGCAACGCCGCCACGACCGCATCGGCCAGCTCGCTGTCACGGCGTACCTGGGCTGCCGCGTCGGCAGGAAGACTCGCCGCATCAGCCAGCTCACCGAGCGACCGCACGAGGAACATCAGCGTCTGGAGCGGATCGTCATGCAGCTCCCGAGCCAGGCGACGTCGCTCCTCCTCCTGCACGGTCAGCAATCGCGCGGTGTAGTCACGCTGTTCCTCCTGCCGATGCCGTTCATGGGTCACGTCGGTGAGTTCGACCTGGGTGGTTTGCGTGTCCGTCGTCAACGAAACCAGGCGGGTGCTCTTGATGTACCAGTGCGGCACGCCGAGCGGATCGGTGAGCGAGAAGGGCTCTGTCGCCTCGGCCCCCGCCTGCTCGACGGCGGGCAGAGGTAGCTGTGTCAGCGCGCGACCACGGGTGTCACCGAACAACGCCCGGGCAGCCGCGTTCGCCTCGGAGACGATTCCCGAGCCGTCGACGATCAGCAGCGGGTCTCGCTGCTGCTCGAAGAGCGCGCGATAGCGCCTCTGAGCGATCTCGCTCGACCGCAGGGCAGCTTCGGCACGGCGACGGGCACGGAGCTCGCGCTCGACCCGTTGGCCGACGACGATCGCGACGGCATTGACCACGAGAAGGACGCTCACCTCGATCCACGCCTTGCGCAGATCGTCTGCATGTTCCATCGCGACGTCGGGGACCATCAGGAAGGTGGCCCACAGTGACGTGGCGACGGCGCCGCGCACACCAAAGTTCAAAGCCGCGTAGATGACGGGGACAAGAAGCAGAATGGCGGTGATCGACGGCGGATACCCCAGCGGAAGACGCGCTCGAAGATCGTCGAGAAAGCCGACGTGGAACACGGCAACCGCAGCGACACCCGCCTGGACGATCCAGAACTGCATCCGGTGAATAGGTGGCCGCAAGCCCCACAGCCGCCCGAGAACGCGTCGCCGCGTCACGGCCAACTTGCTGGTCAGCCGGATGGCGTCAGCCGCGGACATCGCCCACCGTCACCAGCTTCAGCGTCAGCGCGCGAACGATCGCCTCAGATCGTGAGCCCACGCCCAGCTTGGCGTAGAGGTTGTTGCAGTGGCGTTCAACGGTCCGAGGGCTGATGAACAGCCGCGTGGCGACCTCCTTGTTGTGCAGACCCGACACGAGTAGCGAGAGGACCTCCAGCTCCCGATCGGTGAGCTCGGATCGGGTGTCGACCCGGCGGCCACTGAGCACCCGCGCGGCCAGGCCCGCCTGAAGAACGGTCGCACCGTCGGCGACGGCACGGATGGCGTCGACGAGCTCCCGCCCCGGCGCGGTCTTGCGGATGTACCCGGTCGCGCCGGCCTCCAGAGCACCGCGCACGTACTCGTCTTCGTCATAGCCGGTCACCATGAGCACACGAACGTCCGGATGATGCGTGTGGATGCGTCGCGTCGATTCCACACCACTCATGCCGGGAAGCCCGATGTCCATGAGCACGACGTCGGGCCGCTGCTGGTTGACGATGCTCATCGCTACCTCGCCGGAGTGGGCCTCGCCGACGACGAGCAGATCGGTGTGCTGGGCGAGGATCTGACGCGTGCCGTCCCGGTGGAGCGCATGGTCGTCCACCACGACGACCCGGATCGGCGGCTGATGCACAGGTCGACGCTACGCCTCAGTCGCTCGACGGCGATGGCGGCAATCACCCATCCGCGTGGGTGGAAACCGCCATCGGGGTGCGCGAAGTGCACCGCCAACGTGCGTGGGAACGCCCTGGTGACGCCAACCGGGGCACCCGACCATGGTCCCGGACGCGGTGATCCCCCAGCGGGCTCACCGGGGTTGCCGATCGCTGAGCTGCGATCCTGACGAAACGGAGACGGACTGTGAGACTGGTTGGATCATCGGGAAGATCGGGTCGTGCCCGCCTGACGCGGGGCCTGCTCGTCGGAGCTGTCGCGGGAACCGTGGCCGTGACGACCGCAGCGTGCGGCGGCAGCGCCGCCGGTCAGACCGCGCCGGCCGCAACGTCGTCCGCCGCTGGTCATGCCCCCGCCGCCGCGTCGGCAAACGTGGCCATGACGCTGCAGCTCGATGCGGATTCAGGGCCCGACGGCTGGGTCACCCACAAGGCGGGTTGGCCGCGCTACGTCGCCGGTGACGGCACGAGCGTTCCGACCGACTTCAAGGGCAACTTCGCCCTGCCCGCGAACACCACCGTGACCCTCACGATCGCCGCGCACGACGACATGCTCAGTGCGCTTCCCGACGGCTCGACCTACAACACGGTCGCGGGCGGAACCGAGACGGTCGACGGCAAGACCGTCACCACCATCGCGAACACACAGATCGCCCACACGATCACGGTCCCGAGCCTCGGGATCAACATCCCGATCCCGATGGCGCCGGAGAAGGGGACGACCACGGTGACCTTCACCTTCAAGACCGGTGCCGCCGGCACCTACGCCTGGCGCTGCCTGACCCCGTGCGGTGACGGGACGGACGGCATGGGCGGCGCGATGGCGACCACCGGCTGGATGAAGGGCACGTTCACGGTCGCCTGAGCAGGCCGACCGCCGGACAGCTGGACAGCACCAGAAAGGAACGACCGTGGCGCGCACCAACAACCCGGAGGAGCAGGTTACTCCCGCTCCTCCGGGAGGGGACCAGGAGAGCCGGCCGACCTCGCTCAGCAGGCGTCAGCTCCTCACCAGGCTCGGAGCGCTGGGAATCGTGACAGCGGGGATCAGCGCCGGCTTCGACCTGCTGAGCTACCGCGACGACGCCGAGGCGGCAACTCTCCCGGCCGCCGAGCACGCCTGGGTCATGGTCATCGACCTGCGTCACTGCGACGGTTGCGAGAGCTGCACCATGGCATGCCAGCAACGACACCAGCTGCCGAAGGAACAGACCTGGATCAAGGTCTACCCGATGACCGACAGCGCCGGCGGCACATTCCACATGCCACGACCCTGCATGATGTGCGAGGACCCGCCATGCATGTACGTATGCCCCGTGGGCGCCACGTTCCGCACCGACACCGGTCTGGTCCTCGTCGACCAGAACGTCTGCATCGGCTGCCGGACCTGCATGGCCGCGTGCCCCTACGAGGCGCGGTACTTCAACTGGACCGAGCCGGCGCCGGTCAAGCGCTTGCCCTTCCCACCCACACCTGAGATGCCGGTACCGCAGAAGGTCGGCACCGTCGGCAAGTGCGTGTTCTGCGCCGACCGCCTCCCTCACGGAGAGCTTCCTGCCTGCGTGTCGGGCTGCCCGATGGGCGCCCTGTACATCGGAGATCTGGTCACCGACGTCGCCACCAACAGCGTGGGACAGACCGTGCAGCTGTCGACCTTCCTGAAGGACAACGACGCCGTCCGATTCAAGGAGGAACTCGGAACGAACCCTCGCGTGTACTACATCCTCGGCCACGGCCAATCCATCGGGGCGTGAACACGATGACACTCGACATGACGACCAACCGCGACACCACGCACGAGGGGGTCCAGGTTCGCGCTGATGTGCGTGAGGCCGCCTTGCGATCCCTGGGGCGCCCCGGGCGCGGGTACTGGATCCTGATCGCCGCCCTCAGCGCGGTCGTGGTGCTCGGCCTCGTCGCCTGGATCATTCAGCTACGCCGAGGTCTCGGCTCCGCCGGCTACAACGACGAGGCATTCTGGGGGATCTACATCGCCGACGTCGTCACGTTCGTCGGCGTCAGCTACGGCGGAGCGGTGGTGTCGGCGATCCTTCGGCTCACCGGAGCCGACTGGCGGGCGCCTTTGACACGCCTTGCCGAAGGGACGGCCGTCGTGACCGTCATCGTCGGTGGAGGATTCATCATTCCCCACCTCGGTCGACCCGAACGAATCTGGGAGCTTGTCACCCGACCGAACCTGTCGTCGCCGATCTTCTGGGACTTCATCGCCGTGTGCACCTACGCGGTGGGGTCGATCGTGTTCTTCGCGCTCCCGCTCGTGCCGGATACCGCGATCGCGCTGATCACGGACCGCATGCGGGTCGGTCGCCGAGCGCGGCTGTACAACGCGCTGTCTCGAGGATGGGTCGGATCGCCGAGACAGCGCCGAGTCCTGCACGGGGCTCTCCGGGTGGTCTCGATCATGATCATCCCGCTGGCGGTCTCCGTGCACTCAGTTCTCGCCTGGGCGTTCGCCCTCGTCAGCCGGCCCTGGTGGCACGAGAGCATCTGGGCGCCGTACTTCGTCGTGGCAGCCCTGTACTCGGGAGTCGCGCTCGTCATCCTCGTCGTGGCCGGGTTCCGTCGCGGATACCACCTCGAGGCCTTCATCCACGAGCGGCACTTCGTCCGACTCGGCTACATCCTCGCCGTCTTCTCGATGACCTACCTGTACCTGACGTTCGCCGACATCCTGCCCGGGGCATACGTCGGGGAACCCGGCACGAGTGCGGTCTTCCACGAGCTGCTCGTCGGCCACTTCGCGCTCTGGTTCTGGCTCTTCGTCGTCTGCGGGGGAATCGTCCCGCTCCTGCTCATCGCGCTGCCATGGACCCGCACCGTCCCGGGCCTAGTCGTCGCCGCCTCATTCGTCGCCCCATCCATGTGGCTCAAGCGCATGCTCATGGTGGTCGACCCTTCCACCTACGACCGTGTCGACGGCACGTTCGGCACGTTCCACTTCAGCTGGATCGCCATCTCGATGACCCTCGCCGGTGTGGCCGCCGTCCCCCTCCTCATCATGCTGCTCTTCCGCATCTTCCCCCTGCTGTCGATCGACGAGATGGAAGAGATCACCGGCGCGACCCAACCTGCACCTCGAGTCGAGCTCGACGTGCCAGCCACGTCGCATCCGAGGCGCCCAACCGTCCGAGTCGGCGCCGTGATCCTGATCCTACTCGGTGGAGGTGTGCTCGGCGTCGCCTCCGCGCGCCCTGCCCAAGCGGACACCGTCACCTCACCACCGGCGCTCAGCGTCAGCGCCAAGCTCACCGGCGACACCGTCGAGCTCGCAGCGACGGTCGTCGCGAGTGACGGCAGCCCGGGTGGCAACATGTCGGTCTCGTTCTACGTCGTCACCACAGAGTTCGGGCCCCAAGGCCAAGACGTTCCGATCGGTACGGTGGTGACCGATGCCTCCGGTGCGGCGCACCTCTCCTACCGTCCGACCCTCAGCGGCGCCGACACGTTCGTGGCAAGCGTCAACCCGGCGGGGAGCAAGGTCGTCACTGCCAAGACGACCGTCCACGTGACCCAGGCCGTATCCGCCTACACGCCTGCACCGACGAAGCCCTTCTCGACAGTAGGCAAGAACGTCGTCCTCGCCCTCCTGCTCATCGTGGCGGCCATCTGGATCGCCCTTGCCGCCCAAGTGGGCCGTGTGCGCCGAGCCTGCCGACGCGCGAGTCCGTCCGCGCCGTCTACACCCGCTGCCTGAGCGGCTCGCGAACCCGACGAACCGGCGAGGCACGGTGCGGTTGAGCGGCCGAGCACTTCCGCCGCCGTACGCGTGACACCTCCGACACGCCCGACCGAGGGGAGGCTGCCGTGCCCGCGTGGCTCCCGGCCGTCGCCGCCGCTGGAGGACTCCTCTGCGGCATCTTGACCTGGACCTCGCTTCTCTCGTCGATCGTGTGGGCCACCTGGCCGTCCGTCGGTGAACGTCGACCCGCTGTCGACGAGCCACCCCCACATCGTCAGATCAGCGGGGCGGAGAATCCTCTCGACTTCTTCGATCGCCGGTTCGCCGAGGGACACATCGACCTCGAGAGCTACGCAGCCCAGCGTGCCGTGCTCGTGCGCTTGTACGCGCACTACCTGGAGCGCCGCGATCCTCCAGGGAATAGGGACGCCCTCGGTCCGGGCGCACGCGACGAAGATACGCGGGGGTGAGGCGTCCCGTGCGATGCCGACCTCCCCGGAGGTTCGCAGTGCCGCTCGCGTCGCTCCTCCGCTCCCATGGCGGTTCGGCGGGCGTGCGCCGCGAACTTTGTCGAACCTTCGCCGTTCCACGCGGGGATCTATGTACTGCCCCGCGAGGCTGGAGTCATCGGTGGAATCGGGCCGCGAGCGAGGGAGTCTCGACATGATGGGCTGGTACGGAAGCGGCATGAGCGGTGGCCTGTGGGTCGTCATGGGGCTGTTCTGGATCGTCCTGATCACGGCGATCATCTGGCTCGTCGTGCGATTGCTGCCATCTGGCGCCCGCACCGGCGCTACGCCGGTCACAGCCTCAGGCCCGGTGAGTCCTCAGCTGCCGTCTCCGCTGGAGATCCTGGACGGGCGACTCGCTCACGGCGAGATCGACCTGGAGACCTACCAGGCCCATCGTGCGGCACTGGTCGCGGCCCGGGGAGGCCAGTGATGTCGGCCCCGGTTCGCCGCGGGCGGCTGATTGCGGCACTGGTCGGAGCGGTCACGCTGCTCCTCGGATCCGTCGTCGCCGTTGTTGCCGGGTCGGGTGCCCTTGGTGACAGTGCCGCGCCCAGCGCGTATGCGATGGTCCGCGGCTTGACGTCGGACTCCTCCACCCGGGTTCCCGAGCTCCCCGGAACGGTCGTGAACGTCTCTCTGGGAAACATGGGCGGCGCGATGATGGGCGGACGTTCCGGCATGGGGGGTGAGGCGATGTTCTTGAGCGTGGACCGGAGCGCGGTTCCTGCCGGGACGGTGTCGTTCGTCGCGACGAACATCGGGAGCATCGACCATGAGCTCGTCGTCCTGCCGCTCGCCGACGGCGTGGCGCCGGGTTCGCGGAGCATCGGGCCCGACAACAAGGTCGACGAGACGGCCAGCCTCGGTGAGGCCTCGAACTCCGGTGGCGCCGGCGCGGGGGAGGGGATCACTCCGGGTGCGTCGGGGTGGGTCCGCCTGACCCTTGCGCCCGGACGCTACGAGCTCGTGTGCAACATCGCCGGGCACTACGCCGACGGCATGTACACCGTGCTCACCGTCGGTTGAGGCGCCCTCCGTGGCACGCTCGATGAGGTGACCCCGGCCCTCCGCGCCCAAGGGGAGCGGGGAATCCCCTGGTCGTCGCGGGTCGAGGGCGAACCTTGCCGTCAGCAGGAGCGAGTGAGTTGTACGGAAGGGAGCACGCGTGAGCGATCAGCTCGGCACGATCGCGGTGATCGGTACCGGTGTCCTGTTGGCGATCCTTGGTGTGCTGGTCGGCATCTTCGTGGCCGTCGGGCGCAGGGACGCGCGGCGACGTCGCAGGGAGTTGCCCAGCGGCGCGAGTGACCGCGCCCGCGTCGAGCTCGACGCAGAGTCGACCGCTTCGCTGCGCAGTCGCGCGAACGCGTCTCTCGTCGCGATCGACGACGCGCTCAGGAACTGGGAGCAGGAGCTGGGCTTCGCCCAGGCGCAGTTCGGATCCCAGGCGGCCGCCCCGCTGGAGTCGGCCGTCGCGGCCGCGAAGGTGAGCGTGGCGCGTGCCTTCGCCCTGCGGGGCGAGCTTGATGACGCCGGGCCGTCGAGCGAACCTCGGACCCGGATGGTCGCGACCGAGATCATCCGCATCTGCCGTGAGGTCACCCACGATCTTGAAGCTCATGCGCACGACTTCGACGCCGAGCGCGCGGCCCAGGCCCGGGCCCCGGCCTTGCTCGACGAAGCTGCCCGGCAGGAGCGACTGCTCGGGGCGCGCAACGCTGCTGCCCGAACGAGCCTGCAGACGCTGGCGCGCTCGTACTCCGAGACCGCGCTCGCCCCGTTCAGCGCCCACCTCGAGCGTGCCGACACCCTTGCGGGTGAGGCTGCCGCGAGTCTCGTGACCGCGCGCGCAGCGCTCGCCCGCGATGACCGCACAGCTGCGGTCGCAGCCGTCCGGGCCGCACGGTCCGCCCTGGACGAGGCGGCCGGGCTTCTCGATGTGGTCGATCGACTGCCTGCCCAGCTCCAGGACGCGGCAAGCCACCTGGGCGACGCTGTCACGGCGCTGCGCGAGGAGATCGCCCAGGCCGAGCGGCTGGCACCGGCGGACCCCGCGGTCATCTCCGCAACGGCCGCGGCCACGACCGCGATCGCGATCGCGGCGGCGCAGCACGCCAGCAGTGGTACTGATCCCCTCGGTACGCTGCGCGTCCTGACAGAGCGGCAGGCCGAGCTCGCCGCAATCGTGACCCCATTGCGCCAGCGCGCGGCGACAGCCGAGGAGGCGCACGCGCGCCTCTCCGAGCTCCTCGGGCACACCGACGCCCAGATCGGCGCGGTGAGCGCCTACATCGACACGCACCGCGCCACCATCGGTGCAGAGGCTCGCACGCGACTGGCCGATGGCGTGCGCCACGCCCAACGGGCACAGGCTCTGGCAAGAAGCGAGCCCGAGGATGCGCTCACAGAGGCGCATCGCGCCGCGCAGCTCGTCCACGATGCCCAGGTTCTCGCGGAACGCGACGTGTCCCCCCTCCACGGAGCACGGACCGCAAGACCCCGGCGGAGCCTCGCCCAGCGCGTCTGGGACTGCCGAGATGATGCTCGGCGGAATTCTCATCGAGCAGATCCTGCGAGGCCGCGGTCGCGGCTTTCGCGGCCGGGGCTGCTGACCCGACCGCCAACCCCACGTCCCGATGCTCCTTGCGGGACGACGGCACCACCGACGAGAGGAACGACGATGGCAGAGAAGCAGACGGTGCTCGGTCGCATCACCCAGCTCGCGAAGGCGAACATCAACGCGCTGCTGGACCGCGCCGAGGACCCGGGCAAGATGATCGACCAGCTGATCCGCGACTACACGAACAACATCGCCGAGGCGGAGGACGCCGTCGCCCAGACGATCGGGAACCTGCGTCTGGCGGAGCAGGATCACGCGGCGGACGTCGCGGCGGCGGCGGACTGGGGGCGCAAGGCGCTCGCGGCGTCGACGCGTGCGGACGAGCTGCGGGCCGCGGGCAGCACGGCGGACGCCGACAAGTTCGACAACCTCGCCAAGGTCGCGATCGGCAAGCAGATCGCCGCGGAGCAGGAGGCCACCACGGCCGAGCCGATGATCGCCTCGCAGACCGAGGTCGTCGAGAAGCTCAAGTCGGGGCTCGCCGCGATGAAGGACAAGCTCGCCGACCTGAAGACCCGCCGTGACTCGCTGGTCGCCCGGCAGAAGAGCGCCGAGGCCCAGTCCAAGGTCCAGGGCGCGCTCTCGGCGATCAACGTGCTCGACCCGACGAGCGAGATCTCACGCTTCGAGGACAAGGTGCGGCGCGAGGAGGCCAAGGCCGCCGGTCAGGCCGAGGTCGCGGCGTCCTCGCTCGACGCGCAGTTCGAGGAGCTCGAGGTGTCCAGCGCCGCCGTGGAGGTCGAGGCGCGCCTCGCCGCCCTCAAGAACCCGACCTCCTGAGCCGACGGGCGACGAGCGGTCGGCGCACCGGATGTCGCGCCGGACTCGTTGTTCAGAGCGAGGTGCTTCATCGGCAGCCCCTCACGTCAGTTGCCCGTTCCCGTCCGGTCCGCCGATGCAACCGCACTCGCACGAGCAGCGACACGCCCAGGCGCGGCAGCGTCATGGTGCGTCGGGCGTCCCGGTTCCGCCGGAGCATGCGGCCCCCGGTTCGGGGGTCTGGGGGCCGTTCACGTACTCCTTCAGGAAGACGGGAAGTCGCGGATCCTCGGCCGAGGGAAGCTGGAGCTGGACTCCCCACGCGCTGGCGACCACCGGTGTGGGGAGCCCGGACCGCGGGCTCACCAGGACGTAGCTGTTCTTGGCCGCGAAGGCCCGCAGCGTGGCGAGCTGGGCCGCGGGCAAGTTCGGGTCGTGGGTGATCCACACGGCGCCGTGCTCCAGGGAGTGCACGGCGTTCTCGTCGGCGACCGGCTGGGAGTAGTACCCGCAGTTCTCGTCGATCGCGGAGTGGTCGCCGCCGACCGGGGGGTTCTGCGCGTAGGTGACCTTGCCCTCGACGTGGTTGCGCGACAGACCGGTGAACGTCTTGACGCCCTCGATGGGGGACTTGGCGGCCGCGTTGACGCTCGCGGTCTGCTGGTTCGCGTTCACCATCACGGCGATCGTCGTGCCTGTCAGCCCGAGGACCACGACCCCGGCGACCGCAGCGATGATCACGGTGCGCTTGCGCTCGGACCTCTTCTGGGTCTTCCTGATCTCGGCCACGCGTGCCTGGCGGTCGGTGAGCTCGGTTCGTTGTCTGCGGGTCATCGGTTCAATGCTCTCTGAGTGTGGGTGGCGCGGTCGGAACGTCCGCAGTGCTTGAGGCCAGGGGTGGGGGGTCGCCGGGTGTCCCGAAGGAGCCGCCCGGTGCCACGCCGCGATGATCGGGGTCTCCCGGGAAGATCCTCGCCACAGCCCATAGTCCGAAGGCGATGGACAGCATGACCACGCCAGCGAGAACGAGCCATCCGCTGGTTGCCACGTGGGCTCTCCCTTCTGGTCGTCGCCGCGTCAAGCATCGAGGGCGAACCCGATGTCGATGGTGCACGGCTGACGAAGATTCCCTGAAGAGGCACACGGCCAGGACTCTCGACCGGACACCGTCTCCACGCTCTGTCGCGGGCCGTCACCTGCTCCGACACCCTGCATCGCAGTCGGATCGCTCGTTGCGCGGATGCGGCACTGTCCTGCGGCGCGAGCGAGCTCCACCTGCTCTCCCGCCCGGATCCTCGACTTGCGGGAATACCCCTAGGGGGTATGGTGGTTCGTAATACACCGAAGCGTGTCGACATCGGGCCTGCGCTCGCACCGGCTCTTGCGGGTGCGCGACGAACGGGCCGTCGGCGGAATCGCGAAAGCACTCGTCGGTGAGGAGGTGCAGGCGCATGCCAGCTGCTGGGGATGGTTGTCCGGTCGACTCGGGGGTACCCGAGTGCGGGACGGGCCTGACGGGTCGTGTGCGTTTTGTCGTTTCTGAGCTGCGGGACGTCTGGCGTGAGCTGCGCGTTCACGTGCACCGCGCGCCCCGATCGGGAGAGGCGACACCGCACGACGACGGGCCACACCAAGGCACGCAAGGGAGAACGTGACATGGGGTTTCTGGGAACGATCGCCTCGAGCCTGGCCGAGGGCTTCTGGATGTTCTACGACACGCTGTGGGCGCTGGTGCTCGGGTTCGCCCTGTCCGGGGCCGTGCAGGCATTCGTGTCGAAACAGCAGATGCAGCGGGCCCTGGGTGATCACCGACCGAAGACGATCGTGCGGTCCAGCTTCTTCGGGATGGTCAGCTCCTCGTGCTCCTACGCGGCGAGCGCGTTGGCCAAGAGCTTGTTCGTTCGCGGTGCGGACTTCACGTCCTCGATGGTCTTCATGTTCGCCAGCACGAACCTGGTGCTCGAGCTGGGTGCCGTGCTCTGGTTGCTGATCGGCTGGCAGTTCGCCGTCGCGGAGTTCATCGGCGGGTTCATCATGATCGCGCTGCTGGCACTGATCCTGCCGCGCGTGATCGACGTCGCCGCCCTGGACGCCGCACGAGAGCGCCTGCGCACCGGCTCGGCGCGGAGCACCGCCCATGAGGAGCACGCCGGCGCCGGCGCCCACATGGCCACGCCCTGGCGCCGCCGGATCACCTCCCGGGCGGGCTGGTCGGACGCCTCGGGCTACACGATCAGCGACGTCACGATGCTGCGCAAGGAGCTTGTGATCGGCTTCGTCGTGGCGGGGTTCGCCTCTGTGGCCGTACCGACCGGTGTCTGGAAGGCCCTGTTCCTGACCGGGCACGGGATCTGGTCCGCGCTCGAGAACGTCATCGTCGGCCCGGTCCTGGCATTCATCAGCTTCGTCTGCTCAGTGGGCAACGTGCCCCTGGCCGCCGCACTGTGGAAGGGCGGCATCAGCTTCGGAGGCGTCATCGCCTTCGTGTTCGCCGACCTGCTCGCCCTGCCCCTGGTGCTCATCTACCGCAAGTTCTACGGCACCCGTCTTGCCCTGCGGCTCTCGCTGGTGTTCTGGGCGGTGATGAGCCTGGCCGGACTGATCACCGAGGGGATCTTCACTGCCCTGGGACTTGTCCCCGGCACCCTCATCGGTGACATCGCCACCGTCCACTTCGGCCCGAACTACACCACCATCCTCGACATCCTCGCCGTGATCGTCTTCGGGTACCTGTACTACCTGTACAAGAACGCGGCGAAGTTCGGAGGCGGCGGCGGGTACGCGAAGGACCCCGTGTGCGGCATGCAGGTGCGCACCGCCGACGCCCCGGCCCACACCGCCCACCAGGGCTACGACTACTACTTCTGCTCCGACAAGTGCCACGACACGTTCGAGGCCGACCCCGCCAAGTACACCGACGGCCAGCCCGCGCCGGTCGTGAGCCAGACGGCACCAGCCGGGGCGACGGGCGCTGATGCGGGCGCCATGGTGACGGACCCGGTGTGCGGGATGAGCATCGACCCGCACACGGCCGCCGGGCACGCGACGCACGACGGCGTCGACTACTCGTTCTGCTCGGACGGCTGCCGGAGGGACTTCGTCGCCGATCCCGCCCACTACCTGACGCCGACCGGCTCCAGCGGACCACGGGCCGACCCAGACGACGCCCGCACCCCCGCCACCGACCCGGTGGCCCGACTCGGGCGCAATGAGAACAAGGAGAACGACATGATGGAGAACTCCCAGAAGATGACCGATCCCGTGTGCGGCATGGGCGTCGACCCAGCCACGTCGGCCGCGAACTTCGAGCACGACGGCACCACCTACTACTTCTGCTCCACGGGCTGCGCCACCACATTCACAGCAGACCCGCACAAGTACGCCAGCGCCACGACGTCCTGACGCTCGCCCCGCCGGGGGAGGCCGGGAGGATGCGGTCACCCCGGCGGGGGCTTGGACCCGCGTGGGAGATGCAGCGCGCGGAGTCCGGCGGCAACTCGATCAACTCGGGTCTTCGCAGAGCGCCGGGGCAGCGGCACGGTGCATGCGATGTGCAGGTGATGAAGATTTGATGTTCGCCGAGGCCGGTAGCGGTTCAGGTGCCGCCTTCAGGCCTGACGGGCGCCACGATGGGGAGATGACATCCGCCGCCTCCGTGCCTGCCAGAGGCGCTACAGGACGCACACGGGTTCTCGTCGTCGACGACGAGCAACCACTCGTTCAGATCATCGCGTCGTACCTGGACCGCGACGGCTTCGAGACCAGGACAGCCGGTGACGGCGCAGAGGCGATCGCGCTAGCGCGCGAGTGGGACCCCGCCGTCGTCGTGCTCGACCTCGGGCTACCTCAGGTTGACGGAATCGAAGTCTGTCGCGCGGTGCGGACGTTCTCCGACTGCTACATCGTCATGCTCACCGCGCGCGTCGAGGAGGTCGACAAGCTCATCGGGCTCTCGGTCGGGGCCGACGACTACCTCACCAAGCCGTTCAGTCCGCGCGAGCTCGTCGCCCGGGTGCGCGCCATGCTCCGTCGGCCACGGCACCACACCACGTACGGCTCGCCCGCACCCCAGGTGTCAGTGTTCGGGTCGATGTCCATCGACGTCAGTGGGCGCGAGGTCCACGTCGAGGGTGTCGCGGTGGATCTCACCCGGACCGAGTTCGACGTCCTGGCTGCCCTGGCTGCGCGCCCACACATGGTCTTCTCGCGCGCCCAGATCGTCGAAGCCGTCTGGGGTGCAGGTTGGGTCGGCGACGAGCACCTCGTCGACGTCCACATCGGACACCTGCGACGCAAGCTCGGCCAGCCTTCGAGTCCGGCCGTCTTCATCCGCACGGTGCGAGGCGTCGGCTACCGGATCGGACCCGGGCGATGACTCGAACCGGGGGCAGGTGCCGGGGACCACGCGACCTCGGCACGCGTCTCCTCGTGGCGATCATCGTCGTGGTGCTCGTCGGCGCGGCCACCGCTTGGGTCGTGGCCTCCGCCGTCGGCCCTGTCGTGTTCCACGCGCACATGGCCCGCGCCGGAGCGACGAGTCCCGACGCCATCGTCCACGCCGAGCGGGCATTCCGCACGGCCTCGACACTCACGCTCGCGCTCGCGCTACTGACCGCCCTCGTTGCATCCGTTGTCGTCAGCATCTTCCTCACCCGGCGCATCACCCGTTCGCTGAACCCGGTCACCCGCGCCGCCGGGCAGATCGCCGCCGGTGACTACTCCGCCCGCGTCCCCGACGTCGACATGGGGATCGAGTTCGACGATCTCACCGACGCCTTCAACACGATGGCCGCCGACCTCGCCCGGATCGAGCGCGGTCGCTCCCAGATGCTCGGCGACCTCGCCCACGAGATGCGGACCCCGGTCAGCACGCTCGGCGCCTACCTCGAGGCGATCGCCGAAGGACACGAGACTGCCAGCCCGTCGACCGTGGCCATGCTGCGCGATCAGGTCACCCGGCTCGCCCGCCTGAGCGAGGACGTCGCCCTGGTCACCACCGCCGAGGAAGGCCGCCTCTCGATGCGACGGGCACCGGTCGCCGTTGCGCAGGTCGTTCGCGCGGCGACGGCTCAAGCCGCCGCAGGCTACGCCGACGATGGCATCGACCTCGCCCTACGCGTGGCACCGCTCGCGGAGGACGTGGTGGTCGACGCTGACGCCGACCGGCTCTCCCAGGTGCTGACGAATCTCCTCGACAACGCCCGCCGCTACACGCCGACTCACGGGCACGTCACCGTCACAGCAGACCGATCGTGCGACACAGCCGTCATCATCGTCTCGGACGACGGCGACGGCATCGCCGAAGAACACCTGCCGCACCTGTTCGACAGGTTCTACCGAGTCGACACCGCACGCGATCGAACCCACGGCGGCTCCGGAATCGGGCTGTCGATCGCCCGGGCCATCACCGAAGCGCACGGCGGTGCCATCACGGCCCACAGCGACGGACCGGGCCGCGGCGCACGCTTCACCGTCACACTCCCCACGGCGTCCACGCACTGCGCAGGCACATGACAGCCCGAAGATGCCGTCGCCCAGCCCCACACTCCGAATTCCGCTCTCCACCGCCCACCAGCCGCGTCGTATCCCTCCGTGCAGCGCGCCCACGGTCGCCCAGTGCCCCACAGGTGCCGGCCGCGGCACAGGCATCGCGCGGTCCGTTCTGCCGAATGCCTTGCTCCGCGGGTGCAAGTCCGGTGCCGGGCTGACGTCGGAGTCGGCGAGCTGAGAGGAGCACCTGCTCCGAGCGGCCCTGAACACCACGGCCCGCGCTGGTCACCCTCAAGCCAGACCTGAGACCGTCGACAACGCCGGCGCATGTTCTATCATCTGCGTATGGATGCAGGTATGCAGCATGAGCCGCTGGAGCACGAGCAGGCACTGCTGGCGGTCGAGGTGTTCCGGATGCTTGCCGATCCCACGCGGGTGCAGCTGCTGTGGGTGCTGATCGGTCGGGAGCTGGCGGTCAACGAGCTGGCGGCGCTGGTCGGCAAGCCGGGACCAGCCGTCTCTCAGCATCTGGCGAAGCTGCGGCTCGGGCGGTTGGTACAGACGCGGCGTGAGGGCACCAGCGTGTTCTACCGGATCGCCAACGAGCACATCGCCAGGCTGGTCACCGACGCTGTTCACAACGCCGAGCACGCCGCGACCGAGACCCCGGCGCACCACGGCGCGGTGTCAGTCCCGGCGCGGTCGGACGGGACGGACGCCCGTGCCTTGCGGGGTGTGCAGTGAGTCGCGACGACGGCACGCGCCACGACCATGCTCGCGCGGACGGGCACGGTCACGACCATTCGCACGATCACGGTCACGACCACACCCACGGGGTACGCGGGGTTCTGCATGGGCTGTTCTTCCCTCACAGCCATGATGCGGCGGACGCGATCGACGACGCTCTCGAAGGGAGCGTTCACGGCATCCGTGCGGTCAAGATCTCGTTGCTCGGACTCGGGCTGACGGCGCTGCTCCAGCTTGCGGTCGTGATGGTCTCCGGGTCGGTGGCGCTGCTCGCCGACACGGTGCACAACTTCTCCGACGCACTGACCGCCATCCCGCTGTGGATCGCGTTCGCGCTGACCCGGCGGCGCCCGAGTGCGAGATACACCTACGGCTACGGCCGCGCGGAGGATCTTGCCGGGCTGTTCATCGTTGCGATGATCGCCTTGTCGGCCGTCGTCGCAGGAGTGGAGTCGGCGCGCCGCCTGATCCAGCCGATGGCGGTGGCGAATCTCGGATGGGTTGGAGTGGCCGGTCTGGTGGGCTTCGCCGGCAACGAGCTCGTCGCGGTCTACCGGATCAGGGTCGGGCGCCGCATCGGCTCCGCGGCGTTGGTCGCCGATGGCATGCATGCGCGGGCCGACGGGCTGACCTCCCTCGCCGTGGTCGTGGGGGCGGCGGGTGTCGCGGCGGGAGTCCCACTCGCAGACCCGGTGATCGGGCTGCGGATCACCGTCGCCATCCTGGTGGTGCTGCGCGGTGCGCTGCGCGAGGTGTTCCGCCGGTTGATGGACGGTGTCGAGCCCGGCCTCATCCACCGCGCCGAGCATGCCCTCGCCGACGTCCCGGGCGTGATCGCCGTGCGCCGGGTCCGGATGCGGTGGATCGGGCACGGGTTGCACGCCGACGCGGTGCTGGACATCGACCCGGCGACATCGTTGGCCGACGCGCACCGGATCGCTCATGACGGCGAGCACGCGTTGACAGGGGCGTTGCCGAAGGTGGCGGAGGTCGCCGTCCACGCCTACCCCCACCCGAGTCTCGGTTCCGGGCACGGGCCGCACTTCACGTAGACGCGCGGAACCCGGCTCGTGACACCTCGCCCCGAGCGCCTCGCTCAGACCCGGTACGCGGTACTCCTCATGTTGGTCGCGCGTGCGTCGATGTAGTGGCGTGAACCTTCTGTGGCGTGCCTACCTTGTGGGCGGCGCTCTGGTCGTTGCCGTCTACCTCGCGGTGCCCGACGAGATCGAGCGCGACCTCGTGTACGTGGCGGTGGGTCTGTCCAGTGTGATGGCGATCGCCGTGGGGGTCCGGGGCAACCGACCCAGGCGGGCGTCGGCGTGGTACTGGATGGCGGCAGGCCAGCTGTGCTGGGTCGTGGGGGACGGGCTGTACTCCTGGTACCAGGATGTGGCAGGAACCACCCCGTTTCCGTCCCCGGCCGACGCCTTCTACCTGATCGCTTACCCGCTGATCGCGATCGGGCTGGTCGGCCTGATTCGTGTGCGTGAGCGTGGGCTCGACGTCGGCGGGGTGATCGACAGCAGCATCGTCACGGTCGCGTTGGGGCTGCTGTCCTGGGTCGTCCTTGCGGGTCCGATCGCGCGCGACGCCGGGCAGTCGATGACCGCACGCGTGATCGGCGTGGCCTACCCGGCAGCGGACATCCTGCTGCTCGCCTTCCTGGTGCGGCTCCTGGTCGGGCCCGGTGCCCGAACCGTGGCGTTCCGCCTGCTCACCGCGGCGACGGGACTGCTGCTGGTCGCCGACACCGCGTTCGCGGTGCTCAATGCCAACTCGTCCTACCAGGGTGGGGCAGTGGACCTGGCGTGGCTGGCCTCGTACGTCCTGTGGGGAACGGCCGCGCTGCACCCGTCGATGACGGCGATGTCCGAGCCCGGCCTGGCGCCCGCCCCGCTCACGGCGCGCCGGTTGGCGGCGCTGACCGCTGCCATCCTGATCGCCCCGTGCACGCTCGCGGTCGAGCTCGTCCGCGGAAGGCCCGTCGACGCCTGGCCGGTCACGCTGTGCTCGGTCGTGCTGTTCGCCCTGGTCGTCGCACGCATGCAGTTCGCGATGCGTGAGGTCCGCGCGTCGGCCAAGCAGCGTGACATCGCCCAGGACGACCTCGCCCACCAGGTCGCGCACGACTCGCTGACGCAGCTGGCGAACCGCTCCCACGCGGTCCAGATGATCGAAGCCGCCCTGAACCGGGCCCAGCGCTCCGGGAGCCTGGTCGGGCTGCTGTTCGTCGACCTGGACCACTTCAAGGCGGTCAACGACACCCACGGTCACGCCGCGGGGGACGACGTCCTGCGCGAGATCGCCCGGCGCATGCAGGGCAACGTGCGTGCGGGCGACACCGTCGGACGTCTCGGGGGTGACGAGTTCGTCGTCCTGGTCGAGGCCCCGGACACCGAGGCTGGCGTCGTCGACCTCGCCGAACGCCTCGTCAGAGCCATCTCCGCCCCGGTGCGCACCGTAGGACGTGAGGTGGTCGTCACGGCCAGCATCGGGATCGCGGTGGTCCGCGACGGCGGCACCGACGCGGACGTGCTGCTGTACGAGGCGGACGCGGCGGCCTACCGCGCGAAGTCTCAAGGACGCGGTCGCGCCGAGATCTTCGACGACGCGCTACGCCGCGAGCACCTGGCACGTGTCGAGCTGGAAGCCGCCATCCGGACCGGTCTGGACCAGGGGCAGTTCGTGCTCCACTACCAGCCCATCGTCGAGGTGCGGTCCCGCGGCACGACGAGCTACGAGGCGTTGGTGCGATGGAACCGTCCCGGCCACGGCCTGGTCGGTCCCGATGCGTTCATCCCGACCGCCGAGCTGTCGAACCTCATCTGCGACCTGGGCCGCTGGGTCCTGGGCGAAGCGACCCGACAGCTCGCCGCATGGAGCACGCCCCATCCGGGCGACCTGACCGTCGCCGTGAACATCTCCGGGCGACACCTCGCGAGCACGGAGATCCTCTCGGACGTCACCAGGGCACTTGACGCTGCCGGACTGCCGGCCGATCGCCTGGTGCTGGAGATCACCGAGACGGTGCTGGTCGACCAACCGGTGGCCCTGGCGCACCTGCGCGCCCTGCAGGAGCTCGGGGTCGGGATCAGCATCGACGACTTCGGCACCGGCTACACCTCCATCGGACAGATGCAGAACCTCTCCGTCGACAGCCTCAAGATCGATCGCAGCCTGGTCGCCTCCTCCACTCCCGGCGCCGATGAGCTCGTCCGCCTGGTCGTCCACGCAGCCCACGCCTTCGGGCTGACGGTCGTCGGGGAGGGCGTCGAGCTGCAGACCCAGCTCGACTCGCTCGAGCAGGCGCAGTGCGACCTCGCCCAAGGCTTCCTCTTCGCGCGCCCCCGACCAGCCGACGAGCTCACGATGCCCCCCAGCGTCACGATGAATCAGCGCACCGGACGCGGTAAACTCGGGCGCGAAGACCCGCTGCCGGCCCCCTGTGCAGCGGGTCTTCGCCTCGAGCGGTCGGTTTCGCAGCAGGGGGTCACGGCTACGGCCGAAGCAGTGCGCCGGTAGGCAACGCGGGGCCGCCCGACCGGACGGACTCGAACCGGGCGACGATCACCGAGGCTCGGGGCGCCGTTCGCCGCTCGTCACTCGCTGGACTCTCGTACGACCCGAAGGTGCCGGTCAGACTCCTGGCGCCGCGAAGCGACCGACAAGCTGCGCATTCGCCGGATGGCAGTTGGACATCGCAGAAGCTCCGTGCTGCCGACCCTGGCACTCACTGATCGAACGGCGCATCGTCGATCGTCGTGAGCAGGCGGTCTTCGATGTCGGCGACCAGTGCGGCGCGGGCATCGGCGAAGGCCGCCGCGGCGTTCTCGCCCAGCCGGTGCACGACCTCCGCGAGCTGTTCGTCGGGTGTGGCACCGGCCCAGGCCGGGTCACCCTGGACGTCGGCGATCGCGCGCGCCAGTTTAAGGTTGCTCAGGTCATGATCGCGGCTCGGGGTCATGGTTGCTCCTGGGGGTGTCGCAGGGTTAAGGACCCGATCTCCGGGGGCATTGCTGTTGGCGCCTGCTTGTTGGGCCGGGGTGAGCGTGAGGCGCCTGCGGCTCCGAGGGCGGTCAAGATCCCGGCGAGGGTGAGCAGTGCGGCGACGGCCGGTTCGGTGCCGAGGGCATGCTGGAGCACTGGGAGGTAGTACGGGTACAGGGCGGGGGCGACGATCGACATGCTGTAGGTGAGCCCGTAGCCGCTGGAGCGGACCGCGGGCGGGAAGTGCTCGGTGAGGTAGGCGGCGACGGGGCCGTAGACCGAGACGGTGGTGACCTCGAGCAGGACTACCAGCAGCACGAGCGAGCTCGGGGTGTGCTGGCGGAAGATGGCGAGGTAGGTCAATGGCGCGAGGACCGCGGAGATGACACCGAAGGTGATGAAGAAGGTCCGTCTCCCGGTGAAAGTCGACAGGTGCCCGCACGCCACCATGGCCAGGGCCGATGCGGCGGTTGCGCACAGCATGGTGAGGGTGACGTGTTGGTCGCTGAGGTGGGCGACGGTCTTGAGCTGGCCGGTGAGCACTGCGACGGCCATGTCGGTGAACAGCCACAGACCGGTCATCAGGACCAGCAGGTGGCGCAGGCTGCGCCCGTTGTGGCCCACCAGCACGAGAGAGAGCGGCCGGGATGCCCGAGCTGAGGGTGCGGCGTCGGGATTGTCCGTGACGTGCAGGTGGTAGAAGACGAGCATCGCCAGCGCCATCGCCGCGCCCATCGCGAACGGGATCCGCCAACCCCAGGTGCTGTACGTCTGGGGCCCGAGCAGGTTGAGCATGAGGAGGACGAGGGCGGCGATGGTGGCGTTCGCCCAGGGGGACATCCACATGATCAGGCCACTGACCAGCCCGCGCCGACGCTCAGGTGTCCACTCGATGGCCAGGGGGACGGCCGAGGTGTATCCGCCGCCGATGAACACACCGCTGAGGAAGCGAAGGCCCAGGATCGCGTAGAACGTGGCGGGCCCGAGGATCTCGCGGCCAGGGACCAGGGCGACGAGGGCCGTGGTGACGGCGACACCGGCCATGGTCACCTTCGTGGTGGCGGCTCGCCCGACTCGATCGGCCACGGGGCCGAAGATCGCCGAGCCGAGGGGGCGTCCGATGAGGGTTGCGACGAAGACCAGGCCGATGGCCGCGGTCAGATCTCCAGGCCCGTACAGGTGGGCTGCGGCCGGGGCCAGGGCGATCACGGGCAGGAAGATGTCGAACTGGTCGACGTAGTTGCCGAGCACACCGCCCCGAACCGCGCTACGGGCCGCACCCACCGGCGTGGGGGCGGCTCGTGACGGGGACGGCGGACCGCTCGGGTCCGTCGTCGCGGATGCGGGGGAGGCCGACGGCGTGGTGCGTGAGGACATCGGACGGTTGCCTTCCTTCGTGTTGCGGCCGGCGGCCCCGTGGTCGCCCCGGGTGGTGCGAGGCAGGCGGGGCCGGCAGCTCCGGTGTCAGTGCGGTGCCGGTGGGAGCACCAGGGCCATGGCGTCAGGGCGCTGTCGGGGGTGTCGTGGCCTGCGGCCACAGGGCGTGGAAGTGGTGCACGGGACCGGGGCCGTGGCCGACGTCGAGGGCCTCCGCCGCGCGCAGTGCCGCGGTCAGGTAGTCCTTGGCGTCGCCTATGGTGCTGGCCCAGTCGGGTCGGCCTGGGCGAAGGGCTGTGATCGCGGAGGAGAGCGTGCACCCGGTGCCGTGCGTGTTGCCGGTCACCACGCGCGGCGCCGCGAACCGGGTGATTGCCCCCTCGATACTCAACAGGTCGGTGCACTGCGGACCGTCGAGGTGGCCTCCTGTGAGCAGGACACCTGGGCACAGTCGTGTGAGCCTGCCGAGCTGGTCGACGGCGTCTGCGACGGTGACGGCCGGCGCCTCACCGAGCAGGTCGGCGGCCTCGGCGGTGTTCGGAGTGATCAGGTCGACGAGCGGCAGGAGCAGCTCACGCAGGGCATCGGTCGCCTCGAGACTGAGCAGCCTGTGCCCGCTGCTGGCCACCATGACGGGATCGAGCACCACGTAGCGAGGTCGGTGCCAGCGCAGCGCGCCGGCGACGGCTTCGACGACCTGTGTGGTGCCGAGCATCCCGATCTTGACCGCATCGATGCGCACGTCGGCGAACAGCGCCTCGAGCTGGGCGCTCACGAACGCCCCGGAGATCGGGTGGATCGCTGCCACGCCGCGGGTGTTCTGGGCGACCACGGCGGTGATGACGCTCGTGCCGTAGACGCCCAGGGCGGAGAACGTCTTCAGGTCGGCCTGGATGCCCGCACCACCGCTGGGGTCGGTGCCAGCGATGGTCAACGCGTTGACGATCATGGGCGGGCACGCCGCAACGTGGTGGCCACGGCACCGGGGTCAGGTGCGTCGCAGATCGCCGAGACTACCGCGAGCCCGTCGACCCCGGTCGCCCAGACCGACGGTGCGTTGCGGGTGTCGATGCCGCCGATCCCGACGCAGGCAAGGGCGGTGCAGGACCGCAGAGCCGCCAGCGTATCCAGCCCCAGCGCGGGCTGGGCGTCGGTCTTGGTGCGCGTGGGAAACACGGGGCCGATGCCGAGGTAGTCCACGGTCCCGCTGGGCAGTGCGTGCACGTCGGCGATCTCCTCGGGTCGGTGGACCGACTGCCCGATGAGGAACCCCGGTCCCGCCAACCGGCGCGCGTGGCGGGCGCCCAGGTCGCCCTGACCGAGGTGGACGCCTTGAGCACCGCACGCCAAGGCGATGTCGAGGCGGTCGTTGATCAGCAGCGGGACACCCGTGCCAGCCAGTACGTCGCGCAGCTCGGTGGCCAGCACCATCAGCTCGCGTGCGGACGCGTGCTTGTCGCGCAGCTGGACGGCGCTGACCCCGCCGGTCACCGCGGCACGGACCGTGGCCCCGATGTCGCGCCGGTGAGTGTTCTGCGCCCCGATGACCAAGTACACCGACAGGTCCACGGCCACCGTTCAGCCGACGTGGGTGCGCAGGGTGGGGGCGTCCAAGCCGTCCAGGGCATCGAGCAACGAGACGGCGAAGCTTCCAGGACCGGCGCTCGCCGCGGCGGCGACCTCTCCGGCCACGGTCAAGATCGTCGTTGCGGCGCCCGCAGCGATCAGCGGGGAGCTCTCCACGGCGCAGCAGGCCGCGACCAGGGCCCCCAGGGCGCACCCGACGCCGGTCACGCGGGTCATCATCGGGTGACCGGAGTGCACCTCCAGCACCTGGGTCCCGTCGGACAGGTAGTCCACGGCGCCACTGACGGCGACCGTGGTCCCCACCCGCCGGGCAAGCTCGGCCGCACGTTCCAGGGCATCCACCGAGGTGGTCGTCGAGTCCACCCCACGCCCCGCAGCACCGGCGGCACCGGCCAGGGACAAGATCTCCGAGGCGTTGCCGCGCACGACCGCCGGGCCCTGCGTCACGAGCTCGGCCGCGAACCGCGTCCGGTACCCGAGCGCACCGACGGCGACCGGGTCCAGGATCCAGGGGGTGCCGGCACGCTCCGCTGCGGCGACCGCTGCCCGCATCGCGGTGACCTTGTCGGGCGACAGCGTCCCGAGGTTGACCAGCACGGCGTCGGCCACCCGGGCGAACTCCGCGGACTCCTCGGAGTTCTCCACCATCGCCGGCGACGCACCGACGGCCAGCAGGACGTTCGCGGTGAATCCCGCCACCACGATGTTGGTCATGCAGTGCACCAGTGGCCCGCGCGTGCGGATCGCACCCAGGATGCGGATCGCGTCCTGGGCGGACGCGCGCGCACCGGTTGAGAGCGCGGCTCCGGAGGACGACGGGACGGTGGCGGGCTCGGGGACCGTGCTCATCGCCGCACCCCTTCGACGGGCACGTACACCGAGGTGCCCAACCGTGTGAACGCGGCGGACCTTTCGGCCATGCCCGCCTCGATCGCCTCCACGCTGGTCAGGCCGTTCTCGCGGGCGTAGGTGCGCACGTCGGCAGAGATACGCATCGAGCAGAACTTCGGACCGCACATCGAACAGAAGTGCGCGGTCTTCGCGGGCTCGGCCGGCAGCGTCTGGTCGTGGAACGCCCGTGCGGTGTCGGGGTCCAACGACAGCGCGAACTGGTCGTCCCAGCGGAACTCGAACCGGGCCCGGCTCAGCGCGTCGTCACGTTCCTGGGCGCGCGGGTGCGCCTTGGCCAGGTCTGCGGCGTGGGCCGCGATCTTGTAGGTGATGACCCCGGTCTTCACGTCGTCGCGGTCGGGGAGCCCGAGGTGCTCCTTGGGGGTGACGTAGCACAGCATCGCGGTCCCGGCCTGGGCGATCATCGCCGCGCCGATGGCCGAGGTGATGTGGTCGTAGGCAGGTGCGATGTCGGTCGCCAGCGGGCCGAGCGTGTAGAACGGCGCCTCCTCGCAGAGCTCCTCCTCGAGCCGGACGTTCTCGACGATCTTGTGCATCGGGACGTGACCGGGACCCTCGATCATCACCTGCACGCCGTGGGACTTCGCGACCCGGGTGAGCTCACCCAGGGTGCGCAGCTCGGCGAACTGGGCCTCGTCGTTCGCGTCCGCGATGGACCCGGGGCGCAGCCCGTCACCCAGGGAGAACGTGACGTCGTAGCGGCGCAGGATCTCGCAGAGCTCGACGAAGTGCGTGTACAGGAAGTTCTCCTGATGATGCGCCAGGCACCAGGCCGCCATGATCGACCCGCCTCGGGAGACGATCCCCGTCACGCGACCGGCGGTCAGGGGCACGTACCGCAGCAGCACCCCGGCGTGGACGGTCATGTAGTCCACGCCCTGCTCGCACTGCTCGATCACGGTGTCGCGGTAGACCTCCCAGGTCAGTGCAGCCGGATCACCCTTGACCGTCTCCAGCGCCTGGTAGAGCGGCACCGTCCCCACCGGCAGCGGCGAGTTCCGCAGGATCCACTCCCGGGTCAGGTGGATGTCCTTGCCGGTGGACAGGTCCATCAACGTGTCCGCGCCCCACCTGGCCGCCCACACCGTCTTCTCGACCTCCTCGGCAATCGAGGAGGTCACCGCCGAGTTCCCGATGTTCGCATTGACCTTCACCGCGAAGGCCTTGCCGATGATCATCGGCTCGCTCTCCGGGTGCCGATGATTGGCAGGGATCACCGCCCGCCCACGCGCGACCTCCTCGCGCACGAGCTCCGGCGCCAGGCCTTCACGCGCGGCCACGTATGCCATCTCCGCGGTGATGATCCCCGCCCTGGCCCAGGCCAGCTGCGTGGCGGCGCCGTCAACGGGCGCGGGACGATCCCACCGGTCACGGGTCCGCGGCAGGCCGGCCTCGAGGTCAATCTCGGCTGTCGCATCGGTGTAGGGGCCCGAGGTGTCGTACAGGTCCAGGTGCTCACCGTTGCTCAGGTTCACCCGCCGAACCGGCACCCGCATCCCCGCAAACTCCGGGACCTCGACGTGATGCTTGGTGCTGCCGTGGATCGGACCAACGGTCACCGTGGACACGGGTGCAGAACTGGTATGGCGCATCGTGACGCTCTCCCTACGCCGGCATGACCCGGACAGGTTCAACGGTCGACGGCCCTAGCCGTCCTCTCAGCCCGCTGGTGCGGACTCCCGTGGTGGACTAACGCGGCGAGACTACCTCACCCGCGACCGACCCGGCACAGCCTCACCCCACCAGGTCGTCCACGGCGATCGACACCACGATCGACTCGCACGGCAAGCGGTGGGCACCCCGCGTCCAGGGACCTCGGGCCCACCACTCGTCCGAGGGCCCGGTTGAGCATGAACGGTCAACCAGTCGCAGAGCGGAGGCGTGGGGCATGCAGGTCTTGGTCGCAATCGCCTCACGACACGGCGCCACGCGGGAGATCGGCTCGGTCATCGCTGACGCCCTGCGGGCCGGCGGACATGACGTCGTCGAGGCCGATCCGGCCGATGTGGCCCTGCTCGACCCCTACGCCGCCGTGGTGCTCGGTTCGGCCATCTACAACGGGCGCTGGCTGCCCGAGGCGCGCGAGCTCGCCCAGCGCACCGCGACGGCGCTGTCCCATCGCCCGGTCTGGTTGCTCTCCTCGGGCCTGGCCGCTGTACTTCCCTCTGGGGTGAGCTTCCCGACCGAGATGCGCGACCTGAGCGAGCGCATCGCCGCGCGCGGACACAGGAAGTTCGCCGGTCGACTCGACCGCTCCGTGCTGTCGTTCGCCGAACGGACCATCATCGCCGCCGCACGCGGACGCGACGGCGACTACCGCGACCTCGACGCAATACGTGCCTGGGCGGCTGAGATCGCCGCCCAGCTCGACGAGGCGTTCGCGCCGCCCGAGGCGGACACCCGTGCCCGCAGGCGCCGCGACGGTGACAGCTGAGCGGGTCCTCGGACCGGTCGAGTCGTCGACCGGTGGAGCGGCCATCCAGCACGTCGCACCGCACTCAGGGGTGGACCCTTCCGTGGCGTGACGAGCCGCCACACAGGGCTAGGACCAGCCTCGAGGCGCGGTCACCTCGCCACATGTCGGCCAGCCCCAGCGACCGTGAGAGTCGCGCGCCGACCCCGCCGTCGGCTGCGACGACTCGATCCCCGGGACCACCGGCACGCCACCCCAGGGGACTGCACCCGGCCACCGATCCGACTCGCACGCAGCGGGCGTTGATACCCCTGGGGGTAGGTAGGACCTTCGGACCGTGTTCGCGACCGCGTCCGTGAATAACGTGTCTAGTGCGAGCCCGGCAACCCAGCCGCATGGAACGAGGAGTCAGACGTGAAGCAGAGACTGTTGGTTCTAGGTGCCGGGACGGCCGGGACCATGATCGTCAACAAGCTCAGGAAGCACCTGGCCGCGAGCGAGTGGGACATCACGGTCGTGGACCGTGACGACATCCACCCCTACCAGCCCGGGTTCTTGTTCCTGCCGTTCGACATCTACTCCCCGGACCAGATCAACCGGCCCCGACACGCATTCCTCGCACACGGCGTCGACCTCGTGATCGGCGAGGTCGACCTGATCGACCCGGACGCCCAGACGGTCTCCCTCACCGACGGCCGGAACCTGGGATACGACTACCTCGTGATCGCCTCGGGCACCTCGCCGCGGCCCGACCAGACGCCGGGGATGCTCGACGAGGAGTGGCGCAAGAGCATCTTCGACTTCTACACGTTCGACGGCTCGGTCGCCCTGTCCCGGGCGCTGAAGGACTTCGACCACGGGCGCCTGGTCGTGCACATCACGGACATGCCGATCAAGTGCCCGGTCGCGCCGCTGGAGTTCACGTTCCTGGCCGACGCATGGTTGCGCGAGAAGGGACTGCGCGACCGCGTGGAGCTCGTCTACGTGACACCGTTGCCGGGAGTCTTCACCAAGCCCATCGCCTCCGAGGCGCTCGGCGCGATTCTCGCCGGCCGCAACATCACCGTCGAGTCGGACTTCCTGGTCGAGCACATCGACACCGAGACCAAGACGCTGGTCTCCTACGACGAGCGTGAGGTGCCATTCGATCTCCTGGTGACGATCCCCCTGAACATGGGGGCGGACTTCGTCGCCCGCTCGGGCCTCGGGAACGAGCTCAACTACGTGCCGGTGAACAAGCACACCCTGCAGTCCACCGCCCACGCGAACATCTTTGCGGTCGGCGACTCCTCGGACATCCCCGCATCCAAGGCCGGATCGGTCGCCCACTTCTCCGTGGAGATCTTCGTCGAGAACTTCCTGGAGCTGATCGCCGGCAAGCCCATGACCGGGGCGTTCGACGGCCACGCCAACTGCTTCATCGAGACCGGCGACCGCAAGGGCCTGCTGATCGACTTCAACTACGACACCGAGCCGCTGACCGGCAAGTTCCCCCTGCCGGTCGTGGGCCCGATGGACCTGCTCAAGGAGACCTGGGCCAACCACCTCGGCAAGCTCGCGTTCCGCTGGATCTACTGGAACATCCTGCTCCCCGGGCGCCGACTGCCGATCTCCTCCCACATGTCGATGCTCGGCAAGATTGTCCCGACCGCCTCCCGCACGTCCGCGGACAAGAACACCGCGTCCACCCCCACAAGCGCCAACCGCTAGACGAGAGGAACCGCCATGACTGTCACCACGCTCGGAGGCCGTCCGATCACCGTGAACGAGGAGGGCTTCCTCACCGACCCCTCGCAGTGGGACGCCGAACTCGCTCCGGTCCTCGCCGCCCAGATCGGCATCACACTCACCGACGCGCACTGGGCCGCACTGAACTTCCTCCGCAAGGACTTCGCCGCGCAAGGAGAGACCCCGACGCTGCGTCGGGTCTCGACCGTCGGGGGCATCCCGATCAAGGAGCTCTTCGCGCTCTTCCCCCAGAAGCCCGCCAAGAAGATGGCCTACATCGCCGGGCTGCCCAAGCCGCACGGCTGCGTCTGACCCGCCGTCGACCACGAGAAAGAGACCACGATGAGCACTCCAGACACGTCCCCGGCGATCGTCCCGAACTTCGACACGACCGGTGACAGCGGCCGCAAGCTCGCCATCATCTGCTCCAAGGGAAGCCTCGACATGGCCTACCCCGGACTGATCCTCGCCAACGCCGCCCTCGGTGAAGGGGTCGAGGTCCACCTGTTCTTCACCTTCTGGGGCTTCGACATGATCACCAAGAAGACCATGGGAAACCTCCAGTTCACGATGCTCGGCAACACCGCGACCCACATGCCGCAAGGCCTCGGCGGCCTGCCGGGAATGACCGCGATGGCGACCACCAAGCTGAAGAAGACGATCGCCGACCTCGACATCCCCGAGGTCCCCGACTTCCTCGAGCAGATCGTCGCCTCCGGTGGCCATCTGTGGGCGTGCCGGCTGTCCGCCGACATGAACAAGCTCACCGAGACCGACCTCTACGACGACGTCGAGGCCATCATCAGCGCCAGTGACTTCATCGAGATGACCGACGGCGCGCAGCTGCTGTTTATCTGACCGGACGAAGACGCCCTGCGGCCCGCGAGTGGTCGACCCACCTGCGACGCGCGTCACACCCTGAGCAGGGAGTGCATCGAAGAACCTGCAGAGGCACCGATGAGGGGTGCACAGCTGCCTTCGCGCGCGCCGACCACCATCGGCGCGCGCGTAGGCGTCGAAGCCGGTCGCAGCCTGCGGTGTGCCCGCGTCTCGTCGCCGGTGGCTCGGGCCCCACGGCCCAGGTCGCCGCCGATCGTGGTCGGACAGGCCCACCACATCAGACGAGCCACCGCCCTGGCGAATGCCAAACACGCCAACCGTTGCCCGGCGAGGCAGGCGGGGAAGGCGACGTGCACCGCCGACCAAGACTCCAAGGGCTTCCCAGTCCTGCCACGGACAGGGGCAGTCAAGTCGACGCGGGCAGCTCAACCGCCGTTGCAGCCGATGGCGTCTGCGCGCGGCGTGCGCCGATCGAGCGCCGCTGGCCCACTCCCGCGCAGTGCGCGTGGCTGGCCCCCAGGCTATGGGGCGTTCACGGCTCCACGGCGAGGGCCCTGGGCGCTTCGAGCTGGTCGGAGAGGTCGCGTTCGAGCAGGTCTTCAGCGTGATCGCTCGTCACTGCGGGCATGAAGAGGTACCCCTGTCCGGTTGCGCAGCCGATGCTTTGCAGGAAGGTGAGTTGGTCTCCGGTCTCGACGCCTTCGGCGACCACGGCCAGACCCAGGGACTTACCCAGTCCGACCAGCGCGGTGATGAGCTCGGTCGTGTGGTCGCCGCTCGCGAGGCTGCGCAGGAAGGAGCGGTCGATCTTGAAGGCGTCGACAGGGAATCGATGCAGCGTCTCCAGCGAGGAGTACCCGGTCCCGAAGTCGTCGATGTGCAGTCGCAACCCGGCCTGGTGCAGCTCGCGCATCATGCGCAGCGCCGTCTCGGGTCGGCGCATCAGCACGCCCTCGGTGACCTCGAGCGTGAGCCTGTCGGGCGCGAGCTGGTGGCGGTGTAGGGCTTCCAGGACGCGAGGCAGCAGGTCCCGGTGCCAGAACTCGCGGTCGGAGATGTTGATGGCCACGTTGACGACCCGCGGGCCCCAGTGCGCGAGCTGTTGGCAGACCTCCTCGAGGATCCAGTGGCCGAGCTGGATGATCAAACCGGTCTCTTCCATGGCGGGAAGGAACTCGTCGGGCATGACAAGGCCACGATCGGGGTGGCGCCAGCGGATGAGGGCCTCGAACCTGTCGGTGTGGCCTGAGGTGAGGTTGACGATCGGCTGGTAGAAGACCTCGAACTGGTGTTCCTCGAGGGCCCGATGGATCTCGGCGTGAAGGATCTGTTGGTGGACCGCGTGTGCACGCATCGCCTCGTCGAAGAAGGCGACCGTCCCTGGTTCGTCTCCCTTGGCCCGGTACATAGCGGTGTCCGCGTCGCGCAAGATGTCCTCGCCCGAGGCGTACTCCACGGAGCTGGTTGCGATTCCGATGCTCGCCCTGATAGCGACGTCGGGCCCGTCCAGGTCCAGGGGTCGTGCGAGGGCGGCCTGAACCCGGTGCGCGACCTGGAGCGCACCTGCGGGGTCGGTGTCGTGCAAGAGGACCGCGAACTCGTCGCCGCCGAACCGTGACCCGGTGTCCACCGCCCGGAGTTCGTGGCTGATCCGGTCACCGACGGCCGTCAGGACTTGGTCGCCCGTCTGGTGGCCGAGGGAGTCGTTGATCAGCTTGAAGCCGTCCAGGTCCAGGAACAAGACCGCGAAGGGTGTCCCGGATCTGTCTCTGCCGGCGATCGCCACGTTGAGGCGTTCGAGGAAGAGCCGGCGGTTGGGGAGCCCGGTGAGGGCGTCGTACAGCGCACTCCTGGTCACCTCCTGCTGGAGATGCTGCGACTTCAGGGCTGCACACAACAGCGCCGCCCAGTGTTGATAAGTCTCACGCTCGGACGTGGAGTCCACGGTCCCCACGACGGCCAGCAGGCCCCAGTCGCGTGCTGCGGTGCGGACTGGGACGACCACACAGATCTCACCCTCGGTGGCGGCGAGGAGATCGATGAGTGCCACTGGGGGGAATGCCTGGACGGTGGTGCGGCTCGCGACCAGGCCAGGGAGTGTGTTCCCGGGGTCGTACGTGCCGACGACGTCGAGGAGTCCGTCCGAGGGTTCGCCCTCCCACAAGGCCAGGACGGCGGCTTTGATGTGCGTACCGGCGAGCCATCCAAGATCGCGCGGATCGATGTTCTCGGTGTCAAGTAGCCCGGCGTCCACCACGTACTGCTCCGTGATCGCGGCTTCGGTGGCTTCGGCCCGGCTGAGGTATGCACCGGTCTGGGCCTTCCACAGTGCTGCGCTGACGCGAGCGGATGCTGAGGCGTGCACACCGGGGGCCACGACCCGCTCGGCGTAATCCGCAACGGCGTCGATGATCCGGCGCCGAGTCTCGGGGTGAGCGGTCAGACCCCGAAGTGCGACCGTCAGGGCCCGGATCCCGGACTCGGTCACCGGTTCTCCGGAGGTCACCAGGTGCTCGGCGTGCGCGAGGGCCGCAACGACTGCATCGTGAGCGGGTCCGGAGACGAGGTCGCCGCCGCTGAGCAGCTCGGTGAAAAGCACGTCCTGAAGCTCATCGCGCAGAAGATCGGGCGAGAGGGCGGGCGAACCATCGGCCGTCAGCAGCTCGCTGCGGTGCCCGCCGCCGGAGCACCCGCACGACGCGCGCACCGCCAGGACGACGGACTGCGGTGTAAAGACCGAGTTCGGCACCACCTCATCCCGCACCGCCGCCATCACCAAACGACCGGCGAGTGAGCCGACGTCGCCGAAGCGCTGGTTGACGCTCGTCAAAGGGGGAGAGCTGAACGCTCCTGCCTCGATGTTGTCGAACGCCGCGATCGCCAACTCGTCAGGAAGCACCATCCCAGCTCCGGTGAGCACGCCGAGGAGCCCGAGGGCGTTGCGGTCCGTAGCGACCATCATCGCTGTGGGGCGTCGAGCGCACGCGAGCAGGGCGAGGCCAGCGCTGCGCCCGCCAGATTCGCCGTTGTCTGGCGCCGCAAAGACGGTCGTAGGATCGAACTCCAGGTCGTACGTGTCCAGAGCCTGCCGGTACGCGTCGTACCTGGCTCGGATGTCCTGCTGGGCAAGGTTGCCGACGAACCCGATCCGGGTGTGGCCGTGCCCAATCAGGTGCTCGACCGCCGTGAAGGTCCCGCCGTGGTTGTCGGGCATCGCCACCGGTGCGTCGAAGTCGCCCATCAGAGTGCTCGACAGGACGACGGGTCGCCCGCCGTCGCGCAGCTGACGTAGGTACGGTGCGCCGACCGCCGTGGTGATGGAGACGACGCCGTCCACGTGCGACCACGCCACCGGGGTCGCGAAATCGCCCGGTGCGCCAGCCTCATCACGCGGTGCGGCCTCGGTGAGGGTCTCCACGACAACCAGGCGCCCACCGGTTCCGGCGACCTCCCGGGCCAGGCCGGCCAGCAGCTCTCCGAAGTAGTGCCCACCCAGGCTCGGGGTCAACACCAGCACTGTTGTCGGGTTGTTCACCATGAGCCCTTCCCGTGCACTGTCGGCGGCCGGCTCCACACCGAGCCTTGTTCCTCTATCGGCGCGTTGCGCTGCGCGCATGATCGCGTGCACGTCCAACGTCCGGCCGGGTGCGGTCGCGGCCTGAACCCTCACGTGTCTGCCGTCGCGGCGTCCAAGCTCTCGGGACACAACCGGACATCCGGGATGGTTCAGGATTCGCGCTCACTCTCGGCTCTCCGGCTGCCGATGACTGTCGAAGGGTCGTCGATGGCGATGCGGCCGAAGGCGCCGAGCCGGAGGCAGGAAGTGGGCCTGGTGGGCGGGAGTACGGTACGTCTGATCGATCGTCGACGGGTGCCCGGGCGAGCCCAAGACCCGCCACCCGGCACGGCGACACGTGACCGGTCCGTGCCCGGGCCGGGGAGTACGCGCACGTTCGTGGCATTCCTGGTGGCCGATGCCTGCGGTGTGCTCATCGTGCCGGCCGCACCAGACGGCGCATGGTTGTGGGCATACGTCGCAACGGGAGTTCTTGCACTGGCGGGGCTTTGGGTGGGAGTGCGCGTTCACCGCCCTGAGCACCGCGGCGCGTGGCACATGCTGTTCGCCGCAATGTCACTTTCCCTGGTCGGCGATGTGGCTTCCTCGCTGGTCGACGCGCACGGAGCCCTACTCACGGGTGCGAGCGTGCCTCTCGCCCTGGACCTTCTCGGCTATGTGGTCCTGACGTCGGCTGTGGTCGCGTTGACGTGGACGTCGGGCACCGTTGGCCTGATCACGCTCGCCGACGCCTGGATCGCGGCGATCGCTGCGGGCCTGTGCTTGTGGGCGGCGCTCCTGGTGTGGTTCCCCCAGACCCGCAATGCCGGTGGCGTCCTCATCTTGACAGGATTCGCCCTGGTGGCCGTCGTTGGACTTGCGGCGCTGTTCTCCCTGGTGTTCTCCGGGCGCACGCGGGTGTGGTCCGCCTGGCTGCTCATCGCCGGGGTGGCAGCGCTGATGGTCTCGGGAATGGCTGGTGGTGTCGCTCTGCTCGCCGGTGGCGACCAACTCGGCGGCTGGTACGGGGGAGGGCTACTTGCCGGATACGGACTGCTCGGTGCCGCCGCACTGCACCCCTCGATGACCTTGATAATCCGCAGGCCGAGCGACCTAGCCCGTGTGCGTGCGGGCAGCGGACTGCCCGAGGTCGTTCTGGTGGGACTGGCGTTGGCGATGCCTTCGATTCTTCAGCTGCTGGGCCTCTCACGCCCCACGGGTTTCTCCCCTGCTTCCGAGCGGTCTGTGGACCTGACCTTCGCCGCCGTCGAGGTAGCCCTGGTCGCCCTGGTCGCGCTACGCATGACGCTGGCCAGCCGTGATCGTCGGCGCGCGGAATCGGAACTGCTGCGCCTGGCCGTGGCAATCGAGCAGACCGGTGACGCCGTGTGGATCTGCGACGCCCGCAACCGTGTCCGGTATGCGAACCCCGCATTCACGGCGATGTCCGGGTGGCCAAACCAGGAGATACTCGGCCGCGACCAGCGCGTCGCGGACGGGGGCCAGCACCCACCAGAATTCTGGTCAGGAGTCGCCGACATCGTCCACGGCACCGGGATGTGGCGTGGGGCAGTGACCTACCGACGCCGCGACGGCCACCTTGTCGAGGTGGACGCAACCATCTCGGCGATCCACGGCGAGAACGGCACCATCACCGGGTACGTGCACACCGACCGCGATGTCACCCGCGAACGTGGACTGCAATCTCAAGTCGACAGAGAGACACGCGAACGTGCCGCAGTCAGGGCGTCTCTTGCGCACATCGAGAGCGATTCGAACGTGCATGACATCGCCGCTGCGGCATGCGCCGAGCTGCGCGCGCTCGACGGCGTCCAAGCCGCCGCCGTCATCGACCTTGCAGTGGGAGACGAGTCGATCCTGGCGATGTCAGGTGTCGACCCTCGGGCGTTCGAGCTGAACCCGACCGGGGTGAATGCACTGGGCGAGTACCTGCGCGCGAACCTTGCTGGTGGACCGTGCTTGCTGGCCTACTCCTCTCACCCCGGCTCACCCCACCCGCACGCGCATGAACCGGCAGAGGACCTGCCGCGGATGATTGCGTATGCCCCGCTCACCTCCGGGGGCCACGTCTTCGGCGCCCTGGCCATCTCCGCGAGCAGATCGAGCGCAGCACGTGACCTAGGGGCTCGGATACCGCTGCTGGAAACGCTCACATCCGCCCTGGCTCCGCTCCTGCGGCCCGGGCTTGACGACCTGCACGCCACCAACGACGCCGCCGCCGCAATCGGCTCGATCCTGGACCAGGGCTTGTTCAGCCCGGTCTTCCAGCCCATCGTCGAGGTCGCAACCGGCACAACGGTCGGCTTCGAAGCCCTGACCCGGTTCACCGGTGGGGTCCGCCCGGACATCGTGTTCGAGCGCGCCCACCGCGCTGGTCTGGGCATCGAGTTGGAGAGGGCCACGCTGAACGCGGCGCTGCACGCAGCACGCGACCTGCCTGTGGGTGCCTACCTCACGTTGAATATGTCGCCCGCGTTCGTGACGAGCGGAGAGCCTGCCGGTCTGCTGAAGGGCGTCACCCGGAGCCTGGTCATCGAGGTGACCGAGCACGAGGTCATCGAGGACTACGCCGCGTTGCGCGCCCACCTCGCCGCGCTGCGTCCTGGCGTGCGGCTGGCGATCGACGACGCCGGCGCGGGGTACGCGAGCCTGCGCCACATGCTCGAGCTCGAACCCGAGATCGTCAAGCTCGACATCGCCATCATTCGCGACGTCGACACCGACCCGGGCCGCAACGCACTCGTGGATGGCATGAAGTACTTCGCCGACAAGCGCCAGATCACGCTCATCGCCGAAGGCGTCGAGACAGCCGCCGAACTCGCCGCCCTGCGCGAGATCGGCATTCCTCACGCCCAGGGGTTCTTCCTCTCCCGCCCTGCCCCTGCGAATGTCCAGGCACGCGCATTCAGCCTCCCGAGGCCGTGAGTGGACGCCATGCCCGTCGCACAGGCCTAGGGGTTCACCAGGGTCGGTCCGCGTGCACGGCGCGGGTCAGCTCCTCGGGCACGGTGTGCTCGACGGCGAGGACAGTGCGGTCTCGGCCGGTCTGTTTGGCCCGGTACAGGGCGGCATCGGCGCGTGACATCATCGCTTCGATCGTCTCCGAACCGTCCCAGCAAGCCAGCCCCGCCGATACCGTCTGACCATCGGGAACCGACGCCCGCAGCCGTTCCAGGACCTCCAGTGCGCTCGGCAGGTCGCACCCGGGAAGGGCGAGGGCGAACTCCTCACCGCCCCAGCGCACCAAGAGGTCCTGCGGTCGAAGCTGCGAAGACCAGGACTTCGCCAGAGCGGCCAGCAACCTGTCCCCGGCGAGGTGACCACGAGTGTCGTTGTAGTCCTTGAAGGAGTCCAGGTCCAACACGGCGATGCACAGGACTTCGGGCCCGGCCATCATCTCGGGAAGCTCGGCGCGCCACACCCGACGGTTTGCCATCCCGGTCAGTGCGTCGGTGGTCGCCCGTCGGCGCAGCACCTCATACAGATCCGCTCGTTCCAGGGCTGAACCAAACTCATCGACGAGCATCTCGAGCGTATGAATGGTCTCGGCCCCAGCGGCCGGGCGTGGCTCGGACCAGGTGGCCACAACGACTCCGCTCACGACACCGCCGTGGCTGAACGGCTGAGCGAGAAGTGCCCGGGCGCCCGTCAAGGCGACCAGGCGGGGGTTGACCCGCGAGTCCCCATCCACGTCACCGATGTAGACGGGCTCGCCGGTCTGGAAGGCGAGCACCGACGCCGACGGTTCCGCCCGGCTCACCTGCACAGCCTGGAAGGGAACCCCGGCCGTCGCGGTGATTGTCAGGTGCTCTGGTCCGTCGGACTCGATGAGTAGAACGCAGGCCGCTCCGGACACGTTCATCACCGCCTCGCATGCGGACGATCGCGGGTCGGGGCTCTCGCGGATCTGACGTGCCGCACCTGCGATCGCGGCGATCGTCGCTTGACCGCGCTGGGCGGCGCGCTCACTTCGCGCCAGCTTCCCGACAAGCCGGGCCGTCGCCCAAGCGATCAGTACCGAGACAGCCAAGAAGACAGTGACCAGCCGCACGTCCTCGCGGACAAGGTGAGCAGTCGTGTCGGCCCGACGAAGCGTGAACGCGGCAATCGCCTCAAGCACAAGAGCACCGCCCACTTGCCTAGGCCGCTCATACAGCGCCATCCACACCACCGGGATCACCAGCGCGATCAGCCCCCCGGAATGCACCGAGCCCGTTCCCTGGACCAAGAGCATGAGCCCGGCGAAGGTGCCGGCCAGAACGCCCCACTCGACCCAGGCCGGAACCCGGCGAACCATCAGGACGACGACAGCCGGGAGCATTGCCGAGACCACCCCCAGACCGAGCGCGAGCGCACGTCCATCTGACACGTCGCCATTGGCCAGCGCCGTCAACGGCACCGAGGACGCGGCAAGTGCGAACGGAAGGACCTGCCTGATGGAACCGATGACCTGCCCGTCCGACCGGTCGTTCGCCTCGCGTGCAAGACCTCCTCGTACGAGCGACGCGACGGCCGAACGGCGCGTCGCGGTCCGTCGGGAACCTGGGCCGGTCTTCACAGCTCCAATACCTCCCCAGGCAGGTCAATCGGATCTGGCGTCGTTCAGCAGGCGCCAGCACGAGTATCGGCCCAATTCGGACCGAACCTGAGCAACGGCCCGCCCCCATGGACAGCGGCGTCCTGTGCCGGGTGGAACTTCGAGATGCTGTCGGCGACTGCTGCGCGGCCGACTTGTCTGGAAGTCGGGCGCTCGCATGTCGCCGATGACCGGACGACGCGGCGATGCGCACGCACGGCGGCGCGCTCAGCGCGCCAGCCGATCCGACCCAGTGGGCTTCCGTTGTCGGGCCGGGGGGCGGGTCTTCACTCGCGGGCGCCCCGCTAACTCCTCGGGGCGTGTCATCGAGCAGGTCCGTCTCCGATCTCGCGTCGGGCGATGGATGACTGGTCCTGGGTCCGGGCCTCGAGCCCTGCGCGGGGTGGCGTGTAGCCGGGCGCCATCGCGCGGATGGGGTGGTGCTGGACGACGTCGTACAGCTCGGTGATCCGGGACGTGGCTGACTCGGGTGGGGTGACGAGGCGTCCGGTGAGCTTGGCGGTGGTCAGGGTGGGGTCGTTTGTGACGTCGTCTCCGGTCAGGGCGCGGGCGGGGATGTGCAGTTGGCCGCTGTGGGCGAGGCGGGTGAAGGTCCGGGTGTTCCACTCGGCGATGTCGGCCATGACCTGGGCCGCACCGTTTAGTGCGGCCCCGGTAGGTCGCTCGCTGAGCCGGGTCGCCCCGCCTGCTGTCGGTCCGGTCAGGGGCGCAAGGGTCTGCAGGAGGTGCCCGATGGCGACGAGGTCGTCGCGCACGACGTCGTCGCAGGGGGCTGGAGTGATGAATGGGCGTAGGCGCACGGCGAGGTCCTGCCAGGTGCGGCCGTGTTCCAGGAGGCCATCGGTCGCTGGGTCCAGGACCCGGGACTGCGGGCCGTGGACGACGTCGGCGCCGTAGAACGCGGCCGCATGGGCGTGGATGGCAACACCGGCGGTGGCGAGGTCGCGCAGGGTCCCGATCGAGTGGTCGGGGTGGCTGACCAGTTCCCAGGACTTTCGCCGTAGTCGGAGGAGTCGGTCGCTGAGCTCGACGATCGGGTCACTGGTCCTGATCGGGTTGCCGAGTAGGCCGACGTCGTCGAGGCTCCCCGTCTCGACCGATGTGCCCCTTCCGGAGGCGGCGTCGCGGGCGTGGGTGCGGACACGTCCCATGCCGGGCAGTTGCCGGCGGACGTGGGTCCCTGGGATGCCGGCTTGAATGGCGCGCAACGCGAGAGTGTCCTCCATCGCGAGCATCGCGCGTGCGAGGTCGCCGACCCTGGCCAAGGCGGTGGCGCGGGGTCCGGGGTCCTCGATCAGGGCGGCATCGGGGGAGCGGGGGTGCCCGTTGGGGTCGTGGTGGACGGCGATGAGGTCACTGGCCGCGCGCACGAACTTCGCGGCCCGTGACCAGTGGCTGGTCAGCCCGGGCTGGCTGGTGAGGGTCGCGTCCCGCAAGAAGGGCAGCGGGCGCTCGTGTCCGGTGAGCTCGTCGATGGCGAGGGCCATGGACACGGCGGCGCGTTCGGTGGCCTCGGGGTGAATCGAGGCGAGGACTCCGGCGCGTCGGGCGGGTGTGACGAGGTGCCAGACGTGGTCGCCGAGGGCGTCGAGGGCGTCGCGGTAGTGGCCCAGGACCACGTGCGCGTCGGTGCGGTTGTTGAAGGGGGAGGCGTTGGACCAGGGCCGACCCGTCGTAGATGGCGCGGGCCGCCAGGTCCATCAGGTCCCCGTAGGTCGCCGGTCGGGCGATGGTGGTCGGGGTGGTCATGGCATCCGTCCGGTGACCTTGGCCCGCCCGGTGAACAGTTTGGGGGTGACCCGGGCCAGGCACAGCAGGTCCGGGACGTCCAGGTCGGTGGTCGCCAACGCGATGGCTCGGTGCAGGGCGGCGGTGGCGAGCTGGTCGATGATCAGTCGCGCCCGGGGTTCACCCTCGGTGGGGTCGAGCTGGCCGAGGTCAACCGCGGCGCATCGGGCGGGCAGATCGGGGTGGGCCCACTCGAGCTCGTCCTGGGCTTCGCGGAAGTCCATCGCCGCGTAGGCCAGGTCGACTGCCACGCCCAGGGGGACGGCGAGGCCGAGGTTGATGGCCGCGTGCCCGGCGGCGTAGGTCAGGGTCCAGATCCCTTCCCAGCCCGGGTCGGCTTGGTCGGTCAGGACTTCCGCCGGCGCGGTCCAGAGTCTTGTCATCGCCCACCACCTCCACGCTGTTCCCGGGTGGGCCCATGCCTGCCCGCTCCTGTCACGGTGAGGGCTGGTGTCCTTGCTGCGCCGGTGGGTCCCCGGATCTGTGGACGACGTGGCTCTCAACAACAGGTATGCGGATCCGACCGCAACACGCGAGGCGCACACCGCCCGAGGCCGTGGGAAGCACAAGGCGACGAGACCAGTGACGCTGACGACGCCGACAAGGCTCGACTCGTGGGGTGAACCGATGCCGCTGAACTTAGGGCTGACCGTCGTGATCGGGCGGTTGAGCGACGGGCCGAATGCCGCCGGGCCTCAATGCTCCCGTCGGGCAAGCCGATGACACGGTGTGCTCACGGCGATGAAGAAGCAGGTTGACGCAAGAAGTAACCGTCGGCGCGCAGGGGCGAGAGCCCGTCGGAAGTACGCCGCCCTGCGAAGGACTTGGCTGCGCCGTCACCGCAAGCTGTGGGCGTTGGCCACTCTGGCAGCCGTCGCCTTCTGGTTCGCGTTCTCATGGTTGATGAGACTGTTTCCCGGCGATCTGACGTGGGCAAGGGCCGCCTTCGCTGGTGCGCTCGGTGCGACGCTCATCGCGTTGCGCCAGTCCCCGCCGGTCTCGATCGCGAGCTGGCAGGAAGGCGCCTACGGCGAGGAAGCGACCGCGAAGCAGCTGCGAGTTCTGGAGAAGGAAGGCTGGGTCGTCCTACACGACCTGGTCAACGGCTCGGCGAACCTCGACCACGTCGTGCTTGGCCCTGGTGGAGCGTTCTGCCTGAACTCCAAGTGGTCGGGCTATCGGCTGGAGCAGACGGCCGAAGGGCGCTTCGTGGGGCGGCACCAGTACGACGAGGACCTGTACCGCGACGTCGAGTCGATGCTCCGCAAGGCTCGCGCGGAAGGCGCGGCGTTGAGCGGCCAGATCACGCAGCGGTGCGGTCAGAAAGTGTGGGTGCAGCCGGTCATCGTCTGGTGGGGAGACGTGGCAAGCGGCGGCAAGTCGCTTGACGGGGTCGGCGTCGTTCAAGGCAAGCACCTCGCTGATCGCCTTCGCGCGTTCAAGGGCGGTCGCCCCGTTCCGCAGTTCGACCAGGTCGTCGCCGCTCTTCAGCCGGGTCGCCACTCCCAGCGCCGTGTCGTCGTGACCTGATTGGCGGCGGGGTCCGAGCAGAGCCGCGGGCACAAGGTAGGTCCAGTCCGATCTGCGGAAGGCGATCGGGCCGGTCGTGGCCACCCCGGAGTCGAGCAAGTCGTCGCCGAAGCTGACTCGCCGCGCATGCACGTCCGTTTCGGCTCCCCAGAGGGCCGCGAGGAGCAAGCAGAGGCCGGGACACCTCTGGCACTCGTGGGCCAGTGTCTGCCCTCGCAAGGCAGCGGCTCCGTGTCTGGCCGCGATCCCGCGGCGTGCCCCTTCGCGCGGCACGGGGCGCACACGCATTCTCGAATATCCTGAGCGACGGTCTCGTCGCGAATTGGTGGCCGTACCCAATCCGGACACGGTTGGCCTGAGCTACGCTGACGGATGACGTTCGACCGGTCGCGGTGGTCGTAGCCACTAGGGCAACGTGTCGGAATGGCCCCGAGCCTAGGAGACCGAGAAGTGAGTGATCAGGCCAATGGAGTCGCGGGGCTCGTAGAGCTGCCTTCTGAGGTGCTTGGCCCCTTCACGCGCGCCTGGCAGTCGTTCGCTGTTGGCGAATCGGAGGATGATGCGGCCCAAGCATCGCGCGAAAACGCAGAGAGCGCAATGCGTGAGGAACTCGGCCTAATAGTAAATGCTGAGCACCTCGTAGTGTTGGCAGGCTCAGGTACATCGTTCAGTGTTACGCCAAAGAAGGGAGCGAACGCAAAAACGGCTCCGGGCATGGCGGACCTCTGGGCGACCGTAGAGGCGCTTCCCTCTTTCAAACACGCCGCAACAAAACTCAAGGCCGAAACCCTAGCAACCGAGAACCTTGAACTAGTGCTCTCAGAAGCGGCATCCCGCCTGTCATTCGAGAAGAGCGTTGACCTCCAGAGCTTTGTTGAAGCGGCCGAGATTGCCGTCTGGGAACAGTGCAACTTCGTTGACGACCATTCCGACCTGACGACCCATGAACTGTTCCTCCGAAAAGTCGCACGGCGCTCCACGCGGCTGCAACGGACTCAGGTATTCACCACGAACTATGATCTCGCTATTGAGACCGCCGCCCGCCGAGCACGATTCAACTTGATTGACGGCTTCGGTTATGGTGGACGCGAATTCGACGGCGGCTCGTTCGATCTGGACTATGTTCGTCGCCGACCGCATGAGCAATTGGCGCTCGAGCCGAGCGTATTCCATCTACTCAAGCTTCACGGTTCAGTTGACTGGGATGGCTCCGGTGGTGTTGTACGAAAGACTAGCGGGCGGCCGTCGAATCCCGTGCTCATCTATCCGTCCGTGGCCAAGTACCGACTTTCCTACCAGCAACCGTATCTGGAGTTCATGTCTCGGTTTCAAATTGCGTTGCGACAATCGGACGTTGGCCTGATTGTTGCCGGGTTTGGGTTCAACGACGAACACCTGGTGGCTCCGATCGAAGCCGCACTCAGGAGCAACATCGGCATGCGCGCCGTTTTTGTCACGCCGGGAGCGCGAGAGTCGGACCGATCAGAGACAATCGCGTGGATCGAAGACCTAATTCTCCGGGGCGATCGCCGCCTAACGCTCCTGCGCGCTACCTTCGCAGAACTGGTGAAGTGGCTCCCCGACGTCCCTCTACTCGAAGAGCGCGACGCGCACAACGAGCGCACTTCACAACGTCGACCGGTTGACATTCGGCCGTGAGACTCCACCCATTCACACCCGAGCGGATGATAGGCGTCGTCTTTCAAATCGAAGGGTCCTACGCGGACGTCAGCTTCGTCGCTGCGACACGACTCCCCAAGTCGCACTTTGGCGAGTATCTCGGGCGCGGTGAAGTTGGCGAGTTTGTCCTTATTGACGTAGGCGGCAGCGCGGCCTTTGGTCGCCTCCTTCGCGTTGGAGCCCCAACAACGAACGCTGATATCCTCAGCCAAAGCGAGCGCAGGCTTCCTGCCGACGGCCGCATTCAGCTCTTGAGCACGCTTCATCTCGACGGGCGATCGATTCGCGGAATTGTGAAGTACCCGAAGGTGGGTGACCCCGTCTATGCGGCCAGTGCCGAGGCGATTCTCTCGGTCCTAGGTGCTGTGAGCGGACCCTCGCGGCTTGTACTCGGCCGCCTGTCAGTGGATGAGTCGGTAGAAGTAGCGGTTCCGCTCTCTAGGCTGTTCGGCCGCCATTTGGCGATCGTGGGATCGACTGGGTCTGGAAAGAGTTGGACCATGGGACATATCGCCGAGAGTACCGCCCTCCTTGGCGGCAAGATGATCCTAATCGACGCTACCGGAGAGTTCCATACGCTCGGGAGCCGCGCAACGCATCTTGCTTTCGGTGCGCTTGACGATGAGCCAGACAGGACGAAGCTGGTCGGGATTCCGCACCATATGATGCGCGAGTCTGACCGTAGCGCTTTCTTGAACCCCTCCAGTGGGACCCAACTTCCCAAACTCCGCGAGGCAATCCGTACTCTCCGCCTTGCTCACGCCATTGCCAACGATGTCGGTGCAACCGGCGAGCACCGAGCTCTGGTCGCCGACGGGACGATTCGGAAGACGGGAATCAAGATTGCTACATTCGGTGGCGCAACCAGAAAATATGGCTCGACTATTGAGGATCCGCACGCTGCATTCGACATCAAACTGATCGGGACGCAGATTCAATGGGAGTGCGTCTGGCCAAGCGATAAGAATAGGCCCGACTGCTTCGGCTCGATGGATTATACGCAAATCGGGTATGTTAGCACCCTCGTGAGCCGGATTAACGACCTGCTGCAGACGCCGGAGGTCATGCAGGTCATAGATCCGCAGACCGGAACCTTGAACGTCATCGATGAGATCGCTTCGTGGATTGATAACCCCGGTGCCCACCTGCTCCGGCTGTCCCTACGTAACCTTACGTTCGCCAATCACCTCCGAGAGATTGTCGTGAATATTCTCGGGCAGGCGCTACTCGCTCGCGCGCGATCAGGTGCATTTCGAGTGAAGCCTCTTGTCGTCGCAGTCGACGAAGCGCATCAGTTTTTCGACGTTACTGTCGGTGATGAGTTCTCAAGTTCCAGGCTGAACGCGTTCGACTCAATTGCGAAAGAGGGGCGCAAGTATGGTCTGACAGTCTGCGTGGCGACACAGCGCCCCGGCGACCTGCCTGCTGGAGTCCTGAGTCAAGTTGGCATGACGATCGTCCACAGGCTTGCTGATGGTCGAGACCGCCAGCGCGTTGAACAAGCTGCCGCCGAACTCGATCACTCCGCAACGCGGCTTCTTCCTGGTCTCGTTCCCGGTGAGGCGATTCTCATGGGTGTAGATTTTCCGGTGCCCGTCAGTGTCCGGATCTCCCGTCCCGTTGCACCGCCCGCGTCTGACGGACCCCGATACTCGAGTTGGGGCCCTGGGGAAAGCGGCATCGGCGGAGACGGATCTGACGGGGAGCGGGACCGAGCCTGAATCTGACGGTTGGCGATTCCCTATGGGCCTCGTCGACCTGCGTTTCGTCGCTGAGTCCGGGGTTAGTCGGCCCAGAACGCCCTCAGCCGCCGCGTGGGCGGTGTCGCCTCATCGAGCCGGCTATGTCGCAGTGAGGTTGACCGTTCGCGTCCGTGTCGGCGGCTGGCCCTACTGTCTTGCCATGCCTGTTAGCGACGACGGAGAAGTCTCGACAGTCCGGTCGCGGGTCCCTGTAACGGCCGAGCAAGCGGAGCAGATCGAGGTACTCGCGCGGGCGGTGCTCCGATGGGCTCTTGGCAGGCCGAGCTCCGCGGACGATGCACCCGCCGAGGCGTCCCTGCCGCCGTCGAGGGTGCGACGAGTCGCCACCGTCGCTGGAAAGATCCTTGCGGGTGTGGCTGCGACCGTGGCCACGACCGCAACGACAGTCGCACGGATCGAAGCTCAGCGTCCCGAGAACTGGTCGGGCCTCGCCGGATACACCGAAGCCGTCCGGCTCGTCACTGACGGCTTCCCAGTTCTCTGGGTCCCCGACTGCGAGACGCTGGCCGCGCTTGCGTCAGCGCCCGACCGGCTGGCGCGTCAAGCGCTTCTTCTCTCCCGGCGGGACCAGGTTCTCGCTCACGCGCAAGCAGTTCTCGCGGAAGTCCACTCCAGCGATCTGGCAACTTCGCGTTTGCTTGCCGAGCAGGCCCTCGACTGCCTTCCATCCTTCCCGTACCCGGCCCAGTCGCTCGCGCTGCAGGTCGCGGCGATCGTAACCATGGGTGAGACCGGCTCGAAGACCTTCAAGCAACTTCAGGCGCGCCTAGATGAGGAGTTGTCGAAGCTCACCGCGCCCCGCGGCACCGCCCTCATCAGGGACCTCGGCGTAACGTTCATGCTCCTAGCGGCCGCCCCGGCCCTTGAGCAGTTCCGTGTGGACCGAGGGGACCGCGTTCCCTCGCGTCCGAACCGTCACGCCGTCGCGCACGTGTTGAGTCTCGAGCAGTACACCGAGGCGAATGCCCTGGAGTCGGTGCTCCTCGCCGTTAGTGTTCTCCGTCAGGCTGAGGCGTCGCGAACCGACCGGCTCGAGTCCGCGGCATACGAGTCGTGACGGTGTTGTCCGCCCGGGATAGGCCTGCCGCCCGACTACCTGCGCGAAAGCGGCAGGTGAGTCGCGTCTGGCGAGTTGTGACCTAGTCTTTTCGGCTCCGTTCGACGCGGAGGTGGTAGCCCGCCACTACTCCAAGATCAGCCGAGCATGTCGACTGCGTCAACGGACTTTGCGCACTTGCTCACGGCGGTCGTCACCACCCATTCCCATCACCGCAGGTCACGTGCCTCCGCCAACGGTTCCGCAAGGTTCCCATTTGGCTCGATTCCTTGGCGGAGGGCTCAACGCACACGGTGACGGTCAGCGTCGCGTCGCCGAGGTTCGTCTTGCTCCCGGAACGCTCCCAGTCCGCGCAGCCTCGCGTGTTGCGGCGCAATCCGCATACCTCGTTGTGTGAGGACCTGTCGTTTCGCCCGCCGCCGCCCGGTTTCGAGGTATCACGTGCCTGCGGGCGGTGGTCGGCGATGGTGATGACGATGCACCGGTTGTCGGCGGGTGCGGGCTTCCAGTACCTGCTCAAGCACACCGCCTCGGGGGACTGTGACCGCACGACGGCGTCGCCGTTGACGGCGTACTTCACCGACACGGGCAACCCGCCCGGGCGCTGGATCGGGGCGGGGCTGTCTGGAGTGGCAGATGGTGCCGGTCTGGCGGTGGGGAGCACGATCACTGAGCCGGCAATGGCGAACCTGTTCGGCACCGGCAAGGATCCCGTGACCGGGACAGCATTGGGGCGCGCGTACCCGGTCTTCACCCCGGTCGCCGAGCGCATCGCGGCCAAGGTCGCCGATCTCCCCGGCGCGATGACGACCGAGGCGCGGGCGAAGGCGGTGGAGACCGTCACCCGCGTGGAGCTGTCCAAGCCGCACGCAGGTGCGGTGGCGGGGTTCGATCTGACGTTCACGCCGCCGAAGTCGGTTTCGACGTTGTGGGCGGTGGCCGACGTCGCGACTGGGCGCGCGGTCCTGGCAGCGCACCAGGCAGCGGTAGAGGACGCGTTGGGGTTCGTCGAGCGGTCGGCTCTGTTCACTCGGACCGGCACGGGTGGGTGTGAGCAGCGCCCGACGCGTGGGGTGCTGGCGGCGGCGTTCGACCACTGGGACTCCCGGGCCGGAGATCCGAACCTGCACACCCATGTGGTGATCGCGAACAAGGTCCAGGGCGTCGACGGTCGGTGGTTGTCGGTGGACTCCCGGGCCCTGCACCACGCGGTCGTGACGGTCTCGGAGGTCTATGACGACCTATTCGCCGACCACCTGGCGGCCCGGTTGCCGGTGGCGTGGGGATGGCGTCATCGCGGCCCGCGCCGCTCGCCCGGGTTCGAACTGGACGGGGTCGATGAGGATCTGATGCGGGATTTCTCCACCCGCACCACCCAAATAGACGAAGCGATGACGGGCGCCGTCGCGAACTTCTACGCCGCCCGCGGGCGGGGTCCGAACCGCATTGAAGTCACCCGCCTGCGCCAGCAGGTCACCCGCGCCACCCGCCCGGGAAAGCACGTTCACCCGTTGCGCGACCTGCTGGAAACCTGGCGGGCGCGGGCGACAGCGCGCACCGGCAAGACCCCGGAGGAGCTCACGGCCGCGGTCCTGGTGGCCTCGCGCACGAGCGCAATCACGGCGGCGCAGGTGCCTGCCGGCGTCGTCGCCCACCTGGCCGAGCACACCACTGGGCAGGTGATGACGCGGCGTTCTACATGGACGAGGTGGAACGTGCTGGCCGAGGCGGCCCGGACCACGCGGGGTCTGCGGATGGCGACCGCGGCCGACCGCATCAGCTTGCTGGACCGGGTGGCCGACGCCGTGCTTGCGGGGTGTGTGAGCCTGGAACCCCCGAGCTGTTCACCGTTCCGCCCGAATACCAGCGCCCGGATGGCACGTCGGTGTTCACCCGCCCCGGGGAAGCCCGGTACACCCACACCCAAGTCCTGGAGGCCGAGGCCCGGCTCCTTGGCGCGGCCGAGGACGCTGCCGCTCCGGTCGCCCACGCCGTCGAGGCGGTCACCAGTCGGCCGTTGATCCGCACCGACGGGCGCACGGTCCACCTGGCCCCCGATCAGGTCGACGCCGTTACCGCGATCGCGATGTCGGGGCGGCGGGTTGACGTGCTGGTGGGTCCGGCCGGCACGGGCAAGACGACCACCCTGGCCGCGCTCAAGACGGTGTGGGAGCAGACCCACGGGCGGGGGACGGTCCTGGGGTTGGCGCCGTCGGCGACTGCCGCCGCCGAGCTCGCCGATGCCCTGGGGGTCGGGTGTGAGAACACCGCGAAGTGGTTGTACGAGTCCACCGGGCCCGGCGCCACCCTGCGGGCCGCGTACCTGCAGCGCCTGGCCATCGAGCGCACCCAGACCAAAGGTGCGTCGGGGCTGGGGAGACTGCGCACGATCGACACCGCGATCAACACCCTGCGTACTGAATCCGCCCGGTGGGCCATGCGCCCTGATCAGCTGATCATCCTGGACGAGGCGTCCCTGGCCGGGACCGCCACCGTGGACGCCCTGACCGCCCAGGCCACCAGGGCCGGGGCAAAGGTCCTGCTCGTGGGCGACCACGCCCAGCTGTCGGCCGTCGATGCCGGGGGAGCGTTCAACCTGCTCGCCGAACGCGGCCGACCGGCGCAATTGACGTCGTTGTGGAGGTTCACCCACCGGTGGGAAGCGGCCGCTACGCGAGGCCTGCGCACCGGGAACACTCGGGTCCTGGACGCGTACGCCGACCACGACCGGATCAGCGCCGGGGCCGCCGAGGCCATGTGCGAACAGGCCTACACCGCCTGGCAGACCGACACCGAGGCGGGCGTTCCCGCGATCCTGCTGGCCGCTGACGCGGCGACCGTGTCCGCGTTGAACACCCGGGCCCACAACGACCGCGTCACCGACGGTCTGGTCAGCGCGTCCGGGGTGACCACATCGGATGGGACGCTCATCGGGGTCGGGGACCAGGTCGTGACCCGGGCCAACAACCGGCGCCTGAAGACCCCGGGCGGGTACGTCCGCAACGGCGACCTGTGGCACGTCAACGCCTTCGGCGCCGACGGGTCGCTCACGGTCACCAGACTGGCCCGCGCCGGCACCCACGCCGGGCAATCAGCCAGCGACGAGCGGGCCGATGTGATCCTGCCCACGGACTACGTGAACGCGTACGTCGACCTCGGGTACGCCACCACCACCCACCGCGCCCAGGGCATCACCGTGGACCACGCCCACGTCCTGGCGGCCCCCGGCATGGTGCGCGAGAACCTGTATGTTGCGATGACCCGCGGGCGCGACAACAACCACGTCTACGTCGCGCTGGACGACACGGACCCGACGTGCGACTACCTGCCCGATACGCACGCAGCACCCGGTGGGGGCGAGGTCCTGGAGACCATCTTGGCCACCACCGGCGCCGAACGGTCCGCAACCCAGATGATCGCCGACCGCCAGAACCAGGCCGAGTCCCTCAAACGCCTCGAACCCATCCGCCACACCCTGCTCGCCGACGCCGCCGCCAGGCACTGGACCGCCGCCCTGCCCGCCGCGGGCCTGACGCCCGACCATGTCACCGCGGTGCTCGCCTCACCGGCCCGCGGGCCGCTGTTCACCGCCCTGGACCGCGGCACCGCCGCCGGTTACCCCATGACGAGTGTTCTGCGCGACCTGATCGACAGCCGGCCCCTGGACTCGGTCGAAGACCCGGCCCGGGACATCGCGGCCGTCCTGCATACCCGTGTCGCTGCCTGGCTGCACACCAAGGTCGCCGACCCCCGCGCCATCGTCGGCGTAGGGGAGTACGCCGAGATGTCGCCCGGCGCCGCAATGACCCTGGCCCAGGTCGACGAGCTCATCGCGGCGCGCCTCGACGCCCTGACCGAGCATGCGATCCGCACCGAGCCCGCCTGGATGGGACGCCTCGGACCCGAACCCGACGACGACGCCGCGAGAGCAGCCTGGCGCACGCAGGTAACCGCGATCGCGGCCCGTCACGACTACGTCGAGGGACCCACCCCGATGCCGGCACCCGAACCACCTCGACAGGTCGCCCCGGTGCTCACGCGCGACGCCAACGAATGGAGCAGGACATTGTGAACCCGATTACCTCGGACGCCGGGCGCGACCCGTTCTTCCCCGACCCGGTCCTGCATCAGCCCGGCGGCCCACCGCTGCCGATCCTGTGGGCCGCGCATACCCCCGAGAGCTGCCGCCACCTGTTCGAAGACCTCGAGCTGTGGGTCACCTGGCTCGTCGACCACTACTCCCTGGACCGCCGCTTCGTCCCCGAATGCTGGGCCCGGCACTGGGAACTCGTCGAAGAACTATCCGCTCTGCACCTGGCCTGGGAAGGGGCCTACGCCACCACCGCCCACGCCGACGCCGCCCTGACCTGGCACGAACGCCTCGCCCTCGCCCGCACCCGCCTCGCCGACTGGGTCGCACGCACCGGATGCCGACCCGGCGAACACCGCGGCTAACGGGCTCAGCGATGGCACTCGCACCGACGACCTGTCTGAGGCGCGTCGCACACTGTGCTGGTGGGTGAGGATCAGCGTCAGGAGACCTGGTACGCCCACTGTGACAGCTGGCAGCCGATCACCAACGCCCGCGCGATCCCCGACCGGCGCCGGCAGCACGAGCTCGCCACTCCGATCCCTGTCCGGGTCCGACTGATCTGGCAGCGGGACGGCACCGAGCTCCTCGACACGATCGCGGTCGGCTGGGCCGGTCAGCTGGTGCACGTGCAGGTTCGTGACGTGCGGGTGCGGATCGGGTTCGCCTGGGTGCACGCCGAGCACGTCGTGCGCCGTTGAACGCTGGCGGACCCGCGGCGGGGATGCGAACCTGGGCCGATGTGCGGAAGGTACGCGAGCTTCCGGCGTGACGACGAGATTGCCCGTGCCCTGATGGTCCAGCAGATCCTGGGTGAGGAACGCGACCCGTCGTGGAACGTCGCCCCCATGCAGGGCATCCGCGTGGTGCTCGAGCGCCCACCCCGGGAGGAGCCCGACGCCGCGCCGGTGCGCCAGATGCGCCGGGTCCGCTGGGGGCTCGTGCCGTCGTGGGCGAAGGACCCGAAGATCGGCTCGAGGATGATCAACGCGCGGTCCGAGACGCTCACCGACAAGCCGTCGTTCAAGGCCGCCGCGGCCCGCCGGCGCTGCCTGGTCCCGATGGACGGGTACTACGAGTGGATGAAGAACCCCGACGGCACCAAGACCCCGTACTTCCTGCACGCCGAAGACGAAGGTCTGCTGGCCGCCGCGGGACTGTACGAGCTGTGGCCGGACCCGGCCTTGGCGGAGGACGACCCGAAGAAGTGGATGTGGACCGCCACGATCGCGACCACCACAGCCACCGACGCCCTGGGGCACATCCACGACCGCACCCCCGTGTTCATCCCACCCGACCGGTACGACCAGTGGCTGGACACCCACCTGCAGGACACCACCGAGGTCGACGAGCTCCTGCGGTCCCTACCCGCGCCCGTCCTGCAGACCCGCCAAGTCGGCCCGGCCGTCGGGGCCGTCCGCAACAACGGACCCGAACTCATCGCCGCCGTCTGATCCGAACTCGCAATGCGGATTTCTGGCCGTTCACGGCGGCGCGAGCATTCTCGTCACGACATGAGTTCGAGTAGGGAGGCAGAGAGAGCCGCAGCCAGCTTCTCATCGTGCTCACGTTGACACTCTCTGCACTACCGAAGCAGTACACCGCGTAGCACCAGACCCGACTGCGGTAGATGCGGATGATCTGGAGTTTTGGAGGACGGGTCCGGTACCGAGCTCGAGCCCGAGTGCTTGAATGGCGCCGAGGCGACACGCCGATGGCGTGGCGCCGCCGGCGCTCCCCTCGGCCTTCGCCTGGCTCGGTGCCCATTTCAGTCGTCGTCGGTGGCATGGGGTCATCCGGCTCATCAGGGGGTTCTCATGACCGCGCCGGTTGCACCCACTTGCGGATCCCGTCGCGCCGCCCATGCCTGGCGTGACCTGTCGACGGGGGCCCGGGTTGTCGTCGCCGCGGTGCTCGCTCTCGTGGTGAACGGGCCGAGCTCGATCGATGGCACCCTGTCCGGTGGGTGCGTCAGCACCTCCGGTGCTGTCAGCGTCCGGCAGGGTGCACAGTGAGCGTGATCCCGCCAGGAAGGCCGGCGCCGCGTCGCGGTGTGCTGCATCTGATCTTGGCGCTTCCGCTCAGTGTCATAGGCGCTCTCCTCGCGCTGGGCTTCGCGTCGTTCCAGTGGTGCGGCCTCACCGAGTGCAGGTGGGGGGACCGGGTTTCGCCGATCGCCGTCGGGGTACTTGCCCTCGTTGCCGGGCTCGTCGTCGCGTCACCGTTCTGGCTGGTCCGCTGGACGCACCGCGCACCTGTCCGCGTCGCGGTCGGATTGATCCTGACGGCCGTGGTCGCCATCTTCGGGTACCTGGTAGTCACGCATCCGTGACGACAAGGCCGGAGGTGTGCGGGCGATCTCGTGAGTGGAGACGACACGCAAAGGAGCACGTCTGGACCCGGGTGTGATGGGTGCGTGGACCCCCAACGACCCCGACATACGCTGCGTGGTCTTGAAGTGGACCGGTTGTCTCGACGCGTCCATGGCGCCGCCGAACGACCAGGCGCAGCGGGCATCGGCTGTGGATCAGGGGCCTGCACGGTCTGGTTTGGCCGGGCATCGTCCATGACAGCGAACTCATCGCCGGACTGGAGCTGCAGAACCGCATCCATCCGATGCACAGCGCCTCGCTTTTCGATGGCCTCACGCACTACCTCCTTCTACTGAAGGAGTGCGTGGTTGAGGTGGTTGCCCGCGATCTGGCGGTTCACCGCGTTGAGCGCACAACGGTCGAGGCAGCGATCCGAGCCCGCGCCTGTCGGATCGACCGCTCATCGGGCATGTGCGAGCGTCGGCCCTCCGAGCATTTGAGCGACGCGGTCGCCCGGCCCGCGAAGTCGGAATGTCTGCAGCCACCTGGCTTCTGCCTCCGCGAGAGGAAGATGCGGCGCAGCCTGTGGTGGCATCACAGCAGCGCTCTGGCCCGGGCGCTCGTGTGTGGATTCGAGGGCCGCGAGTCGACGTCGGCTGAAGACTGACCCCCTGGCCCCGACGACACGGGGTTCACTTTCGGGCGACGTTGACACCGCGGGTCTCTTTGGGGGCGGAGGTCGATCGCCAACACAAGAGGTAGTCGCCTTCATCGACGCGAACCGTGACGAGCTCGGTGTCGAGATGCCCATCTGAAGCGTGCTGCAGGTGGCTCCGAGTACGTGATAAGCGGCCAAGACCCGCACCCCCTCGACACGGACGGGCCGCGACGGGATTCTTCGCCGGGCGCTGTCGGTGCCGGGTGGGATAGTCGACGTGTCCGAAACGCGTGGTGGCCAACATTGGGAGTTGAGACCAGTGGCAGCGAACCGAAACGTCGTACCGAACCGGGCCGGCGGCTGGGACGTGAAGGGCGGGGGCAAGCGCGCGTCCGCGCACACCGACACGCAGGCACAAGCAATTGCGCGGGCGAAGCAGATCGTCGCCAACCAGGGGGGCGGTGAGGTGACCATCAGCGGACGGAACGGCAGGTTCCGCGCGAAGGACACTATCGACCCGGGCAACGATCCGCGAAACCTCCCGGGCTGATCGGTCGTGGGCGAGACGTCAGCGCGCGAGGCTCGGCTCCGGGCGAAGCTACAACCGGCCGCTCTCCGCGCAACCCTCACATTCGCGGGCTTGTTTCAGCTCACGCACGAGATGATCAAGAGCATGGTCCTCGACGATGTGAAGGGGTTCTTCGGATTTGTCGCCGACGGCGTCTGGCTCCCCGCGTCTGGGGAAAGTGAGTATCGTCGCGAGGTCCTTGAGCTCGCGCTCGGCAAGCCGTTCGAGGCATCGCTGCTGTGGCTTCAGAGCATGGATGCCGTTACGAGCGAGCAGGCGAAGCGCCTCGATGACATCTACGCACACCGGCACCGGCTGACCCACGAGCTCGCGTCCTACCTGGCCGATCCCGACCTTGACCCCGATGTCGACCTGTTCGTGGATGCGCTCAAGACGCTCTCGGACATCGCGCGGTTCTGGACTCGGGTCGAAGCGGACCTTGGGAGTTTCGATCGCTTCCCGGAGGTTGACCTCGACGAGGTCGTCAATGGCCGTGTCGCCCTCCTCGGGCTCTGTATCCAGGCGTACAGCGGGGGTCTGGATGGTTGACCGGGCTGACCGCGACGCGGGCGGCGGCCACGCAGTCGACGGAGCGAGCGCACTTGTTGGCCTGCAGACACCCGATTCGCGGACGCTGGCCGTCACGCCGTGGGGACTCGGTCTGGGTGTTGCGATGCGAGCCGAGGACTCGGCATCGATGTGGGCCGAGGAGGCAGGGCGCCTGCGTCTCGCCGATGACGTCGCGGAGGGCACCAGACGGGCGTTCGCAGAGCTCGCCGGCCTCTTGCCGTATGGGCTGTTGCACTACTCCCTTTTCACGCTGATCCACGACCGCGTGTTGTTTGTCCTCGAACTGGCGCTGCGTGATCGGTTCGTCGAGCACCACCAACGCGAGCACGATGGCTACGTCGAGTTCCGGCGAAATGGGCGCGACTACCCCACTCGCGTCGACAAGTACGGCGATGTGGTTGCCCAGGCCCGGAGATTGGGAAGAGGGGCCGAGATTGCGGTCCAGCCGCCTGGCCGCGCCGAGAGCACAGTTCGGTTCAACGGATCGTTCAGCGCACTAATCGTGTGGGCTCGCGAGCTCGAGTTCCTGTTCGGGCAACGTAGCGCTGCAGCCGAAAACGTGATCAGGAAGCTACGCAACGACGTGGCGCACCCCGACGGGTATCGTCTCCTGTGGCCAGGGGACGTGTTGCTCACCCTTCGCGACCTCGCAGAGATCATCAACCACATGTGGGGCCACGTCACGCCAGGCGGCAGGCTCTATCCCGGACCAGTCGAACGACACACAGTCGCGTTGGCTTGGAGCGAGAACGGTGACTCGTGCGCGACCTTGGCCCGCAACCTCGCCGATCCAGGCGACTGGGACGGCTACTCGCAGTTCGCGTTGGTGATGGCCACGTGGCCCGGATCGGCGGACCTCCACGAGTACGACTCGCGGTTCGAAGTGACCGCTGCGCCAGTGGGCTACCTGTGGGGCCCTGGTAGCCGCGGCGCGGCGCTCGAGTACCTCGAGGCCAACCCACCGCGGCGCGATAGTGCCACGATGCTGGACCGGCGGTTCCTCGTTCGTGTCGACGCCGACCGCATCTGGCAACCGATGAGACCGGAGATCGCGGCGGCGCTCGCGGGGGAGGCCACGGGCGGCAACTGGCACCTCATCCGCGCGGACACACCCGCTGCGGCGCTTCGACACGTCCGCGCGCTCGTCTGTAAGGCGGAGTGCACGGACGCACGCACATGCCCCGTGTGCCACGCCGGCAACCTCGCCAGCGGCCCGCTCCAGTCGATGCTCTGCGACGCCGGCGAGGGTGCGCGTGTGCTCCCGCCGGACTTCCGTCTGCCGTCGCTCGTGAGCGGGTCGCGGTGGCTCTCCGTGGAGGCTGGCGCAGCCACCTGACGTGCCTACCGGCGTCTGCGGCGATCGCCCCTTCGACGACGCAAGCTGGATCTTGCCGTATTCCCTCCTACAGGCCCATCAATGTCGGTGATCGCGCAGATACTCGCCTCATGACTGATGTCGCCTACATGGTGCGCGAAGACTGGGCGCAGCACGGCACCGCGATGGTGCCCCAGAGTGCTCTCATCCGAGACTGGCTCGGCGACCTGCCGCTCCTGTTGGCGACGAACGACCTCAAGAAGTACAGGGACGAGCACAGCGCGGATCGCGAGTTCGTCGGGTACCTGCTCGGCAACACCCCTTCCCCCAAGATCGCGGCATTCGCGGACGTCGACCAGCTGCGCCGCCCGGGCGACGCCGTCAGGGGCTGCATGGTTGCTCTGCACCCGTACGGCGAGCAGAATTGCGAGACGCTCCGTGAGGTCATTGTGGCGGGGCGAATCTCGCGCGTCTTCGTGATGGTCTGGGCGCCCACCGAGGCGATTCGCACCATGCTGGACGGGCTTCGCGGGGTCGATCTACACACCGGCGTAGCAGCGCCGGCCCCGGACCCTGTCCAGTTTGAGGCCGCCAAGAGCATGGTGGCGGAGCAGTACAACGGGCTCGCTTCAGGCAACGGCAAGGACGCGGTAATTCAACTTGTCCGAGCGTTTACGGCCGAGGGCTACCCGCTCGATGTTGAGAGCTGGCTCCGCGCGTTCTTCGGCGCTGGCGGCGAGTTCGACGAGGCTCGGAAGGTCCAGAACCTCATCAAGGAGATGCAGAAGGGCGTTCGACACCGTGTTGAGCAGCGCTATCGCCCCGACATCGTGGACATCCTCCGGCGGCGCGCTGCGGAGAACTCGTCCGCCTAGAGCGCCCGCTCGCAACCACTGCCAGCCGTTCGGTGCGCTCGACGCTTTGGATGAGGTTCAGTTGATGCTTGCGGTGGCGTCAACGTCCACGCGGGCACAACAGGTGGCCGGCGCTCGCTCCATGTGGACGACCCGCGACTGGTCGAGCTTGGAATCCTCGTGATCCGCGCTCTGCTCGACGATGCGGCCCGCGGTGGCGATCGCGCGGGACGCCGCTTCGCGTAGTCGGCTGGCGTCGCCGTCTGCCCATCCGGCTACGTAGGGCACGGAGTATGCGGCGCTCTCTAGACCTGCGGAAGCGGTGACGAGGTAGGCGATGGACTCTGCTTCGACCTCGGCCTGTCCGCGGCACCGGTGGTTGATGGCGTAGTCCGGGAAGCGGTGTTCGTGGTCGGCGCGGATGTGGCCGAGTTCGTGGGCGAGGGTCTTGACGGCCTGCGCTGGGTCGACGTCGTCGCGGACCCGCACGACGCGTTGCCCGAACGACGTGTAGCCGTTGGCGCCGCCACACGGTCCACGCTCGAGGCCGAACCCGTCGGCGTTGGCGAGCGTGGCGAGGTGGTCCCAGAGGTGCTCCGGCGCGGGGCCGTGCAGGGGTTCGGTGGCGACGTCGGGTAGGGGTTGGCCGTCGGTCTGGGTGAGGTCTTCTCTCGAGATTTCGTGGTCTTGGTCTGAGGTTCCCGTGGACGCGGGGTTGTTCGTAGCGTCCGGCGTCGAGTAGGAACGGTCATGACCATCGAGTTCGGTGTACCGGCACAGGTTGTCGAGGAGTTCTTGGAGCATCTGGCCCGCCGGGGCCGCGGGTCGTACACGACCCGCGCGTACCGACTGGGCGTGCAGGACTTCGGTTGCTGGCTCGCTGAGCGTGAGCAGTCGCTGGAGGGTGTCTCCCGTGCAGATGTGGAGGTCTACGTCGATGCGTTCGCCCGCGGCTACCGCACCGGCGGGCGACCGCCACGCGAGCAGCGCACGTCGGTCGTCGAGCTGACGTCCAAGCAGCCCAGGGGTTCCGATGGACGGCGCGCGCCCCGCACGGTGAACCATCGGCTGAGCGTGTTGGGGTCGTTCTTCGGCTACCTGATCGACCGCGACACCGAGGCGGGTGAGGGCACCTGGGCTGACAGGGTCAGCCCGGTGCCGCAGGCCCCGGCTGTCGGTCCACGGCACGGGCGCCCGGGTGGCGGCGATGCACCGGTACGTGGTCGCGCTGAGCTGCGTCGGCGCGAGCCCCGCAAGTTGCCACGCGATCTGGACCCGGCGGACGTGCAACGACTGATCGACGCGGCGCCATCCGCGCGTGACCGGGCGTTGTTGATCCTGTTGTCGCGCACCGGTCAGCGGATCGGTGACTGGAGCCCCGAGCACGGCCGGCACGGCGTGCTCGGGATGACCCTGGCCGATCTGGACCGGCGCACCTCGACCGTGACCGTGCTGTTGAAGGGTGCGCGCGATGAGCATCGCGTTCCGGTCACCGCACCGTTCTGGGTCGCGTTCGACCGTTACCTGAGCGACGAGCGCGGCGATCCGCCCACTCAGGCGGTGTGGGTCGGTGCGCGACGTGGCCGTGGCCGGCCGTTGTCGTATGGGGCGTTCGAGGCCGGGCTGCGGCACCTGGCCGGCAAGGTCGGGATCCCGGTGACAGCGCACATGTTCCGTCACACCGTCGCGACTGCTCTGGTGGAGCATTCCGGTGTCGCGGTCGCCCAAGCCGTCCTGGGACATCGTCACGTCGGGACCACTGTCGATGTCTATGCCCACGTCGACCGCCACAGTCTCGTCGAGGCCGTGTCGGCGTTCGAGCAGCGGCCGGTGATCGATCGCGCGAGAACCCACGCAGGCCGCGAGAAGTACGCGTTCCATTACGACCTCCGCACGATTGAGGAACTCGACGCACTCGCCCATCCGCGACTGGTCAACAAGGAGCAGCGATGACCGGGCGCGCCGCGCAGCTGGCCGCCGCCCGGCAACTCGCGGTGGCTCCCTACGACCGCGCTGGCGTGCTCGCGCACCTGGGTGCGGAGGTCGCCGGCTACCGGTTTCGTCATCGGTCTCAGGGGCAGCGGATGCTGCGCGCGACCGGGTTCACCCTGGACGCGCTCGACCGGCTGCCCGGCGAGCGGCTGGCCGATCGCTGGGAGGCGTTCGAGGCGCAGGTTTGGCCGCGGTGGCTCACCGGTGACGGGAGGCCACCGGTGCACGACACCTGGACGTGGGGGATGTGGGCGTTGGTGACCTCGCGGCTGGTCCGACCGTCGTGGCCGTTCCTCACCTGGACCCGCACCACGCAGTGGGTCGCACGTCTTCCTTTCGACGACCCCATGACCAGCGCGCATGCGCAACTGGTGACCGCAACGGCGGCGTTGCCGTTCGGGACACCGATGTTCGCGATGAACGCGGTCAATCGCGGACTGCGGGCGCTGCTCCACTGCGGTGTTGATGAGCTGTCGGGGCTGAGCGAGGCGGATCTGCGCGCCGCCGGTCGGGGCAAAGGCGCCGACGTCCTGGACGCTGCGCTCTGCCAGCTCGGGGTGTTCACCCGGACCCCGCAGCGCGGCACCTTGCGCTGGAGAAGCGTTGGACGGCGCGAGCCAGCAGACCTTGCTGGTGTCGCGGGCGTCCCGGAGATGTTCCGGCAGGTCGCTGGTCTGTACTTGGAGCACTACTCCCGGCGACTGTCGGACAACTACGCGACGTTGCAGCACAAGGCCCGGGCCTTGGCGCACTTCTTCACATACCTGCAGGCCACCCATCCGCAGGTGACGTCGTGCGCGCAGATCACCCCGGCACACGCGCGTGGCTTCGTCGGCCATGCGGTGGAGCAGGCCAGGACCGTGCAACGCGGACGGCACAAGGGCAGCGGGGACACCACCAGCGCCCACGCCTGGCTGGTGGATGTCCGGTGCTTCTTCGCCGACCTGTGCACCTGGGCAACTGAAGCTGACTCGCCGTTCGCCGCGCACTGCCCGAGCGTGGTCCCGCTGACCCGCCACGACCTGCTCGACAGCGGCTTCACCGACGCCCGCAAGCGCACCGAAGCCCGCCTGACCAGGACCGTGCTGGACCTGGAACGGGAGATCCCGAACATCCGGGCGTTCGCACTGCGTCGCTGGCATGAGACCCAGCAGGCCCTGAGGATCGACGAGAGCGGCGAGGGGTTGCAGCGTGCGGAACGGATCGCGTTCTGGGACTGGGCGCTGCTGGAGTTGCTGCTGACCAGCGGGCTGCGGATCGAGGAGGCCTGCGAGCTGACCACCTTCGACATCCTCAAGCGGGCGTTGCCCGACGGCAGGTTGTACTACCTGCTGCACGTCAAACCCTCGAAGTTCGACCGGGCCCGGGTGATCCCGATCGGAGACCAGCTCGGCCGGGTGATCGCCGAGATCATCCGGCACGTGCGTGGCTTCTACGGCAGCGACCACGTCCCGGCCTGCGACCGCAGGGATGAGCACGAGAAGCGGGCACTGCCGTGCGCGCCCTACCTGCTGCAGGGCCGAACCCACCCGAGCACGCTGAACAGCCAGACCATCCGGGGCCGGTTGAGCGCCCTGTCGCTGGCCGCCGGCGCCACCCACAGCGACGGTCGGCCGCTGGCCCTGACCCCACACGACTGCCGGCGGGTGTTCGCCTCCGAACACCTCAATAGCAACACCCCGGTACACGTCATCCAGGCGCTGCTCGGACACGCCACGGTGAACACCGTGATGATCTACGCCAAGCTCTACCCGACCCAGCTCGTCGAGGAGTACCGCCGCGCGATGCGGGGCCTGTACGGCGATGTCTACGGACCTGCGGCCAACCGTGCGCCGACAGACCAGGAGTGGGCGGTGTTCACTGCGAACTGCTCGATGCGTGACATGGGCACCCACATGTGTGCGCTGCCGACCGGTGAGCACTGCCCCCGCGGGCTGGTCTGCCTAGGTTGCGGGCACGCCCAGCCCAAAAAGAGCGCCACCCCGATCTTCCGGCGGATGCTCCTGTCCCACACGCGCGCGCTCGAGCGGGCCCGCGAGGCCGGTGAACCCGCCGGACAGCTCGCTGCCCGCGAACTGGAGGTCGAGCGGATCAGCAGTGCGCTCCAGCGCGCCCAGGAGCTCACCGCAGACGCGGCTGCGGCGTTGGAAGCCGCCGCGGTCTGACACGATCAGAGCGTGAGCAGCACCTGGTTGTCGATCCGCGTCGACCTCGTATCCGGTCGCGCCGATGAGTTGTGGCCCCGACCGGGACGGATCTTCGCTGCCGCCCGCAGCCACACGTTCAACCAGCTCGCCACGGCGATCGATGACGCGTTCGCCCGCTGGGACCGCTCGCATCTGCACCAGTTCTACCTCGCCGACGGTCCCCGGATTGGTGACCCGGAGTGGGCTGACGACGTCGACGACGAGGTCCTCGACGGGGCACGGCTGACCCTCGGTCGGCTCAAGGCGGGCGATCAGTTCGTCTACGAGTTCGACCTCGGTGACAGCTGGCTGCACCTGTGCACCGTCGCCCCGCGGCGCATCGACCCGGCCGAGCAGCTCGGCATCGTCCCGACCCGGCCGTTGCCCTACTGGGGCTGGGGATCCATCCCCGACCAGTACGGCCGAGCCTGGGACGGGGACGACGGCGAAGACCCCACGCCCAAGAACACCAAGGGTGTCGACCTACCCAGCATCGGACCATGGCAGCGGTGAGAATTGAGCGGGGGTTACCTCCACGCACGCGGTGTGCTTCTTGTCGGCATCGCAGACGGCCAAATCGCTGCCGAGAGTGCCCTAGTCGCGCGTCAGACCTTGTGGGACCCAACCGGACCTCGGTAACACCTATCGTCCCAAGTCAGGAGGGCATTCACGACCGGCCGATGGTCACGACGGCATAAGCGGCCCAGGGGGTCATCGACGTGATCACGACGTCTTCACGGTGAGCCCGAAGACGCTATCAACGGTTCGCGCAGGCATGTACCAGCCACGCGAAGCATCGGACGTGAGCCTCGCCTCGACCATCCCAACAGCGATGGTCGATGAACTGCCGCTCGTTGCTTCCACAGGCCCTCCGCTGTCGCCAGCGCTGAATGCCGCCTGTGACCACGTCTGAAACGCGGACACGAGGCCAGTAATCGTCTGCCCGTCGTATGACACGCTCTGCCCGGTCGCCGAGATCCTGACACTACAGACCTCACGGTCAGTTGCGCCATCGGTACACAAGAGTGTTCCAACGGTGTCGGTGGAGGACACACCGGTCACGTGCCGCTGGGTTGAAGTCGGGTCGGACCACACGTAGCCCGAGGACGACGCGAAGATGAGTTCGCCGTCCATGTTCCCGCTGAACTGACGCACACCCACGCTTCCGACGGAGTTGCCGCCGTTTGTCCATGCGCCCGCTCCGCAGTGGCCGGCAGTCGGAACCACCGACGATCCCGCTCGGCTTGCGGAAAACCATGAAGTACAAGAACCAGACCCTTGATCAATCTTGTCGCCACCGAACCATGGGGCGGAGTCATTTGTGCGGCCAGCGCTTCCAGACGCATTTTGACTGCTCGCGTCCACCGTCACTGCGTCTCCGTAGCGAGCCGTGATAAGTGCGGCGTTGGCTGGGGAGTAGTTCGACAAGTGGACGACAACGGTGTTTGACGTGATGTCCGGCCCCCAACTTGACAGCACGATTCCTTCGGTCTTGAGTCGTGATTGATCCGTGTCAATCTGTCCCGTGATGCTGGCCATTTGGGCGAGGGTTCGCTTCACGAGGCGAACAACCACTGGAACTCGTCCGTCTGCTGGAGCGCCAGGAGCGGAAGTGAGCAGATTCGCCGCGACACCAGCCGATGCTGCTATGGCCTCGCTTACCTGTGTCGTCGGCGGGCCCACATGGTCAAGCTCGACACCGGTGTTTGTGATCTGAATTCCGGCAAACCCGGCCTCGCCCTGAACCTTCTCTGTGAGCGCCTCCGCGACGGCGCGCGCAGCGAAATTCAAGGAGTCACTTGTTGAGTAGTCCGGGCTGATCGACATGGCGTCCGCTGGCGCAACCCAAAGTCCGGAGCCAACGACCACGCCGAGCGCGGCGATCGATCCCCAAGAGCCCATCCACCTGCGCGTCATCCTTGGTCGCAACACTGTGCCCCCCTCAATGTGGCGGCGCCAGTCCACGAAGCAGGCGTCACCGTGGCGCGCCACCACGCGAGGTTGTCGATCGGCGGCTTCCCACGCTGGACCGCTGGTGGTGCTTGTCGTCAACGCTAGCGCCAGGTAACGTCGACCCGCAAGAGCCAATTCGGGACTCGACGTTGTCGCCATCTCGCGCGATGGGCGGCTGGGTATTGACGGCGAGGCCGGGCGTTCGCTCGCAGCCGTTCAGCTGTTTCGTAGACGGGCGGGGGTACATGGGGCGCTCATGGGGCCGAACGGCCATAGTCTTCTCAGTTGTGTTGGTCTTCCTCGCCGCGGGGATTGCGATCTATCGTCAGGTGAGCGAGAACAGCACGATCGCACGTTTCCCGCAAGGCGCGGTGATCGACCCGCAGAAAGCGGGCGATGTCCCAGAATGGGCATCGAGGCTCCCCGCGCCCACCGCTGTGCGGATCATAAGTCCCGGAAAGCGATCCGACCTGATAAGCATGCCATGGCGATTTGTTTCTATCGACAGTGGCGCAACGTCTCTGAATGTTCTGTACGTCGCCGGAGATGGAAGCTGCATTACACCGGTGGGATTTGAAGTCGAGGAGACCGCGTCGTACGTCGAGGTTTGGGCATGGAGTAGGTCAAATGGGGCACTCGCGTGCGGCGGCGGCGCGGTGCGTGCGGCGGGTATCGTGAATTTGCCGGAGCCAATTGGCACTCGAGCCCTGATTCATGCGCAAGTAGATCCAGCATGGAGAAGCCCCGGTTTTCTCGCAGACTAGTCTGGCGCACCCGAGATGACCTGCGGTGTTCGGCCTAAAGCGTGGCGAACACAGAATGATGAGGCTCGCCTGGCGGAACGACCGCGCCCTGACAGCACTGGGCAAGGCCCTCCGCGAACTGGAAGGAAGTGTCTCACCAACTCCGTGCGGCAGCGTCGCCGATAGTCGCTGTTATCGTCACAGCGCCGGGGATTCTTGGGGGAGACTTGTCGGGCGCCGCGCTTACGTCGCCCGGGCACGTACCGGCAGACGCACTCCGGCTGCGTCCATGAGATGAACCGCGTTCCGTAAGCCGTTGGGTTGCCCGGGAGGACGGGGTATGGCTGAGTGCTGATCGCCCCTGGCGGATTGGCCGCCCGGTCTTGCGGGGCGCCTCGGCGGCTGATTGAGATGCGCGGTTCGGTCGCTGTTGACAGATCTGTCGGCGGCGAGCCCTTCGGGCCACGAAGTTGATACCAGGGCGGATGAGCAGGAGATGCACCAGCGGCAAGGCCCGCGCGGGAGGGCGGGTGTCGATGTCGGAAGGGGGCACAGCTGAGTGTGCCTGATCAACGAGGCGGGCACGAAAGTGTGGTCGTCCAGGGTCGTCCAGGGTCGTCCAGGGTCGTCAGCGACGAGAGCGCCATTCTCGAACTGATCGGTGGGGTGCTCGCCCGCGCCCAACTTCGCCCGGCCGAGGCGCCCTGGTGCTGCTGGCCGGGTAGTAGACCCCGGCACGTACCGGAAACCCGTGCCCGCAAACTCGGCCACGCCTATCTGGACCTGGACATAGGCCACCGCGAGACAGCGCCTCTGGCCCTCGACCGGGTCGAAGGCAGGCGCCGGACTGGAACCGGCGAACCCGCCGGCCTGCCAATCCCGTTCTTCCGCAAGCCCCGTGCTCCTGAGACAATCGAGAGCACACTCGCCGATCCGATGGACGACAGACCTGGTCGGGCAATCTCGGGATAACGGGTCGAACACGTGGACAACCTTGAAGCCGCGCAATTCGCGCCGCGTGACGGACTCCTGGTCGCCGGTCGGTAACGGCTCGAGCCGTTGCGACTCGGTCGCCGGTGGAGGTGGAGTCTGACTGTCGGCGGTGTTGCCGGGTGCGGGGCGGTAGACGCAGGGGGCGAGGATGGCGATGCCGTGCTCGCCCTTCAGGACGCGCCGCCCGAGAGCATTCCAGGTGCGGATTCCTGCGACGCGGGTGGCGTCAGGTCGCTGGACGGCGATGAGCAGGACGTTCGAAGGTGACTGTGGCCAATCGCATCGACAGCGTGATTCACGGTCTTTGCACTGCGCTTCGGGCGTCGGTACCGGGGTGACAGCGGCGGACGGCGAAGGCCGCGATGTGGGCCGGACCGGGGCGTTGGAAGACGGGCGGCCCCCGCAATCCTGCATCTGATGAGTGATACGGTCATCGGACCACGACGGTCTGGGACGGAGTTGGATGCGAACTGATCGATCGGTTCGGGAGGTGGTGGCTGGCTCGGCGGCGTCGGTGATGGCCGCTGGCGTGTCGTTCCTCGCCCCGGAGGAGGCGGTCCTGGAGGCGATGTTGGCGGGTTGGGCCGCCCAGCAGACGTCGCGCCTCCTGGCGGCGACGACGATCGAGCAACGGTTGTTGTTGGTGCGTCGGCTGGTCTCGTTCACCAACGCCTACCCGTGGACATGGGCTCCGAGCGATGTCGAGGAGTGGACGACCGCGTTGGTCGGTCGGGGGTTGGCGCACTCGACGCTGCGCAACTATCAGATGTCGGTGCAGCTGTTCTGCGGGTACGTCACCGACCGCCGCTACGGCTGGGACGAGGTGTGCGAGCAGCGGTTCGGTACCCACCCGGTGCAGGTGTTCCACGAGTGGAACACCGCGGCGCACCGCGACCAGGGCGAGGCCCGGCCCGGGAACCGTCCACTCAGCCGCCAGGAGCTGCAGAGGTTCTTCGACTACTGCGACGAGCGGGTGGCCACGGTGGGCAGGTCCGGGCGCAAGGGCTGGCTGGCGGCGTTTCGTGACGCGGCCTTGTTCAAGACGGTGTACGCCTTCGGGCTGCGTCGCCGGGAGGTGGCGATGCTCGACCTGGCCGACCTGTCGGGCAACCCGCACGCCGAGCAGTTCGGCCGCTACGGCGCGGTCTCGGTGCGTTACGGCAAGGCGATGAAGGGCGGTACGCCGCGCCGGCGCACGGTACTGACCACGATGGGCTGGGCCGCCGGCACCCTCGCGGAGTGGGTCGAGGAGATCCGCCCGGGTTACGCCAGCGCGTCGACGACGTTGTGGCCGACCGAGCGGGGCGCGGCGATCTCGACTGATCACATCAACGCCCGGTTCGCCGCCTACCGCGACCAGTGCGGTCTGCCGCGCGACCTGGGACCGCACTGCCTGCGTCATTCGTACATCACGCACCTGATCGAGGACGGGTTCGACCACCTGTTCGTTCAGCAGCAGGTCGGCCACTCGTGGGGGTCGACCACCGCTGGGTACACGTCGGTCGGGTCGGACTACAAGAACCAGGCGCTGCGTCGGGCCCTGGGCCGGGCGTTCACCGATCCGGCTACGCCGTGACAGACAGGAGCATCGAGATGGCACCCGCCCGCAAGCTGGGATACGACTGGCACCTGAGACTGCGGATGGCCGAACGGGGCATGTTCGCCACCACCGACCTGGTGCCGCTGCTGGCCGAGCGTGGCGTGGTCCTGTCGGCCGCGCAGGTCTACCGCCTGGTCACCCAGACCCCCGAACGCCTGAGCCTGCGCACGCTGATGGCCCTGTGCGACATCCTGGCCTGCAGCCCCAACGATCTGATCGAACCGGTCGCGGCGGCCCGCCGGTCCCGGGCAACGGGCACTGGCGGAGGGGCAGTGCCCGCGCTCGGGGACGGTGGGCGGGGGCGGGTTCCGCGGCGAGCCGAGATCCACCGCGACCGGTGAGCGATCCGGCCTGTGCGGGGTGCGGTCGCCATGTCACGCTCAGGGGCGCCGGACCGCACGGGCGCATCTGCACCGCGTGCATGGCGCGCGCCCACCGGGGCCCGTGTGCCTCGTGCGGTCGGCATCGCAAGCTCGTGGGCCGCAACCCCGACGGCGCGCCGTGGTGCGACGCCTGCTACCGCACGGCGGACGCGGCCCGGCGGGCCGCCGGACGCCGCGCCCATATCCAGGCCGCCGTCGCGGCGGCCGAACCGGCGTTGGGCGAAGCCGCCGTCCTGCGGGCCATCGACCAGATGGCCGAAGGACGGCGGTTGGGTCAGCTCGTCGACCACCTGCGCGCTCATCCCGACGTCCTGGTCATCGGGCCGACCAGTCGGCCGCCGGTCCTGGACCGGTTCGTCGAAGCCCTGGTCGCGGCCGGTGCGAAGACGATCACGACGATCCACCCGACCTGTCTGGACTGCGGACGGACCCGTCCCGCACGCCAGCAGCTCCCCGGCGGGGCGGCGCTCTGCTCCGCCTGCTCCGCCCGACGGACCAGTACGCGGGTGTGTGCCGGGTGCGGTCGCCCCCGGCGCCCGTACGCGCGTGACGAAGCCGGTCACCCACGCTGCCACGCCTGCACGCAGCGGGCCCACACCGACGTGCAGCGCCACGAGCAGGTCGAGCGGCTCACGTCGGTGCTGTCCGCGCAGGTGGCGCTGGATCCCGCGCAGATCATCGACGTCGTGACGAGTCTCGCGCCCCGCCGGCACGACCTGCAGGTCCTGGCCGAACTACTCGGCGACCACCGCCTGACCGACTCCGGGGCCCCGTTCGTCGTGGCGCGGCTCGTCATCGCGCTGCGCGCCGCGGGGGCTGACCTGCCCTGCCCGCCGTGTCAGTCCTGCCGGGCTCCCGCCGGGACCGGCGCCAGCCTGTACGGGTCCCGGGTGCGATGCCGGGCCTGCGTTCGTCACTGCCCCGGATGCGCCAGGCCCGCCCGTGGGGAGGATGAACGCGTGTGCGGGCGGTGCCGCCGGGACGCTCATCGGCTGCGCGCGACCTGCACGACCTGCCAGGAACCCGACCGGCTCCTCGACGACAGGGGGTTGTGCCGGTGGTGTCGGGAGCGCGCGGCGCGCCGCTGCGCGCACTGCCACCACAACCGCACCCTGACCACGGTCGATGGCGAGCGACTGTGTGGCCCGTGCTCGCTGCGACGGACCGTCGACGGGTTGCTGGCCGACGATCCGCCCGGAGCCCTGCACGCCCTGCGGGCGCCGATCCTGGCCGCCGAGCCCATGACCACCCGCCGCTGGCTGCGCCGACCAGCGATCACCGCGCTGCTCACCTCGCTCGACTCGGGCCGCCTGGCGCTGACCCACACCACCCTGGACGCCCAACCCGCCAGCAGAGCGGTCGAGCATCTGCGCGACCTGCTCCTCGCCGCCGGTGCGCTGGGCTCCGACCCGGACCGGCTCATCGACCGGTTCGCGCACGACAGCAACCAGATGCTGGTGGAACTGGACGTCCACGATGCCCGGATCGTGCGCGCCTGGATGCGCTGGCAGGTCCTGCCGCGCCTGCGTCGCCATCATGAGGGGACCGCGGACATCAGCGCAGCAGTCACCAACGCGCGTCGCACCCTGCGCTCGGTCATCGCGTTCTTGAGCACCATCGAAGCCGCTCAGGCCACGCTGACCAGCGCAAGGCAGAGCGACATCGACCACTGGTTCGCCAGTCCCCGCGCCCGAGCCCACCAGGTGCGGCCGTTCCTGGCTTGGGCCCGGCGCACCCGAGTGCTCCCACCGTCGACGATGCTGCCGCCATCGGCCAGTGGGCGAAACGATCTGCACACCGACCCCGACCGGCGGTGGAACATCGCCCGCCGTCTGGTCCAGGACGACACCCTCGACACCGTCGACCGCGTCGCCGGCGCCCTCGTCGTCCTCTACGCCCAACCCCTCGTCCGCATCTGCGCTCTGACCACCGACGACGTCGCCGCCGACGGGGACGTCGTGACAGTTCGTCTCGGCGGCGACCTGCTCGAGCTCCCCGAACCCTTCGCGGCCCTGATCCAAGGACTACCTTCACCTCGACGCAAAGGCGTCGCCGAGCAGCTCCCCGGGGGTTGGCTGTTCCCGGGTCAGCGGGCCGGTCGCCACCTCGCTGCCGCGAGCCTGGGACGCCGGCTGCGTACCATCGGCATCGAACCGCGCCGGACCCGGCTGGCCGCCCTCGACCAGCTCAGCGCCGAGATCCCACCGGCCATGCTCGCCGGGGTCCTGGGCCTGAAAGCCTCCCAGGTGGTCCGGCACACCACACGCGCCGGCGGCGACTGGGCGCAGTACGCTGCCGACCGGGCAACCTGAACCGTCACGGGTGAGCGGGGGTGGTCACGAGTTCCATATGCGGAGCCATGCGGTGTGGATGCGCGCCGCAGGGCCGATGCCAGCCTGCCAGCCAACCCCAGGCCGGCCAGGAACCATTAGAGAAGACTGATCAGGGGTCGACGCCAGAGGGTCAGGATTCAGCCGACGTTGAGAGTGGTCGCCGGTGCGAAACTCGGGTAACCTGTGCGCGCAAGGTGCCAGTCGTTAGCTGAGGCTCCTTCGCGGAAACAAGCCAGCGACCCCGAACGTCCAGAGACGCCCCGGGTCAGGACAGGCTACCCCGACCTAAGGGGTAGTCCCGATTGGCTCCCGCTATGGCGGGTTGACGCCGCGAAGTGCCAAAGGTCTTACGAGGACGAGGAACCCCTGACCGTTCGGTCGGACCTCGCGCGTGCGCCCCGCGAAGCGAGGGGAGCGCGTCGATGAACGAAGGCCATAGTCCGCGTCTCCTGCTCAGTCCAGCCGCCCTCTAGGCGTGCCGGGCCTGTTGCCCCTGGGTTGTCGCTGCGACACTCGGCCATGTCGAGTTCGCAGGGACTTTCTGGCGCACGAACGCAGGAGAACCGCCAGCCCGCTTCACTTCCGTAGACCAATCCGCACACCAGCGCGGAGGGCAGGTTGAGATGACCAGCGACACGAGCCCCACACCAGCACAGCGGGAGACCGCGGTTCTTGACTCCGCGCACGTCGGCGACATCGAAGGCGCATTTGGAACGATCCGTCTAGGTGACGACGCTCCGCGTCCGCGGCTCTCGATGAAGCTGCGCACGCTGCTCGCGATCGTCGGCCCCGGGCTGATCGTCATGGTCGGTGACAACGACGCCGGAGCCTTCGGCACTTACACCGAAGCCGGTCAGAACTACGGGACGCGCCTGCTGTGGACCCTGCTCCTGCTGGTGCCGGTGCTCTACGTAAACCAGGAGATGGTGCTGCGCCTGGGCGCGGTCACCGGGGTTGGCCATGCGCGGTTGATCCTGGAGCGGTTCGGCAAGTTCTGGGGCGCGTTCAGCGTGATCGACCTGTTCATCCTCAACGCGCTCACGATCGTCACCGAGTTCATCGGCATCAGCCTGGGTCTGCGCTATCTGGGGATCGCCCAGGTCCCGGGGGTGATCATGGCTGCTGTCGTGGTCATCGCGGCGGTGAGCACCGGGTCGTTCAAGCGGTTCGAGCGCGTGAGCATGGTCCTGGTCGCCGGATCGCTGCTGCTGGTACCGATCTTCTTCATGGTGCACCCGGGCATGGGTCAGATCGCTCACGACGTCCTGATCCCCGGCATGCCACCGGGGGCCGAACTGTCGACCGTGATGCTGCTGATCATCGGGATCGTCGGCACCACGGTTGCCCCGTGGCAGCTGTTCTTCCAGCAGTCCTACGTCATCGACAAGCGGATCACACCTCGGTTCATGAGCTATGAGAAGGTCGATCTGTGGATCGGGATCGTCATGGTGATTGTCGGCGCCGGGGCGATCATGACGTTCACCTACACGACGTTCGCGGGACATCCCGAGTTCGGCGCCTTCACCGACGCGCTGGGGGTCGCGAAGGGACTGGGCACCTACGTGAGCCCCGTGGCCGGTGTCCTGTTCGCGATCGCGCTGATCGATGCGTCGATCATCGGGGCGGCTGCGGTCGGGCTCTCGACGTCGTACGCCCTTGGTGACGTGCTCGGGCTCAAGCACTCGCTGCACCGCAAGCCACGTGAGGCCAAGGGCTTCTACGCGGTTTTTGCTGGGTTGCTTGTGGTCGCCGCCACGGTCGTGCTGATCCCGGGCAGCCCGCTCGGCCTGCTCACCGTGGGTGTCCAGACCCTTGCTGGGGTGCTGCTTCCGTCTGCGACGGTGTTCCTGCTGCTTCTGTGCAACGACAAGCAGGTCCTCGGACCGTGGGTCAACGGCCGGTGGCTGAACCTGTTCACCGGGCTAGTCATCGCCGTGCTCGTGATGATGTCCATCGTGCTCACTGCGAGCGTCCTGTACCCGAACATCACGGCGGTGACGATTCTGTGGATACTAGGAGGTGGCAGCGCAATCGCCATCGCGGTCGGAGTCGGTCTCGCGGTTCACAGGCGTCGCCATCCGGCTGCGACGGTGGCACCGGTCGACAAGAGCCTTCGGGCCAGCTGGCGGATGCCCCCACTGAACCTCCTTGCGTTGCCGGAGCTCTCAGCAAGCAGGCGCGCGGGACTTTCCGTGCTGCGCACGTATCTGTTCATCGCGATGGCGCTCGTGGTCGTGAGGGTTGTGCAGCTCGCGCTCGGTCGCTGAGTGATCTCCCCCTACTCTCAACTCATGCGCGGCCCGCGCTCGCTACGTTCCGGAAAGGGTCTGGTCGTGAACAACATCGTCGTCGAGGACGCTGAGCTTCCCGTCGTCTACCTGTCGTCTTTGCTCAGGCACCCGGTGGTCGACATGAAGGGCAAGCCGCTCGGCAAGCTTGCCGATGCGATTGTCAGACTCAGAGCCGGTGAGTACCCCCAGGTCAGCGCGCTGGTCGTGCAGGTCTCTTCGGGCGTCGTCTACGTTCCGATTGCTGACGTCTCGGCGATGAGCGGGGAGAGGATCGAGCTCTCCACAGCGCGGTTGGACGTGCGTCCGTTCGAGCGCCGGGCCGGTGAGGTCCTGTTGCGAGCGGACGTGCTCGGCCACCGGTTGATCGACGTTGAGCACGCGGCTCTCGTGAGGGCCAACGACATTTTGCTGACCCGGGTCCAGGATCAGTGGGTCGTCACGGGTCTCGACGTACGCGGGAGGGCCTGGTGGGGCGGGGCGAAGAGCAACGGAAGTCACCACTCGCGTGACTGGCGCTCGTTCGAAGCCTTGATCGGGCATGAGCCTTCGGTGCTCGTACGATCCACGTTCGGTCAGCTGCAGCGCCTCAAAGCCGCCCAGATCGCCGACCTGATCGAGACGGCCTCGGTGAAGGAGCAGGACGAGCTCCTGACTCAGGTCCATGAGGACCCCGAGCTTGAGGCCGACGTCTTCGAGGAGCTCGACGAGGACCGGCTCACGCAGCTCTTGCGGACTCGCAGCGCAGCGGACGTTGCATCCGTCCTTGACCGCATGCGTGCCGATGACGCGGCCGATGCCGTCACGGACCTGCCCCAGGACCGCCGTCAAGCAGTCCTGGACCTGCTGAACGAGCCCCAACGCGTCAAGGTCATGAGTCTCCTCGGCTACCACGACGCCACGGCAGGTGGGCTGATGGGGGTGGAGTTCATTCGGATCTCCGAGAATGGGACCGTTGATGACGCGATCTCCCTCGTGCGCGCGGCGACCGGGCATCAGCCCGAGGCCCTGACCAGCATCTTCAGTGTGGATGACGAAGATCGACTGGTCGGCGCGATCAGCCTGGTTCGGGCGCTCCAGGTCCCCCCGAGCTCTCTGCTTCGCGATGTCGCGGAGTCCGACCCCGTGCACGCCGCGCCCCAGGATGACATCGTCGACGTGACGACCCGGATGGCCGACTTCAACCTCCTGGTGCTGCCCGTGGTTGACGACCGCGGACGCATCATCGGTGTCGTCACCGTCGACGACGCGCTCGAAGCGGCCCTGCCCCAAGACTGGCGCCGCAGGGAACCACAGTCACACGTGTCATCGACCTGAACCCGGACGACCGATCAGCAAGCAGCCCGACCCAATCGGTGAGTTCGCGCAACTTGTGGTGCATTCTGAAGGCACGTGGCAGTTTCACTGAGGGGGTGCGCATGTCTTCCACGTCGAAGCGTGTTGGGTCGCGACCGGCAACCGTCGCGGCCGGGGTGGTGGCGTTCGCTGACGTTGTGTTCACCGCGACCAGATCGGGGTCACTTGGCGGGTCGATGGCATGGGTGCCGCTCGTCGTGGCAGCCGGATGTTCGCTGACGCTGGCGTGGCAGGCGCATCTTGTTCGCGCGGCACAGCACCTGGGTCTCGTCGACCCCCAGGGGTCCGCAGCGCCACGAGACGCCGCCGACCAGTAGTCGAGGAGTTGTCAAGCAGCGGCGCAGGTAACATGTCATCAACACCAGCGGCAGACCCCACAGCGCCCCGCACACACCCGACGACGACCGTGCGCGCTCGGCGACCAGCCCCCCGCCCGTGCCACATGAAGGACCGAACGGTGAGGGCACCGATCGTGGGACGATATGGCACCGTAACCGGCGGCAGGCACTGCGCGTCAACGGGTGGTGGTGGTCAGGGACCTCACCGGGATCACTCTGGCCCTGGCCGCCTACAACCCCCTTGTCCCACCGGTCCTGGACCACCATGACCACCTCATCGCCGTGTTGACCATCGACGATGTCCCGGAAGCCGCCGTCGCGCCCGAGTGACGACGCAGGCGCGGCTAGCCCGACCCGACACATCACTCCGCCGTGAACGCCGCAGGCGGGTCGGGCCCCTTGCGTGGACGGTTGCGCTACCTCGCCCCGCGGTCGTGAACCCGCCATCTCACTACTTGACGGCCACCGCCGCCTGTCGCGCGTCGACCTCCAGCGCGAGCACGTAGCTCGCCATGGCAGCGTGGTAGATCGCGACGCTGAGGAGTTCGGCCCGGTCCGCCGGTTCGGGCGAGTCGATCGCTCGCCCGTACGCGGCCTCGGCTTGGACGAAATGGTCCTGATGTGTCGACTTGCCCATGACTGCATCATTCTCTGTTCGCATGCGCGGTCAACGAAACCCCGCTGGATGGTGCAGCGTGTTTCGCGTCGTGCACTGCGCTGGCGCGGGCTCTGCCGCGTGGCGGACGATGTCGTCGCTCGTCTCCGGATCGGTCCATCTTGGTGTGATCGCGGACGGGTCCGGTCGGGTGAGCTGGGGCTATGGCGGCCTCGGACCGGTAGCGGCGCTCGAAGGCCTGCGATTGGTGCGGGCCTCGAGCAGGACGCACAGCACGATGGCGGCCCCGTCAGGTACTGGAAGGGTGTCCGCCAGACCCAGATCGTCGCCCGCGCCGTCGTCGCCCACGGGCCCGAGACCGTCCACGCGGGCGACGCGGTCAAGTTCTGCGGCCGCTGGTGGGTGGTCGTGTCAACGCCGGGCCAGGGTCAGTTTTCACCGCGGCATCGACACACCAGGACGCGGTCGGCCACGGCGACCTCGTCGACCGAGATCTCGACCACACCCCCGTCCACGAGACGCCGCGCGGTGCGGGGCGCGCGCTCGAGGAGCAGGCTCAGCTCTCGCCGCGCGCGGACTGCCGCCCGATCCTCGAGCAGCTGACCCGTGGCGAGCATCACCGTGATCACTGCACCCGCGAACGGCTCGCCCACCCACAAGGCACCGGCGAGCGCGAGCAGGGCGATCACGTCGACGCTGAGCCGACCACCCCGGATCGCGATCGCCGTCCACGCCACCGAGAACACCAGCCCCAGCACTGTCCCGGCAACCCAGAGCGCCTCACCCCACTCGCCCGGTCCCACCAGCCAGAAGACCCCGCCGACGAGCAGCAGCCCGGTGGAAACGACAAACAGCAACAGCTCGACTCGTTCTCGTACCCACGTCATGAAGCCACCCTGACGACACCCCCCCGCCATGTGTCTACGCGCACGTCAGGGTGTGGCACGCCTCATCCTCCTTCGCTGCTGGGGATGGGCGGCGCGCGGCAGCGAGCCCAAGGCGCAACCTGACTGCCCATCGATCAGGACCGCGATCAGCGCGAGAGGCAGCGTGACGTTCTGCAACGTGGTGCGCCGAGCCTGTCTGGCGGCGATGCGATCCCGGCTCGAGCCGGTCGCCGAGGCATCGATGTGCCGCCGGAACGCGCACGAGCCGCGGATGGCCGACTTGCGGCTGAATCGAGACCGGATTCGCCGAGCAGCTCATCGGCACGGGGCGTCGAACGTCCGGATCTTTAGTGCCGGGTCGCGTGGTCCGGATCGGTCTGAGTCAGATATCGACCTGCTTGGTCAACCTCGACTTTTCGCCCGCGCCGGCGCGCTGCCGGGACCGACTACGGAGCGGGCACCAGCCAGCGGATGGCCGGCAGTGCGATTACCACACCGATCATCCAGCCGGCCACAGCATCGGAAAGCCAGTGGTAGCCGAGTACGACGGTGCACACCCCGACCACCGCGCTGCCGGCGCTCGCCGCACCGAACATCGCCCGCCCCCGCCGGCTGAGCACCTGGGCTGGCCCGGCTCCCAGCGCAACGCCCAGCAGCAGACACACCGTCGCAGTCGCTGCATGCCCGGACGGGAACGACATCCCACCGTCCAGGACCTCGTTGGCCCCCGAATGGGGCGCCGTTCGCCCCACCAGAACCTTCACGAGCCAAAGCGAGACGCTCATCGTCATGATTGCTGCGCCTGTCACGGCGGCCGGGCGCAGGTTGCGCGCCTGGATGCTGCGATAGACCGCCAGCAGCACGACCACGCTGCCGGCCAACCAGAACTGGCCGCCCATCACCAAGATCCGCGCCACCCCGTGCCCGATCTCGGTGTGGTCCAGCCAGGTGAACCACGGCAGGGTGCGGGCGTCGAATCGAAGGGTGGCACCGGTCATGACCACCACGGTCAGCACCACGGTTGCGGTCGTGACCAGCTTCCAGGCAACGGTGAGCACGCGCCTGCCCGGGCGCATGGCGGCCACCGCGCGCAGCAGCGCCCGCCGTCTGGCCGGGGCCGACCTGGCAGAGCGGCGGGGGCGAGGCGAAGCTGTCGGGTCCTTGATGAACTGCGCTAGCCGCAGTTCGGCGACGACTGCCGCGAACACCAGCGCCATAATCCCGCAGAAGGACAGCAGCAGGACCTCGCCGATGTCGTCGAATTCGGTCAGGTCCACTCCGCCAGCGTAGATCCCCGCTTGTCACAGCCGTAACAACACGGTGAGATGTTACGGTTGTTTCATCATGCGTACCGGCACTGGGGAACACGGCATCCGCGAACCGCGGACCTCCGCCATCGAAAGGGACCGCGCTGCGTGGCATGCGCTGCCACCAGGTGATGTCGCCACGATGCTCGGAGTCGACGACCAGGGTCTGAGCAGTGCCCGCGCCGAGCAGGTGGCCTTGGAGCACGGTCTCAACCTGGCCGCCCCACCCCGACGCGAGTCGTGGCTGAGGGCGCTCGTCGAGTCGTTCATCGAGCCGCTTCAGCTGTTGCTCGTCGCGGTCGCAGTGCTCAGCTTTGTCTTCGGCGAAGCGGTCGACGGGCTGGCCATCCTCGGCGTCATCGTGCTCAGCGCTGCCGTCGAGACCGCGTCCGAACTGCGAGCCGCCCGGTCCATCGAGGCCCTTCACGACCTGACCGCCCCGAGCGCGCACGTGCGCCGCGACGGGCGGCCCATCACCGTTCCGGCCACGCAGGTGGTCCCCGGGGACGTGCTGTTGCTGGAGCCTGGCGACATCGCTCCCGCCGACGCTCGCATTCTGGACGCCCACTCGCTGAGCGCCGCGGAGGCTTCGCTGACTGGCGAACCGGTCCCGGTGCACAAGAGCGTCCACCCCGTGCCCGCGGGTACACCGCTGGCCGAACGCTCCAGTGTTGTGCACGCCGGCAGTGTCATCACCTCCGGCACCGGCACCGCCGTGGTGTTCGCGACTGGGCAGAACAGCGAGCTCGGGCAGATCGCCGCGCTGGCCGCAGCCCAGCGCGAACCGGCCACTCCGCTGCAGATCGGAATGGGACAGTTGGCACGCATTGTCTTGGTCGCCGCCGTCGTGGTGTCGGTCGGTGTGCCCGCCCTCGGGCTGCTGCTGGGGCAACCGGTCAAGGAGATGCTACTGACTGGGCTGTCGATGGCGTTCGCGACAGTCCCAGAGGAACTGCCCATCTTGGTGACCGTCCTGCTCGCCGTCGGCGGCCGGGGACTGGCCCAACGCGGCGCACTGCTGCGCTGGCTTTCCGTGGGTGAGGCCATGGGCTCAGTGACCAGCCTGCTGACCGACAAGACCGGCACCCTGACCCGCAACGAGCTGAGCGTGGCCCGTATCGACGGCGGCATCGCCCCCGTCCTAGCGGTCGCCCTGGCCGCCCAGGGCACCAGCCACACCCGCGGCGCGCGGAGCCGCGAACCGCTGGAACAGGCCGTCGCCGCCAAGGCCGCCGAGCTCGGCATGGGCAGCGCCCTGGCCGGACCCGGCACCCGAGTGGTGGCGAGTTGGCCGTTCGATCAACACACCCGCCTGCGAGCCACCGCTTGGGCGGACATCGACGGGAACACCCAGGTTGCGGTCGCGGGGGCCCCCGAAGCTGTCCTGGCCGCGTGCGCCGCCGCCGACCAGGCGGCATGGCGGGAGCGGGTGGAGTCCGCGCTGCGGTCCGGTGAGCGCACCCTGGCGTATGCCACCGCCGCCTACGAGCCCGAAAGCCGGACCATCCCACGCGAGGTCGGGACCGATGGTGCGCCGATACCTGCGACCGGGCTGCAGCTGGTTGGCCTGGTCACGTTCGTCGACCCGGTCCGCGAGGGGGTGCCGGCGGCGGTGGCCGAACTTCACCGGGCCGGGATCGCCACGCTGGTGGTGACCGGAGACCACCCGGCCGCCGGCCGCGCCGCCGCCGCCGCCGCCGGGCTGCCCGAGGGGCACACCCTCACAGGTGGCGACGCCCTGGCAGCACGCAGCGACGACGACCTCGCCCCGGACCTGGTGCACGGGACCGTCATCGGTCGCTGCACCCCGGCCGACAAGCTGAGGCTGGTGCGGCTACTGCAGAGCCGCGGCGAGGTCGTGGCGGTCACCGGTGACGGTGTCAACGACGCGCCGGCGCTGTCCGCGGCCGACGTCGGCATCGCGATGGGGCGGCGCGGCACGCAGATGGCGCGGCAGGTGGCCGGCCTCGTGCTCACTGACGACGCGTATCCCACCGTCGCCGCGGCCGTGGAGACGGGGCGCAGCATCTTCTCCCAGCTCCGTCGCGCCGTGTCGTTCTACTTGGGCGCCAAGCTTGCACTGGTCGCGGCCATGGTCACCGCCATTGTTGCCGGGTTGCCGATCCCGTACGCGCCCGTGCAGATCGTGGTGCTTGAGCTGTTCATGGACATCGGCGCATCTATGGCGTTCGTGTCCGAGCCCGCGGCACCCGCCGCGATGCGGCGGCCGCCGCGGCCCCGGACCGCGTCCCTGGTCGACGGCGCGTTCGCCACGGCGACCATCTTGGTGGGCGCCGTGCTGGGCGCAGCAGCGACCGCCGCGTACCTGCTCGTGCACTCCGGTGGTGCCAGCACCGGGCAGGCACGGTGCGCCGCGCTGGTGGTGTGGCTGGCCGGGCACGTCGCTGTGGCCTGGTCGCTGCGGGCCCGCCCGGGGTTGTCGTGGCGCGCCAACCCCTACTTCCCGCTGTGGGCCGGCTCAGCCGTCGCCCTGGCAGCCGCCGCCGCCCTGACCCCCGCCGCCGTCCTGGTCAGGGTTGAACCGCTGGTCGGGGTGCAGGTCGTCATCGTCGGCGCGTGTGCGGCCGCATGCGCGCTGGTCGCGTGGCTCGCTCGACCCCTGCTTCGCATCGGCACGGCGCTCTAGCACGTGCCCGCTGTGTATGGTCACGCCATGGCCCCCCGCACGACCCCACTGGCTCCTGGTTGCCTTGTCCACCGCCGGCGCCCCCGCGTCGACCCGAGTGACCGCGTGGCGGCGACTTCGCTCGCTCGGAGCCCTGTACCTGCAGCAGTCCGTGTGCGTGCTCCCCGCGAGCACGCAGGCCCGCGCGGCGGTCGAGGCGCTGGCCGCCCGGGTCCGCGGCGAGGGCGGGTCGGTGCGCATCGTCGAGATCACGGTCACCGACCCGGCCGAGCACGATGCCCTGGTCGCCGAGCTGCAGGACGCGCGCAACACCGAGTACGGCGAGGTTCTCGAGCGGTTCGGTGCCTTCTTTGCCGAGCTCGAGCACGAGACCGCGCGTGGCCGCACCACCTATGAGGAGCTCGAGGAGAGCGAGGCCGACCTGGACCGGTTTCGCACCTGGCTCGCCAAGATCGAGGCTCGCGACTACTTTGCAGCAGCCCGTGGGGAAGCTGTTCGCGCGGAACTCGCCCAGGCAGAGCGCGCCCTGGCCAACTTCGCCGCCCTGACGATGGACGCCGAGGACGTCGGGGCCAGGCCACCGGCCTCCGAACCGCGCCAAACCAGCCGGCCAGACCTCGAACCAACACACGGCGCGGGCCGTGACTGACCCGGCGCCAAGCCGCCCACAACTGGAGCATGTCCGTCGGCCGCGGGCGGCACCGTCGCGGCTCGACCGCCGCCGGAAGAGTGATGGCGCTCCAGGCCACCTGCTCCACCCGCCCAAGACCGGTGTGGACCTGGCCAACGCGGTCAGGACCCGGGCGACGACCGCGACGAGCCGGCGCACATGCCGCAACCGGTGGGCCCGCAGATGCGCCCCGAAGTCGTGGGCGCCGGCGTCCCGCGCAGCAACCGATCCATGCCCTGTGGCTGAGCACGGCCGGGTCCTTGAAACTGTCCGCCCCGCGACCATCGCGGCGATCCCGCCCAGCGCATGCCCGCCCGCTGACCCGCGCACAGACGCTCAGGTCGGTGCCCTTGGGGAAGTACTGGCGCAGCAGTCCGTTGCTGTTCTCGTTGGTGCCGCGCTGCCACGGGGAGTGGGCGTCGCAGAAGCAGATCGGGGCACCCAGGTCGGCGGTGATGGTGCGGTGGCGGGCCATCTCGGTTCCCTGGTCCCAGGTGATCGAGCGCACGAGGTGGTTGGGCAGGTCGTTCATCCTCGCCAGGTCGGCCGCGTGCAGGGTGTCGGCGTCTCTGGCCGGCAGGTGCAGCAGTCGGATCGTGCGGGTCTGTCGTTCCACGAGGGTGCCGATCACCGAGCCCTGTGCCCGGCCCACGATCAGGTCACCTTCCCAGTGGCCACCCTCGGAGCGGTCGTCGGGGGCGAATGGGCGCTGGTGGATGGAGAGCATCGGCTGCTCGAACCGTGGTTGGGCCGGTGATGACCCGCACCCACGCAGCCGCGAACCTCGCGCCCGGTCAGTTGGCATCCACGGAATTCGAATACCCCAACTCCGCCACTTGAGTAGTCCGGGAACCGGGCGGCGACCTGCAGCATCCGCATCCACGCGTCGGAGGATGCGAGGTCCTCGACGGCCGTGACGAGCTTGTCGTGCAGGGCGGCGAGCCGCTCCTCCGGTGTGGGCCAGTCTGCACGCCGGCTGGTCATGGTCGTTCACCGCCCGCTCGCGGTGGGTTGGGCTGGGTGGCGCCGGGGGCCTGGAGGGCGCCGCGGCAGATGGGGTCGGACCAGCCGAGGTACCCGGCGCCGTGGACGAAGCCGGCGTTGATCTGGGCCAGGGAGATCAGGTAGACCCCGCCGTGGTTGCCGGTGGCGGAGTCGAAGACCTCGTTGGAGGTGACCAGGGTCTTAGCCGGGTCACAGCCCGGGTCGGCCTGCACCACGATCGAGGCGTGTCCGAAGGGGCGCCCGGTGGCCCAGAACACGAACGACCCCAGCGGTGGGCAGGTGTCGCCGGGGTGGGCGTGGCCGGTCAGGAGCATGGCGTCCCAGTGCGCCGCGGCGGAGGTGTACCCGGAGTTGGTGTACCCGTAGGCGCGGCACGCGAGCTTGTCGCACAACCCCGCCCACCCGGAGGTGGCCCCGACGTAGGACATCGCCGTCTGCACCGCGGCGGCCCTGTCGGCGGGTGTGCCGGGTGGGACGACGACGTCCCCGCTGGTCCCGAGGCCCGGCAGGCAGCCGGTCGCCGCGGCCGATGGCGATGGACCCGCGTCGGTTGCTGGGCTGGCGGTGGGCCCGGTGGTCGCGACCGGGCCCAGGGGTTCGCGTTGGGCGCCGGCCTGGTCGGGGATCGACCACGCGGCCACGCGCTGATCGACGGTGGTGATGAACCGGGCTGTGACGTCGGGGATGGCCGGGTAGGTACGGAGCCGGGATTCCCCGGCGTTGTGGGCGATGATCAGCGCGTCCAGGACCGGTAGCCGGGAGGACGCCCAGTCCGGGTGGGTGGCGCGGATCGCCCTGACGGCGTTCAGCCGGTTGCACAGGTATTGTCCGGCGACGCGGGCGTGGATGTCGGGGTCTTTGACGTCCCAGGTGCCGTCGTTGTTCAGGTCCGCCGACCACGGGTGAGCGTAGGTGGCGGCCCAGATGCTGGCGTTGAGCTGGAACAGCCCCCAGGTGCCGCCGTTGGCGTCGTTGGCATGCGCGTCGGGCCGAAACCCGGACTCTTGGGCCATGACGGCGGCGATCCACGTCTCGGGCAGGTCCGGGCACGCGGCCTTCGTCTCACCCACCCATGCCCGTGCGGCCGCGGGCACGGGTGCGGCCTGGGACAGGGCCCCGCCGGCGGAGGATTCGATGCACGCCACTGCGGGGCCGCCCACGTTCAAGGCCGCCAGGACCGCGATGACCGGCGCGGCCAGGAACCCGAGCCCGCTCGCGGCCAGGAGTGCTCTCATCATCGGAGCCCACCGCCGGTCGCCATGTCGTTTGGCGTGGCCACCCTGGCGGCGGCTGCGGTGGCCGCCTCGACGGCCAAGCGCCCATTGATCAGGTCTTGGGCGTCGGGCCGGTCGGGCCAGCGGCGCAGGTCGATGACCACGGGTCGGGTCTGGCGCAGCAGCAGGACCGCGGTGCCGAACGGAAGGGTCCGCAGTACCGAGGGCGGCATGACCGGGACCATGCGCATCGAGGTGGACGTGGACCTCTCGCCGCCGCGTCCGCGGTTGCGGGTTTCGGTGAGCTCGTCGATCTCCCCGAGCAGACGGGCGACGTCGTCCAGGTCCCGGTACTTCGCCAAGCCCCCCAGGATGATCTTGACGGTGGCGGCGTCCCAGATGGCGTCGGCGGCGTGGTCACCCCACCGGTTGCGGGCCTGGGCCAGAGACTGCAACACCGCCAACGTGGTGATCCCGGTGCCCCCGCCCTCGGCCATCAGCTGCGGCAGGGACGGCAGCGGGGTGAGGTTGGCGATCTCGTCCAACGCCAACAGCAACGGTGGGTCCAACCGGGCGCCCGGGGACCGGGCTGCCAGGCCCCGGGCGGTTTCGGTGATGTCTTCGACGAACGCGGCCACCAGCGGCGCGCACGACCCGGACGTCACGGCCGCGGCAAGCAGGTACAGGGTCCCGGACTCACGCAAGAACCGTGCCGGGTCGAACGTGTCGCGTGGTCCGGGGTCCACCGAGTCCAGGACGTCGGGGTCGGCCAGGGCGGCCAGGGACTGGCGGACCCCGAGCCACACGGAGTCCCGGGTCCGCGGGTCGGCGTGGACCGCGGCCTCCAACGCGTCCGCCCACCCGGACGCGGCACGCGAGTCCCGGTTGAGGATGGTCACGGCGTCTTCGGCGAGCACCGGGTTCAACGACCACCGGTACAGGTCCACCGCGCGGCGCCCGTCCAGGGCGGCGGCGTGCAGCAGGCACCGCAGGGCGGTCTCGGTCTGCCCGGCCCAGAAGTCCGAGTCCGACACGGTGCGCCCGAACCCGACCCCCGCGGCCAGGCCCCTTGCCCGGACCAGGGCGGTGCGCGGGGTCTCACACCCGCGCACCGGGGACCAGCGCAGCCCGCCGGGCAGCCCGGCCAGGCGTTGGGGGTCGAAGATCGCCACCGGGCCGTGATCCTCCCGGGCGGACATCGTCACCGCGAGGGTGTCGGGGCGGGTGGAGGTGGCCACGACGGGGCCGGGGGCGTCCAGGACCCACGGGATCACCACGTGCAGGCCCTTGCCCATCCGGGGCGGGCCGACCAGCAGCGCGGAGTCCTCCACCGAGCACCACAGCTCGCGGCCACCGGCCCGCCCGAGCAAGAACCCGACATCACCCGCCGTAGCGCCACCACCGGCTGAGGGCCGCACGACGTCGGCGCGGCGCAGCAGCGCCTTGCACCCGGCCGCCTTCTGCGCCTCGGCCGGGGTCGCTAGGCCTGGTAGGGCCCGCAGCCGGTTGCTGGTGGTTGTCCCATCCCCGGTGAGGGTGGACCGAAGGTGGACCGCGAGGGCGACGACACCGACCACCGCGGCGATCACTACCCCGGTGGCGGCCCAGTAGACGATCGGTCCCGGGAGATGGCTGGGCGCGGGCCACTCCGCCGCGGGGTCGGAGACCGCGCCGAGTGCCCGCAGCGCGGACAACGGCCCGCCGTCGGGGGCGCCCCGGCCGGTGACCAAGCATGCCAGTGCGGCACCGCACCACAGCACGACCCCGAAACCGAGCACGGCGCCACCGGCGATCAGTGCCCAGTCCGTTAGCTCGGGCGACGACGACCCAGGGCCCGCACCGTGCCGAGTGGGGCGGTGGGCCGGGGGTTTCATCGGGCCACCCGCCGTGGTGCGGCCTCCAGTGACCGGACCACCGCCAGGTCCGGGGCTGCGGGTTCGCCGAGGTGTTCGGGCAGCGCGCAGGCGATCTGGCGCAGGGCTCCGGTGATCAGCCGGCCGGCGTCGACGAGGTCCGGTGGGAGCAGCCCGGGATTGCGTGCACCGGCCAGGAGCTGGTGGGAGCCGGTCTCGGCCAGGCGTCGCAGCTGATCGGCCGCGACGACGGTGGCGGCGTGGTGGGGGACGGCGAAGCGCCCTGCGTCGACAACTTCGCGCAGGTCCGCCAGTGTCGGGCACTGTTGTTCGTGGTGGCTCAGTCGCATGGTGGCCCAGGTGACGGTGACCAGGTCGACCGGTTGGCCGAGCTCGGCGAGTTCGACGGTGGCCGCGTAGACGGTGCGCCAGATCGGTGTCGTGATGCGGGTGGGGGCCAGCCAGGCGGCGACGGCGGTGATCTCGTCAGGGTGGGCGATCAAGGCCCCGACCAGGGTCGCCTCGTGGGCCTGTTCGGCGACCTGGTCGCGGCCGGGGTGCACGCTCAGCAGCTTGTCGGCGCTCAGTCGCAGCCCGGGGTTTCGCAGCGCGGCCCGCAGCGGGACCGGCGCGTCTGCGGCCACGGGCGCCGGAATGCCGGTGGCCTGGGCCCACCGGTTGGCGACGGCGTCAAGGCCCGCGTCGACCAGGGCGCACGTGGCCGCCATCGGCACGGACTCACCGGACAGTGCGGACTGCAGGGCCCCGGCGCGCAGCAGCACCCCTTGGCCCGCGACCTCACGGCGCAGCGCGGCGTCGAGCACCATGCGCCCGTAGACCGCGGGCTCGGGGTGAGGTGGGGTGGATTCGAGCAGGTCGTGGATCTGCACGATGGCGGCCTGGCGTGCCCCGAGACGCTCGAGCAGGTGGGTGGCGATGGTTTGGGGGTCGACCGGTTGCCCGGCGATGTGCTGCTCGCGGATGAGGTTGTAGACCTGGGCGTGCCAGGGGTCGGTGAAGTCCGCCGGTCGCAGCCACCCCTGAACCCGGTCGATCTGGTGCGGGGCCAGGAGCAGGGCGCCGACGGTCGCTTGCTCGGCCAGGTGGATGCCACTGTCGGAGTCGATCATCACGCCACCTCCGTGGGGCGCGCCGGGGTGTCGCGCATGGCGGCGTCGGTGTCGAAGACGGCGAGCTCGGACGGGTGAAGGCGGTGGTGCGCGATGTGGGTGCGGCCGGGCATCTTCCACAGGCCGGTCCCGCGGGGCAGGGCGGGCAGCAGGTCCTGTTCGGGGCGGGTCAGCCCCAGGGCGGTGCCGGTGGCGGCGACCTGGTCGGCTTCCTGGCGGTAGATCACCCGGGTGGAGCAGTCGGCGAGCAGCCCTTCGGCCAGGGAGCGCGCTTCGGACCCGGCGCCGCCGACAGCACCGAGATCGCTCAGGCGGTGCAGGACGAGCAGGTTCGCGATGCCGTAGGCGCGCGAGAGCTTCCACTGGGCCTGCATGCGCCGGATTAGGGGGACGGATCGCAGCAACCGCCAGGCCTCGTCGTAGATGACCCACCGCCTGCCCCCACCGGCCGCCAGTGTGCCTTCGAGCCACCCGGACGCGCATGTCATCGCCAACGCGAGGGCGTCGTCGTTGGACCCGAGCCGGGACAGGTCCAGCACCACCATCGGGGCATTCGCGTCCAAGGCCTGGGTGGAGGGGCCGTCGAACAGGCCCGCGAGGTCGCCGCGGATCAGGCGCCGCAGCCCGTGGGCCAGGTCGCGCCCGTCGGTGACCCGTTCGGCGACGCTTGCCCCGTCTGCCCGGGCGGCCGCCCGGTCGGGTGCGGTCAGGGCGTCCACGACGTCGGGGATCGTCGGGACCGGACGGTGGCCGGCTTCGGTGAGGGCGGCGTCCAGGGCGCCGTGCTCGACGGCGTCCAGGTCTCGTCGCAGCGTGGTCTGCGCCAGCGCGGCCAGCAGTCGCAGACGTTGCCCGTGAGCGATGGCGGGTTCGGTGTGCCCGGTGTCCAGCGGGTTGAGCCGGGTCGCCAGGCCCGGGCCGAGGCGCACGACGACCCCGCCGACCGCGTCGGCGACCGGCGCCCATTCGCCCTTGGGGTCGCCGGGCACGTACACGCGCCGCCCGACCGCGATCGATCGCACCGCCAGTGACTTGGCCAGGGCGGACTTGCCCTGCCCGATCACCCCGGCGAGCACCATGTTGGGGTTGGTCAGCTCCCCGGCGCCGTACATCGCCCACGGGTCGAAGCAGAACGGGCCGCCGGTCAACGCATCGGTACCAACGAGTACCCCGGTTGTGGGCGGGGGCGCGACCAGGAACGGGTAGACGCCGGCCAAGGTGGCCGACGACGCCCGGTGCGCGGGCAGTCGCAGCGGCAGGCACGAAGTGAACCCGCCGGGGGAGCGGCGGTAGGCCGCCCCTCGCAGCGTCGTCGACCGCACCGCACGCGGCGCCCGAACGAGGTTCACAGGACACCCCTGGCAAGCGCCAGGGTCGCGGCGACGTGGGCCAGGCCCTGTTGACCGACCAGGCGCCGGATCTCGCACATAGACTGCGCCGCGGCGGACTCGGTCGCCGCACACGCCCCGTCCAGCTCCTCGAGCGTCGCCGCGGTGACGGTGATCAGCCCGGTGAAGCGCAGGTCCCCGTGCCCGGCGATGAGCTCCTGCTCTCGGCGGGCCAGGTCGGCGACCTGCGCCCTGATCAACTCGTCCTCAACGCGCCCGACCCGGGCCCGCTGCGCCGCGTCGGCCGCGTGCTCGACCTTCGCCCGACGGATCTCCCGCAACGCCTTGGCCGTCGGCAGCGGCTCGGCGATCAACGTCACGGTGCGAAGTCCGGTCGGAGCCAGCAGCAGCGGTTGCAGGAACGAGGGGTGGACCTCGTTGCGCGGCCACTGGGTCACCCAGTACGTCGCGTGCACCGCGCTGTCGGTCCGCAGGTACGACCAGTGCTCCTGGACACCCATCGGGCCCAGCAGCCGCTTGGTCGCCACCTCACCCGGGTCACCTGCGCGGGCCGCGCCAACAGGGTCATACGCAGGGCGCAGCGTCGCACCGAGGCGATCGAGGCTGACCCAGTGGTCCACGGTCAGCTCGGCGCCGCGCAGAGCATCGGTCAGGGCCACCAGCTCCTGCTCGAAGCGTTCGCCGCCGCGTGCCGTCAACCGTCGCCGGTGGCCTCGCGGGTCTCGCAGGGCGATCGCGACGAATGCGTCCTGGCGGCGGGCCGTGTAGTAGGCCTCGTCGATCAGGTCCGCGAGCAGGCCCGCCGCCCACGACGTTTCCGCCCGGGCGTTCTCTCGCCACCAGCGGCGTGCGCCAGCCGCCCCGTCCGGCACCGTGCGCAACACCAGCTGGACGCGCACCACCATGGGCTGCTGACACAAGGACGCCAGGACGCGTCCCCAGGCGGCGACCTTGTGCTCCTGGGCCGAAGCATCATCGAGCACGAACCCCTCGCCGCGCACGCCGGCGATCGCGGTGAGCGTCCCGGCGCGGCGATCGTGGATCAGTGCCGCCGCCAGGTTCGGCGTCTCGGTCACACGCAGGCTCCCCGGCACGCCCGGGATCTGCAGGTCCCGCGCCTGCGCGCCCACCCGGGTCACCAGCGTCGTCTTGCCCAGCAGACGGCGAGCGTGCCAGTGGGCGATCAGCGGCACCCACTCGACGACCGGGCGCCCGCGAACACTGGCCGTTCCCGCAATGGCGAGCGGCAGCCAGACGACAGCGCCCGCGACCAGGCCACTCAAACCGGCCGAGTACACCCCGCCGACAGCAATCACCATGGCGATCGTCAACAGCGCCAGCTGTGCGGCGCCCAAGCCCAGCAGGATCCCGCGGTGTTCCAGTCGCCCGAACCGGGTGGTCGTTGTCTGCACGCTCGGGGTGGTCATGACCGGCCACCTGCACCCGGTCGCGGTGCGGTCACACGCGCCGGAGCCGGGCGCAGCGCCGGTGCACCGGGACCGGAACCAGTGGCCCTGGTGCCTGCCGCAGCTGCGGTCTTGCCCGCAGCGGCGGCTGCGCCGGCCCCGCTCAGGATCGTGGAGGTGACGGCCTGCTGGGCGGCGTAGCGGGTCTGGGTCCCGGCCCCGCGCGCCCCGCGCAGGATCGGGTTGGCGGCCACCGCGGAGTTCATCACGGTGGCGGCTTCCATCCCGGACCAGTGCACGAAACGCCACGTCAACCACGGGGCGAACACCGCGATGGTCAACAGCAGCAACCCGACCAGGGCGTTGGACAAGGTTTCGGTGATCCCCGGAGTGGAACCTCCCGAGGGCTGGGCGGTGACGGGTCCGGTCCCGGTGAACGCGGAGGCGCCCACGACGAACACCACCACGATGACGACCTTGCAGAACACCAACGCGGCCACGATCTCCAGCCACCGCCGGGTCCACACGCGGGTCTGGTCCCACGCCGACCCGGCGAACGCGACCGGTGCGAACACCGCGATCAGCACCAGGGCGGCCTTGCGGAACAGCAGCACCCCCCACAGCAGCAAGAACCCCGCCGTCAGGGCCAGACCGATCAGGATCTGCAACGCCGGGGACAGCCCGGACAACAGGGCGGCGAACGCGAAGAACTCCCCGGCCGCCACGACGACCGGGACCCCGGCGGCCGCGGCGATGTAGGCGCAGACCTCGTCCACCGCGGTCAACGCCAGCTGGGTCAGGGCCAGAGCCACCCCCGCACCCAGCAGGGCCTTGGCGACCCCGACCACCGCGCGCACCAGGCCGCCCGGCTCGCGGCGCAGCACCGAGCCGATCACCTGCACCACGAACAACCCGACCAGCACCGGCAGGGTGATCGCGGCAATCACCGCGACGTTCGCCCGAAACCACGACGCCGTCAGGTCGATCGACGTCGTGGAGTCCAGGGCGCCCACGGCCATCTGCCCAACCTGGGCGGCGGCCCTGATGAACGCCGCACCGAGGCCGCCCAGCACGTAGTCCGAGGCCGTGGCCGACGCGGACCCGGCGGCGTTGCTCGTCAGGTCACAGACGAACGAAACCGGCCCCGGGCACGCTGCGAGCACGAGGGTGCCCATGTCAGATCCCCGCACCCAGACCGGAGAAGAACGCCACGATCGCGTTCGCCCCACCGATCAGCAGCGCCCCACCGGCCGCCACCATCACCCCGGTCTTGCCCGACGCCGCGTACTGGTAGTTGCCCTGGTGATGGCCCAGCGCCCACACGATGACCGAGACCACCAGGCCCGCCACGCACGCAACCAGGCCCCACGTCAGCAACGCCCCCACGATCGACCTCACGACCGGCAGACCCGGCAGACCGGTCTGGTTCGGACTGATCCCCGGATCCGCCATCGGCAGCACCCGCGCCGCCACCTGCGATGCCCACATGCCCCGTACCCCCGACCGAATCGGTCGGGCACCTGTCGCTGCTGACGAGGTGCCTCACTAGGAGGTATGCGGAACTGACTGCAACACGCGAGGCTCGTCGTCGCTGAGCGGGAATTCTTCGAGCCGAGTTCCCCGGTGGTGGGCCATGGTGGTTGCGAACGATCTGCACGCCAGCCCGGGCAATGCCTGGACCGAGTCGTTTTGGAACCCGCGGGCCACCGGCCACTGCGGAGACCTGACCACCAGCCCCAACCCTCGGCGTGAGCCAGGAACCTCTGGCTGCGGTGTCGCATCTCCCTCCTCGTGCTCGCCAGCCGTCGCCATGGAGTACAACGGAGAGGTCAGAGGGGAATCACGTCATGAAGCTGTTCCGGTACCGCCGACCCTCGTTGAACACTGTCCTGGGCGTCACCAAGGCCAAGCGGCGCGTGAAGCGGTCGCTTGGCATTTCGCAGGTTCAGGCGTGGACCAAGCCGAGCCGGGTCAAGCAGAAGGTGAAATCTCGCGCCGGTCTGTATTCCCCTGTTGCGCGCGCGGTTCGACAGACTTCCAGAGGCAAGGTGCCGACGCTGTTCGGGCTGTTCGGCCGCAAGCGGTAGCTGGCTTGGGTGTTGGCCCGGTACCGAGAGGTTGACCGTAGCGCTCGAATTCGCGGCCGACCTCGGGGTCAGCCGGTCGGTCGCAGACGAGCGAGTTACTGGCTGAATGCGTTGTTGTCGACGGTCTCGTCGTCGAAGTCGGGGTCGAGCTCGGCGAGCAGAGCGTGGCGGCGGGCAGTGAGCCGGTCCGCTTCTGCGTTGTCGCCGTGGGCGAGGGCAGCGGATATTGCGTCACGGTGGAGCAGGTCCGAACAGGGCTCGACCAAGAGACCCTTCGTGGCGGCCTCGATCGCTCCGCGGTGGTCTCCGGCCGCGCGGCGGAGTTGCGAGAGGACGTGGGCGACGTCGGTGATGGTCTCGATCATGTGTTGGATGTCGTTCTCGGCCCAGGTGTAGTCGCAGTCGCGGGTCCCGAGCAGGGGTCGGTTGCGCACAAGGTCCAGGGCTGCCTGGAGTTCCGCGGCTCCCGCAGTTCCGGCTGACAGCCCAGCACGGGCGAGGCGCTGGAATTCGGTCCAGTCCGATACGACGTCGGGGCCGAGGCGGTAGGTTCCGTCGGCGTCGACGACGGGGAGGTTGGCTTCTCCGAGGTGTTGGCGGGTTCGATAGATGAGGCTGTTGCGGGCTTGGTTGTCGACGCGTTTGCCGTGCCAGAGGGCTTCGACGAGCTCTGGTCCGTTGGCGCTGTGGCGCAGCGCGAGGTAGACGACGAGTTCGGTCCCGCGCTTGCTCAGCCGAGTGGCGGACCCGTGGGGGATGCCGTCGATCTGGATCGGTCCGAGCACGTTGACGCGGACGGCCTGTGGCGAGCGATCCAGACCCTGCGCCGGAGCCTGGGGATCGGGCGCGGGGCGCGCGGGTAGCGCGGCGAGGGCGTCGGCGATTTCGTTGTCGAACGGGCGGGGAGCGGTGAGAACGTCCAGGTCCGGGCTCCGGTGCGGTCCGTCGGCCGTGCGAAGCATCGACACGAGGGTGTCGAGATCGTTTCGCGAGAGCCGCTGGGGTCGCAAACGCAGCCCGAGGGGTTCGATCAGGGCACTCAAGTCGCTTTCGATCATGAGTGACCATCCGACGCCGTTGCTGGGTCCCGCGCCGATCACGGCGGTGCCGGACCACGGCGCACAGTGCTGGTGTGGCGTTTCGGCGTCGTTGGTCGCCACGTAGACGATCGGTAGCCAGACGTCGCCTACGGCGCGATCGGACCGGGCTTGGAGAGTGTCGTCGGCGCCGATGCCTCCCAGCGTGCTGGCGACCTGTTTGTTGCGGCTGGCGATCTGGCCGTTGACGGCGCCTGGGTCGGCGACGATTTGCAGGCGTGCCAGGTCGCAGACCTCCGCGAGGCCGGTGAAGGCCTCGCCTGCGATCAATCCGATGCGTCCGGTGAGGTCGCTTGTAGCGAGCTCAGCCACCACCGCTCGAAGGGTGGCGCCCGCGGCGTCGGGGTTTCCGGTCAGGGTGAGGGTTCCAGCGGCTTCGAGGTTGACGAACACGACGGCGTCATCGGTGTGCCCGAGGGTGACCAGAGCGGGGTACGGCTCGGGCCGATCCGGGTCGTCGTCGATCGTGGCGTCGGCTGTGATGGCGTCGTTCGGCGCGGACCAGGTTCGGGGTGAGGTGCTAGTGAACGGGGCGACCGGGGTGTAGTCGTCCACGGTGAGGTGCAGGTCGAGGGTGGTTTCTGTCAGGAGGATGGCTCCGACTCGTGGCAGGTCGCGTTCGGCGGCGTAGCTGCGAGACGCCAAGGTGAGCAAGGCGGCCTTGACCTGGGGGATGGTCAGCGGGCAGGTGGCGCTGCGAAGGGTGCGTTCGGCGGCGTCCTGCTGGGAGCCGGGCTGGGGCAGTGCGATGGGTTGTCCGACGCGTCGCCTGCGGTGCTGCAGGTGGCGGCGCCGGGAGAGCTCACCGATCACGCCGACGGCTGCCAAGGCGCTCAGGCCGAGGTAGAAGTCCTGCGCGAATGGTCGTTCAGCCGTTTCGTCATCGGTTTTGCTATTGGCGCCGCCGACCGTGACGGTTTCGTCATTGGCTCCGCGGCCCGCCGTTCCGGATCCGACCTGTTCGTCCTGTTCGGCTCCCGTAGGACGGAGCGAACGTGGTTCGACCAGGCCCGCTGGGCTCGTCGGCTCCGGTCGCGGCGCGGTCGAGAGGGTTTGCGGCGCGCTTGGCGCAGGGTGCTGAGCCGGTACGGCAGCCGGGGCGGGTGCGGCGGACGGGGTGGCAGGGGCGCTGGGGATGGTCAGGCGCCAGCCGGGGCGGATGACGTCAGGGTCGGTCAGGGTTTGTCCATCGGGTTGAAGTGTGTGGGCGCTCAGGTCGTAGATCTCTCGGTAGCGGGCACCGTCGCCGAGTTGCTGAGCGGCGATGTCCCACAGTGACTCGCCCGCGGTCACGTCGTGACTTCTGGCTTCCGTCGGTGCGGGGGTCGCCGTGCTGTTGGCGGTGGTGACGGGCGCGGGTAGCGCGGTCGCGTCGAAAGGCAGCCGCAGCTGCCAGCCGGGATAGACCCAGTGGTCGTCGGTCAGGGTGCGCCCATCGGGCTGGGGTCGGCCGAGGTTGAGGTCACGGATCTCGGCGTAGCGGGCGCCGTCGCCGAGGTGTCGTTCGGCCAGGGACCACAGGGTGTCACCGCGGGCGACGGTGATGACCGGATGACGGTCGACCGGCTCGGCCGTCGAGGAACTCGTCGCCGCCGACGTCGCCGGGGCTGTCGCCGCACCGCTTGCGGTGGCCGCTGTTGAGTTCCCGGCATCGGTGAAGGGGTGTTGGGGTGCGGTGTCGACCAGGACCGCTGCGCGGGCGGCCGGGGCGCCCAGAAGCGGGGCGGAGGTGACGACAAGGAGCCCGGCGGCGGTGATCAGGGTGGCGGCGGCGCGTTGGGTCAGCCCGAGCAGCGGGATCGAGGGGACGGTGATGTGCCGGGCGGCGGCTGCCAGCTCGGTCAGGACGCTGAGGGTGAAGGCGGCCCAAGCCCCCCAGGCGACCAGGGTGACCGCGCCGAAGAACAGGGTGCCGTCGTCGGGTCGACTCAGCGTGGTGAGAACGGTGTCCCAGGTGGGCCAGGTGCGCGGCCACCCCAGGGGCGCCACCACCACCAGGGCTGCGGGCACACCGAAGACGAAGCCGGCCAGGGCGACGATGGCGGCCAGGGCGCGGGCGACATCGCCCGTGGTGCGGGCACGCCGGGTGGGGGTGGGTGCGTGGGTGGGGTTCATGTGCCGCCTCCGGTGACGCCGTGGACAAGGTCGACCTGGGCATGGCCGGTCACGGTCAAGGTCGTGATGCCGATCAGGCCCAGGAAGACCGTCGGTGCGCTGGTGGTCACGGTGACCTGCAGGCTTTGCCCGTTCGGGGAGACGGCTGCGGTCCCGGTCGCACCCGCGGCGGTGAGGTAGGCGTTGGCCGCAGCGACGGCGCCCTGCCGGTCGACGCGGATGTTGCTGGAGGAGACGGCGGCGGGCAGGTCGATCACTTGACCGGCAGTGCGGGCGGCTTCAGCGGCGATGGCGTCGGCCCGTTGGGCCGCGCGCAGCTTCGCGCCGCCGTCCGCCACAAGTCCGACCAGGACCAGCAGGCCGACCATCGTGATCGCCACGAACACCGTCACCGACCCAGCCTCCCGATCGATGCCGGCGGGCGGGCGCAGCCGTGCGCGCAGAGTGGTCATCGGGTGCGCCACGAGTCGAGGGGCGAGGTGGCGTGGGCGGTGAGGGTGTGTGCTCCTGGCAGACCGGGTAGGGCCAGGTCGGCGAATGTCACGGTGCAGGTGATCGTGGCGGTGACCGTGGCGGGTTGCCCGACCGGAGTACCGAACCCTGAGGTGTCGATGACCACGGTGGTCGGTGCGCAGCGCAGGTTCTGGGCGGTCAGCTCCCGATCAGCGGCGAGGGTGCCGGTCATCTGGGCGGCGGCTGGGGTGCGGGCCAGGGACGCGTCGCGGGCTGCGACGGCGGCGGCGTGCTCGACGGCCCCGGCGGCGACCTGCACTCGCCCGGCCAGGACCACCAGGCCGAGCAGGAGCAGCAGGGCCGGGGCCAGGATCGCCAGCTCTAGGGTCGCCGAACCGCGCTGGCGGTCGGTGGTCAACTGCGCTAGGTGGTTCATGGTGCACCTGGCGTGGTGAAGCGTTCCCGGGGTCCGGTGGCGGACTGGGTGACGGTGGGGCCGGGCACACCGGGCAGGATTGACAGGGACCGGCCGGTGACCTGGACCCCGACCTGCCCGCCGCCGGGCGTGGTGGCGGTCACGGTCACGTCGGTCAGGGTGCCGGCGCCGTGGGCACTCAGGAACTGCCGGGCCCGGGCGGGTCCGGCGGCGGGTTCGGCGGTGTAGGTGCGGGCGGCGGTGACGCCTTCTTGGGCGGCGGCCAGGGCCAGGGAGCGGGCGTGGAACCACAGCCCGTACTGCACGATCGCGACGATCAGGGCCAGCAGCACCGGGAACAGGACTGCGATCTCCACGCTGACCGAGCCCGCGTCCCGCCTCGCCCACCCGGCGCGCCACCGTGCCCGGGCCTGCGGGGCCCGGGGGCAAGGTGCCAGCGTCGTCGTGGTCATCGGCTCGGGGTTGGGTTAGTTGACCTGGTTGACGCGGCGGGTGACGGCGGCGGTGATCGCCACGACAAGCAAGGTGGCGACCGCGATCAGCCCCAGGACGATGATGACCAGCTCCAACGTATTGGACCCCGCGTCGCCGGCACCGGCGCCGCCCGGTCCGGTGCGGATGCTGCGCGTGCGGTCTCCGATGAGTCGGCGGGTGGTGGCCAGGTACCCGGTCAGCAGGATCCAGGCGGTGGTGGGCATGGCGTGCTCCGATCTGATGGGGTTAGCCGAACAGGATGCGGGTGAAGGCGGGGTAGGCGATCAGGGCCATGAACGCGACCCCGAGCAGGGCGACGGGCACGACCATGTGCTCAGAGGCGGAGTTGGCCTTGGCGGTGGTGGCGGTCAACAGCTGGGTGCGCAGCGACGTGGCGCGGGCCCGCAGGGTCGCATAGACCGCGGCGCCGTCCTGTCCGGACAGGGCCATGATGTCCGCCAGGTCGCCCAGCTCGGGAACCCCGGTGGCCTCGGCGAGGTCGGTCAGGCCCTGCCAGGGTGGCAACCCGGCGAGCTCGGCGCGCAGCAGGGCGTCGCGGATGCGGTCGAACTCCCTCGAGCCGCCGATGGCCGCGGCGCGGTCCAGGGCCTCGGTGGTGCCCGCATCGGCCGCGCGTTCCAGGGCGACGAGCTCGAGGAACACGCACGCCGCCCGGCGCATCGACTCCCGGGCGAGGCCGACCCGCCGGCGCAGGTCGACGTCGGGCACCACGAACCCCGCCCCGGCCAACACGGCGGCGGCCGCGGCCGGGATCGCGACCGACGTGCCCACGCCCGCCGCAGCCGCAGCCAGGGCCAGCAGCGTGGGGGTGGCCAGGCCGAGCAGGGCGAAGGTGGTCTTGCGGGTGGCCAGGTCTTCCGTGGTCTGGTCGACCATGTGCAGGTCGGCTGTGTACCGGGCCAGGCCCAGGGACTCCACGAGCTGCGGGAGCACCCGGCGCCGGACACCCACCCACAGCTGCGGTCCCGGCGCCGTGGGGGTCGGGTCGGTGCGCGGCCCCGGGTCGGTGGCGCGCGGGTCCAGCCGGGCCAGGGCGGCGTGCAGGTTCGGGCGGGTCGGCACCAGCCCGGCGATCAGGACGCTGACGCCGGCGCCGACCATTGCGCCGGCGAGCAGGATCTGCCAGGTGATCACCGCTCCCACCCTCTCGAGTTCGCGACCCCGTCGCCTTCGGTATTGGTGAACCCATGTGAAACGGTGAGGAAGCGGGGTTCGGGTGGGGAAAGGGTCAGTGCCCGCATCCACGCCAGGCAGCCGATGAACCCGGTGGCGATGATGGCCAGGACGACCTGGCCGATCGGGTCGCCGTAGGGGGCGAGGTAGGTGCCGTTCAGGGCCCCGGCGCCCGCGACGCCCAGGGTGATCAGGGTCACCGCGCGGGCGGTGGTGCGGGGTTTGGCGCGTTCGGCCTCGACCTTGCGGCGCACGGCGACGTCGTCGGCGACCGAGTCCGCGACCGCGGTCAGCACCCGGGCCAGGCCCGGTCCCCGGCGCCGCGACGCCAGCACCAGTGCGGCGACCACGAGGTCGGCTTCGGCGTCGTCAAGGTCGTCGGCGAAGGCTCGCAACGCCTGTTCGGTGGGCCACCTGGCCGCCAGCCTTGCGACCAGGGCGGTGACCTCGAGGCTGATCGGTGGTGGGCAGGTGCGCAGGCTGGTGGTGATCCCTTGTTCCAGGCCCACCCCGGCCAGCAGGATGTCCGCCAGGCGCCTCGTCCATTCCTCGATGGCCTCAATCCGGTCGATGCCCCGGGCTGCGACCTGGGTGGTGCCCAGCAGGACCGGCAGCCCGATCAGCGTCGCGGACACGATCGCCCCGGCGACCGGCCACCGTGAGACCACCCACACCACCGCGCCCGCACCCAGGGCGACCGGCCAACGCCAGCGCGCCCACCCCGTGCGCAGCGCGACCGGTGTCGGCCTGGCGGGCCGACGCCGGCGCGGCCGTCTCACGGGCGGTGTCGTTGTGCGCCGGGCGCCCACCAGGATCGCCAGGACCCCCCACCGCCACGAGTGCGCCGGTGACCCCGACCAGCAGCGCGCTCACCGGAAGCCTCCCGTGTCCCGATGGCTGGGGGCGGTGCGGGGAGCGGGTGGGTTCAGTCGGGTGGTCCAGGTTCCGCCCGGGTGGTCCAGGAATGCGGCGTCAAACCCGGCCCGCACCAGGTCGGGCAGGCACTGCGGGCGGTGCAGCGGGACACCTCGACCGTCCGGGCCCGGGCCGAAGACGGCCGTGGTGGTGGGGCGGGAGCCTTCACCGAGGCCGTTGATCTCCACGACCTGGGACACGAACCGGTGCTTGGGCCCACCGGCAGCGGACTCGTCCACCAACGTCAAGTGCACCAGCAGGTCCACGGACCCGGCCAGGAGCCGGTAGGCGAACGTGTCGGTCATCCCCAGCCCGGTCGACAGGCACAACGTCACGATGCGGTCGATCGCGTGCTGGGCGGTGCGGGCGTGGATCGTGCACAAGGATCCGTCCCCGGTGGACATCGCCTCCAGCATCGGTAGGACCTCACCGCCGCGGACCTCCCCGACGATGATCCGGCGCAGGTTCATCCGCAGCGCGTCGGTGACCAGGTCCGTGAGGGTGATCTCCCCGGCGCGGTGCCCGCCGGGACCGGTCTCCGCCGAGCCCTCGCGGGCTTCCATGGCCACCACTCGCGGGTGGCGGACGGGCAGGTCGTGCAGGTGCAGCTCGTACTCCTTCTCGATCGTGGCGAAGCGCTCCAGGGGGGCGAACTCGTTCGCCAGGGCGCGGATCAGGGTGGTCTTGCCGGCGTTCTGCAGTCCGGTGACCACGATGTTCTTGCCCGCACCGATCGCCGCCCGCAGGAACCCGGCCAACGCGGTATCCAAGGTGCCTAGATCCACGAGGTCGTCCAGGTCGACGTCGCGGACCCGGTGGCGGCGGATCACGACGTGGGGCTTGGGGGTGGTCCAGGCCATCGCGGCCAGGCGCGACCCGTCATCCAGGCGCAGGTGCAACGCCGGGTGGGCGGAGGAGAACATCCGCTCCGATGTCCCGGTGCGCGCGGCCAGCAACTGGAGGATCTCGATGAGCTCCTCGTCGGAGTCCGCGACCGGTGGGCCCTGGCGGTCGTGGCCGTCGGCGTAGGAGATCCACACCCGGTCGTGCCCGTCGACCTCGATGTTCTCCACCCCCGGGTCATCAACCAACGGCTGCAACCGGCCCAACCCGAACAAGGCCGCCATCACCGCCCCGGCGACCGCCATCTCGTGCTCGACCGGCCACGGGTCCAACCCCGCCCGCACCCGCGCACCGGAACGGTCCGCGAGCTCTTGTGCCACCAGGGCCCGGGCCAGCTCCCGGCGGGCCGGCGCACCGGAAACCGGGGCGCCCTGCAACCGGGTCGCCAGGTGCGCGGCCACCACCTTGCGCACCTCGCGCACCAGCGACGGGTCCACCACCGCCGGACCAGGCAAGACCTCCACGCCAGGCGAGGCCGCAGTCAGTGTCTCGGGCACTTCAGCCGGGAAGCGGCCGCCGGAACGGTCGAGGTGCACGGCCGGAGCCGGCGCCAGAAAGGTCTGCCCGTTTGCCGTGTGCCCGTCGGAGAGGTGCAGCGATGCGAGGGTCGGGTCGGCGGCGTTCATGAACCCGCCCCCGGGACCAGGACGTCCACACCTGCCATGAGGCCGGTCGCCAGCGCGCGGGCGCTGCGCAGCAGCGCGGAGCGTTCGAACCGCCACCCCAGACCCCCACCGGTGGACAGCACACCGGCCGCCCAGGTGTCATGCGCCACGACCGGCAGATGCTGAAGACTTAGCTCGCGGGCGATCTCACCCGGGGTGTACGGGTCGGATCGGCCCACCACGACCGCGCCTGTCGAGGGACCGGGCCCGCGGGTGTCCCTCAACGCCCGCAACCCCGAGACTGCCCCGGAGACCGACGCCAAGGTTGAGCCCAGCACGACGGCGACCACGTCGGCCTGCTCCACCAGCAGGGTGGGCTCGTGGCGGTGACCCAGGCGTCCAAGGTCGACCAGCACATCCACACCGGACGCCCCCAGGTCGCGGGCGGCCTCCACAAGACCGGACCACACCGGCCACAACGCCCGCGCCTGCGCAGGGTCCGTGATCCCCGTTAGAACCAGCCGGTCCTCGCTGGGGTCCAGGGCGACACAGTGCTCGAGCACGGCGTCGGGGGTGATCGGGGCCCGCTCGGCCGCCAACCCCAGCACGCCCATACCCGCGGGCACACCGGCCTGCAGGTACCCGGGCAGGATGCCCGACCCGGCGACGTCGGCGTCCACCACCAGCACCCGCCGGGCCGGAAAGACCAACGGCCACACCCACCCCAACGCCAACACCGTGGTTGTGACCCCGGGGGCGCCGGTCGCTGAGCACAACACGATCAGGCTCACGACGTCCCCCCGCGTGCCTGGACGACCAGGGCGAAGCGTCCGGTCGCCGCGCGCGCCGCCACGCCCGGCCCGTCGCCGTCCTGGGCGATGACGTCGATGACCACGACTCCGTTCAGGTCGGGTGCGCCCACGCGCGCCACCGTCACCCCGATCGTGTGCAAGGCGCCCGCGGGCGGGTCCGCATCCGCTGGTGGGGTGTCCACGATCAACAACCGGTCACCGGCCAACAGCCCACCGGCGGGGACCTTCTTGGCAGCCACAGCAAGGGGGACGAGCACCTCGCCGGGACCGGGCGGCCCCGCAGTGGTCACCTGGCCCGGCGCGAGCAGCGACCCGGCCACCAGGTCGGTCGCCGCGACCTTCCCCACCAGGCCCGCCGAGTCCCCGGCCGGCACCGTGGCCACCGACGAGTCGACAGACACGGCCGCCCGGGTGAGGTCCGCGGCGGTAATGACCGTCCCGTACGGGACATCACGGGCCACGGCCACCACGGGGGTCCGGTTACCCGCCGCGGTCACCAGCCACACCGCGACCAGCGCCCCCAGCATCACCAACCCGACACCAGCGGTGATCAGACCTGGGCGGCGCCGGCCCCGGGGAACCACCAGCGTCGGGGCCGCGAGCGGCCCGCGCCCGCGAGCGTTCAGGGTGAAGGTCCTGGTCGTGTCGTTCGTCGTCGTCATGGCGGTTCTCCACCCACGCTCGAGGTCGATCAGCCAGTCACGAGCACCTGCAGCTCGCCGATGCGCACGGTCGTCGACGAGGAACGGGTGACCGTCAACGTCCCCGAAGTCCCACCCCCGGTCCAGGTCACCTCCCACGTCGCCGTCGCCGTCACGCGGAACGCGTCATTCGGCTGACCCGCCGAAGACGCCACATAGACGTGCTCACACGTGGGCGAATGAACCCCGCCCGCGACATACGCGGTCCCCGGCCCCTTGCAGACCTTCACGGTCCCATCGCCCATGTCCCACGCGATCTGCGTGGCCCGCGCGGTCGCCGTCACCGACAGCCCTGGGACCGACGCGGTCGCCGTGTTCGGGCCCCACGTCGTCGGGCTCACCGCCGTCCACAACCACACCGGCACACCCACCAGCCCTGTCTTGTCCGGGGTGACCGTGATCCCGATCGCCGGACCAACCAGCGCCATCTGGTCAACCGCCCGCGCCGCCACGTCGCCCGGCGTCGTCGCGGTTGCCCCGAAGCCCTCCGGCGCGGACGCCAACCACGTCCAGCCGCCGCTCGTGGCCGGGCCATTCGTGGGGTCGAGGCATGAAACGTCGTACACCGCGCCGTCGGGGTAATGCCCTGCCCACACGGCTTCGGTGGGAGCAGGTTGCGGGTCGCGGAGCCGGTAGTAGCAGCCGTCGTGATTGCTGAACCATCCCCAGTTCGCGTCGAAACACGGCACTGCCACACCCGTCCGCGCGATCACACACACGCGCGCTCCAGACGTCGCAGCAACCGGTGTCGTCGGGGACTGTGCGGGTGTGCCGGGTGTTTCCACCGTGACGACGCACGCTGGCAGGTCGGGCGGGCAGCTGACCGACCCGGTCGCATAGGCGGGAGTCGCACCGATCATTGCCAGCCCCAGGACAGCCGTGCCCAGGGCCCGTCTCAGCATGTCTGATCCCGGTGCACGAGCGACGTCCGAATGAGCCAGCGGCCCTCCGCCACGAATGCCGTCGACTCCGTGACCACCCGCATGGGTTGGCCCGGTGCGGCGGCACTCTTCCCCGTCGCGGTGTAGATCGGTTGCCAGCCCGTAGCGTCGACGCAGTCGGTGATCTTCGCGGTTGCGGACGCGCCGAGCTGGACCTCTGAGACCACAGGCGAGAGCTCGGGTTGGCCCGGGATCGAGATGCCGTTGCTGCGGAGAGTGAAGATCGTCGACTGTGCGTCCGCAAGTGCGGTGTCATCAGCGAAGCGCGCGAGGTTCGGGTCCTGCGCCTTCGTCGGGTCCGAGTACGAGACGACCTTGGCGGCCCAGTACCCGCGGTATGCCTCCAGAATCGCCGCCTCGGCTTGCGCGACCGCCGGGTCGACGCTCGGTGTGGAGGTCCGCGACGGGGTCAGGTTTGGCGACGACGCTGTGACACTCGGGAATGGCGACGGGTCGCTGTTGGTCGATGTGCACGCGGCGAGGCTCGCACCGAGCGCGACGCAGGCTACCAACGTCGTCACTCGGGCGAAGAAGTATCGAGTTCTCATCGGCGATCACCCGTTCCCCAACGGATCGCGCGCCACCCCTGACCGCTGCCGCTAGGCGGCAAGTGGACCCATTGGACACCCATCGAGTGAATGGCGACAACCGAAAGCCAGTCCGGATCTCCGAGCGTCCTTGCCCGCGCGTCGGGCACTGTGGAGTGAATTGACCTCATGCCAACAGGTATGCGGCTGTGGGTACAACACGCGAGGCAACCCTGGGGCTTCGGTGGAGAACTTCAGCTCGCGGCACGCTGTGGACGGTCCTCGATGGCCCGGGTCGCGCGCTGGGCGGCCAGGACGGGGGAGCGGTGCGAGCGGTATCGGGTCGCCAGCAGCGCGCTGCGCATCCCGACGTCGTCCACCAGGTCGAGGTCGTCGGTCAGCAGCCGGGCCAGCAGGCCCGGCCATTGGTCGGTGCCGCGCAGCGCGACGGTCAAGCGGCGCGCCTGCCAGGCCGGCAGGTCCAGGGCACTGGACAGGGACCGCCAACCCAGAACCGTGCTGCGTGGGTCGTCGGTCGGATCGGTGAGCGTCATCACCGCAGCGACGATGGCGTCGGCCTCCGATGTCTCCCAGCCGACGGCCACCAGTGCGTCTCGGGCCAGGGTGCAGACGTCGTGCATGATCAGCTGGGCAGCTTGGTCGGGCGTGTCACTCGGTGGGTCCCATCCGCGGCTAACGAGAGCCTCGAGGCTCAGCGGGACACGGACCGCGCCGTCGCGTGCGACCAACGCCAGTTCCCAGGCGCGACGGTCGTTGGTGGCGAATCGGGATGTGAGGATCTCAGTGATCACGGCGCGACGGGCGGATTGCCACAGCACACCCCACGGGGAGCGCGCGGCGCGCAGGCTCGGGTTGCACAGAGCGATCCACACGGCCTCCCATCCGGAGGCCTCGGCCTGGGAGGCCATCGCACCGCGCAGGCCGACGTCGATCGTCAGGGGTCGCACCATCGTGGCGCGCAGCTCGTGAAGGAGAGCCGAGCCCGTGGGGCCGTTCCAGCCCTCGCGGTCAATACGAGTGAGTGCCTCGAGGAGTCGTCCGCGGTCGCGGTCGGCACCGCGTCGGCGTCGCTTCTCGGCGTCGGGTACTTCTTGTCGGGTGTCTTCCATGGCGGCCTCCCGGTGTCGTTCGGACACCGGAGACGCTGCTCGGAGGCGATAGTAGGCACGATGACGGTCGCGTTCTCGCAGGTCGGAAGTCTGCCGGGGCAGAGAGCGGCGGCGAGCGTCATCGGGTTTCGTCATCGCGTAGCTGGCTTGCCGCGAAATCGTCATCGCGCGCACGGCGTTCACCGGTCATGGGCGAGGCCGCCGTCATCGGTTCTGCTATCGACATTCTCGGTGCGGACGTACTCCAAGGGCGCGGTTGCAGTGGGCCCTCCCAAACTTCGGAGTCGATCACAGCGAGGGCTTCAGGTGGACCCTTGAACCGCCTCTTCCCGGCTCATGATCGATAGCTGGAGGGATGACGCAAAGAGAACGTGCAGATCAGACCACGCGATGACGCGCTGACCGACAGATCGCGTCATCGGTTCGGCGCAGGTGACGGGCGGACCCGCCTTCGGAAGTTCGACAGCGTGCGTCGAGCGCGGGCAGACCGTCATCGTTCCGGCTATCGGCTCCAGACATCGTGGCCAGCATCCGTCCGTCAGGAGGTCACCATGTCTACTGGCACGCAGTTCCGCCTGGCTGTTCCGGTTCCGGAGAACCGCATTCTGCGCTCTGGCGCGACCGACGAGCAGATCATCAATGTCACCGTCAATACCGAAGACAAGCTCTTGCTCACGGTGATGGAGGCCGCACGTCGGCTCGGAATCGGGCGCACGCTCATGTACGAACTGCTCGACGCCGGTGAAATCTTGTCCGTCCACATCGGCAGACTGCATCGCGTGCCGGCGGAGGCGCTTGATGACTTCGTCTCCCGACACCGCACTCGACGAAATGAACTCTAGCCGCCGAGCGTCGCCCACAACGCGGTGTGGTCGCGCGATGTCCACAGGCTGCCTGACCCCCGGCGGCGAGGATCGCGACAGGTCCGATCATGAGGGACCGCTCGCGCCACGGAGGGGGTGAAGACATGGGCAAACGCGCCAACGACGAAGGCTCGATCTACCGGCGTCGCAGCGACGGGCGCTACGTCTCCGCAGTGACGTGGACCGATCCGAACACGGGAGCGCGCCGGCGTACGACCTACTACGGGGATACCCGTTCGGAAGTTCGAGCCAAGCTCGACGCTGCCATGGATCGTCGGCGTCAGGACCTTCCGGTCAAGGACGCGACGATGACCCTCGCCTCCTGGGCGCAGCACTGGATGGAGACGACACTGCCCGCCAGCCCGCGCAAGGCGACGACGAAGGAGTTGTACGTGAGCCTCATCCGCTCGCACATCCTCACGAGCGCCATCGCCAAGCGTGGCCTCGACCAAGTTCGGGCCTCCCATATCGACGCCTTCGTGATGGAGCTCGCGCGCAAGCCGAAGCCAGGTACCCGGCGACGCGGATCAGCGATCAACGCCCCTGTGCTTGCCGACGCGAGCGTCCAGCGAGTCTTCTACGTGCTGCGCCAGATCCTGGACGGCGCGGTGCGTGATGGGCTGATCGCGAGGAACCCCGCGAGCGGCGTCAAGCCCCCGGCTATTGCGGCGAAGGAGGCCCGCTTCTTGTCCTCGGCGGACGTTGCCCGTCTGCTCAATGCGGCGCGCGGCTCTCGGTATGCGGCCATCTTGACGTTCATCGCCGCCACGGGTGCGCGCAAAGGAGAGGCGATGGCCCTCGCGTGGAAGGACCTGGACTTCGATCGTGCCGAGATCCGAATCGTCAGCACGCTCTCGCGCATCGGCGGGCGCCTGGTGGTCACCTCGCCCAAGACCGCGAGATCCCGCCGAGTGCTCCCGTTGAGCGAGGGTATGGCCGAGATGCTGCGCGAGCTGCAGGCTCAGCAGCTGCGCGAGCGCAAAGCCGCCCGTGACCTGTGGCAGGAGTCCGGGCTCGTTTTCACGTCAGAGAGCGGGGCGCCCCTGGACCCGCGCAACGTCCTGCGAGCGATGACCACGGCCGCGAGGAAGGTCGGCCTCGAGGGAGTGACAGTCCACACCCTGCGCCACTCCGCGGCCACCGCAATGCTCGAGGCCGGCATCCACATCAAGGCGGTCTCCGAGCTTCTGGGGCACTCCGACATCCGCATCACCGGCGATGTCTACGGGCACGTCAGCACCGAGACCGCCAAGGCGGCGATGGACTCGCTGTCCGGGCGCCTGGGCATCTGACCCGCCAGTGCTCTGAGCAGCGTCGACGCGCACCGGCCGCAAACCTATGTACACGGGCGAGAGTCCACGCGCCGGGATCTTGGACTCCATCAGGCGCTGCCGGGACCGCGCTTCAACCGCGTTGCTACACGCGTTGCTACATTTCATCCCATGACTGCCGAGAAGGCCGCTTCGGATTCCTCCGAAACGGCCTCTGACCTGCCCAATCGCTGGTGGGCGATACTGGGATCGAACCAGTGACCTCTTCCGTGTCAGGGAAGCGCGCTACCGCTGCGCCAATCGCCCATGCTGCCTTGCGAGGTGGAGATGGGATTCGAACCCACGTATACGGCTTTGCAGGCCGCTGCCTAGCCACTCGGCCACTCCACCGCGAGAACCTTGTCTGCGGGGCCGAGGCCCTGCAGGAAGGAGATCTCCGAGCGGACGACGGGATTCGAACCCGCGACCCTCACCTTGGCAAGGTGATGCTCTACCACTGAGCCACGTCCGCGCGGCACATCGCGCGGGTTCCCGTTTCCGGTTCCCCGTGCTTGGTGCGCGTCCCAGACTGTAGCCGACCGAATCCGGGTGAGTCCAACCGGCTCGCGCGGGCGGTGCGTGCGCGAGCCGGACCGGGCGGCTGGGTAGCGTGTGGGGGTGACGACGGGTACCGGGACGGCCGATGCGACCGACATCGCAGGTCAGGCATGGTTCGCCGGACGTCGTGCGTCGACGGTGGTCGAGTGCGTCGATCTTCGGGTCGATGCGGCACGGGTCGCTGCCGGAGGTTTCTGGGCGGTGGTCGGGGACTTCTCGGGCGCGGTGCGCGCGTGGCGGTTCGGTTCCGTCGAGCGCGAGGCCGCCGGCGGCCGCGGATCGGACGGGGCGGCCGCGCCAAGCTGGCAGGGCCCGCAGCCCGACGCCTGGTCGAGCTCGCTCGACCGGTCCTCCTACGTGGCTGCCGTCGACGAGGTCCGCGCGGCGATCAGGGACGGCGACGTCTACCAGGCGAACATCTGCCGCGTGCTGTCGGCACGGCTCGCCGTCGCCGCGGACGGCACCGAACCGTCGGCGGAGGGGCTCGCTGCCGTGCTGGCTGCCGGCAACCCGGCTCCGTACGCCGGCGGCGTCCACGTGCCTGCCGCGAGCAGGTTCCCGCCGGTCTGGGTCGTCACGGCGTCCCCCGAGCTGTTCGTGCGGCTCGACCACGGCTTCCTCACGTCGGGCCCGATCAAGGGGACCGCGACGACACCCGAGGGGCTCACCGAGAAGGACGAGGCCGAGAACGTCATGATCACCGACCTGGTTCGCAACGATCTTCAGCGCGTGTGCGTGCCGGGCACGGTGGAGGTGGTCGACCTGCTCGCCCGTGAGCAGCATCCGGGGATGGTGCACCTGGTCTCGCGCGTGCGAGGTCGCCTCTCCGGGTGGGTGGCGGCATCGCCGGAGCTCTGGGCGCACGTCCTGGACGCCACGTACCCGCCGGCCTCGGTGTCCGGAGCCCCGAAGCACGCCGCGCTGGAGATCATCGAGAGGCTCGAACCCGTCGACCGGGGGCCGTACTGCGGTGTGGTCGGGTGGATCGACTCCGATGCGGGGCGCGCAGAGCTGGCGGTGGGCATCAGGACGTTCTGGTGGGAGGGGCCGTCGGGCAGTGCGAGCGGCACCCTTCGCTTCGGCACCGGGGCGGGGATCACGTGGGGGAGCGAGGCCGGTGCCGAGTGGGCGGAGACCGAGCTGAAGGCCCGCCGACTCGTCGCACTGGCGTCCGGCGCACCGGTCGCCGATGCAGGAGACTGGCGGTCGTGACGGACCAGCAGATCAGGCTCGCGTCGTGCGAGCGTCGGAGCGAGGCGGAGGCGAGCTGATGTCGGCGGGTGTGGTGATCTGGTCCGGTGGGCGACTGGTCGACCCGAGAGAGGCCGTGGTGACCGCGGTCGACCACGGCCTCACGGTCGGCGACGGGGTGTTCGAGACCTGCACGGTGCTGCGGGGTCAGGCGTTCGCGCTGACGCGGCACCTGCGGCGACTCCAGCGATCGGCGTCCGGGCTGGGCCTTCCAGCCCCGGACGAGGACCTCATCCGGGACGGGGTCCGTGCGGTCCTCGCCGCTGCCGGCGACGGCGCGGGTCGGGTCAGGGTCACGGTGACGGCCGGTCCGGGCCCGGTGGGATCGAATCGGGCGGCGCCCGGGCAGGAACGGCCGACGGTGGTCGTCGTGGCGGCACCGGCGGCCCGTCCGGTGCGGGCCCGGGTCGCCCGGGTGCGCTGGGTGCGGAACGAGCGGTCGGCCGTCGCCGGGCTCAAGACGACGTCGTACGCGGAGAACGTGGTGGCGCTCGCCGCTGCGGTGACGCACGGTGCCGACGAGGCGATCATGGCCAACACGGTCGGCGACCTCTGCGAAGGCACCGGCTCCAACGTGGTCGTCGAGGTGGGCGGGGAGCTGATCACCCCGGCGTTGTCGAGCGGCTGCCTTGCCGGGATCACCCGTGAGCTGCTTCTCGAGTGGGCTCCGGAGGCCGGCATCGTGGTGCGTGAGGCCGGGCCGGGCGAGCTGCCGTTCGCGGTGCTCGACGACGTCCTCGCGGGGCGGGCGCAGCTGGCCCTGACCTCCAGCACGCGCGAGGTCGAGCCGGTTGCCTGGCTCGACGGCTCCGACGTCCTGCCTGGGCCGGTGAGCATCGAGGCGCAGGCGGCGTTCCGGGCGCGGGCGGAGGACGACCTCGACCCGTGACCGGGCGGGGCGCGAGACGTGCTGGCGGCCCGCGCCTGGCGCGCCGACGTGACGTGGCGAGGACCCCGACCGGATCCGGTCGGGGCCCTCGCCAGTGGTGTCAGGCCGTGAGGAGAGCGGCGATCAGCGCGCTGATCTCCGGGTCCATCTGATCGCTCTCGTTGCCGAACGGCACGAGCGCCTCGGTCTTGGTGATGAAGCGCTCGAGCGGCTCGGCGGGTGCCGCGAGGAGGGCGTTGCCCTCGACGCCGTTGAGCGAGATGAGCACGTAGCTGCGGTCCTCGTCGCGCCACACCTGGACGTCGCCGGTGCCGGCGCACGAGTCCTGGTCGGCCTCGAGCCCCTGGGCGATCAGCTCGCGGCCGAGCAGCCAGGTCGACATGGTGTGTGAACCCGTGAAGACCGCCCGGACCGTGTAGGGGTCGCAGACCCGGTAGGAGAGTTCTGCCAGGACCGGCATGACGCTCTCGTCGGGGCCGATCAGCTGCATGGTGATGACGTCGACGATGTCGGGTGCCCCAGTGGTCATGTCCGGCGTCCTCCTCACGGTCGAAACATCATGCCAGCAACACGGTGGATCGGCGACGGGACCTGCTCGCACGATCGGTTGAGCCGGGCGGACGCCTGCTCGGTTCGGAATATCGGCCCTGCTTCTGTAACATCCTCAGAAGCGTCGTCCCGGTGAGCCTCTCGCCGGAACAGACGGGCGATTGGCTCAGTGGTAGAGCGCCTCGTTCACACCGAGGAGGTCACTGGTTCGAACCCAGTATCGCCCACGTACACGACTCCCGGCCAGTGCTCTGGCGGGGAGTCGTCGCCGTTTCCGGGGTGAAGTTGTCCGGCGAATGCGCTGGTCAGCAGCCAGGTTTGCCCCGCTGCATCCCGGTTTGTCCGGATGTTGCCGCGGTGAAGTCCACCCATTCGGGCGTATGACGTGCGCAGCAGTTCGCCCGAGCAGGCGACGCGAGCCGACGGCGGCCGGACCTCGGTAGCATCGACCTGCGTGCCGGCCGGTGCGTTCACGATCACGAGGAGGCCATCGACGTGCCCGCACCGGAGCAGCTGACCATCACGGTCGAGGGGACCAGCACCCAGGTGGCACCGGGGACGACGTCCGCGGACCTCTTCGCGACTCGGCGCGAGGTCGTCGTCGCCCGGGTCGACGGCGTACTGACGGACCTCTCCGCGCCGCTCCCTGACGGTGCCGTGGTCGAGCCGGTCACGATCGACTCCCCGGACGGCCTGCAGGTCCTCCGGCACTCGACCGCGCACGTGCTCGCCCAGGCCGTCCAGCAGGTGAACCCGGACGCGAGGCTCGGGATCGGGCCGCCGATCACCGATGGCTTCTACTACGACTTCGACGTCGAGACCCCGTTCACCCCGGAGGACCTCAAGGCGCTCGACAAGGCGATGGTCCGGATCATCAAGGAGGGGCAGACCTTCCGCCGCTGGGACGTCACCGAGGACGAGGCGCGCGAGGCCCTCGCATCCGAGCCCTACAAGCTGGAGCTCATCGGCCTCAAGGGCACCCCCGGTGCGCAGGACGACGGCGCAGGTGTCGAGGTCGGACTCGGCGGGCTGAGCATCTACCAGAACGTGCGTCGTGGTGGCGAGGTCGCCTGGCAGGACCTGTGCCGCGGCCCGCACCTGCCCAGCACCCGGCTGATCGGCAACGGCTTCCAGCTCATGCGGTCCGCGGCGGCGTACTGGCGCGGTTCCGAGAAGAACCCTCAGCTCCAGCGCATCTACGGCACCGCCTGGGCGACGAAGGACGCGCTCCACGCCTACCTGGACCGTCTGGTCGAGGCGGAGCGTCGCGACCACCGTCGGCTGGGGAGTGAGCTGGACCTCTTCTCGTTCCCGGACGAGATCGGGTCGGGGCTCGCGGTGTTCCACCCCAAGGGCGGGATCGTGCGGATGGAGATGGAGGACTACTCCCGGCGCAAGCACGTCGAGGCGGGGTACTCGTTCGTCACCACCCCGCACATCACCAAGGCCAAGCTCTTCGAGACGTCCAAGCACCTCGACTGGTACGCCGACGGCATGTACCCGCCGATGCGGCTGGACGCCGAGTACCACGAGGACGGCACGCTCAAGCGTGAGGGGCAGGACTACTACCTCAAGCCGATGAACTGCCCGATGCACAACCTGGTGTTCTCCTCGAGGGGACGCTCGTACCGGGAGCTGCCGCTGCGGCTGTTCGAGTTCGGCACGGTGTACCGCTACGAGAAGTCGGGTGTCGTGCACGGGATGACCCGCGCGCGCGGTTTCACCCAGGACGACGCCCACATCTACTGCACGCGCGAGCAGATGCGCGACGAGCTCGGGTCGCTGCTGACCTTCGTGCTCGACCTCCTGCGCGACTACGGGCTCGGCGAGTTCTACCTGGAGCTGTCGACGCGGGACCCGAAGAAGTCGGTCGGCGACGACGCGACCTGGGACGAGGCCACCGAGACGCTGCGTGAGGTGGCGACCGCCTCCGGTCTCGAGCTGGTCGACGACCCGGGCGGGGCGGCCTTCTACGGGCCGAAGATCTCGGTGCAGGCGAAGGACGCGATCGGCCGCACCTGGCAGCTCTCGACGATCCAGCTCGACTTCTTCGAGCCGGAGCTGTTCGAGCTCGAGTACACCGCGGCCGACGGCAGCAGGCAGCGACCGGTGATGATCCACCGCGCGCTGTTCGGGTCGATCGAGCGGTTCTTCGCGATCCTCGTCGAGCACTACGCGGGGGCGTTCCCCGCCTGGCTCGCGCCCGTCCAGGTCGTCGCGGTCCCGGTCGCCGAGCCGTTCAACGACTACCTCGCGGACGTCGTCGCGCAGCTCCGGGCCGCGGGCATCCGTGCGGAGCTGGACCTCAGCGACGACCGGTTCGGCAAGAAGATCCGCAACGCGAGCACGCAGAAGGTGCCGTTCGTCCTCATCGCCGGTGGTGAGGACGTCGAGGCCGGCGCGGTCTCGTTCCGCTACCGCGACGGTCATCAGGACAACGCGGTCCCGGTCGCCGAGGCGGTGGAGCGGATCGTGGCGGTCGTGCGCGACCGGGTCCAGGTATGACGCGTCTGACGACCGGTACCTGATCGTGGCCGCGCAGGAGCCGCTCCTCGAGAGCGCAGGCGGTCTCGCCGGCGACCCGGACGGGTACGAGCGCCTGTGGACGCCGCACCGGATGGTGTACATCGGAGGACAGGACAAGCCCACCGACGACGCTCCTGGTGACGGCTGCCCGTTCTGCCGCATCCCGGGGCTCTCCGACGAGGAGGGTCTCGTGGTCGCGCGCGGGACGCTCGCGTACGTCGTGATGAACCTGTACCCGTACAACTCCGGTCACGTGCTCGTGTGCCCCTACCGGCACGTCGCGGACTACACCGAGCTGTCGCTCGAGGAGACCCTCGAGCTCGCCGAGCTCACCCGGACGGCGATGCGGGTCATCAGGGACGTGTCCGCCCCCGCCGGCTTCAACATCGGCATGAACCAGGGAGCGGTGGCGGGCGCCGGCATCGCCGCGCACCTCCATCAGCACATCGTGCCGCGGTGGGGTGGTGACTCGAACTTCCTGCCGATCGTCGCCCGGTCACGGGCGCTGCCCGAGCTTCTCGCGGACACGCGCGACGCTCTGGCGGGCGCGTGGCCGGTCCCACCGCAGCACGACTCCACGAGAGGATGATCGAGACGTGCTGAAGCGATTGCGCGCGGTCATGACGAGGCTCTGGACCCCGCTCGCCGATCTGCTGATCCGGCGCGGCGTCTCGCCGGACGCGGTGACGATCACCGGGACGGTGGCGGTCGTCGTCGCTGCGCTCTGGCTCTACCCGACCGGGCACCTGCTCGCCGGCAGCCTCGTGATCGCCCTGTTCGCCCTCACGGACTCGCTCGACGGCGTCATGGCCCGCAGGTCCGGACGCGCGGGGAGCTGGGGGGCGTTCCTCGACTCGACGCTCGACCGGTTCGGTGACGGTGCGATCTTCGCCGGCCTCGTGCTCTGGTACACGGGCGGCGGGAACGACCGGACGACGGCCGTCCTCGCCCTCGCGTGCCTCGTGATCGGGTCGATCGTCCCGTATGCGCGAGCGCGCGCCGAGGGCCTCGGGATGACCGCCGCCGTCGGGATCGCGGAACGCGCCGACCGTCTCGTCGTGGTCCTGACCGCGGCCGCGCTCGTCGGGATGGGCCTGCCGCGGGTCGTCATGACGGTGGCGCTCGGTCTCCTCGCCATCGCCGGTCTGATCACGGTGGTCCAGCGGATGCAGACGGTCCGGGCGCAGGTGGCCGCAGCCGGCGGCACCCGGGGACAGGCCGACGCATGAGCGGCGGATCGTCGCTGACCCTCGCGTGGCGGATCGGCGCGCACGTCCCTGGCGGCGTGGTGCGCGCGGCGGGCGCCCTCGTCGCCGACGCGGCCTGGGTCCGTCGCGGGAAGGGCGTCCGCCAGCTCGAGCGGAACCTCCGTCGGCTTCGCCCCGATGTCTCGCGCCGCGAGCTGCGGGCGCTCTCCCGGGCGGGGATGAGGTCGTACATGCGCTATTACGGCGAGGCGTTCACGTTGTCGACGCTGACCGAGGCGCAGATCGCCGCGCGGGTGCGGACCGTGGGCGAGGAGCACGTCAGGCTCGTCCTCGCGCGCGGGGAGAGGATCGTGGTCGCACTCGGGCACCAGGGGAACTGGGACCTCGCCGGCGCGTGGGCGACCGCGAACCTCGCCCCGGTGACGACCGTGGCCGAGCGGCTCGAGCCGGAGGAGCTGTTCCAGGAGTTCCTGGCGTTCCGGGAGGGTCTCGGGATGACGATCCTCCCGCTCACGGGCGGCCCCGACGTGTTCCGCGAGCTGCTCCGCGTCGTGGGCGGCGGGTCGGGGGCCGGCCTGGTCCCGCTGGTGGCCGACCGTGACCTCACGCACCGCGGCATCGAGGTCGATCTTCTCGGGCACCTGGCGCGGGTCGCGGCGGGGCCGGCGGCTCTCGCGGTCTCGACCGGGGCGCCGCTGTTCGCCGCCTCGATCTGGTACGAGCGTCTCACCGGTGAGCGGCGCCGCCGTGCCGGGTCGCCGTGGGGCATCGTGGTCGAGTTCCTCCCCGTCGCCACGGCCTCGGACGGTGTCCCGCGCGCCGAGCGGGTCGCCGTGACCACCCAGGCCTGGGTCGACGCGATCGCCACCGGCATCGCCGCGCACCCGGCGGACTGGCACATGCTCCAGAAGGTGTTCGTCGCCGACCTCGACCCGGCACGCGATGCCGAGGTCGCGGCGACGGCCGAGACCCGTGGCGGCACGGCATGACGGCCGACCAGCGCCGGCTGCGCATCGGGATCGTGTGCCCGTACTCGTTCGACGTGCCGGGCGGTGTGCAGTTCCACGTGCGGGACCTGGCGGAGTCGTTGATCGAGCGCGGACACGAGGTCTCCGTCCTCGCCCCGGCCGACGACGACACCCCGATCCCCGACTACATGACGTCCGCCGGGCGCGCGGTACCGGTCCGGTACAACGGGTCGGTCGCCCGGATGACCTTCGGCCCGCTCACGGCCGCCCGGGTCCGGCGATGGCTCGCGGCCGGCGAGTTCGACGTGCTGCACCTCCACGAGCCGGTGACGCCGAGCCTCGGGATGCTTGCGCTGTGGATCGCCGACGGGCCGATCGTCGCGACGTTCCACACCGCGCTCATCCGGTCCCGCCCGCTGCAGATGGCCTACCCGTTGGTCCGCCAGAGCATGGAGAAGATCTCGGCCCGTATCGCGGTGTCGGAGGACGCTCGGCGGACGTTGATCGAGCACCTGGGCGGCGATGCGGTGGTCATCCCGAACGGGGTGAACGTGGCGAGCTTCCGGGACGCCGTCGCGGACCCGCGCTGGACGGGCACGGCCGACGCACCGACGATCGCGTTCCTCGGCCGCCTCGACGAACCACGCAAGGGGCTCCCGGTCCTGCTGGGGGCCGTCCCCGAGGTGCTCCGTCACCATCCCGGCGCGCGGTTCCTGATCGCCGGGCGCGGCGACACCGGTCCCGAGGAGGCCCGGGAGCTGCTCGGCGACGACGCGCGCGCGGTCGAGTTCCTCGGGCCGCTCACGGACGCGGAGAAGGCAGCCCTGCTGAGCTCGGTGACCGTGTACTGCGGGCCGCAGACGGGTGGCGAGAGCTTCGGGATCGTCCTCGTGGAGGCGATGAGCGCGGGGGCCTGCGTGGTGGCGAGCGACCTGGGTGCGTTCCGTCGCGTCCTCGAGGACGGCGCGTCCGGTGTGCTGTTCACCACCGGCGACAGCCACTCCCTCGCGCAGACGCTCAGTGCGACGCTCAGCGACCCGGCGGCTCGTGCCACGGTGGTCGCCCGGGCCGGCGAGGCGGTCATCCGCTACGACTGGTCCTCCGTGACGACCGAGGTGCTCACGGTCTACGAGATGGCGGTCGCGGTCCAGGGCGCGACGAGCGTGCGTGAGGACCCGACGTCCGTCCGCGGCTCGCGTGGCCTCGGCGCGGTCACCCGAGGGGTCCGCCGATGACGACCTCCGACGTCGGGCTTCTTCTCGTCGCGCTGGTCGCGCTGCTCGCCTGGTCGGCCTGGGTCGCGGCGTCCCGGCTGGACCGGCTGCACCGGAAGGTCGCCGCGCTCCGCGCCGTCCTCGACACCCAGCTGGTCCGGCGTGCGTCGGCGGCAGCGGAGCTGGCGGCCTCGGGACTGCTCGACCCGGTCAGCGCGGTCCTGGTGGGGGAGTCCGCGTGGGCGGTGCTCGCGGCCGGTGGCCTCGACGACGGCGAGCTGGCACGGCTGCTGCCGGACCACGGCGGGGACGACGCCCGCGCGATGCTGGTGTCGGCGTCCGACGGCCCGGTGCTCGACCGTGGTCTCGCGGAGAGCGAGCTCTCGGCGACCCTGCGGGCCGCTCTCGGGGATCCTGACGAGGTCGCCGTCCTCTGGGCGGAACCGGGCGGCCACGAGCTCCTCGGCTCGCTGTCGGCCGCCTGGTACCGCGTCCAGCTGTCACGTCGGTTCCACAACGAGGCCGTGGCGCAGGCGCAACGCATGCGTCGCACGTTCATGGCACGTGTGCTGCGCCTCGCCGGCCATGCGCCGGTGCCGCAGACGGTCGAGCTCGACGACGGCTGGCCGGACGCCCTCGGCCGGCCCGGTTCCGGCATCCAGGCAGGCGGGTCCGAGGCGCAGACGCCGGTCTAGGATGGCCGCACCGGGCCGCTGAGGTCTCAGGCGCGGGACACCCCTCCTCTTCGATCAGTGAGGTCTGCAGTGAGCAGCGAGAACACCGAGTCCGTCGTCGGCACAGCCAAGGTCAAGCGCGGCATGGCCGAGATGCTCAAGGGCGGCGTCATCATGGACGTCGTCACGCCCGAGCAGGCGAAGATCGCCGAAGACGCGGGCGCCGTCGCGGTCATGGCTCTCGAGCGGGTACCGGCGGACATCCGCGCGCAGGGTGGGGTCGCGCGGATGAGCGACCCGGACCTGATCGACGGCATCATCGCGCAGGTCTCGATCCCGGTGATGGCGAAGGCCCGGATCGGCCACTTCGTCGAGGCCCAGGTGCTGCAGTCGCTCGGTGTCGACTACGTCGACGAGTCCGAGGTCCTCACCCCGGCCGACTACGCCCACCACATCGACAAGTGGCGCTTCACGGTGCCGTTCGTGTGCGGTGCGACGAACCTCGGCGAGGCGTTGCGCCGCATCACCGAGGGCGCTGCGATGATCCGCTCCAAGGGTGAGGCCGGCACGGGTGACGTGTCGAACGCCACGACGCACATGCGCACCCTCCGTGACGAGATCCGCCGCCTGACGACCCTTCCGGAGGACGAGCTCTACCTTGCGGCCAAGGAGCTCCAGGCGCCGTACGAGCTGGTCAAGGAGGTCGCCGTGGCCGGGAAGCTGCCGGTCGTGCTGTTCACGGCCGGCGGCATCGCGACCCCCGCGGACGCGGCGATGATGATGCAGCTCGGCGCCGAGGGTGTGTTCGTCGGGTCGGGGATCTTCAAGTCCGGCAACCCTGAGCAGCGCGCCGCGGCCATCGTCAAGGCGACCACGTTCTACGACGACCCCGACGTGATCGCGAGCGTCTCGCGCGGCCTCGGCGAGGCGATGGTCGGGATCAACGTGGACGACGTGCCGGTCCCGCACCGGCTGGCCGACCGGGGCTGGTGACGGCGGCGGCGCCGAGCCCGGCGCACGGTCTGGGCCCGGACTGGGTTCCGGGCCCGGACGGGCTGCCGTTCCGGCGCGCGGCGCGCGTGATCCTGGTCGACGCGTCCGACCGGGTGCTGCTGATGCGCGGTCACGACGTCGACCAGCCGTCGCGCTCGTGGTGGTTCACGGTGGGTGGCGGCATCGACCCGGGGGAGGACGCGAGGTCGGCTGCGGTCCGCGAGCTCCGCGAGGAGACCGGGCTCGAGGTCGACGTCGCGTCGCTCGTCGGACCGGTGGTGACCCGGTCGGCGGTCTTCGACTTCCTTGCGGTGACGTGCCGGCAGGACGAGGAGATCTTCCTCGCACGGCTCGACGAGCACGGTACGCACGAGGACGACCTCAGCCGCGACGGCTGGACCGACGTCGAGAGACGGATCCTCGACGAGCTGCGCTGGTGGCCGCTCGACGCCCTCGCGGGCGTGACCGAGGAGGTCTTCCCAGAAGGGCTCGTCGACCTCGTCCGCGGCCTGCTCGCGGGGTGGGACGGCGTGACCCGGCACCTCGGCGGGACGGACCGTACCGGTCGGTAACCTGCGTGTCATCTGGGCCGGGTAGCGTCGAGACGTGCCTCTCTCCACATCTCCCGTCGTCCACATGCAGCGTTCCGGCATCCGTACTCTCATGGAGCTGGCCATGAGAGATCCCGAGTGCCTGCGCCTCGAGATCGGCGAGCCCGACGTGCCCACACCGGCGCACGTCGTCGAGGCCGCGGCGGCCGACGCGCGTGCGGGGTACACGCACTACACGTCGAGCGTCGGGGCACCTGAGCTCCGCGCCGCCCTGGCGGCCCGGGTGACGGCGACGACCGGTATCCCGGTCGAGCCGAGCGAGGTCGTCGTGACCCACGGGGCGATGCACGGGCTCGCGATGGCGATCAACGCGACGATGGGCCCCGGCGACGAGATCCTGCTCCCCGACCCGGAGTTCCCGAACTGGCGGATGGCCGCCGTCGCCGCGGGTGTGGACGTGGCGACGTACCCGGCCCGTGCGGCGAACGGTTTCGTGCCGACGCTCGAGGACATCGAGGCCGCGATCACCGCGCGGACGAAGGTGATCCTCGTCAACTCGCCGAACAACCCGACCGGCGCCGTCTACCCCGCGGAGCTCCTGGCGGGCATCGTCGAGATCGCGCGCCGGCACGACCTGTGGGTGTTCTCCGACGAGTGCTACGAGGCGATCACCTTCGAGGTCCCGCACGTGAGCCCGGCGGCCTTCGACACGGACGCACGGGTGCTCGCGTTCCACAGCTTCTCGAAGACGTACGCGATGACCGGCTGGCGCCTGGGGTACGTGGTGACCCATGACCCGGTCGTGGCGGGTCTGCTCGGGCAGGTGGCCGAGGCGACGATCGCCTGCCCGTCGTCGATCAGCCAGCGGGCTGCACTGGCGGCGCTCACGGGGCCGCAGGACGCGGTGCACGCCGCCGTGGCCTCGTACCGCGAACGTCGTGATGCCGCGATCGCGCTGCTGACGGCGCGCGGCATCCCGTGCGCCCGGCCGCAGGGCGCGTTCTACCTGATGGTCGACGTGTCCGCCGCCACCGCGGACGGTCACGCGTTCGCGCTGCGCCTGATCAGGGACGCGCACGTCGCGGTGTCGCCCGGTGAGGCCTTCGGACCGGGTGGCGCCGGCATGGTCCGGGTCTCGCTCGCGAGCGAGCGCACGATCCTGCTGGAGGGGCTGACCCGGCTCGCCGACCTGGTCGACGCGTGGCGTGCGGAGGCCGATCGCGGTGCGGTCGTCGGTGCCGACGCGTGACGGCTTGTTCGTAGGATGACCCGGTGAATCCGACGATCGGTGTGCTGGCGCTGCAGGGTGATGTCCGTGAGCACGTGGCGGCGCTGGAGGCGAGCGGGGCGAGCACCGTGCTCGTGCGCCGGGAGCGCGAGCTCAAGGACCTCGACGGGATCGTGCTGCCGGGCGGCGAGTCGACGACGATCGACAAGCTGCTGCGCGCGTTCGACCTCGCGGAGCCGCTGCGCGGGCGGATCGCGGAGGGGTTGCCGGCCTACGGCTCGTGCGCCGGGATGATCCTGCTCGCGGACCGGTTGCTCGACGGCATCCCCGGTCAGCAGACGCTCGGCGGGCTCGACATCACGGTCCGACGCAACGCGTTCGGGCGGCAGGTCGACTCGTTCGAGACCGACCTGACGATCGAGGGCATCGACGACAGCGCGACCCGTCCGATGCACGGCGTCTTCATCCGTGCCCCCTGGGTCGAGGAGGTCGGACCGGCCGCGACGGTGCTGGGCGCGGTCGCGACGGGTCCCGCCGCCGGTAGGATCGTCGCGGTGCGCCACGGTCGACTCCTGGCGACCTCCTTCCACCCGGAGGTCACCGGCGACACGCGCGTGCACCGAATGTTCGTGCGGATCGTCCGCGAGAGCCTCTGAGTCTGTCCAGGCGGACCTGCAGCTGACCTGCAGGTCGTCCACCTGGCGCTGCGTCGGGTCTCGACTGGGCGCGGATGAAGGAGATCGAGCGATGTCGGGTCACTCCAAGTGGGCCACCACCAAGCACAAGAAGGCTGTCGTCGACGCCAAGCGGAGCAAGCTCTTCGCCAAGCTCATCAAGAACATCGAGGTGGCGGCGCGGACCGGCGGCGGTGACCTCGCCGGCAACCCGACGCTCTTCGACGCGGTGCAGAAGGCCAAGAAGTCCTCCGTGCCGATCGACAACATCAACCGCGCGGTGAAGCGCGGGTCCGGCCAGGAAGCCGGCGGTGCCGACTACCAGTCGATCACCTACGAGGGCTACGGCCCGGGCGGTATCGCGGTCCTCGTGGAGTGCCTGACCGACAACAGGAACCGTGCCGCGTCGGACGTCCGGGTGGCGTTCACGCGCAACGGCGGTCAGATGGCCGACCCGGGGTCGGTGTCCTACCTGTTCACCCGCAAGGGTGTCGTCGTCGTGCCGAAGGAGGGCGCACTCACCGAGGACGACATCCTCATGGCGGTCCTGGACGCGGGGGCGGAGGAGGTCAACGACCTCGGCGACGTGTTCGAGGTGATCTCCGAGGCGACCGACATGGTGCCGGTGCGCACCGCGCTGCAGGCGGCGGGGATCGAGTACGACTCGGCGGACAGCCAGTTCGTCCCGGCCACCCAGATCGAGGTGGACGTCGACGGGGCACGCAAGATCCTGCGCCTGATCGACGCGCTCGAGGACAGCGACGACGTCCAGAACGTGTTCGCGAACTTCGACGCCTCCGACGAGGTCCTCGCCGCGCTCGACGAGGAGTGACTCGCCGGTCGCGCCGGACGGTGGTCACCGCGTCGTCGGCCGGCTGGCTGTGTCGCAGTCGTCGGCGCGACGATCGGCCTGAGATGCTGACGGCGTGCGCGTCCTCGGAGTCGACCCAGGCCTGACCCGGTGCGGTCTGGGTGTCGTCGACGGTCTGCCGGCCCGGAAGGTGCGGCTCGTCGACGTCGGGGTGGCCCGGTCGGACCCGGGGGCCGACATCGACCAGCGGCTGCTCGCCATCGCGACAGAGCTCGATCGATGGATCGAGGAGCACGCGCCCGACGCGGTCGCGGTCGAGCGGGTGTTCGCGCAGCACAACCTGAGCACGGTGACGGGGACCGCACAGGTGGCGGGGGTGGCGATGCTCGCCGCCGCACGGCACCGGATCCCGGTCGCACTGCACACGCCGAGCGAGGTGAAGGCGGCGGTGACCGGCTCGGGGCGTGCGGGCAAGAGCCAGGTGCAGACGATGGTCGCGCGGATCCTCGGGCTCGACGAGCGCCCGGAGCCGGCGGACGCGGCCGACGCCCTTGCACTGGCGATCTGCCACCTGTGGCGCCCGGCCGGCGCGGTCGGGGCGCCGCAGCGGGCCCCGGGTTCTCTGACGTCGGCACAGCGCGCGTGGGCGGCGGCCGAGCAGGCGGCGCGTCGTGGGTCGCGTGCCTGAGGGCGGTTGCTAGCCTTGGCGGCGTTCGTACAGGTGTTCGGGAGTCGGTGGCGACCAGGGCTCTGCCGGTCGCAGCTGTTGCCCGGCACGGTCGTGTCGGCCGTGGCACCGGCACCTGTCGTGCTCGACGCTCATGGTGAGGAGAACCGATGATCGCCTCGGTCCGCGGAACGGTGCAGGCGGTCCGTCTCGACGGTGCGGTGGTCGAGGTGGGCGGCGTGGGCCTGCTGGTGCATGCGACGCCGGCGACGCTCGCGACCCTCAGGGTCGGTGCCACGGCCTTCCTGGCGACCTCGCTGCTGGTTCGTGAGGACGCGCTGACGCTGTTCGGGTTCGCCGATCCCGACGAGCGCGAGGTCTTCGAGACGGTGCAGACCGTGAGCGGGGTGGGGCCTCGGCTGGCGCTGGCGATGCTCGCGGTCCACAGCCCGGACGCGCTGAGGCGTGCCGTCCAGGACGAGGACCTCGCCGCGTTGAAGCGCGTGCCCGGCATCGGGCACAAGGGGGCGCAGCGGATCGTCCTCGAGCTCGCCGGCCGACTCGGTGCGCCGTCGACCTCGGCGTCCGACGGCGGTGCGCGGCCTGACGCCTCCGACACCACCGGCGCACGGCCGCGCGAGCAGGTGACGGAGGCGCTCGTCGGGCTCGGCTGGACCGCGAAGGCCGCGCAGGACGCCGTCACGGGTGTCGCCGACGCCGTGGAGGCCTCAGGCGAGATCCTCGAGGTCGCGTCGCTCCTGCGGGCGACGTTGCGGGCGCTCGGCGGCGGTCGTGGCTGAGGGAGCCGGGCGGGACCTGACCGGTGTCGAGGGCGCAGGTTCGCTCGTGCCGAGGACGTTCGAGCGGGCGGAGCGTGAGGAGATCGTCACCGAACGCGTGGTCCGGCCCGGTGCGGACGACGTCGAGCGTGCGGCGGAGGCCGCCCTCCGCCCGCGCAGCCTCGACGAGTTCGTCGGCCAGCGCGTCGTGCGCGACCAGCTGTCGCTGGTCCTCCACGCCGCCCTCGGGCGGGGGAAGGCGCCGGACCACGTCCTGCTGTCCGGCCCTCCGGGTCTCGGCAAGACGACTCTGGCGATGATCATCGCCGCGGAGCTCGGAACCTCTTTGCGGGTCACCTCCGGCCCGGCGATCCAGCACGCGGGTGACCTCGCCGCGGTGCTGTCCTCCCTCGAGGAGGGCGAGGTGCTGTTCCTCGACGAGATCCACCGGATCGCACGCCCGGCGGAGGAGCTGCTGTACGTCGCGATGGAGGACTTCCGGGTCGACGTCGTCGTCGGCAAGGGTGCGGGGGCCAGCGCCATCCCGCTCGCGCTGCCGCCGTTCACGGTGGTCGGGGCGACCACGCGGGCGGGGCTCCTCCCGGCACCGTTGCGTGACCGGTTCGGGTTCACGGGGCACCTCGACTTCTACGCCGACGACGAGCTCGAGCGTGTCCTGGTGCGATCGGCGGGGCTGCTCGGTATCCACCTCGACGCCGACGCGGCGGCCGAGATCGCCTCACGCTCCCGGGGGACGCCGCGGATCGCCAACCGCCTGCTGCGCCGGGTGCGGGACTGGGCCCAGGTCCGTGGTGACGGTCGGCTCTCGCTGTCGGCGGCCCATGCGGCTCTCGAGGTCTACGAGGTCGACGTGCTCGGCCTGGATCGGCTCGATCGTGCGGTGCTGACGGCGCTGTGCACCCGGTTCGGCGGTGGACCTGTGGGTCTGACCACGCTCGCGGTGGCCGTCGGCGAGGAGCCGGAGACGGTCGAGACGGTTGCCGAGCCCTTCCTGGTGCGCGAGGGGCTGATCGGTCGCACCCCACGGGGGAGGGTCGCCATGCCGGCGGCGTGGGAGCACCTCGGGCTCGAGGTGCCACCGTCCGCAGGCCTCGGGACCCTGTTCGGCTGAGTCGTCGGGACGGGGCCGGTCGCTCGCGACGGGTGAACACGGCCCAGCCGTCGGCGTCGGGTGCCGCGCCGCCGGGCCCCGCGCGTTAAGGTACGCAGGGTCCGCCACCGCGACGGCGGCCGCCACCACACGAGATCCGGAGTGCGACACCGTGGGAAGCAACACCAGCCTGTTCCTGATCCTCATCCTGGGCGTCGGCGCCATGTTCCTGATGTCCCGGAACCAGCGGAAGCAGCAGAAGGCCCAGCAGGCGTTCCGCGCCAACCTCGCCGTCGGTCAGCAGGTCATGACGGGCTCCGGGATGTTCGGCGAGGTCGTGGGTGTCGACGGTGACGAGATCACGATCGAGTCGACGCCGGGCAACCGCAGCCGCTGGCTCCGCGCCGCGATCGCGAAGGTCGTCGAGCCGCCGGTGGACGACGAGGAGCTCGAGGACGACGAGGACGAGGAGCTCGACGACGACATCGAGGTCCCCGACGACCTGTCCTCGCTCGACGACGGCCCCACGACGCCCGAGTCCGACACGGAGGATCCCGGACACAAGTAGGCTGGCCCGGGCCCGCCGTCGAGCGTCGGGCACCGTCTGGACCTCCCACGGTTCCCCTGATCGGGAGCCGTGCGCGCACGAGAGAAGAAGATCTGTTGGCTGCCAATTCCCGTGGTTCCCGTCCGGTCCGGACGTTGGTGACCCTCGGAGTCCTGATCGTCGCCCTGTTCGCCGCCCTGTTCGCCGGCGTGCAGTGGTCGACCGCGACGGCGACACCGAAGCTCGCCCTCGACCTCGAGGGTGGCACGCAGATCATCCTGACCCCGACGACGACAGACGCGTCCAAGGTCACGAGCTCGACGATCACCCAGGCGATCGACATCATCCGGCAGCGGGTCGACTCCTCCGGTGTCTCCGAGGCGCAGATCACCAGCCAGGGTGGCAACAACATCGTGGTGGCCCTTCCGGGCAAGCCCAGCGAGGCGACGCTGAACCTCGTGCGCGAGTCCGCACAGATGCGGTTCCGCCCCGTCCTGATGACCGGCGCGCCGACGCCGACAGCGAGCTCGACCCCGGGATCGGGCCCGACGGTCGCACCGACCCTCAGCAGCACCCCGCCCGCCGCAGGCACCGACCCGAGCGACCTCTCCTGGGTGACGCCGGCCCTCAAGGCGGAGTATGACGCGCTCGACTGCACCAAGCCCTCGAACCTCGTCGGCGGTGGCGGTGACAACCCCGACGTCGGGCTGGTCGCATGCGCCAAGGACGGCTCGGCGAAGTACGCGCTGGGTCCGGTCGAGATCGAGGGCACCGAGATCACGAACGCGAGCTCCGGCCTGAAGACCGGTGCGAACGGTGTCGTGACGAACGAGTGGGTCGTCAACATGACGTTCAACTCGGCCGGGGCGACGCAGTTCGCGAAGACGACGGCACGGCTCGCGAAGCTCACGTCGCCGTTGAACAGGTTTGCGATGGTCCTCGACAGGCTCGTGATCTCGGCACCGTCGGTGAACGAGACCATCCCGGACGGCCGCGCCGAGATCTCGGGCAGCTTCACCCGCGCGACAGCCGCGACGCTGGCGAACCAGCTGAACTTCGGTGCACTGCCGTTGACGTTCACGGTGCAGAGCGAGAACCAGGTGTCGGCGACTCTCGGGACCGAGCAGCTCCAGAAGGGCCTGCTCGCCGGGCTGATCGGCCTCGTCCTGGTCGTCGGCTACTCGCTGCTCCAGTACCGGACCCTCGGCCTCGTGACCGTCGCCTCGCTGGCCCTCGCTGCCGTGATCTCCTACGGCGTCATCACCCTGCTGTCCTGGACGCAGGGCTACCGCCTCAGCCTTCCGGGTGTCGCCGGTCTGATCGTGGCGATCGGTATCACCGCTGACTCCTTCATCGTGTACTTCGAGCGCGTCCGTGACGAGCTGCGTGACGGCCGGACCCTGGTCGGCGCGGTCGACAAGGGCTGGAACCGCGCACGTCGGACCATCCTCGCCTCGGACGCCGTGAACTTCCTCGCCGCGGCGGTCCTCTACGTGCTCGCGGTCGGCGGTGTGCGTGGGTTCGCCTTCACGCTCGGCCTCACCACCCTGATCGACCTGCTGATCGTCTTCACGTTCACGCACCCGGTGATGATGCTGCTCGCGAAGACCTCGTTCTTCGGAGACGGGCACCCGGCGTCAGGTCTCGACCCTCGTCGCCTCGGCGTGCGCGGTGCGCGGTACGTCGGGCGGGGTCGCGTGGTCATGGGGGAGACCGCGTCGAGTGCGGTCCCCGACGACGCCCCGGTGGTGTCGAGCCTGCGCGCCGCTGCGCCCACGCTGACGATCGCCGAGCGGCGCAAGGCCGCAGCCGACGCCGCAGCGGCCGCGCAGGCCGCGCTCGCCGAGGGCGCTGACGGCACCTCGGGCGCTGTCGATCCTGAGGATGCCGCGGGCTCCGGGGGAACACCGGACGGAGAACCGGCGCAGTCCAGCTCGACCGAGAGGAACGAGTCCTGATGGCCGCCGGATTCGCCCAGTGGGGCAACGACCTCTACACCGGACGACGGTCGTACGACATCGTCGGCCGACGCAAGATCTGGTTCACGATCGCGGCGCTCCTCGTCGCGGTGTCGGCGGTCCTGCTCGTCGTGCCGGGGCTCAACCCGGGGATCGACTTCCGTGGCGGTTCGGAGTTCACGATCTCCGGCGTCGCGACCTCGAACCGACAGGCGGCGATCGACGCCGTCGCCTCGGTGGCCCCGAAGGAGGTCCCGCTCGTGTCCGCGGTGGGGACCAGCTCGATCCGGGTGCAGACCACGAACCTGGCCAACACGCAGGTCGAGCAGGTGCGTCTGGCCCTCGCCGACGCGTACAAGGTGTCCAAGGACGCCGTCGCAAGCTCGTTCGTCGGCCCCTCGTGGGGTGCGGACGTCTCGAGCAAGGCGATCCGAGGCATCGTCGTCTTCCTGATCCTCGTCACCGTCGTCATGGCGCTGTACTTCCGTGCCTGGCGCATGGCCGTGGCCGCGCTGGTGGCCCTCGGGCACGACCTCGTCGTGACCGTGGGGTTGTACGCGGGGATCGGCTGGGAGGTCACGCCGGCCACGGTGATCGGGTTCCTCACGATCCTCGGGTACTCGATCTACGACACGGTCGTCGTGTTCGACAAGGTGCGCGAGAACACCCAGGGAGTGCTCGACCAGACCCGGTTCACGTATGCGGAACAGGCGAACCTCGCGGTGAACCAGACGCTCGTGCGCTCGATCAACACGACCGTCGTCGCCCTGCTCCCGGTCGGATCGATCCTGTTCATCGGGGCGTTCATCCTCGGGGCCGGGACGCTGCGAGACATCGCTCTCGCGCTGTTCGTGGGTCTCGTCGTCGGCGCCTTCTCGTCGATCTTCCTGGCCACCCCGCTCGAGGTCGCGCTGCGGATGCGCGAGCCGGCGATCGCCGCGCACGACGCCAAGGTCCTGGCCGCACGGGCGGCGTCCGGCGACGAGGGTGGCGTGGCGGTGGGTGCACCGTCCCATGCCGTCCAGCTGCTGCCGGGCGGGCATCTGGGCAACCAGGCGCAGCCGCGACGGCGCAAGCAGGGACGGCGGTGACGACGATGGCCGGAGATCTCGCAGCTCGGTGCGCGGCGCTCGTCCGCGACGTTCCCGACTACCCCACGGACGGGGTGATGTTCAAGGACATCACCCCCCTCCTCGCAGATGGTCCGATGTTCGCCGAGGTGGTCGAGCACATCGCGTCCTACGTGCAGGGGCGCGTGGACCTGGTCGCCGGGATGGAGGCGCGTGGGTTCATCCTCGGTGCACCGGTCGCGGTGGCGCTCGGCGCCGGGTTCATCGCGGTGCGCAAGGCCGGCAAGCTTCCCGGGCCGACGCTCGCGGCCGAGTACGAGCTCGAGTACGGATCGGCGACCGTGGAGCTGCACCCGTCGACGATCCGTCCCGGGGACCGGGTCCTCATCGTCGACGACGTCCTCGCGACGGGCGGTACCGCCGCAGCGACCGTGAAGCTGCTCGAGTCGGCCGGCGCGGAGGTCGTCGGCCTCGCATTCCTGCTCGAGCTGGACGCGCTCGGTGGCCGGGAGCGGCTCGCCGGGGTGCAGCTCGACTCGCTGCTCCACGTGGGCTGACCGCCGCGCACCGTAGACTAGGTCGGATCAGCCCATGACTCCGACGGCGCGGACGCACCTCTGACCTGGGCACGGTCGATGATCCAGCGGGGGAGGCGCGCATGAGCGAGAACACGATCACTCCGAACGAGACCGACGCGCGCACCGAACCGCCGGCGACAACGGGCCGAGTCCGGTCACGACTTGTGCGCTTCGGAGCGCGCGGAACCGCGGGCTCGCCGGTCCTCGAGCCACTGCTCCAGGTCATCAGGGCGAACCACCCCAAGGCCGACCTCACGGTGATCGAGCGTGCGTACGCCGTGGCCGAGCAGGCGCACCGGGGCCAGCTCCGCAAGAGCGGTGACCCGTACATCACCCACCCCGTCGCGGTGGCGACGATCCTCGCCGAGCTCGGCATGACGCCGTCGACGCTGGTCGCGGCACTGCTGCATGACACGGTCGAGGACACGGACTACTCGCTCGAGACGCTCCGGGCCGACTTCGGGCCTGAGGTCGCGATGCTCGTCGACGGGGTCACGAAGCTCGACAAGGTGACGTTCGGTGATGCTGCGCAGGCCGAGACCGTGCGCAAGATGGTCGTCGCGATGTCGCGCGACATCCGGGTCCTCGTGATCAAGCTGGCGGACCGGCTCCACAACGCACGGACGTGGAAGTTCGTGCCGGCGGAGTCGGCGCAGCGCAAGGCCCGCGAGACCCTCGAGATCTACGCCCCGCTGGCCCACCGACTCGGCATGAACACGATCAAGTGGGAGCTCGAGGACCTCTCCTTCGCGATGCTCTACCCGAAGGTGTACGACGAGATCGTCCACCTCGTCTCCGAGCGTGCGCCGGCGCGCGAGGAGTACCTCGCGGTCGTCCGTGAACAGGTGTCCGCTGACCTGCGCAATGCGAAGATCAAGGCCGTCGTCACCGGACGCCCGAAGCACTACTACTCGATCTACCAGAAGATGATCGTGCGGGGTCGCGACTTCGCGGACATCTACGACCTCGTCGGTGTCCGGGTGCTCGTGGACAGCGTCCGCGACTGCTACGCCGCCCTCGGATCCCTGCACGCGCGATGGAACCCGGTTCCCGGCCGGTTCAAGGACTACATCGCGATGCCCAAGTTCAACCTCTACCAGTCCCTGCACACCACGGTGATCGGTCCCGGCGGCAAGCCGGTAGAGATCCAGATCCGCACCCACGACATGCACCGGCGCGCCGAGTACGGTGTCGCGGCGCACTGGAAGTACAAGGAGAGCGCCAAGGGGCACCCTGCGGTCACCGACTCGGCCGGGAACGACATGACGTGGCTGCGGCAGCTCGTCGACTGGCAGAAGGAGACGGCGGACCCGAGCGAGTTCCTCGACTCGCTCCGGTTCGAGATCGCAGGTGCCGAGGTCTACGTGTTCACCCCCAAGGGCGACGTGATCGCCCTCCCGGCCGGGTCGACTCCGGTCGACTTCGCCTACGCGGTGCATACCGAGGTCGGTCACCGGACGATGGGTGCGCGGGTCAACGGGCGCCTCGTCCCCCTCGACTCGACCCTGGAGAACGGCGACGTCGTGGACGTGTTCACGTCCAAGTCCGAGAACGCGGGTCCGAGCCGCGACTGGATGACCTTCGTCAAGAGCCCCCGTGCCCGGAACAAGATCCGGCAGTGGTTCTCGAAGGAACGCCGTGAAGAGGCGATCGAGCACGGCAAGGACGCGATCGCGAAGGCGATGCGCAAGCAGAACCTGCCGATCCAGAGGCTGCTCTCCCACGAGGCTCTCGTCGCCCTCGCCAACGAGATGCGGTACGCGGACGTGTCGGCGCTGTACGCCGCGATCGGCGAGGGCCAGGTGTCGGCCACAACCGTCGTGCAGCGGCTCGTGCAGTCGATGGGGGGCGAGCCGGCAGCCGAGGAGGACCTCGCCGAGGTCGCGCGACCGGGCCGCACGAGTCGGCGCGTGCGCACCGGCGATCCGGGCGTGGTCGTCAAGGGAGTCGACGACCTGTGGGTCAAGCTGTCGAAGTGCTGCACCCCGGTTCCCGGAGACGACATCATCGGCTTCGTCACGCGGGGGAACGGGGTGAGCGTTCACCGGACCGACTGCGTGAACGTGGAAGCGCTGCGTTCGCAGCCGGAGCGCATCGTCGAGGTCGCTTGGACCTCGGGTGGCTCGTCGCTGTTCCTCGTCCAGATCCAGGTCGAGGCGCTGGACCGGAGCCGGCTGCTCTCGGACGTCACGAGGGTGCTGTCCGACCATCACGTCAACATCCTCTCGGCGACGGTCTCCACCTCGCGCGACAGGGTCGCGATGTCACGCTTCGTGTTCGAGATGGCCGAGCCGTCCCACCTCGCGTCGGTGCTCGCCGCCGTGCGCAAGGTCGAGGGTGTGTTCGACGTCTACCGGATCACCGGTTCCCGTAACGCTGACGAGCCCGCCATCCGGGTGTGAGACCGCCGCGCCGACGGTGACCCGGTCGGCAGAGCGTGTCGTTCGACGAGGAGCTGGAGAGTCTCGCGTGCGGCCCGAAGGCCCCGCTGCCCGCTGAGGCCGTCGAGCTCGTCGAGCGCGGTGCGTGGGTCGAAGCCGAGATCGAGCAGGGCCGCGATCTCGGCCAGGAGCTCGGGGTCGGACGGCGCTCCCCACCGGGCGAGGTCGAGCCCGGTCCGCTGGACCGAGGTGACCCGGACGTCGCTGACGGTGTCGATGTCGGCCTCCGGCAGCGGGCACTCGCGTGTTCGGCGCGCAGGATCGGGTGAGAGCCTGCGGCGGCCTGGTTCGACGAGCAGGTCGAGAGTCGTCGGTGGGGTGCGGCCGGTGTGCACCCACGCTGCCGCCATCCGTCCCACGACCGCGCGGGCCGGGACGTGAGGGGCGAGGGCGATAGCGCGCTCGGCGCGACCCGAAGGATGGTTGGCGGGAATCGCGACCTCTCCCCAGACGTGGTCGAGGGCGCCGTCGCGCAGGAGCACCTGCCAGCCGATCGGACCGACGTCGTCGAGTCGGACGACCGTGGAAGGGTCGCGGCGGGCGGGGAGCAACCAGTCCAGGGGAGACGTCATGGCCCCAGCATCGAGGCCGGTCAGGGGTCCGAACGACGGCGCAGCTGACCGGTGGACAGGCGTTGCGCCCAGCGGACCTGGGGACAGGGTCGCCGGCTGCGGGGCACGGTTCGCTGAGCGAGGGGCTCGCTGAGCGAGGGGCACGCCCCGCAGCTGCGGTCAGGACTCCCGTGCGGCGCGCTCGACCTGCTCGAGCCACGACCGTCGGGCGTCGAGTGCCGCCTGGGCCTCGGCCGTCTTGCGGGCGTTGCCAGAAGCCTTCGCCTTCGCCAGGTCGGCCTCGAGCCCGGCGATTGCGGCCTGGAGCTGCGCGGCCGCACCCTCGGCGCGGGCGCGTGTCTCCGGGTTGCTCCGGGTCCACACCGCCTGGTCGGCTTCGCGGATGGCCGTCTCGACCGCCCGCAGGCGTGCCTCGATTCGCTGGAGGTCGCCGCGTGGCACCTTCCCGGCGGCATCCCACCTGTCCTGGATCGTCCGGAGCGCACGCTTGGCCGCGCCGAGGTCGGTGACCGGCAGGAGCCGCTCGGCCTCGACGAGCAGGGCCTCCTTGACGTCGAGGTTCGCCCGGAACTCGGCATCGGTGACCGTCGCGGCGTTGTCGCGCGCGGCGAAGAACGTGTCCTGGGCGGCACGGAATCGTGCCCAGAGCGCGTCGTCGTCGTGCCGGCTGGCGCGCCCGGCGCCCTTCCAGGCAGTCATGAGGTCTCGGTAGGCGCCTGCCGTCGCCGCCCAGTCGGTCGAGGAGCTGAGGGCCTCCGCCTGGGCGACGAGCCCTTCCTTGACCGTCTTCGCCTGAGAGTTGCGCTGCTCGAGCTCGGCGAAGAAGTGCCGGCGCTCACGGTCGAACGTCGTCCGGGCGTGGCTGAAACGCTTCCAGAGCGACTCTTCGATCGGCCGGTCGAGGCGCGGGCCGGTGCGCTGCGACTCCTTCCACTGCTCGAGGAGGACTCGGAGCTGCTCACCGGCCGGCCGCCACTGGATCCGCTCGGGATCTGTCCCGGAGATGCGCTCGGCCGCCTCGACGATCTCGGTGCGCACCTTGAGCGCGGCCTCCTTCGCGGCTGCGCGCTCGGCGTCCGCGATGGCGCGGCGTTCCTGTGCGATCGGCCGGAGCGCGTCGAGCCGGGCCCGGAGCGCGTCGAGGTCCCCGACCGCAGCGGGTTCGGCGAGCTCCTCGGTCAGCTTGGCGAGAGTCTGGTCGATCTCCTTGACGGCAAGGTCGGTCGCGGCGAGACGCGTCTCGAACACGACGACCTTCGCCTGCAGGTCGAGGAAGCGACGCACGTAGAGCGCCAGCGCCTCGTCGCTCGAGGCGCCGGGGAACTGCCCAACGGCGCGTTCGGCCGTCCCCTCGCGCACGTAGACCGTCCCGTCGTCGTCCACGCGGCCGAAGGTCGCTGCGAGAGCTGCCTCGGCCGCGTCCGACGGCGCGGGCACCGCCGCGGCCGGCCCGCCGGTCGCAGTCGTCGACCGGGCTGGAGGGATCGACGCCGGGGTGATCGACGGCGGCCGGGGGACTGCCCGAGGGATCGGGCGCGGGATCGGGCGAGGACTGGGGGCGGGCAGAGGCGTGACGGCGGGCTCGGGTTCGGCAACGGGCTCGGGCTCGGCGACGGCCTCGGGTGCGGTCTCGGTAGCCGGTTCGGCCTCGGCGACGGCCTCGGGTGCGGTCTCGGTAGCCGGTTCGGCCTCGGCGACGGCCTCGGGTGCGGTCTCGGTAGCCGGCTCGGGCTCGGCGGCCTCGGCCATGACCGACGGGTCAGGAGACGACGAGGGCGTGGCGACCGAATCCTCTGCGGCGGGATCGGGGGTCGAGGGGTCGCCGACCTGGGCCGGAGCCTCAGGAGCTTCGGTCGACTCGTCCGGAGCCGGGTCCGCGACCGTGGGCTCGGTCGGGGTGGTGGCGTCGTTCTCGGTCACTTGACCTCAACTCCTTCGATGGTGACAGCGGTTGCGGGGGCGCCGTCAGAGCCGCCACCCTTCACGCCCGCGGCCGCGACTGCCTGGACGACGTCCAGACCAGATGTGATGTGGCCGAACACGGTGTAGCCACCGGCGGAGTCCGCCGGGATCGTGGAGTCCTTGTAGACGAGGAAGAACTGGCTGCCCATCGACGAGCCGTTGCCGGAGGCCCTGGCCATCGCGATGGTCCCGGCTGGGTAGATGTTGTTCGCCGGCGCGTTCTCGATCGGACCCCACGTGTAGCCGGGTCCGCCGGTGCCGGTGCCGGTGGGGTCGCCGCACTGGAGCACGAAGATGCCCGCCGTCGTCAACCGGTGGCACGGCGTGGAGGCGAAGAACCCGTGCTGCGCGAGCGAGACGAAGTTCGCGACCGCCTGCGGGGCCGCGGCACCGTCGAGCGAGATGCCGATCGCGCCGGCCGATGTCGTGATGGTCCCGGTCCACAGCCGAGCCTCGGCGAGTGAGGGGGACGGCAACGTGTAGGTGGCGGTCGGGCTCGGCGTGGCGCCGGGAGCGGTCACGTTCGACGTGGGTGGCGTCGACGGCGTGCCGTTCGTGGCGCTCGAGATCGCGGCTGCGGCACCGAGCGCGACGACCAGGACCCCGACGACGGAGCCGGCGACGATCTGCTGGCGACGCTTCCGTGCGTGAGCCGCCGCCTTGCGCCGCTGCCACTCCTCGTAGCGGCGTCGTGCGTACTCCCGCTCACGCTTGTTCGGGGACACCCGGTCTCCTCCTCGTCGACAGCCGCGGCGTTCGGCGATGGGCCGCGTGCTCGACCCCCGCGGGGCCGAGCACAGTCTAGGCAAACGCGAGCCGCTGACCGCGCCGATCACCTGTTCCGGAGGTACCGATGACGTCACGGTCGCTGCCTCCGGAGGGCAGTCGCTGCATCGATAGGGTGGGTGCGTGGCCTCACCTCTCGTCCTGCACACCGTCGTCGCGCCCGTGTTCGGGACCAACTGCTACGTCCTGGCGTCCGCCGGTGGGGAGTGCGTGGTCGTCGACGCCGGCGCCGGGACCGCCCAGGCCGTCGCGACCGTCGTCCACGGTCACGGACTCGCGCCGATCGCCGTGCTCGCGACGCACGGGCACGTCGACCACACCTGGGATGCCGCCGCTGTGTGCGACGAGTTCGACGTCCCGCTGCTCCTGCACGAGGCCGACGCGTACCGGATCGACGACCCCTTCGGCTCGCTCGGGCTCGGGACAGCCGACGGGTCCACGTCCGGACCGTTGGCGCAGGCGCTCCGGGGGATGGGGATCGATCCGCGCAGCTACCGCGCACCCGGCCGGGTCGTGACGTTCGCGACCCGCCCCGGCGTGGTCGGCGACCTCGGCCTGCGCAGCCTCGAGATCGGCCTGCTGCACGCTCCGGGCCACACCGAGGGCTCGACGTTCTACCTCGTCGCGCTCGAGGGCGGTCCAGCGGTGCTGACCGGCGACGTGCTGTTCGCCGGCACCATCGGTCGCACCGACCTGCCCGGTGGCGACGCCGGGCTGATGGCGCGCACGCTGCGCGACGTCGTGCCCCTCGTCGACGCGGACGCGCGCGTGCTCCCTGGCCACGGCCCGGCGACGAGCATCGCCGCTGAACGTCGGTCCAACCCGTTCCTGGCAGGATGACGCCCATGGCCCGCCCCACCCCGCTGTCCGGATTCCCCGAGTGGCTGCCCGCCGGCCGCCTCGTGGAGCACCACATCATCGAGACGCTCCGACGCACGTTCGAGCTGCACGGCTTCGCCGGCATCGAGACGCGCGCCGTCGAGCCGCTCGACCAGCTCCTGCGCAAGGGGGAGACCTCTAAGGAGGTCTACGTCCTGCGCCGGCTCCAGGAGGAGTCCGGTGCTGCGGAGGAGCGCGCGGGTCAGCTCGCGCTGCACTTCGACCTCACGGTGCCGTTCGCGCGCTACGTGCTCGAGAACGCCGGCCACCTGTCCTTCCCGTTCAAGCGCTACCAGATCCAGAAGGTCTGGCGGGGGAGCGACCGCAGGACGGCCGTTTCCGCGAGTTCGTGCAGGCGGACATCGACGTCGTGGGCGCAGGTGAGCTGCCGTACCACTTCGAGGTCGAGCTGCCGCTCGTCATGGCCGAGGCCTTCGCGGCGCTCGCGCCCATCGGTATGCCGCCGGTGCGGATCCTCGTGAACAACCGCAAGGTCGTCGAGGGCTTCGCGCGGGGGCTGGGGCTCACGGATGTCGAGGCCGTGCTGCGATCGGTCGACAAGCTCGACAAGATCGGGCCTGCTGCGGTAGCCGAGCTCCTGGTCACGGACGCCGGCGCGACCGACGCGCAGGCGTCGGCGGTGCTGGAGCTGGCGTCGGTGCACGGCGAGGACGTGACCGTCGTCGACCGGGTGCGCGCGCTGGCGGTCGCGCACGGCGCGTCGACAGAGCTCCTGACGGCAGGGTTGGCGGAGCTCGGTGCGCTGATCGGCGCGGCGAGCGAGCGTGCCCCCGGGGTCGTCGTCGCGGACCTGAAGATCGCCCGCGGTCTCGACTACTACACGGGCTCGGTCTACGAGACGGTCCTGGTGGGCCACGAGCAGCTCGGGTCGATCTGCTCGGGCGGACGCTACGACACGCTCGCGTCGGACGGCTCGACGACGTACCCGGGCGTCGGCCTGTCCGTCGGGGTGTCGCGCCTGGTGTCCCGCCTGCTGTCCGTGCCGCTCGTCCGTGCCTCCCGGGCCGTGCCGAGCGCCGTGGTCGTCGCGGTGACCTCCGAGGACACCCGCGCGCAGAGCGAGCAGGTGGCGACCGCGCTGCGTGCCCGCGGCATCCCGGTCGAGGTCGCGCCGACGGCGGCGAAGTTCGGCAAGCAGATCCGGTACGCCGACCGCCGCGGCATCCCGTTCGTCTGGTTCCCGGCCGCCGCGGCCGACGAGGCCGAACCCGACCAGGTCAAGGACATCCGCTCGGGCGAGCAGGTCCCGGCAGATGCCGCGACGTGGGCGCCGCCGGGTGAGGACCTCTGGCCGCGCGTGCTCCCGGTGGCGTCGTCCTGACGAACCGCGGTGACGGTACCGACGACGGCGCCGACACCGGGGCGCCCGGGCGTGCCACCATGCGCACATGGACACAGCTGCCCCCGATGACCACGACGTCGACGTCCTCGTCATCGGTTCCGGCTTCGGAGGGTCGGTCGCGGCCCTGCGCCTCACCGAGAAGGGCTATCGGGTCGCGGTCCTGGAGGCCGGACGACGCTTCGCCGACGACGAGTTCCGGACGTCGTGGCACCTTTGGACGTTCCTCTGGGCGCCGGCGATCGGGTGCTACGGCATCCAGCGGATCCAGCTGCTGCGCGACTCGCTGATCCTCGCCGGCGCGGGCGTCGGGGGTGGCTCCCTCGTGTACGCGAACACGCTCTACCGGCCGCTCGCGCCGTTCTTCGCCGACCCGCAGTGGGCGCACCTGACGGACTGGGAGGCCGAGCTGTCCCCGCACTACGACCAGGCCCGTCGGATGCTGGGGGTGGTGCCGAACCCGTCGACGACCCCGGCCGACCGGCTCATGCTCACGGTGGCGACCCGGATGGGCTGCGCCGAGACGTTCCGCACGGCCGACGTCGGGGTGTTCTTCGACGAGCCCGGCCGCACGGTGCCGGATCCGTTCTTCGGCGGCACGGGACCTGCGCGCACCGGGTGCACCGAGTGCGGCGGGTGCATGACGGGATGTCGCGTCGGTGCGAAGAACACGTTGGTGAAGAACTACCTGCACCTCGCCGAGGCGGCGGGGGCTCGCGTCCACCCCATGACGACGGCGACGGAGCTGCACGCGCAGGCGGACGGCAGCTGGATCGTGCGGAGCCGGGGGACCGGACCCGGTGGCGCGCGCCGGACCGCCGTGTGGCGGGCGCGTGAGGTCGTGCTCGCCGCCGGCGCGCTCGGGACCCAGACCTTGCTGCACCGCAACGTCCGGGCCGGCCGGCTCCCACGGCTGTCACGACGGCTCGGGGAGCTGACCCGGACGAACTCCGAGGCGCTGCTCGGCGCGAGCGCCCCGCGCGTCGACCCGGACCGGGACCTGTCGCACGGCGTCGCGATCACGTCGTCGTTCTTCACCGACCCGCACACGCACATCGAACCTGTCCGGTACGGACCCGGGTCCAACGCGATGGCGCTGCTGCAGACGGTCCTGACGCGGGGCGCGCCGCGCTGGCGGCGATGGACCTTGGTCGTGTCCGGGTACGCGCGTGAGCTCGCGCGGAGACCGGTGACCACGGTACGTGCGCTGTCCCCGTACCGGTGGAGCGAGCGGACGACGATCGCCCTGGTCATGCAGGCGCGGGACAACTCGCTGACGACGCGCTGGGTGCGGGGACCGTGGGGCGGCCACCTGTCGAGCCGCCAGGGGCCCGGCGAGCCGAACCCGACGTGGATCCCCGACGGTCACCGTGCCGCGACCCTCCTGGCGGAGGAGCTCGGCAGCGTTCCGGGCGGGAGCTGGGGTGATCTCGTCAACATGCCGATGACCGCGCACTTCCTCGGCGGGTGCCCGATCGGCGCGACCGCGGACGAGGGAGTGATCGACCCGTACCAGCGGGTGCACGGCTACCCGACGTTGCACGTGCTGGACGGTGCCGCGGTGACGGCCAATCCCGGGGTGAACCCGTCCCTCACGATCACGGCACAGGCCGAACGGGCCTGCGCCCTCTGGCCGAACGCGTCCGACGTCGACCCGCGCCCGGCGCAGGGCCAGGCCTACGCCCGCCTCGCCCCTGTTGCACCGGTGCACCCGGTGGTCCCGGCCCAGGCGACCGGGGCGTTGCGGTGGGGGACGGACGGCCGAGGGAGCGGCGGCCACTAGGATCGACGGGGCGCCTCCCCGGCGTCGCACCGATCCCGGAAGGACTTCTCCGTGCTGCGCACCCACACGGCCGGCTCACTGCGAGCCGAGCACATCGGCCAGACCGTCACCCTCACGGGTTGGGTCGACCGGCGCCGTGATCACGGCGGTGTCGCGTTCATCGACCTCCGTGACGCGTCGGGGATCGCACAGGTCGTCATCCGTGACGAGGCGGTCGCGCACGGGCTGCGCAACGAGTACGTCCTGCAGGTGACCGGCACGGTCGGAGCCCGTCCCGAGGGAAACGCGAACGAGCACCTCGCGACGGGTGCCGTCGAGCTCGTCGCGAGCGACGTGGTGGTGCTCAACGAGTCCGCCCCGCTCCCGTTCCAGGTCTCCTCGGCGCTCGACGAGCACGTCGGCGAGGAGGCGCGGCTGAAGTTCCGCTACCTGGACCTGCGCCGACCGGCGCCCGCGGCCGCACTGCGCCTGCGATCGAAGGCGAACGCGGCAGCTCGTCGGGTCCTCGACACGCACGAGTTCGTCGAGATCGAGACCCCGACCTTGACGCACTCGACCCCCGAGGGTGCGCGCGACTTCGTCGTCCCTGCGCGCCTGTCGCCCGGCTCGTGGTACGCGCTCCCGCAGTCGCCCCAGCTGTTCAAGCAGCTGCTCATGGTGGCCGGGATGGAGAGGTACTACCAGATCGCCCGCTGCTACCGGGACGAGGACTTCCGTGCCGACCGGCAGCCGGAGTTCACCCAGCTCGACATCGAGATGAGCTTCGTCGAGCAGGACGACGTCATCCAGGTCGGCGAGGAGGTGCTCGTCGCTCTCTGGGAGCTGATCGGGTACACGATCCCGACGCCGATCCCACGGATGACGTTCGCCGACGCGATGGCGCGGTTCGGGTCCGACAAGCCGGACCTGCGGTTCGGTCTCGAGCTCGTCGACCTCACGGAGTACTTCGCCGACACGACGTTCCGGGTGTTCCAGGCGCCGTACGTCGGTGCTGTGGTGCAGCCGGGCGGCGCCGCGACCCCTCGTCGCGGCTTCGACGCGTGGCAGGAGTGGGCGAAGCAGCGGGGCGCGAAGGGCCTCGCCTACGTGACCGTCGGCGAGGACGGCACCCTCGGCGGACCGGTCGCGAAGAACCTGTCGGACGCCGAGCGTGACGGGCTCGTCGCGGCGGTCGACGCCTCGCCGGGAGACGCGGTCTTCTTCGCCGCGGGCAAGACGAGCGACGCCCGCGCGCTGCTCGGTGCGGCGCGGCTCGAGATCGGCAAGCGTGGCGGGCTGATCGACGAGAGCCAGTGGTCCTTCGTGTGGATCGTCGACGCCCCGCTGTTCAAGCCGACCGGCGAGGACGACGACGTCGCGGTCGGCGGCGGGTCGTGGACCGCGGTGCACCACGCGTTCACCTCGCCGACCCCGGAGTGGATCGGTCGGTTCGAGGAGGACCCGGGCGCCGCACTCGCGTACGCGTACGACATCGTCTGCAACGGGAACGAGATCGGCGGTGGGTCCATCCGTATCCACCGTCGCGACGTCCAGGAGCGAGTCTTTGCCGTGATGGGCATCGGCGAGGAGGAGGCTCAGGAGAAGTTCGGGTTCCTCCTTGACGCCTTCGCGTTCGGTGCGCCGCCCCACGGCGGGATCGCCTTCGGCTGGGACCGCATCCTCACGCTGCTGACCGGCTCTGCGTCGATCCGCGACGTGATCGCCTTCCCGAAGTCGGGTGGCGGCTACGACCCGTTGACCGGGGCTCCGGCGCCGATCAGCGCGGCGCAGCGTCGCGAGGCCGGCGTCGATGCCGTGGTGAAGCCCGCTCCGTCCGGTGCCGACGCACCCGCCGCAAGCGGGTCGGCGCCGCACGGGGAGTGAGCCCGAAGCCCGGCTCGTGGTGGCACGCCGCCGCGACCCGGGTCGTCGACCTTCCTGCGCCGTGGCCGGGCGACCCGTACCTGCTGGGCGAGCATGCTCTCGCCACGGTGGTCGTGGCGTGGGGGACCGGGACCGCCGTGGTTGCCGTCATGGAAGGGCTGGGTCGTGACCGGGGGGTGTTCGGCGTCGGGCGCGCCGAGGACGTCGCGGAGGTGCTCACCTCGATCGTGAAGCACGGTGAGCTCGCCGGGACCGGCGTCCGCTACGCGACCGTCTCGCGAGGTGCCGTCGAGCTGCTCGCTCCCGACGCTCGCGGTGCGCTCGGCCTCGAGGGGACCGGCTCGTCCTGGGACTGGATGTGGACTGACGCCCTGCTGCGCGTCGACGACCACTCCGCGGCGGAACGCCTTCCGCTCGGGCCACCGATCACCGACGAGGTCAGAGTGTTCCTGTCTCGCGGGCACCCGACCGCCAGCACCGCCCCGGACGACCCGCGCCTGATCGGCTGGTGGGGCGTGCGCGAGGCAGGCAGCCTGCACGCGGCGGTCGGGGCCATCCAGCTCGCGCCAGGGATGGCCCCGCACCTCGTGTCCCTCGGCGTCGACCCGGGGGTACGCGGTCGAGGGCTCGCCGGCGTGGTGCTCGCCGCCGCGGTCGCGGACTGCTTGGAGGTCCGGCCGGTTCACGGCCCGCCGTCGGTCAGCCTCGGGCTCTACGCCGACAACGAGGTGGCTCGTCGGGTGTACCTCCGGCTGGGGTTCGAGCTGCACCGACGTTTCACGTCGTGGCGCCTCGACGGACCGTCGAGCGGGTAGCCGTCAGGGGGTGTTGTCGAGCAGGTCGGCGAAGGACGGGGAAGCGGCGAAGGGGTCGGCAGGCCCGGGGTTCGTCCGGGCTGAGATCTTCTCCGCCAGCTCGCTCGCGGCTCGCACGATGCGCGCCGGCAACGGGGTGACGGTGTCCGCACCGCCTGCCCAGTCGTCGGTGGCTGCGAAGACCGAGGTGGCCACGGTGTCCGCCCGCAGGTAGGCGAACAGCGGGCGGACCGAGTACTCGAGCGCGAGGGAGTGCCGGGGGTCCCCCCGGTGGCCCCGAGGAGCACCGGCATGCCGCTCAGCGCGTCCGTGTCGAGGATGTCGACGAACGACTTGAACAGGCCCGAGTACGTCGTCGTGAACAGCGGCGTGACCGCGATGAGCCCGTCCGCACCGGTGACCGCGTCGAGGACCTTCCGCAGGGGGTCCGAGGGGAACCCGGTCAGCATCGCGTTGATCACGTCATGGGCGACGTCCCGCAGCTCGAACGTCTCGACCGTGGCCGTGATGCCGGCGTGGTCGAGCTCGTCGACGGTGGCCTGGGCGAGGCGGTCGGCGAGAAGTCGCGTCGAGGACGGCTTCCCGAGGCCCGCGGTGACGACGGCGATCCTGCGTGCGGTCATGCCGACTCTCCGGACGCGGCGTCCGCCGCTGTGAGGTCGTCCTCGGCCGTCCGCCCGGTCCAGCGGTCCTGTGCGGGTGCGGCGTGCTCGGTGGCCGGACCGGTTGCCCGTGCAGCGGCGACCCGCGCGGCGTGCGTGGGGGCGTCCGGGACCGTGGCCGGCCGGTCGGAGGCCATCTCGGCACGGAGCGCCGGCACGACCTCGCCCCCGAGGATGTCGAGCTGTTCGAGGACGGTGCGCAGCGGCAACCCGGCATGATCCATGAGGAAGAGCTGACGCTGGTAGTGGCCGACCTCGTGGCGCATCGCGGCGTACCTGTCGATCACCTGCTGCGGGCTGCCCACAGTGAGTGGGGTCTGGGCGGTGAACTCCTCGAGGGACGGGCCGTGCCCGTACACGGGGGCCTCGTCGAAGTACGGACGGAACTCCCGCACCGCGTCCTGGGACCGAGGCCGCATGAAGACCTGACCGCCGAGGCCGACGATCGCCTGCTCGGCGGTGCCGTGCCCGTAGTGCTCGAACCGCTGGCGGTAGTAGCGCACCATCGACCGGGTGTGCTCCATCGGCCAGAAGATGTTGTTGTGGAAGAAGCCGTCGCCGTAGTAGGCGGCCTGCTCGGCGATCTCGGGGCTCCGGATGGAGCCGTGCCACACGAACGGTGCGACGCCGTCGAGTGGGCGCGGGGTCGAGGTGAAGCCCTGCAACGGTGTGCGGAAGCGGCCCTCCCAGTCGACGATCTCCTCGTCCCACAGCCGGCGGAGCAGGGCGTAGTTCTCGACCGCGAGCGGGATCCCCTGACGGATGTCCTTGCCGAACCACGGGTAGACAGGTCCGGTGTTGCCTCGACCCATCATGAGGTCGACGCGGCCGTCGGCGATGATCTGGAGCATCGCGTAGTCCTCGGCGATCTTGACCGGGTCGTTGGTGGTGATGAGGGTGGTCGCGGTCGAGAGCTGGATCGTCGAGGTCGTCGCGGCGATGTAGCCGAGCATCGTCGTGGGGGAGGAGGGGACGAACGGCGGGTTGTGGTGCTCGCCGGTGGCGAAGACGTCGAGGCCGACGTCCTCCGCGTGCTTCGCGATCGTCAGCATGGCCTTGATCCGCTCGGCCTCGGTCGGGGTGCGACCGGTGGTCGGGTCGGTGGTGACGTCGCCGACGGTGAAGATGCCGAACTGCATGTCAGGTACCTCGTCCTAGTCGATGCGTTTGCATGTACAGCCGCCCCAACAGACACCCCGGTCCGGCTATTCCCGGGGGACGGCGAGCATGCAGCGTCTGCGCGCGGGGCTCGTCACCACCGGGCCGGTGGGCCGATCTCCCCGGTCAGGCTCCGGTGCGGGCGCGGCGGTTGGTCGAGCTCCGGGACGCCGATCAGCGCCCCTGGACCGGCGTCGGCGGACAGCACCACCGGCCGTGCGGCGCGTGAGCGTCGCCACATGCCTCGAAGGGTCCACCAGGCGGTGACGCCGAGTCCGCAGAGCAGGAGGTACGGCACGATCGCCATGCGGGAGTCGGACAACCCGACCAGGACGACGAGCACGTAGACGAGCCACGTGGCGACGAGCGCGAAGCCGAGCGAAGCCAACCGAGCCCGACGGCGCAAGCGCCGATAGGCGACGAAGTCGACAGGGACGCGGACGACGACCTCCGGGACCGGTCCGGACGTACCGACGTGCTCCTGAGCGATGCTCAGTGGGTGATCGCGAGCCTGTCGTAGATCCTGGTCAGGAACTTCGGGGCCCACCAGTTCCACCTCCCCAAGAGGGTCATCGTCGCCGGGACGAGCAGGAGCCGCACGAGGCTCGCATCGATCAAGACTGCCACCGCGAGAGCGAAACCGACCTCCTTGATGACGAGCATCTTGCCGGCGACGAAGCCGGCGAACACCACGATGATGATGGCGGCCGCCGAGGTGATGATGCGCCCCGAACGCTGCAACCCGAGCCGCACGGCCTCGTCGTCCGCCACCCCGGCGTCGTGCAGCTCTTTGATCCGGGACAGCAGGAACACCTCGTAGTCCATCGCGAGGCCGAACGCGAACGCGATGACCAGGGCGAGGACGTACGTCTCCACCCCGCCCGTCGAGATGAAGTCGAGGAGACCGGAGAGGTGACCGTCCTGGAACACCCAGACCAGGACGCCGAGCGCTGCGGACAAGGAGATCGCGTTGGCGAGGAGCGCCTTGAGCGGGATCACGACGGAACCGGTCATGAGGAACAGCAGCACGAAGGTCGCGAGGACCACGATCCCGATCGCCCAGGGCGCACGATCCACCAGCGCGTTCGTGAAGTCGATCTGCACCGCCGCCTGACCGGCCACCCAGGTCGGGAAGGGGTGCGGGAGGGCGCGGAGCGCGTGCACGACGTCGCGGGCGACCGCGCCACCCGGGTCGGCCGTGTCTGCCCGCACGCCGATCACCACGTAGCCACCCTGCGCCGTCGGTGCGTCGACGGAGGTGACGTGCGGGACGCTCGCGAGCGTGGTCGCCCAGGTCTGTGCCTCGGCGAGCGAGGTCTGCGCCACGACGGTGACGGTCGGGGACGACGAGGCAGGGTACTGGTCCGCCAGGGCCGACAGGTACGCGCGCTGGGTGCTCCCGGCGGGCAGGAGCTCGGTCATCGAGTTCCGGAGCTCCATCTGGCCGAGCGGGAGCGCGAGGACGGCGAGGACGACGAGCACGCCCCCGAGCACCCACCACGGTCGGCGCTGCACGCGACCCGCCAGCGCGGAGAACGCGCCCTCCTCCGACTGCACGTCGGCGGTCCGGGCGAGCGCGGCACGCAGCCCGGGGATCCTGCTGATGAGCCCCGGTCGTGCCAGGCGGCGCCCGGTCATCGTCAGGAGTGCCGGCACCAGCGTGAGCGCGGTGGCCACGGCGATGACGATCACGGTGACACCGGCGGCCCCGAAGGTGCGCAGGAGGTCGGGTCGGAACACCATGAGCCCCGCGATGGAGACTCCGACGGTCACCGCCGAGAACGCGACCGTCCGGCCCGCGGTGGACATCGTGCGGACGATCGCCTCGGTGACGGCGCCGTCGCCGCGTCGACGGCGGGGTCGTCTCCCGGACTCTGCGTCCAGCGCCTTGTGCAGCTCCTCACGGTAGCGCGAGACGATCAGCAGCCCGTAGTCGATCGACAGCCCGAGTCCGAGGATCGTGACGACGTTGACGACGGACGCGTCCATGCTGATGACGTACGAGTAGAACAGGAGGCTGCCGAGCCCACCGCCGATCGACGCGATCGCCCCGACCATGGGCATCGAGGCGGCGAGGAAGCCGCCGAAGACCAGCACCATGATCGCGAGCGCCACGGGCAGGGCGATTGCCTCACCGGTGCGCAGGTCCTCCTCGACCTGGTGGGTGATCGCGGCGGTGATCAGGCTGGATCCGCCGACGATCCCGGTCGCCGCCGGTGCCGCGGCGGTGAGCTCGCCGGTCACCTGGGTCAGGCGCGCCTCGACCTTGGTGAGGGCTTCCGTGTTGGCGTCCTTCGACAGCGACGGGTCGAGGTCGACGACGACGAGGAAGCCGTCCCCCGAGCGTCCGAGGAGCGGGGTCGCCGCAGCATTCGTCACCCCGCCAGGGACGACGTACGGGTCGAAGACCGACGTGACACCGGGGATGGCCGCGAGCTCGGTGTTGACCGTGGACATCGTCGTCGCGACGTCGGCGGACGCCGGGTCGAGACCCCGCACGAGCAACGAGAGAGAGGAACCCGAGGTCGACGTCCGGGCCAGGATGTCCTGCGCGGTCTGGCTCTCGGACCCGGGAACCCCCGGTGCACCCGCGCTCAACCGGTCGAACAGCGACTGACCCTGCACCCCGAACGACGCCAGCGCGAAACCGAGGACGGTGATGACCACCCACACGAGGACGAACCAGCGCGGGTGACGCGCGACGCGGCGACCGAGGGATGCGAACACGCTGGTCAGCATCGCAGGTTGCGGCCAGGGTTTCCACGCGGTCCCGGTGCGTAGGCTCAGGGCATGGACCTGTTCGACTCCGTGACGTCGACCGCGCAGGGGACGGCGGTCGCCGGGCCGAATGCGCCGCTCGCCGTCCGGATGCGGCCGCGCACGCTGGAGGAGGTGGCCGGCCAGGGGCATCTGCTGGCCGCGGGCTCGCCGCTGCGTCGCCTGGTCGAACCGGCCGATGAGCGGTCGCGGCGTGCGGCACCGTCCTCGGTGATCCTCTGGGGACCGCCCGGCACCGGCAAGACCACACTGGCGTACCTCATCGCGGCGACCTCGGGTCGCCGGTTCGTCGAGCTCTCCGCGGTCACGGCGGGGGTCAAGGACGTACGGCTGGTCATCGACGACGCTCGCCGACGGCTCGCGACCGGCGATGGCGAGACGGTGCTGTTCATCGACGAGGTCCACCGGTTCACCAAGGCCCAGCAGGACGCGCTGCTGCCGAGCGTCGAGAACCGATGGGTGACGCTGGTCGCCGCGACCACCGAGAACCCGAGCTTCTCCGTCAACTCACCTCTGCTGTCCCGGTCGCTGCTCCTCACGCTGCGGCCTCTCGAGACGGAGCACGTGCGTGAGCTGCTGCGGCGCGCCCTGACGGACGAGCGGGGGCTCGGGGGTGCGGTCGCCCTCGACGAGGACGCCGAGGAGCACGTGCTGCGCCTGGCGGGTGGTGACGCGCGCAAGGCGCTGACGATCCTCGAGGCGGCGGCGGGCGCCGCCCTGGACGACGGCGACCCGAGCAGCCGCAGTGGCGCGTCGGCGGTGGTCGACCTGGCGACCGTCGAGCACGCGATCGACGTGGCGGCGGTCCGGTACGACCGGGACGGCGACCAGCACTACGACGTCATCAGCGCCTTCATCAAGTCGGTCCGCGGGTCCGACGTCGACGCCGCACTGCACTACCTCGCGCGGATGATCGCGGCGGGCGAGGACCCGCGCTTCATCGCACGGCGGATCGTGATCTCCGCCGCCGAGGACATCGGCATGGCGGACCCGAGCGCGCTGCAGACCGCAGTGGCCGCGGCCCAGGCCGTCGCCCTGATCGGCATGCCCGAGGCGCGGATCATCCTCGCCGAGGCCGTCGTGCACCTGGCGACGGCACCGAAGTCGAACGCCGCCTATCTCGGGATCGACGCGGCGCTCGCCGATGTGCGCGCCGGCCGCATCGGCACGGTCCCGGCTCATCTGCGCGACGCGCACTACGCCGGTGCTCAAGGACTCGGCCACGGGTCGGGGTACCAGTACGCGCACGACGCGCCGCACGCCGTCGCCGCGCAGCAGTACCTCCCGGACGAGCTGGTCGGTACCCGGTACTACCAGCCGAACGATCGCGGGTTCGAGAGAGAGGTGGCTGCGCGCCTCGAGAGGATCCAGGCGATCCTGCACCCGCGCACCTGAGCGGGCGGTGCCCGTCCGCGGCTCTGCTCGTCCACGCGCTGCTCGTCGGCACCGCGGCGGTGGGGTAGGATCGACGGGTTCTGAAGGGTCTCGACCGATCAGGACGTATCGCACCACTCAGCAGAACCTGGGGCCTTAGCCGCCAGTCCGGACAGGTACGGACAGGCATCATGGTCGGCCCCACGCCCGCCGGAACATCTCCGTCAGCGGGTGTGACGTCACCTCTACACGACAGGATGAACTGTGTCTTCAGTTACGCGCTCGCGCCGCCAGGTGCGGCTCTCGCGGGCCCTCGGCCTCGCGCTGACCCCCAAGGCCGTCAAGCACTTCGAGAAGCGCCCCTACCCGCCCGGCGAGCACGGCCGCGCCCGCCGTCGGACCGAGTCCGACTACGCGGTGCGCCTTCGCGAGAAGCAGCGTCTGCGCGCCCAGTACGGTCTGCGCGAGAAGCAGATGGCACGGGCGTTCGAGGAGGCCCGCAAGGACCAGGGTCTGACCGGTGAGGCGCTCGTCGAGCTCCTCGAGAGCCGTCTCGACGCCCTGGTGCTGCGCTCGGGCTTCGCCCGCACCATCCTGCAGGCGCGCCAGACCGTCGTGCACCGCCACGTGCTCGTCGACGGCAAGATCGTCGACCGCCCGTCGTTCCGGGTGAAGCCCGGCCAGACCATCCAGATCAAGCCGAAGAGCCAGGCCACCGTGCCGTTCCAGGTCGCCGCCGCCGGCGCCCACCGGGACGTCCTGCCGGCTGTCCCGGGCTACCTGGACGTCCAGCTCGAGAAGCTCTCCGCGGTGCTCACCCGTCGGCCGAAGCGTGCCGAGGTCCCGGTGACCTGCGAGGTCCAGCTCGTCGTCGAGTTCTACGCCCGCTGATCGTCCGGACCTCCACGGTCCGTCCGAAGGCCCTGCTCGCGCCCCTGGTGCGAGCAGGGCCTTCGGACGTTCCGGGTAAGGTTCGCTGCAGGGCTGCATCCGGGTGCAGCCCGACCGCACAGCACCGTCCGCACGGGGAGAGGAGCGCCATGTCGCTCGGGGATGTCGCAGGACTCATCAGCGCGCTCGCCTTCGTCGCGCTCGTGATCCTGCTTGCGCGACCGCTGCTGCGGCTCGGCGGGGTGTTCGACGAGACCCGCGAGTCGGTGCGCCAGCTCACGGAGCACACGGTCCCCGTGCTCGACGAGACCGCCGCCACGGTCGCCTCCGCCAACGCCCAGCTCGCACGGGTGGACACGATCACGTCGTCGGTCGCCGACGTCACGCAGAACGTGTCCGCCCTCACCTCGTTGTTCGCGGCGACCGTCGGTTCGCCGTTGATCAAGGTGGCGGCCTTCTCCTACGGCGCCAGGCGTGCGCTGGCGGGGATCTTCCGGAGCCGACGGTGACGGGCAGTCGACCTGAGCATCGCCCGTGGTACACGTTCGTGCCGGGTCTGGCCCACGTGCGGTCCGACTTCCTCGAGGCGTACCACGAGCGGGAGGACCTGCTCCGTCGTGAGCTCGTCGGGGACGTGGACGTGGCCGAGCTGAGGGCCGACAGGGCCGCTCGAGCGGCGCGCGGTCCACGGTCGACCTCTCCCGGCCGTGAGTCGACGGCCGACCGGGACGACGACGGAGAGCTCCCGTACTCCTTCTACTGACCAGGGGGTTCGTGTCCCCCGGAACACGTCGCCCGGTCGGCGTCGTTGTTCTGACCAGCACCACCCGAGCACAGAGCTGCGGTTCCGCACGGGCCGCATCGTGGAACTGATCGCCCCGAGGGCGTGCGCCACGGCCCAGCACTGTGCCGGACCCGTTCCCCATCACCGAGACAGGACTCCCGAGGACGACATGCGCACCGCCGAGATCCGCCAGCGTTGGCTCGACTTCTTCTCCGCACGAGGTCACGCCGTCGTCCCGTCTGCCTCCCTGATCTCTCAGGACCCGACGTTGCTGTTCACCGTGGCCGGGATGGTGCCGTTCATCCCGTACATGCTCGGTGAGCAGACCCCACCGTGGCAGCGTGCGACGAGCGTGCAGAAGTGCGTGCGGACGCTCGACATCGACGAGGTCGGCAAGACCACGCGCCACGGGACGTTCTTCCAGATGAACGGCAACTTCTCCTTCGGCGACTACTTCAAGGAGGGGGCGATCACCTACGCGTGGGAGCTGATCACCGGCTCCGTCGCGGAGGGTGGCTACGGTTTCGACCCGGAGACGATCTGGGTCACGGTGTACCACGACGACGACGAGGCCGCTCTGCTGTGGAAGCGGATCGCCGGTCTCCCCGACGAGCGGATCCAGCGTCGCGGGATGAAGGACAACTTCTGGTCCACCGGGCAGCCCGGCCCGGCCGGTCCGTGCTCGGAGATCTACGTCGACCGTGGGCCGGAGTTCGGCGCCGAAGGTGGTCCGGTCGTCGATGAGGACCGCTACCTGGAGATCTGGAACCTCGTCTTCATGCAGTACGAGCGCGGTGCCGGTGGCGGCAAGGAGAACTTCCCGCTCCTCGGCGAGCTCAAGCAGAAGAACATCGACACCGGCATGGGTCTCGAGCGCGTGGCGTACCTGCTCCAGGGCAAGGACAACATGTACGAGATCGACGAGGTCTTCCCGGTGATCGAGGCCGCGCAGGAGCTCTCGGGACGCCGCTACGGCGACGTGCACGAGGACGACGTACGGATGCGCGTCGTCGCCGACCACGTGCGGTCCTCGCTCATGCTGATCGGTGACGGGGTCACCCCGTCGAACGAGGGCCGCGGTTACGTGCTGCGGCGCCTGCTGCGACGCAGCGTGCGCGCGATGCGCCTGCTGGGCGTCGACGGTCTGGCTCTGCCGTCCCTGCTGCCGGTGAGCAAGGACGCGATGGCCCCGTCCTACCCGTACCTCGAAGCGGACTTCGAGCGGATCGCGCAGGTCGCCTATGCCGAGGAGGAGGCGTTCCGGCGCACGCTGGTCGCCGGGACGACGATCCTCGACACGGCGGTGCGCCAGGCGAAGGGCGCCGGGAACGGCACGACGCCGGTGATCTCCGGCGACCAGGCGTTCGCGCTGCACGACACGTACGGCTTCCCGATCGACCTCACCCTCGAGATGGCCGCCGAGCAGGGTGTCGAGGTCGACGAGACGGCGTTCCGCTCGCTCATGCAGGAGCAGCGGACCCGCGCCCGTGCCGATGCGCTCGCCAAGCGGGCCGGTCACGTCGACACCGGTGTCTACCAGCAGGTGCAGAGCGACCTCGGCGGGCCGGTGCAGTTCCTCGGCTACACCGAGCAGACCGCACGCGTGCAGGTGGCGGCGCTGCTGGTCGACGGCATCCCGCAGCCCGCCGCGACGGCGCCCGCGGACGTCGAGGTCATCCTGGACCGGACACCCTTCTACGCCGAGGCCGGCGGACAGCTCGCCGACCAGGGCACGATCGTCATGGAGAACGGCGCCACCGTCGAGGTCGACGACGTCCAGGCACCCACCAAGGGACTCTCGGTGCACCGGGGCCGTCTGGTGGACGGCACGGTGACGGTGGGCCAACCCGGCACCGCACGCATCGATGTCGAGCGCCGCAAGGCGATCAGTCGCGCGCACACGGCGACCCACATGGTGCACAAGGCGCTCCGCGAGTCCTTGGGCGAGACGGCGACCCAGGCCGGATCGGAGAACGCTCCGAGCCGGGTGCGGTTCGACTTCCGTCTCCCGTCCGCGATGCCGGGTGGTGCGCTGGCGGAGATCGAGGAGCGGGTCAACACGCAGCTCGCCGAGGACCTCGAGGTCACTGAGAAGATCATGCCCATCGATCAGGCCCGTGCGCTGGGTGCGATGGCACTGTTCGGTGAGAAGTACGGCAACGAGGTGCGGGTCGTCTCGATCGGAGGGGACTGGTCGCGCGAGCTGTGCGCGGGAACCCACGTCAAGCGCTCCGGCCAGCTCGGTCTGGTGACCCTGCTGGGGGAGTCCTCGATCGGGTCCGGCGTCCGGCGCGTCGACGCCCTCGTCGGCGAGGGTGCGTTCGGGTTCCAGGCCAAGGAGCACGCGCTGGTCGGCCAGCTGACGGGACTGCTCGGAGCCCGACCGGACGAGCTCCACGACCGCGTCAGCACCCTGGTGACGCGCCTCCGCGACGCGGAGAAGGAGCTCGCGGCCGTCCGGCAGGCACAGGTGCTCGCCATGGCCGGGACTCTCGCATCGACGGCCTCCGACGTGGCCGGGGTGCGCGTCGTGGCCCACGACGCGGGCGAGGTCGCCTCGGCCGACGACCTGCGTGCACTGGCGCTGGACGTCCGTGGACGCCTCGGCGACGCGACCCCCACCGTGGTCGCGGTCGGAGGCGTGTCGAAGGACCGACCGCTGGTCGTCGTGGTCACCAACGCGGGGGCGCGTGAGAAGGGCGTCCGCGCAGGTGCACTCGTGCGGACCGCTTCGACGGTCCTCGGTGGCGGTGGCGGCGGCAAGGACGACATGGCGCAGGGCGGTGGCACCCGGGCCGACCAGCTCGACGCCGCACTCGCGGCGATCGAGCGCCAGGTCGGCGACGCGGCGTGAGGTGACAGGACAACCTGAGGTGACGGAGGGACCCGACGGCACGGCTGCCGATCGTGCGACGGTGTCGCTGCCGCGTGGTGTGCGCCTCGGGGTGGACGTCGGGACGGTGCGCGTCGGTCTCGCGGTGAGCGATCCGGACGGGGTGATCGCGACCCCGGTCGAGACGCTCGCCCGGGGGAACGTCCGGGGCAGCGAGGAGGGCCCGCCGTCCGATCTCCGACGGATCGCCGCAGAGGTCGCCGAACGTTCGGCGGGAGTGGTGTACGTCGGGCTGCCACGGCATCTCTCGGGCGCCGAGGGCGCGGCCGCCGCCGCGGTGCGCGCGTACGCTGGTGACCTGGCCGAGGTGGTCGCTCCGGTTCCGGTGAGGCTCGTTGACGAGCGGATGAGCACCGTGACGGCCCACCAGGCGCTGCATGCGTCGGGCAGAGCCGGCCGCCGCCATCGCAGCGTCGTCGACCAGGTCGCTGCCGTCGTGATCCTGCAGTCCGCTCTCGAGGCGGAACGCGCCCGGGGGAGGCGTGCGGGGGAGCGGGTGGCGGTTCCGGGTCTCGACCCGGCGTCGGGTACGGTCGTGGACGATGTCGGGGGGCACGAGGAAGGACGGCGAGAATGAGTGACCTCTTTCTCGGTTCCCCCACCGGGACCGACGAGCAGCTCGACCTGCCCGGCTCCGAGCGATCGCGTCGTCGGCCCGACCGACGAGGTGGCCGTCGTCGCCACCGCCGCCGCAGTACTGTCGCGCTCGTCGTGGCGTTCGTGCTCGTCGCGACTGCCGGGTACTTCCTCATGGAGACGGTCTGGCCGTCGCTGGTCGGCAGCACGTCGGCCTCGGTCAGCGACTACCCCGGACCCGGGCACGGGTCGGTGCAGATCGTCGTGAAGCCCGGGGACACCGGCGCGGCCATCGCCGCGACCCTCGTCGAGAACGGGGTCGTCGCGACCCGCTCGGCCTTCACGGACGCGTTCAAGGCCAACCCGAAGGCCGGGTCGATCCAGCCGGGCACGTACACCCTCATGCTCGAGATGAAGGCGCAGGAGGCCGTCTCGAGCCTGCTCGACCCCGCCAGCCGGGTCTCGTACAAGGTGACGATCCCCGAGGGGCTCACCGCGGCGCAGATCTACGACCGGATCTCCTCCGTCACGACCGTGCCCGTCGCGACGATCGCGGCGGCAGCGGCCGACCCGGCGAGCATCGGACTGCCGGCCGAGGCGGGCGGGCACGTCGAAGGCTGGCTGTACCCGGCGACCTACGAGTTCGAGCCGGGCGCGACCGCCGCGCAGATGCTCGGCACCATGGTGAAGAAGACCATCTCGGTGCTCGACGGTCTGGGCGTCGCCGCGGATCAGCGCGAGTCGGTGCTGACCGTCGCGTCGATCGCCGAGAAGGAGGTCAAGTTCCCGGACCAGTACGCGAAGGTCACGCGGGTGATCGACAACAGGATCGCTCGGCAGATCCCGCTCGGGATGGACACGATCAACGCCTACGGACTGAACAAGGCGGCGATCGACCTGACGGCGTCCGACCTCAAGGCGGACAACCCGTACAACTCGCGCCTGCACCTCGGTCTCCCGCCCACGCCGATCTCCAACCCGGGCCAGGCGACGATCGAGGCAGCCCTCAACCCGACGCCAGGCGACTGGATCTACTTCGTCACCGTCAACCTCGACACCGGGGAGACGATCTTCACCAACAACTATGACGAGTTCCTCGCCGGGTCGGCGCAGTACCAGCAGTGGCTGAAGTCGAAGGGCTGAGTGTGCGGCGGGCGGCCGTGCTCGGTCACCCGATCGCGCACTCGCTGTCACCGGTGCTGCACAGCGCCGCCTACCGGGCGCTCGGCCTGGACGCCTGGCAGTACGGGCTCCTGGACGTCCAGGAGTCGGAGCTTCCCGGGGTCATCGCGTCGCTGGACCACACCTGGGCCGGGCTGAGCCTGACGATGCCCCTCAAGCAGGCCGTCCTGCCGCTGCTCGACCACGTGGAGCCTCTCGCCGAGGTCGTGGGTGCGGTGAACACGGTGCTGGTCCAGGGGCGGCCGGCACGGCTGGGTGAGCCGGCGCCGACCGCGCGTCCGGCACTCGTGGGCGCGAACACCGACGTCTACGGCATCGTTGCCGCCGTGCAGGAGGCGGTCGGCGCGGTCGGCCGATCCTTGCCGGCGCACCCGCGAGCCGTCGTCCTCGGTGCCGGTGCGACAGCAGCGTCGGCGCTCGCCGCGCTGGGACAGCTGGGGTGCACGACCCCGACGGTGCACCTGCGGTCCGTCGGCCGTAGCGGAGCTCTGCTGCGGGCCGCACACCGCATGGGGGTCGAGCCGACCTACCTCGCCCTCGACGAGGCGGTCGCGAGCATGGTGCGTGCCGACGTCGTCATCTCGACGCTTCCGGCGCACGCGGCGGACGGCCTCGCCGCGACGCTCGCGGCGCTGCTCGGTGGTCCCGACGCCGAGGTGGTCGCGATCCCCGGTGGGGAGGACCCGGGCTCCACGAGCGACTGGACGGCCACGAGCCCGAGAGTGCTCCTGGACGTCGTGTACGACCCGCGTCCGACGGCACTCTCGACGGCCTGGGCGCACGCCGGAGGGGTCGTGGCACACGGGGAGCGGATGCTCTTGCACCAGGCGGCCGAGCAGGTCAGGCTCATGACGGGTCGACCCGCCCCGCTCGCCGCGATGGATACGGCCCTCGCGGCGGCGCTCGACCGTGGCGAGGGCGCGCCCGAGCAGGAATCCGGTCGCTGACATCTCAGGTGCGCGGGTGCGTCTGCCGATGAAGGTGGAGACGGTAGGTGTCGATCGCCGTGCGCGGGAACGTCGCCGCTCCTGAGGGGCGACGCGCGCAGCATCCATGACGAGGAGCGGGCCTGTGAAGCAGCTGGGAGAGATCCTTCTCGACGAAGGTCTCGTCACTGAGGGACAGCTCATGGCGGCGATCGACGAGCAGCTTGCGCGGGGACAGTCCCTGGGGCGCACGCTCGTCGAGAACGGCGTCCTCACGGAGGCGCAGCTGGTCGCCGCGCTGGCCCGCCAGGTCGGGATGGACTTCATCGACCTCGACGACTACGCGGTCGACCGTCATGCGGTCTCGCTGGTGCCCGCCGCGCTGTGCCGGCGGTACGTGGTGCTGCCGATCGGGATCGAGAACGGTGTCCTGATCCTGGCGACGGCGGACCCCGGCAACGTGGTGGCGGTGGACGACGTCCGCACGATGTCCGGGCGCCAGGTGCGTCCCGTCGTGACGACCTACGACCACCTCATGCGGGCGATCGACCGCTTCTGTCGCGCAGACGGGGAGATGGAGGACCTGTCGTCGGCGTTCGAGGAGTCCTCGGAGCAGGAGGACGACCTCTCGCGGGTCGGTGACTTCGTCGACGACGACGCGCCGATCGTGCGATTCGTCAACCTTCTGGTGACGCAGGCGATCACCGACCGTGCGTCGGACATCCACATCGAGCCGGCGGAGAAGGACCTGCGCGTCAGGTATCGCATCGATGGGGTGCTGCACGAGACCCAGCGTGCGCCGAAGCAGATCCAAGGTGGTGTGATCTCGCGCGTGAAGATCATGAGCGACATCGACATCGCCGAACGGCGCAAGCCGCAGGACGGGCGCATGTCCGTGACCCACCACGGACGCAAGATCGATCTTCGTGTCGCGACGCTGCCGACGGTGTGGGGCGAGAAGATCGTCATGAGAATCCTCGACAACTCCACGGCGAGCCTCGATCTGCGGGACCTGTCGTTCCTGGACGAGAACTACGAGACGTACCGCGACTCGTACATGAAGCCGTACGGCATGATCCTCGTCACCGGCCCGACCGGCTCCGGCAAGTCGACGACGCTGTATGCGACGCTCAATGCCGTCTCGCGACCGGAGATCAACGTCATCACGGTCGAGGACCCGGTCGAGTACCGGCTCGCGGGCATCAACCAGGTGCAGGTGAACCCGAAGGCGGGGTTGACCTTCGCCGGCGCTCTGCGGTCGATCCTTCGCTCTGACCCCGACGTGGTGCTGCTCGGCGAGATCCGCGACCACGAGACGGCACAGATCGCCATCGAAGCCGCCCTCACCGGGCACCTCGTCCTGTCCACCCTGCACACCAACGACGCCCCGAGCGCGATCACGCGTCTGATCGAGATGGGGATCGAGCCGTTCCTCGTCGGATCGGCACTCGACGCGGTCGTCGCCCAGCGGCTGGCGCGCAAGCTCTGCGACAAGTGCAAGGAGCCCTACGAGCCGAGCGACGTCGAGCTGCTCGGGGCCCGCTTCCCGTGGCTCGAGGGCGAGGAGGTCCCCGTCCTGTATCGAGCGGTCGGCTGCGCCGCGTGCTCCAAGACCGGGTACCACGGCCGTATCGCGCTTCACGAGGTCATGCGGGTCACGGAGGACATCGAGCGGCATGCTGTCGCCAACTCCTCTGCAGCCGACATCGGCAAGACCGCGAGATCACAGGGAATGATCCCGCTGCGGGACGACGGCTGGCGCAAGGTCGCACTCGGGCTGACGTCGATCGAGGAGATCCTGCGCGTCGTGGTGTAGCGCCGCGACGAGTCGCGGTCGCTGCTCAAGGGCGGCGGTTCGCAGGCCGATAGGACCAGATGAGGGCTGCGCCTGGTGCGTCGCTCGACCCAGAACGTGGAGGCGATCCGATGAGCGAGGCGTATCCGATCGGTGGCGAACCGATGCGGCCGTTGCCGCCGTACCGGCCGGCCGGACCGCAGACCGACCCCGCACAACCCGTGGGCAACGGCAGGCAGCCGTACACACCTGCCCCACCGGCGGGCTCGGTGCCCACTGGCCCTGCGCGGCGCGATCGGGCGCGGGTGGGGATGGCGCAGGAGTCACAGCCTGACGACATCGACCTCGACGCCACGCTGCGACGGATGCTCGCGATGGGCGCGTCCGACCTGCACCTCACCTCGGGAGCCGCGCCGACCGTCCGGATCGACGGCGCTCTTCGCCCGCTGGACGACTATCCGTCGCTGTCCGCCGACAGCATCAAGCGCAGTCTCTTCGCGGTGCTTTCTCAGAAGCAGCGCGAGGCGTTCGAGGCGAACCTCGAGCTCGACTTCTCGTACTCGGTGCGTGGCGCGGCCCGGTTCCGCGTCAATCTCTACCAGCAGCGCGATGCCGTCGGTGCCGCGATGCGGGTGATCCCCTACGACATCAAGTCGCTCGAGGAGCTCGGGGTCCCTGGCGTCGTGGCGAGCTTCGCCGGGCTCCCACGTGGCCTGGTCCTCGTGACCGGCCCGACCGGCTCGGGCAAGTCCACGACGCTCGCGTCCGTGATCGACCTCGCCAACCGGACGAGACCCGATCACATCATGACGATCGAGGACCCGATCGAGTTCCTGCACCGCCACAAGCGAGCGCTGGTCAACCAGCGTGAGGTCGGGACGGACACCCACTCCTTCGCCTCGGCGATGAAGCACGTGCTCCGGCAGGACCCGGACATCATCCTGGTCGGCGAGATGCGTGACCTCGAGACGATCTCCGTCGCCCTGACCGCCGCCGAGACCGGCCACCTGGTGTTCGCGACGTTGCACACGCAAGATGCAGCCCAGACGATCGACCGCATCGTCGATGTGTTCCCGGCGCATCAGCAGAACCAGGTACGCAGCCAGCTTGCCAGTGCGCTGCAGGGCGTGGTCTGCCAGACCCTGTGCAAGAGGTCGTCCGGGAAGGGACGTGTGGTGGCTACCGAGGTCCTCGTCGCTACGCCGGCGGTGCGCAACCTGATCCGCGAGGGCAAGACCCACCAGATCTACTCGACCATGCAGGCGGGGGCCCAGCTGGGTATGCACACGCTCGACCAGCACCTGGCGGACCTGGTGCGCATGAGCAAGATCAGCTACGAGGTCGGCCTCGAGAAGTGCCTGCACGTCGAGGACTACAACAGGCTCACGGGTCGCACCACGCGGATGAACCAAGGCGCCGCAGCGCTGAACTCGGTCGGCAACGCGAGCGCCACCGCGGGTGGGGCAATCTGATGGCCACGACGGCGAGAACCTACGAGTACGTCGTCCGGGATCACACCGGCAAGACGGTCAAGGCACGCATCGAGGCCCAGAACCAGGCTGCGGTGGCCAACCGTCTCAAGACGATGGGCATCGCACCGCTGTCGATCTCCGAGGTGCAGAACACGGGGCTCCATCGGGAGATCTCGATCGCCGGATTCGGCGCCTCGGTCAAGACCAAGGACCTCGCGATCATGGCGCGCCAGCTCGCGACGATGATCTCCGCGGGGCTGAGCATCTTGCGTGCGCTGACGATCCTGGCAGAGCAGACAGAGAACCAGGCGCTGGCGAAGATCCTCGCGCAGGTGCGGGGTGACGTCGAGACCGGTATCGCGCTCTCCGACGCGATGGGTCGGCACAAAGAGGTCTTCCCGCCGATCATGCTCAACATGATCAAGGCCGGTGAGGTCGGCGGCTTCCTCGAAGGTGTCCTCATCTCGTTGGCCGACAACTTCGAGGCCGAGGTTCGGCTTCGCTCGAAGATCAAGTCGGCCATGACGTATCCGGTCGTGGTGTTCATCATTGCGATCATCGCGGTGATCGGGATGCTGCTGTTCATCGTCCCGATCTTCGCGGGGATGTTCGCCAATCTCGGTGGACAGCTGCCGGCGCCGACTCGGTTCCTCGTGTTTCTCTCCACGGTCATGAAGTGGATCGCTATTCCGCTCCTCGTGGTGGTGATCGGCGGCACGTTCTGGTGGGGCCGGCACAAGAACGACCTTGCGGTACGGGAGCGGATCGACCCCATGCGGCTGAAGCTTCCCATCTTCGGCACGCTGTTCCAGAAGGTTGCGATCGCGCGATTCACCCGGAACTTCGGCACCATGCTGCGTTCCGGCGTGCCGATCCTTCAGGCCCTGGACATCGTCGGAGACACCAGCGGAAACGTGGTCGTGACCCACGCCGTGAAGGACGTCGAGGATGCTGTTCGGACGGGGCAGTCGCTCACCGGGCCCCTCGCGCGTCACAAGGTCTTCCCGTCGATGGTCGTGCAGATGATGGCCGTCGGTGAGGACACCGGGGCGCTCGACGAGATGCTCGACAAGATCGCCGAGTTCTACGACCAGGAGGTCGAGGCGACGACGGAGCAGCTGACGTCGCTCATCGAGCCGCTCATGATCGTCGTCCTCGGATCGATCATCGGCGGCATGATCGTCGCCCTGTACATGCCGATCTTCAGCATCTTCGACCTGATCAAGTAGCCCCCGTCGTCTCCGCGCACCGACGGCTCGACACCTGTCGACATGACCGAAAGGAGGAGCGTCCGATGATTGCTCGTCTGCGCACGTTCAACGAAGAGAGAGACATGGGCTTCACGCTCATCGAGCTCCTCGTCGTCATGATCATCATCGGTGTCCTCGCCGCGATCGCCATCCCGGCCTTCGTGAACCAGCGTGCCAAGGCGCACGACACCGCGACCAAGGCCGACCTTGCCACGCTGGGGAAGGAGGTCGCCTCGTACCACGTCGATGGCACCGGCACGCTCACCCTCACGGTGACGAAGGGGGTGAAGGCTGTCCTTGCGGATGATGGCGCCTTCACGACCGACGTCAGGCTGAGCACGGGTACGGACGGGGGTGCTCCCGCCGCGAAGAACCTCAGCGATGCCACGTCGTGGTGCGTCGCGTTGACGAACGTGGAAGGCCTCGACAAGACCTTCCACTACTCGGCTGCAAATGGCTTGGAGAAGGGCGCGTGCGCGTGATCTCACCGCTGAACGGTCGAGGGTGGCGGCGCGATCTCCTGACCCGGACCTGCGCGCCGGAGCCCGTCCGGGTGAAGATTCCGAACTCGCCGGACTCGCGCCTCAAGTTCTGTGCGACTCGGCCGATAGCACCTGTGTAGTAGTCGGGCCGGTTTGCGCCGGTCATTGAAGTCGAAGATTCAACCATCGTCCGCACGACCCGAAGGGGAGCATCTCATGATTGCTCGTTTCCGCAAGTCCATCGACGAGAAGGACAAGGGCTTCACGCTCATCGAGCTCCTCGTCGTCATGATCATCATCGGCATCCTTGCCGCGATCGCCATCCCGGTCTTCCTGAACCAGCGCGCGAAGGCGCGCGACACGTCCACCAAGGCCGACGTGTCCACCGTCGGCAAGGAGATCGCGACGTACTTCGTCGACGGCACGGGCACCCTGACGGTCACCAATGGGTCGGCCGGCTACGTTCTCGTCAAGGACGGGGCTGGCTACACGGCCAACATCAAGATCAGCGACGGCACGGCGATCCCGGTTTCGCCGGACGTCCCCTCGGCCAACCTCGGCTCGTCGACCGGCTGGTGCGTCGCTCTCACGAACCCGGACGGCGTCCAGAAGATCTACCACTACTCCGCAGCAGACGGCCTCAAGGCTGGCGGCTGCTGAGTAGTAGTCGCCTGCACTCCACAGCGACGCCGTGGGGTGACACCGGTGGGGCGGAAGGGAGCAGTCTCCTCCGCCCCACCGGCACAGCACGTGAGGCAAGATGCGGTCCGGACCACATAGCGGCGGGTGGGTGAGCATGAACGAGCGGAGCGGGTCGCGGCGCTCTCGGCCACGTGCGGGCGACGACCGTGGCATGAGCCTCATCGAGGTCGTCGTCGCCGCGGTCCTTCTGGGAATCCTCTCGTCCGCGGTGCTCGCGATCATCCTGCAGACCCAGACGGCCGGAGTCTCGAACCGTGCGCGGATCGCCGCCGCGAGCCTCGCTGCGCGTGAGATCGACATGGTGCGTGACCAGTTCACCCGCACCGACACCGCGCCGATCGCCATCGCCGACGCCGGTACCGTGACGAATCCGGACCCACGCGCCGGACAGACCGCCGGAGACCCGTTCGTGATCGACGGCACCTCCTACACGGTGGTGCGATCGGTGCACTGGAACATCACCGGAGACGGGGCCTCGGCCTGCACCGGTGGATCGCTCGTGGTCTATCCGACTCTTGGCGTCACGGTGATCGTGACGTGGCCGAACATGGGATCGGTCCACCCGGTGGTCTCAACCGCCTCCTTCGCGCCCGCGAAGGGCAACGGGATCCCCGGCACGGCGTCGTTCGTGGCCGTGTCGGTCGTTGACGACAAAGGGAACCCGAATGTCGGACGTACGGTGACGGTGACCGGAGGCACGGAGACCAAGACCGGGCTCACGGACGCCTCAGGATGCGCCGTGATCCAGGTCAGCCCCGCTGCTGGTCTCGGCACGAGCTACACGGCGCAAGTGAGCGATCCCGGCTACGTCAACATTTCGGGGGACACCGCACCGAGCCTTCCGGTTGGCACCGTGACGCAGGGCCAGCTGAACAACAACGTGAAGTTCGCCTATGCGAAGGCCGCGCACCTCGTGCTCCGGCTGGTCGACGGCGCAGGCAATCCTCTCCCCGCCGGGCCGTTGGGAACCGGGGCCGGTACCGTCACGGTGGTCGCCTCCGAGTCGTCGACGGCGAGCAGCTCGTTCAGCGTTCCGGTCAGCGGCGTGCCGATCCCGACGATCGACAACCTGTGGCCGACGCAGTACGGCGCGTACTTCGGGACGACGGCACCGGCAGCGGGGTACACCTCGATCAGCATCGGTGCAGGAGAGACCGGCACTCTTGACGTGCCACTCGAGATGGCGACGGGCTCGCTCTCCGGCGTGCCCGCCGGGACGACGTCGGTGAAGGCCATTCCGGTCGGCGCATCGGGGGACTGCTCCGCGACCGGCGCGATCACGGTCGATCCGTCGGCGCTGTCTCTGCTCCCGGGCGACTGGTCGTTCTTCGCCACGGGGCCGACCTTCACCTGCTCAGCAGGCCCGTCAGCATCTCTTCAGCCAGGGGCGAACGCGCCGGTGGTCTGGGGCGCCACGACACTCCAGGTGAATGACGCCCCCGCCGGGAAGCTGTGGGCGGTTGACGCGTCGAAGGTGTCGGGGACGCTGACGACCTGTCCCGGCTCGACCTATGCCGGGGTTGCCCTGAGCATCGATGGAGCGCTCGGCGCACCTCTGTCCATCCCCGCTGGTGACTGGTACGTGTACGTGACGTCCGGCGCGGCCGACGGGCCCTGCGTGGGGATCCCTGCGGGGAACTACCCCAAGGCGGTCGCGTACGACGGGGCCAGCACCATCATCTGGAGCTACCCGGTCCCAGACGCGCGAGTCTCGGTGACGGCCGGCAACTACGTCAGTCTTGTCGCGTCTCCGTCGAGCTCGACCTGCCGCCCGACTGGTGCGGTGTATCTGAACGGGTGGCAGAGCCCCTACACAGCGACCTTGCCCGCAGGCACCTGGTACATCTGGTCCACCAGCTGGCGGGGCTGCGGGTCTCTGGGGGGCACGGTGATCGTGGGTGGGGCGACCTCGTACTCGCTGACCTTCAGCTCCTCGCATCCGCCGGTGGTGGGACCGTGATGCGGCGCCTGCTGGGCCGGCCCGGTGCCGACGAGCGTGGAACCACGTTGTCCGAGCTCGTCGTCGTCATGCTCATCCTCGGAATCGTCACGGCGGCGACGGCGGCACTGACGATCGGGTTCCAGCGGACCAACGCCCAGAACATCACCCGCCAGGACCAGATCGACGTGGCGCGGACGGCGGTGGAGCGGATGAGCAAGACGATCCGGACGGCGGTCAAGCCCAGCCAGCTGCTGGCCAACTGCTCGGGCGGATGCTCGATCGATGCATTCGTGAGGGCAGAGGCCTTCTCGGTGCAGTTCTATGCGAACCTCGACAACCCGGGTAACTCGGTCGGGCCCAGCCGGATCGTCTACTCGGTTGCGGCAACCGGACCCGACGCGGGTGTGCTCATCGAGAAGGTGCAGCGACCCGACACCAACCCGCCCGTCACCTCCGCGGGATATACCTACTGCGATGCCGAGGCTGCCGGTGCCACGACGGAGTGCCAGAGCCGCCTGACCGTTCAGAGGCTCGCCGTCGGAGTGGTCACCTCCGCCGCGAGCCCGCTGTTCTCCTACTACGACTCGAACGGCTCAGTCATGACGCCTGTCAGCGGAGGAAGCCTGACCGCTTCCCAGCTGGAGAAGGTGCTGTCGATCGAGATCGACGTGAATGTCGAGACACCGAATGCCACACGTGCCGCACCGACGCAGTACATCCAGCGTGTGACGCTGCCCAACTCGCAAGCAGTGCTCCGATCAGGACAGGATCCGACGCCATGACCTCGTGGAGGAAGTCGCCGCGGGCCGCGAGCCCTCGTGGGTTGTTCATGTCCCGGCTCGGCCGTCCTGCGGGAGCTGACGACGGCGTGGCACTGGTCGTGGTGGTCGGTTCGATGCTCGTGCTGGCGATGCTGGCGATGACGGCGCTCGCCTACACGTTGAGCAGCCAGAAGTTCGCCCGACACGACCAGGACTACCTTGCGGCGATGACCGCAGCGCAGTCCGGTGTCGAGGACGTGATCAGCCGGCTCAATCGCGACGACACCTTCGGCACCGTCCTCGACTGCAGCGACACAGCCTGGAAAGGCCCGACCACAGAGACGAACACGTGCGGATGGACCACGAGTACCGCTCCAGGCTGGCTTCCGGTCAAGCCGGGGGAGACGGATCCCGCGGCGGCATGGTTCCACTACTCGATCGATGCGTCGACGGCCGGGACGCAAGGAACGATCACGGTGACCTCGACCGGACGGGTGAACGGGGTCTACCGCACCGTGCAGACGGCGGTCGGCAAGGGGGGCTCGACGGACTACGTCTACTACACCAACTTCGAAGATGCCGACCCGTCGAACGTCCAGGCGTACCCGCCGGACGGGGCGACCACGGCGGTGTGCGGAGGGGGTACCTCTCCCGCCCCGAAGTACTGGTACCAGGGGCGGAGCGGCTGCCAAGAGATCACCTTCATCTCGGGTGATGAGCTCGATGGCGCAGTGTTCACGAACGACTCGATCCTGAGTAGCGGGGCGAGCTTCCTCAAGGGGGTCGAGTCGGCCAACCCGGGCTGCTCGAGCGTCAATCCAGCAGACCCCACGACGTGGAACAGCTGCTTGCGGCCTGGGAGCACGGCGAACTTCAACGGGATCGCGCCGAAGCTCGCGGACCCCAAGTACCTCGACGACAACTCGGCTGCTTTCGCCACGAACCCCGGGTGCCACTACTACGGATCGACGCGCGTCATCTTCTCGTCGAACGGCAAGATGACGGTCTGGAACAAGACGTCGAACAACGATGGCAGGCTGCCGACGTCGATCGCGCCGCCCGGGGGGACGGCGCCGAACTGCGGGACCAGCCTCAGCGACCTCGACAACGGTGTCACACTCGACGTGCCGGACAACATGGTGATCTACGTGGCACCGTCGACCGTGTCCAAGCGCCAGTGCTTCGGCGGGGAGATCGGCGGGCCGAGCGGTCGCGAGCTCCCTCTCGGGGACTACTCGTCTGCCGACCTCACTCCGACGAGCGGCACGAAGTACACCTTCGACACGAACATGACCGAGGTGGACAAGTTCTGTGGCGAGGGCAACCTCTATGTCGAAGGGACGCTCAAGGGGCGAGTGACGGTGTCGGCCGCGCAGTCGGTCATCGCCACCGGTGACATCGTGCTTGCCGGCGGGATGAACGGGTCCGACATGCTCGGCCTCGTCGCCACCAACTCGGTCGAGATCTTCCACCCGCGGCTGGAAGAGCTCACCTACACCTACAGCCACGGCGTCTACCGGTGGATCGTCAGTGCGGGTGAGTCAGAGGTGTCAGGGTGGCCCACTCGCTACACGGACCCGACGACGGGCACGAAGAACCCGAGCACGGGCATACAGATCGCCGGCTCGATCCAGACTCTCCAGCACTCGTTCCTCGTGCAGAAGTACAACGTCGGCGGAGATGCGGGCACCCTCCTGGTCAACGGATCGATCGCGCAGAAGTGGCGTGGCATCGTCGGCCAAGGCAGCGGGTGGTACCAGAACGGCTACACCAAGCTGTACCGCTACGACACCCGTCTCCAGTACTCGACGCCGCCGTACTTCCCGCGGTGGGCCAACTCGCAGTGGTCGCTGAGATACAGCGGTGAGATCACGACCCCTGGCGGCGTGCGAAACTCGTCGCCGTGACCTGGTACCTCCTGTCCGTTGCGGGGGCTTTCGGCCTCGTCATCGGATCCTTCGTCAACGTGGTCGTCTGGCGGGTGCCACGGGGCGAGTCGGTGGTGCGACCGCCGAGCGCGTGCCCGGTGTGCCACGCGTCGATCCGCGCGTGGGACAACGTGCCCGTGGTGTCGTGGGTGCTGCTGCGGGGCAGGTGCCGAGACTGCGGCACGCGGATCTCGCGGAGGTACCCGCTTGTCGAGGCGACCACAGGCGTGCTGTTCGTCCTGGTCGCGATTCGGTTCCTGGATGCGGGTGATCTGGCGTGGGCTGCTCCGGCTTACCTCTACCTTGCAGCAGTTGCCGTCGCCCTGGCGTTGATCGACATCGACACGCATCGACTCCCCAACGCGATCGTGCTGCCCTCGATCCCGGTGATGCTGCTGCTGCTCGGTGCCGCATCCGCAGTCACGGGAGACTGGTCCCGGCTCGGCACGTCGGTCCTCGGTGGCGTCGTGCTGTTCGCGCTCTATGCGGCCATGGTCGTGGCATATCCGCGAGGGATGGGCCTCGGTGACGTCAAGCTTGCCGCCGTGATCGGAGTGGCGCTCGGTTGGCTCGGATGGGGTCCGTTGGCGGTCGGAGCATTTGCGGCCTTCCTGCTCGGAGGCGGCTTCTCGGTCACCCTCCTCGCGCTTCGGCGCGCGAACCGCAAGACCGCGCTCCCATTCGGGCCGTGGATGCTGGCCGGCGCCGGGGTCGGCATCGCCGCGGGTGCGCCACTCTGGTCCGCGTATCTCGGCCTGTTCGCCTGACCGCTCGGCGTTCCCACGAGACTTCTCAAGTGTCGTGGCCTGTCACCCGATAGAGGTCACGGGAGAGTTTCGTAGGAGCCGAGAGGGGTTCACGTGTCCAAGACCCGGGTCATCGGTCTCGACATCGGTACGACGCACGTGCGTGCGGCCGAGGTCGAGTTCGGAAGCGGAGGTCCGGCCGGGAAGGGCGTGCCGGAGCTCGTGCGGTTCGGTCAGATCCCGCTCCCGAGCGGGGCTGTCCGCGACGGTGAGGTCGCTGAACCGCAGACGGTCGCGTCAGCGTTGCGGCAGCTCTGGGCGCAGAACAAGTTCGGCTCGAAGGATGTGATCATCGGCGTCGGCAACCAACGGGTGCTCGTCCGAGATCTGGATCTCCCGGCGATGCCGCTGCCGGAGCTGCGCACCTCGCTCGCGTTCCAGGTCCAGGACCTGATCCCGGTCGCCGTCGATGACGCACTGCTGGACTACTACCCGTCGAGCACGGCAGACGGTCCGCACGGCCCCGTGTACCGCGGGCTCCTGGTGGCAGCGACCAAGGAGACGGTCAAGGCCAACACGGCGGCGGTCGAGCTCGCCGGGCTCCGACCCATGATGGTCGATCTCAACGCCTTCGCCCTGGCCCGCGTGCAGGCACGTGGCGATCTCTCGGAGGGCACGATCGCTCTCGTCGACATCGGCGCTCGGGTGACGAACGTCGTGATCGTCGCGTCCGGACGTCCACGGTTCGTACGCATCCTTCCGTCCGGCGGGCAGGACGTGACCGACGCGGTGGCGCACGCGTTGAACATCCCGATCGAGCAGGCTGAGGGGCTCAAGCGCGAGATCGGCGTCGGGTACGCCGTCGTACCCGAGCTCGAGCCTGCCAAGGAGGCCATCAACGACGTGACGGGATCGCTCATCGAGGCGATCCGCAACACGCTCGTGTACTACGCCAGCAGCAACCCGGGCGGTGCGGTGACGCAGGTCTACATCTCCGGTGGTGGGACGTTCCTCCCGGGCCTCGGGCAGTTCCTCTCGAGCGCCAGCCGCGTGCCTGTCGCTCTCGGCCAGCCGTTGTCCACATTGCGTGTCGCCAGCAGCGCCGCAGGCCTCAGCGAGGTCCAGTCGGTCCTCGCGGTGTCCGTCGGCCTCGCGTTTGGAGTCGCAGCATGACCGTCACGAACAGCGCACCCGCCGGTCCGGCGCTCGCGTTCACTCCGACAGGGTTGTGGCCGCAGGTCGACCTCATGCCGCCGGAGGTCCGGGCCGGTCGACGACTCAAGCACGTCAAGCGGATCCTTGCGCTCGTCCTGCTCGGCGTCGTCGCGGTGAGTGCGGTTGGCTACGCCGGTGCGCTCGTCGCGGCGAACTCGGCCGCGGCAGACCTCGAGAGCGTCCAGCAGGAGACTGCTCGGTTGACCGCTGAGCAAGCGAAGTACGCCGAGGTTCCGAAGGTCCTGGGGGACATCTCCCAGGTCGAGACCGCGCGACGCCTCGGCACCTCGACGGAGATTCTCTGGACGCCCTACGTGAACGCGCTCCGGGCTGTGACGCCCGCGGGAGTGAGCATCGACAACTTGGTCGCTGTGGGGTCCGACCCGCTGCGTCAGGCTCCGGCAGCGGCGAACGCGCTGGCGGGACCGAGCATCGGGTCCATCCAGTTCACCGCCAAGTCGCTGACCATGATCGACACCTCGGACTGGCTCGACGCGCTCGATGGTGTCCCCGGGCTCGGTGACGCATGGTTCTCGACAGAGACGATCAGTGACGCCGGCGGCGTCACGTTCTACCAGGTGAGCGCGACCGTACAGATCACCACGACAGCGCTCGCCAACCGCTTCGCTTCGACGGAGGGCAACTGATGGGCACCACCCGGTCGACCCCCTGGATCGTCGCCGCGGCCTTTGGATCGCTGGTGATCCTCGCGCTCACCTGGCTCCTGGCGATCTCCCCTGAGCTGGCCGCGGCGGACGACTCGCGGAGTCAGGCGACGGCGCAGCAGTCCCAGAACGTGATCTTGAAGGCGAAGATCGTGAAGCTCGCGGATCAGTTCACCCACCTCGACGAGTACAAGGCGACCCTCGCGACACTCCGTGAGCAGATACCGGAGAAGATCGACCTCACCGCGGTCAACCGGGGTCTGTCGACGCTCGCCGCGACATCGGGTGTGACGATCTTCTCGGTGACCACGACGACGCCTACAGGCTTCGCACCCGTGCAGGGCGCGGCGGCACCGACGGCTGCGCCGGCCACGGACTCGGCGGGCAGCGCGGCCAGCGGCGCTTCGGGGTCGTCTACCGCGACCTCGGCGACCCAGGCATCGGCCGTGCCGAAGGGCTTCTACGCAGTGCCGTTGACGATCACGCTGGGCGGTACCTACGACCAGACAACGGCCTTCCTCTCGTCCTTCCAGACCGGCTCAGGACGGATCTTCCTCGCCACGGGAATCACGGCGACGTCCCAGCAGGCGGCCGGAGCGTCGAGTGGGCGCCCCGCCGTCGCCGCCGGTGATCTCTCGCTGACGATCACGGGATACGCCTATGTGCTCCTGGGTCCGACCGCGACGACCGCAACCCCGGCACCGTCGACCACCGCACCGACGCTCCCTGCGCCGTCGGGCCAGAAGAACCCGTTCCAGTCGGTCTCCTGATCTGACGAGCTGCGTGAGTGTTGGCGAGCACCTGCCTCTCAGTGGCTGCCGCCCCACCTCGTGCAGGTGGGGCGGCAGCATCGTTCCACGGACCGGTCGGGCCGAAGAACCCGTGGGCGAGCGTGGGAGGATCACGCCATGCTGCGTTGGTTGACATCCGGTGAGTCGCACGGTGAGGCGTTGGTCGGGATCCTCGAGGGTCTGCCGGCCGGGGTCGAGGTCGGGACTGCGGATGTCCGCGCCGCCCTGGCGCGTCGCAGGCTCGGGTACGGGCGCGGGGCGCGGATGGCGTTCGAGCAGGACGAGGTGCGGATCCTCGGCGGTGTGCGCCTCGGCGTGAGCCAGGGTGGACCTGTCGCGATCGAGATCGGCAACACCGAGTGGCCCAAGTGGGTCGACGTGATGTCCGCCGACCCCGTGGACGACCCGGAGAAGCTCAACCGCGCTCGCAACGCGCCGTTGACGCGCCCGCGGCCCGGGCACGCGGATCTCGTCGGGATGCGCAAGTACGCGTTCGACGACGCCCGTCCGGTGCTCGAGCGTGCCTCGGCGCGGGAGACGGCGACCCGTGTCGCTCTCGGTACGGTCGCCGCGCGCTTCCTCGCGCAGGCCGCCGGCATCCGCCTCGTCTCGCACGTGGTGGCGATCGGGCCGGTTGCGGTTCCTGATGACGCGGGGCTCCCGACGCCCGACGACGTGGCGGCGCTCGACGCCGACCCGGTTCGGTGCCACCACCCCGAGAGCTCCGCGGCCATGGTCGAGGAGATCGACGACTGCCATCGGGCCGGCGACACGCTCGGGGGAGTCGTCGAGGTCCTCGCCTACGGGTTGCCGTCCGGTCTCGGCTCCTACGTCCACGCGGATCGCAGGCTCGACGCCCGGCTCGCCGGTGCGCTCATGGGCATCCAGGCGATCAAGGGCGTCGAGGTCGGAGACGGGTTCCGGACCGCGACCCGTCGCGGCTCGCAGGCGCACGACGAGATGGAACGCAACGCCGACGGTGTCATCACGCGCCGCAGCAACCGTGCCGGTGGCCTCGAGGGCGGCATGACCAACGGCGAGACCCTTCGGGTGCGCGCGGCCATGAAGCCGATCTCGACGGTGCCCCGGGCGCTCGCCACCGTCGACACCGCGACCGGCGAGCCGGCGCAGGCCCAGCACCAACGCTCGGACGTCTGCGCTGTCCCTCCGGCGGCCGTCGTCGCCGAGGCGATGGTGGCGCTCGTGCTCGCCGATGCGCTGATCGAGAAGGTCGGCGGCGACTCGGTGAGCGAGGTTCGACGGAACCTCGCCGGCTACGTCGCGGCGATCCCGGAGCTGCAGCGCTGATGTCGGTGCGGTCGTGGCGTGCGCCGGTCCTGGACCGGCGGGCGGGCGATCGGTCCGGGCGGGTACGGTTCGGCTGTGCCTGATCTGACCCCTCCCGCCCCGCCGCCGGTCCCCGAGGGTGCGCGCGTGCCGGCGCCTCGTGTCGTTCTCGTGGGCCCCCGGGGGCGGGCAAGTCCACGGTCGCTGCGGCTCTCGCACGCCATTGGGGTGCGGCGGTCCGAGACACCGACACCGACGTCGAGGTCGCGGCGGGCAAGCCGATCAGCGAGATCTTCGTCGACGACGGCGAGTCGGTGTTTCGTGCCTGGGAGCAGGACGCCGTCGCTCGTGCTCTGAGCGAGCACGACGGAGTCCTGGCTCTCGGCGGGGGAGCCGTTCTCGACCCGCAGACCCAGGCGCGTCTGACCGAGTACCGATCGCGTGGTGGCGTCGTGGTGTTCCTTGACGTGAGTCTGCGCCACGCCGCACCCCGGGTCGGGTTCGCCACCTCGAGGCCGTTGCTGCTCGGGAACCCGCGCGCCCAGTGGCAGCAGCTGATGGATGCGCGGCGCGGGGTGTACGAGGCCGTCAGCGACATGCGCCTGCTGACGGACGGGCAGACCCCTGAGGAGGTCGCCGCCCAGATCGAGGCGGAGCTCGATGCTCGTGACCACGGGCTCGTCACCCGGCCGACCGACACCGACAAGGACCCCGCATGAGTGCGACGACGCCCGCGCCTTCGAGCACCGTTCGGGTCGAGGGGGACGCACCGTACGACGTCGTGATCGGCTCCCACCTGCTCGGGGAGCTGCCCCGGCTGCTCGGCGACTCGACCACGAAGGTGCTGATCATCAGTCCGGCTGCCCTCGCGGCGTCGGCAGCGGCGATCCGCGACGACCTCGTCGCGGTGGGCTACACCGTCGTGCTCGCCGAGATCCCGGACGCCGAGGCCGCGAAGTCCATCGAGGTGGCGTCGTTCTGCTGGCAGGTGCTCGGACAGGCCGAGTTCACCCGCTCCGACGTGATCGTGTCTCTTGGCGGCGGCGCGACGACGGACCTCGCGGGGTTCGTGGCATCGACGTGGCTGCGCGGGGTGCGGGTGATCCACATCGCCACCACGCTGCTCGCGATGGTCGACGCCGCCGTCGGGGGAAGACGGGTATCAACACGGCCGAGGGCAAGAACCTGGTCGGCACGTTTCACCCGCCGGTCGGGGTGCTGTGCGACCTCGCTTCTCTCGAGACGTTGCCGCGATACGACTACGTCGCCGGGCTTGCCGAGGTGATCAAGTGCGGGCTGATCGCCGACCCCGAGATCCTCACGCTCGTCGAGCGTGATCCGGAGGGGCTTGCGGATCCGGTCACGGCGACCGGCGCGCACCTGCCCGTCCTGCACGAGCTCATCGAGCGGGCGGTCGCGGTGAAGGCACGCGTCGTGGGGGAGGACCTGCGGGAGTCCGGTCTTCGCGAGATCCTCAACTACGGTCACACGTTTGCCCACGCGATCGAGCTGACCGAGCGGTACGCGTGGCGACACGGTGCGGCGGTCTCGGTCGGCATGGTGTTCGCGGCCGAGCTCGCGCGGTTGGCGGGGCGGCTCGGCGACGACGAGGTCGCGCGGCACCGGTCGGTCCTGACCTCGGTGGGGCTGCCGGTCACCTACCGGCCGGACCGGTGGGACCAGCTGTACACCGCGATGCGGCGCGACAAGAAGGCGCGGGGTGACCTGCTCAGGTTCGTGGTGCTGGACGGCATCGGGCGTCCGTCGCGCCTGGAGGGGCCGGATCCGTCGTTGCTCCTGGCGGCGTATGCCGAGGTCGGGGGCGAGGCGCCGTCGGGACGTGCGATCTCGCTGTGAAAGGCGCGGCCGCTAGGCTCGTGGCATGACGCGCGTGCTCGTTCTCAACGGCCCCAACCTTGGTCGCCTCGGCTCCCGTGAACCCGAGGTCTACGGGTCGGCGTCGTACGCGGACCTTGTCGACGCCGGGGCGCGATGGGGCGCAGAGCTGGGGCTCGAGGTCGAGGTTCGGCAGACGGACGATGAGTCCGTGCTGGTCTCGTGGCTTCACGAGGCGGTGGACGCACGGGTGCACGTGGTGCTCAATCCGGCGGCGTTCACCCACTACTCCTATGCGCTGCGGGATGCCGCCGCTCAGGTGACGTCCGGCGGACTGACGCTCGTCGAGGTTCATCTGTCCAACCCGTACGCGCGTGAGGCGTTCCGGCGCACCTCGGTCATCGGTGCCGTCGCCACCGGGACCATCGCCGGGTTCGGGTTCGAGTCCTACGAGCTGGCTCTCCGCGCGGTGGCGTCACGTCGCTAGGTGGACGGACCCGTTGCGTTGTTGACGCGGTCGATGGCCCCTTAGTCGACAAGCCTATGGGCTTGTGTGGATGGTTACAAGAGTCTAGCCTTGTCTTATGTTCGTCCTGACGATCGACCAGCAGGGGAGTCGCGCGCACGGCGACCGCGTCCCTGACCTGCTGTCCACACTCGCCGCACACCCGGCCCTCACGCGCCCCGGCCTGGTACGACCGTTCGAACGGACGGTCGGGGACGAGGTCCAGGCAGTGGCCGACTCATCGGGCGTGGTGCTCGAGATCGTGCTCGACATCCTCCGGTGGGGAGGGTGGAGCATCGGGATCGGCGCCGGTCCTGTCGACCTTCCGCTGCCCACGAGCACGCGGGCGGGAGCGGGACAGGCCTTCGTCCTGGCGCGTGACGCCGTCGAGGCCGCCAAGAGCCGTCAGCGTACGGTCCCGCTCGTCGTGCGAGGAACGGATCCGGACCGCGCCCGGGACGCAGAGAGCCTGCTGGTGCTGATCGCGACGCTACGCGGCCGGCGCACCGATGCGGGCTGGGTCGTGGTCGACGAGATGCGCGCGGGGGGGGACATCCGCACGGCAGGAGGCGCTCGCCGCACGCCTCGGGATCAGCCAGCAGGCGGTGAGCCAGCGGTTGCGGACCGCCCTGTGGTCCGAGGAGCAGGCCGTGCTCCCGCTGGCGGCACGCCTCCTCGACGAGGCGGACGCCGTCGGACACGATGGACCCGCACACGCGGAGAACTGACGTTCCCCGCTACCTGGGCCGTTGCGCCCCCGACGATCGAGGTGCTCGATGACCACGGCCACGACCATCGCCGTCGGCGCGCTGTCGATGCTCGTCAGCATCATGCTCGGGTGGCCAGTCACCCGCGGCATCCTGCGACTCGCCTCCCGCTCGTCCGATGCCGGCGAGCGTGCTTCCGACACTGCCGATGCCGCGGTCTCCGACGGGCCGGACGGTGCCCGGGCCCGGGCCTCGCTGCGTGGCGGCGCCTGGATCGGAATCCTCGAGCGCGCCGCGATCACCGGCTCCGTCCTGACGGGGTTCCCGACCGCGATCGCCTTCGTGATCGCTGTCAAGGGCCTTGGCCGCTATCCCGAGCTCAAGGAGAACCCCGGCGCGTCGGAACGGTTCGTCATCGGGACGCTCGCCTCGATGCTCTGGGCCGCCGCCATCGGGCTGCTCGGTCGTGCCGTCCTGGGCTGATGTACCGGACGGCGGATCGCGCCGACAGTGCCAGGGGCACCGACGCGGTAGGATCATCGCCGGTCTGTTGACCGCCCGGACATCACGGCGGTCGGGACGGACATCCTCACCCTCGACAGGAAGCAGCAATCGTGGCGACCACGAACGACCTGAAGAACGGCATCGTGCTGAAGATCGACGGCCAGCTCTGGACCGTCATCGAGTTCCAGCACGTCAAGCCCGGAAAGGGCGGCGCGTTCGTCCGGACCAAGCTCAAGAGCGTGCTGTCGGGCAAGGTCGTCGACAAGACGTTCAACGCAGGTCTGAAGGTCGAGACGGCGAACGTCGACAAGCGTGACATGCAGTACCTGTACAAGGACGGCACCGACTTCATCTTCATGGACACCTCGACGTTCGACCAGCTCCCGGTGCCCGAGGCGACGGTGGGCGACGCGGCGAACTTCCTGCTCGAGAACCAGAACGCGCTCGTCGCGACCAACGAGGGCGTGCCGCTGTACGTCGAGCTGCCGCCGTCGGTCGTCCTCGAGATCACGTACACCGAGCCCGGACTCCAGGGTGACCGCTCCACCGGCGGGACGAAGCCGGCCACCGTCGAGACGGGCTACGAGATCCAGGTGCCGTTGTTCATCGAGGCAGGCACGCGGGTCAAGGTCGACACCCGTGACGGCTCGTACCTGGGCCGCGTGAACGACTGACGTGGGTGCCCGGACCAAGGCTCGCAAACGCGCCCTCGACGTCCTGTTCGAGGCGGAGCAGCGGGACCTCGCGCCGCTGACGCTGCTCGCGGAGCGCGTGGTCACGTCGGGGTCCGAGGCGGCACTGCCGCAGTACTCGGTGGAGATCGTCGAGGGCGTCTTCGCTCACCTCGAGCGGATCGACGAGCTGATCGCGTCGCATGCGCACGGCTGGACGATCGGCCGGATGCCGGCTGTCGACCGCGCTCTGCTTCGTATCGGTACGTGGGAGATCCTCTTCAACGACGACGTGCCCGACGCGGTGGCCGTCGACGAGGCCGTCGACCTGGCGCGGAGCCTCTCGACCGACGAGTCGCCGACCTTCGTCAACGGTCTCCTCGGCCGGATCGTGGACCTCAAGCCGACGCTGCTGGCCTGAGCGCGCCTCAGGCCGACTCCTCGCACGCGTCGACCGGCGGCGCGGCCCTGCCCGTCAGGAATCCCTGGACCTCCATCCGGCCCAGGTCGGCGAGCGCAGCGAGCTCGTCCTCGGTCTCGACGCCCTCGGCGATGACGTCGAGGCCGTACGCGTCCGCGAGCGCGAGGATCGCACGGACGACCGCCCGACCGCGAGTCGTCCGCACCTCGGCCACGAACGCGCGATCGATCTTCAGGACGTCGATCGGCAGTCCGCCGAGTCGTGCGATCGAGCTGTAGCCGGTCCCGAAGTCGTCCAGCGCCACCCGGACGCCCAGCGCGCGCAGGTGGGTCAGTGCCTCCTCCGCCCGGCGGAGGTCGTCCACGAGGGCGCTCTCGGTGATCTCGAGGATCAGGCGGTCCCAGTCGTCGCACCCCCACGCGCGCATGACCTCGGCGACGAACTGGGGCTCCATGAGCTGCCTCGGGGCTACGTTCACCGCGACCGGGAGCCCGGTGACGTCGCTGTGCTGCCTGGCCTGCCGGATCATCTCGAGCCCGATCCGGACGATCAGTCCGCTCGACTCCGCGCGGGGCAGCCAGTCACCAGGCAGGCGCCACGTGTTCCCATGCCGCCAGCGCGCGAGTGCCTCGTAGCTCCTGATCTCGCGGGTGGTCATGTCGACCACGGGCTGGAAGTGGGCCTCGATCTCGTCGGCCTCGACACCTCGTGCGAGAGCGTCCTGGGCTTCGATCTCGGTCAGGAGGCTGTCCCGCAGCGACTGGTCGAACATCAGCACCCCGTCACGGTCGGCCTTCGCGCCGTACATCGCAGTGTCCGCGTCGCGTAGCAGGCGATGTGGGTCCCGGTCCTCCCCAGGGCTCCAGAGGGCGATCCCGACGGAGAGCGCAGGGGCGTCCGTCGGTCGCGGCGTTCCCGACTCGAGGCTCAGGCGCAGCAGACGCGCGGTTCCGAGGATCTCCTCGTCGGTACCGGCGTCGGGGAGGACGACGACGAACTCGTCACCGCCGAACCTCGCGACGTACGCGCTCTCTCCGGCGATCTCGCGGAACCGGCCGGCGACCTCGACGAGGATGGCATCGCCTCGAGGGTGGCCGTGCTCGTCGTTGATCTTCTTGAAGTCGTCTATGTCGCAGAAGATCACGGCCACGCGAGACTGGCTCTCATCAGCCCGGGCAAGGGCGTCATACAGGTGGGCCTCGAGCGCGGACCGGTTCGGCAGCTTCGTGAGCCGGTCCGTCAGGGCGGCGTGCCGCATGTCGGCCGCGAGAGCGTGCTGATCTGCAGACGTCGTGACGATCCGGGTCAGCGCGTCGAGGTAGCCCGCGTCGAGCCCCACCACGGGAACCGTCGCGCTCGGGTACAGACCGACGACGTGGCTGCCTCGTGACAGGCGACGGATGCTGCCGGTCAGCCCGGGGTCGTCGAGCATCGTCTGTGCCATCGCGACGGCGAGGTCGAGCATCGCCTCTGGTCCTTGCTGGAACCACACCGCATTGCTCAGTGCGACCTGGTCGGCGCGCATCTTGGCCTCGCGGCGCTCCTTCTCCAGTCTCAGGCGGGTCTTCCGGAAGGCGAGGACGACGAGCAGCACGACCAGCGGGAGGGTCCAGATGATCGGTGCTGGTACCGCGCTGCCGTCACGCACGACGACGTGGAGGAGAAGGATCAGTGCCACGCTGCTCGACGCCGAGATCGCGAGAAGTGCACGGAAGCGCGAGCGCGGGGTGCGCGCCAAGGCCAGGGTCGTGTAGGACGCGACGACGGTCAGCGGCACGAGGAAGGTCGGGGCGTAGAGCGGCCCGTGGTTCGACACGTCCGTCGACGCGACCTGGTGGGTGACGACGAGATCCGAGCCGAGCCACAGTGCCGCGCGAGCAAGGAACAGGCCGCCGGCGGCGACCATCGCGATCCGGACGCGGGGCCCGTTCGTGAGCGCCCTGATGGCCGGGGCCGCGATCAGCACAACGCCCGCGAGCCCCTGGGCACGCACGAACAGAAGGGCCTCGGTGACGCCCGAGGGTTCAGCCACCCCGAGCGCTGCGTTCACCGTCGCCAGTACCGCAAGGTTCGCGGACCACGCCGCGAGCCACCGGCTGCCGATGTCGCGGTCCTCGGCACGACTCCAGTTGGCGAAGAGCAGTGCCAACCCGACGAGGAGTCCAGCGACGACCCCTTGGGCGATCAGCACCCATGGATCTCCACCGTCGGTCATGCCGTGAGTATCGGCGGCAGGGTCGATGTCATGAGTGCGTCGGCGTACCGGCGCGACAGTGGTGTGCTCACGTCACCGGCACGCCGTGACGTCGTACACGGCTGCCGATCCGCCACTGTCGACGAGGGCGACTCCCGCGGGAGGCGGCTCCAGGAAGCTCTGCGCCCCCGCGCCGAGCGGGCTCGGCCTGCTGTCGACGTAGAGGTAGCGGATGTTCTCGGAGCTGAGCGCCGCACACAGGTGCGGATCTGTGCCGAGGTCCGCGAGATGTGCGCTGATGTAGCGGATGGCCGCGTCGGGCTCGCTGTAGTGGTTGCGAAGCGACACCCGCTGCCCGATGAGTCCGTAGAGATGTGCCGCACCTGCGTACGTCGATCCAAGGACCGCCTTGGTTGGATCGATCTCCCGCGGCAGCCTGTCGATCATTCTCTGCTCGTCGGTGCTGATGTAGGGGCTGTCGGCAAGGGAGCCGGAGAGGGCATGAGCCGCGAGGCGTCTCGATCCGCTGAAGGTCGGGACGCCAACGGCGACGATGCAGACGGCGGCGACGAGCGGTACGGCAAGCTGAGGTCGGGATCCTGCGTCCATCCGCCCGGAGGCCACGAGCCGGCGCGTGCCCTCGGTGATCCCGTGGGACGCGAGGCTGACGATCAACGCCCACGCCACCGGGGCCAGACGCGAGATGTCCGAGTACCAGGGCCGAAGGAGCACCTCGGCGAAGCCGAGACGAGCATCGGCGACGATGGGGAGCAGCAGAAGGATCGCGCCGCCGAGCACCACAGCGCGACGTCGACGATCGGCCCAGCCAAGGCGAATGCCTACCCCGGCCGCAACGACGACGACGACGCCGCTCGAGACGGTCTCGCCCTGGGAGCCGTTGACGACGTCGAAGATGCTCCACGGCCATCCGGACGACGCTGCCCCACGCAGGCCCAGGACGAAGCCCAGGGCGGTGTGGCGGAGCGCAAGCACCAGAGCCGCAGCGGTCACAACGGCACCGACGGCTACGAGCACACGGCCGCGCGCGTGACGCATCTGGCGTCTCATGAACGCGAGCCCGGCAGGGCCGGACACCGGGATGCTCGCGACCGCGAGTGCGATCACGGGACCGGGGTGCGCGAGACCGAGCCCGATGACGCACGCCACCGCGAGACCGGTGTCGAGAGGTGACCGGCTCCGCCAGGCCGTGATCACTGTCGCTGCCGCCGCGGGAGCCAGTGCAAGGGCCCAGGCGTTGGCGACCACTCCGAGCGTCGACATCACGTAGACCGGGACTGCCCCCGTTGCAGCCAAGAGGGGGGCGAGCACCGCGGCAGACGGGTTCTCGGGGAAGACGGATCGGGTCAGGAGAGCGAGCCCGGCGGACCACGCCAGCGCGAGGGGGAGATAGGCGGCCACGGTGAAGACGACGGCTCTGGACGGCCACACCGGGATCAGCGCCGCGATCGAGTGCCAACCGGTGGGGTACACCCCCTGATGGGGGCCGTTTCCCAACATGGCGAGGATGTCGAGCGGAGACGCACGCCCGGTCTCACGGATGTACTCGAGCGCGTCCAGGTGGAACGGCGCATCCCACGCGTTGAGGGATCGCTCGGGTGAGCCCATCCCGATCGCGAACGGCAGCAGGATCGTGAGGGCACCGGCCGTCACGGAGGCAACCACCCGCAGGCCCAGCCTGTGGCGTGACGCGTCGTTCGCGTCGTTCGCGGCGATCGCCGAGGTGGTGCGCGGAAGGTGGTTCTGCGACCGTCGCCATGCCAGTCGTGCGACGCCGATGGCAGCGACACAGGTGACGACCATGGACAGCAGGTTCCACCGCACATGGAGCATGCTGGTGACGACGGCGCCGATCCCGCACAGGAAGGTCGTCACCAACGGGGCGAGCGCGAAGCGACGCAGCCCGTCGATCCGGAGGACGCCGAGTCCCCACCAGCCCGGTAGCCAGAAGACCAGCAACGTGAGAGCGGCAGTCGCGGTCGTCGACACCCAGATCACTCGATCCCCATCGACCCCGTTCGGCTTCTCCTTGAGCGACCGGGCCCTGGCACGCGAGCTCCCACGTCGTCGCGCTAGACTCTGCCCCTGACAGAGAGTCCTTTAAGGCCCGTCCTGTGAGGCGGGGAAGGAGCACGACATGTCAGCTGGCCCTGCTGCACCCATGCAGCCCCCTGAGTCCCCCGAGAGTGCGGGTTCCGCGCCGGGGACGACCGCCACCGAAGTGCTCGGCCCGCTCGAGATCGGGCGCGCGCTGACCCGGATCGCGCACGAGATCCTCGAACGCAACAAGGGTGCTGCCGAGCTCGTGCTGCTCGGCATCCCGACCCGCGGGCTGCCCTTGGCGCACCGGCTCGCGGCGCGCCTCGCCGAGGTCGAGCCGACGGTCGACCCCGCGGCCCTCGTCGGCAGCCTCGACATCACGATGTACCGGGACGACCTGCGGCGTCACCCGACCCGCACGATCGGCGCCACGGTGCTCCCACCCGGCGGGATCGACGGACGTGTGGTCGTCCTCGTCGACGACGTCCTGTTCTCGGGCCGGACGATCCGCGCGGCTCTCGACGCGCTCAACGACCTCGGGCGCCCTCGGGTGGTCCAGCTCGCCGCACTGGTGGATCGCGGTCACCGCGAGCTGCCGATCCGGCCCGACTACGTCGGGAAGAACCTCCCGACGTCGACGGCGGAGCGGGTGCGCGTCCTGCTGACCGAGACCGACGGCACCGACGCCGTGCTGATCGACGGGGGTGCGCGATGAAGCACCTGCTCTCCACCGCCGACCTGTCGCGGGACGAGGCCGTGCTGATCCTGGACACTGCGGCGCAGATGGCGGCGACCCAGGCACGCGAGATCAAGAAGCTCCCGACGCTGCGGGGGCGGACCGTCGTCAACCTGTTCTACGAGGACTCGACCCGGACGCGCATCTCGTTCGAGACGGCGGCCAAGCGGCTCTCCGCCGACGTCATCAACTTCTCGGCGAAGGGCTCGAGCGTCTCCAAGGGCGAGTCGCTCAAGGACACGGCCCTCACCCTCCAGGCGATGGGGGGCGGACGCGGTCGTGATCCGCCACCCCGCGTCCGGCGCGCCGCACACGCTCGCGACGTCCGGCTGGACCCAGGGTGCGGTGCTGAACGCCGGCGACGGCACGCACCAGCACCCGACGCAGGCGCTCCTCGACGCGTACACGATGCGGCGCCACCTGGTCGGGGAGGGTGCGACGGCCGACGTCACCGGTCGTGATCTCGCGGGCCTGCGGGTGGCGATCGTGGGCGACGTGCTGCACTCGCGCGTCGCGCGGTCGAACGTCGACCTCCTGCACACCCTCGGCGCCGAGGTCACGCTGGTGGCGCCGCCGACGCTCCTGCCGGTGGGCATCGGGCCGTGGCCGTGCCGGGTGTCCTACGACCTGGACGCCGTCATCGCCGACGACCGTCCGGACGCCATCATGATGCTGCGGGTGCAGCGCGAGCGGATGAGCACCGCGGGCGGGGGCTTCTTCCCGAGCGCGGTCGAGTACACGCGGCGCTACGGGCTCGACGGCCAGCGCATGGCGCGTCTGCCGGAGCATGCGATCGTGATGCACCCCGGGCCGATGAACCGTGGCCTGGAGATCTCCGCGACCGCGGCAGACTCGCCGCGCGCGGTGATCGTCGAGCAGGTCGCCAACGGCGTCGCCGTCCGGATGGCGGCGTTGTACCTCCTCCTCGCGCAGGAGACCCCGAGCAGCACCCTCCAGGAGGACGCACGATGACCACGTACCTGATCCGCGGTGGACGGCTCTACGGCGAGGACGTCACCGACGTCCTGGTCCGCGACGGACTGGTGGCTGCCCTCGGCTCCGATGCCGCGGCGGCGGCCGACGAGGCGTTGGTCGTCGAGGCGGACGGTTGCGTCGTGCTGCCGGGGCTGGTCGACCTCCACACGCACCTGCGTGAACCCGGTCGTGAGGACGCCGAGACGATCGAGACCGGGACGCGTGCGGCGGCGCTCGGCGGGTTCACGGCGGTCCACGCGATGGCCAACACCTCACCCGTGGCCGACACCGCCGGAGTGGTCGAGCAGGTCTGGCGGATCGGCCGGGACAGCGGCTGGGTCGACGTGCACCCGGTCGGTGCGGTGAGCGTCGGACTCGCGGGGGAGCACCTCGCCGAGCTCGGGGCGATGGCCGACTCCGCCGCGCACGTGCGGGTGTTCTCCGACGACGGCAAGTGCGTGCACGACCCGGTGCTCATGCGCCGCGCGCTCGAGTACGTCAAGGCCTTCGACGGCGTCATCGCGCAGCACTCGCAGGACCCGCGGCTGACCGAGGGCTCACAGATGCACGAGGGCGAGGTCTCCGCGCAGCTCGGGCTGGCCGGCTGGCCGTCCGTGGCGGAGGAGGCGATCATCGCGCGCGACGTCCTGCTCGCCGACCACGTCGGGTCGCGGCTGCACGTGTGCCACCTCTCGACGGCCGGCTCGGTCGAGATCATCCGGTGGGCGAAGGCGCGGGGCATCGACGTCACCGCCGAGGCGACACCGCACCACCTCGGCCTCACCGACGACCTCGTGCGCGGCTACGACCCGATCTTCAAGGTCAACCCTCCGCTGCGGACGTCCGCTGACGTCGAGGCGGTCCGGGCGGGTGTGGCCGACGGCACGATCGACATCGTCGCGACCGACCACGCCCCGCACACCGTCGAGGACAAGGACTGCGAGTGGGCTGCGGCGGCCTTCGGCATGACGGGTCTCGAGACGGCGCTGCCGGTGGTGCAGCTGACGCTCGTGGACACCGGCCGCCTGACCTGGCGCGACGTGGCCCGGACGATGTCCGAGGCTCCGGCGCGCATCGGGCGGGTTGCGGACCAGGGACGACCGGTGGCCGTGGGGGAGCCGGCGAACCTCCTCGTCTGGGACCCGCGCAGCACCCGGGTGGTCGACCCGGCGGCACACGCGACGATGTCGACGAACTCCCCGTTCCGCGGACGCGAGCTGCCCGGGCACACCGTCGCCACCTTCCTGCGCGGGCGGCCCACGGTCCTGGACGGTCGACTCGTCCCGGCAGCGGCCCACTGATGCCGCCGGCGATCAGCAGCGTCCTGGTCCTCGGGCTCGGGGCGCTCGGGCTGTGGGGGGATGTGGCGGGGGTGGCAGCACCGGACCCGACGCACGGGCGCCCTCGTCCCCGCGTTGCCGACCGTGCCCGCTGACGGTTCTGCGGACCTCGGGCGGCCTCGCACCGACCCGGTCGAGGCGACGTACGTGTCCACGACCGTGGCCGGTGACTGGCTCGACCGCGTCACCGCGCACGATCTCGGGCTCCGGGGACCGGCGGTCACCCAGGTGTTCGACGGCGGGGTGAGGATCCTGCGTCCAGGGGCGACCGACCTGTTCATCCCCGCCACGGCGCTCCGCGCAGCCGGCACCGCGCCCGGCATCGCCGGCAAGGTGGTCGGAGGGGACGGGATCGTCCTGCTGACCTGGCGAGCGCCGGGCGAGCCAGCCGGGGAGGGGATCCTCCTCGACACCGGGCTCCACACGCGGCACAGAGCCGACCGTCCGAGGCTCGTCGAGGCGATCGCGACACTGGCGCGGGCCGACGACCGAGCCGTCACGTCCCACCTGCAGGAAGAGGAATCATGAGCACCGAGACCACCGGCCGGCCCGTCGCCGCCCTCTCGCACGGCGCGGCACTGCTGGTCCTCGAGGACGGACGGACGTTCACCGGCCGCGCCTACGGGGCACGCGGCGCGACGTTCGGCGAGATCGTCTTCAACACCGGGATGTCCGGGTACCAGGAGACGCTGACCGACCCGTCGTACCACCGTCAGATCGTCGTGATGACCGCCCCCCACATCGGCAACACCGGTGTCAACGACGAGGACGGCGAGTCGCGTCGCATCTGGGTGAGCGGCTACGTCGTGCGGGACCCCGCCCGGCGGGCGTCGAGCTGGCGGGCGGACGGTCCGCTCGACGAGGCCCTGGTCGACCAGGGGATCGTCGGGATCAGCGCGATCGACACGCGTGCGCTCACGCGCCACCTCCGGAACGCGGGTGTCATGCGTGCGGGGATCTTCTCCGGGGACGCGCTCACGGACCGAGGAGAGCCGCGTCCCGTGGACGACCTCGTGGCGGACGTGCGCGCGGTTCCGCCGATGGCCGGCGCGGACCTCGCCGGCGAGGTGACGACGTCGGAGACGTACGTCGTCGAGCCGTGCGGTGAGTTCGCCGGTGCCGAGCCGACGGCGACGGTCGTCGCCCTCGACCTCGGGATCAAGTCCATGACGCCGCACCGGCTCGCCGAGCGCGGGATGCGGGTGCACGTGGTGCCGAGCAGCATCGGGATCGACGAGGTCCTCGCTCTCGAGCCGGACGGGGTGTTCTTCTCGAACGGCCCCGGCGACCCGGCCGCCTCGACGCACGAGGTCGACCTGCTCCGTGAGGTCCTCGATCGGAGGATCCCGTACTTCGGCATCTGCTACGGCAACCAGATCCTCGGACGGGCCCTGGGCTTCGGCACCTACAAGCTGGCCTTCGGGCATCGCGGCATCAACCAGCCGGTGATGGACCTCAGCACCAGACGGGTCGAGATCACCTCCCAGAACCACGGCTTCGCGGTCGACGCACCGCGTGGCGCGGAGACGACCGCGCCGTACGGTGACGGTCGCTACGGTCGCGTCGTCGTCTCGCACGTCGGACTGAACGACGACGTCGTCGAGGGTCTTCGGTGCCTCGACATCCCGGCCTTCTCGGTCCAGTACCACCCGGAGGCCGCCGCCGGTCCGCACGACGCGGCCTACCTCTTCGACCGCTTCCTCGATCTCATGACCTCCGGCGACGGTACCGGGACGACCGAGTCGTCGACCGGGTCCGCGCCCAGCAAGGAGAACTGACCCGTGCCGCGCAGAACAGACCTCACCAGCATCCTGGTGATCGGCTCCGGCCCGATCGTGATCGGGCAGGCGTGCGAGTTCGACTACTCCGGCACGCAGGCCTGCCGTGTGCTGAAGGACGAGGGCCTGCGGGTCATCCTCGTCAACTCCAACCCGGCGACGATCATGACCGACCCGGAATTCGCCGACGCCACCTACGTCGAGCCGCTGACGACCGAGGTGCTGACCTCGATCATCGCCAAGGAGCGACCAGACGCGCTGCTCGCGACCCTCGGCGGCCAGACGGCGCTCAACGCCGCGATCGCCCTCGACGAGGCCGGTGTGCTCGAGCAGTACGGCGTCGAGCTGATCGGCGCGAGCATCGCGGCGATCCAGAAGGGCGAGGACCGGCAGCAGTTCAAGCAGGTCGTCGCCACGTGCGGCGGGGAGAGCGCGCGCTCGGAGATCATCCACACGATCGACGAGGCCCTCGCGGCGGCGGACGTCCTCGGGTATCCGATGGTCGTGCGACCGTCGTTCACCATGGGCGGTCTCGGTTCCGGGCTGGCGTACGACGAGGCCGACCTGCGGCGGATCGTCGGCCAGGGGCTGCACTACTCGCCGACCACCGAGGTGCTTCTCGAGGAGTCGATCCTCGGCTGGAAGGAGTACGAGCTCGAGCTGATGCGCGACAAGCACGACAACGTCGTGGTCGTGTGCTCGATCGAGAACGTCGACCCCGTCGGCGTCCACACCGGCGACTCCGTGACGGTGGCCCCGGCCCTCACGCTCACCGACCGCGAGTACCAGCGCCTGCGGGACATCGGCATCGCGGTCATCCGTGAGGTCGGGGTCGACACCGGTGGCTGCAACATCCAGTTCGCGGTGCACCCGGACACCGGTCGCGTCGTCGTGATCGAGATGAACCCCCGGGTGTCCCGATCGTCGGCCCTGGCCTCGAAGGCCACCGGGTTCCCCATCGCGAAGATCGCCGCACGCCTCGCGATCGGCTACACGCTCGACGAGATCCCGAACGACATCACCGGCTCGACGCCGGCGTCGTTCGAGCCGACGCTCGACTACGTGGTCGTCAAGGTTCCGCGGTTCGCCTTCGAGAAGTTCCCGGCGGCCGACGACACGCTGACGACGACCATGAAGTCGGTCGGCGAGGCGATGGCCCTCGGCCGCAACTTCACCGAGGCGCTCGGCAAGGCGATGCGCTCGATCGACAAGAAGGGCTCGGTCTTCCACTGGGAGGGTCCCGTGCCCTCCGGAGCCGAGCTCGACGCGCTGCTCACCGCGATCACCCGGCCCACGGAGGGGCGGCTCATCCAGGTGCAGCAGGTCCTGCGTGCAGCGGCCGACGAGCGCGCCGGTGTCGACGCGGTGTACCGGGCGACCGGGATCGACCCGTGGTTCCTCGACCAGGTCCTCCTCGTGAACGAGGTCGCGGCCGAGACGGCGGCGGCGCCGGTGCTCGACCGTGAGGTGCTCCGGCACGCGAAGCGGCACGGGCTCTCGGACGCCCAGATCGCCCAGCTGCGGGGGACGAGCGAGGACGCCGTGCGCCAGGCGCGCCAGGCGTTGCGGGTGCGCCCGGTCTTCAAGACGGTCGACACCTGCGCGGCGGAGTTCGAGGCCCGTACCCCGTACCACTACTCGACCTACGACGAGGAGACCGAGGTGATGCCGCGCGAGCGGCCCGCGGTCCTCATCCTCGGGTCGGGGCCGAACCGGATCGGTCAGGGCATCGAGTTCGACTACTCGTGCGTGCACGCGGCGCTCGCCCTGCGCGGCGAGTTCGAGACCGTGATGGTCAACTGCAACCCGGAGACCGTGTCGACCGACTACGACACGTCGGACCGGCTGTACTTCGAGCCGCTCACGTTCGAGGACGTCCTCGAGGTGTACCAGGCCGAGCTCGCCGTCGGCCCGGTCGAGGGGATCATCGTCCAGCTCGGCGGGCAGACCCCGCTCGCGCTCGCGCAGCGCCTCGCCGACGCCGGACTGCCGATCCTCGGCACGCCTCCCGAGGCGATCAACGCGGCCGAGGACCGCCGGGCGTTCGGTGAGGTGCTCGCCGTCGCGGGTCTGCCCGCACCGGCCTTCGGCACGGCGACGACGCTCGAGCAGGCGCGCGACGTCGCGCGGGGCATCGGGTTCCCGGTGCTCGTCCGTCCGTCGTACGTCCTCGGTGGGCGGGGGATGGAGATCGTCTACGACGAGCCGCAGCTCGCCGAGTACGTCGGGCGCGCGATCCATGAGGCGGCAGACCTCGGGGCGCGGGAGATGCCACCGCTCCTGATCGACCGGTTCCTCGACGACGCGATCGAGATCGACGTCGACGCGCTCTACGACGGCGAGGAGCTGTTCCTCGGCGGGGTGATGGAGCACATCGAGGAGGCCGGCATCCACTCGGGCGACTCGGCCTGCGTGCTCCCTCCGGTGACGCTGTCGACGACCGAGCTCGAGCGGATCCGGACCTCGACCGAGGCGATCGCACGGGGGGTCGGCGTGCGCGGGCTCCTCAACATCCAGTTCGCGCTCGTGTCCGACGTCCTGTACGTCCTGGAGGCCAACCCGCGGGCGTCGCGCACCGTGCCGTTCGTCTCGAAGGCGACCGGTGTGTCGCTGGCCAAGGCGGCGGCGCTGGTCATGACGGGCCACTCGATCGCCGACCTTCGCGAGCGCGGGATCCTCCCGCTGGTCGACGCCGCCGTCCTCGACCTCGCGTCCCCGATCGCCGTGAAGGAGGCCGTCCTGCCGTTCCGGCGGTTCCGGACCGCCGCCGGTCTCGTCGTCGACACGGTCCTCGGGCCGGAGATGCGGTCGACGGGGGAGGTCATGGGGATCGACGTGGACTTCCCGACGGCCTTCGCGAAGTCCCAGGCCGCGGCGTTCGGCGGCCTGCCGACGTCCGGGCGGGTGTTCATCTCCGTCGCCGACCGCGACAAGCGTCAGATCGTGTTCCCGGTGCGGCGGCTCGCCGAGCTCGGTTTCGAGATCCTGGCGACCGAGGGCACGGCCACCGTGCTGCACCGGTCGGGGATCGCCTCACGGGTCGTGCGCAAGCAGTCGCAGGGCCGTGGGCCGGGTGGCGAGCCGACGATCGTCGACCTCATCAGCGAGGGCGAGGTCGACATGGTCGTCAACACGCCGTCAGGTCAGGGTGCCCGCGCGGACGGGTACGAGATCCGGGCGGCGACGACTGCGGCCGACAAGGCGATCGTGACGACCACTCAGCAGCTGGCTGCGGCGGTGCAGGGGATCGAGGCGGTGAGGTCCGGACCATTCGCGGTGACGAGCCTCCAGGAGCACGACGCCGCGGCGTCCCGGCGTCGCGCCGAGGCCGTGGCGGGGAGATCCGCATGAGCTCCGCGACCCGGTCTGCCGAGGCACCGGACGGGCGTGCGCCGTTCGGCGCCCGCCTCGCAGCGGCGATGTCCGCCCATGGACCGCTGTGCGTGGGGATCGACCCGCATCCGGCGCTGCTGTCGGCCTGGGGCCTCGCGGACGACCCGGAGGGGCTGCGGCGGTTCGTGCTGACGGTGCTCGAGGCGGTCTCCGGGCACGTCGCCGCCGTCAAGCCGCAGTCGGCCCTCTTCGAGAGGCACGGCTCGCGTGGCGTGGCGGTTCTCGAGGAGATCGTCGCCGCAGGTCGGGAGTCCGGCACGCTCGTGATCGTCGACGCGAAGCGCGGGGACATCGGCTCGACGATGGACGGCTACGCCGACGCGTACCTGCGCGACGGCTCCTCGCTCGCGGGCGACGCGCTCACGGTGTCCCCGTTCCTCGGGTTCGGGTCGCTCGCGCCGGCTGTCGAGGCAGCGCGCGCGAGCGGGCGGGGCCTGTTCGTGCTGGCGCTCACGTCCAACCCCGAGGGCGCGCAGGTGCAGCACGCGACCGAACCGGACGGGACGTCCGTCGCCGCGAGGATCGCCCACGAGGTCGGGCTGCTCAACGGCGCGGACCTGGTCGGCCGGGACGACGAGGACGCCAGCCGAGTGCTCGGGTCGTTCGGCCTCGTCGTCGGCGCGACGACGGGTGACGCCGCGCACCGGCTGGGCATCGACCTGTCGGCGGTGCGGGGTCCGCTCCTGGCGCCCGGTGTGGGCGCCCAGGGGGCCGGGGCGGCGGAGCTCGCGCAGGTCTTCGGGTCGGCGCGTGGGGCCGTGCTGGCGTCGTCGTCACGCGCGGTGCTCGGTGCCGGGCCCGCGGTCGCCGCGGTCCGGGACGCAGCCCGCCGGGCCGGGGACGACGCCGCGACGGCGCTGACCTGACGGAAGGCGCGAATCGCCGGTTGCTGAGAGCATTGCTGTGAGCGCTGGACCTCGCTAGGTTCAGTGTCGATCCGACCTAGTGACGAGAAGGTGAACTCGCGTGGCTCTTCCTCCGTTGACACCCGAACAACGCGCGGCCGCGCTCGAGAAGGCAGCCGCGGCTCGGCAGGCACGTGCCGAGATCAAGAACCGGTTGAAGTACTCCCAGGGCTCGCTCTCGGAGGTGATCGCGCAGGGGCAGCAGGACGACGTCATCGGCAAGCTGAAGGTCGTCGCGCTGCTCGAGTCCTTGCCGGGCGTCGGCAAGGTCAAGGCGCGCGCGATCATGTCCGAGGTGGGGATCTCGGAGACTCGGCGGGTCCGGGGTCTCGGCCCTCACCAGGTCAAGGCCCTGGTGGAGCGATTCGGCTGAACGCGCCGCGTGCAGGAGAATGATCTCCTGCGTGCAACGGTCGCGTCCTGCTGCCGTTCCCGTGGCGAACGCCTGCCCCGGCGCGGTCCACCGACCCACCCCAGGAGCCCGACCCCGTGACGACGCCAGCCCGGCTCACCGTTCTCGCCGGACCGACCGCCGTGGGGAAGGGCACCGTCTCGGCGGACATCCGCGCCCGGTACCCGGAGGTCTGGCTCTCGGTCTCGGCGACGACGCGTGCGCCACGACCCGGCGAGGTCGACGGTGTGCACTACCACTTCGTCACCGACGACGAGTTCGACCGCATGGTTGCGGACGGGCAGCTCCTGGAGTGGGCCGTCGTCCACGGGCGGAACCGCTACGGCACGCCGCGAGCACCCGTCGAGGCTCGGCTCGCGAAGGGGGAGCCCGCCCTCCTGGAGATCGACCTCCAGGGCGCACGTCAGGTGCGCGCCTCCATGCCGGACGCGCGGTTCGTCTTCCTCGCGCCGCCGTCGTTCGAGGAGCTCGAGCGTCGGCTCGTGGGCCGGGGCACGGAGGGTCCGGAGGAGCGTGAGCGCCGGCTCGCGACGGCTCGGATCGAGCTGGCGGCGGAGGCGGAGTTCGACCACGTGATCGTGAACGACGACGTCGCGCGGGCGACGGACGAGCTGATCGCGACCATGGGACTGCCGACCCGCTAGACTCCAGGTAGTCCGGTGCTGGGCCTGCGTGATGCCACCTGCGTGACGCTCGCGGCCGCGGCACCCTCGATGCCCATCATTCGTCCCTGTGCAGGAGTGTCCGTGTCTGGAACCGTCGCCGCCCCCATCGGCATCACCGACCCGCCCATCGACCGGTTGCTCGACCGTGCCGACTCGAAGTACGCGCTGGTGACCTTCGCCGCCAAGCGTGCGCGTCAGATCAACGCGTACTACTCGCAGCTCAACGAGGGGCTCCTCGAGTTCGTCGGCCCGCTCGTCGAGACGCGCCCGCAGGAGAAGCCGCTGTCGATCGCGATGCGGGAGATCGACGCGGGGCTTCTGTCGCTGGAGACCGGCGAGCCCGCGGCCTCCTGACCGACCACCATCGGGTCACGCCGTGCGTATCGTCCTCGGGGTCGCCGGAGGGATCGCGGCCTACAAGGCCGTCCTGCTGCTGCGGCTGCTGCGTGAGTCCGGGCACGACGTCCGGGTCGTGCCGACCCGGTCGGCGCTGCAGTTCGTGGGTCGTGCGACCTGGGAGGCGCTGTCCGGCGAGCCGGTGACGACGGACGTGTTCGACGACGTCGACGAGGTCGCGCACGTCGCTATCGGCCGCGCGGCCGACCTCGTGGTGGTCGCTCCCGCGACGGCGGACCTGCTGGCGCGTGCGGCGTCGGGCCGGGCGGACGACCTCCTGACCGCGACGCTCCTGACCTGCGGCTGCCCGGTGCTCTTCGCACCGGCGATGCACACGGAGATGTGGTCGCACGCCGCGACCCGCGCGAACGTCGCGACCCTGCGATCGCGAGGTGTGCACGTGCTCGAGCCCGACTCGGGTCGTCTCACGGGCTCCGACAGCGGCCCGGGGCGGCTTCCCGAGCCCGAGTCGCTCCTGGCGGCCGCGCTCGCGCTCGTGCCGGCCCGTCCGGAGGACCTGAGTGGTCGCCGGGTGGTGATCTCGACGGGGGGGACCCGTGAACCGCTCGACCCCGTGCGCTACCTCGGGAACCGGTCCTCCGGTCGTCAGGGGTACGCCCTCGCGGCGGCAGCCGTGGCGCGCGGGGCGGAGGTGCTGGTCGTCGCGGCGAACGTGACGTTGCCGCCTCCGGCCGGGGTGCACCTCGTCGACGTCGAGACGGCTTCCGAGCTGCGCGACGCCGTGCGTCAGGCCGCCGGTGCGGCCGACGCCGTGGTCATGGCCGCCGCGGTCGCGGACTTCCGGCCGGCGCAGGCCGCGGCCGCCAAGATCAAAAAGAACGTCGGGATGCCGCAGCTGAGCGTCGACCTCGTCGAGACCGTCGACATCCTGGCCGAGCTCGTCGCCGAACGTCGCCCCGGACAGGTTGTCGTCGGCTTCGCGGCCGAGACGGGTGACGCGGACGCGGACGTCCTCGAGCACGGTCGGGCGAAGGCCCGGCGCAAGGGTGCCGACCTGCTGGCCGTGAACCCCGTCGGCCATGGACGAGGATTCGGGTCGCTCGACAACGACGTGACGCTCGTCGACGCCCACGGCGCGGTGGTCGGGACGGTGACCGGCTCGAAGCTCGATGTCGCGCACGCGGTCTGGGACGCCGTGCTGCGCGCGTGGTGAGTGGCACCGGTCGAGGAACGGGCGGTGAGCGCAGCGGCATCAGTCGCACCTCGGACGGATTCCTGCTCCGCTGCCGTGACGCCCTAGGCTGTGCCGCATGACGTCGTCCGGGCTGCGCCTCTTCACATCCGAGTCGGTGACCGAAGGGCATCCCGACAAGATCTGCGACCAGATCTCCGACGCGATCCTGGACGCGATGCTCGAGCAGGATCCCGCTGCGCGCGTCGCGGTCGAGACGATGGTGACCACCGGCCTGGTGCACGTGGCCGGTGAGGTCAGCACGACGGCCTACGTCGAGATCCCGCAGGTGGTGCGTCAGGTCGTCCGGGGGATCGGGTACACGTCGTCGAAGATCGGGTTCGACGGAGACTCGTGCGGGGTCTCGGTCTCGATCGGCCAGCAGTCTCCCGACATCGCGCAGGGCGTCGACAAGGCCTGGGAGGTCCGGAACGACGCCGCAGACGTCGACCCTCTCGACGCCCAGGGCGCCGGTGACCAGGGGCTCATGTTCGGGTACGCGAGCAACGACACGCCGTCGCTGCTTCCGCTCCCGATCTGGCTCGCGCACCGGCTCGCCGAGAGACTTGCGCTGGTCCGCAAGCAGGGCGTGATCTCCGGGCTCCGTCCCGACGGGAAGACGCAGGTGACGATCGGCTACGACGGCCATCGTGCGGTACGTCTGGACACGCTGGTGCTCTCGACCCAGCACGACCCGGACGTGCAGCTCGAGAGGCACCTCACCCCGGCCGTGCGGGAGCTCGTGGTCGCTCCGGTGCTGGACGAGCTCGGTCTCGACCTCGACATCAGCGACTACCAGCTGCTGGTCAACCCGACGGGCACGTTCGTCGTGGGAGGGCCTCAGGGCGACGCCGGACTCACCGGCCGCAAGATCATCGTCGACACCTACGGCGGCATGGCCCGTCACGGTGGCGGGGCGTTCTCGGGCAAGGATCCGTCGAAGGTCGACCGCTCGGCGGCCTACGCGACCCGTTGGGTCGCGAAGAACGTCGTGGCTGCCGGTCTTGCCGAACGGTGCGAGGTGCAGGTCGCGTACGCGATCGGGAAGGCCCAGCCGGTCGGACTGTACGTCGAGACCTTCGGCACCGGCACGGTCCCGATCGACAGGTTGACGGGCGCGATCCGTGAGGTCTTCGACCTGCGTCCGGCGGCGATCATCCGTGACCTCGACCTGCTCCGGCCGATCTACCAGCGGACTGCGGCGTACGGGCACTTCGGGCGTGAGCTCGAGGATTTCACCTGGGAACGGACCGATCGGGTGGCCGACCTCCGGTCGGCGTTGTCCTGAGGCGATCCCCAGCCCGGCTGCGGCGGCACGGCGGGAGTCGGTCGTCGGTGGTGGGATGGTTCCGTGACAGATGAGGCAACCGGCGAGCAGCTGACCCTCGCCGGCATGCCGACGGCCCGCCGGCGCCGGTCCACGTCGGCCATCGGCGAGGTGGCTGACGATCGTCCGGTCGCGCAGGTCTACGTGGACCTGCCCCCGCTGCATCTGGACCACACGTTCGAGTACGTGGTACCGGCCTCGATGGCTGTCGCTGCGCAACCCGGGACGCGGGTCAAGGTGCGCTTCGGCGCGCAGGACGTCGACGGCTTCCTGGTCGCCCGGACGCAGGAGGCCGAGTACGACGGGAAGCTCACCCCGTTGCGTCGGGTGGTGTCGCCCGTCCCCGTGCTCACGCCGGGCGTGCTGCGTCTCGCGCGCCGGCTCGCCGACAGGTACGCGGGATCGCTGGTCGACGTGCTACGGCTCGCGATCCCGCCCCGGCATGCGCGGGTCGAGGCGGAGGTCGTGTCACGTGCCTCGTCCGACGAGGGCGTGAGTGCGGCGGATCGCGAGACCCGGGTGGCGGCGGGTGGCGTGGCGTTGTCCTCGTCGGCGTGGGCGGACTACCGCGGGGGAGCTGCGTTCCTCCAGCATCTCGTCGCGGGGCGCTCACCCCGTGCCGTGTGGACGGCGCTGCCCGGCACCGGCACCGATCGGTGGGCGTCGGCGATCGCTCAGGCGGTGGCCGCCGCAGTCGTCGGAGGGCGAGGTGCGCTCGTCGTGCTCCCGTCGGCTCGCGACGTGGACGAGATGGCAGGTGCGCTGGCCGAGGTCGGCATCGCGCCGTGGTCGGCGTCGGCGTCGCCCGACGTGCCGGGTCACGTCCGACTGGTCGCGGACGACGGCCCGGCTCCCCGGTACCGGGCGTTCCTCGCGGCGCTTCGGGGAGACGCCCGCGTGGTGATCGGGACGCGGGCGGCGGCGTTCGCACCGGTGCAGGACCTCGGCCTTGCCGTCTGCTGGGACGACCGGGACGAGCTCCATCAGGAGCCGCGAGCGCCCTACGTGCATGCCCGCGAGGTCGTCGTCGGGCGCGGTGAGGTCGATGGCTGCGCCGTCCTTCTCGGTTCGGTGACCCGCTCGACGGCTGCCCAGCAGCTCGTCGAGCGCGGGTGGGCCCACGCTGTCGAGGCAGACCGGGACAAGGTCCGCCGACGCACCCCTCGGGTACGGGCACTGACCTCCGTCGAGCTCGCGCGGGAGGGACCGGCGGCGGCCGCACGCCTTCCTGGCGAGGTGTGGCGCACGCTGCGGAGCGGGTTGGAGCATGGTCCTGTCCTCGTTCAGGTGCCGCGTGCCGGGTATCTGCCCGTGGTCGCCTGCGGCACGTGTCGCACGGTCGCGCGCTGCTCGACGTGTCATGGCCCGCTCGGGGTCCGGCGGACGCGGGGTGGAGTTCCCGAGTGCCGGTGGTGCGGCCGTCTGGCCTCGGCGTGGCGATGCGCCGCGTGCGGTTCTGGTGCGCTGCGTGCCGTCACGGTCGGCTCCGAGCGCACCGCCGAGGAGCTCGGTCGCGCGTTCCCCGGGGTACCGGTGCGGCTGTCCGGGGCAGGTGCTCCGGGGGAGTCCTCGCCGAGGTGCCCGACCGACCGGCGCTGGTCGTGGCCACGATCGGCGCCGAGCCGCGCTGTGCGTCCGGGTACCACGTCGCGGCACTCCTGGACGCGGCGATCTCGACGTCACGTCCGTCGCTGCAGGTCGGGGAGCAGGCTCTGCACCGGTGGCTGTCGGCCGCCTCGCTCGTGCGGCCGGCGAGCGACGGGGGAGTCGTCGTCCTCGTCGGTGATGCAGCCCCGGGGCCCACCCAGGCGCTCGTGCGGTGGGACCCGGCGGGCTTCGCCGCACGTGAGCTCGTCGAGCGCCGAGAGCTCGGGCTCCCGCCTGCGGTACGCGTCGCTGCGCTCACGGGTTCGCGCGATGCGGTCGAGGCGGTCGTGGCCCGGATCGATCTCCCCGACGGTGCGGAGGTCCTCGGTCCGGTCGCCGTCGACGGGCCGGCGACGATGGAGCTGAGCCCCCTCGCGCAGGAGGTCCGCGCGGTCGTCCGCGCCCCGCTCGCCGTCGCGGACGCGTTGTCGAGAGCCGTCAAGGTGTCGATGGCGACCCGTAGCGCGCGGCGCGAGGGGGGCACGGTCCGGGTCCAGATCGACCCCGTGGAGCTGTTGTAGCGACATCGTTCGGTGGCGCACAGGGTGATCGAGAGGATGGGGCGACCGCATGGCGGATGCAGCGGCAGGACGACGGATCGACACGGTCGTGTTCGACCTCGGGAACGTGCTGATCAGATGGGATCCCCGTGCACCTTTCGTCGGCCGGATGGACCCGGTCGACGTGACGCGCTTCTTCACCGAGGTGGACTTCGCGTCGTTCAACCACGAGCAGGACCGCGGACGGTCCTGGGCCGATGCCCGGGAGTGGCTGGCGGCCAGGCATCCGGGACACCTGCGGGCACTCGACCTGTACATCACGCACTTCCGTGACTCGCTGCGCGGCCCCGTCCCGGGCTCGGACGACCTCGTGCGCGATGTCCGCGCCGCCGGTCGTCGTGTGCTCGGGCTGACGAACTGGTCGGCCGAGACGTTTCCTCTTGCGGAGACCGTCGCGCCGGCGATCTCGCTCCTCGAGGGGGTGCTCGTGTCGGGCGAGGTGGGCGTCGCGAAGCCTGACCCCACGATCTTCGCGCTGCTCGGCGACCGGTTCGGGCTCGACCCCGCCAGGACGGTGGTCGCCGACGACTCCCTCGCCAACGTCGAGGCGGCGCGGACGGCTGGGTACGTGGGCCTGCTGTTCGAGGACGCCGACACGCTCCGGCGCGACCTCGTGGCCGTGGGGGGTCCTCCCGTGACGGTCAGACGTCGGCGTCCCCGGTCGACGGCGAGGGACGAGCCGTCCGGCGCCTAGGATCGACGCCATGCGTCTGCTCTTCGCCGGCACCCCCGCGGTCGCCGTTCCCGTCCTCGAGGCCCTGCTCGACTCGGAGCACGAGGTCGTGGCGGTGCTCACCCGTCCCGATGCGGCGAGCGGTCGTGGCCGCACGGTCTCGGCGAGCCCCGTGAAGCAGCGCGCGCTCGAGGCCGGGATCGAGGTGCTGACCCCCACGTCGCTGCGCGCCCCCGAGGTCCGCGAGCGACTGGTGGCCCTCGACCTGGACTGTGCACCGGTCGTCGCGTACGGCGCCCTCCTCCCCGCTGACCTTCTCGACGTCCCCCGGTTCGGGTGGGTCAACCTGCACTTCTCGGTCCTCCCGGCCTGGCGGGGCGCGGCGCCGGTGCAGCACGCGGTGATCGCCGGCGACGAGGTGACCGGCGCGACGACCTTCCGGATCGAGAAGGGCCTCGACACCGGTCCGGTGTTCGGGATGCTCACGGAGCTGATCCGCCCGCGTGACACGACGGGCGACCTGTTGGCGCGCTTGTCCACCGCCGGCGCCGGACTCATGGTGGCGACCCTCGACGCGATCGCGGACGGAAGCGCCCAGCCGGTCCCGCAGACCTCGGACGGGTTGTCCTTCGCCCCGCGGCTCGAGGTGGAGGACGCGCGCGTGCGCTGGTCGCACCCGGCCTACGCAGTCGACCGACGCGTGCGCGGCTGCACGCCGAACCCGGGCGCCTGGACGACGACCCCGGACGGCGCACGCTTCAAGCTCGCCCCCGTCCTGCCGCGGCCGGACGTCACCGACCTCGCACCCGGAGAGATCAGGGTCACGAAGGAGGCCGTCCTGGTGGGCACTGGCAGCCATGCGGTCGAGCTCACCGAGGTCGCACCGGCAGGGCGTCGCCTCATGGCGGCGACCGCCTGGGCCCGTGGTGCCCGGCCGACGGAGGGAACGGTTCTCGGCGAGAGGCTGTCGCAGTCGTGAGGCGCGAGGGCTCGTCGGGCGCAGGTCAGGACGGCGGCGGCGCCGGGCGCCGCGACCGGGCCGGGCACGAGCGCGGACGTGCGCGTGCCGCCGGGACGTCGACGCGATCGTCCACGGCGCCTGCCGAGCGTCGGCGCTCCGCCGACGCGTCGCGCACCGTCGCCTTCGACGTCCTGCGGGCTGTGGACGGCAGCGACTCGTACGCCAACCTGGTGCTCCCTCCGTTGCTGCGCGAGCGGGGATCCGCGGGCGGGACGCCGGGTTCGCGACCGAGCTCACCTACGGAACCCTCCGGATGCGGGGGCGCTACGACGCGATCCTCGCGCAGTGCACGCAGGATCGGCCCCTGGACCGCATCGACCCGCCGGTGCTCGACCTGCTGCGGCTCGGCGCACATCAGCTGCTCGGGATGCGGGTCCCGGCCCACGCGGCAGTCTCGGAAACCGTCGGACTGGCGCGTTCGCGGGTGGGTGCGGGCAGCGCGCAGTTCGTGAACGCCGTGCTTCGTGCGGTGTCGGCCATCCCGCTCGAGGACTGGCTGGTGCGGATCGGGGATGCCGCTGACCCGAGCGGGGACGACGTCGTCTCACGACTGTCGGCCACGGAGAGTCATCCGGCTTGGATCACGCGGGCGCTGCGCGAGGCGTTGGTCGGGAACGGGCGGTCGGTGACCGAGCTGACCGAGCTCCTCACGGCGGACAACGCGGCCCCACTGGTCACGGTCGTCGCACGGCCCGGTCTCGTGGACGTCGCGACGGTGCTCGACCAGGCGCGTGGAGGTGCCGAGCCCGGTCGCTGGACGCCGACGGCAGTGGTGCTGCCGAGCGGGGACCCGGGCGCGCTCGAGGCGGTCCGCGACGGACGCGCCGGAGTCCAGGACGAGGGCAGCCAGCTGGTCGCCCAGGCGCTGGCCGCGGTCCCGCTCGAGGGCCGCGACGAGCGCTGGCTGGACCTGTGCGCAGGCCCGGGCGGGAAGGCCGCCCTGCTCGGAGCTCTCGCGGTCGGGCGTGGTGCGCGCATCGTCGCCAACGAGGTCGCACCGCACCGCGCCCGACTCGTGCGTGGCGCCCTCGGCACGTTGCCCCCGGGCGCCGTCGAGGAGGTGCGCACCGGCGACGGCCGGGCGGTCGGGGAGCATGAGCCCGGTTCGTACGACCGCGTTCTCGTGGACGCGCCGTGCACCGGGCTCGGCGCGCTGCGGCGGCGACCCGAGGCACGGTGGCGTCGCACCCCGGCGGATCTCGCCCCGCTCGGCGGGCTCCAGCGGGAGCTCCTCGCCTCGGCGCTCGACGCGGTGCGCCCGGGTGGGGTGGTCGCCTACGTGACGTGCTCGCCGCACCTCGCGGAGACACAGCTCGTGGTGACCGACGTGCTGCGCAAGCGCGACGACGTCGAGGTGCTTGACGCCCGGGTCGCGGTGCGGGCGGTTGCCGGCGCCGACATCCCCCTCGCGGACCGGTTCGACGTCCAGCTCTGGCCGCACGTGCACGGCACGGACGCGATGCACCTGACGCTGCTGCGTCGCCGCGCCTGACCGGGACGCGCGGCATGCCTGACTAGGCTGGCCGGGTGGGCATCCTGATCAACCCGAGCATCCTGTCTGCCGACTTCGCGAACCTCGAGAGAGATCTCGGCGCGATCGCCCGGGCGGACTACGCCCACGTGGACGTCATGGACAACCACTTCGTCCCGAACCTCACGATCGGTCTACCGGTCGTCACGCGGCTCGCCGAGGTCTCGCCGGTGCCGCTGGACGTGCATCTGATGATCGACGACGCGGACCGCTGGGCCCCGGCGTTCGCCGAGGCCGGGGCCGCGTCGGTGACGTTCCACCTCGAGGCCGCGAGCGCCCCGGTGCGGTTGGCGCGCGAGCTGCGCCGGATCGGCGTGAAGGTCGGGGTGGCGCTGCGTCCCGGCACGGCGGTCGAGCCGCTCGTCGACCTCCTCCCCGAGTTCGACATGGTGCTCGTCATGACGGTCGAACCGGGGTTCGGCGGGCAGTCGTTCATCGAGGGGACGCTGCCGAAGATCCGCCGCACGCGCGCGGCGATCACGGCCTCCGGGGCCCCGGTGCGGGTCCAGGTGGACGGAGGGGTCTCGCGCGCGACGATCGGGACGATCGCGGCGGCGGGTGCGGACGTCTTCGTCGCCGGGTCGGCGGTGTACGGGGCCCCGGACATCCCGGCCGAGATCGACGCGCTCCGGGCGCTGGCCGAGGCGGCGAGCCGGTCGTCCTGATCCGGGCGATGACGTCGTCGTGACCCGAGTGGCGACCTCGTCAGATCCTGGCCGTGATCGCGAGACCGACGGGTGCCGTGTCGGCACGGACTGCGGTGTCGGTGGGGGAATGCCAGGTGTGGCATCATCGTTGGCGAGAACACATACACGTGCTCCGGGGTCGGTGCAATTCCGAGCCGGCGGTGACAGTCCGCGACCCGAGTCGTGACGGTGTCCGCACCTGACGGTGCGGAGGCGGTCGCGGCGCGGTTGACCTGGTGGAACTCCAGGACCGACGGTGAAAGTCCGGATGGGAGGCAGTACGTGGCGGTGCGTTCGGCGTGAGCCGGACGGGCCGTGGTTCGCGACGCGGCAGATGCGGCGTTGCCGACCTCACCCCGGAGCGCGACGGCTGCCCGGGAGGTGGGGATGATGACGCGCGGAGATGCGGTGACGCCGGTCGAGTCGGCGGCGATGCACCGCGCGCTGTCGTTGGCCGCCCAGGGGCCGTCCCACGGGCCCAACCCGCAGGTCGGCTGCGTTCTCCTGAGTACCTCCGGGACCGTGGTCGGCGAAGGGTGGCACCGGGGCGCCGGGACGGCGCATGCCGAGGTCGCTGCCCTGGACGACGCTCGTGCGCGGGGGCTCGACGTGCGTGGAGGCACGGCCGTGGTCACCCTGGAACCCTGCAACCACACCGGGCGCACGGGTCCGTGCGCGGTCGCCCTCGCCGACGCAGGGGTCTCGCGTGTCGTCTACGCCGTTCCCGACCCGAACGGTGCCGCGGCGGGAGGCGCCGCCTCGCTCCGTGCGCGGGGGTCGACGTGGTCGGCGGCTACCTTCGCACCGACGGTGAGCAGCTCCTGCGTGTCTGGCTGCATGCTGTCAGGTCCGGGCGACCGTTCGTCACGCTGAAGCTCGCCAGCAGCCTGGACGGTCGGGTCGCGGCGGCCGACGGATCCAGCCGGTGGATCACGTCGGAGGAGGCGCGTGCGCACGCCCACGCGGTTCGGGAGCGCGTCGACGCGATCGCCGTCGGGACCGGCACGGCGCTCGAGGACGACCCGTCGCTGACCGCACGGGCACCGTCGGGTGCGCTCCTCGAGCACCAGCCGCTGCGCGTGGTCGTCGGGCACCGCGACGTCGCGGGTGCGGCGCGGCTCCATGGCCCCGGTGGAGAGCTCGTCGTCCTGCGCACCCACGACGTGGCGGAGGTCATGGCGTCCCTGGCGGCGCGCGAGGTGCGTCACCTCCTGGTCGAGGGAGGTCCGACCCTGGCCACCGCGTTCCTGCGCTCGGGCGTCGTCGACGAGCTCCACGCGTACGTCGCGCCGGTGCTGCTGGGTGCCGGCGCAACCAGCGTGCTCGATCTCGGGATCGGCACGATCGCCGAGGCGATCCGGTTGAGCCCGCAGCACCTGATGTCGCTCGGGCCCGACGTGCTGATCGTCGCCACGCCCACGTCATCGGCCACGCCCGGATCGACGGCGACCGGCGCATCGGTCACGTCGCTCGCGGCCGGATCGTCACCGGCAACCATGTCGTCCGCCACCACCGTCCACCAGGAGGAGCACTGATGTTCACCGGGATCGTCGAAGAGGTCGGAGAGGTCGTGGAGATCGTCCACCCGGGCGGACCGGAGGACGACGCCCGGCTGACGTTGAGGGGGCCACGCGTGACGTCCGACGTCCACCGCGGCGACTCGATCTGCGTCTCGGGCGTGTGCCTGACGGTGACCGAGCTGCCGGGGGACGGGGTGTTCGTCGCGGACGTGATGCCCGAGACGCTACGGCGCACTGCGCTCGGCGATCTGCAGCCAGGCTCGCCGGTGAACCTCGAGCGCGCCGTGAGGGCGGATGCGCGGCTCGGCGGGCATGTCGTGCAGGGGCACGTGGACGGCGTGGGCGTGATCACCCGGCGTTCTCCTGGTCCACGGTGGGACGACGTCGAGATCACGATCCCAGCAGACCTGGCACGCTACGTGGCCGAGAAGGGCTCGGTGACCGTGAGCGGCGTGTCGCTGACCGTGACGTCGGTGGGGTCGGACGTCTTCGGCGTGTCGCTCATCCCGACCACTCTGAGCGAGACGACTCTCGGCGGTCTCGGGATCGGCGGTCGGGTCAACATCGAGGTGGACGTGATCGCGAAGTACGTCGAACGGCTCCTGGCGGCGGGTGCACCGCCGCGCACGGGGCAGGACAGCAGCACGGAACCGACCGACAGTCAGAGGGATCAGGACGCACGATGAGCACCGACACGGCACCGACACCCATCCGGACCGGCACGGTGGAGGAGGCGCTTGACGCCCTGCGCGCGGGTCGACCGGTGCTCGTCGCCGACTCCCCGGACCGCGAGAACGAGGCCGACGTGATCCTCGCGGCACAGTCGGCGACACCGGAGTGGGTCGCATGGACGATCCGCCACTCGTCGGGATATCTGTGCGCCCCGATGCCGGCGGCCCGCGCGGACGCCCTGGACCTTCCGCTCATGGTGCCGCACAGCCAGGATCCGCGACGAACCGCGTACACCGTGACGGTCGACGCGGCGCGTGGGGTGACCACCGGCATCTCCGCGGCGGACCGGGCGTCCACGCTGCGGGTGCTGGCCGATCCGGCGTCGGGCCCGGAGAGCCTCATCCGGCCGGGGCACGTGCTGCCGCTCCGGGCGGTTCCCGGCGGCGTCCTCCACCGTTCGGGCCACACCGAGGCAGCGGTGGACCTCTGCCGGCTCGCGGGGCTCGAACCCGTCGGTGCGATCGCCGAGCTCGTGAACGACGACGGCACGATGACTCGCCTCGGCCAGGCGTCCGCCGTCGCGCAGGCGAACGGGCTCGTCCTGCTGACGATCGCCGACCTGATCGCCTGGCGGACCTCCCACGGCGACCTGCCGGTGCGCGAGAGCGCGCCGGACGGCACCGGGACCGGCACAGCACTGCGCCCACGCGTCCACGAGACCGGGACGGCCGCGCTGCCGACCCGGCACGGTGTGTTCCGGATCCACGGGTACCGCGACCTGCGGACGGGGTCGGAGCACGTCGCGATGGTCTCCGAGCGAGCGGCGAGTGGCGTCCCGGTCGTGCGCGTGCACTCCGAGTGCCTGACCGGCGACGCGTTCGCGTCCGCACGGTGCGACTGCGGCCCGCAGCTCGACGCCGCCCTGGCGACCGCGGCGAGCGAGGGCGGCGCGGTCGTGTACCTGCGCGGCCACGAGGGGCGCGGGATCGGCCTCCTGGCGAAGATCTCGGCCTACGCCCTCCAGGACGAGGGCCGTGACACCGTCGAGGCGAACATCGACCTCGGGTGGCCGGCGGACCGGCGGGAGTACGGTGCGGCGGCGGCGATCCTGCATGAGCTCGGTCTGGACCGGATCCAGCTGCTGACGAACAACCCGGCCAAGGTCGCGGGGCTCACCGCGCACGGGATCGACGTCGTCGAGGTGCGGCCGATCGAGGTCGGGCGCACCCCGCACAACGCGCGGTACCTGAAGACCAAGGCTCAGCTGATGGGCCATCTGCTGAGCGACGTGCCGGTCGGGCCCGTCGACTCGGCCCCGACCACCGACGACGAGGAGACGGCGTGAGCGGCGCAGGAGCACCGAGAGTCACCACCGACGGCACCGGGCTGCGGGTCGCCGTGATCGCGGCGAGCTGGCACACCCAGATCATGGACGGTCTGCTCGGCGGTGCCGAGCGGGCGTTGGAGGCGGCAGGCGTCACGGACGTGACGATCGTGCGGGTGCCCGGGTCGTTCGAGCTGCCGGTGGCGGCGGCACGTGCCGCTCAGCAGGGCTTCGACGCCGTCGTGGCCCTCGGTGTCGTGATCCGCGGTGGGACGCCGCACTTCGAGTACGTCTGCTCGGCGGCGACCATGGGTCTGACCGACGTCGCGGTCCGGACCGGTGTGCCGATCGGTTTCGGAGTCCTCACGTGCGACAACGAGGTGCAGGCCTTCGAGCGCGCCGGTCTTCCCGGGTCGCGTGAGGACAAGGGAGCCGAGGCGGCGGAGGCGGCCGTCGCGACCGCGGTCGCGCTCCGCGCGCTGTGACCCCCGCCCGGTCGCTGGACGCGGCACCTGGTCGGACCACGGTCCGTCTAGGCTCACTCCTGTGAAGACGTTCGAGTCCCTGTTCACCGAGCTGGCCGAGAAGGCCGCCACCCGCCCGACCGGATCGGGCACGGTCGCCGAGCTCGACGCCGGTGTCCACGCGATCGGCAAGAAGATCGTCGAGGAGGCGGCCGAGGTCTGGATGGCCGCCGAGCACGAGGGGGAGACGCGCACCGCGGAGGAGATCTCTCAGCTCCTCTACCATCTGCAGGTGCTGATGCTCGCGCGCGGTCTCACGCTCGACGACGTGTACACGCACCTCTGACCTGTTGGCTCCCTGCGGGGTCGCGCCCGACTCCCGCCCGTCCTGAACCCGAGGGCCCCGTGCTGAGAATTGCCGTCCCGAACAAGGGCTCCCTGTCGGAGCCGGCCAGCGAGATGCTCCGAGAGGCGGGGTACCGCCAGCGGCGGGACTCCCGCGAGCTCGTCCTCGCCGACCCGGCCAACGACGTCGAGTTCTTCTTCCTGCGTCCGCGTGACATCGCGCTGTACGTGGGCGCGGGCACCGTCGACGCCGGGATCACCGGCCGCGACCTGCTGCTCGACTCCGGCGCTGCTGCGGAGGAGCACCTGGAGCTCGGCTTCGCGCGCTCGACGTTCCGGTTCGCCGCGCCGGCAGGTGAGATGTCGGAGATCGCCCAGATCTCCGGCAAGCGCGTCGCGACGTCCTACCCGGTTCTCGTCGCCGATCACCTGAGCCGGCGCGGGATCCCGATCGCCGGCGTCGTGCGGCTGGACGGCGCGGTCGAGACGGCCGTCAAGCTCGGTGTCGCGGACGTGATCGCGGACGTCGTCGAGACCGGTACGACGCTCCGTGCGGCCGGCCTCGAGATCTTCGGCGAGCCGATCCTCCGCTCGGAGGCGGTGCTCGTCCGTCGCTCCGACCGCGCGGTGCCCGCGGGCCTCGAGGTGCTCACGCGCCGGCTCCAGGGTGTGCTCACCGCACGGCAGTACGTGCTGATGGACTACGACATCCCGTTGACGAAGGTCGAGGCCGCCGTCGCGATCACCCCAGGTCTCGAGTCCCCGACCGTGTCACCCCTGCACGACCGCGACTGGGCCGCGGTCCGGGCCATGGTCCGCCGTGACGAGACGAACGCGGTGATGGATGCGCTGTACGACGTGGGAGCTCGCGCGATCCTGGTGACGTCCATCCACGCGTGCCGGTTGTGACCGTGCCGCGCGGCGACAGATCGGGTTCCGGGTCGCAGGACTCCCTGCACGCCCCGTTCCGGCCTCGTCTCGCGCGTGCGGTCTCGTTGTCGTTCGCAGTCGCAGTGGTGGTCCTCACCCCCGTCCTTGCGATCGCCCTCCCGACCGACGGGTCGAACGCGTTCGCCCTGCCGGACCGCCTCGGCATCCTCGCGGTCGGAGCGGCGATCGTCGCGTTCCTGTGGCGGCAGGCCTCGGTCAGCGCCGTGCCGGATGCGGATGGCCTGACGGTGCGGAACCTCGTGTTCACGCGGCGGCTCGCCTGGGCGGAGATCGTGTCGGTCCGGTTCGGGTCAGGGCGTCCGTGGGTGCAGCTCGACCTCGCGGACGGCGACACGCTCGCCGTCATGGGTGTGCAGGAGTCCGACGGCGCGCGCGCCGTCGACGAGTCACGGCGCCTCGCGACGCTCGTCGCGCTGCACACGCACGTCGAGCGCGACAGCTGACGCGGCGCCGTTCAGCGGACGGCGACCGCCTCCGCGTGGACCCCGGCCACTGCGGCGGCGAGGAACGCGGCCGGGTCGTCGTCGAGACCACGGCCCATGGTCGACAGCGGGATCGGGGTGCCGGCAAGGGCGTCGCGCAGATCCGAGCCCGCGGCCACCCGGACGAGGCGGTGCCGTCCGGCGGGTGCGCCGAGCTCAGCGGCCTGAACGGTGATCCTGTCGCCGAGGGCAGCGAGCGGGGACTCGGCGGGGAACACCGGGACGACGACGTCGGCAGACGCGAGGGCCACCTGCCCGTACGCCGTGAGCGAGTGGTGGGACACACCGTGATGACGAGGGCGCGCGTCGGCCCCCGAGACGCGGAGCGAAGCGATCGGGCGACCGTGCAGGGTGGCCGCGGCGTTGATCGCCTCGCCGGCCGACACTCCGGAGAACCCCCAGCGGGTGCCGGTGCCGAGATTGCCCGGACCTTGTGCGACGACGACCAGGTCCGCCTCGACCACGAGGCGCGCGGCGAGAAGCCCCATGTGGACGGTGACAGCCTCGAGATCACCGCCGAAGGCCTGACCGACGGTCACGCACGACGCGAGCCATCCGGCTGCGCGGAGCTCCGCCACGGTGCGGGAGAACCCGGCCGGCAGCGCGCCGCCGTCCGTCATGACGTACGCGACCCGAGGTGCGGGGCGACCGGACAGAGCGGCCGAGTGGCGCGCACCGGCGACGATCGCCGGGACGGCCGAGTGGAGGTCGGCCACGACGACCGGCATCCCCCCGAGGTCCTCCGCGTCGCGCAGCACGTCGTGGTGGTCGGACTCCTGGTCGTCGACGCCGAGCACCATCGTCTGGAGCGGGGTGTATCGCGCCTTGACGAGATGGCCCGGTGCAGGTGCCGGATCCGCGGGCAGGCGATCGGTGCGGGCGACGACGAGCGCGTAGCCGCCCGTCCCGAGCCCCCGGTCGAGCGCGGTCACGTTCATCAGGACGCGCGCACCGCGCTCCATCGGACCGACGAGATCGGGGTAGGCGAGGGCCCGCACGCACGCCGGACCGGGACCGGGTCGAGCAGCCGTTCCTCCGGCTGGGTCGGACGCTGTCCCTGGCGCGCCGTCCACCTCGACGACGAGCTCGAGGGCTCCGCGCCAGGCCGGTCCGAACGACACCACGGTCCCTGCGCGCCACGTGATCACGGCATCACGCTACCGGGCTACTACCGTGGTGCCGTGGCCGACCCGATCCCTCCAGCCGAACGGCTGCTCAACCTCGTCATCGCCCTGGTCAACACGGGGGAGTCGGATGTCGAAGGAGCAGATCCGCAGCACGGTCGCGGGATACGGTGACGCGACGTCGGACGACGCCTTCGAACGAATGTTCGAGAGGGACAAGGATGCGCTCCGCGACCTCGGCATCCCGATCGTGACGGTGACGGGACGAGGGCACGGCGACGACATCGGCTACCGGGTCGACCAGGACGCGTACGCCATGCCGCAGGTCGACCTCACGGCGGCGGAGCTCGGTGTGCTGTCGCTCGCGGCTCAGTTCTGGCAGGACCGTTCCCTCCGCACGGATGCGACGCGCGCCTTGACGAAGCTGCGCGCGGTCGGTTCGGGGCCCGAGGCGGGGGACCTCGTCGCCGGGCTCGCCCCACGTGTCCCTGCGGCCGGCGCGGCTCTCGGGCCGCTGCTGGACGCCGTGCACGCGCACCAGGCGGTCACCTTCAGCTATCGAGCGGCGAGCACCGGCGAGGTGCGCACGCGGGTGCTCGAACCCTGGCGGCTGCTCGTTCGCGAAGGCGGCTGGTACGTGGTCGGCTTCGACCGTGACCGGGCGGCGCCCCGGTCGTTCCGGCTCAGTCGGGTCGAGGGCGCGGTGAGAGCGACCGGGCCGGCTGGGTCGTTCGTGGTGCCGGCGGGGGTCGACCCTGCGACGGTGCTCGACTCGCGGCGCGCGGACACGTCGGCCGTCGCCCGCCTGGCGGTGCGTCCGGAACGGGCGAGCGCCCTGAGATCCCGTGCGGTGAGCGTCCCGGACGCTGACACGTCCGCTCCCGACGATCGGTCGGCCGCGACGCCGTCCGATCGCGACCTGATCCACGTGCCCTACACGTCGATCACGGCGTTCGTCGACGAGGTGGTGGGCTACGGCGACGCCGTCGTGGTGCTCGAGCCGCAAGAGCTCAGGCAGCAGGTCGTCGCGCGTCTGCAGACCGCGGCCGCCCTCGACCGGGGAGTGCGCGGCGCGGCCGCGAGCGGGGACATCGTCTCGGAGGCTGACCATGGCTGAGCGTGCACCCGACCGACTGGTCCGGCTGCTCGGGATGATCGCCTACCTCGAGCGTCACGGTGGGGTGCCTGTCGAGGAGCTGGCCGAGCAGTTCCAGGTGCCGCGTCGGCAGGTCATCGACGACATCGACACGCTGTGGCTCACGGGAACCCCCGGGTACTGGCCGCACGACCTGATCGACTTCGACGCCGCCGCGCTCGAGCAGGGCGTCGTGCGGGTCACGCAGAGCCGCGGGATGACCCGGCCGCTCCGCCTCGGGACGCGCGAGGCCATCGCCCTGGTGGCTGCGCTGCGCGCGATGCGCGAGTCGTTGGTCGCCGGTCTCGACGCGGATCGACTCGCCGTCCTCGAATCGGTCCTCACGAAGCTCACGGCGGCGACGGGCGAGGCGGCGACCGTGGTCGACGTCCGGCTCGCCACTGACGGCGTGCCTGCGGTCAACGCGGCCGTCGGTGCGGCGCTCCAGTCCGGTCGACGGCTCCGGTTGCGCTACGTGACCTCGGCTGACGTCGTGGGGGAGCGCGAGGTCGACCCGATTCGGCTCGTCACGGGTGAGCGGCGCACCTACCTGGTCGCCTGGTGCTGGCGGGCCCGGGCGGAGCGCCTGTTCCGGATGGACCGGGTGCTGTCGGCGGAGATGCTCGACGTGCCGGTCGTCGACCACCCGAGGTCCGACCACGAGGACGCGTTCCACCCGGACCAGGACGCCGAGCTGGTCACGCTCGAGCTCGAGAGCAGGGCGCGGTGGGTGGCCGAGACCGTGCCGGTCGAGAGCGTCCGGAACCGCCCCGACGGGTCGTTCGAGGTGGACCTGAGGGTCGTCGACCCGTCCTGGCTCCGGCACCTTCTGCTGCAGATCGCGGGCGACGTCCGCTCGGTGCGGCCGGCGACTGTCGCTGCCGAGGTGGCGCAGGTCGCGAGAGACGCGCTGAGCGCGTACGCGGCGACGCCGGTCGACCGGGCCTCGAGCTGAGCCTGGACGGATACGCTGACGTCCATGCTGTGGTTCACCGTCTGGACGGGGCTCGTGCTCGGGACGCTGGTGGGCGCGTTCTTCCTGGCGCGTGACCTGTGGCGCAAGGCGCGTGCGCTGGCCGAGGAGCTCGGGCGTGCGGCCGAGGTGTTCGGCGAGCTGTCCGTGCAGGCGACCGCACTCGCAGAGGCCGCGGAGGCGCTCGAGGCGGCTCGTGCGGCGCGCGACCCGTTCGCGGACCCGGTGGTGGCCCGGCGGGCACGCGCCGAGGTCCGCCACCGCACCGAGCAGCGCCGGGCCGGCCGCGAGGAGCGGCGGCAGGCCACGGCAGAGAGCTGGCGACGCTTCACGCACTGACGTCCACCGGTCGGTGAGCAGCACCGTCCGCGCCGGGGGCGCTGTGCGGTCGGTGGCCTAGCATGAACCGCACGACAGGTTCCTACGGAGGGGTCCGATGTTCCGCAACGGTCTGCAGCTCAGCCATGTGATCGTGGTGCTGATCATCGTGGTGCTCCTGTTCGGTGCCAGGCGGCTCCCCGACGCGGCGAAGAGCATCGGTCAGTCACTGAAGATCTTCAAGAACGAGATCAAGGACCTCAAGGCCGACGACACCGCGCCCGTGCCGCCGTCGGCGCCGGCACCCGCCGAGCAGCCGTCACCTTCTCCGGCTGCACCACCGGACTCGTCGCCCGCTGGTGCGGAGCCGCCCACGACGCCACCGGTGTCCCCGGGCCCCGATCAGGCGCCGCCCCCCGGCTCCGCACCCCAGGCCTGATCCTCGATGGCCCCAGGTCCGGACCGCTCCTCGACGGGCGGTCGAATGCCGTTGCGCGCTCACCTGATCGAGCTGCGCAAACGACTGGTCCTCGCCGTGATCGGCCTCGTGGTCGGTGGAGTGATCGGGTGGATCCTCTACGACCCGGTGTTCGGTGCGTTGCAGGAGCCGCTCCTCAAGGCGGGGGCGGCACGCCACGGCGTGGTCGCCCTGAACTTCTCCGGCGTCGCGACGTCGTTCGACATGAAGATCAAGGTGTCGCTGTTCCTCGGGGTGCTCGTGACCAGCCCGTGGTGGATCTACCAGCTCTGGGCCTTCATCACGCCCGGGCTGACCCGTAAGGAACGCCTGTACGCCGTGGGCTTCCTGTCCGCCTCTGTCCCGTTGTTCCTGGTGGGCTCGTATCTCGCGTGGTGGGCGCTGCCGAACGCCGTCGCCCTGCTGACCGAGTTCACGCCGAAGAACGCCGTCAACTACATCGACGCGCAGACGTACCTGAGCTTCGTCATGCGCCTGATCCTCGCGTTCGGGCTGGCCTTCCTGCTTCCGGTCGTGATGGTGGCCGTGAACTTCGCGGGCCTCGTGCAGGCCCGGACCTGGGCCAAGGGCTGGCGCTGGGCGGTGATGGCGGCGTTCGTCTTCTCGGCCGTGATGACCCCGACGCCTGATGCCGTGACGATGATCGTGCTGGCCCTCCCGATCTGCTTCCTCTACTTCGCAGCGGTGGGCATCGGCATGCTGCATGACCGTCGCGTGGACCGCGATCGACTCGCGCAGGGCCTGCCGCGTCTCGACGGGACCTACCCAGAGGATGCGGACACCACGCCACCGGGGGAGTCCACACGCTCGGCTGAGAGCGGTCGGTGAGCCGGCTCGGCGTCGTCGTCAACCCGACCGCCGGACGGGGTCGAGGGACAGGGCTCGGCTCGCACGCGACGAGTCTGCTGCGGTCGCGCGGGCACGACGTGATCGATCTGTCCGCCGGGACGATCGCCGAGGCGACCCGCAACGCGCGCCGCGAGATCCTCGCCGGGGTCGATGCCCTCGTCGTCGTCGGCGGAGACGGGATGGTCCACCTGGGCGCCAACGTCGTCGCCGGAACCGCGCTCCCGCTCGGCATCGTCGCTGGGGGGACCGGGAACGACATCGCACGGTCCCTCGGGCTCCCACGACACGAGGTGCGTGCCTCGGTGCAGGCCATCGAGCACGGTCTCGTGCACGGGGCCCGTCCGATCGACGCTGTGCACGTGAGTACCCCCGAGGGGGACGGCGTCGAGTGGTATCTCGGCGCGCTCTCGTGCGGGGTCGACGCTGCCGTGAACGCGAGGGCGAACGAGCTCACGTGGCCGCAGGGCGGTGGGCGCTACGTGCGGGCTCTCGGGTCGGTCCTGAGGTCGCTCCGGCCGTACGGCTTCCGGGTCACGCACGACGCGGGGGTGTGGGAATCGGCCGGCACCGTCGTCGCGGTCGCGAACGCCCCGCTCTTCGGTGGGGGGATGCGGATCGCTCCGGACGCGTCGATGGACGACGGGTTGATCGACGTGGTGGTCGCCGGGCCGCTCTCGCGGTCGGGTGTCGTACGTGTCTTCCCACGGATCTACAGCGGTCGGCACGTGGAGCACCCGGCGGTCCAGGTGTTCCGGACACGATCCGTCCTGATCGAGCCCACCGGGCTCGGGGCCGCACCGCCTCTGGCGTTCGCCGACGGCGAGCCGGTCGCGATGCTGCCGCTGCGGGCCGACGTGCGCGCCGGAGCCGTGCACGTGCTGGCCTGAGGGATCCGTCCCGGCGATCGGACGCCGTGCCGCGTCGCGACGGAGTGACGCCGACTGACCGTAGGCTGACGACATGGCCAGCACCGCGCGGTCCCGGTCCGCCGTCTCGTCGCCGGCTTCGGCGGGTTCCTCCGTCACCGGTGCGTCAGCGGACTCGCACAGTCCGGCCGAGAGGTATGCGGCGGCGCGACAGCGGGCTGCCGAGTCCCGGACCTCGCTGGCCCAGTTCCGGACGACCGTGGGCTTCGAGCTCGACGACTTCCAGGTCGAGGCGTGCCGGGCGGTCGAGGACGGCCGCGGGGTGCTCGTCGCCGCCCCGACGGGCGCAGGGAAGACGATCGTCGGCGAGTTCGCGGTGCACCTGGCACTCGCGACCGGTCGCAAGGCGTTCTACACGACTCCGATCAAGGCGTTGTCGAACCAGAAGTACGCGGACCTGGTGCGCCAGCACGGTGCGGACCGGATCGGTCTCCTCACCGGAGACACGACGGTCAACGGCGAGGCGCCGGTGGTCGTCATGACCACCGAGGTGCTGCGCAACATGCTCTACGCCGGGTCCGCGACGCTCGATGGCCTGGGCTACGTGGTGATGGACGAGGTGCACTACCTTGCCGACCGGTTCCGCGGACCGGTCTGGGAGGAGGTGATCATCCACCTGGCCCCGGACGTCCAGCTGGTCTCGCTGTCGGCCACGGTGTCCAACGCCGAGGAGTTCGGGGACTGGCTCGAGATGGTTCGGGGCGACACGGCCGTGGTCGTGACCGAGCACCGTCCGGTCCCGCTCGGCCAGCACGTGCTCGTCCGCGGTGACCTGCACGACCTGTACGCGGGCCATGTGGATCCGACCGCGCCGGGGGTGAACCCCCCGATCAACCCCGAGCTGGCCGCGCTGCTCCGGCGCCGGTCGTCCGACGAGACTCCGCGAGGTGGCGGCCCGGGCCGACGGGGCGATCGTGGCTATCGGGGACCCGGCGGCATGCGCCCCGGCGGTGGGCACCGTCCGACCTCGCGGTTCGCGGTGGTGGACCTGCTGGAAGAGGCCCACCTGCTCCCGTCGATCTACTTCATCTTCTCGCGCGCGGGTTGCCAGGGCGCGGTCGCGCAGTGCGTCGCTGCGGGTCTGCGGTTGACGACGCCCGCGCAGGAGGCCGAGATCCGCCGCATCGTCGAGGAGCGGTGCGCGACGATTCCCGCCGAGGACCTCGACGTCCTCGGGTACTGGGAGTGGAGCGACGCGCTGGCCCGCGGGATCGCCGCCCATCACGCGGGCATGCTGCCCCTGTTCAAGGAGACTGTCGAGGACCTGTTCTCCCGCGGGCTCGTGCGCGTCGTGTTCGCGACGGAGACGCTGGCCCTCGGGATCAACATGCCGGCGCGTTCCGTCGTGCTCGAGAAGCTCGTGAAGTGGGACGGCCGCAGTCATGTCGACATGACGCCGGGGGAGTACACCCAGCTGACCGGTCGTGCGGGCCGCCGGGGGATCGACACGGAGGGGCACGCGGTGGTCGTCGACCATCCCGGCCTGGACCCCGTCGCGCTGGCCGGGCTCGCGTCGAAGCGGCTGTACCCGCTGCGCTCGAGCTTCCGCCCGACGTACAACATGGCGGTCAACCTCGTGGCACAGGTCGGCAGGGAACGGGCCCGAGAGGTCCTGGAGACGTCCTTCGCGCAGTTCCAGGCCGACCGGGGTGTCGTGGGCCTGGCACGGCAGGCCCAGGCCCACACCGAGGCGTTGGAGGGGTATGCCGAGGCCATGCGCTGCGACCGGGGGGACTTCGCGGAGTATGCCGCCCTGCGACGGGCGATCACCGACCGTGAGCACGCGCTGAGTCGTCAGGCGGGCGCGGCGCGTCGGGCCGAGATCGCGGCCACGCTGACCGGTCTCCGTGCAGGTGATGTCCTGGCGATCCCGTCGGGTCGGCGGACCGTGCATGCCGTCGTCCTCGACCCGGGTGCCGATGGCGAGTTCGACGGCCCGCACCCGGTCGTCCTGACGACGGAGCGACAGGTGCGGACACTGACCACGTCGGACGTCGGTGACGGCGCGCGCCAGGTCGGCTACCTGCGGGTTCCGCGTGACCTCTCGCCGCGGAACGCTGCGGGCCGCCGAGACCTCGCTGCGCGCCTGCGGGCGGCCATCGACTCGGGACGGGTCGGCGGCCGCGACGCGTCACGCGATCACGGCGGGCCAGCGGGAGGCAGGCATCCACGGAAGCGGCACCGCACGGACGGCGGGGACGACGCCGAGGTGCAGCGTCTGAGGCGCGAGCTGCGCGCCCACCCGTGCCACGGTTGCCCGGACCGGGAGACGCATGCGCGATGGGCGGAGCGCTGGTGGCGCCTTCAGCACGAGCACGACGCGCTCGTGGCGCGCATCGAAGGCCGGACGAGCTCGATCGCGCGGGTCTTCGACCGCATCTGCGACGTGCTCACCGGTCTGGGCTACCTCGACGGCACCGTCACGCCCGAGGGGCAGTGGCTCCGTCGGCTGTACGCCGAGAACGACCTGCTGGTCGCGGAGTGCCTCCGCCGCGGCGTGTGGGACGAGCTCGACGCACCCGGGCTCGCCGCGGCGGTCTCGACGCTCGTGTACTCCGCGCGGCGGGACGACCGTGACGAGGACCCACGCATCCCCGGTGGCCCGCAGAGTCGCCTCGGGATCGCGCTCGGAGAGACGCTCCGGATCTGGTCGGAGCTCGACGACCTCGAGACGTCCCACCGGATCGAGGCGACCGGGTCCCTCGATCTCGGTCTGGTCGAGTCGGTGCACCGGTGGGCCAACGGGAGGAGCCTCGATGCCGTCCTCCGAGGCAGCGAGCTGGCTGCGGGCGACTTCGTCCGGTGGTGCAAGCAGGTGATCGACCTCCTCGACCAGATCGCCGACGCGGCGCCGCACGACCACGTACGGCTGACGGCGCATCGCGCGGTGCAGTCGCTGCGTCGAGGCGTCGTGGCCTACTCGTCCGTGTAGCGGAGTGGGCCCTCCTGGGGCCCGGGTGGGTGGGAGAGGCGCGCCTGCCCTATCGTCAGACCACGTGAGCAGCACTCTGTACCGCAACGGCGTGGTCCACTCGGCGTCCGACCCGTTCGCCGAGGCGGTCCTGGTGGCCGACGGCGTCGTCGTGTGGCTCGGCTCGGACGACACCGCGAGCGGCCTGGTCGACTCCGCCGACGAGGTCGTCGACCTCGACGGTGCGCTCGTCGCGCCGGCGTTCGTCGACGCGCACGCGCACGTTCTGGAGACGGCCTTCGTCCTCGAGGGCGTGGACCTCACCGAGCGTGGTGGGGTGCGAAGCCTCGGGGACGCCCTGGACCGGGTCGCGCGCGCCGCTGCCGGGCTGGCGCCTGGTGCCACGCTGATCGGGCACGGCTGGGACGAGACCTCGTGGCCGGAGGGTCGCGGCCCCACGGGTGAGGAGCTCGACCGCGCGTCCGGAGGTGCGCGCGTCTACCTGGCGCGGGTGGACGTGCACTCGGGCGTCGTGTCGCCTGCGCTCGCGTCGACCGTCGGCCTGGAGGCCGAGGCGGGATGGTCCTCCGACGGTCGGGTGGTGGGCGCGGCGCACCACGCCGCCCGCATGTTCGCCCGGTCGGTCGACACCCGTCGCCGCGACGACCTCTACGGACGCGCCCTGGCCGAGGCTGCTGCCCACGGCATCGCCTCCGTGCACGAGCACAGCGCTCCGTACATCGACACCAGGGAGGGTCTTCGTGCCCTGCTGGACATGACGCGGGAGCCCGGGGCGCGCTTGCCGCTGGTGGTCGGATACCGTGCCGAGCTCTGCGTGACAGCGGACGACGCCTTGGAGCTCCTTGCGGAGATCCCCGGCCTGACCGGGATCGGTGGCGACCTGAACGTCGACGGGTCGTTCCGCTCCCGTACGGCGGCACTGCGGACGCCCTACCAGGACCTCTCCGCGGACGGCGTCGCATCGACGGGCGACCTGTACCTGACGGGGGAGCAGATCTCCAACCACGTGGGCGCGGCGACCCGTGCCGGGCTCCAGGCGAGCCTCCACGTCACCGGTGACCTGGCGATGGACGAGCTCCTCGTGGGTGTGCGCGCCGCCGCAGAGGTCGAGGGCATCGGCGCGATCCGTGCGGCGGGGCATCGTGCGGAGTCGGCCGCGATGATCGATGCGCCTCACCTGGCGGCACTCGTCCTGCTGGGTGTGCGCCTGAGCATGCAACCCGCCTTCGACGCGACCTGGGGTGGCGCGGACGGGATGTTCGCGGCCCGGCTGGGCGCGGTGCGTGCGGCCGCGCTGCACCCGTTCGCCGACATCGCCGCCGCGGGTATCCCGCTGGCCTTCGGCTCCGACTCGCCCATCACGCCGTTCGACCCGTGGGCGGGCGTGCGTGCGGCGGTGTGGCACCACCAGGCGGACCAACGCATCTCCGCCCGCGCGGCGTTCCGCGCGCACACGCGGGCCGGGTGGCGGCTGGCGGGCCTGGACGACACCGGGGCGGGGCAGATCCGGGTCGGTGCTCCCGCCCATCTCGCCATCTGGCGTGCGGAGCATCTTGCCGTCCAAGGTGGCGACGGCACGGTCTCGGCGTGGAGCACGGATGCGCGCGCGGGTACCCCGCTCCTTCCGGATCTGGATCCGGGGGCACCAGACCCGGTGTGCTTGCGGACCCTTCGCGACGGCGTCGTCCTGTTCGACGAGATGGGTTGAGCAGGCGGGCAGCGTGCCGGTGCCCCGAGGCCGACACGCCGTGCGACACGCCAGCTCTCGTCGGGGATCGGTCGACACCACTAGGGAGTTGACCTGCAGCGATGTTCATCACCTGGGCAAATGCCACCTTGACAGCAGTCGCAAGATGAGTAACTTCTCAGATGTTCCACACCGCAGCTGCGGAGGTGGACGCAGGGGATCCTGACGGTTGCCCACACCGGCTGGGCCCGCGTGTTCAGTAGACAACGGACGGTGCCCATCGAGGGCGCGCCCGGCACGAAGGACACGCGGGCCTTCCCGGAGTTCCCCTTCCAGCGACCTGGCGTACGCTTCGGCGGTGCCTGTGCGAGAACCGACCCGGTGGTGGTCCGTCGTCCTCGCCGTAGCAGGTGGTCTCCTGACCGAGGCTGCGTTCCCCGATCTCGGATGGTGGGGATGCGCCTTCCTCGGGATCGCCGCCCTGTTCCTGGCGATGGGCCGTGACAGCGCTCGGTGGAACGCTCTCGTCGGTCTGGCGTGGGGACTGGCCTTCTTCGCCCCGCAGATCAACTGGGCGGACTACGCCGTCGGACGAGTGCCGTGGCTCGCCCTCACGGTGTTCGAGGCCTGCTACATCGCCGTGTTCGGCGCGGTGTGGTCATGGGCGCGGCGTGGCGCCGTGATCTGGCGGAGTGCCCCGCTGCAGACAGGCGCGTTCGTCATCCTCTGGGTTGCCGTCGAGGACCTCCGCTCGAGTGTTCCGTTCGGCGGGTTCCCGTGGGGGCGCCTGGCGTTCTCCCAGTCCGACTCTCCCTTGCTGGCGCTGGCGTGGCTCGGCGGTGCACCGCTTGTCTCCGCGGCCGTGTGCCTGATCGGTGTCGCGACGGCGCTGGCCCTGACGGCAACCCGCACGTTGCGGCTCGGCCGTGCGCTCGGCGCGATCGGTGTGGTCGTCGTCGTGGTCGTCGCCCCGTTGCTCATCCCGCTCGACACCCAGGCGGAGGACGGCACACTCCGTGTCGGCGCGGTGCAGGGCAACGTCCCGACGCCGGGGCTCGATGCGTTCGCGCAGGCGGGGAAGGTTCTCGACAACCACCTCGCCGGGACGCGGGCGCTCCTCGACCAGGTGAAGCCCGGGTACCTCGACGTCGTCCTCTGGCCGGAGAACGGCACCGACATCGACCCCGAGGCGAACGCGGCGGCTGCAGCGGCCATCGACGCTGCCGCGCGGGCGGTTGGCGCTCCTCTTCTCGTCGGCACGGTCCAGTACCCGAAGACCGGAGGACGGTACAACACCGCCGTGCTCTGGGAGCCGGGTGTGGGCGTGGTCGCCAGCTACACCAAGCAGCACCCGGCGCCGTTCGCGGAGTACATCCCGCTGCGCAGCCTGCTGCGCCCGTTCTCGTCGGCGGTGGACCTCGTGCAGGTGGACATGCTTCCGGGAACGAAGGTCGGCGTCGTGCCGTTGGCCTCGCCGCGGCTCGGACGAACGGTGAAGCTCGGCGACGTGATCTGCTTCGAGGTCGCGTACGACGAGCTGCCTCGTGCGGCGGTCCGTGCCGGTGCCGAGGTGCTCGTGGTGCAGACGAACAACGCGTCGTTCGGCTTCACGGCAGAGTCGACGCAGCAGCTCGCGATGTCTCGGCTCCGTGCGGTGGAGCTGGGGCGCGCCACGGTGCAGATCTCGACCGTGGGCGTCAGCGCGGTGATCGCACCCAACGGTGTCGTCAGTGATCGCACCGGTCTGTTCACGCCGGCCCAGCTGGTGGCTCAGCTTCCTCTTCGGCACTCGCTCACTCCGGCCGCGGTGCTGGGAGCGTGGCCGGTACGGGTGGCCGACCTGCTGGCGGCCATCGTCCTCCTTGCCGGGTGCACCGGCGCCGCACGGATCAGACGCGGGGTGCGGGCGACCGCAAGCTGAACGTACCCGGCACACGAGGGTGCGTGACCGCCGACGCCACATGACGGCCCTCGTCACGACAGAGCAGGAGCCGGCGCGATGCGCCGGCTCCTGCTCTGTCGTGACCCGTCGGTGTCTGACTCAGGCGCTGCGGCGCAGCTTCCCTGCCCGCAGGAGCGCGAGACGCTCGTCCAGCAGGTCCTCGAGTTCCTTGATGGTGCGACGCTCGAGGAGCATGTCCCAGTGCGTGCGCGCAGGCTTGGTCGCCTTCGGCTGCGGCTGCTCCGCTCCCCGGAGAAGAGCCTCCCGGCCACCCGGAAGCTCCCAGGTCAGCGGGACATCGGCCTCGATCGAGAACGGGACCGTGACAGTCTCACCATCCGGGCCGTCGTAGTGGGCGAGGATGCGTGGAGCGAACTCGACGCCGTCCTCCGTCTCCATGCTCTGGGAACCGATACGCATACCGCGCAATGAGCGGTTCGCCATGTGGACCTCCGTGGTGCTCTGTAGCCATGGGCATGAGTCGTACGTCTTAACGAACTGCGTACCGCCGGTGTTCCGAACTCACGTGAAGGTCCGGTGAACAGTAGGCGGTCGCCTCGGAACGAGGGTGGTGCTTGCGGCCGCACGAAACTCGATACGGTGGGGTGCATGAGCGTTGAGATCGCCGGGCACGAAATTTCATCATACCGCCAACTCGGCTCTTCAGGGTTGACGGTGTCCGTCGCCGGTCTCGGCTGCAACACGTTCGGCGCCACGGCGGCGCCCGAGACTGTCGACGGGATCGTCGCAGCTGCGCTCGACGAGGGGATCACGTTCTTCGACACCGCAGATGTGTACGGCTCGGTGCCAGGGCAGAGCGAGGAGCTCCTCGGTGCTGCTCTCGGCACCCATCGCGACGAGATCGTGCTCGCGACGAAGTTCGGCATGGCCGTCGGCGACCTCAACGGTCCGGACTGGGAAGCGCGCGGCTCTCGGCGCTACATCAGGCGCGCCATCGAGGGGTCGCTCCGGCGGCTCCGCACCGATCACGTCGACCTGTACCAGCTGCACGCGCCCGATCCCCGGACACCCGTGGCCGAGACGCTGCAGGCTCTCGACGAGCTCGTCACGGAGGGGAAGGTGCGCTACGTCGGGTCCTCGAACCTCTCGGCGTGGCAGGTGGCCGACGCCGACTGGACCGCGCGCGACCAGGGGACGGTCAGGTTCATCTCGGCGCAGAACGAGTACAACCTGCTGAGGCGTGGCGCGGAGACCGACCTCTTCCCGGCGGCGCGTCGGTTCGGTGTCGGAGTGCTCCCGTACTACCCGTTGGCCTCGGGGCTGCTGACGGGCAAGTACGGGCGGGGTGCGCAGGCGCCGGCCGGTACCCGTCTCGAGCGTTATCCGGACCGCCTGAAGACGGCCGACTTCGACACGATCGGTGTGTTGACGGCGCTGGCGGGGGAGTGGGGCGTCACGCTGCTCTCGCTGGCGATCGGTGCGCTGTCGTCGCGGCCGGAGGTCGCTTCCGTGATCGCGGGAGCCCGAACTCCGGATCAGGTCCGCGCCAACGCTGCGGCCGGGCGCTGGTCGCCGACCGTCGATCAGCTTCGCCGGATCGATAGGGCGACCAGCCCCGATCGAACGAATAGTTGACATATAAAGTATTGTCTGGGGGAGTCCGCCGCGATGGCATGCGCCCGCGCGGTGCCACGCCTGCCTCGTGTGCCGTCCGGAGGCTTCCACCGTCGACGCGCGGCTGACCGGATGTACATCGAGGCGGCGTGCGGCGGCACCCCGGCGCAGACCGCACCCGTCACGCGCGATCGGGCGCCGGCAGCTTCACGCGCTCGACCGGTTGTGCGAACGAGTCGTGGTGGACGACGACGTGCGAATCCCTGCGGGCGCTGCGACGTGTCGGGGCTGTCGGGCTGCACGTGCGAACTCACGTCGTGCGCGCACGTGACGTGGTGGATCGAGGCGGGTCGCGCTGTCCGCCCGCCGAGCCAGATCGCGACGAGAGGTCAATCGGCGCCTCTTCCCGATATCACCGATAAGGCACATTATGACATTATGGCGACGAGAAGCCGACGGAGCTGACACCACCGCCAGCGCCCGTGCACTGCAGCCGCTCCCCTGGCGCCGGGCCGCGCGCCGGTCATGACATCCTGGTGACATGCCAGACGAACCCGCACGACCTGATGACTCCGACGCGACGGAGCTCGACACGACGGAGCTCCAGCCGGCGGACGAGAACGCGTCGATCCTGCTGCAGGACCGGTGGTGGTGGTCCTCGACCCTGAGCCTCGTGCTCGGCGGGGTCATCACGGTGATGCAGGTGCAGGCGCTCCAGAACGGTGGCGTCTGGCTGAACTGGTTGGTGGCAGCCGTCGGTACTGCGGTCGCCGGCTCCGGTCTGGTCAGGCTGCTCCGCGCGTACGCGAAGGTCCGCTCACAGGGCTGACGGCGGCGCAACCCCGTGGCCGTGGACGTCCGGGGCGGAGCGCGCCACGTCGGCCACCTCCTCCTCTGGCCGCGGCGGGACGGTCTCGTCGATCTCGAGGACCGCGAGCTCGTCGAACACCTGCGGGGTGACATCGGGGTTCTGGGGCGTAGGGACGGACACGGTGCCTCCGAGGGTCGGCGTCACCTCTCACGCTAGACCCGTGGCGACCCGCGCGGCACGGAGCGTCGCCGCAGCACGTCGCTGACGTCCTCAGGGAACAGTGTCCTCAGGGAACGGTGATCGTCTCGCCGACCGCCAGACGCCGGTACGGTGCGTGGCCCATGCCGCCGACGAGCCGATCCACCAGCGCGTTCCCGACCTCGCTCAGCACCGCGCTGTGGATGGGGATGACGAGCTCCGGCCCGACGGTGCGGACGAAGTCGATCACCTCGCCGACGGCGAGCCACGGCGCCGCGACCGGAGCGAGGAGCACGCGGATCGACTCCCCCGCGCCGGGGCCGGTGAACGAGTCGCCCGGGTGGAGGATGGCGCCGTCGATCACGTACGCAACGTTGGCGACCCGTGGGACGTCGGCATGGATGAGGGCATGGACCTCACCGGTCGCCGCGACATCGAAGCCCGCTGCGACGAAGCGGTCGCCGGCCGAGACCGTGTGCACCCGCTCCCCCGGTGCACCGGCGGCGACGAGCGTGCTGATCACGCCGGCAGGAGCCCATACCTCAAGATGAGAACGATTCCGAAGAGCGTCGACGAGCTCGCCGGTGACCACATGGTCAGCGTGCTCGTGCGTCACCAGGACCGCGTCGGCCGATGCGAGTGGCGTCCTGTCGCTGAACGATCCCGGATCGATCACCACGGTGCGCCCCGTGCGCTCGAGCTGCACGCACGCGTGCCCCCAGAAGGTCAGAGTCGTCTCCATCGCCCCATCCTCCTCCCCCGCGCTGACGACTACCTGGGTGTGTGGACGGACGCTCAGCCGATGATCATGACGAGGTCGCCGCCCTCGAGCTGCTGGACCGCTCCGATCGCGACCCGCCGGACGCGCCCGCCGACCGGGGTGGTGATCGCGGCTTCCATCTTCATCGCCTCGACCGTCGCAACGGTCTGCCCCGGTTGCACGGTCTGCCCCTCCTGCACCACGGGTGTCACCGCACCGGCGAACGGTGCGGCGATCTGGCCGGCGTGCCCAGGGTCGGCCTTCTCGGCAGTGACGACGTCCACGTCGATCGCCCGGTCTCGTACCTGGAGCGGACGGAGCTGCCCGTTCAGGGTGAACATCACGGTGCGCAGACCGCGTTCGTCAGGTTCCCCGATCGCCTCGAGGCCGACCAGCAGCCGCACCCCCTTCTCCAGCTCGATCTCGACCTCCTCCCCCGGGTTCATCCCGTAGAGGTGGTGGAGGGTGCTCAGCACACTGACGTGACCGTACGACGCACGTGTGGCCTCGTACTCCTTGGTCGGGCCGGGGAACAGCAGGTGGTTGAGCCGGTCACGGCGAGACGTCGATCCACCGGCCAGGTCGCGCTCGTCCTGCTCGGTGAGCGGGGTGACGCCCGGGCGCGCCACTCGGCCGGCGAGGGCACGCGAGCGGAACGGCTCGGGCCACCCGCCTGGCGGGACACCGAGCTCACCGGCCAGGAACCCCACGACGCTCGCCGGGAGGTCCGTGCCCTCAGGCTGCGCCTCGAATGTCGCCGGGTCGGCACCGCGGGCGACCAGGTGGAGCGCGAGGTCACCGACCACCTTCGACGACGGCGTCACCTTGACCGGCCGGCCGAGGATCCGGTCGGCTGCCGCGTACATGAGCTCGATCTCCTCGAACCGCGCGCCGAGGCCCAGAGCGATTGCCTGCTGCTTGAGGTTCGAGAGCTGACCGCCGGGGATCTCGTGGTCGTACACCCGGCCCGTCGGACCGGGGAGACCGGCTTCGAAGGGGCGGTAGAGCCGCCGCACGGCTTCCCAGTACGGTTCGAGGTCGCACGCCGCCCGGAGGCTCAGACCGGTGTCTCTCGGGGTGTGCTCCAGAGCCGCGACGAGGGCCGACATCGACGGCTGGCTCGTCGTCCCTGCCATGGCCGCGTTGGCGACGTCGACCGCGTCGACCCCTGCCGCCGCGGCAGCCAGCAAGGTCGCCACCTGGCCGCCGGCCGTGTCGTGCGTGTGCAGGTGGACCGGCACGTCGAACCGCTCACGCAAGGCCGTGACGAGGGTGGTCGCGGCCGAGGGGCGCAGGAGCCCGGCCATGTCCTTGATCGCGAGGACGTGCGCACCGGCCTGGACGATGCGCTCGGCAAGAGCGAGGTAGTAGTCGAGGGTGTAGAGGTCCTCGGCCGGGTCGCTGAGGTTGCCGGTGTAGCACAGCGCGACCTCCGCAACGGCGGTGCCCGTCGACCGCACGGCGTCGATCGCCGGACGCATCTGCGTGACGTCGTTCAGGGCGTCGAAGATGCGGAAGATGTCGATCCCCGTCGTCGCTGCCTCCTGCACGAACGCCTCGGTGACCCTCGCCGGGTACGGCGTGTAGCCGACGGTGTTCCGTCCGCGCAGCAGCATCTGCAGTGCGAGGGTCGGCACGGCGTCACGAAGGGCCGCGAGACGCTCCCACGGGTCCTCCCCGAGGAACCGCAGCGCGACGTCGTACGTGGCACCGCCCCACACCTCGAGGCTGAGCAGTCCCGGGAGGAGCCGTGCCGTGTACGGCGCCGCAGCGACCAGGTCGGACGTGCGCACCCGGGTGGCGAGGAGGGACTGATGGGCATCGCGGAACGTCGTGTCCGTCACGGCGAGGGCCGTCCGGCCGCGGAGCTCTGCCGCGAACCGTTCAGGGCCGAGCGCGCGGAGCTGCTGTCGAGACCCGTCCGGCGGCGCGGCACCGAGGTCGAGCTCGGGCAGCTTGGACCGCGGTTCGACGGAGTCGGTCGGCCGCGGTCCGTGCGGACGGTTGACCGTCACGTCACCGAGGTAGCTCAGCAGCCGGGTACCGCGGTCCGCGCTCGTCCGTGTCTCGAGGAGCACGGGGCGCTCGTCGATGAAGCTGGTCGACAGCTGACCCCCGACGAACCCCGGATCGGCGAGGACCGCCTGCAGGAATGCGATGTTGGTGCGGACGCCACGGATGCGGAACTCCGCCAGTGCGCGCCGCGCGCGGGCCACCGCCGTCGGGAGGTCACGGCCACGGCACGTGAGCTTGACCAGCATCGAGTCGAAGTGCCCGCTGACCTCCGACCCGGCCGACGCGGTTGCGCCGTCGAGCCGCACTCCTGCGCCGCCCGGAGACCGGTACGCGATGATCCGTCCGGTGTCGGGTCGGAAGCCGTTCGACGGGTCCTCGGTCGTGATGCGTGCTTGCAGCGCGACCCCGTTGACGCGGACGGACTGCTGACTGATGCCGAGATCCGCCAGGCTCTCACCAGCGGCGATGCGCATCTGGGCCTGGACGAGGTCGATGTCGGTGACCTCCTCGGTCACGGTGTGCTCGACCTGGATCCGCGGGTTCATCTCGATGAAGACGTGCTGCCCCGCTCGCTCACCGACCGTGTCGACGAGGAACTCGACCGTGCCGGCGTTCTGGTAGCGGATGCTCCGCGCGAATGTCACCGCGTCGCGGCACAGCAGGTCCCTCAGCGCCGGGTCGAGATCGGGGGCAGGGGCGATCTCGATCACCTTCTGGTGACGGCGCTGCACCGAGCAGTCCCGCTCGAACAGGTGGACGACCTCGCCGGAGGCGTCCGCCAGGATCTGGACCTCGATGTGTCGCGGACGGAGGACCGCGCGTTCGAGGAACACGGTCGGGTCGCCGAACGCGCCATCCGCCTCCCGCATCGCGGCGGCGAGCGCACCGGGCAGGTCCGCGGGAGTCTCCACACGGCGCATCCCGCGACCGCCGCCACCCGCCACCGCCTTGACGAACAGCGGGAACCCCACCGTCTCCGCCGCCCCGAGCAGAGTCGTCACGTCGGCAGACGGCGCACTGGACGGAAGGACGGGGATCCCCGCGGCGCGCGCCGCCTCGAGGGCCTGCACCTTGTGGCCGGCGAGCTCGAGCACGTCAGCCGGAGGACCGATGAACGTGAGTCCGGCGGCGACGCACGCACGGGCGAGCGAGGGGTTCTCCGAGAGGAACCCGTAGCCGGGATACACCGCATCGGCACCGGAGTGAAGGGCGACACGGACGATCTCGTCGATGTCGAGGTACGCGCGGACGGGATGTCCAGGTGTGCCGATCGGGTACGACTCGTCCGCCTTGAGACGGTGGACGGAGTTCCGGTCCTCGTGCGGGAACACGGCGACCGTCCGGGTGCCGAGCTCGTACGCCGCACGGAACGCCCGCACCGCGATCTCGGCGCGGTTGGCGACAAGCACCTTCGAGAACACGTTCCACCCACTCTCGGTCATCGAGATCACCCACGCTAGCGGCGGGTGCGGCGACGGCACCGAACGGTCCGGACCGTGGGCGTCGGCCCGTCGCGGTTCCGGTACCGTCGCGTTGATTGTGCTCGGTCCCGCCGTGCGCGACTACGGTGTACCCGTGCTGGTCCTCGGTGTGTGCAGCCTCAAGGGTGGCGTGGGCAAGACGTCGGTCACGCTCGGGCTGGCCTCGTCCGCCCTCGCCCATGGCATCAGCACCCTCGTGGTCGACCTCGATCCGCAGGGTGACTGCACGATGGCTCTCGGTGTCCCCCAGTTCGGGATCCCGGACGTGGCAGGTGTTCTCGCGGACCCGTCGCCGGAGACGGTCCGTGGCACCGTCGTGGCGAGCGGATGGGCGCCGCACGGGCTCGACGTCCTCCCGGGCTCGGCTCGGTCGGCCCTGCATGACGGTCCGGACGACGACAGCCAGGAGCTCGACCGCCTCTCGTACGCGCTCTCGTGGCTCTCCGGCTACGAGCTCGTGCTGGTGGACTGCCCGCCGTCGCTCGGTGGGCTCACGCGCGCGGGACTGCGGGCATGCGACCGGGCGGCGGTCGTGACCGAGCCCGGGTTGTTCTCGGTGATGGCGGTCGGCCGTGCACTCCGGACCATCGACGACCTGAGACGTGGACCGGCGCCCGCGCTCCAGCCCCTCGGGATCGTGGTCAACCGCGTGCAGGCCCGGTCGAGCGAGCAGAGCTACCGGCTTGAGGAGCTCCGCAACCTCTACGGGCCACTGGTGCTCACGCCGAGCGTCCCCGAGCGGGCGGCGCTCCAGCAGGCGCAGGGTGCGGCGCAGCCGGTGCACACCTGGCCGAGCCGCGCATCCGCGAACCTCGCCGCGGTGTTCGACGCTCTCCTCGAGCGTGCACTCCGGGCGCCTCGCTGACGTGGCAGAAGCCGCGCTCGAGGCAGACATCGACCCCCAGGGGTCGTGGCCTCAGCCCGCCGTGCGCGCCTGACGACGAAGACTCAGCTCGTCCTGGGCCGTCTCGCTCGCCGAGGCGCCGGCACCGTCGTTGTCGGCACGTTCGGTGGGCAGCGCCGCCAAGGTCCCCTCGACCTCACGCCACACCCGGCCGACAGCGATGCCGAACACACCCTGGCCGCCCTGCACCAGGTCGATGACCTCGTCGGCCGAGGTGCACTCGTAGACGCTCGCACCGTCGCTCATGAGCGTGATCTGGGCGAGGTCGTCGACCCCGCGCTCGCGCAGGTGCGACACCGCCGTGCGGATCTGCTGGAGCGAGACACCGGTGTCGAGCAGGCGCTTGACGACCTTGAGCACCAGGATGTCCCGGAAGCTGTACAACCGCTGCGTCCCCGACCCGGTCGCCGGTCGCACGGTGGGTTCGACGAGCCCCGTTCGCGCCCAGTAGTCGAGCTGGCGGTAGGTGATGCCAGCGGCACGGCACGCCGTGGGGCCGCGGTAGCCCGTCGTCGTGTCGAGGTCCGGGAGCTCGTCACCGAAGAGCAGCCCCTGCGCTCGTTGAGGAATGCCGCCGGAGGCCTCGATGCTCTCACCGCTGCCGCTCACGCGTCCTCCGCTCCGCTGGTGCACCCGACCGTCCGGCGGGTGCCGTCCTCCCGCCGGTGTGTGCGACCGGTGGTCGCACGCGTGTCGGGGAGGATGACTACCTGAACGCTAGGCCCGGCCCACAGGGGCGTCAACGACGCGGGCCCCGCAGGATTTCGGCGTGTCGCGGCAGGCGTGTCTCACCTTCAACCGGAAGGTGAAGGATCTGTCGACGACGGGCCCTCCGTGCCCGGCTCGGTGCCGGTCTCGAAGTCCTCCGGGGCGACGCGTTCCAGGAACTCACGGAACTGCTCGACCTCGTGCTCCTCGGTGCCGCCGGCCGCGCTGACCTCGACGCCGGCGACCGCGACGATCACAGCCGAGCACATGACCGGACTCTTCGTCCGGAGCGCGACAGCGATCCCGTCGGACGCACGCGAGTCGACCCGAGCGCCGTTCGACAGGACCAGGACGGCGTGGAACACCCCCCGATCAGGCTGGTGATCTCGACGCGCATGAGCTGGGTCCCGCACGCCTCGAGCAGCGAGCAGATGAGATCGTGCGTCATCGGACGAGGGGGCACGACCCCGGCCTGGACCGTCGCGATCGCACTCGCCTCCGCGGGCCCGACCAGGATCGGGACGACGAGAGACGAGGCCGGGTCGAACAGCAGGACGACGAGCTCATCCGCGGCGACGTGCTGGCGCACACCGACCACCTCGACCGTCACGAGCTCCTCGCCGTTCGCCATGTCACCACGCTACGTGTCAAGGGCCTCGTCGTCGCCGCGAGACTCGGGCGAGTCCGCCATCCGAGGTATCAGGAGACCACTCAGGGCGCGACGTCCGCGACGCCGGCGCGGACGAAGGCCGTGTGCAGACGCGCGCACAGCTCGCCGAGCTCGGCCGCCACCGTTCCCGCATGCGCCCGCGACGACGCGGAGGTCTGACCCCGCAGAGGCGCGACGACCTGCTCCACGAGGTCGACCTGCCGCTCCGCGGCGGCACGGAACGACCGCAGGTGCCGGGCATCGATGCCGTGCTCGCCGAGCGATGCCGCGAGCATCACGATCTCGCGGGCCCATGGCTCGAAGCGGCCGCCCGGCTCGGGCCGGAGCACCCCCGCCGTGACGAGTTCGTCGATCAGCTCGGACGGGACCGCGGCCTCCTCGGCCAGACGGGCCGCCGTCAGACGACCCGAACCCGCCGGCCGCTGGGTCACGCCGTCCTCGGCCGCCAGGCGGGCGTGCGGCAACGTGAAGTCCTCGACCCCGGCGTCGAGCGCGTCGAGCTGCTCGCCGATCACCTTGAGAGGAAGGTAACGATCGCGCTGCTGCCGTAGCACGTAGCGCAGGCGCTCGACATCGGCGGGGCTGTACTGCCGATATCCCGACGGAGTCCTGACGGGCTCGATCAGGTCGTGCTCCTCGAGGAACCGCAGCTTCGAGTTGGTCACCGCGGGGAACTCGATCCGCAGCGCCGCGAGAACGTCCGAGATCCGCATCGTGGCGTGCCGAGAGATGCCCCGTGGCCAGCGCTCGCTCTCCGCGGGCGCGGGGCGGTCTGCCTGCCCGACCTCCGTGGCGGACGCGCTCACCGAAGGCCCGCGCGACCGCTCGGGCCTCGCTGCGCTCACGAGCCGTCCGCGGCGTCGTCCCGCCGCTGATGGTCACGTGCGGGGCTCGGGTGGAACGTCATGCGGTACTTGCCGATCTGAACCTCGTCGCCGGCTTTGAGGATCACGGAGTCGATCCTGTTCCGGTTCACGTACGTGCCGTTGAGCGAACCGATGTCGCGCACGACGAAGTCGTCGAGCTCGCGCACGAACTCCGCGTGCTTGCGGGACACCGTGACGTCGTCGAGGAAGATGTCCGCGGAGGGGCTGCGACCGGCGACCGTCCGCTCGGCGTCGAGCAGGAACCGCGCCCCGGAGCTGGGTCCGCGCTGCATGATCAGCAGGGCCGACGTGCGCGGCAGCGCCGAGACCGCAGCGACCTCCTCCGCCGTCAGACCGATCGGCGTGAGTGCCTCGGGCTCCGTGATGTCGAAGTGTCCGAGGCTGATCGTCGTGTCTGCGCTCGGCCTCTGAGGGTGCGGTGTCTCCGTCACGACGCCTCCTGAGCGCGGGTGCCACACCACCGTGTGGATGAACTGGTCATGGCACAGCCTATGCGCAGGGCCGGGCGGACGGCACTACTCCCGGAGCGGGTCCAGGATCACTTCCCGTCGCCCGAGAGCGGGGTCGCGTACTGCGGTGCCGAGATCTGCTTCACGGCAGTGACCTGGACATCTGCCTTGCGTGCGATCGTGTCACGGCCACCGTCGTGACGTACCGTCGCCATCGCACCCCCGGGGATCTCGAGAGCCGGGGCCATCGTGTCCGGGTCGCCGATCGCGATCCAGGTGTAGGGCGCCTGGATCGCCACGCCGTCCACCACGACGCCGGACGAGCTGTCGGTGAAGTAGCTGCTCGCCGTCAGCCGCTGGTTGTTGAGCTGAACCGCTTCCGCGCCGGCGTTGCGCAGCTCCTCGAGGATGTTGAGCATGTCCATCGCGGGGATGCGCCCGGACTGCTGGACGAGAGTGATCTCGATCCCGGTCCCGTGCGCCGGCAGCCTGCCGGAGAGGATCCCCTGCGTCGCGGCCCGCTGCGTCGCTGCCTGGAGTGCCGCCTTCTGCTTGTCCGACCCGGAGAGCAGCTGCTGACGCGTCTGCTCGAGGGTCGCCGCTTCGCGCTGGAGCTGCTCGTAGCGCTGCGTCGAGTCGTCGAGGATCCGCACGAGGTCCGACTGCCGCAGGTTCGACAGACCCTCGACGCGCGTCTGACGGACCTGCGCGACCACGGCGAACCCGAGCAACGCGCACAAGACGCCGGCCAGGATCTGACCCCGCGACGCCCGGGGTCTCAGTCCGCGAGCGAGCGAACGCCACGCGGACGCGAGCGGCGCGGAGGCCTCGACCCGTGCGTCGTCCTCGACCGTCGGCGGGGTCGCCGTCCTGCCGGAGGCCAGCGGGATCGCGTCGGTCGGGGTGTCGCTGCGGTGGTCAGGCGTCATGTCAGGCCCGGAAGAGGTGACGGCGGATCGCCGCGGCGTTGGAGAAGATCCGGATGCCGAGGACGACGACGACACCGGTCGAGAGCTGGCTCCCGACGCCGAGCTGGTCCCCGAGGAACACGATGAGGGCCGCGACGACGACGTTCGACAGGAACGACACCACGAACACGCGGTCGTCGAAGATCCCGTCGAGCTTGGCCCGAAGACCACCGAACAGGGCGTCGAGCGCCGCGACCACGGCGATCGGGAGGTACGGCTGCAGCTCCGTGGGGACCGTCGGCTCGAGCCACAGGCCCGCCACGACACCTGCGATGAGTCCGAGCACCGCGATCACTGCTAGCTCCCCACGTTCGTCGGCGAGGCCCCCGGTGGACCCTGGGCTGCTGTCTCGCTGTCAGACGATGCCACACTCCCCGTCGGAAGCGCGGGCAGGGTCGCGCCCACGGTGCTGGAGGTGGTCGTGGCGGTCGGGTCCAGCGGCATGGCGTACCGGACCGTGAGCGCTCCGGCTCCGGGCAGCGTGAGGGACTTCACGACCGCGACGTTGGTGCTGATCCCCCAGGTCGTGCGGAGGTACGCGAGCTGCGACGCCGCCGGTGTGCGCGCGAACCGGGTCTGCATCGTCGTCGGGTCACCGATCGCATCGACCGTGTACGGGCCGGTGAGGGGCACGAGGTCGACGAGGATCGCGCTCCCTGCGCTCCGGATCGCCGTCAGCGAGGTCAGACGCTGACCGTTGATCGCGATCGCCTCCGCACCGCTGGCCCACAACGCGTTCACGACCGTCTGGAGGTCGGCGTCCTGCACCATGTTGTCGGCCGGGACGTCGCCCGCCGCATCGGCCGGGGCATCGGCGAGGGACACGCGGAGACCCGGACCGGTGACGGCGGTCGCGCCCGCGGCGACCTCGCCGCTCTTCAGGCGGGCGATGAGTGCCGGGTCCTGAGCAGCGAGCGCCTCCCCTGGAGCTTGACGACCTCGTCGCTCAGGGCCTGGTTGCTGGCGCGGAGTGCAGCAGCCTGGGAGGTTCGTTCGGTGATCTGCTTCTCGAGCAGGGTGCGCGCCGCGAGGACAGCCGGTTCAGGTGCTCTGAGCGAGACCGCCGCGGCAGTGGTCGCGGCACCGAGAGCGACGGCGACGACCAGGACGGTGACGCGGCGCGCGAGCGCCGGGCGCCGGTAGCCCGGGTCGGACCGGTGCGCGGTCGCCTCGGCGTAGCCCGGGTCGAGCGGGTGCCGCATGACCTCGGTCAGGATGCTCATCGAGGCGTCGACGGGACGGACGCTCATCACGTGGCCCCTGTCGCCCCGAGCAGGCGTCGTGCCTGCGTGGCGTACAGGGCTCCGGCCAGCCAGTACAGACCGATGCCCCACCACGCGAACGCCCAGCCGAGCACCAGAGCCGCGGTACCCCAGGCATCGGGACGTTGGGCGAGCAGCAGGAGCGGGAGCGCGTAGAGGAGAGCGAAGGTCCCCGCCTTCCCGACGAAGTGCACCGGAAGAGGGCCGTACCCCCGGTGCGCGAGCGGGAACAGGAGCCCCCCCATGAGCACGTCTCGAAGGACGATCGCGGCGACGAGCCACCAGGGCACGACGTCACGCCACGCCAGGGCCACCAGTGTCACGAGGATGAACAGCCGGTCGGCTGCGGGATCAAGGATCTTCCCGAGCTCGGAGACCTGGTGGAGCCGACGTGCGAGGACGCCGTCGAGCCAGTCGCTCGCCCCCGAGAGCGCGAGCACGACGAACGCCCAGGCGTCGTCGTGCCGGGCGAGGAGGATCGCGAAGACCGGGACGAACAGCAGGCGCACGGCGCTGATCGCGTTCGGGATCGTGACGATCCGCGAGCTGTCCCCCGACTTCGCTGGCACCGTGCCCCTTCGTCCTCATGTGGTCGTCCTGCGTCGGACCTTGCGTGATCTTACGTCGTCAGGACCGACCGGCTCAGGTCTCCCGGTCGCCTTCGCGTGCCGGACCGGCAGGTGTGTCGGTGCGTACGGGATGTGCTTGGCTGGTCCGGTGGACCTTGGCGACCGCGAGACGATCCGGAGACTCCTCACGACCACGCGGCGGTGGGCCGTCGTGGGGTTGTCCGGCAACGAGCGTCGCGCCGCGTTCGGGGTCGCGCGGTTCCTCCAGGAGTCCCTGGCGATCGAGATCGTCCCGGTGCACCCGCGGGCCGAGACCGTCCACGGCGCCCCGGGATATGCGTCCTTGAGCGAGATCCCGGGGAGCATCGACGTGGTCGACGTCTTCGTGCGTCCGGAGCTCGCCGGCGCCGTCGTGGACGAGGCGATCGCGATCGGTGCACGGGCGGTCTGGCTGCAGCTGGGGGTAGTTGACCATGCTGCTGCCGCGCGTGCCCGGGCGGCCGGTCTCGACGTGGTGATGGACGCCTGCCCGGCGATCGAGGCGCCGCGGTGCGGACTCGTGTGAGCGCCGCGATGCGCCGGGACGGCTGACGCCCGCGGCACTGTGGGGGACGTCACCGCAGCGGCAGGGTCGGCGTCCCGTAGGATGGGCCTACTCATGGAGTCTGTCGCTCCCCTGGTGTTCTGGGTCGCGGCGGGATGTCTGGAAGGTACAGGCACCCACTGCCGAGGTGTGTTCGGGATGGCGACCCGTGGGTGGTCCCCCTGACCTCCCACGTGATGCTCCTGCCTCAGCGATCGGTGAACCTTGACGATGCCCTCTGCCCTTGAGACCCCTGTGCCCGCGGACGCGCCCGCGGACGTGACTGCCGTCGGCGATACGACGGAGGCGACCTTCGCGGACCTCGACCTCCCCGAGCCCCTGCTCCGCGCCATCGCACGTCTGGGCTTCACGACGCCGTCCGCGATCCAGGAGCAGGCCATACCGGCACTGCTCGCCGGTCGTGACATCACGGGTGTCGCACAGACCGGGACCGGCAAGACCGCGGCCTTCGGCCTGCCGCTGCTCGCCGCGATCGACCCGGCCGTCCGGCAGGTCCAGGCGGTCGTCCTGACCCCGACCCGTGAGCTCGCGATGCAGGTGGCCGAGGCGATCGAGTCCTTCGCGACCGAGCTGCCCGGGCTCGGTGTCCTCGCGGTCTACGGTGGCTCGCCGTTCCTCCCCCAGCAGCGTGCTCTTCAGCGGGGCGCGCAGGTCGTGGTCGGCACCCCCGGTCGGGTGATCGACCACCTCGAACGACACACGCTCCGGCTCGACGACGTCCGGTTCCTCGTCCTCGACGAGGCGGACGAGATGCTGCGGATGGGCTTCGCCGAGGACGTCGACAAGATCTTCGCGGCAGCGCCCGTCGAGCGGCAGGTCGCACTCTTCTCGGCGACCATGCCGCCGGCGATCCGCGCCGTCGCGGCGAACCACCTCCGCTCCCCCGTCGAGATCGCTGTGACCAGGCAGTCCTCGACGGTGACGAGCGTGCGCCAGACGTACGCGGTCGTCCCGTACCGGCACAAGACCGGTGCCCTCGCCCGGGTGCTCGCGGTGTCCGACGCCGACGCGGCGATCGTGTTCGTGCGGACCCGCGGTGCGGCCGAGGAGGTCGGGAGCGCACTCGTCGAGCGCGGGATCTCCGCGGCCTACATCTCCGGTGACGTCGCGCAGGCCGAACGGGAGAAGATCGTCGAACGGCTGAGGTCGGGTGCGCTGAACGTGCTCGTGGCCACCGACGTCGCGGCTCGTGGCCTCGACGTCGACCGGATCGGGCTCGTCGTGAACTTCGACGTGCCGACCGAGCCCGAAGGCTACGTGCACCGCATCGGGCGCACCGGCCGGGCCGGCCGCACCGGTGAGGCGCTGACGTTCGTGACGCCGAACGAGCAGGGTCGCCTGCGGTCCATCGAGAGGATCACGCGCCAGAAGCTCCAGGAGGTCGCCATCCCGTCGCCGGCCGCGGTCTCCGAGCACCGCGTGCTCCAGCTCCTCGGTCGCGTGGCGCAGCGGACGGAGGCGGGCCGGCTGGACCTGTACCGGGAGGCCGTCGCCGTCTTCCTCGCCCAGAACCCCGGCACGGACCCGATCGACCTGGTGGCCGTCATCGCGGCTCTCGCGGTGGGTGACGACGGGCCTGTCGCCCGTCCCGCGAACGACGACCTCGACGACGCCCTGAGCCGGGCACGGCTCTCCCCCGAGCACGACACCCGTTCCGGCAGCCAGGGTGCGCGGGCCGACCGGAGCCCGAACAGGCGCCCGTCGACCGGTACCCGGTATCGACTCGCGGTCGGCCACACTCACGGTGCGCAGGCCGGCGCGATCGTCGGGGCGCTCACGAACGAGGGTGGGCTCGTCGGCAAGGATCTCGGCAAGATCGACATCTTCCCGAGCTTCAGCCTCGTCGAGATCCCTGGCGGGCTCACGCCTGACGCGTTCGACCGCATCTCTCGGGCCCGGGTCGCCGGGCGCCCGTTGCGCATCCGTCTCGACGACGGACCGCCGGAGCGCGGCACGCACCACGCCCCGGCTCGTCCCTCGGGCCCGGGCACGCACCGCGCAGGCGACCGCCGTCCGAACGACGCGCACACGGGAGACCGGCGTCCCACGACGGATCGACCCGCTCGCCACCACGGCAACGTGCGCTGATCAGCTTCTGGGAGTCTCGCCCCGGTTCTGGACCGCCACACGCTCGGCGGCGGTCCTGAACCGGGCCGGTCAGGCTCAGCTCGACAGCACGGCCCGAACGGCTTGGGCGAAGCCGTCGACGTCTGCGGGCGTGGTGTCGAAGGAGCACATCCACCGCACCTCACCAGTCGCCCGGTCCCAGTCGTAGAACTGCGCGTGCTCTCGGATCCGGTCGGCGGCTCCAGCTGGCAGAGCGGCGAAGACGGCGTTCGCGTCGGTCGACTGCGTCACGCGGACACCGTCGATGTCGACGACCGCGTCGCGGAGGCGCGTGGCCATCGCGTTCGCGTGCTGTGCAGATCTCAACCAGAGGTCGCCCTCGAGGAGGGTGACGAACTGCGCCGAGATGAACCTCATCTTCGACGCCAGCTGCATGTTGACCTTCCGCATGTAGGTCAGCCCGGTCGACCGCGCAGGGTCGAGGACGACGACGAGCTCGCCGAACATGAGCCCGTTCTTGGTGCCTCCGAGCGACACGACATCGATGCCGACGTCGGTGGTGAGCGCGCGCAAGGAGACGCCGAGATGTGCAGCGGCGTTCGCCAGGCGGGCACCGTCGAGGTGCACCGCCATGCCGAGCTCGTGGGCGTGGTCGGCGACAGCGCGGAGCTCGTCGAGCGAGTAGGCGGTGCCGAGCTCCGTCGTCTGGGTGACGGAGACGACCCCGGGCTGCGCACGGTGCTCGTCTCCCCAGCCCCACGCCTCGCGATCGATCAGCTCCGGGGTGAGCTTGCCGTCGGGGGTCGGAATGGTCAGGAGCTTGAGACCGCCGACCCGCTCGGGTGCGCCGTTCTCGTCCGTCGCGATGTGCGCGGTCTCGGCGCAGATCACGGCGCCCCAGCGCGGCACCATCGACTGCAGGGCGAGGACGTTCGCACCGGTTCCGTTGAAGACCGGGAAAGCCTGTGCCTGGGCACCGAAGTGCGAGGCGATCACAGCGCCCAGTCGCTCGGTGTAGGCGTCACGGCCGTAGGCCACCTGGTGTCCGCCGTTGGCCTCCGCCAGCGCCGTCAGGACCTCGGGATGGACGCCGGCGTAGTTGTCGGAGCCGAACTCGTGCTTGTGGATGTCATGGAGCGTCGTCACGTCTCCATCATTCCTGACGAGGACGGCGTCCGAGACCACACCCCGTCATCGCGCCGGCGATCAGGCCTCCGTCGCGGTCTCGCGCTCCTGCTGCGCGCGGCAGTCGGCGCAGATGCCGAACAGCTCGATCGTGTGGGTGATCTCGCTGAAGCCGTGCGCGGTCCCCACACTCATCGCCCACTCCTCCGCACCGGGACCGTCGACCTCGACGGTGCTGCCGCACCGTCGGCACACCAGGTGATGGTGGTGACGTTGCGTGCCGCAGCGTCGGTAGACCGACTCCCCGTCAGCGGTCCGCAGGACGTCGACGTCGCCGCGTTCGGAGAGCGTCTGGACCGCGCGGTAGACCGTGGCGAGGCCGACCGTCGAGCCTCTCTCGCGCAGGATCTCGTGCAGCTGTTGCGCGCTGCGGAACTCGTCAAGATCGGCGAGGAGATCAAGGATCTCCGTGCGTTGTCGTGTGTTGCGCTGCACTGTGCTGACTCACTCCCCTCGCTCGTGACGACGGCCATCGTCAGCGTACGTGAACGACCTCTGGCGGAACGTCGTGCGCGGCCCGCCAGAAGAAGCAGCCCACGAAGGAACCGGGGACCGGGCCGGACATGCGCGTGAAGGCCCGCCCCGACGAGCGGGGCGGGCCTTCACAGGCGGTGCTGGGTCAGTTGGCGACGGCGCGCTTCAGCGCCGAGCCCGCCGTGAGCTTCACCCGGAAGCCAGCAGGGATCTCCAGCTTCTCGCCGGTCTGCGGGTTGACGCCGGTCCGTGCGGACCGCTCGGCACGAGCCACGGCGAACAGCCCCGGGATGGTGACAGCCTCGCCGGCCGCGAGCTGCTCCACCAGGACCTCCTGGAAGGCCTTGAGGGCGGCGTCGGCAACGGAGTTGCTCAGGTCGGCCTTGCCGGCCACGGCCTGGACGAGCTCGGTGCGGTTCACAGATGTGCTCCCTGTTATCGGTAGGAATGAGATGTCCGAGGAACTGCTCCGCGGACGGCTGGTCGAGTCGACCGGAACGATGTCCGATCGACTCGACCGGACGAACTTAGTCCTCGAACGTGACCAGGCCGCGCTGCGCGGCCCGGGCGAGTCGCCGCGGGATCCGCAACGTCCGGCCCGCGACCGTGACGGGAACGAGGTCGACAGCCGTCGTCTTCCACTGCGAACGCCGCGCACGCGTGTTGCTGCGCGACATCTTGCGCTTCGGTACAGCCATCAGCCCTGACGTCCCTTCCAGCGGGGGTTCTTCTTGTTGATCACGAACACCTTGCCCCGACGGCGGACCACGATGGAGCCGTCCTTCTGCTTCAGGGATCGCAGCGACGCGCGCACCTTCATGAGTTCTGTCCTCCAGCCTGGCTGTACCGACGACGGAACTTCTCGACTCGGCCAGCGGTGTCCACCACACGGGCGTTGCCTGTGTAGAACGGGTGGCTCGCACTCGAGACGTCGATGTCGACGACGGGATATGTGTTGCCGTCGGTCCACTCGATCGTCTTCGTCGACGTCGCCGTCGAACGCGTGAGGAACGAGAAGTCCGCCGAGATGTCCCGGAACACCACTGCGTGGTAGTCGGGGTGGATGTCCTTCTTCATGTCTGGGGCTCCTACCAGCTCGACTTGGTCACGCCGGGAAGCTCGCCCCGGTGGGCCATCTGGCGCATGCGGACACGCGACAGGCCGAAGGCACGCACGAAACCGCGCGGACGGCCGTCGACGATGTCACGGTTGCGCAGGCGGACGGGGCTGGCGTTCCGCGGCATCGCGTGGAGCGCGGTCATCGCGGCGTCGCGCTCGGCTGCGGAGGCGCTCGGGCTGACCGAGATCTTCTTCAGCTCGGCACGGCGCTCAGCGTTGCGCTCGACGATGACGCGACGCTGCTCGTTGCGCGCGATCTTGCTCTTCTTCGCCATGTCAGCGCTCCTCTCGGAAGTCGACGTGCTTCCGCACGACCGGGTCGTACTTGCTCAGGACGATCCGGTCAGGGTTGTTGCGCCGGTTCTTCTTCGTCACGTACGTGTAGCCCGTTCCTGCGGTCGAGCGCAGCTTGATGATCGGGCGGATGTCCTTGGTCTTCGAGGCCATCAGATCTTCTCCCCACGTGCGCGGATCTCAGCCACGACGACGTCGATGCCGCGGCGGTCGATGGTCTTGATGCCCTTGGTGCTCACGTTGAGAGTCACGAAGCGACCGAGGGACGGCACCCAGTAGCGCTTGCGCTGGATGTTGGGGTTGAAACGGCGCTTGGTCCGCACGTGCGAGTGCGAGATCGAGTGGCCGAAGCCCGGCTTGGTGCCGAGCACCTGGCATACCGCCGACATGTCCTGGCCTTCCGTGGGTCTGATCCGTGTGATGTGTGTGCGGCGCACCGATCCGGACAGACCGTTCTATGGCACGCGAGCAGGCCGACCTCGCCGATCTTGTCCAGATCGGGGCCCGGCACGTCGGTACACCCTAGTGATCAAGGATCGAGTGCGTCAAATGGGGGACGCTCCTCCACGACAGCCTCCACCGCGAACGAGCGCGCGGCCAGGAGCCCTTCGGGGCATTACGTGACACCAGGTTACCCCGGTATCCCATGACGTGGCCGGAGGGACACGTTCGGCGTGTCTGGAACGAGCCGGACAGCCATGCTCGCAGGGGAAGGGGTGCACGAGCGTGCCGCCCGGGCGTGGACGCCCGACCTCCAGATCTGTCCAGATCTGTCGACATCTGACAGCGTGGTGCTGTGCGCCGGCACGCCCGCCCGCGCACCCCAGCAGCGCCGGAGGTCCACCTGACCGAGCACGGATCCCGGACCTCGCGGAGCAGCAGACCGCACCTGGCGGCGCGCGCCGAGGACGCCCTGTACCGACGCCTCGGCTGGTGGCTTCGACGGCGTGGCTGGACGGTGCGGGTGGAACCGTTCACCTGCTACGGAGGGGCGGGCTGGGTGCGTGTCCTCGCCCGCACCGTCCTCGCGCCACCCGGCGCGGACCGCGCGCGCTGGCGCGCCGCGACCCTGCGAGGATGGCGCCGCTTCGCGATCGCCCAGGTCGGGCACGTGGAGATCGGTGTGGAGATCGACGGCACGAGGCAGCGCGTCGTCGGGGACCGCGGCGGCTACGTGGACGCCGTCGTCCCGTCCGACCTGCCGTCGGGGTGGCACGCGATCCGTCTGTGGGGTTCGCCGACGAGCCACGTCGACGGCCAGGTGTTCGTGGTCGACCCCTCGGTCCGTGGCGGTGTCGTGTCCGACGTCGACGACACCGTCGTCGTGACGAACGTGCCGCGCCCGTTCCTTGCCGCCTGGAACGCGCTCGTCCGGAACGAGAACGCTCGCCAGCCGGTCCCTGGCATGGCGGTCCTCTACGACCGCCTCACCCGCGACGTGCCGGACGCACCGGTCTTCTACCTCTCGACCGGCGCATGGAACAGCGAACCGGCGCTCCTGCGATTCCTGCACCGACACGGCTATCCACGCGGTCCGCTGCTCCTGACGGACTGGGGACCTACGCAGACCGGATGGTTCCGGTCGGGCCAGGAGCACAAGCGTGCCGAGCTTCGACGCCTGCTCGAGGAGTTCCCCCAGATCAGCTGGCTGCTGGTCGGCGACGACGGGCAGCACGACCCGGAGATCTACCGCGCCCTGGCCGAGGAGCACCCGGATCGTGTGCGGGCCGTCGTGATCCGGCGCCTCACCCCGACACAACAGGTCCTGGCGCACGGAGGTCGCGCTCCGACAGACCACCTCGTGCTCGCCGGCCACGGCACGACGCTGCGCCCACCGGTGATCCATGGCCGCGACGGCACCGAGCTCCGCGGGCTGCTTGCCGCAGCCTCGATCACGCTGCGCGACCCGGACCCTTCGCTCTAGGCCCCTTACAGCCGGTCCGGGTCGTCCCACTCGTCGTTGCTGGCGATCGGCTCGTCGTCGGCGACGAGCTCGACCGCGTGCAGCGATGCCGGCGCGTCCTCGGCGTGACCGCCCTTCCGCGGATCGGTGCGCGAGGATCGCGCGGAGTCGCCGTGATCCGGCTCGTCGACGTTCGACTGGGGTGTGCGGGGGCGCGGTGCGGCGGCACCGGAGGCGGTGGACTCGCTCATGAGTCCGTCATACCCGCGGGTGGCGCGAACCGCATCCTCGACCGTCCGAGCCGTGGACGGCGGGTGACGGACGCGGCGGAGCCGCGTGTCCGTTGCCCGCCGGCTTCGATACCGTGGACACGCGATCGCCGACCCGAGGAGCCCCCATGAGCACGGTCTTCACCAAGATCATCGACGGGACCATCCCCGGACGATTCATCTGGCAGGACGACGTCGCGGTCGCGTTCCTCACGCACGCACCGATCACGGACGGCCACGCACTCGTCGTCCCGCGAGCGGAGATCCCGCAGTTCGTCGACGCACCGGATGACGTCCTGGCGCACCTGAGCGTCGTGGCGAAAGCGGTCGGCCTCGCGCAGCTCAGCGTCTGGCCTGCCCCACGCGCCGCGGTGCTCGTCGCCGGCTTCGAGGTCCCGCACCTCCACCTGCACGTGCTCCCGGCGTGGGACGAGTCCCACCTCACGTTCGCCCAGGCACGCACGGACGTCTCCCCCGCTGCGCTCGATGCGGCCGGCGAGCAGCTGCGCGCCGCGCTGCGGGACCAGGGGCGTGCCGCGAACGTCCCCCGGACGATGCACGCGCTCGACTGATCCCGACTTCGCCCACCGGTCACCCGAACGGCTCTCGTGCCGCTCTCCTCCCGCGTCGACAACACCGGAGGAGAGGAAGGGCCACGCCGGTGCGTGCGTACGACGCGCGCACCGGTCGGCGACAGATGAACCTGGACGGGACCGCGGGAGCAACCGACCGGGCGACGGCACAGGACGGGCCGCCGCCGGGTCGACAGACGCGCCGTCAGCGGCGTGCGGCCGAACGGCGTGCGCACCGGGCACGTCGAGGTGCCGGGTTCGCCAGCGTCCTCGTGCTCGCTCTGACGATCGGCACGGTGAGCTTCGGGCTCGCTGCGCGTGACACCGCCGCTGCCCGCGCACGCGTCGAAGCATCGGTCGAGGCGGAGATGCAGGTCACGGCCTTCGCCCGACGTGCCGATGCCGCCGCCGCGTCCCGGTCGGCCGCGGCGGGCATTGCCTTCGCGACGCGGGTCCGGGCCGAGGCGCTCGTCGCAGCACGTGCCTCCCGTGCGAGCGCGGTCGAGGTTCGTGACACGGCGGATGCCGTGCCCGACGTCCCGGGCCTCGCCGCACTCGACGAGGCCCGCCGAAAGCTCGATGCACTGACGGCCGGGCTCGCGCCCCGCGCGAGCGCCACTGCCGTCATCACCGTCTCGTTCGTCAGCCGGGACCCGTCGGCTCCGGCGGGGGACGCGGTGGGGGCCTCCTCGGTGCCGGGTTCCGCCAGCCCCGTCCTGGACTCCGATGCGACCTCCGTCTCACGAAGCATGGCGATCATCCGGGCGGCACGTGACCTCGACACCCGGACCGAGCAGGTGCGGGCAGCGACCTCCGCGGCGATCGCCGAGAGGAAGCGGCGTACGGCGGAGGCAGCCGCGGCAGCGGCGGCGGACCTCGCCGCACGTGTCGCGGCGGCCCAGCAGGCTCCGAACGGTCGCATCCCCCTGGAGGTCCTCTGCGGCGTCAGCTTCGCCCCCGACGTGCACCTGCGGTGCGACGCGGCGTCGGCGCTCGACGCTCTCGACGCGGCCTACCACGCGAGCCACCACGGTCACCTCGTGGTGGTCAGCAGCTACCGCGACCTCGCGGACCAGGTGGAGGTCAAGGCGACGCGGGGCGACCTCGCGAGCACACCGGGGGCCTCGAACCACGGACGGGGCGTCGCGATCGACCTCGCGGGCCTCGGGGCTGTCGACGACTTCGCGGAGCCGACCTACCTGTGGCTCAAGGAGCACGCCGCAGCCTACGGGTGGACGCACCCGACCGCGATGGAGCCGGGCGGCGACGGGCCGGCCGAACCCTGGCACTGGGAGTACGGCACGGCCTGAGGCCGCGCATCTCGCGGCGTGGGCGAAAGCACGCCGACACTCCCTGACCATGGTCCGAGGTGACTGAGGTGGACCTGGCTGGCATCCGGACCAGCAGGCACCTAGCGTCTGACCCATGGTCGATCCCCAGCAGTCCGGCGACAGTGCCGCTCTCCGCTCCCACGTCACCCCGCCGATCTCGGCCGACGTCGCCCAGCACCCTGACGAGCCGCACGACGACGGCATGAGTGCACGCCTCAACTGGCTGCGAGCCGGGGTGCTCGGGGCCAACGACGGGATCATCTCCACCGCAGGGCTCGTGATCGGTGTCGCGGCGGCCACGACGGCCCGCGGACCGATCGTCACCGCCGGCATCGCCGGTCTGGTGGCCGGCGCTGTCTCGATGGCACTCGGCGAGTACGTCTCCGTGAGCAGCCAGCGCGACACCGAGCGTGCGTTGCTCGAGAAGGAACGGCGCGAGCTCGAGGAGTTCCCGGAGGCCGAGCTCGCCGAGCTCGCCGGGATCTACGTGAAGAAGGGGCTGAGCGAGGCCACAGCCCGCGTGGTCGCCGAGGAGCTCACCGCGAAGGACGCGTTCGCCGCGCACGTGGACGCCGAGCTCGGCATCGACCCCGACGACCTGACGAACCCGTGGCACGCCGCCTTCGCGTCGGCGCTCGCCTTCACCGTCGGTGCCGCGCTCCCCCCTCATCGCGATCCTGCTCGCACCCACCTCCGCCCGCGTGACCGTCACGTTCGCCGTCGTCGTGGTCGCCCTGGCCCTCACCGGTTCCGTGAGCGCCGCGCTCGGCAAGGCAGGTCACCTGCGTGCGATCGTCAGGCTCGTGCTCGGCGGCGCACTCGCGATGCTGGTCACGTTCGGCATCGGCGCGCTCCTCGGCGCCCATGTGGCCTGACCCGGACCTGCGCGACCTCGTCCTGCGCGGGCTGGTGAGGCATTGCCGGCCCGGGATGCCTGCCGTGCCGTGACATGATGCGGTGCCGTGACGTGGTGCGGTCAGGTGACACGGATGGCATCGCCGTACCGCCGCACGACCGCGCCGCGCCTGCCTAGGATGAGAGCGCGCACCTCACGTCGAACCGGCCCTCGCGGCCGAGGGTGGCGCGATCGTCGGCGGCTCACCGCCGAGCAGCACCGTCCCGGGAGGTTCACAGGTGCGTCGTCGGATGCCGACCCGCTCCGTGCACGCCTGGACGACGGGGCAGACGGTCGTCGTCGGGGCGATCGGCGCGTCGCTGATCGTGCGCAGCTTCCTGATCTCGCTGGTCACGACTCTCGTACCGATCGCGATGCCGCCGGCCGCGATCGCCCCCGACCACGGTCTGACCTGCATCGGCGGTGCGATGCAGGTCGTCGCGCACGAGGACGACGACCTGCTCTTCCAGAACCCGGACATCCTGCACGACATCGACGCAGGGCGGTGCGTCCGCACCGTCTTCGTGACCGCCGGTGATGCCGCACAGGGCGAGCTCTACTGGAAGAGCCGTGAGAACGGCAGCCGGGCCGCCTACGCGCACATGGCCGGCGTCGCGAACACGTGGACGACCGTGGACGCGGGGGTGCCGGGCCACGCGGTCCGGTTGCAGACGCTGGTCGGTGCACCCCAGGTGTCACTCGTCTTCCTGCGGCTCCCCGACGGCAACAGGACAGGATCCGGGCTCGCGATCCACGGCCGCGAGAGCCTCATGCGGCTGTGGCTCGGGCAGATCACCTCGATCGCCGCCGTGGACGGCTCGGCGCAGTACACGGAGTCGTCGCTCCGAGCGACGCTCGCCGCCCTGATGACCTCGTTCGGGCCGACGACGGTGCGGACACAGGACTGGACGATCCCGTTCCGGCACGGCGACCACGCCGACCACACCGCGACCGCGCTCATCGCCCGGCAGGCGAGCCAGGACTACGGGGCGGCGCACACGCTCCTCTCCTACGGCGGGTATCCGATGTGGACCAGGCTCGCGAACGTCACCGGCACCGACCTCAAGGCGAAGGAGAGCACGTTCCTGGCCTATGCCGGCCACGATCGCGAGCTCTGCCTCGACCCCTGGTGCCCGATCGACGTCATGTACTCGTTGCGGCTGAGCCGCCAGTACGTCCTGGCGAGCGAATCCGTCGGGAACTCCGCACGCGAGGTCGGCGTCCGCGTGACCGCGTCCTCCGCGAACGACGCGTCTGCACAGGTCGCCGCACGCGCGGTCGACGGCTACCCGCTCGGAGACCCGAGCGCCCACGCGCACGAGTGGGCAACCGAGGGCGGCGGGGTCGGCAGCTGGATCCAGCTCGACTACCCCGCTCCGACCCCGATCGACGGCGTCGTCCTCTACGACCGGCCGAACCTCCGCGACCAGATCACCGCCGGGGTGCTCGAGTTCTCCGACGGCAGCGTCGTGCCCATCGGTGCGCTGCCGAACAACGGTTCCGGCTTGACGATCAGATTCGCTTCCCGGACGGTGACGCGCGTCCGGCTCCTCGTCACCGGTGTGAGCCCCACCACGACGAACGTCGGGCTCGCGGAGATCGAGACGTACGCGACGATGCCTGCTCTCACGCCGTTGCCTGCTCTCACGACGTTGCCTGGCGTGACGAAGGCGTCTGGCGTCGACACGACCCCGGCACCGCGCGCGGCCGCGACCCCGGCACCGGGCGCCTCCGGAGCGCCCAACTAGACTGCGGGCATGTCACGCCCGGGGGGGACCTGCAGGTCAGGACGACCAGAGCCGGATCACCCGGACGCTCGCCGACGGGATCGTTCTCGAGGACTCCGTGCCCACGCCCGTACACCGCCCGGGCGACCTCCTCGGAGCCGTGGCGGCGCTGGCCGGGATCGTCGTCCTGATGCTCTTCGTCGTGTACGCCCACGGCACGACCGCCGGTGTGTCCGAGGACGTCCAGGGATTCAGCGCCCAGCTCGGTCGCGCTCTCCAGCTCCCGGTGGCGATCCTCGAGTGGCTGCTCTCGTTGGTGGCGCCCGTCGCGGTGCTCACCGAGCTCACGATCCGACGGCTCGGCAGGCAGGTGGCCGAGGTCGTGATCGCCACGGCCATCGGACTCACGTCGTCGGTCCTCCTGGCGCTCGTCGTCCAGACCCTGGGCTCTGCGGACCTCGTGCGAGGCCTGTCGGTACGGGTCGGCACGAACCTCGCGTTGTCGGTCCCGACGTCGCTCGCGGCAGTGGTCGCGCTCCTCGTGGCTGCCGGTCCCCGCGTCCGGCGCCGGACCGTCGCGTGGTCGTGGAACCTGCTGTGGGTCTCGGTCGCGATCATCCTCGTCACGGCGCAGGTCTCGCTCCCCGGGACGTCCGTCGCGTTCCTCCTCGGCGTGGCGGCGGGACTTGGCACCCGCTACGCGCTCGGGGTGACGTCCGGTCGGGCCGAGGGAGCAGCACTCGTCGACGGGATCGTGCGGGCCGGTCTCGCACCTGTCCGGGTGGTCCGCATCGATGACGGCACGGAAGCACGGTCGTTCGACGACCGCAGCTACGAGGTCACGTCCGCGGACGGGCGCGGAGCCCTCGCGGTCGTGATGGACGCAGACCGGCAGGTCGTGGGTACCGTCTCACGACTGTGGCGAGCAGTTCGGTTGCGCGGCGTCGAGGGCCGGTCGATCGTCTCGCTGCGGCAGGCCGCCGAGCGAGCCGCACTGGCGACCTACGCCGCACGTGCCGGCGGGGTGCGGACGCCCGCGCTCATCGGCATGGCCGAAGCGGCCGACTCGATGCTCCTCCTCTTCGAACGTGTCGAGGACGCCGTCGCCCTGGGCGATCTCCCGGTCGAGGAGCTGACCGATCCGCTCCTGGCCGCCGTGTGGGACGAGGTGCGAAGGCTCCACGCTGCCGGCATCGCGCACCGCGCGTTGGCCTCGACGAGCGTGCTGGTCTCACGGTCGGACGGGGAGCCGCAGGTCTGGCTCACCGAGTGGGACTCCGCCGACGTCGCAGCGTCGGAGCTCTTCCGACGCATGGACCTGACGCAGGTCGTGGCGATGCTCGCGACCAGGATCGGCGCGACGCGCGCGGTCGAGTCCGCGGCCCGCTCCCTGCCGGATGCCGATGTCGCCGCCATCGGGCCACTCCTCCAGACGGTCGTCCTCCCCCGGCAGACCCGGGCCGAGGTGCGCGAACGACGCGCGGTGCTCCGCGAGGTCCGGGTCGCCCTCGTCGACCGGATGCCGGATGCGGACGTCGAGCCGCGGCAGCTGGTCCGCTTCGGCGCGCGGACCATCCTCACGGTGATCCTCCCGGTCGTGGCCGCGATCATCGTGCTCACGTCGATCAACGTCGACGAGATCTCGAGCGCGATCGCGTCGAGCGACTGGCGGTGGGCCGTGGTGTCCTTCGTCCTCGGGCTCGCGACCTTCGTCGGCGCGGGCCTCGCGTTCGCGGCGTTCGCCCCGGTGCGGATCTCGGTCTGGTCCGCGACCCTGGTGCACGCCGTCGGCGCCTTCGTCGGGCTCGTCACCCCCGCCGGGCTCGGGTCCGCTGCGCTGAACCTTCGGATGCTCACCAAGCGAGGGGTGACGATGTCGCTGGCGGTCGCCACCGTTGCGCTCGTCCAGGTCTCCCAGTTCGCCGTGACCGTGATCCTCCTGGTGATCCTGTCCATCGCCTCCGGGAGCGCCGGCTCGACGCAGTTCGCCCCGTCGACCGGGACGCTCGTGCTCCTCGGCGTCGTGGCCGCTGCCTCCGGCGTGTCGCTCCTCGTCCCGGCCGTGCGGCAGTGGCTCGTACGCACCACGCTTCCCACGATCCGCCAGACGTGGCCGCGACTGATGGAGATCGCCGGAGAACCCCGCCGGCTGACCGTCGCGATCGTCGGGAACGTGCTCCTGACGATGGGGTACGTACTCGCCTTCGACGCCTCGCTCATGGCCTTCGGCCAGCACCTCAGCCTCGTCCAGGTCGCTCTGGTGTTCCTCGTCGGCAACACGGCCGGAGCGATCGTCCCGACCCCCGGTGGTCTCGGGACGATCGAGGTCGCCTTCATCGGCGGGCTGACGGCTGCGGGAATCAACCCGGGCATCGCGGTCTCGGTCACGATCCTGTTCCGGGTGCTGACCTACTGGGTACCGATCCCGATCGGCTGGCTCGCGTTGCGCCGACTCCAGGCGACCGGTGAGCTCTGAGCGTCCGCGCCACGCCGGAGCTCAGGAGCTGACCGCCTGGCCGATCCGTGCCGTGATCCGGTTCGCGAGCACGCGCCAGTCCGGACCGAGCGTGATCGCGATGACGACCACGAGGGTGACCGCGCGCAGCACGCCGAGGCCGGCGTCGCTCGGCGTCAGCGGACCCATGTGCCGCGGGGCGTAGAGACCTGCGACCGCGACGACGCTCACCCACGGCCACCGGGTGCGGCGCCAGACGAGGTCGACCACGACCGTCGCCAGCACGAGGCCTGACGTGTAGTAGGGATACGTCCCGGGGTCCAGGAGCATCCGCACCGCGAGGGCGATCGCCGGGACGACGACCCAGCGGCGGCGGGCGACGGCGACGAGCCCGAGAGCCCCGCCCAGGAGCACCTGCACAGGACGGTCCCACATCGGGGTCTCGGGCGAGGCCACCCCGAGAGGACGCAGGGAGGACGAGGCGACGTTCGGGATCGAGAACCTCCCCACGTGCAATGTCGCCGGGTCGGCGAGCACGAACGGCAGCCACGCGAGGGCGAGCCCGGCGATCCAGACCCAGGCGGCGCGTGCCCACCGCTCACGCGGCAACGCGAGAAGGATCGGGACGAAGGCGAGCGCCCATGGCTTCGCGTCGACCGACGCTGCGAGCAGGAGGGCAGCCGTTGCTGCCCGCCCACGGACGACGGCGTGCAGGGCCGCGACGAGCAGGGCGAGGGCGAGGGCGTCGTCGAGATGGGTGTAGTGGACAGCGAGCTCCGCCCAGACGGGCATCAGGACCAGCGCTGCGAGGCCTTGCTGCCTCCGGGTGACCGTCACCGACGGGAGGCTCGCGATCACCCGGAGCAGGACGGGCCCGGCCGCCGCGATCGCCGTCGAGGCGAGCAGCCCCGACAACCACTCCGGAGCCCCGCTCAGGGGCGCGGCCACCAGGAAGGTCAACGGACCCATCTGGAGCTCGGGGTGGGTCGCGTACAGGTGCAGCCCTCCGAGGCGGCTCGGAGAGCGCAGGAGCGTGGCGCCGGACACCACGAAGTGCCAGGACACGAGGGCGTCTGTCGCGTGGATGACGGCCCACAGCCCCATCCATGCCCACGGGAACCAGGGCGCCTCGACCCACCGCACCAGCGGAGGCCGCCGGACGGCACGAGAGGGGGCGACGACGCGTGCCCGCTGGGCTTCGACTACCGCCATCCGCGCGTCGACCTCTTCCAGGGCTCGGTGGGCGCCGGCAGGGCGGCCAGGGGCGTGCTCATCCGGGTCCGGGCGCTGCGCGCGCGGTCGTCGACCGGTCCGCGTGGCGCGGACCACGGAGCGTGCGTCATGCGCCGACCGGGCCGGTGGAGCGGGACGGGCCGGCGGGGCGCTGCGGGAGCTCCGACGCCCTCATCGCTGCGGCAGCGGTGGGGGCGTGGCGATCCATGACCCGCGAGGCTCGCACGTCTCCCTGGATGAATGCTGAAAGCGACGTCGCACGCACCGTGTGCCATCGATGGCCGACTGCACAGGATCGCTGCCTACAGTCGACGACGACGACGAAGGGAGGGGCGGGGAGGACACATGGCAGTCGCGGCGGGGACACCCTCTCGACGGCGTCGCCGTCGTCGACGGTGGCTCCTCGCGTGTGCTGTCGCCCTTGCCCCGGTGCTCGCCGTCGGGGCGCTGTGGCCCACTACCCCTGGCGTCGGCAACGCGGAAGTGCTCATCCGATCCCGTCTGGAAACGCACGACGCCCCGCTCCTGGGGGCGTTGCCGACGTCCGACAGGGTGGCTCGAGCCCTGGTGGCGACCGAGGACAGCCGGTTCTACGTCACCCCGGGTGTCGACCCGATCAGTGCCGCACGTGCTGGGTTCGCGATGCTCACCGGAAGCGTGGACACGGGTGCAGCGACCCTGGAGCAACAGCTCGCGAAGAACCTGTACTTCCCTCAGGACGGCGGTTTGCTCGACAAGGTCGACGAGGCCGAGGTCGCGCTGAAGCTCGACGTCGGCTACTCGAAGCACGAGATCTTGCGGATGTACCTCGCCTCCGTGTATTTCGGGCACGGGTACTACGGTCTGCCGGCGGCGGCCCGCGGGTACTTCGGTACGACTCCTGCCGCCCTGACCTGGGCACAGGCCAGCCTCCTCGCCGGGCTGGTGCAGGCGCCATCCGCCTACGATCCCGTCGTGCACCTCGACGCCGCACGGCTGCGTCAGCGGCATGTGCTCAACCGTCTCGTCGCCACCGGGGTACTGACGCGTGCCGAGGCGACGGGCGCGTTCGCCGCTCCCCTCGGTCTCCGCTGACCCGTGTTCACGCGCGCGCAGACTCGTCGGCAGGTCCGGCCGGCGGTATCGGCGAGGAGGCGGTGCGGTCGCTCTCGCGCACCCGGGAGGTCGGAGGGGTCCGCGCGATCGGTGGGCGCGCCGGGCGGGCCGTCTGCAGGAAGTGCTCCGCGGCGCCGCCGAGCCGTGTCCCTTTGCGCCACACCGCGTCGAGTGAGCGGGACAGGTCGACCTCGGCGAGCGGCACCTCGACGAGGCGCCCGTCCCTGAGCTCGTTCGCGACGGCGAGCTCGCTGATCACGGCGGGAAAGCTGCCGGAGCTGACGAGCACCTTGACGGCGGCGTTCGAGTCGAGCTCGACAGCAGGCGGGACCATCGATCGCCCGATCGCCAGGCGGAGGGTGTCCCGGGTTCCGGAGCCGTCCTCACGCGATGCCAACGGTGTCTGCGCGAGCTCGTCCCGCCCGAGCGGGTGACGTCGCCGCGCGAGCGGGTGATCGGGCGCGACGACCAGCACGAGTCGGTCGCGCGCGACCCGCCGCCGGTGCAGGTCGGACGGGATCTGCGGCGTCTCGACGAATCCGAGGTCGATCTCGCGGGCGCGCAGCGCAGCGATGACCTCCTGAGAGTTCGCCACGCGGAGCTGCACGGGTGGCTCCCCCGGCCGTCGGCGGAACTCGCCCAGCCAGGTGGGGGCGAGGTACTCCGCGATCGTCTGGCTGGCCCCGATGCTGAGACGTTCGGCGGCTCGTGCCGCGAGGGCCTGGCTGCCGGTGATCAACGCGTCCGTCGCCTCGACCACGCTCCGGCACCAACCGGTGACCATCCGGCCCTGATCCGTCAGGGTCGCCCCGCGGGTACGCCGGTCGAGCAGGGCGAGCCCCAGCTGGCGTTCGAGCACCTGGATCCGTTTGCTCGCGGACGGCTGGCTGATCTGCTCGGCACGAGCGGCGGCCGAGATGCTGCCGAGATCTGCGACGAGCGCAAGCATCCGGAGCGCCTCGAGGTCGAGTGAGGGGCGGTGGGGCGGCACGGGGCTCCTTCGCGTCCGGCGGGGCCCGGACGGGTGGTCCGCACTCCTGCAGAGACGGCATGGACATAGCCGTTGGCTATGATGCTATCGCAGATGTCCTGCTACCGGGCGGCTTCATCACACGCCACAGTCGTTGACGTGACCGTCGCGAGAGAGACCACAGGCCCCGCCCCCGCCGCCCCTGCCGATACCGATAGCGACCGCAGCGCGGGACCCGCCACCCGGCGGACCGCCCTGGTACAGAAGCTCCCCGGCCTGTCGCTCGCCGTCGCGATCGCGATCGTCGCGTCCGTCATCGGCCGTCTGCTCCCGATCGTCGGAGGTCCGGTCACCGGGATCGTGATCGGCGTCGCCGTCGCCGCGGTGGTCAAGCCCGGCGAACGCTGGCGCCCCGGCATCAAGACGGCGAGCAGAACGGTGCTGCAGGCGTCCGTGGTGGTGCTCGGATCCCAGCTGTCCCTCATGCAGATCGTCCACGTCGGTCTCAGCTCGCTCCCCGTGATGCTCGGCACGCTGACCGTGGCGCTCGTGTCGGCCTACTGGATCGGGCGCTGGCTCGGCGTCACGGGGAACCTCAGGACGCTCGTCGGTGTCGGGACGGCGATCTGCGGTGCGTCGGCCATCGCGGCGGTGACGCCGGTGATCGGCGCGGCCGGCGTCGAGGTCGCCTACGCGGTCACGACGATCTTCCTGTTCAACGTGTCTGCCGTCCTCGTCTTCCCGACGCTCGGGCACCTGCTCGGCATGAGCCAGCACGCGTTCGGGCTGTTCGCCGGCACCGCCGTGAACGACATGTCGTCCGTCGTCGCCGCCGCCACCACCTACGGGCACCAGGCCGCCACCTACGCCGTCGTGGTGAAGCTCACCCGCACGCTCCTGATCATCCCGATCAGCCTCGGTCTCGCCGCCCTGGTCGCCCGCCGGGAACGTGTCCAGACCGCAGCAGCCGGCACGGTCGCGCACGTCGCAGAACCGAGCGTGGCGGCGGAGGTCCGTTCGCGCGTCCACGTGCTCCGCCTGGTCCCCCGCTTCCTCATCGGCTTCCTCGTCGTCGCCGCCGCGAACACGGTCGGACTCGTGCCGACGGTCCTGCACCCGGCCCTGAGCCAGGTCTCGGTGTTCCTCATCACCGTTGCCCTCTCGGCGATCGGGCTGTCGACCGACCTGCCCGGACTGCGGAGAGCGGGGCACCGCCCGCTCGTGCTCGGAGCAGCCCTGTGGATCGTCGTCTCGCTCACGAGCCTCGCCCTGCAGCGGGTCACTGGTCTCGGCTGAGACCCGCCGGTTGCCTCCGCCCGGCGTCTCCGTGACAACTGCGTCCGGTCGTGCCGGGCGCCATACCGCAGCTCCCCCCGCGCCGACCTGCACGATCGCCGCTAGGCTCGAGATGCGTTGATCCTGAGCTGGAGGCGCCATGGCGCGATCGAGCATCCTCGACCGATTCCGTCCCGTGGGTGCACCGGGACCGGCAGGGCCGGTCGGGGTGCCGTCCACGGACGTCCCGGGCTACGTCAGCGAGCTCGTGCCGGTCTTCGCGGCGCTCGACGCCGACATCGACCGTGCCCGCGAGGACGTGCAGGAGGCGCAGACCTGGGCCGCGGACGCCGTTGCACGCGCGCGTGCGGACGCGACGGCCGAGATCGCCCGGGCGCGACGGGACGCGGGGGCCGAACGCGCAGCGGCGGCAGCGGCCGTCGCCGAAGCCGCCGCGCAGGACGACGCCCGGTTGATCGTCGAGGCCCAGGAGGCGGCGGACGCGATCGCGCGCTCGAGCGTCGAGCGGCTGCCCGGGATCGTCGGCGCGGTCGTCGAGCGGATCCTGCACGACCACCTCGGCGAGGCGCGATGAACCATGGTGGGCGCTGACTGGGTTGCCGCGACGGTCCGGGCTCGGGCCTTGGCCCGGCGCCGCGCCGGAACGGGCACGAGCGCCGCGATCGCCCGAGCCGCCACTCTGCAGGACGGGCTCCAGCTGCTCGAGGGAACTGCCTACGAGCAGTTGATCACCGGTGCCACCGACCTGACCGCAGCAGAGCGTGCGACCCGTGAGACGGTCCTGTGGCAGGTCCGTGTGATGGCCGGGTGGCTCCCGGCTTCCTCATCGCGCCTGTGCCGGAGCGTCGCCGCTGCGTTCGAGCGCGACAACCTCCTGGCTCTCGCAGGTCAGCTGGCCGACGGGCACGCGGCACCCGAGGCGTTCGACCTCGGGACGCTCGACACCGCATGGTCGCGGCTTCGCTCCGCCGGGTCGACCTCGGAGCTTCATGCCGAGCTCTCCCGCTCGCCCTGGGGAGCGGTCGGCCCGGAGGACTCCCCGGCACTGCAGGACGTGCTCACCATGGTCTGGCTCAGGAGACTCGCCGACACGGCGGCACCGGCGCGGCCCTGGGCGCTGGCCGGTGGTGCCCTGATCGCGGCGCGGACCGTTCTCGTCGACCGCGCCCGGCCGTCACCCCGGCTCCGGCAGCTTCTCCTCCCACTCATCGGCGCGGCGTGGGAGACGGCCACGGACGTCGAGTCGATGCAGGGCTCCCTGCCTCGCGCCCTCGGCCCGCTCTTCGCCGGTGTCACAGCGCCCACCGACCTGTGGCGGGCGGAGGCCCGGGCCATGACCACCGTCGAGGCGGACGGCTTCCGGCTGCTCCGGTCGGCGCTTCCCGGCCCCGACGTGGTGCTCGGATCTCTCGCCGTGCTCACGATCGACGCCTGGCGGATCCGCGCCGCACTCGCGGCGTCCGCACTCGGCTCCGGGCACAGCGAGGTCCTCGATGCGGTGGCGTGAGGCGCTCAGCCCGATGCGCATGGAACGGGTCGCGATCGTCGCACCCGTCGAGCACTACCGCGCCGTCCTCGAGGAGGTGGCCCGGCAGGCCGTCGTCGAGCTCGACCTCCCGTACGTGCCCGGCGACGGTCCCGACGAGCTCGACCGCGCGATCGACGCCGCCGTCGTCCACGGTCCGGTCGTCGGCCTCGTCGGCTGGGCCGCGAACCGCGACCTTGCGGCGCTCTCGACCACACTCGCCGAGCTCGGCGCCGGCGTCGTCCCGCTGGTGCATCCGCGCGGGATCGACCCACCGACGCTGCTCCCCGGCGCCGGCAGCCCCCGGATGTCCCGCACCCTCGTCGACACGTACGGCACCGTCCCCTACGCCGACGTGGACCCGTCGCGGATGGCCGCGCTCGCGTACGTCGTCATGTTCGGCATGATGTTCGGTGACGTGGGCCACGGACTCGTCCTGGTCGCCCTCGGCCTCGTGCTCCGGCGTGCCCGGTCCGGTCGGCTGGCAGGTCTCCGGCGCGCATGGCTCTTCGTGACCGGCGCGGGGCTGACCTCGATCGTCTTCGGGGCGTTGTACGGCGAGGCGTTCGGTCCGACCGGTCTCGTGCCTGTGCTGTGGCTGGAACCGCTGACGAGCCCGGTCCCGCTGATGCTCGCGGCGCTCGTGATCGGTGCGCTCCTCCTGGCGGGTGCCTACCTCCTCGGCACGATCAACCGCGTGCGGGAGGGCGGCTGGGCGTACGCGCTCTACGCGCGGACCGGGGTCGCCGGTTCCGCCCTCTTCGTCGCGGTCGGGCTCCTCGCCTGGGGCCTCACCGCCTCCGTCGCTCCGCTGGTCACCGCCGGAGGCGTGCTGGCCACCGTTGCCCTCGTGCTCATCTTCGCCGGGCTGCTCGTCGAGGCGGGCGGAGGTGCGACCGGGGTCTTCCAAGCAGTGATCGAATGGGTCGACACCCTCGCCCGGCTCGGGTCGAACATCGTGTCCTTCGCCCGGCTCGCGGCCTTCGGCCTCACGCACGCCGCATTGCTGTCAGTCGTGTGGAGCGGGACAACAGCCCTGTGGCGGCCCGACTGGCGCGCCGTGGCCGCCGTCCTCGTCTTCGTGCTCGGCAACGTGCTGACCTTCGGCCTCGAGGCGCTCGTCGCCGGCATCCAGGCTCTCCGCCTCGAGTACTACGAGCTCTTCTCCCGAGTGTTCCTCTCCGAAGGCCGTCCCTTCCGTGCCTGGGCGCCCGCGCTCGCGACGGGCAGCCCGGCTCCTGAGCAGAACCGAGCTCCTGACCTCACCACCAGCACGACCGAAGGGAACAGACCGTGAACCCGTGGATCGGCACCCTCCCGGTGGCTCTCCTCGCGATGGCAGGGGGCTTCCTGCTCGTCCGTCGTCGTCGACGCGCCGGCGTCACCGCCCTCGTCGTCCTGGACGCGGTCGTCCTCGTCGCCGCTCTCGTCGTGCTCGTCGTCGCGCTCGGGAGCACCACGGCGTCGGCCGCGGTGCTGCCGGCTGCCGCGGAGACGGCGACGTCGGGTGCCGGAGGCTCGGCACTGATCGCCGCAGCGATCGCCGTCGCCGGCTCGTCGATCGGTGCCGCCTTCGCCGTCGCGTACACCGGCTCGGCCGCGCTCGCCGCGATGAGCGAACGCCCGGAGATCTTCGGCCGGGCCATGGTCGTCGTCGGGCTCGCCGAGGGGATCGCGATCTACGGCCTCATCATCGCCGTGATCCTCATCGGCAAGGCGTGACGAGGCCCCCGATGGCAGCCGGCACGGTCGTCGCCCTGGGTGAGGCCTCGCTCGTCGAGGGATACCGACTCGTCGGTGCATCGGTGCGCGCGGTCGAGGACCCGACGAGCGTGCTCGACGCCTGGCAGTCGCTCCCGGCCGGGACAGCGCTGGTCGTCCTGACGCCCCGCGCGGCAGGTGTGCTCGGCGCGCGGGTCCTCGACCCTGACGCCCCGCTCACGGTCGTGATGCCGTCATGAGTGCTCTCCCCCGCACCTCGAACACGGCGCTCGACCCGGTCCGTGAGGCGCTGCACGCGGCCGCGCAGCGCGAGGCGACGCAGATCCGCGACACGGCACGCGCAGCCGCCGACGCCACACGTGCGGCAGCCCGCCACGAGGCCGAGCAGATCCGTGCCGCGGCCGTCGCCGAGGGCACAGCGGTTGCGAAGGGCTCAGCCGCCCTGCGGTCTGCCCGGACCCGCCGCGAGGCTCACGAGATCGTCCTCGCCCGGCAGGAGGACGCCCACGCCGCCCTCGTCGACGCCGTCGGCGCCGCGGTCTCCGCGCTTCGCTCCGATCCGCGCTACCCCCGTCTGAGTGCTCACCTCGCCGAGCTCGGACGGGAGGTCCTCGGCCCCGACGCCGTCGTCACGCCGAGCCCTGCAGGCGGTGTCGTGGCCGAGCATGGCGCTCGCCGGCTCGACCTCTCGTTGCCGTCGCTCGCGGCGGCGACCCTCGCCGACATGGGACCGGAGGTGAGTGCCCTGTGGGCGTCCAGGTGACGGAGCACTCGGGTGCGTCGGGCACGGTTCGCGTCGGGTCCGTGGTCCGGGTCAACGGTCCCCTCGTCGAGGTGAGGGGGATCACCGGCCTCTCGATGCTCGAGCTTGTCGCGCTCGGTCCGCAGCGCATCACTGCGGCGACGGTCGCCATCAGCGGCGATCGCGCGACGTTGCAGGCGTACGAGTACACCGGCGGGCTCCGAGTCGGCGACGACGCCGAGGGCACGGGGCGGCAGCTGTCCGGTCTGTTCGGCCCCGGGCTTCTCGGTCAGGTGTTCGACGGCCTGATGCGCCCGCTGTCCTCGGCCTCGACGTGGCTGACGCCGGACCGCGCGCCGGCGACCGAGGACGCCGGGACGCTGGAACGCGTCTGGCAGTTCCTCCCGGTGCCGAGCGTCGGCGCCACCGTGGCCGCCGGCGACGTGCTCGGGACCGTCCCGGCGGCGGGATCGGTCGAGCACCGGATCCTCGTGCCGCCAGGCGTGGGCGGCCACCTGACGTGGCTCGCTCCTGCAGGTGGGCTGCGCATGCAGGACGTGGTCGCACGTGTCGATGACCACGAGGTGCACCTCGGGGAGCCGTGGCCCGTGCGGGTTCCTCGACCGTTCCGCGACCGTCCGGCGGGCGCGGTCCCGCTGCACACCGGTCAGCGCGTGCTCGATCTCCTGTACCCGGTGGCCCGCGGGGCCGCCGCAGCCGTCCCCGGAGGGTTCGGCACCGGCAAGACGGTCCTCCTGCAGCAGATCGCCAAGTGGAGCGACGCCGACGTGATCGTGTACGTGGGGTGCGGCGAGCGGGGCAACGAGATGGCCGACGTCCTCGATGGTCTCTCGAGCCTGGTCGACGACCGGACCGGCGGTCGGCTCATCGACCGGACGGTGATCATCGCCAACACCTCGAACATGCCGATGATGGCGCGCGAGGCGAGCATCTACACCGGCGTGAGCGTCGCGGAGTACTACCGCGACATGGGGTACGACGTCGTCGTCATCGCCGACTCCACGTCCCGGTGGGCCGAGGCGCTCCGGGAGTTCGCGAACCGCAACGGCGACCTGCCCGCCGAGGACGGGTACCCCGCGGACCTCGCGTCGGAGCTGGCGGCCTTCTACGAGCGTGCCGGACGGGTGACCACCCTCGGCGGCGCCGAGGCGTCGGTCACGATCATCGGGGCGGTGTCCCCACCAGGTGGAGACCTCACCGAACCGGTGACCACGGACACCCAGCGGTTCATCCGCTCGCTGTGGCTGCTCGACCGGGACCTCGCGTACTCCCGCCACTACCCCGCCGTGAGCTGGACCGGGTCGTTCGCACGGGACGCCGTCGCGATCGGCACGTGGCACGTGCTGAACGGTGACGCGGGCTGGCCGGCGCGCCGCGCTCGCGCCACCGCTCTCCTCGCCGAGGCGGACCGCCTCGGTGCGCTGGCCGAGATCGTCGGTCCGACGTCGCTGCCGGGCCACGAGCGCATGGTCCTGCTCGGCGGGCACCTCCTGCGCGACGGCGTTCTCATGCAGAACGCCCTGAGCGACAACGACGGCTTCTGCAGCGCCGCGAAGGGTGCGGCACTGCTGGACATGGTGCTGGCGGTCGTCGACGCGTGCGAGCGCCTCGTCGCGGACGGGGTCGCCGCCACGACGATCGAGCAGGCCGACCACGGACTGGTGCTCCGCGCACGTGAGGAGACCGGTCCAGCCGACACCGAGGGTGTCCGCGAGCGTGCCGCCGAGGCCGTCCGTCTGCTCGAGGAGCTGCGATGACCGACACCAGACCGGTGCATGCCCCACGCCGCCCTGATCTCACGCAACGTATCGCCGCGCAGGTGTCCTACGGCGACGTGCGCGAGCTTCGCGGCCCTCTGCTCGTTCTCGGCGACGTCGAAGGGGTCGGATGGGACGAGTTCGCGACCGTCCAGACCCCCGGCGGCGAGCGGCACGGGCTCGTGCTCGAGGTGGACCGCGACCTCGTCACGGTGCAGGTCCTCGAGAGCACCGACGGACTGACCCCCAGCGGCGTGCGGGTGCGCTTCGCCGGGCGACCGCTGCACCTCGCGGTCGGTTCCGGGTGGCTCGGCCGGGTCTGCAACGGTCGCGGAGAGCCCCTCGACGGCGGGCCACCGGTCACCGGGGAGATCGCGATGCCGGTCAGCGGGTGGCCGCTGAACCCGGTGCACCGCGAGCCCCCGCAGGAGCCCGTGCTGACGGGCGTCTCCGTGATCGACGCGCTCACGACCCTCGTGCGTGGCCAGAAGCTCCCGATCTTCTCCGTCCCGGGAATGCCCCACCTGACCCTGGCGACGCAGATCGCCGCCCAGGCCACCTCTCGCGGAGCCGGATTCCGGGTGGTCTTCGCCGCGATGGGCATGACCCACGCCGACATCGCCTACGTGCGGGACCGGCTCGAGGTCCGGTCCGCCGCCGGCGAGCTCGTCCTGCTGCTCAACGCCGCCGACGACCCGGTGATCGAGCGCATCCTCACCCCCGGATCGCCCTGACGATCGCCGAGCACCTCGCCTACGTCGAGGGCAACGACGTGCTCGTGATCATGTCCGACATGACGTCGTACGCCGAGGCCGTGCGCGAGGTCTCCGCGGCGCGCCGCGAGATCCCCGCACGCCGCGGCTATCCCGGCTACCTGTACAGCGACCTCGCGAGCCTCTACGAACGGTGCGGACGGATCCGTGGCCGATCCGGCTCCGTGACGATCGTGCCGGTCCTCACCATGCCGGCGGGCGACATCACGCACCCGGTGCCCGACCTCACCGGCTACATCACCGAGGGCCAGATCGTGCTGTCGCCCGAGATCGACGCGCGTGGGGTCTACCCGCCGGTCGACGTGCTGTCGTCCCTGTCGCGGCTCATGCGCAGCGGTGCCGGGCACGACCGCACCCGGGAGGACCATCTCGACGTCGCGGCCCAGGTCATGGCGGCGATCGCGCGTGCCCGCCAGGCCGCCGAGCTGGCCGAGCTGGTGGGCTCGGCGGCCCTGAGCGAGACGGACCGGAGCTACCTCGCCTACCGGACCGTGGTCGAGCAGCGGCTGTTCGACCAGGGCGCCGACGAGCTGCGGTCGCTCGAGGACACTCTCGGTCGGGCGTGGGCGGCGCTCGCCGAGCTGCCCGCGCGCGAGCTCACGATGCTGCCCACGGCGTTCCTCGACCGCTACCTCCCGTCACGGACGGAGGAGTCATGACCGACGTCGGCCGTGCCGGGCGGATGCGGGTCGAGCGGCGACTCGTGACGGCCCGTCACGGCGCCGATCTCCTGGATCGCAAGCGCCAGATCATGACCGACGAGCTCGAGCACCTCCAGCTCGACGCCGCACGCGCGCTGGAGGAGTGGGAGACCTCGGCCCGCGACGCCGCACGGTGGTCGCAACGGGTCGCGTCGCTCGACGGCCACCGCGGGATCCGGGGGGCTGCGCCCACGGAGCCCGCCGAGCTGGAGATCACGTGGGGTGCCGCGATGGGCGTGGAGTTCCCGGAGGACGCGAGGTGCACGATCCCACCCGTCGGTGTGCGCGGGGGAGCTCCGCTCTCGTGTACGCGGTCGCGGCTCACGAGGCAGCGCTGGCGGCCGGCGCGCGGTGTGCCGCGGCCGAGCGCGCCGTGCACCTGGTGCAGGCCGAGCTCGTCGCGACCCGCACCCGGCAGCGCGCGGTCGAGCACCGCTGGATCCCCCGGCTGGAGCGTGAGCTGGCCACCATCCGGCGGCGGCTCGACGAGCAGGAGCTCGAGGAGGCGTTGCGGCTCCGCTGGGCAGCGGACTCGCGTCCCGATGTCCGCGGCGACGGCACGTCCACGACGGGTCAGGAGGGGTTGCGATGACAGACCAGATCCTGGTGGCGGTGAGCGACTCCCCGGCCGCGTTCGACGCGGCGGAGGCGGCGGTGGAGCTGGCCGCGCGTCTCGGCGCGCCGGTGCATGCCCTGACCGTTCTCGGCACCGGGGAGATCGACGGTCACCTCGACGGGGCCGAGCACCTGAATCTCGTGCGTGAGCAGGCCGCGACCGCCGCCCTGCGTCATGTCTCCGCGCTGTGCGCAGCAGCCGGCGTGCCGTGCCTCGAGGCCAGACGCCGCGGCAACGTCGCGGCACAGATCCTCGACCACGCGCGCGAGGTCGGCGCGAGCATGATCGTCATGGCGTGCGTCGACCGGCCCGGCCACACGTTGCCGTACGTCGGTAGCCAGACGCTGCGGGTCCTCGAGTTCGCGACGGTGCCGGTGCTCGTCGTGCCGGTGCGTCGCGGCGTTCCGCAGCATCCGCATGCCGTCCCCTGAACCTGGGCGGCCGGGCCGTCGCGCGAGCAGGTGATGCCGGCGCGCTGCTCGGTCCTGGTCTGCGGTGGCCGTCGCACGTGCGCGTCAGTTCTGGCGCGCCGGTGCCGCGGCCGTCCGACGCGCCTCAGCGAAACGCCGCAGCGCTTCCCTCCGTTCTGCCGCGTGGTCGACGACCCGGTCCGGGTAGCCGTGCGCCAGCCCGTCGGGGACGTCCCACGGGCGGTGAACAGCGGGGCCGTCGACGTGGGCGAGCTCGGGCACGTACCGGCGCACGTAGTCGCCGCGCGGGTCGAACCGCTCACCCTGGAGCACCGGGTTGAACACGCGGACGTACGGTGCCGCGTCCGTCCCGGTCCCGGCGACCCACTGCCACCCGTGCGAGTTGGACGCGATGTCCCCGTCACGCAGGTGGGCCATGAAGTGCTGGGCGCCGTGCGGCCACCAGACGTGCAGGTCCTTGACGAGGAAGCTCGCCGTGACCATCCGCGCCCGGTTGTGCATCCAGCCCTCGCGCGCGAGCTGACGCATTCCGGCGTCGACGAACGGGTACCCGGTCCGCCCCTCGCGCCACGCGGCCACGTGCGGACCCTCCGGGGCGTCGTAGACCATCCCGGCCAGGTCGGTCCGGAGATCGCTCCAGGCGGAGCCGGGGTCGTGCCAGAGCACGTCGGCATAGAACTCGCGCCAGCACAGCTCGTTCATGAAGGCCTCGACACCGGTGTCGCGCGACATCGCCCCGTCGAGGTCCGCTAGATCGGCCAGCAGAGTGCGCGGGTGGATCGTGCCGAAGTGGAGCTGGACCGACATCCCGGACGTGCCGTCGACGTCGGCGCGGTCCCGCTCCTCACCGTAGCTCGCGACGCCTGCGGTGAGGAACTCCGCCCAGCGTGCGTGCGCCTGTCGCTCGCCGACAGCGCGGTCCGCGGATTGTCCGTCGACGTCCTCGGCGGTGGGGAGAGGATCGGACTCGGGGCCGCGGCTCCAGCGGAGCCCCGACGGTACCTCGGCGGGGCGCGGCCACCCGTGCGTGCGCCAGGCACGTGCGAACGGTGTGAAGACGCGGTAGGGGCTGCCGTCGCCCTTGAGCACCCGCCCTGGGGTGACCGCGTACGGGCTCCCGGTCGCCACCAACGGCACCGCCGCAGGGAGCGCGGCACGTACCTGGTCGTCGCGTCGACGCCCGTACGGAGTCGTCTCTCTGCTCACGTGCACGGACGTCGCCCCGACCTCCCGCACGAGCCTGGGCAGGACATCCGCGGGGTGACCGTGCCGAATGACCAGGGCACCGTCGTACGTCTCGTTCAGGCTCTCGAGAGCCTCCACGAGTGCGCGCGTCCGGCCCGTCGGGTGCCACAGCTGCGGGTCCACCACGAACACCGGGAGCACACCCCCGGTACCCGCCGAGCCATGCGCCGAGACGAGCGCCGGGTGGTCCTGGAGGCGGAGGTCCCGCCGGAGCCACAGGACGCTCGTCATGTGCCGAGCCTAGATCCTCGAGGAGACGTCCCTCAGGTGCAGGAGTCGCCCCCGGTCCTCATGCGGGCGCAGCAGCCCGCCCCGGCCCAGAGTTCGGTCGGCAACCGTCCAGGATCCTCGCAGCCACGCGCGGCACCGTGTGCCTCCACACCTCGTCCACCGCGAGGACAGGACGGAAGGACGAGGCGTTGGCAGGCACCGCGGAGAACCGGGTCGGAGGCGTCCGTTCCCCGCGGGCGTCGGCGCGTGACGCGTCGGCGGATCTGGGTGCGCCGCACCGGCGTCGTCATGGTGCTCCCCCTGGCGTGGCTCTCCTGGTCCGTCGGGGGTGTCCTCATGGCGCCCGGGACCGACACGGTCACCGCGCGCCTCGCCGAGTGGGCCCGTTTCCACGGGATGGGCGGCGTCGTGAGCGAGCTCGAGCGCGTCCAGTACCAGCTCGACCCACCGAAGATCGGCGGTGCGCTCACGGCTGCCATCCCGACGGCCACCGCCTCCCCCACCGCGGATCCGACAGCAGGCGACCTGCCGTCGACGGCTGCGACGCCCGGACCTCTGCAGCCGATCCCCACACAGGCGACGCCCGCGCTCCCCGGAGAGGGGCAGTGGCGGCCGTTGGTGGCCGTCGGCGGCAGACCCGCGATCCGGGCGGCGTTCCTGCGGCCTGACGCTCTGCACACGAGCTATCTCACCGGCGTCGCCCTGATCGATCAGTCCCTCGTCAGGCTCGAGCTGCACCCCGGCTACCAGGTGCCGGGTGGCTCGGGATGGTCGCAGCCGTCGGAGGTCCCCGCGTCGGAGCGCGATGCCCTGCTCGCGACGTTCAACGCGGGATTCCGGATGGGCGACTCACGAGGCGGCTTCTGGGAGGGCGGGAAGACCGCCGTCCCGCTGCGGACCGGCGCCGCCTCGATGGTGGTCTACAAGGACGGCCACGTCGACGTCATGGCCTGGCCCGGTGGGACACCGGGGTCCGACGTCGCCGCCGTCCGGCAGAACCTCGACCTCCTGGTGGACGGTGGCGCGCTCGCCGCAGACATCGACAGCACGACGACGCGCACCTGGGGCAAGACCGTCGGCAACGCGACCTACGTCTGGCGGACCGCCCTCGGCATCCGCGCGGACGGGTCGCTGGTGTTCGTCGTCGGTGACGCCCTCTCGGTCCGCACCCTGGCGACGATCGCCCGGGATGCCGGTGCCGTGCGCGCCATGGAGATGGACATCAACAAGGCCTGGACCAACTTCATCACCTACACCCACCCCGGTCCGGGGATCGCAGTACCGCACATGCTGACAGCGGACGAGCAGCCGAACCCGCGCCGCTACCTTCAGCCGTCGACCCGCGACTTCGTCGCGGTCCTCTCACGATGAGCCTCCTTCACGACCTCGAGGTCGCCGCCGTGGTCCGCGTGCAGCGCCACGTGCCGGCCGGTGCCGCCCGGCGTGGATCGCACGTCCTCGGTCGCATCGGTGAGCACGCGATCGGATGGATCGCCCTCGGCCTGCTGGGGGCGACGGCCGACCCACCGCGCCGCCGGGAGTGGCTCGAGGCCACCGCGACCGTCGTCGGCGCGCACGCGGTCAGCGTCGTCCTCAAGCGGGTCGTGAGGCGCCGCCGTCCACGTGCCCCGGAGATCCGTGTCCTCGACACCGCGCCGAGCGCCTGGAGCTTCCCGTCCTCGCACGCGGCGTCGACCGCGGCGGCGGCCGTCGTGTACTCCCGGCTGCTCGGGCACCGGTGGTTGTGGGCGCTCGTCCCGGCCATGATGGCCAGCCGCGTCGTCCTCGGGGTCCACTACCCCAGCGACGTCGCCGCCGGGAGCGCAGTGGGGGTGGCGATGGGGCGTTGGCTCGGGCCCCGACCCGTCGGCGCCCGCACGTGAGACGTGCGCGCGTCCTGGTCCAGGCGTGTCGACCCCGGCAGTGGACCAAGAACGTCCTGGTGCTGACTGCGCCGGTCGTGGGCGGGGTCGCCTTCGACCCGCACGCGCTCGCCGCGATGGCCGTCGCCGTGCTCGCGTTCACGCTGGCCGCATCGGGGGTCTACCTGGTCAACGACGCCATCGACGTCGCCGTCGACCGGCTTCACCCGACCAAGCGTCGGCGACCGGTGGCCGCCGGCGCGCTGTCGGTGCGCGCCGCGTGGACCGCAGCTGCCGTTCTGCTGCCGGCGGCGCTGGTCGTGTCCGCCGCGCTGAGCTGGCAGCTGCTGGTCGTCGTCGCGGTGTATGAGGCGCTGCAGCTTGGTTACTGCCTGGGCATGAAGAATGAGCCGGTCATCGAGCTGGTGAGCGTCGCGTCCGGCTTCCTGCTGCGAGCGATCGCGGGAGGCGTCGCGACCCACGTCCCGCTCTCGCAGTGGTTCCTGATCGCGGCCGGGTTCGGATCTCTCTTCATGGCCGGCGGCAAGCGGTACGCGGAGATGCGGTCGCGGGAGGCCACCGGGGCCGAGAGCCGTCCGGTGCTCGCGCGCTACACCGCCTCCTACCTGCGGTTCGTGTGGACCCTGTCCGCCGGCGTCCTCGTGACCACCTACGCCCTCTGGGCCTTCTCGATCCGCCAGGTGACCGCGAACGAATGGAGCGTCATCTCGATCGTCCCCTTCGTGATGGCGCTGCTGAGGTATGCCGTGGACGTCGACAACGGCGCGGCCGGTGAGCCGGAAGAGGTCGTGCTCCACGACCGGGTGCTGCTCCTGCTGGGCGTCGCCTGGGCAGCGTGCCTGTCCGGGTCGGTGTATCTGTAGCGACGTCGATCGCAACGGCTAGACGGGGAGGCGGCGGAGTACCGTTCGCGGCAGGTGCCGGAGGCCGGCCATGACCCACCGCATCGTCGCGGGCGCCCATACCCGGTCACGGCCCGCGCGCAACGCCTCGACCACGGCGTCCGCGACCTGGTCGGCGGTCTGCGACAACGGCGCAGCGCGAAGCCCTTCGGTCATCCGCGTCCGGACGAACCCGGGGCGCACGACGAGCACGTCGACGCCGTACGGGGAGAGCGCCTCGCCGAGGCCGCTGAAGAACGCGTCCATGCCCGCCTTGGTGGCTCCGTAGACGAAGTTCGACCGGCGCGCCAGCTCGCCGGCGACGGACGAGAACGCGACGACGGTCCCGTGACCTTGTGCGCGCAGCCCGGCGGCCACCAGCACCCCGCAACCCACCGCGGCGGTGAAGTTCACCTGCGCCAGCTCGAGGGCGACGTCGAGCTCCTGCCACGCAAGCTCCTGGTCGCCCAGCACGCCGAAGGCGACCAGGACGACGTCGACATCGTGACCTGAATCGAACGCCTCGCCGATCGCTGCCTCGTAGGACGCCCGGTCGCTCACGTCCAGGTCGACCTCGGTGACCTCGAGGCCGCGCGTGACCAACCGACCGGCCGCGGCGGAACGTCGGGGGCCGGGCCGTGCGGCGAGCGTCACCTCGGTCCCCTGGCGTCCCTGTGTCATGCGGGTGACCGTCGCGAGTGCGATCTCCGACGTTCCCCCCAGGACGAGGATGCGTTGCACGTTGCCGATGGCGTCCTTCACAGGTCGAGCCTCCTTGCCAGGTCTGAGGTGAACACTCCATGCGGATCCGCGTCCGCGCGGATCGCCCGCCACTCGTCCAGCCGCGGGTACATCTGAGCGATCGCGGACGCCGGGAGCCGGGAGTCCTTCGCGAGGTACAGCCTGCCGCCGGCGCCGAGCACGAGGGCGTCGAGGCGCTCGAGCAGGCCACCGAGCACAGCAGCACCGACGGGCAGGTCGAGCGCGAGGGTCCAGCCGGGTGTCGGGAACGAGAGATGACCGTCATCCGCCGCGCCGAACCGCTTGAGGACCGCGAGGAAGGACGCCTGCCTCGACTCGCTCAGCAGCTCGAGGCATCGGCGCAGAGTCTCCTCGGCGCCGAACGGCACCACGAGCTGGTACTGCAGGAAGCCGCGCGGGCCATAGATCCGGTTCCATTGCGCGCCGGCGACGAGCAGGTGGAAGAACGACGCGATGCTCTGCACCTCGCCCCGACGCTCGCGGGGCGCCTTGCGGTACCACGCTTCGTTGAACGCGGTCACGGTCGCCCGGTTCAGCAGTCCGCTCGGGAAGACCGGCGGTGCGACAGCGAGCTGGTGCGGGCGGAACTCGGTGGCCCGGTCCCGTCGCCGGGACGGCAGCTGGTCGCGTCTGGCCGACCATCCCCGGGTGAGGACCGAACGCCCGAGCGCGGACCCACCCGCAAGGCAGTCGATCCAGGCGACGGAGTAGGTGTACCGGTGGTCGCCCTCGGTCATCCGCGCCAGGAGGTCCTCAAGGTCGTGGCACCGCTCGGTGTCCACGATGCAGAAGGCCGACTCCACACGCGTCATCTGCACGGTGGCGCGCAGGATCACGCCCGTGAGCCCCATGCCGCCGACAGTCGCCCAGAACAGCGCGTCCTGCGGGGTCAGGCGCTTGACGCTCCCGTCGGCGACCATGAGGTCGATCGACGAGACGTGCTGCCCGAAGCTGCCGTCGACGTGGTGGTTCTTGCCGTGGACGTCCGCGGCGAGGGCTCCACCGACGGTCACCTGCCTCGTCCCTGGCGTGACCGGGACGAACAGCCCGAGCGGCAGCAGCAGGCGCATGAGCTGATCGAGGCTTGCTCCCGCCTCGACCTCGACCTCTGCGGACTCGACGTCGACCCGGAGGACTCGGTCGCGGCCGGTCACGTCGAGGACGACTCCCCCGGCGTTCTGGGCGGCGTCCCCGTAGCTGCGTCCGAGCCCGCGCGCGACGACACCGCGTCGGTCGGCGCCGGTGATCACCCGACGAATCGCGTCATCGTCGGTGGCGGGGACGACCGTCGCGACGCTCGGGCTCGTGCGCCCCCATCCGGTCAGCGCGCGCCGAGCGCTCACGTCTCCTCCTCCGGTGGTCTCCGCGGTGCGGATGCAGGTGATCGTGGCAGAGGACCCTGAGCAGGTTCCCAGGTTCGACGGCGAGGCACCCGGCCCTCCCCCAGCACCGTGTGCGATAGTGCCCCTCGGTCAGGATCTGCAGGTCGCAGGCCGGGCGCACGGTCGCGCACCGCGCCGGCCAGCACAACCCGAGGTGTGTACCGATGAGGCATAGCCCCGCGCGATGGTCGCTCGCCCGACGCCTGATCGGGATCGGTGCGGCGGTCCCCGTTCTCCTCACCGCCCTCGCGGGACCGGCGACGGCCGACAGCTACGACGCGCAGCGGCATGCTCTCGAGGCCCAGCTCGCGCAGGCGACCCAGGTGGCCGATCAGCTCGACGCCTCGCTCAAGACGGTCGACACCCAGCTCAGCACGGCCCAGAGCGCGCTGCAGACCACCGAGTCGAATCTGGCCACGGCACAGGCCGGTCTCCGCTCCGCCCAGGACACCCTGGCGACGTCGCAGCGCGAGGAGCTCCTGATCGCCAACCGGCTCAAGGACGCCGAGGCTCAGGTGACGACGCTGACGGCGAAGGTCAGCTCCGATGCGTCTCGCACGGCGAAGACTCACGCGGCAGTCGGGCAGATGGCCCGGCAGGCGTATCAGGGCCGCGGGTCGACGAGCACCGTCGCGCTGGTGCTCGGCGCCCAGAGCGCCCAAGACGCCGTCGACCAGTTCGAGATGGTCTCGACGGGTCTCCGCGTGCAGGCCACCGTCCTCGCACAGCTACGTCAGGTCGATGCGGAGAACAGGAACGACCAGGCTCGCCTTGACGCCGTCAAGGCTGCTGTCACCACCCTCAAGGTCCAGGCGGACCAGAAGCTCGCCGTGGCCGCGTCGGCGGAGGCAGACGCGGCTGCGAAGACCACCGAGATCCAGAATCTCGCGGCCACGCAGACGACCCAGCTGGCGTCGGTGAAGGCCCTGCGCTCGACCTACCTCGCCCAGCAGGCCCAGAACACCAAGGAACGCCAGGTGATCTCGAACTCTCTTGCCGACATCATCGCGAAGCAGCGTGCGGCGCAGGCCGCGGCAGGGCAGGCCACGAGCTGCACGGCCGGCGCGCCCGCCGGCGGTGGGCCCGGTGCGGCACTACCGAGCTCGATCGGGCGCTTCTCCGGTCAGCAGATCGTGAACGCGGCCCAGGTGATCATCGCGGCGAACGACCTCGGCGTCGATCTCCGCGGTCAGGCGATCGGCATGATGACCGCGATCGGCGAGTCGAACCTCGTGAACGTCAATTACGGCGATCTTGCAGGGCCGGACAGCCGAGGCCTGTTCCAGCAGCGGGCGAACGGTGCCTGGGGCTCGTACGCGGACCGGATGAACCCGCGCATCGCCGCGACGAACTTCTTCCGGGCACTGCTCGGCGTCCCCGGGTGGCAGTCCATGGCGCCGACCCTGGCGGCCCATGCGGTGCAGCGCAACGCCGACCCGTACTACTACACGCCGTACTGGGGCGAAGGGGTCCAGATCGTCGGAGTGCTGAGCGGGTACCCGAACCTCACGTGCCAGTAGGCGTGTGCCCGGTAGACCCAGCGGGAACGGCTGCCGCGAGCCGCGTCTCGGGCATGGGGACCGTGGTGGCGACGGCGATCGCGGAGACCGCAGCGGTCGCAAGGAACGCCACCTCGAAAGACGCCGCATCGACCAGCGCACCGGCGACGAGCGGGCCGATGAACGCACCGGCGTCCGACGCCATCTGGAAGGCGGCGACAGGCGTGCCTCCGCGCCCCCCGATCACGTCGCCAACCACCGCCGAGGTCGACACGCCCAGCAACGCCGAACCGACCCCGTAGAGGGCCATCGCGACCAGGAACAGCGGCGCGCTGCCGGCCACGGCCATCGTGACGGCCGCCAGGAGTGCGACCACTGCACCGGCCCGTAGGAAGGGACGCCGTCCGCGCGTGTCGACCAGTCGGCCGGCCGGTACCAAGGTGATCGCCTGGACCACCGCGGACACGACGAGCCCCGCGCCCGTCCACGACGCACCCAACCGAAGGCCCTCGACGACGAACAGCGGGATGAGCGAGGAACGGACCCCGAAGATCGCCCAGCCGACGGCGAAGTTGTTGACGACAGCCGCACGGTAGGCGGCGCTGCGGAGAGCATCGCCCAACGACGTGGGTGAGTGGCCGGCGGTCCCGGCAGCGACCTCATGCTCACGCAACGACGTACGTGCCAGGAACACCGTCGCGACGGCGCCGGCGACGAGCAGCGTCGCCGCGTACACGAAGAACGGCGCGCGCAGCGACCATGCGGTCAGCGGGCCGCCGAACGCGGGCCCGGCGATCCCGCCGAGCAGGAACCCCGTCTGGTACGTCCCTGTTGCACGCCCCCGCTGGTCGGGCGCAACCACTCGGAGAAGCAGCGCGAACGACGACACCGTGAACATCGCCGACCCGAACCCGCCGATCCCCCGCAGTACGAGCAGCTGGAGGTAGTCCCCCGACAGCCCGGCCAGCAGGCTCGAGACGCCGACGATCCCGATGCCGACGGCGAGCACCGTCCGTTCGCCGAGCCGGTTGACCATCCGGCCGGCCACCGGTGCCGAGACGAAACGGACGAGTGCGAAGACCGAGATGACCGCCCCAGCCGCGAAGTTGGAGACGCCGAAGTCCTTCGCGAACACCGGGATCGCCGGGGCGACGATCCCGAATCCGAGGGCGACGGAGAACGCCACGGCCGTGAGGACTGCGACCTCGGGCGGAAGCGATCGGAAGGGATGGCGGAGGGGGCGCATACGGGTGCCCATCCTGTCAGATCACCGATCGTGCGGATGCACTCGCTACCCTCGTCCGCGGGGCCGACATCGCCCAGGTCCGTCCGTCGTCCTGCAAGGGGTTCACCGTGGTCCTGTTTCTGACGATGCTGAGCGGTATCGCGTGGACGGTCGTCTACATCGACTCGATCAGGATCGGGTTCGCGGCGAGGACCTACGCGATGCCCGTCGCCGCGCTCGCCCTCAACATCGCCTGGGAGGCGATCTACTCGCTGCACGGGCTGACGACGGGCGTCTCCGCGCAGGCCGTCATCAACGTCGTCTGGGCCGTCGCGGACGTGCTGATCGTCGTCACCTTCGTCCGCTTCGGTCGACGTGAGCTGCCCGCCTTCGTGTCCCGCGGGATGTTCGTGGTCGGCAGCGTCGGGATGTTCGGTGCGGCGCTGGCCGTGCAGCTGTTGTTCATCGACGAGTTCGGCTGGGACCAGGGTTCCGGTTACGCGGCGTTCCTGCAGAACCTGCTGATGTCCGGACTGTTCATCGCCATGTTCGTCGCGCGCGGTGGGGCGCGCGGCCAGACCCTCCTGATCGCTGTCAGCAAGTGGATCGGTACGCTCGCGCCGACGATCGCCTTCGGCGCGATGGAGCACAACGCTTTCGTCCTCGGGATCGGCCTGCTGTGCAGCGTCTTCGATCTCGCCTACATCGGGCTGATCGTGTGGGCCAGGACGAGGCCCCTGGCCCTGACCGACCCGGTTGCCGCGTCGCCGACGCCCATCCCTGCGTGAACCCGCCGGTCTGAACCCGGCTGCTCCTGCCAGGGCACGGCGCAGGCGCTGGCGCGCACCTGCGTGGGCAACCGCGTCGCCCGGAACGCCGGCACGGCGGCCTCCGCGTCGTTCCGCGGAAGCCGCCGTGCACTGGTCGATCGCGAGGCTCAGAAGCCGTGCGCCACCCTGCTGCGCTGCTCCTGGGTCTTGAAGAGCCCGAACCGCGGAAGGAACTTCTCCCAGTCGATGAGGTGGGAGTCGATCTCCGGGCCGTCGATGCACGCGTGCTTGCGCACGAGCTTCCCGTCGATGATCACGGGAACCATGCACGCGCCGCACATGCCGGTCGCGTCCACCATGATCGAGTTGAGGCTCGCGACGCACGGGACTCCGAAGGGCTTGGTCAGGTCGCTGACCGCGCGCATCATCATCGGCGGGCCGATCGTCACGACCTCGGCGACCGTCCTGCCTTCTCCTCGCGTGTTCGCTTCGAGCAGCTCCTTCAGCGGGCCGGTGACGAACCCCGGGACACCGAACGAGCCGTCGTTCGTGGTGTAGATGATCTCGAGCTGGTCGCCGTACTGCGCCTTGATGCGGCCGACCCGCTCGTCCTCACCGGTCCAGAACATCAGGTCGCCGCTGCGGAACCCGGCGATCAGGGTGACGTGGTTGCCGGTCTCGAGATGCTTGCGCATGATCGGGAACACCGGCGGCAGTCCCAGGCCACCGGCGGTGAACACCACCGTCGAGCCCTCGGGATACCGGTGCACGTCGCTCGGGCGTCCGAGCGGACCGGCGATCCCCGTGAAGGAGTCGCCGACCACCATCTGGTTGATCTCGAAGCTGCTCGTCCCCATCCCCTGGACCACGAGGCAGATCGTGCCCGCCTCGGCGTCCCAGTCGGCCAGTGTCAGCGGGATCAGCTCGCCGTCCGGGCGCGGGAGCACCCGGACGAACTGCCCCGCCTGGGCGGCCTGGGCGATGACCGGCGAGTGCACCGTGAACTCGTGGATGCCGTCGCTGAGCTCGGAGGTCGCGATCACGCGCTGTGCCGTGGAGGCCGTGTCCGTGTAGGTCTTGGCGCTGGCGACCATCGCCGCGATGGTCGTCGGGTCCACGTCGATGCTGCCGACGATCTCCCGTGCGGCGGCCTGGCCGTCGCCCGCGGCGCGGATGGCCGTCGAGCCTCCTCGGGCTGCGTCGCCACCGGTGAACACCCCGGCCAGGGTGGTCTCCTGCGACCCCTGCTCGCTGAGCTCGATCGTGCCCCACTTGGACGTGTGCAGCCGTGGCTCCGAGTCCTTGATGATCGGGTTGGCGTCGTTGCCGAGCGCCATGATCACCAGGTCGGCGAGCATGGTCTCGGTCTTGCCGGTCGCCGCCGGCCGGCGCCGCCCGGACTCGTCCGGTTCGCCGAGTTCCATGACGTCCAGGGTCGTGGCCTTGACGAACCCGGTCTCGACGTCGCCGATGAACTCCGACGGGCCTCGCAGCACCTTGAGGTGGATGCCCTCCTCGAGTGCGTGGTGCAGCTCCTCGACCCGCGCGGGCATCTCCGCCTGCGTGCGCCGGTACACGATCGTCACGTCGCCGCCGAGCCGCCGGGCGGTCCGTGCGGCATCCATCGCGGTGTTGCCTCCGCCGATGACGATGACCTGCTTGCCCTCGGTGTCCGGGAGCGGCGTCTCGTAGTCCGGACGCAGCCCCTGCATGAGGTTGACCCGCGTCAGGAACTCGTTGGCCGACATCACGTTGAGCAGGTGCTCCCCCGGCACGTTCATGAAGCGAGGCAGACCGGCACCCGACCCGACGAAGATCCGCCAGAAGCCCGCATCGCGCAGGTCCTGCAACGAGGCCGTCTTGCCGACCACGAAGTTCGACACGAATCGGCCGCCGAGCAGTGTGATCTTGTTGACGACGTCGTCGATCAGGTCGTTGGGGAGCCGGAACTCCGGGATGCCGTACCGCAGCACCCCACCGAGAGCGTGGAACGCCTCGAAGACCGTCACCGGGAACCCCTCGGCGGCGAGCAGATAGGCGTTGATCAGCCCCGACGGTCCGGACCCGACGATCGCGACCGGCGGCTTCTCCGCACGATCCCAGGGGTCGGGGATCTCGGCGAACCGTGCCGTGATCGAGTCAGGGTTGACGAGCTTCTCGCGTTGCGGCAGGAACCACTCGACCTGTCCGATCTGGATCGGGTTCTCCTTGTGCAGGCAGACACCCTGGCACTGGAGCTCCTGCGGGCACACCCGGCCGGTGACGTTGGGCAACGGGTTGCTGCCCTCGATCAGCTCCAGCGCGTCCTGGAACCGGCCGTTGCCGATCAGCTCCAGGATCTGCGGGATGTGGATCTTCACCGGGCAGCCACCCTTGGGCTCGCGGTGGTTGGCCAGGAAGATGCCCAGCTCGCACGGCTTCTCGGCGCACTGCTTGTCGCGCAGCGCCTCGAGCCAGACGAACAGGTCGATGTCCTCGCGGGTGTAGCCGAGCGACATGTACCCGAGGTATCCCTGGTTCACCAGGCCGAAGTCGGTGGCACGCGACTCGGCGTCGCGCACGTACGGCGGGATGCTCGTGCTCGCAGGCCACCCGTCGGAGAGCCCGTCGAACATCGGGTACCGATCCGAGAGGTGCTTGTCGATCGCTCGGATGAACAAGCGCTTCTTGCCGAGCGGGAGGTTCCAGAGGAACCGCATGAGAACGGTGCTGGCATCGTCCCCTCGCCGCAGCATCGACCACAACGAGCGCGTGAAGTCCGCCCCGAGCTCCGGCTGGGTGAACTCCCACGCGACCGCCGACATCCCATCGGAGATGAACATCTCCCGGAACGCCTGCGGCTCGGCGAGCAGTCGGCGCCGCAGGAGCTCCAGCTGGCGGTTGTACTCGGCGACCCCGTCCGACTGCTCGAGCTCGGCCACCTCGGCGCTGCTCGACTGCAGGGTGGTCGAGGCGTCGAGATAGCGCAGCAGGTCGTCCCTGCCGGAGGCGTTCGCCGGCGTGGGTCCGACTGGGGGCAGGGTGCTCGTCACTGGATGATCTCCGCGTCGCAGGTCGCCTTGACCCGAGAGATCCGGGCCGACAGCTCAGGGGTGATCTGAACCTTCTCCAGCGCCCCGGGGATCATCTGCGCCACGACCGTGGCCTTGCCGTCGATGATCGTCGTGGTCTTCTCGAACAGCTGGGGAAGCTCCTGGTAGCAGGTGCCGCAGTCCGTGCACTTGCTCTGGTCGGCAGGGTCGAGCCAGACCGCACGGTCCGCCACGGCGACGGCCGAGGTCTGCGGTGTTGCCGCCGTGGTCGAGCCGTTGGACGCCGCCGGTCCGACCGGCACCCGGGCACCGAGTCCTGCCGGTGCCCGACTCGAGGTCGCCAGCTCGGACATCGCACGTGCGATGTCGTCGAGCGAGGTCTCCCTGGCGGCCGTCGCAGCGTCGTAGCGGGCCTGCAGGTCCGCGATGTCGCTGCTGTGCAGAGCCGTCAGCTTCGCCTCGTGCTCACCGGCCAGGTACTGCAGGATCTCCCAGTGCCGCAACCGGTCCTCGACCAGCGCCACCACCTGCTGCGAGCAGGCGACCTTGATCAGGTGCCGGTCGTCGTCGGTGGCGTACACGAACGGGATCTTGTCCGTGCGTGCCGCGACGTCGAGCGCGACGTACTCGTCGATCGGCAGTGCCTTCTCCTCGAGCTCTGGCGCGAGGCGTCGGAACTGCTTCTTGAACCGGGTTTCGCCGAGAGCGAACTCCGCGGGCGTGAGCGGCGTCGTCATGAGCTGCACCTGGCCGGACTCGTCCAGGTACTCCAGCGTGCTCGTCGTCCACCGCTTGTCCGGGTCGGGGTTCCCCTCGAGCGAGAACCAGTCGTGCAGCGTGGTCCCGCGGCGCGGGTCGTGCACGAACAGCGGGCTCATCCGGGACTCGACCGACAGCCGTGACCTGGCTGCCGACGCTGCCTCGGCGATGCCGTTCTCCGAGCCGCACGGCGTGTAGACGTCCATGAGCGCGGGCGCACCCTCGTAGCTGAGGTAGTCCATGCTGCACTTGAGGAAGTGCCCGTGCATCGCGGTGCTCGTCTGCGCCACGTAGACGTTCGGGTGGAACGACGCCAGAAGCCCGAGCTCCTTGCGGAACTCGTGCTTGCCGTCGTGCGCACCGCCGAACCGGGCAAGGTCGGAGTCCTGGCCGGTGAAGCTGGCCGTCGAGGCCTGTCCACCGGTGTTGGAGTATGCGCCCGAGTTGAGCACCATCACCTTGATCGGCGTCTCGCTCGCGAGTACCCGGCTCATCGCGCCGAACCCGATGTCGTAGCTCGCGCCGTCGCCACCGATCGTGAGGATCGTCGGCATGGAGGCGAGCTCGTCCGGAGTCATCCGCTCCCAGGTGAGCCGCTGCATCGCCTTGTCGTGACGAGCGGGGTCGTACGCGTCGTCGAGCTCGAGACGCGCGGTGCGCATGGTCCGCACCTCACCGACCAGGTCGGCCGCGACGCCCTCGAAGATGCCCTTGGCCAGCGGCTGGGCGTCCTGGAAGAGGCTGTTCACCCACGGGTCGAGGTAGTTGTTGAACGGCATCGTCGAGGCGTACACGCTCGAGCAACCGGTGGAGTTGGCCACGATCATCGGTGCCGGGCCATCACCCGTCGGGCCGCTCTCGACGAGGTACAGCCGTCGGTCGAGAGCGTCGAGAAGGGCCTGGACCCGGGCCTGGCGCTCGGGATCGTCGGCCAGAGCAGCCACCTTCTCCTGCAGCCGGCCGACCACGTCCTCCAGCTCGCGCAGGTGGGCGACCCGCTTCTCCTCACCGAGCGCGTGTCCCATCGACATCACGAGGCGGATCGCGGTGACCTCACCGCATCCACGACACGCGCCATGACCACCAGTCGTGGCGTAGTAGTTGTCGTGGTCCAGCAGGAGACGCTTCAGGTCTCCCTCGGGCGCGGTCGACCCCTCGGTGAACCGCTTCGGGGTGTTCGGCAGCTGCGACAGGAGCTCGAACCGCTCCTGAAGCGTCGTCAGAAGGGTCTCGTCCTGCTCGACCGGGGTCAGCGCGCCGGGACCGCACACCTCGGTGCACTCGAGGCACCCGGTGCACTTCCACGGGTCGATCGTGGCGCTGAACAGCCCGCCGCTCCCGGGGACTGCCTTCTCCATCGCGTCGAAGTACGGCCGGGTCCGGGCAACCGGGAAGGCGGCCAGGGCCTCGACCAACACACCCAGGCTCCGGGTGAAGACCGGGCTCTCCACCGGCAAGCCGGCCCCGACCTGCGCCACAAGATCGTGGAACGCGACATCCGACTTCTCGGCGCGGTAGCGCTCACGCACGCCTTCCGACAAGGGGTAGACCTGCGAGCGCAGCGCGGCCCGCTGTGCTTCCGGCAGGTCGAGCCCGTCGATCGTCGTCTCGAGCAGCGCGTGCAGGTCGTGCACGGTGTTCGGGATCGCCGCGTCCGGGCAGACCAGGGCGCACTCGAGGCAGCCCGTGCAGAGGTCCGCGTTGAAGCTCGGCACGGTCCGGCGGAACAGGCCCTTGTCCTTGGCGCCGGCCGAGCCGGGCGGCATGAACAGGCCGATACCCGGCATGACGGGCGCGTCGCCGATCGTCCCCTCGCGGAACGGCCGGGCGACGATGTCCTCGTAGTACCCGGGGTCGAAGAGCCCGCTCGCGCTTCCGGCGCTCGCGCTCGCGCACATGTCCCCGGACACCGACACCGGAAGAGTCCGGCGCAGCTGCACGCTCGACGCATCGATGGCGACGAGCTCGGGGTCGTCGTAGTCGACCCGCGTGACGGCCTGAATGCCCTCGCGGATGACCGCCATGTTGCCCTCGACGACGGCCTCACCCTTGCTGCCGAACTTCTTGACGATCTGGGTGCGGACCTTCTCGAGGATCACGTCCTGGTCGGCGCCCTTGGACACGCGGTCCACGTGGCCGGCGACCACACCGATGAAGGCGATCCCCATCATGCGGGTCTCGAGCTCGGGCTTCGGCGCGTGCTTCTTCGCGACGCTGAACGCGTCGACGACGAGGAAACGGATGTGCCGCTCCCGGATGGTGGTGCGCGCGTACTTCGGGAGCTGTCGCCACACCTCCGCCGACGGCAGGTCGGACTGGAGGATCAGCGTCCCGCCCTCGACCAGGCCCTTGAGCGGGTTGGTGTGCACGAACGCCTTGTGGTCCGGGCAGAGCACGACCTCGACGTCCTCGAGCTCGGCGTTGGTGATGAGCACCGGCTCCGGGCTCAGGGTGATGTAGTAGTTCGTCGGCGCGCCGCTCTTCTCCGAGCCGTACTTCGGCGCGGACTTCGAGTGCATGCCGAGCACCCCGGCCAGGATGTCGGTGAGCAGCTTGCCGGTCGCGATCGTGCCGTAGCCGCCGACCGAGTGGAACCGGATCCGCATCGCGCTCTCGGGGAGCAGCTGGGGGTTCGGCTTCGTCTCGAGCGCCATGTGCTCGGTGTCGGGGTAGGCCGCACGCAGCCGGCTCTCGATCTCCGCCATCTGCGGCGTCGGGTGCTTGCTGAAGAACTGCGATCCCAGGTAGATCAGGGGTGCGTTCTTGCCGTCGATCATGTGCTCGAAGGCGGCGATCAGGTCGCGCGGCTGCACGTCGTGCCCGCCGAGGCCGAAGATCGCCGTGGTGAGCAGCGGCATGGCGGTTAACGTCGGGACGGCGTGGTTCGCGCCGTCGGCGTTCGCCCGGGCCTTGAACAGCGCCGTCGTCACGAACGTCGTGAGGGAGGTCTGGTCGGAGCGCTCCAGCACCGTCACGGCCTTCTTTCCGGCCAGTGCGGCGACGAGCTCGGCCTCCGGGAACGGCTGGAGGAGCTTGACCGACACGACACCGACCTTGTGACCCTGCGCGCGCAGGTACGGCACCACCGCACGGACGTCGTCCGTGATCGAGCCGAGGCCGACCATCACGTAGTCGGCGTCCTCGATGTCGTAGGTGTGCAACGGGCTGTACTCGCGCCCCGTGAGCTCGCTGTACTCGGCCATGGCCTGACGGGCGAGCCTCGGCACCTCACTGGCGAAGTGGGTGCGGTGGTCGACGGCGCCGGCCTGGAAGTCGGGCTGGTTCTGCACCGGTCCGGTCAGTCCGGGGTTGTGCACGTCGACGAGCGCCGGGACCATCTGGCGCGTGCCCTTGGCCGGGGCGTTCACCCACTGGCGACGCCATGGTGCGTGCAGCTCGGCCGGGAGCCACGCGAGCGTCTCCCCGACGAGCGTGCCCGCCCCGTCGGCCTCGATGGCGTCGGCGTTCGCGCGGAGGTAGGCGGTCACGGCCTCGCGCGCGGCCTCGACGAGGTCGTCCTTGTGGCGGTCGAGGTAGGCGGTGAGCTGGGCCACCCGGCCCTTCGCCCCGAACAGCACCTCTTGCGCGACCGTCGGTGCGGGGATCCGGCCTGCGGGATCGCCCAGGTACGTGCGCAGCAGGTCCGCCTCGGGAAGCAGCATCTCGCTGAGCATGTGGCTGGTCGAGAAGCCGTCCATCGCGTTCGTGACCGGTATCAGCGACAGCGCGGACGTGCGGTAGGAGATCGCCGCGAGGTCGGCGGCTTCCTGCGGGTTGGACCCGAAGAACACGGTGTATCCGGACGGCAGCAGGGCGTAGACGTCGTCGTGCCCGGCCATCACGTTGAGCGAGTGCTTGGACACCACGCGGGCGGCGACCTGGAGGACGAAGCCGCCGATCTTCTTGCCGACCGTCACGAAGTGCGACTCGAGAGCGTAGAGGATGCCCTGGCTCGACGAGGCGTTCGAGACGAACTGTCCGCCGGTCAGAGCCGCACCGAGCGCACCGCTCTGGGCCGAGTGCTCGCCTTCGGCTTCGAAGAAGAACGGGTGCTTGCCCCAGACGTTGACGCTGCCCTCGGCCCTGGCGGCCTCGAAGAGCTCGGAGATCTCCGTGGACGGTGTGATCGGGTAGCCGATCACCCCCCCCGCACACGTGTCGCATGACATGAGCCACAGCGCCATTGCCGTTGATGACGGCGGGAACGCCGGGGAACCGCGGTTGCTGAGAGGTCATCGTGCCTGTCCCGAGGTGTGAGCGGATACCGGTCGACGGCAGAGGGTCAGCGATGACCGTTCGCGGCGGCGGCTGCCGTCGTGGCGGTAGAGGTGCTTCAACGCGAACCCCAGGCCTTGTCCCGTCAGGCTAAGTCCGTATTTGGCACGGCGTCTGGGACCTATCGGCCCCCCTCGAACGTGGTTCTGGGCGAACCCGGAGCGAACTCATGGTCGTCGGTCGGCGTGTCGTTGCCCCCTGCACGAACTCATCCGTACGTCCACCATCTATCTGACCTGTCACGCAGGTCCGGAGGTGGTGCTGCGAGCCTCTGACGTCGGCAGACCCGTCTACGCTCGGGGTCTGCGCGAGAGGACGGGACGGAGACGAGTGACTGCCGCGTCTGCTGCACCCGCTGCCACCGAGGGCGAATCGCTGCTGCGCCGTCCCCGACCGCGCTCGCGACCGCGGTGGGTGGCGCCCACCGCCATCGCAGCCGTGCAGTTTGCGGCCATGGCGACCTACTCCCTGACCCGCTACGCGCAGTTCCTCACCGCCGGTCACGACCTGGGGATCTTCGACCAGGTCGTTCGCGCGTACGCGCACTTCCGTGCCCCCGTTGCGCCGCTCAAGGGGGACGGCTTCAACATCCTGGGCGATCACTTCCACCCGATCATGGCGGTGCTCGCGCCGCTGTACTGGATCTGGGACGACCCGCGCATGCTGCTCCTCGCGCAGTCGGCGCTCCTGGCGGTCTCGACCGTCTTCGTGTGGCGGTTCGCGCGTCGCCGGCTGACACCCGGATGGGCGGGACTCCTCACCGTCGGCTACGCGCTGGGGTGGCCGCTCCAGGGGATGGTGAACTTCGACGTCCACGAGGTCGCCTTCGCGATCCCGCTGCTCGCCTGGGCGGTCGACTCCCTCGACCGACGTGCCGACCGCGAGCTCGTCGCGGCGTCCGTGCTGCTCCTGCTGGTGCGCGAGGACATGGGGGCGATCGTCGCGCTCCTCGGCCTGCTACGTGCGACCTGGCGACCACGACGGCTGGGGCTGGCCCTCGTCGCGGGGAGCGCCGCCTGGCTCGTCCTCGTCACGGCGGTGCTCATCCCCCACTTCTCACGGGCGGGCCACTACGCGTACTGGGACTTCCCTGCGCTCGGACCCGACGTCGGCGGCGCGCTCCACACCGCGATCACGGATCCGGCAACCGTCCTGCGGCTGCTCGTCACACCCGACCAGAAGTGGCACACGATGCTCTTCCTCCTCGTGCCGCTCCTGCTGCTGCCACTCGTCTCGACCAGGAGCCTCCTGGCGGTCCCGTTCCTGCTCGAGCGCTTCCTCTCGGCGCGGCCGGCGCTGTGGGGCACGAGCTTCCACTACAACGCGCCGGTCTGGATCGTGCTGCTCCTCGCCACCGTCGAGGTCGTCGGCCGGGTGCAGGGATGGCGTCGACGTGCGCTCGGGGCAGCGCTCGTGGCGACGCTGGTCGTCGCACCAGTGGCCGGCATGATCACGGCACCGGCACGAGTCCAGTCGCTCCTGCCGCTGGCGCGTCTCGTCGACGGCAGTGCCTTCCAGACCTCGGCGCACATCCAGGACCAGGCGACGATCGTCGCGCGCGTGCCGGCCGGCGTCTGCGTCGTCGCCGACGACCGCCTGGCGTCCCATCTCACTCCCAAGGACGTGGTGGCGACGTTCGGGTTGACCAGCCGTCCGCAGGACTTCTACGCGATCGACCTCTCCCAGCCCGTGCTGTCGGTCGAGCCGAACCAGAAGACGACGACGGACGCTCTCGAGCTCGCGCTCGGCGCCGGGTACAAGGTGGTCGCCCGGGCGGGAACGGTCATTCTGCTGCAGTCGCCCGACTACGCGGGTCCGACTGCTGCGTGTCCGCCGTGATCCCAGCCTCGCGCATGGCCCGCGGCAGTGTCATCGTGTGCGGGTGGCGGACGAGCACGCAGGGTGGACGACCTCGCCCTAGGCTGCACGGAGGACTGCTGGTGCAGTGTCAGCTCGGACGTCCCCGCCTGGAGGCCTCGTGACATCGTCCCGTCTGCGCGGCCGGTACCTCCACATCCTGACCTTCTCCGCCGGCGTCATCGCGCGCTTCATCCTGTGGGACCTCGTCCTGCGTCGGGTCGGCTTCCGCCGCTGGGCCGCCCGTACCCGCGAGGCGCGCATCCGGGGAGAGGCTGCGCGGTTCCGGGTGCTCGCCATCCGGATGGGCGGCGTCATGATCAAGGTCGGGCAGTTCCTGTCCTCGCGCCTCGACGTGCTTCCGCGCGAGGTGACCGACGAGCTCGCCAATCTCCAGGACGAGGTCCCTGCCGAGGACTTCGCCGCCATCAGGTCGCTGGCCGAGGCCGAGCTGGGCGCACCCCTTACTGCACTGTTCGACGACGTCGACCCCACGCCGATGGCGGCCGCGTCGCTCGGGCAGGTGCACCGCGCCAGGCTCGGGAACGAGCACGACGTCGGGTTCCGGGACGTCGTCATCAAGGTGCAGCGCCCCGGCATCGCGGCGATCGTCGACACGGACCTGGCCGCGCTGAGCCGGGTGGGCAGGTGGCTGATGCGCTACCGCCCGATCCGCACGCACGCCGACGTCCCCGCGCTGCTGCGGGAGTTCTCGGCGATCCTGCACGAGGAGATCGACTACGAGCACGAGGCTCAGAACGCCGAGACGTTCTACGAGAACTTCGCCGACGACCCCGACGTGCAGGTGCCGCGCATCGTGCGCTCCCTGAGCACGCGGCGTGTGCTCACCCTCGAGGACGTGTCGGCGATCAAGATCACCGACTACGCCGCCATCACCGCGGCGGGCATCGACCGCGCCGAGGTGGCCGACCGGCTCGTCGCCGTCTACCTGAAGCAGATCTTCGAGGACGGGTTCGTGCACGCGGACCCGCATCCGGGCAACCTCTTCGTGACACCGGTGCCGGATCCCGACGGCGGGCCGTCGACGTGGATGCTCACCTTCGTGGACTTCGGCATGGTGGCACGCATCCCGGACACCGTCCGCAGCAGCCTGCGGGAGCTCCTGATCGCGGTGGGCACGCGGGACGCCACCCGGGTCGTCAAGGCCTACCAGCTGCTCGACATGCTCCTCCCCGGTGCCGATCTCGCGGCGATCGAGCGCGCCGAGGCGCACGTCTTCGACAGGTACTGGGGACTGTCGATGAGCGAGCTGCGGAACATCGACCCGCAGGAGGTGCGGGAGTTCGCGCATCAGTACCGCGACCTGCTGCTCGACATGCCCTTCCAGGTCCCGCAGAACCTCATCTACGTCGTCCGGACGGTCGCCATCCTCTCGGGGATGTGCACCGGGCTCGACCCGGACGTCAACCTCTGGCAGCAGGTCGGGCCGTACGCGCGGCGCCTCGTCCAGGACGAGGCGACCTCCGGCATCGGCGGGTGGCTCGACGAGATCGGCGACGCCCTGCTGGCGATGCTCGCTCTTCCCGCCCAGGCCAGCCGTGCCCTCGCGCGGGTCGACGGCACCGGTGTCCCGGTACGGGACGAGCAGGTCGGGCGCGCCCTGCGCACGCTGAACCGCTCGGTCGACCGGCTCAGTGCGAGCGTCATCGGCGCGGGACTGCTGATCGCTGGTTCCGTGCTGGTCGCCGCGAGAGCCACCACGGGCGGCACCGTGCTGTTCGTCCTGGCGGGGCTGACAGGCCTGCGCCTCCTGCTCGGCGGGGCGAGGCGCTGACGCCGGCCACGCTCCCACCGCTCTGACGCGTGGACGTCGCGGGTGTGGTCCGGATCCGTACGGCCCGACCCGGGGTCCGGTGCCGCTAGACCCGGGACTTCCTCTCGTCCAGGCGAGTGATCGCGGCATCGAGGACACCGCGCCACGCCAGCAGCATCTCTCGCCGCGCGGTGTCGCGGTGCTCGAAGAACTCGGCGGGGAGGAAGGTCTCGACGCCCTTGCGCAGCTCGCTCCGCGCCGCATCCAGGTGCTGACGCACCTCGTCCGGGACGTGCGTGCGGAACGTCTCCTGACGAGCTCTGTTCTCGGTCATGGTCGACTCCTCGTGGAACAGGTGGTCCTCTCATGGTCGCACGGCGACGACCGGTGGTGTGCTTCCTGACGCGGGGTCCTGGACGGTCCGTCGCCTTGTCGTCGCCCGACCCGCCACCGACGTCGTGCGCCAGTACGGGCTAGGCGATCAGCAGGTAGCCGGCGGAGACGACCGTCAGGACGATGACGAGTCGGTCGAAGAGCATCTGGTCGATCCGTCGGGCGAGCCGACGACCGGCGAACGCTCCGACCACCACCGCCGGAGCCAGCAGCAGGTCCAGCCGCAGCGACGCCAGGTCGATCAGACCGAGGGACACCGAGAACGGGGTCTTCGCGACGTTGACCGCGAAGAAGAACCACGCGGCCGTGCCGAGGAACCGGGTGACCGAGAACCGCGCGGACAGGAAGTACATCGACACGACCGGCCCTCCCGCGTTGGCGACCATCGTGGTGAACCCCGCCAGGACTCCGTAGCCCGTGCTTGCGAGTCTGCGCGACGTCCGTCCGTTCGCCTGGGCCGAGCGCGCGACCGGGGCGTCGTCGGACTGGCTCCGACGCCGTGCCGCGGCGCCCCGCTGCACGAGGGTGACGGCGATCAGAGCGAGCAGGATCGCGCCGATGACCCGGCGGACCGTCCCGTCACCGGCCGTGGCCAGGAACAGCGTCCCGACGAGGACCCCAACGAGCACGGCCGGCACGAGCCTGCGCAGCGCCGCCCAGTCGGCGTGCGCGTGGTAGGTCCAGACCGCGAAGAGATCGCCCAGGATCAGCAGGACCAGCAGCGCCCCGGTCGACTGCCGTGCAGGCAGCACCGCCGCGAACAGGCCGACGCTGAGGGTGCCCGCGCCGGGGAGCGCCGTCTTGCTCAGTCCGACCAGACAGGCCCCGAGAGCAAGGAGCGAGAGGTCGAGCGCCGAGAGGTGCGACATGGGCCCACCCTGCCACTGCCGCCGGCGGCCACGCGCCGACCCCACGGGTGCGGCGCGAGCCCGATCCCCCCTGATGCTGGCCCATGACACCCGAGACAGGCATGCTGGTCCCTTCTCCGTCGAGAGATGCGTCGACGACGACCACCGGGCGGCGCGTGTGCTGCGCCACCCGTCGACGGCCAGACGTCGATCGGAGTCGCATGGAGCCCGACGAGGCCCAGCACCGCGCGGAGGTCCTCTCCGCCTCGCTGGATGACCTCGAGCGGCACAGGTCTCTGGACGTGAGCGCACGGCTGGCGGGTGCCCGGGCCCTCGAGGCCGATGCCGCCGCCGCCGGGGACGACCTCGCCGTCCGGCGCGCTCAGCTGGTCACGGCCGACATGCGCCATCGTCTCGGGCACGCGAGCGAAGGCGCCCGGCTCGCGATCGCGATCCACGAGTGGGCCGGTGCCCACGGCCCCGCGTCTCTCCTCGCCCGTAGTCACCTGGTGCTCTCGTCGCTGTTCGAGAGCGCCGGTGACACCCTCTCGGCGCTCGACCACGCGGTGCGTGCGATCGACCTGTGCGACGACCAGACTCCCCCTCGCACCCGCGGGAACTACCTGCTGCGCCTGGCCGATGCCCTGGCCATGACGGGCTCGACCGACGAGGCCCGCGCGCGCTACGGCGAGGCCGAGATCCTCTTCGCCGAGCTCGGTGACCGGGAACGGCGTCTGAACGTCCTGAACAACCTCACCGTCCTCGAGTACGAGACGGGCGCGTCCTCGGCCGCGCTGGTCACGGCCGAACGGCTCTGGACGATGTCCGGTCCGGACGAGCTCAATGCGGCCTGCGCCGACACCATCGGGCGGGCTCGTCTCATGGCCGGAGACCTGGTCGGCGCCGAGGAGGCCGTACGGCTCGGGCTCGAGCTGTGGCGCCGGCACGGCGACGCCCAGGCCGCCACGCCGGCGGAGCTCGGCCTGACGCTCGCCGAGGTGCTCATCGCCGGAGGACGGCTCGACGAGGCGACCTCCGAGCTCGACTGGTGCCTGGAGGTGTGCCGGCAGCGGGACCTTCGTGGCATGCACGTCGAGACCCTCCGCGTGCGAGCCGAGCTTCTCGCCGCCCGACGGGACTTCGAGCGCGCGTACGCCACGCATCGCGAGTACCACACCGAGTCGGTGGCACTGCGCGTCCACCAGCTCGAGACCGGCACCCGCACCCGCCACGCCCTGTTCGAGACCGCGGAGGCGCGACGCGAGGCGAGCCGCTTCCGCATCCAGGCGCGTACGGACGCCCTGACCGGCCTGCCCAATCGTCGGCTCGTCAATGAGGAGCTCCCCGGCTCCTCCGGGACCTGCCGGACCGCCCGGGCTGCCTCGCCGCGGCCATCATCGACGTCGACCACTTCAAGGCGATCAACGATCGGTTCTCCCACCAGCTGGGCGACGAGGTCCTGCGACGTCTGGGGATGGTCCTCGCGCACGCAGTCAGTCCCGACGGCATCCGCCCGGATGCTGCCTGGCCGGAGCTCGCCGCCCGGCTCGGAGGCGAGGAATTCCTCGTCGTGATCTGTGCACGCTCCGCCGCCGACGCAGCGAACCGCATCGAGCGCCTCTGTACGGCGATCGCGAGCCACCCGTGGCGAGACCTCGTCCCGTCCCTCCAGGTCACGGTGAGTGCCGGGCTGGTGTTCGCGACCTCCGCGGACGACCAGGCCACGCTCCTGGGCCGCGCCGACGCGCACCTCTACTCCGCCAAGGAGCAGGGCAGGAATCGGATCGTCGCCGACGGCCTGCCACCGGCGGCGCGTGAGCACGGGCCGACGGTCGCAGGGTGAGGGCTCGGTCGGTAGACGCGCGGTGACCACCGATTCGCATCGATGCCGGCAAGAACCAGGGCCTCGCCGGGTGACGTCCCGCTGCGTGGTGGAGTCTCTCGACACCGTGCGGGTCAGTGATCAGATCACGCCGTGAGGAGTTCGGTGTGGTCGACCTCCTGTGTGGTGGGCGTGGCCGAGAGGCGTCACACCGTGTCCATCCCGACACGCTCGCCGACGGTCAGGTCACTCCGTCGGGCTCGACGAATGGTGGTCGCGGCGAGCTCCGTGATGTCCGTCTGGAATCGGGCGTCCTCAGCTGCCGCGACCATGGCCAGGGCGGCGTTCAGGACGCTTGTGTCGTGGTCCCAGGAGATCTGCACCAGCGCGCGCGACGCGTCCTTCGCGTCGCAACCCAGGCTGGACATGAGCAGACCCCTTGCCCGCTCGATCACCATCCGGTTGCCGATCGCATCACCTGGACCGGCGGCCCCCACCTCGAGAACACCCAGGCCAGCTCGCTCGACCTCGGCATGAAGCACTGCGCCGTCAACGGTTCCTTGTGCCCGCGGGAGTGTGCGTACGTGCTCGTCACGTCGCGCGCAGGGGCGTGTCGCCGGCAGTCGCGCATCCCACGGTGTCCTCACGGCGTGGGAGGCCCGGTGACGTCCTCGGTGGTCACTGTCGATGATCCCGCGGTCGGCTCCGCGACGTGCGTCCGGCGAGTCTGGGTGACCGTGCGGCGCCGGGGTGCGAACACGGCCAGCGTGAGAACGAGCCCTAGGACACCGGCCGCCATCAGGACGATCCCGACGACCTTGATGTCCAGTCCGGCGACCGTCGCGTGGACGGCGAACGTGAGGATTGCCCCGACTGCCAGCAGAAAGGTGCTGAAACCGATACCCATGATGTTCCTTCCTTCGGGGGAGTTGACCTCCCACCTGTACGTGCGCGTGCGGATCAGGCGCGTCGATCGTCGGATCCCGCGCCGGTCGACCATCGAGGTCCGATGACCGGATCAGGTGCGATCACCAGTAGTGGCGGCGACCACCAACCGCGCGGCCCATGCCGCCCAGGATCGCCAGAACGACACCGGCGACGACGAGGATCACGCCGATGGTCTCGAGGATGGGGATCGGAACGAGGAGCCCCACGATGAACAGGACGATGCCGAGAGTGATCATGACGCCTCCGTACTGTCGTGGCCCCGTGCGGGGCCGGTGCGATGACGGTGCTAGGGAATGGCGATGTGTACACCGAACAGGAGCAGGGGCCACAGGGCGATCGCCAGGAGCGCGGAGACGATGGCGCCAACGGAGCTCAGGTGGGCCAGGTATCCGTCATTGACGGCAACGACGACCCCGACGACCAGGTAGACCACTGGAAGGATCCGACGGCGCACGGGGTCACCGTCCCGTTGGCGGCGGAGCAGGGGTCCCGGAGAGCCGGACGATGGTGATCATGGTGTGGCCTTCCTCCGCTGCGCGAGAGGCTCCGCCACGAGTCCCGCCGGTCCGTCTCGAGACCGAGATGGACTTCACCATCGTAGATCTACGGTGTAGACCTCAGTGAACGCTGACCGAAGGGGTACTGTCAAGGCGTAGCGCTACACCGTCGTTCTACGGAGTAGTCAACCGATCGGCAGAATCAGCTGAACCCCGGGGGTAGAGGCGCACGTGACACCTCGCACCGTTCGACGGACCCGCGACTCCTCAGGCCTGAGCCGCGAGTCAATACTGCGCGCCGCGCTGGAGATCATCGACGAGGACGGCATCGACGGGCTCTCCATGCGCCGGCTCGGGCGTGTACTCGGCCGCGACCCGATGTCGCTCTACCGCCACGCGGCCAACAAGGCGGAGCTGCTCGACCTCGTCGCCGAAGCGGTCCTGGTGCACCTGTCCGTGGACACCACCGACACCGACTGGGCGGGTCAGCTCCGGACCGTCGCCCGCCAGTTCCGCGGTCTGGCGCTCGCCCACCCGAACGTTGTCCCGCTCCTGGTCACCCGGCCGCTGGCGACCCCGATCGCCATGCGACCGCTGGGCACCCTGCGACCACTGGAAGCCATCTTGGAGCTGCTCATTCGCGCCGGCTTCTCCGAGGTCGACGCCCTGCACGTCTATCGCTCGTTCTACGGCTTCATCCAGGGCCACGTCCTCAACGAGCTCCAGGAGATCGTCGAGAACCGCGAAGAGACCGACGACCTGCTCCGCCTGGGCCTGCACCGGTTGCCGATACACGAGTTCCCCCAGCTCCGCAGCCTCGCACCTGTCCTGGCCGCCTACGACGGGGCTACCGAGCTCGAACGAGGCATGGACATCCTGCTCACCGGCCTGCGCGCCCAGCTGCGCCCCACCACCCCTCCCCCGGCGTGAACGAACACCACATCGTCGCCACGGAGAGAACGAGCGGCGAGGCGGACAACAGGTCGCGCGGTCCTTCGGCGGTGGCACGCCTGGCACGGGCCTCCTGGTTCACTCGGACAGGCCCTCGACGGTGGCCCGCCCGCCCTGCGCCACCTTCGGCAGTCGATGTCGTCCAGCCCTGGTTGCCACGGTTCTGAGCGACGCGCACACTCGAGCCATGTCCCAGCTGGCCGAGCAAGAAGCCGTCGAGCAAGTCTTCGAGCGACTGACCAGTCGCTTCCCCGACGTGCCTGCGGAGACTGTCCGACAGACAGTGCACAAGGTCTACGACGAGCTCGACGGCCGTGTACGCGTCTACGTGCCCCTCCTGGTCGAGAACGCTGCCAGGAATGCTCTCGACACCGTCTCCGGGCGTGCGGGCGCGCCGACCTCGTAGGGCTGATGGCACCTGAGAGTGCGAACGACACACTGGCGGCCTGATGGTGGTGGTCGCGTCGTTGCCCGGCGGATACCCGCATCCCCGGGTGGCGGGCGCCGTGCTCGTTGCCGCCAGCTGCAGTGGAGGTGAGCCAATCGCTCCGTGGATGAGCGCGAGATCGTAGAAGCCGGTGCCAGCGAAGGCCGGGAAGCACACGGCCCGCCGGGCCTCCGGTGGACACGCCTACCGAGACCGTTGCCCCGGTTCGCCAGCGTCGGGCGCCTGACCCCTTGGCGATCTGCGGGCCCGGATCCGGCCGAACACCATCAGAGCCCCACCGGAGGTTTCTCCGGCGAGGCTCTGACCTGCTGCTATACCGTCGGGATGACAGGATTTGAACCTGCGACCCCTTGACCCCCAGTCAAGTGCGCTACCAAGCTGCGCCACATCCCGATGCCCCGTGGGGCCGTGCAAACTCTACCGCACGTGGACGGTCGACTCCGTCACCACTCTCGCGCGGACCAGCGCGTGCTCGTCGTCCGGCGCGCAGGCCTCGGAAGCGATCGCCGTGGGCGTCGCAGCGACCGGCAGGTGCGCTCGCCACGCCGTAGCGACCACCGTGAGGCAGCCGAGCGCGATCACGAACCCCGCGCTGAACATCTGCGGATAGGTCCACTCGGCAGCGAGCATCGCGAGCACGGCTGGGATGAAGAACCCGAGATAGGCCACGGAGTAGTACACCGCCGTCAGCCCGGCGAGATCGTCGGGTCCGGCGATGCGCTGCACCTCGCTGAGCCCGGAGACCAGAGCCAGCCCGTAGCCCATCCCGAGCACGGCTGCAGCCGCCAGCGTGAGCGGAAGGGTGAGCAGCTCCGATGCCATCGCACCGAGTCCCATTCCGGCCACGACAAGCACCAGAGCGACGACGGAGGCCCGCGCACTACGGCCCGTGTCGATCGCGCGACCGAGTACCTGGATCCCGATGCCGCACCCGAGGGTCAGCACCGTGAGCAGCGCGGACAGCGCGATCGGCATCCCGCCTGCATGGTCCTGCATGAGCCCCGGCAGGACGGCGTACGCGCTCCCCGCACACCCGAACACCCAGGGCGCGAGCGGCACGACGACCCGGAGGAACCGCCGGTGCCCTGCGGAGGGGATCGTGAGGTCGTCCCGCAGTCGCACCTGACTGCCGGACCCGCGAGGAACGCGCGTCTCGGGCACCGCCAGCAGCCATAGTCCTGTGATGACGGTCAGGACGACGTGCACCGCGTAGGCGGTCCCCGTCCGCCACGGACCCCACTGCGCGAGCGCGCCGGCGGCCCCCGCACCTGTCAGGAACCCGAGCGTCAGCGCCAACGACGCCCGGCGGGCACCCGCCGCCTGATCATCCTCTTTCGCGGACAGCTCCTTGATCCACGTCGTGCCCACGGCCATGACGAGCCCGAGCGCCAGCCCGCACAGGATCCGCCCGATGGCGAGCAGCATCGGCGACCCAGGTCCGAGCGCGAGGACCACCGAGCCGACGAGGCTCAGCGGCGCCGCGGGCAGCAGCAGCGGGCGTCTCCCGAAACGGTCGGACAGCGGCCCACCGACCAGCAGTGCGGGGATGATGCCCAGAACGTAGGCGCCGAGCAGGACGTCCACGGTCACGGCCGAGAAGTGACTCACCTGGCGGTACATCACCAGCAACGGCGTGAACTCGTTACCTCCCCACGCGATCGCGAACATCGAGGCGGCGATCGGCAGCCACAACCTCCGCTGCCGTGTCTGTGCGCTCACCGCACTCCTCCGACGGCTGCCGCGCGCTCCGGCAGGTGCGCATCGTGCAGGTGACGGCGCAGGCCCTCCTCGAACTGCTCGGTGGCGCCCGCCGCGACGAGGTCGGCGAGGCGTTGGTGGTCGTCGATGAAGGCCAGCGCGTGGTGCTCGTCGCGCCACAGCGAACGTGCGACCATCCGACGTTGTCGTTCACGGAGCGTGACGTAGAAGCTGGTGAGCAACGGGTTCTCCCCCGCCGCCACCACCGCCAGGTGGAACTCGACGTCATGTTCCGCGTAGGCGTCGAGGTTCCCCGCGTCGAGAGCCTCACGCTGGCGCTGCACCAGCGCGCTCAGACGTTCGGCCAGCCGCTCCCGACTCAGCGGATCGACGATCGACTGGATGGCGTGGATCTCCAAGAGCAGCCGGGCATCGACCACCGACTGCGCCTCTCCTGGGCCCACCGGAACGACGAGCGCCCCACGCTTCGGGTACAGGCGGAGCCAGCCCTGCGCCTCGAGACGCAGGAACGCCTCACGCACGGGAGTCCTGCTCAGCGAGAGCTGGCCGGCGATCTCACCTTCGCTGATCATGGTGCCCCCGGGGAGGCGGTCGTCCAGGATCAGGCTCTTGGTATATCGGTAGGCGACCTCTGCTGCTGCGGGGGTCGCTGCCGAACCGACGGGGTCGGGTAGATGCGTTGACGACATAGACACAAGATGAGTCTAAGCCGATGGCGACACCCCCATCGCCCACCCGGAGCGCGTCACGGCGCAGCCGGTCCCGAGGGCGTCAGCGCCGACGCTTCTCGCGCACCCGGATCGAGATCGAGATCGGTGTGCCCTCGAAGCCGAACGTCTCGCGCAGGCGCCTCTCGATGTACCGGCGGTAGCCGGCCTCGATGAACCCGGTGGCGAAGATGACGAACCTCGGCGGCCGCGTCGAGGCCTGGGTCGCGAACAGGATGCGTGGCTGCTTGCCCCCACGCAGCGGGTGCGGGTGGGCCGAGACGAGCTCCCCGAGGAACGCGTTGAGGCGTCCCGTCGGGATCCGCGTGCCCCAGGACTCGAGCGACCGATCCAGCGCAGGGACGAGCTTGTCGGTGTGCCACCCGGTCTTCGCCGAGAGGTTCACACGCGGCGCCCACTGCACCTGCACGAGGTCCTGCTCGATCTCGCGCTCGAGGAACGGTCGACGGTCCTCGTCCATGAGGTCCCACTTGTTGTACGCGATGACCAGGGCGCGCCCGGCGTCGACGACCTGACTGATCACGCGGGTGTCCTGCTCGGTCATCTTGGTGCTGGCGTCCACGAGCACCACCGCGACCTCGGCCTTCTCGATCGCGGCTTGGGTGCGCAGCGATGCGTAGAAGTCCGCTCCCGAGGTCTGGTGCACCCGTCGACGGATACCGGCCGTGTCGACGAACACCCACGGGCGCCCGCGCAGCATGACGAGCTCGTCCACCGGGTCGCGCGTCGTTCCGGCGACGTCATCGACCACGACCCGCTCGGCACCGAGGACCTTGTTGAGCAGCGACGACTTCCCGACGTTCGGTCGTCCGACGAGGGCGACCCGACGCGGGCCGCCCTGCGGGATCGGCAGGCCGTGCGCCGACTCGGTCGGCAGGGCGTCCATCGCGGCGTCGAGCAGGTCACCGGTCCCCCGGCCGTGCAGCGCGGACACGGGATAGGGCTGACCGAGCCCGAGACTCCAGAGCGCCGTCGCGTCGGCCTCGACCCGAGGACCGTCGACCTTGTTGGCGCACAGCACGACGGGCTTGCCGGACTTTCGCAGGAGCTTGACGACGCGCTCGTCCGTCGATGTCGGCCCGACGGTGGCGTCGACCACGAACAGCACCGCGTCCGCCAGGCTGATCGCGACCTCGGCCTGCTCGGCGACCCGTGCCTCGATGCCGGCGACGTCCACCTCCCAGCCGCCGGTGTCGACCAACGTGAAGTCGCGGCCGTTCCAGTTGCCCGGGTAGCTCACCCGGTCACGCGTGACACCCGGCTTGTCCTCGACGACCGCCTCGCGACGGCCGAGGATCCGGTTGACCAGCGTCGACTTGCCGACGTTGGGGCGTCCGACGACGGCGAGCACCGGGAGCGGCTTCGACCCGTCGTCTCCCCCGTCACCCTCCTCGTTCTCGCCGAGCAGCACGAGGTCCTCGTCGTCGAGCTCGTAGTCGGAGAGACCTGCCCGCAGGGCACGTTCGCGCTCCTCGTCCGTCACGCCGTCCTGCGGCTCCCAGCCGGGCCCGAGCCCGTCGTCGGCTGCGTCGCCCAGGTCGAGCTCGGGGGCATCCGGGTCCGGTGCGGTGTCGGCGGGCACGTCGTTCTCCACCGGGGCCGTGGGGAGAAGGTCGTTCCGGGGCGTCCGGGTTCGACGTCCGGTCAGTGGGGCTCATGCCCCTATCCTCCCAGCCCGATGCCTCCGTCGACGAACCGGCCGTCGTGCGGAGGCGTCAGGCGCTCGCCGAGGTGCCGCTGGCAGCGGGCCCGTCGGCCGGGAGGCTCAGCCCGGTGCGCGCCGACGCGGACGTCACCAGCTCGGCCAACGCCACCCGGATCGCATCGTTCGCGGCCTCGGTGGCGGCCTTGCCGGTCGACCCGTCGGTCCTCTCGATGATGATCGGTTGACCGAACTCCACGACGCACCGGCGACGCAGCCCAGGGATGTGACCGACACTCTCCCCGGTGCGCCGGGTGCCCAGCACCGCGACGGGCACCACGGGCGCCTGCGCACGAAGCGCCAGCCACGCCACCCCGGGGCGAGCCGCCGCCGCGTCGCCGCGTCCCCGGTTTCCCTCTGGGAACACCCCGACGACGCCGCCACGCCGCAGGACGGCCAGTGCCGCCTGCAACGCGCCACGACCCGAGTCCCGATCCACCGGGATCTGACCCGCTCCCCGGAGCACGGCGCCCACTGGGCCCCGGAAGGCCTCCGCCTTGACGAGCACGTGGGTGGGCCGAGGTGCCGCAGCCATGAGCAGCGGGCCGTCGATGACTCCGGTGTGGTTGGCCGCGAGGAGCACCGGACCGTCGGCCGGCACGTTCTCCACTCCCACGACCTCGGTGCTCCACAGGACGTGCGCCATGAACCAGGCGAGCCGTCTGCCCCATCGCGGCCCGCGCGTCCCCGGGTTCGTCGACGGGACCTGCGATCCACCGCGGGCCGGGGTTCTGCTCATCGGACCTCGGCAGCCTGGACGTCGGGCGAGTCGGTGCCGGCTGTGCTCACGCCGGTCGCACGACCGGTCACGGTCCCGATGATCTCGATCACCGCGGCGATCGTGCCATCGAGGTCGAGCGCCGAGGAGTCGAGCGTGACGACGCCGTCCGCCGCCTGATGGAACTGCACGACCGTCGAGTCGTCTGCGTCACGTCGCAGCACCTGGTCACGGGTGGAAGCCAGGGACTCCGCGTCGGCGTTCCCGTGGATCTCCCGTGCTCGGCGTGCGAGGCGCGCCTCCTCGCTCGCGGTGAGCAGCACGCGCACGTCCGCGTCGGGGGCGACCACGGTGGTGATGTCACGGCCCTCTGCCACGACGCCACGGCCGCCGGACACCGACCCGACGTGCCGCTCCGCCTCGATCAGGTCGCGCTGGCGTCGCCGGAGCTCCGCGCGGACGTCGAGGTTGGTCGCGACGGCGCTCACCGCCGCGGAGATCGCGGTCGCCCGGATCTCCTCGGCCACGTCGGTGCCGGCGACGACGACCGTCGGCGCGGACGGCTCGAGCCCTTGGACGAGCGGAAGGTCGCGGACGGCGGCCGTCACCGCCGCCTGGTCGGCGAGGTCGAGACCGAGGTGCAGGCACCACCACGTCGCCGCCCGGTACATGGCGCCGGTGTCGAGGTACGCGAGCCCGAGTCGGCTCGCTACCCCGCGTGAGACGCTCGACTTCCCGGAGCCGGACGGTCCGTCGATCGCGACCACGAGGGGCCGTGGCGCACCCGCACCCCGGCCGTCGCCCAGCGGGGCGGTGGGGCTGTTCTGTCCATGCTCGTCCGGCATCGTCATCCTCTGTTCGCCACTCGCCACCCGCGTGCGACGAGCTCTCGCTCGAGCGCCTCGGAACGGCCCATCAGGACCGAGATCATCGCGAGCCCCACCGGCTGCCGGGGCGAGTGCTCGAGCTGGAGGTCCTCGATGTTCACCCCGGCGTCACCGACGTCCGCGAACAGCCTCGCCAGCTCACCGGGAGCGTCCGGGACCAGCACCGTCACGACCTCGTAGTGCCGCGGGGCGCCGCCGTGCTTGCCGGGGATCCTCGCGACCCCCAGGTTCCCCGCGGTGACCGTGCGCGCCAGCGCTCCCAGCGCCCCGACCGCCGCGGTGCCGTGCGGGGCGGCTGCGTCGGCCTCGGCCAACGCGTCGATCACGACGTCCAGGTCGCTCCGCAGGTCCATCAGCACCGACCGCACCGCCGTGGCGTTCGCCGCGAGGATCGACGTCCACAACGGAGCGTCGCTCGAGGCGATCCGGGTGACGTCACGCAGACCCTGGCCCGAGAGGTCCAGCGCGGCTGCCGGTGCATCGGCCAGGCGCGCCGCGACCAGGCTCGCGATCACCTGCGGGACGTGGGAGACGACGGCGACCGCCGCGTCGTGCTCCCGCGCCTCCATCGTGACCGGCGTCGCGCCCAGGTCCACCGCGAGCTGGCGCACGGCCAGCACGGCGTCCTCCGACGAGTGCCCCGACCCGGCGATGACCCACGGGCGCCCGGCGAACAGGTCCGCCCGGGCCGCCGTCGGCCCAGACCGTTCTCGCCCGGCCATGGGGTGCGACCCGACGTAGCGCGACAGATCGGCGCCCGCGGCGACGAGCTCGTCGAGCACGGCGCCCTTGACGCTCGCGACGTCCGTCACGACGGCCTCCGGGTGCGCCGCGAGCTCCGCGATGACGACCTCGGCCGTCACGTCAGGGGGCGCCGCGACCACGATCAGTCGCATCGCCTCGTCGCGGTCCGACGGCAACCGGCCGGCGCCGACGTCACGCGCGAGGGCGAGTGCGGTCCGTGACGAGTCGTGCAGCACCACGTCGACGCCGCGGGTCGTGAGGGACAGCCCGATGCTCGCCCCCAGCAACCCGGTGCCGACGATGCGCACCGGCCCTGTCGTCGCGACCGGTGGGAGCGCCCCGAGGCTCATGCGCCGCCTCCTGCGACGCCGACCGTCGTGCTCACATCCCGACCTGTGCCATCAGCGTCCCGACCTCCGTCTTGCCCAGCACACGCGTGCGGCCCGACTTCAGGTCGCCGAGCCGGATCGGGCCGATCTGGGTCCGCACGAGCTGCATGACCGGGTGCCCGACCTCGTCGAAGAGCCGACGCACGATCCGGTTGCGACCCTCGTGGAGGACGACCTCGACGAGCGTTGCCTGCGGGGTCTGGTCGATCACCTTGTACGACGCGAAGCTCGCCGGCCCGTCCTCGAGCTCAACACCCCGCAGCAGCGCCTTGGCGGTCTGTGCCGAGACCCGGCCCTCGACGTGCGCCATGTACGTCTTGGCGACGCCGTGCGACGGGTGCGACAACCGGTTGGCCAGCTCGCCGTCGTTCGTGAGCAGGATCAGGCCCTCGGTGTCGGCATCCAGGCGTCCGACGTGGAACAGCCGCTCCTCGCGGTTCGCGACGAACTGCGCGAGCGACGGACGGCCCTCGGGGTCGTGCATCGTCGACACCACGCCGAGGGGCTTGTTCAGGGCGATCGTGATCACCGACGTGTCGAGCTGGACCCGCAGGCCGTCGACGTGGATCACCGCGCTGTTCGGGTCCACCCGCACACCGAGCTCGCGGACCAGGACGCCGTCGACGGTCACCCGCCCTGCGGTGATCAGGTCCTCCGCCGCCCGGCGCGAGCCGTACCCGGCGCTGGCGAGCACCTTCTGCAGCCGCACACCCTCCGGATCGTGCACGTCCCGCGGCGGGACAGCTGGTCCCGACCGCGCCGGTGCGGCCGGCCGACGACCCGTCGCGCGCGCCGGACGTGCCGCGCCGGTGCGGCCACGCGTGGCGCCGGCACCGCCACGCGCAGCACCCTGACGGGCACCACCGCGCCGGTCCCCCGACCCCTGCCTGTCGCTCCCGGACCGTCCGCTGCTCTCGCTCATCGCCTGTCTCCTTCTGCTGTGTCCACGCCGTCGAGCGCATCGATCTCGGGGAGGTACGGGGCCAGTGGCGGCAGCTCGTCGAGACTGCCGAGACCCATCCGCTCCAGGAAGTACCCGGTGGTGCCGTACAGCACCGCTCCGGTCGTGGCATCCGTGCCGACCTCGGCGACAAGCCCACGCGTCGTGAGCGTCCGGACGACGCCGTCGACGTTCACCCCGCGCACTCCGGAGACCTGACCGCGGGTCACGGGCTGCCGGTAGGTGATCACCGCGAGGGTCTCGAGAGCCGCCTGCGTCAGCCGGGCCGACTGCCCGTCAAGGACGAATCGTCCCACGACGGCGCCGTACGCGGGCGCCGAGTAGATCCGCCAGCCCGCACCCACCTGCCGCAGCTCGAAACCCCGGGGCCGTCCCGTGTCCCCCTGGTAGTCGCTGACGAGCTCGGCGAGCAGGCGCTCGACCTCGGCGGTCGGGAGCGCCAGCACGGTCGCGAGCTGCACCGCGGACACCGGCTCGTCGGCCACCATGAGGACGGCCTCGAGCGCGCCGAGGGCACCGCCCGGAAGGTCGGCCACGTCGAAGGCAAGCTCGTCCGGGACGGTGGCCTCCGGGTTCACCGGGTCGGGTGCTGCGGCGGACCCTGCTGCGTCGGGTCCGCCCGCGACGCCCTCCGTGTCCTGTGTCATACCGTCCCATCCTCCTCGTCGAAGTCGTCCGAGACGACCACGTCACCGTTCTCCGCACCCATCCACCGCACGGTGAGCTCGCCCAGCGGGACCATCTGGTCGAACGACACGACGCCCTCCCGGAACAGCTCGAGCAACGCGAGGAACCGTGCGACCACGACGAGCGTCGACTCGGCATCAGCGGTGAGGGCACGGAACGACGTGGCCGTGGTGTGCCTCAACCGGTCGACGAGCAGCGCCGCCTGCTCGCGGACGCTCACCGTCGTCGCGTGCAGGTGGCTGAGGTCGACGCCCGGGGGCAGCGGCTTCGGGGCGATGGCCTTCGCGGCGAGCTCGGCGAGCTGCGCCGGGCCGACCTGCCACACGAGCTCCGGCAGGAGGGCCGCGAGCTGCGGCTCGAGCGTGACGGCCCGTGGGTAGCGCCTGCCCTCGCTCACCAGCTTCTCCGCGATCGCCGCAGCGACCTCCTTGAACGCCCGGTACTGGAGCAGGCGCGCGAACAGCAGGTCCCGGGCCTCGAGCAGCTCGAGGTCCTCGGCGTCCTCGACGTCACCGGAGGGCAGCAGTCGCGCGGCCTTGAGGTCGAGCAGCGTGGCTGCGACCACCAGGAACTCGCTCGCCTGGCCCAGGTCCCAGCCGGATCGTCCGTCCGCGGTCGTCCCCGCCGCTCGGATGTAGGCGATGAACTCGTCCGTGACCTGGCCGAGCGCGACCTCGGTGATGTCCAGCTTGTGCTTGGTGATCAGCCCCAGCAGCAGGTCGAAGGGACCCGTGAAGTTCGCCAGATGGACCGAGAAGCCGGTGCTGCCGACCGGTGGGAGCGCGGTGCCGGTCTCGTCTGCGGGGGTCGTCGACGCCACGGGGGCGGCGTCAGGCCGCGTCGCCACGGGAGATGAGCTCGCGTGCGAGCTGGCGGTAGGCGACGGCGCCCGAGTGCGTCGGCGCGTACGTGGTGATCGGCTCGGCGGCGACGGACGCGTCGGGGAACTTCACGGTGCGCCCGATGACCGTGTGCAGCAGGGCGTCGCCGAACGCCTCGTTCACGCGGGCGATCACCTCGCGCGAGTGCAGGGTGCGAGGGTCGTACATCGTCGCGACGATGCCGTCGACCTGGAGCCTCGGGTTGAGACGATCCCGCACCTTCTCGATCGTCTCGACGAGCAGCGCGACACCACGAAGCGCGAAGAACTCGCACTCGAGCGGGATCAGGACGCCGTGCGCTGCGGTCAGGGCGTTGACCGTCAGAAGGCCGAGCGACGGCTGGCAGTCGACCAGCACGACGTCGTAGTCGTCGAGGACGGGACGCAGCACGCGTGCCAGCACCGACTCGCGCGCGACCTCGCCGACGAGCTGCACCTCGGCCGCCGAGAGGTCGATGTTCGCAGGGAGCACGTCGAGGTTCTCGAAAGCCGTGCGGCGGATGACCTCGTGAATCGTGGCCTTGCGCTCCATGAGCAGGTTGTAGACCGTGAGATCCAGCTCGTGCGCGCTGATCCCGAGCCCGACCGACGCGGCACCCTGGGGGTCGAAGTCGACGATCAGCACACGCCGGCCGTACTCCGCCAGCGCCGCACCCAGGTTGATCGTGGTCGTCGTCTTGCCGACGCCACCCTTCTGGTTGCACATGGCGATCACGCGCGCCGGGCCGTGGGACGCGAGCGGCGCAGGGTCAGGGAGGTCGGGGATGCGGCGACCGACCGGGTCAAGGCTCCGGGATGCCGTCGACGTCGCGTCGGGGGCGTTGCTGCTCACGCGGCCCAACCTACCGTAGCGAGGCGGCCGAACCCGGCACCTGGGCGGGTGTGGATGAGGTCCGACGGGCACCCGTCCGGCCGCGTCCCGGTCACCGGGTGCGACTAGCCCAGTGCCCGCGGGTGCGACGCCGCGTAGACCTCGCGCAGCGTGTCCACCGTCACCTGCGTGTAGATCTGCGTGGTCGTCACCGACGCGTGACCGAGCAGCTCCTGGACGACGCGCACGTCCGCACCCCCGGCCAGCAGGTGCGTCGCGAACGAGTGGCGCAGCGTGTGCGGCGAGACGTGCGCGGCGACCGGGAGGTCGGCCCGGACCGCCGAGGCCCGGAGCACGGCCCACGCGCTCTGGCGGGTGAGCCGCGCGCCGCGCGTGTTGAGGAACAGTGCCGGCGTCCCCCGACCACCGACGGCAAGCGCGGGCCGCGACCGCACCAGGTAGGCCTCGACCGCCTGCACGGCGAACGACCCGACCGGGACCACGCGCTCGCGACGACCCTTACCCATCAGCCGCACCGAGGCGCGCTCGGGATCGAGGTCGAGGTCGTCCACGTCGAGGCCCACGGCCTCCGAGATCCGGGCGCCCGTCGAGTACAGCAGCTCCAGGAGGGCGCGGTCACGCAAGGGCACGGGCCCGTCGCCGACGCTCGCCGCCTCGAGGAGGCGTTCCACCTCGTCCGTCGAGATCGCCTTCGGAAGACGCCGCGGCTGGCTCGGTGGGTGGACCGACCTGGCCGCGTCCTCACCGGCGAGGCCTTCCCGCGCACAGAAGCGGTGCCACCCGCGGACGGCGACGACAGCACGTGCCGCCGAGGACGCCGACAGCACCGCGGATCCGTCGGACCCCGTGCGCAGCACCAGCACGAAGTCCTCCACGTCACGCTCCGTGACGTCGGTCGGGCGCGTGCGGCCTGCGGCGTCGAGGTACCCGAGGTATCGCGTCAGGTCGCGCCGGTAGGCGTCCACGGTGTTCGGGGCGAGCCCGCGTTCGACGGCGAGGTGTGCGAGGTAGTCCCGCGCGGCGTCGTGCAGCAGGTTGCCCGTCACACCAGGTCTCTCGGGTCGGAACGCCAGGGTCAGAACGGGAGGAAGACGTCCACCGCGATCGCGACGGACAACAACGTCAGGTAGGTGATCGAGGCGTGGAAGACCTTCATCGCGCCGAGCTTGCCACGCGACGGGTCCTGGGCGCGGCGCAGCAGCCCGACGCACGAGCTGAGGAACCACAGACCGAGGGCCAGCGCGACGACGCCGTAGACCCACGTCATCCCGGCGACCGGGACCAGCGCCAACGAGCACGCGACCATGGCGACCGCGTAGGCGATCATCTCGCGGGCGACCTTCGTGTCGGCTGCTACGACCGGGAGCATCGGCACGCGTGCGTTGGCGTAGTCACGGCGGAACTTCATCGACAGCGGCCAGTAGTGCGGCGGGGTCCAGAAGAAGATGACACCGAACAGGACGATCGGCGTCCAGCTCACGCCCCCGGTCACGGCCGACCAGCCGATCAGCACCGGCATGCACCCCGCCGCACCGCCCCAGACGATGTTCTGCGGTGTCCGACGCTTGAGGATCATCGTGTAGCCGACGACGTAGATCGCCATCGCCACGAACGTGAGCCACGCCGACGCGGCGTTGACCAGCACCGCGAACCAGACGAGCGACCCGATCGCCAACGTGAACCCGAAGATCAGCGCGTTGCGCGGCGAGACCTCACCGGTGACGAGCGGGCGACGCTTCGTCCGGTTCATCACCTCGTCGATGTCGCGGTCGAGGTAGCAGTTCAGGACCCCGGAGGCACCCGCCGCGCCCGCTCCCCCGACCATCGTCGCCAGGACCAGACCGATCGGCGGGAAGCCCCGCTGCGCCAGCATCATCGTCGGCAGCGTGGTGACGAGCAGCAGCTCGATGACGCGCGGCTTGGTCAGCGCGACGTAGGCGCCGACGACGTGCCAGGCGTTGCGCGCCGCGCGGGTGAGCTCGGCACCGCGCCCGACGGCAGGCGACATCGCCCCGCTCACCTGGGAGAGATCGCTCGGCGATCGAGGGTCATCGAGCACGATCGGGCTGCTGCTGCGCACGCGAAGGGCACTTCCGTTCGTCATCCGGGCCGATGCCGCCGACACGTCAGACGCGCCCGCGGCGTGGGACGTCGAGCGCCATCGTACGGCTCCTCCGCACGATCGCGCCCAAGCGCTAGCGGATTCGACACCACCAAGACTGTGACTTTGGTCCCGAATATCCCCCTCAGCGCGACCCGTCAGCACCCGAGAACGGTGCTTCGGCACCCCCTCCGTCCACCGTCCGGTCGATGCGGCGAGCGACTGGGTGCACGTATAGGCTCGCTCGGTGGGTAGAGCGGCGCTCGCCACGCGGCCGCCGACCCCCTGCCGGACTCCACGATGGAGCCGTCGGACGCGATTCAGGCGAGGTCCCGGGACCCGACTCCCGGGCGGGAATGAGGTTCGGTGAACGCGCAAGCCCCCACGGCGACACGGATCGGTTGGAACGAGCTCGACCGACGCGCTGTCGACACTGTTCGTGTCCTGGCAGCCGATGCGGTCGAGAAGGTCGGCAACGGCCACCCCGGAACCGCGATCAGCCTCGCACCGGTCGCCTACCTGCTCTACCAGCGGACGATGCGCCTGGACCCGACGGACCCGACGTGGCTCGGTCGCGACCGGTTCGTGCTCTCGTGCGGCCACTCGAGCCTCACCCAGTACATCCAGCTCTACCTGTCCGGCTTCGGTCTCGAGCTCAGCGACCTCGAGGCGCTGCGCACCTGGGGATCGCTGACCCCCGGCCACCCCGAGTACGGCCACACCGCAGGCGTGGAGATCACGACCGGCCCGCTCGGTCAGGGCGTCGCGAGCGCCGTCGGCATGGCGATGGCCGCACGCCGCGAGCGTGGGCTGTTCGACCCTGAGGCGCAGCCGGGCACGAGCCCGTTCGACCACACCGTCTACGTGCTTGCCTCCGACGGCGACCTGCAGGAGGGCGTCTCGGGTGAGGCGTCCTCGATCGCCGGGACCCAGAAGCTCGGGAACCTCGTCGTCATCTGGGACGACAACCACATCTCGATCGAGGGCGACACCGACATCGCCTTCACCGAAGACGTCGTGGCCCGCTACGCGTCCTACGGCTGGCACGTCCAGTTCGTCGACTGGACCGCCGGACCGGACGGCTACGTCGAGGACGTCGATGCGCTCGACGCCGCGATCGCGGCCGCCGTCGCCGAGACGGACAAGCCGTCGTTCATCGCCCTGCGCACGATCATCGCCTGGCCGTCCCCGACCAAGCAGAACACGCACGGCTCGCACGGCTCGAAGCTCGGGACCGCGGAGGTCCGCGGTCTCAAGGAGGTGCTCGGATTCGACCCCGAGGCATCGTTCGACGTCGACCCCGAGGTGCTCGCCCACGCGCGCAAGGTCGTCGACCGCAGCGCCGCCGCGCGCGCCGAGTGGGAGGTCGGGTACCAGGCCTGGCGCACCGCCAACCCCGACCGCGCCGCCCTCCTCGACCGGCTGCAGGCTCGCGCGCTGCCGACAGGCTGGGAGGCGTCGCTCCCCGTCTTCCCGGCAGGTACCTCCGTCGCGACCCGTGCCGCGTCCGGTGAGGTCCTCAGCGCGCTGGGCGACGTCCTGCCCGAGCTCTGGGGCGGCTCGGCCGACCTCGCCGGCTCGAACAACACGACCATGAAGGGCCAGCCGTCCTTCATCCCTGCCGAGCGGTCGACGCACGAGTTCGCCGGGAACGAGTTCGGTCGCACGCTGCACTTCGGCATCCGCGAGCACGCCATGGGTGCGATCCTCTCGGGCATCGCGCTCCACGGCCCGACCCGTCCCTACGGCGGCACCTTCTTCACGTTCAGCGACTACATGCGCGGCTCCGTCCGGCTGGCCTCGCTGATGGGTGTCCCGGTCACGTACGTCTGGACCCACGACTCGATCGGCCTGGGCGAGGACGGACCCACCCACCAGCCGATCGAGCACCTGGCCGCCGTCCGCGCGATCCCGGGGCTCTCGATCGTCCGCCCCGCCGACGCGAACGAGACCGCCGAGGCGTGGAAGGCGATCCTCGAGCGCGACTCCGGCCCCGTCGGTCTGATCCTCACCCGCCAGAACGTGCCGACGTTCCCGCGCGGCGAGGACGGCTTCGCCCCGGCGAGCGGGCTCGCGAAGGGCGCCTACGTCCTGCTCGAGTCGAGCACGCCCGTGCCCGACGTGATCCTGCTGGCGACCGGTTCCGAGGTGCAGCTCGCCGTGAGCGCGCGCGCGACGCTCGAGGCCGACGGCATCGGGACGCGCGTGGTCTCCGTGCCGTGCCTCGAGTGGTTCGCCGAGCAGGACCAGGCCTACCAGGACGCGGTCCTGCCGCCCGCGGTCAAGGCGCGGGTGTCCGTCGAGGCCGGGCTCGCGCTGAGCTGGTACCGCCTGCTCGGCGACGCCGGTCGTGCGGTCTCCCTCGAGCACTACGGGGCCTCCGCCGACGCGAACCGCCTCTTCCAGGAGTTCGGCATCACCGCTGAGGCCGTCGAGGCCGCCGCGCGCGAGTCCCTCGCCGCCAGCCGGTAGTCGATCTCCGCAGACGAGCGCTGTGCCGGACCACCAGGTCCGGCACAGCCTCGTCATTCAGACTGCACCTCAGCGCCGCCTCAGTCACCGAGCACGGGAGGACCACCATGACCTCGAGCATCTCGACACCGCTGGACCGGCTCACGGCTGCCGGAGTCGCCGTCTGGCTCGACGACCTCTCGCGTGAGCGGCTGCGCACCGGGAACCTCGCCGACCTCGTGCGCACCCGCCACGTGGTCGGCGTGACCACGAACCCGACGATCTTCGCGTCCGCGCTCTCCTCGGGCGACGCCTACGACGAGCAGCTCGGCGAGCTCGCTCGTGCGGCCGTCGACGTCGAGGAGGCCGTGTTCACGATCACGACCGACGACGTCCGGCAGGCCTGCGACGTGCTCCGGCCGGTCTACGACGCGACCGGCACCGTAGATGGGCGGGTCTCGATCGAGGTCGACCCGCGACTTGCCCGGGACACCGAGGCGACCATCGCAACGGCGCGCAGGCTCTGGGCGACCGTCGACCGACCGAACCTGTTCATCAAGATCCCGGCGACGGTCGAGGGGCTTCCCGCCATCACGGCGGCCATCTCCGAGGGCATCAGCGTCAACGTCACGCTGATCTTCTCGATCGATCGGTACCGCGCGGTCGTCGACGCGTTCATGACGGGCCTCGAGGCAGCCAGGACCGCCGGCATCGACCTGGGCCCCGTCGCATCCGTCGCGTCGTTCTTCGTCTCCCGCGTCGACTCGGCGATCGACCCCCGGCTCGACGCGCTCGGTTCACCCGCCGCCGCCCAGCTGCGCGGGCGCGCCGCGATCGCGAACGCCCGCCTCGCGTACCAGGTGTTCGAGGAGAGCCTCGCCACCGACCGCTGGCGCTCGCTCGCCGCGTCCGGCGCCCTCCCCCAGCGTCCTCTCTGGGCATCGACAGGGGTCAAGGACCCCACCTACCCGGACACGCTCTACGTCGACGAGCTCGTGGTCCACCACGTCGTCAACACCATGCCGGCAGCGACCCTCGAGGCCGTCGCCGACCACGGTGCCGTCGACTCGCCCGACACCGTGACCGGCGCGTACGCCGACGCGACCGACGCCCTCGCCGGGCTGGCCGCGCTGGGGATCTCGATCGACGAGGTCACGGAACATCTCGAGATCGAGGGCGTTGAGAAGTTCGAGGCCAGCTGGGAGCAGCTGCTCTCGACCGTCTCCGCAGGGCTCGCCCGCCAGGGGCCTGCCTCGCGGTAGGTCCGCAACCCCAGCAGACCGGTCCCACCTCACGGTGCCCGTCTCTGCTCAGCACCGCCCGGGACGCCGCCGCGTCTGCACCGCCCGGGACGCCGCCGCGTCCCACCGACCACTTGGACCGCCCATGAGCCCCTCGAAGATCACTGCCGACCACAATCCCCTGCGCGACGTCCGCGACCGTCGCCTTCCGCGGATCGCCGGTCCGTGCGGTCTCGTGATCTTCGGCGTCACGGGTGACCTGGCACGCAAGAAGCTGATGCCGGCGGTCTACGACCTCACGAACCGGGGGCTGCTCCCCCAGGATTCGCCCTCACCGGCTTCGCGCGCCGCGACTGGGAGACGCAGGACTTCGCCCAGATCGTCCACGACTCCGTCAAGGAGCACGCGCGCACACCGTTCCGCGAGGCGACCTGGCGGCAGCTGGCGGAAGGGATCCGGTTCGTCCAGGGAAGCTTCGACGACCCGGAGGCCTTCGAGAAGCTGAGCTCGACGGTCCACGAGCTCGACGAGAAGCGTGGGACCGGAGGCAACCACGCCTTCTACCTCTCGGTGCCGCCGAGCGCCTTTCCACTCGTCTGCCGTCAGCTCGCCTCGTCGGGCCTGTCGCAGCCGAAGGAGAACACCTGGCGCCGTGTGGTGATCGAGAAGCCGTTCGGCCATGACCTGAAGAGCGCCGAGGAGCTGAACGACGTCGTGTCCGAGGTCTTCCCGCCCGACTCGGTCTTCCGGATCGACCACTACCTCGGCAAGGAGACCGTCCAGAACCTCCTTGCTCTGCGGTTCGCGAACCAGATGTTCGAGCCGATCTGGAACTCGAACTACGTGGACCACGTCCAGATCACCATGGCTGAGGACATCGGGATCGGCGGCCGGGCCGGCTACTACGACGGCATCGGTGCCGCGCGCGACGTCATCCAGAACCACCTGCTGCAGCTCCTCGCGCTCACCGCCATGGAGGAGCCCGTCTCGTTCGACCCGCGGGACCTCCGCGCGGAGAAGATCAAGGTGCTGTCGGCCGTCCGCGTGCCGAAGGACCTCGCGCGTCATACCTCACGCGGCCAGTACGCCGCCGGATGGCAGGGCGGCGAGGAGGTCTGCGGCTATCTCGACGAGGACGGCATCCCGGCGTCCTCGACGACCGAGACCTTCGCTGCGATCCGGGTCGACATCGACACCAGGCGATGGGCAGGCGTCCCCCTTCTACCTCCGGACCGGCAAGCGCCTCGGCCGACGGGTCACCGAGATCGCCGTCGTCTTCAAGCGCGCGCCGCACCTGCCGTTCGAGTCGACGGCCACCGAGGAGCTCGGCAAGAACGCCCTCGTCATCCGGGTGCAGCCCGACGAGGGCGTCACCCTCCGGTTCGGCGCCAAGGTCCCCGGCACGGCGATGGAGGTGCGCGACGTCACGATGGACTTCGGCTACGGTCACGCGTTCACCGAGTCCTCCCCCGAGGCATACGAACGCCTGATCCTCGACGTGCTTCTCGGCGACCCGCCGCTCTTCCCCCGCCACGAGGAGGTTCAGCTCTCGTGGAAGATCCTCGACCCGATCACCCAGTTCTGGGCCAGCAAGGGCAAGCCCGACACGTACCGGTCCGGTACCTGGGGACCCGAGTCGGCAGACGCGATGCTGGCACGCGACGGTCGCACCTGGCGGCGGCCATGACCGCACCCACCTTCCCGCACGTCCAGCGGCCCGGAACGGAGTCAGCGGCATGATCATCGACCTGCCCGGTACCACCACGAACGACGTCAACAAGCGGCTCGTCAAGCTGCGCGACGAGGGTGGTGCGGTCGCGCTCGGCCGTGTCCTCACCCTCGTGATCGATGTCGGCGACCGCGACGTCGAGGAGGCCGTGGCGGCCGCCAACGAGGCCAGCCACGAGCACCCGTGCCGCGTGATCGTGATCGCGCCGAGGTCGGCCGAGACCGGCCGCACGCTCAACGCCGAGATCCGACTCGGCGGGGACGCCGGTGCGAGCGAGGTCGTGGTGCTCCGGCCGTCCGGCGACCTCCCTGCGCACGGAGACACGCTGGTCATCCCGTTGCTGCTCCCGGACGCCCCGATCGTGATCTGGTGGCCGTACGAGTCTCCGGCGAACCCGTCGGAGAGCATGCTCGGGAAGATGGCACAACGGCGGATCACCGATGCGAGCGAGTGCGCCCATCCTTTCGAGACGCTCCGGCGCCTCAGCACGGTGTACACGGCCGGGGACACCGACCTCGCCTGGACCCGGATCACCCTCTGGCGGGGGCTGCTCGCCGCCGCGCTCGACCAGCCGCCGTACGAGCCCGTCCAGCGGGTGGTCGTGGCCGGCGAGAGCACGCACCCGTCAGTGGACATGATCGCCGCGTGGCTCGCGCAGGAGCTGCGCTGCCCGATCGAGATCCGTCGGGAGCCCGACGCTCCCGCGATCACCGAGGTGCGGCTGGAACGTCGATCCGGTGACATCGTGCTGTACCGTCCGGACGGCAAGACGGCGGCCCTGCGCCAGCCCGACCAGCCCGAGCACCGGATCGCGCTGCCCATCCGCCAGCTTCAGGAGTGCCTCGCCGAGGAGCTCCGTCGCCTCGACCCCGACGACGTCTACGGCGAGGTGCTGACCAAGGGGCTCGCAAGGCTCGACGCATGAGCACGTCGCGGGTCGTCGCCCACCCCGACGCGGACGCCGTCGCCCAGGTCACCGCGGCGCGGCTCGTCGTCAGGCTCGTCGACCTCCAGTCCGTCCGGACGCCGGTCCATGTGGTGCTCACCGGCGGGACGGTCGGCATCGGTGTCCTCGCCGCGCTCCGGGATCACCCGGGTCGGGACGCGATCGACTGGTCCGGGGTCCACCTGTGGTGGGGGGACGAGCGGTTCCTCCCCTCCGGCCACCCGGATCGCAACGAGACACAGGCGCGCGGCGCCCTGCTGGACGAGCTGGCGCCACTCCTCCCGGCCGCGAACGTCCACCCGTTCCCCGCTGCCGGGTCGGACGGGATCACGTCGGCGGAGGACGCCGCGGCCGCCTACGCGGCCGAGCTCGCCGCGCATGCGACCGTCGGGGCTCCGCGCCCCGCAGTCCCCCCGTTCGATGTCGTCCTGCTCGGCATGGGTCCGGACGGTCACGTCGCGTCGCTGTTCCCGGGGAACACGGCCGAGCTCGCCTCGGGTGCCACGGTCGTGGCTGTTCACGACGCGCCGAAGCCACCCCCGGACCGTGTATCGCTCACGAACGAGGCGATCTGCGTCGCCGAGGCCGTGTGGCTGGTCGTGGCAGGTGCCGAGAAGGCACCCTCGGTCGCGGCAGCACTCGCAGGCGCCGCGCTTCCGGCCGCTCGGGTGCGCGGCCAGGTCAGCACGCTGTGGCTGCTCGACGCGGCCGCTGCGGCCGAGATCGCCGTGCCGGCACCGTCCTCGACACCCTCACCGAGCTAGGCGCAGTCGTCCTGGTGACGGGGCCGAGCTCGCCGAGCAGACTACCTTCGTCGAGCCCCGGGCTCTCGCGGCGGGGTCGTCGCGAGTCTCAGTTGCCGCGGCGTGCTCGGAGCGCGGCGAGTGCCTCGTCCAGGATGTCGACACCGTCCTGGTCGCTCCGACGCTCCTTGACGTAGGCCAGGTGCGTCTTGTACGGCTCGTTCTTGACCGGCTCCGGCGGGTTCAGCTGCTCCTGACCGGCGGGGAAGCCGCACCGCGGGCAGTCCCACGTCGCGGGTGCGTCGTCGCGCGCCTCCGCGGCGAAGCTGGGGCGCGTCTCGTGCCCGTTCGCGCACCAGTAGGAGATCGAGACCCGCGGGGCCGTGTCCCCGCGCTCGGCCTCGCCCATGGGTCCGGCACCGACGCGGGATCCTCTGATCGCACTGCCACTAGCCACGATGATCCTCCGAAGTCACGGCGCGACGCGCTCGAGAAGCCCGAGCAGGATGATGATGACCGCCCACACGAGCGCGACGATGACGGTCAGTCGATTCAGGTTGCGCTCGGCCACGCCGGAGCTCCCGATGTTGCTCGTGACACCGCCGCCGAACATGTCGGAGAGACCGCCGCCCTTGCCCTTGTGGAGCAGGACCAACGGGATCAGCAGCAGGCTGGTGAGGCAGAGCAGCGTCAGAAGGGTGATACGCAGGGCAGACACGGTCTGAATCGATCCTCACGGGACGGGAGCGACCGCGGTGAGCGGTCGCAGTCAAGGGTAGGCGACGTGGAGCCGATCCGGCCAACGAACCGCGACTCCCGACGGACCGGTGTCGTCCCGGTGCCCAGGTGGCACCGGGACGACACCGTCGATCACTGCCTTGCCAGGTCAACGACCTGGCCGGCGAGGCCGGTACCTCAGAGACCCACCTGGTGGGACTGGTACCGGGCGATCGCCGCGAACTCCTCGGCGTCCAGGCTCGCACCGCCGACGAGGGCGCCGTCGACGTCCGGCTGCGCCATGATCGACGCCACGTTGCCCGACTTCACCGAACCGCCGTAGAGGACGCGGACACCGTCGGCGAGCTCCTGGCTGTACAGCTCGGCGAGCTTGCCTCGGATGGCCGCACAGACCTCCTGCGCGTCCTGCGGAGTCGCGACCTCACCGGTCCCGATCGCCCACACCGGCTCGTACGCGATCACGACGCTGGCGGCCTTGTCGGCCGGTAGTCCCGCGAGCGATCCCTCGAGCTGGGCGAGCGTGTACTCGACCTGCTGGCCCGCCTTCCGGACGTCGAGGCCCTCGCCGACGCACACGATCGGCACGATGCCCTCGCTGAACGCTGAGGCAGCCTTGGCCGCCACTGTCGCGTCGTCCTCGGCGTGGTACTCGCGACGCTCCGAGTGCCCGACGACGGCGTAGGTCACCCCGAGCTTCGCCAGCATCGCCGGCGAGATCTCGCCGGTGTACGCGCCACCGGCGTGCGCCGAGACGTCCTGCGCCCCGTAGACGATCTCCAGCTTGTCGGCGTCGATCAACGTCTGCACGCTGCGCAGGTCCGTGAACGGCGGGATGACCGCGACCTCCACGGAGCTGAAGTCGTGCTTGGCGTCCTTGAGCGTCCAGGCGAGCTTCTGCACCAGCTGGATCGCCTGGTGATGGTCAAGGTTCATCTTCCAGTTGCCCGCCATCAGCGGGATACGGCTCGTTGCCACGTCAGTCCTTCGTTCGGGTGGAGGAAGCGGTGAGGTGAGCCGTCGCTCAGCGGTCGAGGACGGCGATGCCGGGAAGGGTCTTGCCCTCGAGGTACTCGAGGCTGGCGCCCCCACCGGTGGAGATGTGGCCGAACTTGCTCTCGTCGAAGCCCAGCAGGCGCACGGCCGCGGCAGAGTCGCCGCCACCGACGATGCTGAAGCCCTCGGTGTCGACCAAGGCCTGGGCGACCGCGCGGGTGCCGCCGGCGAACGCAGCGAACTCGAAGACGCCCATCGGTCCGTTCCAGACGATCGTCTTGGCGTCCAGGATCTTGCTCGCGAACAGCTTCTGCGAGTCGGGGCCGATGTCGAGGCCGATCTTCCCGTCGGGGATCGCGTCGGCTGCGACGACCGCGTGCGGTGCGTCTGCGGCGAATGCGTCCGCTGCGACGATGTCCGTGGGGAGGACGATCTCGACGCCCCTCTCCGCTGCCAGCGCGAGGTAGCCCTTCACCGTCTCGATCTGGTCGGACTCGAGCAGCGAGTTGCCGACCGAGTGGCCCTGCGCGGCGAGGAACGTGAAGACCATCCCGCCCCCGACGAGGAGCCGGTCAGCCTTGCCGATGAGGTTCTCGATGACGCCGAGCTTGTCGGAGACCTTCGAACCCCCGAGAACCACGACGTACGGGCGCTCCGGGTCCTCGGTCGCCCGCTTGAGCGACTCGACCTCCTTGAGCACGAGGCTGCCCACCGCTGCCGGGAGCTTGAGCGCGATGTCGTACACGGATGCCTGCTTGCGGTGCACGACGCCGAAGCCGTCCGACACGTACACGTCGGCCAGAGCGGCGAGGTCGTCGGCGAGCGCGCCGCGCTCCGCCTCGTCCTTGGACGTCTCCCGCGGGTCGAACCGGATGTTCTCGAGCATCGCGACCTCGCCGGCGGACAGCGCCGCGACGGTCGCCTTGGCGGAGTCGCCCACGGTGTCCGCGGCCAGGTGGACCGGGACCTCGAGGAGCTCTCCGAGACGCACGGCGACGGGCGCGAGCGAGTACTTCGCCTCGGGTGCGCCCTTCGGGCGGCCCAGGTGCGCCGCCACGACGACCTTGGCCCCTGCGGAGAGCAGTGCCTTGATCGTCGGCACGGCGGCCCGGACCCGGCCGTCGTCGGTGATGGTCGTGCCGTCGAGAGGCACGTTGAGGTCGGAGCGAACGAGCACCGTCTTGCCGCTCAGGTCGCCGAGGTCGTCGATCGTCTTCATGCTGCACATCCTCGCTGTGAGGTCGTTCGGGGGTGACATGACGGAGTCCACGGGCCCCGGACGACCCGGAGGTCGCGCGGGGCCCGTGGACTCACGTCAACTTCTTGCAGGTGCGACGAAGGTCAGAGACGCTCGCCGACGTACGTCGTCAGCTTGACGAGCGAGTTGGAGTAGCCCCACTCGTTGTCGTACCACGCCACGACCTTGACCATGTTGCCGATGACCTTGGTGAGGCCGGCGTCGAAGATGCTCGAGGCCGGGTCCGTCACGATGTCGGTCGACACGATCGGGTCCTCGGTGTAGGTGAGGATGCCCTTGAGGCCCTCGGTCTCCGAGGCAGCCTTGATCGCCGCGTTGATCTCCTCGACCGTGGTCTCGCGCGAGGCCGTGAAGGTCAGGTCGGTGGCCGAGCCGGTCGGGGTCGGCACGCGCATCGCGAAGCCGTCGAGCTTGCCCTTGAGCTGCGGGAGAACCAGGGCGACCGCCTTGGCCGCACCGGTCGAGGTCGGGACGATGTTGATCGCCGCCGCACGCGCACGACGCAGGTCGCGGTGCGGACCGTCCTGCAGGTTCTGGTCACCCGTGTAGGCGTGGATCGTCGTCATCAGGCCACGCTCGATGCCGACCGTCTCGTCGAGGACCTTGGCCATCGGCGCGAGGCAGTTCGTCGTGCAGGACGCGTTCGAGATGACGTGCTGCGTCGCGGCGTCGTACGTGGTGTGGTTCACGCCGACGACGAAGGTGGCGTCCTCGTTCTTCGCCGGAGCGGAGATGATGACCTTCTTGGCACCGGCGTCGATGTGCGCCTTCGCCTTGGTCGCGTCCGTGAAGAAGCCGGTCGACTCGATCACGATGTCGGCACCCAGAGCGGCCCACGGCAGGTTCGCCGGCTCGCGCTCGGCGAGCACCTTGAACGTCATGCCACCTGCGGTGATCGAGTCCTCGTCGTACGAGACCTCGCCGGCAAGCCGACCCAGCACGGAGTCGTACTTGAGCAGGTGCGCCAGCGTCTTGTTGTCCGTGAGGTCGTTGACCCCGACGATCTCGATGTCTGCTCCGGACGCCAGGATGGCGCGGAAGAAGTTACGTCCGATCCGACCGAAGCCGTTGATTCCGACGCGGATGGTCACAGAGCCCTCCTCGGCACGCGCCGACAGCGTCGGCGCACACATTTACGTTGATGGTGAGCACGCACGCCGATGTGCGCTACCGAGGCCTTGCCGAGAGCACGACGCGATGTCGGTCCCAGGACCACCGGCATTGCCGAGCCTATACCCGAAGGGGGTGCTCCTGCGGGACCAAGGTCGTCTTGCGGACAGTCCGTCAGAGGTCGAGCAGGTCCGGGCTGAGACCGGCTTCCGTGTCCGGAATGCCCAGCTCGTTCGCCCTCTTGTCCGCGGTCGCGAGGAGCCGTCGGATCCGCCCGGCGACGGCGTCCTTGGTCAGTGCCGGTTCGGCCAGCTTCCCCAGCTCCTCCAGTGACGCCTGCTTGTGCGCGAGACGCAGCTCGCCCGCCTCGCGCAGGTGCTCGGGCAGGTCCGGGCCCAGGATCTCGAACGCGCGCTCGACCCGCGCTCCGGCGGCAACGGCCGCGCGCGCCGACCTGCGCAGATTCGCGTCGTCGAAGTTCGCCAGTCGGTTCGCGGTGCCGCGCACCTCGCGGCGCATGCGCCGCTCCTCCCAGACCATCATGGCGTCGTGCGCACCCAGCCGGGTCAGCATCGCCGCGATCGCGTCGCCGTCCCGGATCACCACCCGGTCGACACCGCGGACCTCTCGTGCCTTCGCGGAGATGCCGAGCCGACGAGCGGCTCCGACCAGGGCAAGGGCGGCCTCCGGGCCCGGACAGGTGACCTCGAGAGCGGCCGACCTCCCCGGCTCGGTCAGGGACCCGTGCGCGAGGAAGGCGCCACGCCACGCGGCCTCGGCCTCCCCCACCCCGGCGGACACCACCTGGGGGGCAGTCCTCGAACGGGCCGACCGCGGTTGTCCAGGAGGCCGGTCTGCCGCGCCAACGACTCACCGTCCTTGACCACGCGGACGACGTAGCGACTCCCCTTGCGGAGCCCGCCCGCGGAGACGACCACGACGTCGCTCGAGTGCCCGTACACCTCAGCGATCGCCTGCCGCAGCCGGCGCGCGGCGATGCCCGTGTCGAGCTCCGCCTCGATGACGATCCGGCCCGAGATGATGTGCAGGCCACCGGCGAACCGCAGCGTGGCCGACACCTCCGCCTTACGGCACGAGGTCTTGTCGACAGTCAGCCGTGCGAGCTCGTCCTTCACCTGTGCCGTCAGAGCCATGGCGACATCCTGCCACTACCTCGAGGGTGTTCCGACGTCGCCGAAGAAGTCCTCGAAGACGTCCCGGTACGCCGCCGCAAGCCGCAGCGGGTCGTGACGCGCCGACCCGTCACCCGTTCTGACCTGCCGCAACAAGAGCCTCGCGCCCATCGACTCCGCCTGGTCGATCACCGGTCCGACGTCCGGCACGGAGCTCGGGTCGGCGACGACGGCATCGATCCGCAGCTCCGGTGCGTGCTGGGCGAGCGCGCGCAGGTGGTCGGCGGCCCCCATCCCTGCGGTCTCCCCCATCTCCGGTGAGAGGTTGAGCGTGACGAGCCGACGTGCACGGGTCTCGTGGAGCGCGGCAGAGAGCTCAGGGACCAGGAGGTGCGGAAGGACCGACGTGTACCAGGACCCGGGTCCGAGGATGATCCAGTCGGCGGCCCGCACCGCCTCGATCGCCTGCGGGCATGCCGGCGGACGGTCCGGGAGCAGCCGGATGTGCTGGATGCGCGAGCGGGTGACCGCGACGGTGCTCTGCCCGCGGACGGTCTGCGTGGCTCCGTCCGCGTCGACGACGTCCGCCTCGATCTCGAGCGGGACTGCGGCCATCGGCAGGACCCGGCCGCGTGACCCGAGCAGGCGGCCCACCAGGTCGAGGCCCTCGACCGTGTCCCCCAGCAGCTCCCACAGGGCGACGATCAGGAGATTGCCGACGGCGTGCTGGTCGAGGCCTCCGGACGAGCTGAACCGGTGCTGGAGCAGGTCACGCCAGGTTCGGCCCCACTCCGAGTCGTCGCACAGCGCCGACAGCGCCATCCGCAGGTCGCCCGGCGGAAGCACCGCGAGCTCCGACCGGAGCCGTCCGGACGAACCTCCGTCGTCGGCGACCGTGACCACCGCCGTGATGGCCTCGGTCATGAGCCGGAGTGCCGAGAGCGTGGCCGACAGGCCGTGACCGCCGCCCAGGGCGACGACCGCCGGCCCCGTGGGACTCCCCGGTCTCATTCCTTGCCGAGGTCCCGAGCCGCGACGGTGACCCGTTGACCTCGCTCTCGCAGTCGGGCTGCGATCGCCTCGCTGATGGCGACCGATCGGTGCTTGCCGCCGGTGCACCCGACGGCGATCGTCACGTACCGCTTCTCCTCGTTGAGGTACCCGGCGAGCACCGGTTCGAGCGCGTCCACGTAGCGCTCCACGAACTCGCGGGCGCCCGGCAGTCCGAGGACGTAGTCTCGCACCGCGTCGTCGCGACCGGTGAGGTGGCGGAGCTCAGTGATCCAGTAGGGGTTCGTGAGGAATCGCACGTCCACCACATGGTCCGCGTCGAGCGGGATCCCGTACTTGAACCCGAACGAGACGACGTTGATGCGCAGCGCGTCGTCGCCGCCGTCGGCGAACGCCGCCCGGACCTCCCGCGCGAGATCGTGCACGTTCAGCGCCGAGGTGTCGATCAGGACGTCTGCCCGCTCGCGGATCGACGCGAGCAGCGCGCGCTCTGCGGTGATGCCCTCGAGAACCCGCCCGTCACCCTGGAGCGGGTGCGGCCGGCGCACCTGCTCGAACCTCCGGACGAGCACCTCGTCGGATGCGTCGAGGAAGAGCACGCGGTACGCGAAACCTGAGTCCCGCAAGGACTCCAGCACGCCCGACATGTCGGCAAAGAACTCGCGACCCCGGACGTCGACCACGGCGGCGAGCTTGAGCGCCTCGGGACGCGTCGCTCGTGGCCCGGAGTGCGTCACCATCCCCACGAGGTGCGAGAGGAGCTGCACGGGAAGGTTGTCCACCACGTACCAGTCGAGATCCTCGAGCACCGCCGCAGCCCTCGTGCGACCGGCACCGGACATCCCGGTGATGATCAGAAGCTCGGGCATGTCCAGTCGCGGTGCGGCCGTGGTCGCCTCGAGCTGAGGGATTCCTGACGGCACCGTGATGGGCGACGGTTCTTCGCTCATGGCCCCAGCATGCCAGGTCATGACGGCGGACCGGACGCAGGTGCGAGCGCGGCGTGGACCGCTGCCGCGGTCTTCGACCCCATGCCCGGAACCGCGGCGAGCTCCTCGACGGAGGCGGCACGCAGGCGGGCGATCGACCCGAACGCCTTCAGCAGCGCAGCAGAGCGCGTCGGCCCGAGCCCAGGCACGTCGTCCAGCGCCGACACCGTCATCCCTTTGCTGCGCCTCTTGCGGTGCGCCGAGATCGCGAACCGGTGCGCCTCGTCGCGGACCCGCTGCAGCAGGTACAGGCCTTCGGAGCTGCGCTGAAGGATCACCGGGTAGTCCTCGGCCGGCAGCCAGACCTCTTCGAGCCTCTTCGCCAGCCCGCAGAGCGCAACGTCCGTCACGCCGAGTGACGCCAGGGCTTCGGCGGCGGCGGCGACCTGGGGTGGTCCGCCGTCGACCACGACGAGGTTCGGAGGGTAGGCGAACCGGGGCGGTCGCGCGGCCGTCGGGTCGATGGGACCGGACCGCAGCGGTGCCGGCTCGAGGGCAGCCGCGTCCTCCGCACCGGTCTCCTCGTCCTTGGAGACCGTGCGGCCGTCGACGTGCCGCGCGAACCGCCGGGTGATCACCTCACGCATCGCCGCGGTGTCATCCGTCGCGCCGTCGCCGTCCGTTCCCCGCACCGTGAACACCCGGTACTCGCTCTTGCGTGGCAACCCGTCCTCGAACACCACCATCGAGGCCGACTGGTACGTGCCCTGCGTGTGGGACACGTCGTAGCACTCGATCCGAAGCGGTGCCGTCGGGAGGTCGAGCGCCTCCTGGATCTCCCGCAGCGCCTGGCTCCGGGTGGTGAGGTCGCCCGCCCGGCGTGTGCGGTGCAGCGCGAGGGCCTGCTCGGCGTTGCGCCGCACCGTCTCCGCCAGCTCGCGCTTGTCACCCCGCCGGGGAACACGCACGTCGACCTTCGCGCCACGCAGCCCCGACAGCCAGGACTGCACCTGCGCGACGTCCGACGGGAGCACCGGGACCAGGACCTCGCGCGGTACCGCCCCCGAGACGACGGTGCCCGCCGGGCGATCGCCTCGCATCCCCCCGGACCGTCCCGGCGGCGGGACATCCGTCGCTTCCTCGCCGTAGACCTGCTGGAGGAGGTGCTCGACCAGATCGGCGTCCGTGAGCTCCTCGACCTTCTCGACCACCCAGCCCCGTTGGCCACGGATCCGTCCGTCGCGGACGTGGAAGACCTGCACAGCCGCCTCGAGCTCGTCGCCGACGAGCGCGAAGATGTCGGCGTCGGTGCCGTCCTGGAGCACGACCGCATTGCGCTCGGTCGCGCGCTCGAGCGCCGCGATGTCGTCGCGCAGACGGGCGGCCTTCTCGTACTCCTGCGCCGCCGCGGCGGCGCGCATGCGCGTATCGAGTCGACGGACGAACTTCGCGGTGTCCCCGGCCATGAAGTCGCAGAAGTCTGCCGCGAGGGCACGATGGTCCTCCGGGGTGATCCGTCCGACGCACGGCGCTGAGCACTTCTCGATGTAGCCGAGCAGGCATGGTCGCCCGACCTGCGCGGCCCGCCGGTAGACCCCGGCTGAGCAGGTCCGCACCGGAAAGACCCGGAGCAGCAGGTCGACGGTCTCGCGGATCGCCCAGGCGTGCCCGTAGGGGCCGAAGTAGCGGGTCCCGGGGCGCTTCGCGCCGCGCATCACCTGGACCCGCGGGATCTCCTCCGCCATCGTGACGGCGAGGTACGGGTACGACTTGTCGTCGCGGTACTTCACGTTGAACCGCGGATCGAATTCCTTGATCCACGAGTACTCGAGGGCGAGGGCCTCGACCTCGGTCCCGACGACGGTCCACTCGACCGACGCTGCCGACGTGACCATCGACTGCGTCCTCGGGTGGAGCGCGGCAAGATCCTGGAAGTAGCTCGACAGCCGTGGGCGCAGGCTCTTCGCCTTGCCGACGTAGATCACGCGCCCGTGCTCGTCGCGGAACCTGTAGACCCCCGGTTGCTCGGGGATCTCCCCCGGTGCCGGCCGGTACGTGGCGGGATCAGCCATGCCGTCGAGCCTAGTTCAGCCCACCGACGCGGCTTGCGCGCCTGTGCCCTGTGCTGTCGCTACGGTGAGACATGGGCATCCTCCACACCTACACCGCCGACGTGACCTGGACCGGCGCCGGGGAGACGGGCACGTCCTCGTACCGCGCGTACAGCCGCGACCACGAGATCCGGTTCGACGGCAAGCCTGCGGTGCTCGGCTCGGCTGATCCGGCCTTCCGCGGTGACCCGCACCGCCACAGCCCGGAGGACCTGTTCGTGGCGGCGCTCTCGCAGTGCCACATGCTGTGGTTCCTTCACCTGGCGGCCGAGGCAGGTGTCGTAGTCGTCGGCTACTCCGACGCGGCCACGGCGACGATGCGGGTCGAGGCGCACGGGGCCGGTCAGTTCACCGAGGTCGTCCTTCACCCCGTCGTCACTGTCTCCGGCACCGGCACGGCGGTCGACGCGACGTCCGACGGCCACCTGATGGCGCTGCACCACCGCGCCCACGAGTACTGCTTCATCTCGCGGTCCGTCAGCGTCCCGGTGCGCATCGACCCCGCACCCGTCCGCGTCGCGACCGGTCCGGTCAGCTGAGCCGCGACCGCCAGGTCGACCAGACGGTCCCGGAGGACCGCCCGACTGCGACGACGGTCGAGCCCGGCCGACGCGGTGGTCAGGCGCTCGCACGCTCCAGGTCCAGCTCGAGGACGTCGGCGAGGAAGAGACCCGTGTAGCTTCCCGGCACGGTCGCGACGTGCTCTGGTGTGCCCTCGGCGATCACTCGCCCGCCACCGCTCCCACCCTCAGGCCCCATGTCGATGACCCAGTCGGCGTTCTTGACCACGTCGAGGTTGTGCTCGATCACGATCACGCTGTTGCCCTTGTCGACCAACGACTGCAGCACCCCGAGGAGCTTCCTGATGTCCTCGAAGTGCAGGCCCGTCGTCGGCTCGTCGAGGACGTAGATGGTGCGCCCCGTCGACCGCTTCTGCAGCTCCGCGGCGAGCTTGACCCGCTGGGCCTCGCCCCCTGAGAGCGTCGGAGCAGGCTGACCGAGCCGGACATACCCGAGCCCGACGTCGACGAGCGTCCGGAGATGGCGCGCGATCGCCGGTACCGCCGCGAAGAACTCGGCGGCCTCCTCGATGGGCATGTTGAGGACGTCGGCGACGGTCTTCCCCTTGAAGTGCACCTCGAGCGTCTCCCGGTTGTACCGGGCGCCGTGGCACACCTCGCACGGGACGTAGACGTCCGGGAGGAAGTTCATCTCGATCTTCAAGGTGCCGTCGCCGGAGCATGCCTCGCAACGACCGCCCTTGACGTTGAACGAGAACCGTCCTGGCAGGTAGCCACGGACCTTCGCCTCGGTCGTCTCGGCGAACAGCTTGCGGACGTGGTCCCAGACCCCCGTGTAGGTGGCAGGGTTCGAGCGCGGGGTCCGGCCGATGGGCCCCTGGTCGACATGCACCACCTTGTCGAGGTGCTCGAGGCCGGTCACTCTCTTGTGCCGACCGGCGACCTGGCGCGCACCGTTGAGCTCGTTGGCGAGCACCGTGTACAGGATGCTGTTCACCAGGGTCGACTTCCCGGATCCCGAGACGCCGGTCACGGCGATCAGGGTGCCCAGCGGGAAGCTCACGTCGATGCCGTCGAGGTTGTGCTCGCGCGCCCCGATGACCGTGAGCATGCGGTCCGGGTCGACCGGGCGACGCTGCGAGGGCATCGGGATCGAGCGTCGGCCGGAGAGGTACGCACCGGTCACCGACTCCTGCGACGCGAGCAGGCCCGCCAGGTCGCCGGAGTGCACCACGCGGCCCCCGTGCTCGCCTGCACCCGGACCGATGTCGACGATCCAGTCGGCGGTACGGATGGTGTCCTCGTCGTGCTCGACGACGATCAGCGTGTTCCCCAGGTCGCGCAGGCGCGTCAACGTCTCGATCAGGCGCCGGTTGTCCCGCTGGTGGAGGCCGATGCTCGGCTCGTCGAGCACGTACAGCACCCCGACCAGCCCCGAGCCGATCTGCGTGGCGAGCCGGATGCGCTGCGCCTCGCCGCCGCTCAACGTCCCGGCGGGTCTCATCAGCGACAGGTAGTCGAGCCCGACGTCCAGCAGGAAGCCGAGGCGGGCTTGGATCTCCTTGAGCACCTGCGCGGCGATCGTGCGTTCGCGCTCGCCGAGCTCGAGCGCGTCCAGGAAGTCGCGTGCCTCGCGGAGCGGGAGCTCGCACACCTCCGCGATCGACTTGCCGCCGACCCGCACCGCCAGCACCTCGGGCTTCAGTCGCGTGCCCTCGCACACGGGGCACGGCACCTCGCGCATGAAGGCCTCGTACTTCTCCTTCGACCAGTCCGACTCGGTCTCGCCGTGCCGACGCTCGAGGAAGGTCACGACGCCCTCGAACCCGGTGGAGTACTGCCGCTCCCGTCCCCACCGGTTCCGGTAACGCACCTTCACCTCATGGTTCTCACCGAACAGCACCGCGTTCTTGGCACGCTCGGGCAGGGCCCGCCAGGGCACATCCATCGAGAACCCCAGGTCACCGGCGAGCGCCGAGAGCACGCGGGTGAAGTACTCGGAGGAGATCTGCGACCACGGCGCCACGGCGCCGTCGGCGAGGGAGAGGTCCTCGTCCGGGATCACGAGCTCGGGGTCCACCTCGAGCCGGCTACCGATGCCGGTGCACTCGGGGCAGGCGCCGTAGGGCGCATTGAACGAGAACGTGCGCGGCTCGATCTCCTCGAGGCTGAGCTGGTGGTCGTTCGGGCACGCACGGTGCTCGGAGAACCGACGCTCACGCGCGAGGTCGTCGATGTCCGCGTCGACGAGCTCGGCAACGAGGAGCCCACCGGCCAGGCCGAGCGCCGTCTCGACGGAGTCGGTCAGGCGGCGCTGCACGCCGTCGCGCGCGACGAGACGATCCACGACGACCTCGATGTCGTGCTTGAGCTTCTTCTCGAGCGTCGGTGGCTCGCTGAGCTGGACGACCTCACCGTCGACCCGCGCGCGGGCGAACCCCTTCGACTGGAGCTCCTTGAAGAGGTCGGCGTACTCGCCCTTCCGTCCGCGCACGACCGGGGCGAGGATCTGGAACCGCGTGCCCTCGGGCAGCTCGAGCAGGCGGTCGACGATCTGCTGCGGCGTCTGCGCGGTGACCCGCTCACCGCAGACGGGGCAGTACTGGGTCCCCGCTCGTGCGAACAGGAGCCGAAGGTAGTCGTACACCTCGGTGATCGTCCCGACGGTCGATCGAGGGTTGCGGTTCGTCGACTTCTGGTCGATCGACACCGCTGGTGACAAGCCCTCGATGAAGTCGACGTCAGGCTTGTCCATCTGCCCGAGGAACTGCCGTGCATACGCCGACAGCGACTCGACGTAGCGCCGCTGACCTTCCGCGAAGATCGTGTCGAAGGCGAGCGACGACTTCCCGGACCCGGACAGGCCCGTGAAGACGATCAGCCGGTCACGGGGAAGGTCGAGGTCGACGTTGCGCAGGTTGTGCTCGCGAGCACCCTGAACCACCAGACGATCATTCACCCGGCCATGGTAGGTCAGAGGACCGACAGTCGTACACCTGTTCGACGAGGCGGCCTGTCGACATGCACCTCAGTCGTCCGTGCTGCCCGCGCGGAGAGGGCCGCCTCCGGGTGCCTCCGTCACGACCGGGCCGAGCATCGCGTTCGCCACCGTCGCGTGCGCGGACTCCCCGTCCGACGGGTGGAAGATCCCGGCGAGGACGTCGCGGTACAGACGACCGAGCTCGTTCCCGGAGAAGTACGAGGACCCGCCCGCGACGCGCAGCGCGTGGTCGACGACGACGCGAGCGTTCTCGGTCGCCCGCACCTTGAGGCCGACGAGCAGGGGGAACCATCGAGACCCGTGGTCGACGAGTGCGTCGACGTCCCGGGCGAGCGCGGTCACCTGCGGCTCGATGCCGTCCTGTGCGATCGCGGCATCGGCTACCCGCCAGCGGATGTCCGGGTCCTGTGCGTAGGTCCGTCCCGCGCCCTTCATCGACGTCCGACGGTGCGCGGCCGCCACGGCCAGCTCGACGGCGCGGCGACCGACTCCGGTGTAGACCGCCGCCAGGAGGATCTCGAACACCGCGAACAACGCGAAGATGAAGGGGTCCCGGCTCGGCCCCACGGGCAGACGTCGGTACACGCGCCCGCGTGGGGCCTCGACGCCGTCGAGCACCGTCGTGCAGCTCTGCGTGGCGCGCATCCCGAGCGTGTCCCAGTCGTCGCCGACATGGATCCCGGGAGCAGATCGATCAACCACCGCATGGACGAGAAGCGGGTTCCCGGGGTCGGTGTCGTCGCGCCCGAAGACCGCCAGCCGGGTCCACACCGGCGACAGCGACGTGAAGATCTTCGTCCCGTCGAACCGGTAGCCGCCGTCCGGCGTCGGGACCGCGCGGGTCTTCGAGTCGAACATCACCAGGTCGTTGCCCGCCTCCGAGTTCCCGAACGCGAACACCTCGCCGCGCGCCGCGTCCTCGAGCACGAACGCGAGCGACTCGTCACCGCGCGCCGCGAGGACGGCGGCGATACCGGTGACCACGAGGTGCATGTTCACCGCGAGTGCGGTCGCCGGCGCCGCAGCGGCCAGTCGCGCCTGCTGCTCGGCGACCTGCGCCAGTCCCATCCCGGCGCCGCCGAGCCGTTCCGGCACGAAGGCCCGCAGGTAGCCGAGCTCGGCAAGGTCGGCGAGGTCGTCATGAGGGAATCCGTTGTCACGGTCGTACCCGGGCGCCCGGGCAGAGATCCGCGCCAGCAGGTCGTCGGGAAGAACGAGCGCCGTCATCGCACGCGCCTCCGGACGCGGGGACGCACGCAGGTGATCACCGTCATGACGACACTCTCTCACCGCCGCTGCGAGCCGTCCTGGTGTCGCTGCCGGCCGGTAGGGCTTCCGGATGCGCAAGGATGCTGCCATGCCGACCTTCGCCGTCCAGTACACCTACGACGCACGCCGAGACCTGCAGGACACCGTCCGGCCCGAGCATCGCGCCTACCTCGGCCGGCTCGCCGCCGACGGGAGCCTGCTCGGCTCCGGGCCGTACACCGAGGGTGCCCCGGGTGCGCTCCTCGTGTTCCGCGCACGCGACCGCGACGAGCTCGACGACCTGCTCGCCGGAGACCCGTTCGCCCGCGCCGGTGTGATCTCCACGACGACCGTGCGCACCTGGGACATCGTGCTGGGACCGTGGGCCGAGCCGCGCTGAGGCGCTCGCGCACCGAGGCACTCCTGCACTGACGCGCTGAGGAACTGGCCGCGGCGTGCGGCGGCTACCGTCTGCGCACGCGTCGCGCCCGTGACGCGCTGGCCACCGCGGTCGCGACGAGGACCCCGACGATCACCAGCAACGACGTGCTGACCGGGACGAGGGGCGCCCAGCGCACCGGCTGACCACCGTTGATGAACGGCAGCTGGTTGTCGTGCAGCGACTGAAGCACGAGCTTGACCCCGATGAAGCCCAGAAGCACCGAGAGGCCGGCGTTCAGGTAGACGACCCGGGTGAGCAGGTCGCCGAGGAGGAAGTAGAGCTGGCGGAGCCCCATGAGGGCGAAGACGTTCGCCATCAGAACCAGGTACGGCTCGGTCGTGAGGCCGAAGACGGCCGGGATCGAGTCGAACGCGAACAGCAGATCCGTGAAGCCGATCGCGACGAGAACGACCAGCATCGGCGTCACCACCCGGACACCGTCGATCCGCACGCTCAGGTGCACACCGTGGAACTCCTCCGTGGTGCGGATCCTGCGCTGCACCAGCCGCAGGACGCTCGGGGGGCGGTACTCCTCGGACTCGGCGCCGGCACCACGAGCCATCTGGACCGCGGTGTACACGAGGAACGCGCCGAACAGGTAGAAGACCCAGCTGAAGGAGGCGATCACCGCTGACCCCGCCGCGATGAAGGCGCCGCGCAGGACGAGCGCGAGGATGATCCCGATGAGGAGCGCCGACTGCTGATAGGCACGCGGCACCGCGAACCTGGCCATGATGATGAGGAAGACGACGAGGTTGTCCACCGACAGGGAGTACTCGGTCAACCACCCGGCGTAGAACTCCCCCGCGTGTCTCGACCCGAACATGAGCCACACCATCAGCCCGAAGGCGACGGCCAGGCCGACGTACAGACCGAGGTAGCGCAGGCTCTCCCGCGTCGACGGGACGTGCGGGCGTCGCCCGACGACCGTGACGTCCACCAGGAGGACGAGTCCCGCGATGCCGAGCGACGTGATCCACAGGAGCGGGGTGACGGTCACCGGCGGCTCGTGTCGGTGACGGCCGGATCGGTCGAGCGCACCTCCGCGGTCCTTCCGACCTGACGCGCGCGTCGGCCGGTCGTGATCACACTGGCCACCGTTGCGACGGTCAACGTGCCCAGGATCACGATCATCGACAGCCAGATCGGGATCTCGGGTGCCCACGCCACGGCGGCTCCGCCGTTGATGAAGGGCACCTCGTTGGTGTGCAACGCCTCGAGCACGAGCTTGATCCCGATGAAGCCGAGGATCACCGCCAGACCCTCCGACAGGAACACCAACCGCTGGAGCAGTCCGCCCAGGAGGAAGTACAGCTGTCTCAGCCCAAGGAGCGCGAGCGCGTTCGTGGCGAACACGATGTACGGCTCCTTCGTCAGGCCGTAGACGGCCGGGATCGAGTCGAGCGCGAACAGGACATCTGTGCTGCCGATCGCCACCATGACGATCAGCATCGGGGTGAGCAGTCGCCGCCCGTGCAGCGCGATCGTGAGCCGGTCGCCGTGGTACTCGTTCGTCGTCGGGAGCAGCCGTCGCATCAGGCGTACGAGCGCGGGGTCCTTGTAGTCGGCGGGCCTCTCCTGATCGTGGTCCTCCCGCGCGAGGGTCACCGCTGTATACAGGAGGAAGGCGCCGAAGAGGTAGAAGACCCACGAGAACTGCGCGATCGCCGCGGCCCCGAGGAAGATGAACACGCCACGGAGGACGAGGGCGATGGCCACACCGACGAGCAGCACCTTCTGCTGGTACTCCCTGGGCACTGCGAACCTCGTCATGATGATGAGGAAGACGAACAGGTTGTCGACCGAGAGGCTCTTCTCCATCACGTAGCCGGCGAAGTACTCGGCGCCGTGTCCCCAGCCCCAGACGATCCCCAGCCCCACGCCGAACACCAGCGCCAGGCCGACGTAGACCGCGCTCCACGACGCCGACTCGCGGAACGACGGCGCGTGTGGAGTTCGGACGTGGGTGTAGAAGTCGAAGACCAGGAGGGCGGCGATGCCGACGACGGTCGCCACCCAGATCCACAATGGAACGCTCATGTGTCAACCTCCGGTACCGATGACGGTGTACCGGAGGTCTCCGCCGCCAGGACGTTCAGGTCCGGACCGATGGTGCCGGGATGGTCGCGGGACCATCCGTGATGACGACACCACCGCGGGGGCGTACTCCCCTCCAACAGGTCGAGCGTACCGGACGCGCGCGCTCGCATCCTGCCGCGCGCGCCGATCGCGTCACGCCGTGGCGGCTTGCATCTGCCGAAGCTCCTTCTTGAGTCCCGCGATCTCGTCCCGGAGCCGCGCTGCCAGCTCGAACTGGAGCTCACCGGCAGCTGCGTGCATCTGGTCGCTCAGCTCCTGGATGAGGGACGCCAGCTCGCCGGCCGCCGCACCGGCCAGACGCGACCGGGATCCGCTCTCCGGAGCACCACCCGGCACGGGGGCCTTGCCGCGAGCCGGCTTCCGGTACCCGCCCGCCAGCAGCTCCTGGGTGTCGATGTCCTCCCGTGCGAGCATGTCCGTCACGTCGCTGATCCGCTTGCGCAGAGGCGTCGGGTCGATGTTGTTCTCCAGGTTGTACGCCACCTGCTTCGCCCGGCGACGCGTGGTCTCGTCGATCGCGTGCGCCATCGCCGGGGTGATCCGGTCGGCGTACATGTGAACCTGGCCGGAGACGTTGCGGGCGGCACGTCCGATGGTCTGGATCAACGAGGTCCCCGACCGCAGGAAGCCCTCCTTGTCGGCGTCGAGGATGCTCACCAGCGAGACCTCCGGGAGGTCGAGCCCCTCGCGGAGGAGGTTGATGCCGACGAGGACGTCGTACTCCCCCAGCCGGAGCTCCCGAAGGAGCTCGACGCGGCGCAGCGTGTCGACCTCGGAGTGGAGGTAGCGGACCCGCACGCCGCGCTCCAGCAGGTAGTCCGTCAGGTCTTCGGACATCTTCTTGGTGAGCGTGGTGACGAGCACGCGCTCGTTCCGCGCGGTTCTCAGCCGGATCTCCTCGAGGAGGTCGTCGATCTGTCCGGTCGTCGGCTTCACGACGATCTCTGGGTCGACCAGCCCCGTGGGGCGGATGATCTGCTCGACGACCCCGTCCGACATGCTCAGCTCGTAGTTGCCGGGCGTCGCCGAGAGGTACACCGTCTGGCCGATGCGTTCGACGAACTCCTCCCACCGGAGCGGTCGGTTGTCCATCGCGCTGGGCAGACGGAAGCCGTGGTCGACGAGGTTCCGCTTTCGCGACATGTCGCCCTCATACATCGCCCCGATCTGCGGGACCGTGACGTGCGACTCGTCGATGACGAGCAGGAAGTCCTCCGGGAAGTAGTCGAGGAGCGTGTTCGGCGCGGTGCCGGGTGCGCGTCCGTCGATGTGACGCGAGTAGTTCTCGATCCCCGAGCAGGAGCCGATCTGGCGCATCATCTCGATGTCGTACGTCGTCCGCATCCGGAGCCGCTGCGCCTCCAGCAGCTTCCCTTGCCGCTCGAACTCGGCCAACCGGTCCGCGAGCTCGGCCTCGATCGACGAGACCGCGCGCTCCATCCGCTCGGGCCCGGCGACGTAGTGGGTGGCCGGGAACACGTAGACGTCCGGGACGGTCTGCACGACGTTTCCCGTGAGCGGGTGCAACGTCTGGATCGTCTCGATCTCGTCCCCGAAGAACTCGATCCGGATCGCCAGCTCCTCATAGACCGGGATGATCTCGACCGTGTCGCCGCGCACACGAAAGGTTCCCCGGGTGAAGGCCATGTCGTTCCGGGTGTACTGCATCGCGACGAACTGGCGGAGCAGGTCGTCACGCTCGATCTGGTCCCCGACCGACAGGCGCACCATCCTGTCGACGTACTCCTGCGGCGTGCCGAGGCCGTAGATGCAGGACACCGAGGCCACGACCACGACGTCGCGCCGGGTCAGCAACGAGCTGGTCGCGGAGTGGCGTAGCCGTTCGACCTCGTCGTTGATCGACGAGTCCTTCTCGATGTAGGTGTCCGTCTGAGCGATGTACGCCTCAGGCTGGTAGTAGTCGTAGTACGAGACGAAGTACTCGACGGCGTTGTTCGGCAGGAGCTCGCGGAACTCCGTCGCCAGCTGAGCGGCGAGCGTCTTGTTGGGTGCCATCACGAGCGTGGGACGCTGGACCTGCTCGATCAGCCACGCTGTGGTCGCCGACTTCCCGGTGCCCGTCGCCCCGAGCAGGACGACGTCCTTCTCCCCCGCGTTGATGCGACGAGCGAGGTCGGCGATCGCCGTCGGCTGGTCACCCGAGGGCGTGTAGTCCGAGACGACCTCGAACGGGGCCACGGTCCGCTGCAGATCGGTGACAGGGCGCATGACTCAACGGTACGTGGGTGCACCGACAGGTTCGGCCCGAGGTGGCGCTCCGGGCTCCGCCCAGCACCATCAGCCCAGCTCGGCGGCCTCCTCGGCCCGACGCTCGTCCGCGAGCCGTGACCAGAGGGCGTCGACCTGCGCACGCAGGGCATCTGCCGAGCCGGACCCGTCGAGCACGACGTCAGCGGCTGCGAGTCGGTCGTCGTCCGCTGCCTGCGCGCCCACGCGCCGACGCGCATCCTCCTCCGTGGCGCCGCGGAGCCGCATCAGCCGCTCGATGCGCTGCTCCGCAGGCGTGTGGACCACCACGACCAGGTGGAACGTGTCGGCCTGCCCCGTCTCGACCAGCAGCGGGATGTCGTGGACGATCACGGCGCCCGGATCGGCCGCCGCAGCGGCGGCCTCACGCTCCGCCGCCATCCGACTGATCTCCGGGTGGACGATCCGGTTCAGCCGCGCCAACGCGTCACGGTCCGCGAACACGATCGACGCCAGCGCCGGTCGGTCCAGCGAACCGTCCGGGGCGAGGACATCCGGCCCGAACGCCTCCTCGATCTCGTCGAGACCGATAGTGCCCGGCGCGACCGCCGCGCGAGCAAGGTCGTCGTGATCGATCACCACGGCACCGAGCTCGACGAACCGTGCCGAAGCCGTCGACTTCCCCGAGGCGATCCCGCCGGTCAGACCGATGCGCTGCATCCCCCCATCCTGCCCGACCACAGGGCGCCCGACACCTGGAGGACCCCGAGCACCACCCGGAGGCGTCCCGCGCTCGACCTCGCCGTCATGCCTGGGTCACTCCGGGTCGGAGGCGTCCAGCGGCGCATGGTGGTCGTAGCCTGCCGCCCCGAGACGCCAGTACCCGGAGACCTCCACCCGGTCGGCGCCGAGCCCGAGCTCACGTCTGAGGTAGCGCCGGACGCCCACGAGGCTTCCTGCCTCGCCGCCGAACCACGCGAAGCACCCGTCCGGCAACGGGCCGTGCTCGCGCACTGCGGTCTCGAGCCGTGTCGACGATTCCGCGGGCGGCGCTGCGTCCTGGGTCAGCCAGTGGACGACGACGCTCTGGCGTCGAGCCAGGGGGTAGTCCTGCACGGTGGAGTCGGCCACCGCGGCGAGCACCGTCACCGGCACCGCCGGGTCCACGAGCTCCAACCAGCGCGCCACCGCAGGGAGACCCGACTCGTCGCAGCCAAGGAGGAACGACGTCGCGTCGGGCGGCACGAGCTTCGAGCTGCGCGGTCCGGCAACCGTCACCGGATCGCCCACCTTGGCCCGGCTCGCCCATGCGGAGATGGGTCCGTCCGTCCCGTGGAGCGCGATGTCGAGGTCGAGCTCGGGCGCGCCCGTGCCGCCTGCCTGCCGATAGGCCCTCGGCGTGTAGTCGCGCACGACCACGTCGTCCGGCCGCAGGGAGGTGGTTGCCCCGCCCGCCTCCGCGGCGTCGAGTACGAGCGTGGCGGGGATGCTCAGCTTGAGGTGGTCGGTCGGGCCGAGGCTGACGAAGCCGTCGAGGTCCTCGCCGGCGAGCGTGAGGCGCACGATCGTCGGGGTGAGCGGTGTCACCCTGCTGACCTGGCAGGAGCGCACCGCGGGGACGTGCGGGACCTTGGCCCGGCCGGCTCGTCGAGGTGTCGTCGGGCTCGGGGCGTCGTTCAGAGACATGCGGGCGATCCTAGGGCCGCCGTCTGACGGGAAGGTGAACACGACGGACGGGCCGGTCACCCGAAGGTGACCGGCCCGTCCGTCGTGCTCGTGCGCTCTGCTGAACGCCTCAGTTGCCGGTGAGCTTCTCCCGCAGTGCGGCGAGCGCCTCGTCCGAGGCGAGCGTCCCGGTGGCCTCCTCGACCGGCGGAGCCGACGAGTAGGTCGACGCCACAGCGCCGGTCTCGACGCCGTTGGCAGCGTCCGCGTCGGCCTTGCTGGCCTCGGCGACCTGCTTGCGGTGCGCCTCCCAGCGCTCGTGGGCCTGCGCGTACTGCGCCTCCCACACCTCGCGCTGCGCCTCGAAGCCCTCGAGCCACTCGTTCGTGGCCGGGTCGAAGCCCTCGGGGTACTTGTAGTTGCCCTGCTCGTCGTACTCGGCGGCCATGCCGTACAGCGCCGGGTCGAAGTCCTCGCTCGTGAGGTCGACACCCTCGTTTGCCTGCTTCAGCGACAGCGAGATCCGCCGGCGCTCGAGGTCGATGTCGATGACCTTGACGAAGACGTCGTCGCCCACCTGCACGACCTGCTCCGGGATCTCGACGTGGCGAACGGCGAGCTCGGAGATGTGCACCAGGCCCTCGATGCCGTCCTCGACGCGCACGAACGCACCGAACGGGACGAGCTTGGTGACCTTGCCGGGGACGACCTGCCCGATGGCGTGCGTCCGGGCGAAGGCCTGCCACGGGTCTTCCTGCGTCGCCTTGAGCGACAGCGAGACACGCTCGCGGTCGAAGTCGACGTCGAGGACCTCGACGGTGACCTCCTGGCCCACCTCGACGACCTCGCTCGGGTGGTCGATGTGCTTCCAGGAGAGCTCGGACACGTGCACGAGCCCGTCCACGCCGCCCAGGTCCACGAAGGCACCGAAGTTGACGATCGAGGACACGACACCGGGCCGGACCTGGCCCTTCTGCAGGGTCTGCAGGAAGGTCGACCGCACCTCGGACTGCGTCTGCTCGAGCCACGCACGGCGCGACAGGACGACGTTGTTGCGGTTCTTGTCGAGCTCGATGATCTTGGCCTCGATCTCCTTGCCGACGTACGGCTGGAGGTCGCGGACGCGACGCATCTCGACGAGCGACGCCGGCAGGAAGCCGCGCAGACCGATGTCGAGGATCAGGCCGCCCTTGACGACCTCGATGACCGTGCCGGTGACGACACCGTCCTCTTCCTTGATCTTCTCGATCGTGCCCCAGGCGCGCTCGTACTGCGCACGCTTCTTGGACAGGATGAGGCGCCCTTCCTTGTCCTCCTTCTGGAGGACGAGGGCCTCGACCACGTCACCGACCGTGACGACCTCTCCGGGGTCCACGTCGTGCTTGATGGACAGCTCGCGGGAAGGGATGACGCCTTCGGTCTTGTAGCCGATGTCGAGAAGGACCTCGTCGCGGTCCACCTTGACGATGGTTCCCTCGACGATGTCGCCATCGTTGAAGTACTTGATGGTGGCGTCGATCGCGGCGAGGAAGTCCTCCGCGGTACCGATGTCGTTGATCGCGACCTGCGGCGTGGCGGGCTTCGCGGGGGTGGAGATGGTCATTGAGTCTTGGGCTCCGATGCGGACAGGGACTAGGACGGTGAGGGTTGCGGATCTCGAGAACGGCACGGACCGCCAGCGAGGGCGACGCCCTCCCACGCACCGATCTCGGCCGGATCCGTGGACCAGGAAGAGGGCAGCCGTGAGACGTGCGACACCGCCGACTATCCTATCGGCGGCGCAGCAGGCGGGTCAAAGCGGGTCCCCGGTCGGGACCGGGCCGTCCTCCGCAGCACTCCCCTGCCGGTTTGCCAGACTGTCCCGGTGACCGACGACGACCGTGGACGACTTGCACGTGCCGGCTACCTGGACGTGCCCGACGCGACCGGCGGCAGAGCCGGCCGATCCTGGTGGGACGCGAACGCCGCAGACTACCTGGCCGAGCACGGCGACTTCCTCGGCGACGTCGACTTCTGCTGGTGCCCCGAGGGCCTGCGGGAGGTCGATGCGCAGCTCCTCGGTGCCACCGGCGACGTCGCGCGCCGTCGGGTCCTCGAGGTCGGTGCGGGCGCCGCCCAGTGCTCGCGATGGTTGCGTCACCAGTCGCCGGGCGGCGCCGGGGAGATCGTCGCCACGGACGTCTCCGCCGGCATGCTGGCCAGCGCAGCCGCGATCGACCGGCGCACGGGGCGTGCGACCCCTGCCGTGCAGGCGGACGCCCGGCACCTTCCGTTCGCGGACGCCAGCTTCGACGTCGCGTTCACCGCGTTCGGTGCGCTCCCGTTCCTCCCCGACGCCGACCGGGTCCACCGTGAGGTCGCGCGGGTTCTCCGTCCCGGTGGTCGCTGGGTCTTCTCCGTGACCCACCCGATCCGGTGGGCGTTCCCCGACGACCCCGGGACCGGCGGGCTGACGGCGAACCGCTCGTACTTCGACCGGCGCCCGTACGTCGAGCTCGACGACGCCGGCCGGGTCCTCTACGCGGAGTACCACCGGACGCTGGGCGACCACGTCGCCGAGGTCGCCTCCGCCGGGTTCATGATCGACCGGGTCGTCGAGCCGGCGTGGCCGGACGGTCACGACCAGGTCTGGGGAGGCTGGGGCCCCGTGCGCGGAGCGCTCCTCCCTGGGACGGCGATCTTCGTGACGCATCTCGTCGGGGCGCCGTAGCCGCACCCGGATCGACCCGCACCTGCCCGACTGCGAGGGGTCAGTGGCCCGCGTCGTGCCAGGTGCTCCCGACCCCGACCGACACGTCGAGCGGGACCGACAGCTCCGCGGCCGAGCCCATCTGGGTGCGGACGATCTCCTCGACCTCGTCCCGCTCGCCCGGGCCGACCTCGAGCACGAGCTCGTCGTGCACCTGGAGCAGCAGGCGCGAGGCGAGCCCGCGAGCGGCCAGCTCGCGTTCGACCCCGAGCATCGCGACCTTGATGAGGTCGGCGGCACTTCCCTGGATGGGGGCGTTGAGCGCCATCCGCTCCGCCATCTCGCGACGTTGACGGTTGTCGCTCGTGAGGTCCGGCAGGTACCGGCGGCGCCCGAGGATCGTCGCGGTGTACCCCGTCGCGCGCGCCTCCTCGACGACACCGGTCAGGTACTCGCGCACTCCACCGAACCGGGAGAAGTAGTCCGCCATGAGCGCGGAGGCCTCGCCGACGTCGATCCCGAGCTGCTTCGAGAGACCGAACGACGACAGCCCGTACGCCAGACCGTAGGACATCGCCTTGATCTTCGAGCGCATCGCCGGCGTGACGTCGCCGGTCGGCACGCCGAAGACCCGTGACGCGACATAGCTGTGGAGGTCCTCGCCCGACCGGAACGCCGAGATCAGCCCCTCGTCCCCGGAGAGGTGCGCCATGATGCGCATCTCGATCTGGCTGTAGTCGGCCGTCAGCAGGGTCTCGTAGCCGTCGCCGACGACAAAGGCGCGACGGATCCGACGCCCGGCCTCGGTGCGGATCGGGATGTTCTGAAGGTTGGGATCGGTCGAGGACAGCCGACCGGTGGCCGCGATCGTCTGCTGGAACGTCGTGTGGATCCGCCCGTCGTCGGCGACCGAGCGAAGCAGGCCGTCCACCGTCTGGCGCAGGCGGATCGCGTCCCGGTGCTCGAGGAGATGCTGGAGGAACGGGTGCTCGGTGCGCGCGTAGAGCTCGGTGAGCGCTGCGGCGTCGGTGGTGTATCCCGTCTTGATCTTCTTGGTCCTCGGCATGCCGAGCTGGTCGAAGAGCACCTCCTGCAGCTGCTTCGGTGAGCCCAGGTTCACCTCGCGGTCGATCACCGCGTACGCCTGCGAGGCGGCGGCCGTGACCTGGCCGTCGAAGTGCGACTCGAGCTCACGCAGGTAGTCGACGTCGGCAGCGATGCCACGCTTCTCCATCCGCGCGAGCACGTACACGAGCGGGAGCTCGAGCTCGTCCATCAGCAGGCGACCGCCACGGTCGACGAGATCCGCGCCGAGGACCTCGGCGAGCTCGACGACCGTGTTCGCCCGGGCCTCTGCCTTCTGGTCGACATCGGCGCCGTCGAGCTCGAGATCCAGCGCCCCCTGCGAGCCCGTCGCCGACACGGCGTCGTCCGCCCGCAGCTCCCGGTGCAGGTACCGGACCGAGAGGTCGGCGAGGTCGTAGGTGCGCTGGTCGGGGTGGCACAGGTAGGCCGCGAGCTCGGTGTCGATCACCACACCGTCGAGCACCATCCCCCGTCCGGACAGCGCGTGCCACGCGGCCTTCGTGCCGTGGACCACCTTGTGCGCCGTGTCGGCTGCGAGCCAGTCGGCCAGTGCCGCCTCGTCCACGGGCGCGACGGTCGTGAGGTCCACGGTCACGGCGTGCCCGGCGTCGTCGGAGACCGCGACGCCCCAGGCGTCCCCGCCCGCCGGCGCGGAGATCCCGCGGACGTCGAGCCCCAGACGCCTGCCGGCCCGATGCGCCAACCACGGCCCCAGCTCCCCGCGGGCGAGGACGTCGTGGGTGAGCTCGGGTCCCGCCGCCTCGGGTGCCTGGTCCGACGGGAGCATCGCGAAGAGCCGGTCGCGCAGCGTCCGGAACTGCAACGCGTCGAACACCCGGTGCATCGCCTCGCGGTCCCACGGCTGCACCGCGAGGTCCTCGGGCCTGACGGGCAGCTCGACGTCGGTCAGGAGCGCGTTGAGCCGACGGTTCAGCCGTACCTGGTCGAGGTGCGCACGCAGAGACTCGCCCGCCTTGCCGGTGATCCGATCTGCCTCGGCGAGGATCGTGTCCAGGTCCCCGTGCGCCGCGATCCACTTCGCCGCGGTCTTCGGGCCGACACCGGGGACGCCGGGCAGGTTGTCGCTCGTCTCCCCCACCAGTGCTGCGAGCTCGGGGTACTGCTCCGGCGCGACGCCGTACTTCGCCTGCACGGCCTCCGGGGTCATGCGTGCGAGCTCCGACACCCCTCGCACCGGGTACAGGACGGTCACGGTCTCACGGACGAGCTGGAAGCAGTCGCGGTCTCCCGAGCAGATCAGGACGTCCATGCCTGCGTCGCGTCCCTGGGTCGCGAGGGTGGCCAGGATGTCGTCCGCCTCGAAGTTGTCCTTCTCGAGGTGCGGGATCCGCAGGCTGCCGAGCACCTCCTGGATCAGGGGGACCTGCCCTCGGAAGGCCGGGGGCGTCTCGTCGCGCGTGCCCTTGTACTCCGCGTACTCCTCGGTGCGGAACGTGGCGTGACCCGCGTCGAACGCGACCGCGACGTGCGTCGGCTTCTCCTCGGCGATGAGCTTCGTCAACATCGACGTGAAGCCGTAGACGGCGTTCGTCGGTTCGCCCGTGGTCGTCGCGAAGTTCTCGACGGGCAGGGCGAAGAACGCCCTGAAGGCCATCGAGTGGCCGTCGATCAGCAGCAGGCGGGGCCGGGTTCGCTCGTCGTCGCTCACGGTGTCAACCTATCTGCCATGACTGACGCGAGCCCGACCAGCCCCGACACGACCTCCGTTCCCGTCCGACTCGTCGACCGGCTCGGCATCCACCTCGTCGAGGTGAGTGCGCAGCGGGCAGTCGGCACGATGCCCGTGGAGGGCAACACCCAGCCGTACGGTCTCCTGCACGGCGGTGCCACAGCCGCACTTGCCGAGACACTGGGGTCCTACGCCGCAGCCGCGCATGCCGGCCCAGGGCGGCATGCCGTGGGGATCGAGCTCAGTGCGACGCACCACCGGTCGGCGCGCGCAGGAATCGTGACCGGGACCGCCACGGCGATCCACCTCGGTCGCAGCACCGCGACCTACGAGATCGTCGTGCTCGACCCCGAGTCGAGGCGGCTCTGCACGGCTCGCCTCACGTGCATGCTGATCGACGACCGCACCGACTGATCGCGGACGGCCGGCTCTGGCGGGACGGCCGCGCTGCTCTCGGTGGCCAGCATCGCCGAACGCACCTGACGGCGCCGCGCGATGAGGTCCTCCAGACCACGGGCGTTCGCCCGGCGCTCCACGGTCGTGCGTGCCCCTTCGCTCGCGAGGCGACGCTGGAGAGCCTGTGTCGTCACCACCCGATGTGCTGCTGCAGGGGCGAAACCGAGCCGGGCGAGGAAGCGCTGCATCCCCCGCGCACCAGGCAACGGTGCCGAGTACACGTCCGTCGCGCCGTGCTGCTCGGCGACGGCGAGGGCACTGGCGATGAGCGCGTGCCCGACCCCGCGCCGGCGGTGCTCCTTGTCCACGTACACCGCTTCGACGTGCAGCGCGACCTGGTCGGTGAACGGCGTCGGACCCACGACACGCCCGAGGAGAAGCCCGGAGACATGACCGTCGAGCGCTCCGACGAGGATCTGGCCACCAGGGCTGGCGATGAGCGCGGCGAGCTGGGTGTGGAGTCGCGTCGCGTCGTCCGAGCACAGCTGCGAACCGGCCCCCGACTCCGCCCGCGCCGCCAGGCACAACGACACCAGGGCGGGAAGATCCTCTGCACCTGCCTGCCATGCCTGCACTCCAGGACGCACGTGCACGAGCCTCCTCAGCGAGACATGATCTGTTGTCCTGACGGACGATACGCCTTGCAGGCGGGTCCGGTCGATCAATGAACGGGTAATCGCAAATCGGACAGTTCGGACAGTAGCGGAATGGTGCGGTCCAGGAGATCGCCCGACCGGGTGAGACGCCGACGGGCCGCGCGCTACCGACCTGCAACGCGCCGAAACGCACCCGACACATTGCCCCTCTACTGTCCGTTTCACGCCCGAGCCCCTATTGTCCATTCCACCTCGTAGGGCAGTGCCGCCGGAACGACGGCTCTGCTCTGCTGTCCGTGCAGTCCCGTCCCCGACGACGAGCCACCCGAACGGAGGTCCCGCGTGCGTCTCGCACAGGTGAAGGACCAGACCCCCCATCGATGGGTGAGACGGCTGCTCGCCGTCGCCCTGACCGTGATCGCCCTCCCGACCATCTGGGCGGGCCCCGCGTCCGCAGCCACGTCCGAACCCTGCGTCGCCGACGCGACCCAGGGCTGCCTCGAGGGGTTCCTGCGGTCCCCGGAAGGGCAGCCCCTCGTCGGGGTGGTCCTCAAGGTCACCGACCCCTCGGGCAAGACGACGAGCGTCACCTCGGGCGACAACGGCAGCTGGTCCGCACCGGTCCCGGCAGACGGGGAGTACACGGTCCAGCTCGACGTGAGCACGTTGCCCGCAGGGCAGAAGGCCACGCCGGACAAGAATCCGCTCAAGACGCAGGCACGCGTCGGGTCCACGACCTCGCTGCTGTTCAGCCTCACGGCCGGCGGGGCGTCTGCGACCGCGGCACCGACGGGCACGGCGAGCCCGTCCACCGACTCGGAGGGCAACGCCACGTCCTCCGGTGGCGTGAGCTGGAACCGCGTCGTGCAGCAGGCGACGAGCGGGCTCATCTTCGGCCTGCTGCTCGCGCTCGCGTCGATCGGCCTGTCGCTGATCTACGGGACCACGGGGCTCAGCAACTTCGCACACGGCGAGCAGGTCACCCTCGGAGGGATCCTCGCCTACGTCTTCTGCCAGCTCGTCGGGCTCCCACTGGTGCTCTCGGCGATCATCGCCGTGATCCTCGCGGCGGCGAGCGGCTGGGCCCAGGACGCATGGATCTGGCACCCGCTCCGCAAGCGCCGCATCGGCCCGACGCAGCAGATGATCGTCACCATCGGGTTGTCGATGGCGCTGCAGTACGGGTTCCAGTTCTTCTTCGGTGGTGACAAGCTCCGCATCGTCACGACGACGCCGGAGGTCATCACCGTCGGACCCGTCACGTTCACCAGGACGACCCTGATCTCGGTCGTCATCGCGATCGTCGCCCTCGGGGCCGTCTCGTACTTCCTGCTCGCCACCCGGATCGGCCGGGCGACCCGCGCCGTGTCCGACAGCCCGGCCCTCGCGGCGGCGTCGGGCATCAGCGTGGAGAGCATCATCCGCATCGTCTGGACGCTCGGGGCCGGGCTCGCCGGGCTCGGCGGTGTCCTCATGGGGCTGTACCTCAACGCGACGAACTGGAACATGGGTGGCGCGATGCTTCTCCTCATGTTCTCGGCCGTGACGCTCGGCGGTCTCGGGGCGGCCTTCGGCGCCCTGGCCGGGTCACTCGTGATCGGGCTCGTCGTCGAGATGTCGAGCCTCGTGATCCCCAACGACATGCGCTACGCCGGCGCACTTCTCATCCTCATCCTGGTGCTCCTCTTCAGGCCCCAGGGAATCCTCGGCCGTGCCGAGCGGATCGGCTAAGGGAGACCCATGGACTGGACACGGATCCTCACCAACGTCCTGGGCGAGATGATCGCCCCGACCACCGCGGCCTACGCGTTGGCTGCCGTCGGACTCAACATCCACTTCGGCCTCACAGGACTGCTCAACATGGGCCAGGCCGGCTTCATGCTGCTCGGGGCGTACGGCTTCGCGATCGCGACGATCGCGGGGTGGCCGCTCTGGGCCGCCGTCCTCGTCGCGATCGCCGCGTCCGCGCTCTTCGCCCTGCTGCTCGGCATCCCCACCCTCAAGCTGAGGGGCGACTACCTCGCGATCGTCACGATCGCCGCTGCGGAGATCGTCCGGCTCATCGGGCGTTCGACGGCGCTGACCTCGATCACCGGGGCGTCCTCCGGGCTCCGCGGCGACAGCTACAAGACGACGTTCCAGAACCTCTCGCCGTTCCCTGCCGGGACGACGACGATCGGCCCGTTCAGCTACTCGAACAACTTCTCGAACAGCTGGTGGATCCGGCTCGTCGGCTGGGCCCTGGTCCTGCTCGCGTGCCTGTTCGTCTACCTGCTGATCCGGAGCCCGTGGGGCCGGGTCCTCAAGGGCATCCGCGAGGACGAGGAGGCCGTGCGCTCGCTGGGCAAGAACGTCTTCGCGTACAAGATGCAGTCGCTCGTCCTCGGTGGCGTGATCGGTGCGATCGCGGGGATCATCTACGTGATGCCTCGAGCGGTCCAGCCCGACTCGATGGGCCGCCCGATGACGTTCTTCGTCTGGACGATCCTCTTGCTGGGCGGTGCCGCGACCGTGTTCGGGCCCGTCCTCGGGTCGATCATCTTCTGGGCCGGACTGATGCTCATCAAGTCGGTCATGCGTGACGGGATCCCCGACACGTTCATCTCGTCCGGCCAGATCGAGCAGCTCGGCTGGGTCATCGTCGGCGTCACGCTGATGCTGCTGGTGATCTTCCGACCACAAGGGGTCCTGGGGGACAAGAAGGAGCTGGCGATCAATGTCCGCTGACACCACGCCCACCGACTTCAAGAGCACGGCTGCGCGGGACCTCCAGTTCGTCGAGCGTGTGCCCGGCGCCACGAAGCCCGACCCGATCCTGGTCGCCGACTCCGTCACACGGCACTTCGGTGGCATCGCCGCCGTCGACGTCGCCCACCTCGAGGTGCAGCGGAACGCGATCACGGCGCTGATCGGCCCGAACGGGGCCGGCAAGACCACGCTGTTCAACCTCATCACCGGGTTCGATCGCCCGAGCTCCGGACGCTGGACCTTCGAGGGCAAGTCGCTCGCCGGTGTCTCCGCCGCACGGGTCGCCCGGTCCGGGATGGTGCGCACCTTCCAGCTGACGAAGGCGCTCAACCGGATGACCGTGATCGAGAACATGCGCCTGGGCGCCACGCACCAACCCGGTGAGAACCTGTTCGCCGCCCTCGTGCCGCCGCTGTGGCAGCCCCGGGAGAAGGAGATCACCGAGCAGGCCGAGGAGCTCCTGGCTCGCTTCAAGCTCCTGGAGAAGCGCGACGACTTCGCCGGGAGTCTTTCCGGCGGTCAGCGCAAGCTCCTCGAGATGGCGCGGGCCCTCATGAGCAAGCCGACCATGATCATGCTCGACGAGCCGATGGCCGGCGTGAACCCGGCCCTGACCCAGTCGCTGCTCGGGCACATCCAGGCGCTGCGCGACGACGGCACCACCGTGCTGTTCGTCGAGCACGACATGCACATGGTGCGGCACATCAGCGACTGGGTGGTCGTCATGGCCGAGGGACAGATCGTGGCCGAGGGCCCGCCCGACTCCGTGATGAAGGACCCCGCCGTGATCGACGCCTACCTGGGTGCCCACCACGACACCGACCTCGGTGACGACTCGCTCCTCGAGGACGAGCCGACCACCGCGACCACAGGGAAGGACGCACCGTGACCGCGACCCCTCAGAGCGCCCCCGACAGCTCGACGACGGACACGCACCGGGGCGCGCCGACAGGTGAGCCGTTGCTCGTCGCCGACAACCTCATCGCCGGCTACCTCCCCGGCGTCGACATCCTCAACGGGTGCAACCTCGTGGTGCACCCCGGCGAGCTCGTCGGCATCATCGGGCCGAACGGCGCCGGCAAGTCGACGCTCCTCAAGGCGCTGTTCGGCCTCGTCACGGTGCGATCCGGCGCCGTCACGCTCAAGGGCGAGGACATCACCAACCACCGTGCCGACTCGCTCGTTCGACGCGGCGTCGGATTCGTCCCGCAGAACAACAACGTGTTCCCCTCGCTCACGATCGAGGAGAACCTGCAGATGGGCGTGTACCAGGCGCCCCGCACATTCGAGTCACGGTTCGAGTTCATCGTCGACCTGTTCCCGGTCCTCGGGCAGCGGCGCAAGCAGCGGGCGGGATCGCTCTCCGGCGGTGAGCGTCAGATGGTCGCGATGGCCCGGGCCCTCATGATGGACCCGTCCGTGCTCCTCCTCGACGAGCCCTCCGCCGGCCTCTCGCCGGTGCGCCAGGACGAGACGTTCATCCGGACGCGGAAGATCAACAAGGCCGGCGTCTCGATCATCATCGTCGAGCAGAACGCCCGTCGTGCCCTTCAGATCTGCGACCGGGGGTACGTGCTGGACCAGGGGCGCAACGCGTACTCGGGCCCCGGCCGTGAGCTCATGAACGACCCCAAGGTGATCGAGCTCTACCTGGGGACGCTGGCGACCGACGTGGAGAACGCCAGCGGCGCCGCCTGAGACCACGCCAGCCCCCTCCAGAGCCCATGCCTGCCGCAACCGCGGGCATGGGCTCTGTCGTGCGTGGGCGACGTCGCAGAGCGCCTCGTCGCGCACGGAGGACGCCGACCGCCGTGGGGGCCGGTCACGTAGCCGGTGAGCGCATCGGGGTCGGGGAGTGTGGTGGTTCGGCAACGAGCAGGTAGCCGGTCCCGCAGTCGAACCCGACACCGGCCGGCTCCCGGCCGGTGGCGCTGATGGCGAACCCGACAGCCAGGTGCAGCGCCAGGGACGTGGGACTGGCGCCACTCACCACGCTTCGCAACCGATGGCCGTTCTCCCACAGGTGGTCTCTGAGGGGCGTGAGGATGCGTGCCTCACCCGGCGGCAGCCCAGGTCCGGGATCCACCCTGCCGTCCCCACGCGCGCCGAGGCCCGGTGGGGCTCTCCCCCACCGGGCCTCGGCGTTGTCGTGCAGGTGTGTCAGGACCTCAGGTCCGCAAGGTGATCAGCTCTGGCCGAAGACCGACTTGACGAACTTGTACGAGTTGTCCTCCTGGAACTGGTACACACCGATGTAGGCGGACGACGGGTCGTTCTTGGCGTTGAACGGGCCGACGCCTGCCTGACCCACGTACTTGATGTCCTTGCCTGCATCGAGGAGCGCGACGCAGTCCTTGAACGACTTGCACTCGGTCCCGCCGTCGGCACCGGAGACCGCGGCCATGTTGGCCTGGATCGTGACGCCGTCGGTGCCCTTGCCCTTGACCGCTGCGAGGGCCGCGAGGGTCACCGCGTCGTAGTTCTCCGGGGCGTAGGAGTAGTCCGTGAGGGTCGAGTCCATGCTCTTGAGGCGAGCCTGGAACTCGGTGGTCGGGAACGCACCCGGGATGGTGCCCTGGGCGCCCTTGAGGGTGCCGGCCGGGAAGTCCTTCGAGTAGTTCGAGGTGTTCCCGTCGACGAGGTACAGCTTCGACGCGTCGAAGCCCTTGGCGACGAGGTCAGGGATGATCTGCTTCGTCTGGTCGAACGCGATGATCGCGATGGCGTCCGGCTTGGTGTCCAGCACCGCGGTCACGTCGTTCTTGAAGTCGCTCGCGGCCGGGTCGAACTCCTGGCCCTTCTTGCCGTACGTGACCGTCACGCCGGCGGCCTCGACCGTCTTCTCGACGACGTCGCGCAGCGACGTGCCGTAGTCGTCGTTGAAGACGAGGATCCCGAGCTTCTTGATGCCGTCGTTGACGATCAGGTTGCCGAGGGCCGAACCCTGGACGGTGTCCGGCGGCGCCGTCCGGAAGTAGAACGGCGAGTACCCGCTGAGCTTCGTCGACGTGTTGGCGCCCGAGATCTCGACGATCTTGGCCGCGGCGACGTCATCCACCACGTTCAGCGTCACGGCTGATGAGGCCGCACCGATGATGACCTGCGCCTTCTTCGAGATCAGGTCGGCGATCGACTGCGTCGCGACCTCGGCGTGGTCGGCGTCGGACGAGTCGGCGTGCTCGACGACGACCGGCTTCCCCATGACCCCGCCGGCGTCGTTGATGTCCTTGATCGCCAAGTTGACGCCGGCGATCTCGGGCGGGCCGAGGAACGCGAGCGAGCCGGTCTGCGGAAGGAGCGTGCCGATGACGAGAGCGTCGCCGCTACCGGCTGCGGCACTGCCCCCGCTGGAGGGTGAGGTGGTCGAGCTGCTGCTCGAGCAGGCGCTCAGTGCCAGGGCGAGGGCACCGACGAGTGCAGCGCCGCGCGCCGCGTGAGTGGTACGAATCATGCGTGGGTACTCCTTATGTATGAGTACGACGACCCCATGGGCAGTGAGACGCCCCACAGGGGTGGAATGCATGCAACGTACCGACGATTTATGTCATCTGTGTGACAGGCAAGAGTCAGGCTCAGGTCGTTGTCAATCCGTGACAATGTCGCAACGTGAGACGACCTGTCCCGATGGTCGGTCAGGCGGAGCCGCCACCGACCTGCTCGATGACGGCGTCCGCCACCTCGCGCATCGTGAGACGACGATCCATCGACGTCTTCTGGATCCAACGGAACGACTCGGGCTCGCTGAGCCCCATCTTCGTCATCAGCAGGCCCTTGGCACGGTCCACCCGCTTGCGCGTCTCGAAGCGCTCGGCGAGGTCGGCGACCTCGGACTCGAGCGCCGAGATCTGCGCGTACCGCGAGATCGCGATCTCCACGGCCGGCAGGAGGTCCGCCGGGCTGAACGGCTTGACCACGTAGGCCATCGCGCCGGCGTCGCGCGCCCGCTCGACGAGCTCGCGCTGCGAGAACGCCGTCAGCAGGACGACCGGCGCGAGATGCGCCTTGCCGATCCGCTCCGCGGCCGAGATGCCGTCGAGCAGGGGCATCTTGACGTCCATGACGACGACGTCCGGCTTGAGCTCGGTGGTCAGCGCGACGGCCTGCTCGCCGTCACCCGCCTCACCGACGACATCGAAGCCCGCATCGCGCAGCGTCTCGACCACGTCCATGCGGATGAGGGCCTCGTCCTCGGCCACGACGGCACGCCGTGCCGGTCGCCCGGCCGGCGCGTCCTGCTGGACGGCCACGGTGGTGGGGAGGTCAAGGAGCTCCGGCTGGGAGCCGGCGGCGGGAGTCACATCGCTGTCTGTCACGGCGCACAGCCTAGTGCCGAGTTCCCACGGACGGGAGTCGCCGCGTCGATCGGCGCTGACCAGGGACGATGGCGCCGCGGGAAGCCGCTGGGTTGCACACCCCGAACGAGACACGCGTCACAGGGTCGGCAGCGACTAGAGTACGGAGGCGCACCAGGCCCCGATAGCCCAACCGGCAGAGGCGTTCGGCTCAAACCCGATCCAGTGTGGGTTCGAATCCCACTCGGGGCACCCTGGTGACCTGCGAAAACGCAGCGGCGTGGAATATGCGTGGAATAAGGCACGGTGCGCATCCCCGCTGAACTGCGCTGAACCGTGTCCCTCGAGGCCTCACGCACTGGTGCGTCGGGGGCGTCCGGGGCGGTTGGCGAGGCCCCCCCCCGTCCGCTCCGTCTCGGTTGTGATCACCCAACGGCTCAGCGGAACGCGACACCGGTGACCGGGTGCAGGACATGCTCAAGGTCACTGCGCCTCACCCGCACGATGCGGTGGCCAACGCGGACGGCGGGCAACTCCCCGTCCGCGATCAATCGCCGGACGAAACGGTCCGTCACGTGCAGCTCGTCAGCAACCTCACCGACGGAGAGGAAGTCACGCGACGGGTCGGGCGTGGGCTGCATCAACATCCGTTCACCTCCGGTCAAGTCCGTGCGCCTCGGCGGCGCCCGCCAGCTCCCTGGTCATCTGGGAGCATCGCGGTTCACCCCCGCAGGCATCGGAAGCTCCACCGGCGGTCACTAACCTCGCCCTTTCATGGCGGTAGCGTGCCGGAGATGTGAAAAGTGCCCCTGAACTGGGGAGGCTAAGGTGCGCTCGTGCACTGCCGATTCATCTGGCGTGCCACATCGCGCGCTCGACACCACCCGCCATCGAAAGGGCATCATGACCACCGCGACATCCGCGACCGACCCTGCCGATGCGCCGACATCCGCAACCCGGCGTCTGTCGCGGCGCACCGCGGGACGGGTTACCGGTGTTCTTCGGCGACCGCCAGTCATGATCGGGTTGGTCGCTGTGCTCCTGCTGAGTGCCACTGGTGGCGCGTGGGCCATCATCGACGCCCGCAAACTCACCGTCCCACACCTGGTCGGTCTTCCACTGTCGAATATGGACCAGGCGTTCGACGGTCTTGACCTTAAACCGGTCCGGCAGGGCGACCTGCCCGACAAAGCGCTCCTGACGTTCACCACTGTCACAGGGCAGACGCCCCCGGCCGGTTCCCGTGTCTTTCCGGGCCGGGAGGTCGCGTACACATTCAAGTTGTCGAGCGTCGACATCCCGGATGTCACAGGTGACACGCTCGCTGCCAGCCTCGAGAAGCTGCGTAAGGAGGGCCTGACCGGTGAAGCGACAAGCGCCCAGATCCCTATCGTTGCCGACACCGATACCAGTGGCGCTGGTCTGCAGGCCACAACCGACCCCGCCATGATCAGAGCGGCGGTCAGCGGTCTCGGTCTGACGGGCGACATCGACGTCAGCGGTGCGCCGTTCGTCTTGCACGGGACAGCGAGTGACGACTGGACCGTCGTCGCGACGAGGCCCGCCCCGGGCAAATCGACCAAGGCTGGGTCGACGGTAGAACTGACTGTGGTCCTGCCGTTGGGAGAGATGCCCAACGTCGTCGGGAAAACGTACCGCGACGCATCAACGATGCTGTCCATCGCTGGTGCGAAAGCAACGCTGGACGGGACACCGCTCTACGAGGGTGTTGTCCCGGACGGGTTCCCGTTCGACGTCAAAGAGCTCGCGTACTCCTGGTGGGGCGGCGCGGAGAAGGGCATGATCGCAGCGGTAGTGGGCACACCCGACGGTTGGCCTGTTCGCTCACAGTCCGTCCCGCCCGGAACCGTGATCACGCGAGGGAGAACCACTGCATCCCTGGTTGTCGAATGGCCGACGACAACGGTCCCGAACATCGTGGGCATGAGCAAGCCTGACGCCCAGAAAGCTCTCAACGACGCCGGGTTGGCCGGCCACGACATCTACGGTGACGGGATCACACGGGCACAGTCTGTCGATGCCGGGACGGTCTTGCCGATGGGCGCGAAGGTTGACGCTGCCGTGACGCACGAGGTCACGTTCAGAGTCACGGCAACGTCAGGCAGGGCGACGATTTCGTGGGCGGCACCAGGGTCGTTCTCCATCGCGCAAGCGGGCGGCGCGACACTTCCGTGGTCTAGGTCCTGGTACCCGGGCGCTGCGCCGGACCGATACGACCGCGGCAACTTCAACGCGCAGTTGTCCGGGTCCGGGTCGATCACGTGCGAGATCGTCATTGACGGTCAGATCGTCGTGACACAGACGTCCACTGGTGCCTACGCCGTCGTGTCCTGCGGCTAGCAACCCGGCCGCCTGCGCTCGACCACCCCAAGCCCGCCCGGTGTGACCGGCCGGGTCATCCAGGCCCAACGCGCGCCGAGCCGCTATCGTCGCCGGACGTCCTGGGCGGCCAACCAGACGCCCAGGACGGGCCAGCGGATGTCTCGGATCGCCACGAGGACGTCTCGACCAGCCCACGCCTGCGCCGCGGTCTGGATGATCTGCAGGCCGTCACGCTCCCAGACGATCCACGCAGTGACGTCGATGGGGGGCTTGGCGGCAATCTGCCTCCCGCTCGCCGGGATCGGCCGAGCATTGAGGATTGCCTGCTCGTGGTGCTTGTGGACGTCCGGGCCCAACACTTGCTGGCTACGGAGGTACGCGCCAAGGTCCTCGTCCATATCGAACAAGTGTACGAGTCTGACCGGCAGTCAAGACCTTCCCTGGCGCACCCCCCGTCAGGACGCTTCTTGATGCTGACCGCCGTCAGCTCCCCCACCCGTTGCGGCACTGGCGAACTCGAGAGCGTACGAAGGGACCGTCGGGCCGCGTCCATTGGAGCGTCTGTTGCTCAATGGCCGAGCCCCACCCCTTCGGTGCCGGGTCGCTCGGTGTACGCGACGGTGTTCGCTCGCTCTGCATACATGCGGCCCGCGAGGGGCGCGGCCTTCGCGGGACTGGCACCCGCGGGGCCGGCCTCGGCGTGGCCCGGCACGGTCTGGAGAATCCGCTGCGTCGCGCTGCGTCGGGCACTCTCGTGCAGCTCGTCGAGCAGTGGGTCCCACTCCCCGACGTGTCGATCGGTGGGTCGACAAACTCGACAGCGATGGTCACGCCGCGTGCGGAGAGCGACTCGCGGATGCCGTCGGCGTAGGCGGCACGGTAGGCGGCCTTGTCGTGCTCCCACAGATCGTCGACGGCGTCGCACGCGGCCAGCGCCTTGGCATGCGCGTCCACCACCGGGCCACCGGAGATCTGGGCGCGCTCAGTGACCGCTGTCACGATCACCCACGCTTCGACCGCAAGCTGTGCGGCACGCTCACGCTCCAGCTCGCCCGCGCCGCCCTCGCCGAGCAGTTCGACGGTTCGCGAACGGATTTCCGCGATCCTCGTCTTCTCCTCGGGCGTGGCGGAGTCCATGATCATCGTCTCGTGAGCGTGGTTCTCGCGCCGGGCGGCGGCGTCCGCAGCGTCCTCGTACTGCTGCTCCAGGCCGAGGTCGGCGAGCTCGGACTCGGTGTCGAGGACGAGTCTCAGGGGTTCGGTGCGCCAGCGCAGCAGGTCCTCGATGCTGTCGCCGGCGGTGCTCAGAACAATCTGGCGGACGTAGTCCGCCTCCCACGAGTTCGGCCGCCCGGAGAGCAGGGTCTCCACGCCACCGACGTTGGCCGCCGCGGATGTCAGGACTTGGCAGGCGATCTCTGCGAAGTCGACCGGCTCGGCGTGCTCATGCGCAGTGCCTGCTCCCACGGTGCGCCGGCTCCGGGCGATGGCGGTGAAGGCAACAACCGCAGCGTCGATCAGTTCGGTATCCGTAGGCATCGCAATTCCTCTCGGTTGTTCATCTCCGAAGGCGTCCGGGCGTCGTCTCGTGCTCCGGCATCGGGCGTTTCGACAGGTCGTCTGGCCACGAGGCGGCCTGGCCTCCCGTCGGCGCTTCGAAGAGCACGGCCGTCACCGCTCGCAGCCGTAGGCCGGTCCGGGCGCCGGCGGGAGGCTCACCGCGCGCTCCTCGTGAGCGCGCCCGGTCAGCTGCGGTCCAGCTGGGCTGATCTCGCGGTTTGCGCCCAGGAATGCGCCAGCCGAGTCGACCAGGGCGGCCGCCGCGATGACGTCGACACTGCGCTCGACCAGCGACTCGCGGAGCGCTTCAGGGAGGGTCACTGGACTGTTGGCGTGCAGGTCCCGGGGGTCGACCCATGCCGCGTCGTCGGGCTGGGCGCGCAAGCGTGCGCATGCGGCCTGCACACCGCGGGCGGGGGCGGTCAGCTCGGGATCGGTGACCACGTCACGCACGACGTAACCAAGGTCGACCGCGGCGACCAGGCCCCGGCGCACCTCCAGGCTCGCTGCTGGCAGGTCGGCGCGCTGCGCCATGGTCGTCGGGCCTGCATGCCCGCCGAGGTCGGCGGTGATCTCCCGCAGGGACGCGCGCAGCTCGGCGCCAGAGCGCAGGAGGTCGGGGTCGACCCTGCGGGCGCGTCCGGCGATCTGCTCAAGGTCGCCTCCCAGCCGCGCCCAGGCATCGTCGAGCGAACCGAGCGCCGGCTGCATGCGCTGCGCGTGCTGGTCGGCGTCGACGGCGCCAAGCTGCGCGGCCGCGGCGACGATCCTTCCGCCGGTCACGGTGAGGTCCCGTTCGACCTTGACCGTGAAGAGCAGGTGCGCTGCGGTCGGCGATGCCGCCAGCGTCCGACGGGCCTGGACGTCCCAGCGGGCGACGGCTAGTTCCAGGCGCGCCGGCTCGACGGGGTCGCGATGCTGCCCCGTCAGTCCGGCCGGCCAGCGACCCTGCAGATACGACGCCGCCAACTGTTCGGCGGTGCCGACGCGCACCATGAGGTTGAGCGACTGGTCTGCCGACTGCCCCGGGCTGAGCCGGTGCTTGGCGTCGAGCACGCGGCGCATGTCCCGGTTGTACTGCCACAGCGCCTGGCCGACGCCGTGGGACGCGACGTACACGACGTGCATGATCCGGGTCCGGGCGGCCTCGGAGTCCAGGTGTCCCGGCTCGCTGAGCGGCGCGGTCGGGTGCCGGCGGACGGCGATCATCTCGGTCGCCCGGGACAGGTTCTCCACGACCCGCTCCAAGTGCGGGTCGCCTTCGCCGGTGCCCGGCCAGCCGGTGCGACGCTGGTTGAGGTGCATCCCCAGGGTCAGCTTGTGGATCCGCTCCATGCTCAGGTTGCCGGTGCGGTCCGGGAACGAGGACCACAGGTCAGCTGCCGCCTCAACGACCTCGCCCCACGACCGCGCTTTGGCCTTGGCGGTGTCCGGCGGTGCGTCCCACAACAGTTCGCGCGCGGCGACGTCGGCGTCCAGCAGCAGGTCCCCGACCGTCCACTGGTCGTCCCCCTCCGGCAGTCTCGAGGTATGCGACGGGCCGGACATCGCCGTCACGAGAGAGCCTCTGCCTCAGCGACCAAGACGTCGAGCTCGGCGATGACCGCCGCGCCACCGGCGGGGAACGCTGCGGCCGGGTGCGTACGAGCGGCGCGTCGGGCCGCCCGGATGAGGTCAACCAGAGTTGAGGACGCGGCGACGTCTAGCAAGACATCCTCGAGGTCGCCGTCGGCGTCGATGGGCAGCAACGCGACGGCTCTCGACGCGACGATCTGGGCACCCAGGGCCAGGGAGTGGAGCTCAGCATCGACTGCGCCCCTCGTCTGCGGGCCGTCTGACGCGGCCGTCAGGAGCGCGACGATCTGCATCCACGTGGTCGTCGGATCGACGGTGTTCGACTCGTTCATCGTCCTGCTCCTTCCTCTGGGTGGGTCGCTCCTATGGGGCCACGCCTGGCCGTTCGCGTGGGGTCGATGGGGCTGGTTGTGGATGACGGGGTCGTGTGGGTGGCGCGGTGGACAGTTGCTTCACAGGCCGAAGGCCGGCCGACGGCGCGTGGGTGGTCAGCTGGGATCGACGGGCGTCGTCTCGCACTCGTGCGGATGGAGGCACCAACCATGCCGATGTGGATGGTGAAGACGCTGGCGGTCGGTCCCGGGGTGGTCGTCAGCGTTGTCGCGGTCGCACTCACGCTCGCCGCCGAACCTGCGCCGGCCGTAGCAGGCGCGACGGTAGTGCTGGCGGTGTTCCTCTGGGCGGCTGGCCACGGCGCATGGGAGGGGCCCGCGGCTGCGGTCGTGCGGGGCGCCCGCCGGCTGCGGCCGTCCGAGCGCGACGAACTGGCGGCGGTGCTGACCCAACTGTGCCGCGTCGGGCTGGGACCGCCGCTGGTGGAGCTCCGCGTGAAGCGGTCTCGGGTGATCGGGGCCGTCGGCGCCGGTCGACGGACCGTCGTCGTGTCTACAGGACTGATCGAGGCCGTGGTTCGCGGCGATCTGCCGAACCGTCAGGCGGCCGCGGTGGTGGCGCACGCCGCCGTCCTAGTCCGCGAAGGGCTGACGCGCGCGGATCTGCTCATCGGCTGCGTGTCGGCGCCGTGGCGAGCGACGCGGGCCGCCGTCCACCGAATCTGCGGTTGGGCACGCGAGGTGCCGTTGACCCAGGCCGCGTGGCGGCTGCGAGTCGTCGTCGTGGCCGTGGCCGTCGTGCAGGCGGTCCAGGGTGGGCGGGTGGGGTTCGCGGTCACGATCGCCGCGATCGGAGCGTTCAGCTACGCGCTGCCGGTGTGGGAGCGCCGGTGGCACGACGTGCTCGTCCGGGCCGGCGACGGGGGCGTGGCGCGTGCTGGCTTCGGTGACGACCTCGTCGCGTTCCTGCGCACGTGCCCGAGAACCGACGCCACGGGGGCACGCCTTCGAGCACTGGTCCCGTCCGGCACGCAGCGACCGGCGTTGGGCCTGGCGACGCGCTGACGATGGTCGAGGCAGCCGGTCGAGCAGTCGACCAGGACAGCGGCGACAATCAGCGTGACACGCCGATCGCACCGGCCGGATTGCTTGCTGGCCGACGACCCTGCTGCTCGGCCCGCAGCCGCTGCGCCACGGGGTCGGGCGTGACCGAAAGTGCCCGCCGTTGGTCAGCCGCGAGCTCGGCGGCCAACCGCCCTGCAGCCTGCGCGCTCAACCGCACCTGCCCAATGCTGCTCAGGTCTACCAACAGGCCGCGGCCCTGCTCCTCCGGCGTGGCGGCGTCCTGCGACGTCGCGGCCAGATTCCGCGCGGCCTGCCCGCTCAGCTCGTCCACCATCGCGCACAGCCGCTCGAGCAGGCGCAAGTCTTCCCCCGCCCGATCGATGGACCCGCGCGCGACGTCGTCGGCGACGTCACCGATCGCTTGCTGTGCAGCGCGCAAGTAGGTGCGCGCGCGCTCCAGGCTGACCGAGGCCGGCCGCAGGTGCTGCGACCCGGAGCGCCGGGCGAGGGCCTTGTCGCCAGCCGCGGAGGGTGTGGTCAACGTCGGGTCGACCTTGTCGAGGTGAAGCCTGGCCCGATCCAGGTAGGCGTCCGCGACGACCAGTCCGTCCTCTATGAGCATCGGTCCTCCCTGGCCTTCACGCAGGACGCCCTCGGCACCTGCCTTCCCAAGGCGGCGACGACGTGGGGGGTGGTCACGGGCTGGCCCCGACGGCGAACCCACTGCCGGCGTCGAACACGATGCACCGATACGCTGCCCAGGTGGCCGCGAGCGAGACCCGGTGGCTAGGCAGCGCAACCACCCGGTAGCCGATGTGCGTGCCCGTAGCCGCTGCGCCGACCGCGGCGCTCCGCCTCTGGCGTTCTCACCGCACCAGCGCCCTACGGTGGTCTCGTTGTGGTGCGTGAGCCCGACCGGCCGCGCTGGACGCCGACGAAGGAGCAGGGCAATGGAGCGTCTTGCGTGGAAACCGCTCGTCGAGGGCGATCGTGTCGCGGTGCTCTCGCCGTCGTTCGCCGCTCCAGGCTTCGCGCCGGTTGTGCATGAGCAGGCCATGAGACGACTGGTGGAGGCGACCGGTCTACTCCCGGTCGAGTACCCCACGACCCGGCAGCTGGGGGCTTCGGCCCAGGACCGTGCCCGGGACCTCAACGCGGCGTTCGCTGACCCGAGCATCCGGGCGGTGCTGGCCACGATCGGTGGTGACGACCAGATCACGGTCGTGCCGCACTTGAACGCGGACCTGGTCAGGGGTGACCCCAAGCCCTTCGTCGGCTACAGCGACAACACCAACATCTTGAGCTGGCTCTGGGGGCTCGGCGCGCCTGGGTTCTACGGCGGTTCCACCCAGGTCCATCTCGGTCCTGGTCCCAGGATCGATGACATCCACGTCGCCTCGCTACGCGCGGCACTGCTCACCGGGCAGGTGCTGCAGGTCACCGACCCGGGGCTGTCGGAGGACTTCGGGGTGGACTGGCTCGACCCGCGAGCTCTGACGCACTTCGGTGACCGCGAGCCGACCCAACCGTGGACCTGGGCCGGCCCGCGGAGGACCATCTCCGGACGAACCTGGGGCGGGTGCCTGGAAGTCATCGACCAGATGGCCCTGGCTGACCGGCTACCCCCTGTCCGCGACCTGGCCGGGGCCGTTCTTCTCCTGGAGACCAGTGAGGTGCTGCCTCCTGCGGACTGGGTCACCCGGTGGGTTCGCGGCCTGGGTGAGCGGGGTGTGCTCGGCGCGGTCGCCGGCGTGCTGGTTGCCCGCCCACCGGTCAGCGATCACGGTCACGTCCCCGACGCTGCCGAACGCGATCGGCGTCGCGCGGCCCAGCGCGACGCCGTCCTGGAGCAGATGGACCACTACAACCCCGACGCCGTCGTAGTGATCGGCCTCCCGTTCGGCCACACGCGCCCCCAGTGGGTCCTTCCCTACGGCGGCACGGCCACCCTCGACGGCGAGGAACGGACCATCTGGGCCCACTACGACCAGCCGTGACCGGTCGCGGCTGCACCAGCGGTGAGGCAGCGGGGGCTCGGCATGCGAGGCGAAGGGCCGGTCAGCCGCTGTGTGGGCGGCTACGCTCGCCCGGATCTGCCGCGTTGAGGGCGGCCGCGCTCGCCCGAGCCGCGCAAGCCATGAGAGAGCCACACGACCAGTCGTGGGCAGCCGATGTGGGAGCGCCGACCCGGGCACCTGGACCGAGCCTTGCCAAGCACCGGTCCTGGGTCAATGGAACAAGTAGCCGCTATCCGGGCGCTACGCGCTGCATACATACATCGCGGGTATACCCGTGGTGTACTACCACTCATGACGGTACCGATGGCTCTCCTTGCTCTGCTTGATGGGCGCCCGTCTCACGGGTTCGTGCTCAAGCGTCGCTACGACGACCTGCTCGGCCACGACCGTGAGCTGCGGTTCGGGCAGGTGTACGCCACGCTCGCTCGCCTCGAGCGTGATGGTCTGGCCGGCGGGGTTGGGCTCCAGCCCGGGGGGGGGGCAGACCGGAAGGTGTACGCGATCACCGACGGCGGGGTGGCGGAGCTGGACCGGTGGCTGGCCTCACCGCAGCTTCCGGGCGGGCGACCCGCGGAACTGTTCACCAAGGTGGTCTTGGCGTTGGTCGCGCATCGGCCGGCCGGCGACGTGCTCGACGCCCAGCGCGCGGTCTACCTGGCCCGGATGCGTGAGCTCACCGGGCAGCGCGCCTCGGGGGATGCGGTGGACCGGCTCGCTCGCGATTTCGAGATGGTGCATCTGGACGCGGACCTGAGGTGGATCGAGTTGGCTGTGGCGCGCCTTGCCGACGTGCAGCGTGGGGTCGATGCCGTGCTCGGAGGCGGGCCCGATGAGTGAGGTGGTGCTGCGGGGCAGGGGGATGCAGCACTCCTACGGCACCCATGAGGTGCTCGGTGGGGTGGACCTGGAGGTGCGGGCGGGTGAGGTTGTCGCATTGATGGGCCCGTCCGGGTCGGGCAAGTCCACCCTGCTGCACCTGCTCGCGGGGCTGTTGCGCCCGGGCGCGGGCGAGGTCGAGCTGAGCGGGCGCCGCATCGACAACCTCCCTGATCGGGAGCGCTCGCGGATCCGGCTGCGTGAGCTGGGGTTCGTGTTCCAGTTCGGCGATCTGGTGCCTGAGCTGACGGTGGTGGAGAACGTCGAGCTGCCGCTGCGTCTGCTGCGTACGGGGCGCCGGGAAGCGCGGCGCAGGGCGCTGGAGCTGCTGGACCTGCTCGACGTCGCCGACCTCGCCGACCGCCGTTTGCACGAGGTCTCCGGCGGCCAGTCTCAACGCGCCGCGGTGGCGCGCGCCTTGGTGGGCTCACCGGTCGCGGTTCTGGCGGACGAGCCGACCGGAGCCCTGGACACGATCGCGGGGGAACGGGTGCTCGAGGCGCTGGTCGGCGCAGCACACCACACTGGTGCGGCCGTCCTGCTCGTCACCCATGAAGCTACCGTCGCTTCCTGGGCCAGCCGAGACATCCAGCTGCGCGACGGCCGGGTCGCCGATCCCCACCCCAGCGCAACCGGACCGGCGTCGTGACCGCGCTGGTCATCCTCGGTGCCCGACTGGCGCGGGCCGGTGGCCGGTTGCGTCTATGGTCGGTCATCGGCGGGTGCGCGATCGCCGTCGCGATCCTGGCCACGGCATGGGCCCTGCCCGACGCCCTGTACCCAGTCACCGGCCCGATGACCGTCGACGCGCGCCGCGCACCGCTGGTCACCCTGCTCGAAGGCCTCACCGTCCCTGTCCTCGCCCTCGTCCTGACCGTCGCACGGCTCTCCTCACAGGTCCGTGACCGGCGCCTGGCCTCCCTACGCCTGCTCGGGGTCTCCCGCACCCACGCGGGCGTGGTCGGAGCCGTCGAGAATCTCGTCCCCGCCCTCGCCGGAGCGGGCCTGGGCGTCGGCGGGTACCTCGCCCTGCGCGCCGCCATGGCCCAGCTGATCGGAGACCAACTCCACGCCCCGATCGCCCTGCCCCTCCCGCAGCTCGCCCTGGTCGCGACCGCAGTGGTCGCGTTCTCGGTCGCCCTTGCGCTCGCCCCGCTGCGCCGGATCGGGCGCCCGCGTGACGGGCATGCGGACTCCGTGATCCGCCAACCATCGCTGTGGCGACTCGCGCCACTGGCCGCATCGGTCGCGGCGTTCGTCGGGCTCCTCTCGCTGCCCGCCGGCGGCTACGGCGCGCTGGTCACACCCCTGTTCCTGACCGGCATCCTTTCCGGAGCGCTCGGAATCGCGCTCGCGGCGCCGGTGGTGACCTTCGTGGCTGCGTCCGGCCTCGTTCGAAGCGGGCGGGTCACCGGCGTGCTCGCTGGCCGTGGGATCCAGACCCAGTCCGCGCCGATCGGGCGACGGGTCGTCGCCCTAGGCTTGGCGGTCTACATCGTCGTCGGCGGGGCCGGCCTGCTCGGCGTCTACGAGAACACGCTCTACCTCAAGGCCGCCATCCACCAGATCGAGGTCGGACCCCAAGAGATCGGCATCTCGACGTCCGGACCCCTTACCGGCACGTTGGCGGCGGACCTCGGCCGCGTCGCAGGGGTGCGAGCTGTCGTCCCGGGCTACCCGATCGACGACAGCAGGTGCAGTGTTGGAACCGTTGACGGTGGGTGCGCCAGCGTGTTCGTCGGCACCTGCGACGGCCTATCGGCACTGATGGTCGTGACCGGCTGCCGGGACGACCAGCCCGCGTGGATTGCCGCCGACCTTCGCGCCTACAAGGACAACGTGACGGCCGTGGACAGCATCAACGTCACCGTCGACGACGGCCGAGACAGGCCTACCCACACCGTCGAGCTCGCCGCCACCTTCACCCAGAACGTCCCAGCAACAACCCGGGAGTGGGTCTGGCCCGGCAGAGCGGACGTCTTCATCCCAGCGAGCCTTGCCGAGAGCTGGGGCGTGGCACCCACAGGGGCGGCCGTGATCGCCGATGCCGGTGCGCAGATCCGGGTCCAAGTCGAGCAGGTGGCGCAGCGCCATAGTGCCCAGTCATTCAGCCTGGAGCTCCGTGACTACGACCAGGTCGTCTCCATCCGTACCGCCGCCTGGACCGTCATGTCCCTCGCCATCGGCGTCGCGCTTCTCACCTACGCCCTGTCCACGATCGACCGCGCCCTCGAGACCCGCCGCGCCCGCGCTCGCCTGGTTTCGCTCGGCGTTCCGGCGCGGCTACTGCGTAGGGTTGGGAGCGTCCAGAACGCGATCCCGCTCGTGTCGAATATCGTCCTCGCCGCAGGGCTGGGTCTGGTCACGACCCTCGCGCTGTCGCACAACGCCGACCAACCGTTCGCGATCGCTCCCGGCGTGGCGGTCACCCTGTTCGGTGGGGTGGTCCTCGGCGCGGCGCTGGTCTCCGCGGCGACGATGCCGCTCACCCGAGGACGCACACGAGCCAGCGACCTCCGTGAGGAGTAGAACGTCGTCCGGGCGATCTATACGTCGGCGACATCGCCCCGCGCACAGCCGCCGTCAGCGTGCGTTCGGGTCGCTGCCCTGAAGGCGCACGAGACCGAGGCCATCACCCGGAACACAGGCGTACAGGACGAACGTCCGGTTGGTCTTCTGCGTCTGGGCCCAGGCGAGCACCTCCATGACGTCGGCGTCGAGCACCTCGTACTCGTCCTGCGCCCCGTTGGCGTCATGGAAGTAGACCCGATAGCTCGGTTGCTCGAGTTCCCACGTCTGGTCCCGCGGATCGACTGCCCTGATGGCCACCCGGCTGAGCGTGTCAGACGAACCAGTCGTGTGTCCGCTTCTGCCGCGGTCCGGGCGCGTCTGCCGATGTGCGGGCGGCGCGACGCTCGCCAGGCGCCTCACGCGGACCGACGCGTTGCCGAGCAAGTCGACCGCCCGGCGGGACGTCACCCTGGGACCTGGGTGCGGATCCGTGGCACCGGTCAGCGTTGCTTGAAGTGAACCCCTGAGTATTGCCAGGGGGTCGGTCCGCCGTCGTTGGCGGTTCGGTGTCCCCCGCTTGCCGACGCGCCCGCCGGATCGAACCATGACGGCGGGTGGGCGCAGGTAGCGTTCGTCACGGGGTGGGGTCTGTGCGCGTTGTCCGGGCTTGTCGGACCGTGATGCGGATCACCGCAGAGCAGGGGAGCTTTCGATGCCGGCAGCGCGGCGCGGCGGTGAGTCAGTGCAGTCGGGGAATCGAGGATGACGGTCACGCTCGAAGGTGACAGGGTCGCGCCGCCGTCGCGGCGGGGCACGCCGTGGAGCGGGTGGGGCGCGCGCCTGGGGCGCCTGGTCGCCCGGCTTGGCGCCACGCGGGTGGGGGTCTGGGCGCGGGGGCACCCGTCGTTGACGCTCGGGCTCGGTGCGTTCCTGCTGTATGCCGCGACGTCCCTGGCGCGGTTCGCGCGGATGGCCGCGGGCATCGATCTGGCGATCTTCACCCAGGCCGTGCAGCAGTACGCGCAGGGCCACCTGCCGTGGTCATACCTCAAAGCCGCAGGTGGCTTCGACCTGCTCGGGGACCACTTCTCCCCGGTCGTCGCACTCCTGGCACCGTTCTACCGGCTCTGGCCCGACGCGCGCCTGCTGCTGATCGCCCAGGCAGCCCTCGTCGGGCTCGCCGCGGGGATCGTGACCAGATCCGCGGTGGATGCTCTCGGCAAGCGGACGGGTGCCGCGATCGGGATGGGGTTCGTACTGGCGTGGGGCACCCAGGCGATGGCCCTGTTCGACTTCCACGAGGTCGCATTTGCGTTGCCGTTGCTCGCACTCTGCCTCGCCGAGCTCGTGCGGGGGCACGAGGTGCGGGCGATCGTGTGGGCGTTGCCGCTGATGCTCGTCAAGGAGGACAGCGTCTTCCTGCTCCTGGGGATCGCCCTGTACCTGGCCGCACGGCGCCGCTGGTGGCCGGCCGTCGGGGTGGCCGGGTTCGCGTTGGGGGGCGTTCGCGCTGATCGTCGGGCTCATGATCCCCGCGATGGGGTTCTACGGCAGGTACACGTACTGGTCGTCCTCGGCGGCGGCCGGGGGCGCGTTGACACAGCTGTGGACCAGCATCACGACGGGCAAGGCGATCGTGCTCGTCCTGGTCCTGCTCGCCCCGAGCCTCGGGATCGCCGCACGCTCACCACTCGCCCTGATCGCCCTGCCCTCGCTTGCCTCCCGGCTCACCTCGGCCAACGAGACGTACTGGGGTCCAGGATTGCACTACAACGCGACCGTGACCGTCATCATGGCGTTCGCGACCATCGACGCCGTGCGCCGCATCCGCGCCCGACGGCGGTGGAGCGACCAGTCGGTCGCCCGCGGCGCCTGGGTGCTCGTGGCGGCGGCACTGGTCGCGTCCTGCTGGCTTCCGCTGGGTCACGTCGCGTCCAGTGCGCTGCGCCCGTGCCCGGCCTGTGCCGCCAAGACCTCGGCGCTGAACGCGATCCCGGATCACGTCTCAGTGGCCGCTGACGACACGCTCGTGGCCTACCTCGTCGACCGCGACCACGTCCACGAGCTCAAGCCTGGCCTGTTCGACACCACCGGCGCGCGTGTGTTCCCCGAGTACGTCGCGCTCGACCGAAGCCAGGACGGCATCTGGGCGAGACCGGCACGTCTCGACGGGTGGCGCAACAAGCTCATCCAGCCCGCCGCCAATGGCGGCTCCAGCGCCATCTACCAGTTCGTCTGCGAGTACGTGCTTGAGGACGCCACCTCCGTGCAATACGACGTCATGATCCTCAGGACGCCCTACCCCTCAAGCCCCCGCTGAACTCGCGGCGCCGACACCCAGGCTTCGGCTGGCAACGGACAGTCGAAGGCGCCACCCAGCCGAGAAGGAGAACTGCCAGCCCAGCGAGAGGCAGATCGACGCCAGATGGAACGTCCGGTCGTACCGGTGCGTGTGAGGGGTATGAGCGTGCTTGAGCCGGATGTAGCAGGGCGGCAGTGGCTGCCGCCCGAGGCGGACGACGTCGAGGTCGTCCTCGAGCCGGCCCGCAGCCACGAGCAGGAGTTCGTGGACTTCGTGCGATCGGCGAAGGATCCGCTGTATCGGATGGCCTACCTGCTGTGCGGGGACCCGCACCGGGCCGAGGACCTCGTGCAGCAGACGTTCGAGCGGACGTGGCGGTCGTGGCGGTCTGCTCGCAACGGCGATCCGCTCGTGTGGTCGCGCCGGATCCTGGCGAACCTGCGCATCGACACCTGGCGCAGAACCCGTCGGGAGGTGCTCACCGGCACCGCGCTCGACCTGGCCGACGACGCCCGCGGCGAGCGGACGGTCGACAGCCGCGACGCCGTCGTCCGCGCGCTCCTCGCCCTCCCCGTCAAGCAGCGGCGCATCGTGGTGATGCGCCACCTGCTGGAGCTGAGCGAGGACGAGGTCGCCGCCGAGCTGGGCATCCCGGTCGGCACCGTCAAATCAACGGCGTCCCGGGCACTCGCCCGGCTGCGCGCAACGGTCGGCACGTCGGAGGGGATGGGGTCATGAGCACGGACACGGAACAGTTCGCCGGCAGGCTGCGAGCCGGTCTCGATCTCGACGGACTGCACTCGGGCCTCGAGCCCGTCGCGGTCTTGGCCGGCAGCCGCCGAGCGCGGCGTCGCCGCACCCTGGGACTGACTGCGGGGGGCATTGCGGCCGGAGTCGCCGTGGCCGTCGCTGCCCTGGCGCTGCCGGGCGCCCTGATGTCGTCGCCCACGGTCGCACCCGCGGGGCCCACGGAGGCGCCCGCAGTGTCAGCGGAGAGCGTGGAGACTCTGGCCCCTGGTGTCACGGCGGTCGGTGCGGTCACGGGCGACGGCCCAGCATGGAGCACGGGCCTTGCCGTGCGCACACCGCAGGGCACCGACCCCGTGACCCTCGCCGCCGGGACCGCCGCCGATCTGAGCGAGACGACCGCTGGGACGGGTGTGCAGGTCGATCACGCTCTCCGGATCGTCGTCGGCCCCGCGGACGCGCCCGCCGCCTCGTTCGTGGTCGCGTGGGCCGGTGTCCGCGAGTCACCCGCGCCGACGGCCCCAGCGTCCGGACGGGTCGTGGACCCGTCCGCCGTGACGCTGTACGACGTGGGCGATCCCGGCCTCGACGCTGGTGGGCTGCCCGTCGCCAACCGGGTCATGGCCGGCGTCGTCCCCGCTTGGCTGCCCGGCGCCCACGTCGTGTTCTTCACCTCCGGCGACCTGACTGACCCGTCGGGCACAAAGGTGCACGCCGTGGAGGTGCCGACGTTCGCGGACCCCGGTGGCTCGGGGGCTCGCGTCTACCTCGCCGTCGCCGACGCCCAGGTGCCGGTCGGGCAGCGGGCGCGCGGGATCTTCTACGTGTCCGACGACGGGACGTTCATCGATGCGGACGGCACCTGCGCCGACGCGCGCCAGACGCCGGCATGCGACGGCGCGCGGCCCGACGGCCTCGACCTCAAAGCAGAGCTGCTGTCCGCGATCCGGTGACAACGGCCCTGGGGCACCCCTGGACACTTCTCTTCCGTGAGCGGCCTGGTTGTGTCCATTGATGTCGAGCTCGCGGAGGCCTGCGGGGCGAGGGGATGTCCTCGCTCACCTCAAGGTTCATGCGCGTCCGCGAGGGGAGATGAGGCCCATGCCGGAGCCCGTCCTACATTCAGATGCTCGAATGAATGCCGTCAGCAGCGTCGACGCGATTCAGCGTTTGGACGTGGTCGAGGCGCCGTGTGCGTCGAGTGCGGCGACGGCGAGGATGACGCTGGCGGCCGTCCAGGCCAAGGGTGCGGGGGCGCCGGGAGTGCCGTCGGAGTTGACCTTCTCCGGGAGGCTGCCCCAGCTGGTCCGGTGCGCACTGAGCCAGTCGAGCCAGTGGCCGGCCACGAGTGGGTCGTTGTCGGATGCCGCGGCCAGGGCGACAAGGGCCGTCTCCGGGGTCCAGGAGAGGCCGTCCTGCTTCCAGCCCGCGCCGGGCGCGAGTCCACCGGCCGGCCGCATCGCGTCGACCTGGTAGCGCCGCCATGCGGTCACCACACCAGCCGAGGGCCGGTCTGTGAAGGGTGGCATGAGGAAGCAGATGGCCGCGTCGGTCCCACCGGAGGTCTCATAGCGCTGGTACCCGTTGGGCTGGAAGCCTTGTGCGATGAGGCGCTCGAGTCCGTCAGCTGCTTGATTGGACCGCGCCGCGGCAACGGGGTCGTCCAAAACTGCGTAGAGCCGCGCGCTCGCCCGTAAACCTGCCAGCAGCGGCGCCGCGGTGCCGAGCGTCAGGTTGGCTTCTCGCTGCTCCCAGTAGTCCGAGCTTGCCGGCGGTAGGCGGGATCCGTCGCTGACTTGGTCGAGCGCGAATCCAGTCGCAGACTCCAGGAGACCTTGGAACTGGGCGGCGGTCGCGCGAGGGTCGCTGCTCGACGCGGCGACCTGGTCGAGTGCCCACAGCGCCCAGCCCGCGCCGTCAGCCTGTTGGGAACGTCGATCGGGTGGGTCGTCACGGCCGAGGAGGTACCGGGCCTGGAACCCACCGTCGTCGCCCTGCACGCTCGCGAGGAAGCCCAGGATCTGCTCCGCCTCGTGAGCATGTCCGGTCTTCGCGAGGGCCGCCGCCGCGAACGCGTTGTCGCGCGGCCACGAGAACCCCCAGTTCTCGCCCGCACCTGCGGCGAGCAAACCGACGGGTTCGCTCAGCTGGTGCAGGTCGAGGAGGGCGTAGCGCACCATGTCGGCCCACGGGGTGCCGACACCCGGGATGGTGCCGCTGCTCAGCCAGCGCTGGTCAGCGGTCGGGCCGACCGTGTCGGAGAAGTCGGTGGTGATACGCCACGCCGACGTGGTGACCAGCTCGACGTGATGCGACACGCCGATCGATGTCCCGCCGCGCCGATCAACGATTGACCAGCCAGTAGCGACGCAAGCGGTCACAGCGACAGCCTCCAAGCCGGCAGTCAAACGCATGCGATGTCCCACCAGCGCGCCTCCTGGGTTGGTTCCGTCCGGTTGTCACGGGACTGTGATTCGCTGACGAACGCACCAATCGATCAGGCGCTGACGGGGCGGCTGGAGCCCCGCACCGATCGCGCGCCTCCTAGGCATTGCCGGACAGATTGCGCAGTTGCCGGCGGCCCCATTCCACGCGAGAACAGCAGGGACCGTCGGTCGGCGCGGCAAGCTCAATTGGCTGAGGCGACTACCCGCGGGGCCCGAGCCACCCGGACCGGCCCGGCGACGGCCGCCGGCTGCGCCGCCTGCCGCAGTCGCGCCGCCTCGCGCACGGTGAACAGGTCCGCGCCGCCGCACCACTCGACCGCCTCCGCCAGGGTCAGTCGCTCCTGCTCGGTCATCTGCACCAGCGCCGCCCCGGCGCGCGCCTCGCATGCCGTGACCACCGCGTCCCGCTCGGCCAGCGCCGAGACGACCACCACCCCGAGCGCGTCGCGCCGCCGCTCCTGCTCCACCCTCCGCGCCCGCATCCGCGCTTGCGCATCCAGCGCCGTCCGCCGCGCCCGCTGCCTCGCCGTCTGATCCGCCATCGGGACTCCCCTACTCGTGTGACCTCACCTCCGAAGGCCGACACGAGCCCGCACGCGCTCACCAGCACCAGCCCACGCACCGCCGACGACGTCCCCTCTACGTGACGACGACCGACGACCAGCGACCGCACCGCCCCGACACGACCCGAAGCCACCAAAGCGCTGCCCCACACACCTCTTGCATTCCCGGGAGGAAGGCGGTCAGTCAACCCAGAGTTGACCGGCCATCTCTCGATCGCCGAGGCCACCCCGGACGCCTTCGGCGGATGTGACCATGTCGATCCACAAGCTGACGGCCGGGAGCGGGTACGACTACCTGACCCGCCAGGTCGCAGCCCAGGACGCGACCGAGAAGGGCCACACCAGCCTCGCGTCCTACTACTCGGCCAAAGGCGAGGCCCCCGGCACCTGGATCGGGTCCGGGGTGGCCGGCATCGACGGGCTCCACGAGGGCGACGAGGTCACCGCCGAGCAGATGCGCAATCTGTTCGGCGCCGGCAAGCACCCGCTGGCCGAGCAGCTGCGCGCCGCAGCCGCCGGGGCCGGGCTGAGCGAGCGCGAGCAGGAGACCGCCACGTGGCTGGGCAACCCATTCCGGGTCTACGCCAACGACACCTCCGCGTTCCGGATCCGCGTGGCAAGGGAGGTCGCCGCCCTCAACGCCACCCGCGGAGTACGCTCCGCCGACCCGGTGCCGCTGGACGACAGGGCGCGCATTCGCACCCAAGTCGCGGCCCAGATGTTCCGTGAGGAGCACGGCCGCGAGCCCGCCGACGCCCGCGAGCTCGCGGCAACGATCGCCAAGCACTCCCGCCCACGCACCAACGCTGTCGCGGGCTACGACCTCACGTTCTCCCCGGTCAAGAGCGTCAGCACGCTGTGGGCGATCGCCGACCGACCGACCGCGGCCGCGATCGAACGGGCACACCAGGCGGCGGTCAGGGACGCGCTGACGTTCCTCGAGAGCACAGCCCTGTTCACCCGCGAGGGCACCGACGGCGTCCGACAGGTCGAGACCCGCGGCCTCGTCGCTGCCGCGTTCACGCACCGCGACAGCCGCGCCGGCGACCCCGACCTGCACAGCCACGTCGCCGTCGCCAACAAGGTCCAGACCCGCGAGGGCGGTCGGTGGCTGGCCATCGACGGGCGGCTCATGTTCGCCGCGACCGTCGCCGCGTCCGAGACCTACAACACTGCGCTCGAGCGGCACCTGACCGACACCCTCGGTGTGCGGTTCGAGGTCCGCGAGGGCGACGACCCGCGCAAGCGTCCGGTCCGCGAGATCGTCGGCGTCGACCCGGCGTTGGCTGCCCGGTGGTCGGACCGACGAGCCAGCATCGAAGAGCGACGAGCCGAACTGGCCAGCTCGTTCCAGGCCACCCACGGACGCCCGCCCTCCCCCGTGGAGTCCGTGCAGCTGGCACAGCAGGCGACCCTCGAGACCCGGCAGGGCAAGCACGGACCACGCAGTCTCGCCGAGCAGCGCGCCACCTGGGCGGACCAAGCACTGCAGGTCCTCGGCAGCGAGAGCGACGCGCAGGCGATGCTGCACCAAGCACTGCACCCGCCCGTGACGCCCACCCATCGCGTCGATGCCGCGTGGGTCCGCGAGACCGCCGCCACCATCCAGGAGACGCTCCAGGAACACCGCTCCTACTGGCAGCGCTGGCACGTCCAGGCCGAAGCCCAACGCCGTGTCCGCGGCGTCGACGTTCCCACCCGCGACGTCGACCGCGTCATCGGCTTCTTGGTCGACGAGGTCCTGACCCGCCGATCGGTGCCGCTCACCCGCACCGAGCAGGACATCGACACCCCCGCCGCGCTGCGCCGCAGTGACGGCGCGAGCGTCTACACGGTCGCCGGGTCGACCCTCTACACCTCCCCCGCCCTGCTCGCTGCCGAAGCACGGATCGTCGCCCACGCCGGCGAGCGGGACGGCACCCGCGTCACATCCGCCGCGGTCGAACGGGCGCTCGCCCAGTCCGCCGCCGACGGCCTGCCGCTCAACGCCGGGCAGGCAGCCCTTGTCACCGAGATGGCCACTTCCGGTGCACGGGTCCAGCTCGCGATCGCCCCCGCCGGAGCGGGCAAGACGACCGCGATGCGCGCCCTGGCCGCCGCGTGGACGGCTGGCGGCGGGGACGTCGTCGGGCTCGCGCCGTCCGCCACTGCCGCGACGGTTCTGGGTGAGGCCATCGCCGCCCGCACCGACACCATGGCCAAGCTCCTGTGGCACCTGGACCACGATCCGGAGCACCTGCCCGGCTGGGCGCGGCGCATCGGCCGGGCGAGCCTGGTCGTCGTCGACGAAGCCGGCATGGCCGACACCCTCTCCCTGGACCGCCTGATCGAGTTCGTCACCGCACGCGGCGCGTCGGTGCGGCTCGTCGGCGACGACCAGCAGCTGTCCGCGATCGGCGCGGGCGGCGTCCTGCGCGACGTGCGCGCCACCTACGGCGCCCTGCACCTCACCGAGCTGATGCGATTCGCCGACCCCTCCGAGGGCGCCGCCTCCTTGGCCCTGCGCGACGGACTGCCCGAGTCCCTCGGCTTCTACCTCGACCAGCGCCGGGTTCACGTCGGGGACCTCACCACCCTCACCGACGACGTCTTCGACGCCTGGCGCACCGACCGCGAGAACGGCCGCGACGCCGTCATGCTCGCCCCGACCCGCGAACTCGTCGGTGAGCTCAACGACCGCGCCCGCACCCACCGCCTCGACGGTCAGACCCCGGAGCGCGCCGTGCCCCTCGCCGACGGGTCGACCGCCTCGGCCGGCGACACTGTCCTGACCCGGGCCAACGACCGGAAGCTGCGCGTGACCGGCACTGACTGGGTCAAGAACGGTGACCGGTGGCACGTCACCGCCGTGCACCCGACCGGGGCGCTGACCGTCCGGCACACCACCAGCCGATGTAGCGTCGACCTCCCCCCGGACTACGTGCGCACCTCGGTCGACCTCGGCTACGCCACGACGATCCACACCGCCCAGGGCGTCACGGCGGACACCAGCCACACGCTCCTGACCGGGCAGGAGTCCCGGCAGCTCGCCTACACCGCGGTGACGCGCGGCAAGACGGCCAACCACCTGTACCTCGAGGTCGTCGGCGACGGCGACGAGCACAACGTCATCCGCCCCGAGTACGTCCACCCACTCACCGCGACCGACCTCCTCGAACGCATCCTCGCCCGCGACGATTCAGCGCAGTCGGCCCACACCACACGCCGGGTCGCCGAGGACCCCGCCACCCTGCTGGGCCAAGCGGCGGCCCGGTACGTCGACTCCCTGCACGTCGGCGCCGAACAGCTGCTCGGCGCCGAGCAGGTCGCTCGCCTGGACAGCGCCGCGGACCTCGTCGTGCCCGAGCTGACCAAGGCCGCCGCGTGGCCGACTCTGCGCGCGCACCTGCTCCTGCTCGCGGCCCAGGGAGGCGACCCCGTCCTTCGCCTCCGCGCCACGGCCGGTGCACGCGAGCTGGACACCGCGGACGACGTCGCTGCCGTGCTCGACTGGCGGCTGGACGACACCGGCCTGCGCAACGCCGGCACCGGACCCCTGCCCTGGCTGCCCGGCATCCCCGCCTCCTTGTGCGAGGACCCACAGTGGGGCCCGTACCTCGCAGCCCGCGCCGCACAGGTGCGCGACCTCACCCAACAGGTCACCGAGCAGGCGCGATCGGACCAGTCGACGCCGCAGTGGGCCCGCACCGGGCAGCGTCGCCCCGACGACGAGCTCCTCGTCGACGTCGCCGTGTGGCGCGCGGCCACCGGGGTGCCTGACAGCGACCGGCGCCCCACCGGCGCTCCCCAACTCGGCAAGGCCGCCGCCCGGTACCAGCAGGCACTGGACTCCCGCCTGGCCACCCACCACACCCCGGCCCTCGCCGAGTGGCAGCCCCTGCTCGACCGCGCAATCACCGACACCACACGGGACCCGTTCATACCGGTCCTCGCCGAGCGACTCTCAGCCCTGTCCCGCGCCAGTCTCGACGCCCCGCAGGTCGTCCGCCGTGCCCTCGCCGACGGCCCCCTTCCCGACGACCACGCCGCAGGTGCCCTGTGGTGGCGCATCACCGGTCGCCTGTCTCCCGCGGTGGCCGCGCGAGCCGAGTCCGACCACCACCTGGCCGCGTCGTGGACCCCCCGGCTCGCTGACCTCGTCGGCCAGGACACGGCCGACACGTTGCAGGCGAGCCCGTGGTGGCCTGCCCTGGTCACCGCCGTCGACCACGCGATCGCCCGCGGCAGCACCGTCGAGGACCTGCTCGTTGGTCGGATCGCCGACGACGACGTCGACCCGTGCCAGGCGCTCGTCTGGCGGATCTCCATCCTCATAGACCCCGTCATCGACGATCCCGACCGGTACGCGCCCACCCCCGCGCTCGGTGGCGACGACGTCGACCCGTTCGGGCAGGACGAACCGCAACACGCGCTCGTCGCCCCCACCGACGACGAGTGGCAGCACCTGCTGCCCGCGGTTGACCAGACCTACGACGACCCGTTCGCGCCCGAACCGGACGAGTCCGCCTCGAGGGACCCCTTCGACGACCCTGCAATCGTCGAGGCCTACCTCACCCTCGCGGCGGCTGTGCGAGCCCACGCCACCACACTGCCGCCTACCGACCGGATGATTGACGCCCAGGCGTCCCGTGAGTTCGACGCCGCCATGGCACCGGTCAGCCCTGCCCGCATCCTCGAGCTCAACCGACTGGCCACCGACTACTACGTGCGCCAGTTCCCCGGTTCCTGGGCCCAGCCCTACCTGGCCGAACGGCTCCGTACCGACCTGACCGGCGACCCGTACGTGCTCCCCGGGTACGCCCCGGCCGGTTGGACCCGGCTCGTCGATCACCTGCGCCGCCAGGGCGTCACCGACCTGGAGCTCACCGAGTCCGGCCTGGCCAGCGTCGCGCGGACCGGTCGCCTCATCGACCGCTTCCGCGATCGCCTGATCTTCCCGATCACCCGCGTCGCCGCCGACGGCCAGCTCGAACCCCTCGGCTTCGTCGGCCGCCGTCACCCCGACGCGACCGACCAGACCGGCGGACCGAAGTACCTCAACACCCCCGACACCCCGCTGTTCCACAAAGGTGCGCAGCTCTTCGCCGTGCGCCGCGATCTCCTTGCCCAGGGAGCTGCGCCGGTCCTCGCTGAAGGCCCCATGGACGCCCTTGCCATCTCCCTCGCCGGCCAGGGCACCTACGTCGGAGTCGCCCCCCTCGGGACATCGCTCACCGAGGAACAGGCCGCCGAACTTGCTGCCGCCACCCACCGCGTCGGTGTCACACCGCTCATCGCCACCGACGCCGACCTCGCAGGCCAGATCGCCGCCCAACGCGACTATTGGCTCCTCACCGCACACGGCATCAACCCCGCCGCCGTGGTGCTGCGCGCCGGCAGCGACCCCGCCGACCTGCTAGCCACCTCCGGCCCGGGCGACCTCCACGTGGCACTGAGTCGGGCGTTCCCTTTGGCCGACGCGCTCGTGCAGGAGCGCCTCCACACGCTCCATGGCACCGCGGGTCTGCGCGCAGCGGTGATCGTCCTCGCCGCCAGCTCACCCGAAGGCTGGGATCTCGGCGCGGTCCGCATCGCCACGGCGACTGGCGTACCGGACCACGTGGTTCGCCGCGAACTGGCTCGGGCGGCCAAGCGATGGACCCACGACCCTCGGACCGCCGCCGGCGCACAGATCGGCGGCCTGTCGTTGGTACGCGACCGCGCCATGTCCACCGCAGCGATCGCCGCTCCCGACGCGGAGCCGGTGCCGTCCGCTGATCGGCATGCGCTGCGCGCTCGCCAGACACCCCGTACACGCACACCACGGCGATGAGCCGTATCGACATCATCGCTCGCAAGGCTGACGACTCGCCTGCGAGCAGCGGGTTAACACGGGATCCGCGCCGCCGGCTGACGCCGTCTCCGTCGCTTGTTCGTCCAGCCCCTCCCAGAGCGGATCGGCTCAGGAGTGGTGTCGGTGCTGCTGTATAGCGTGCGCAGCATGAGAGGCGTGAGATGCCCCACGGCCCGCCCGGCTGTCGCTACCGAGGTCGAAGCTAGCGTGATCGCCTCTCGGGTTCGCAAGGGGGCGAAGGCAGAGAGGTGTAGATACTGCGGATGGTGGCACGTCGTCGGACTCGGTCCGGCGCTCGAGCGGCCGTCGAAACATCGCTCACGTCACTAGCCACGTTCCGCGGATGGTCGAGTTGAGCGCGCCAGTAGGCGGCCGCTGGTGAAGACCACTGTGAGCAGCGCTAGCCGACGACGACGGGCCCCGAACCGAGTGTCGCCGCGGGCCATCGACTGCGACTTTGGAAGTACTCCAGCGCTTCGGGGGCATCCGTGAACTCAAGCAGGCCCCCGACCTTCGCGGCTAGGAGGTCTCGAACCTCGTCGGGTGTCGCGAAGAAGAACTCCCGACGTTCGTTTACGAAGTTCACCCGCCGGTCTTCGAACGCCCTATGCAGTTCGCCCTCGAGCGTGATGGCGTCTTCGGAGAAGAACAGCGCATGTACGTCGAAACGGAACGGCACGGACGCGTCGCCCAGTTCCCGGATCCGATCTCGCGGCTCGAGGCGCCGCGTCATGCCGATCTTCACCACGTTTGGGCCGAAGGCGCCGACGTTGGAGATCACGTAGACGTAGCCGGCGCGGATGTTGGCGATCCGGTAGTCGTTCGCCTCGATTGCCTCGTCGATCTGGGCGAGGCGGCCAGCCAACTCGTCCGCCGCCGCGTCGTCGCCGCTCGCACGCAGCGACGCCATGACAATGACGTAGTGGGACTTCTCCTTCTCGAGGCGTTCCCTCTCGGCCGCAAGTTCCTGCTCCGCTCGGCGCTGCTCGCGCAACTGTTCGCGCTCCTCGCGTGCGAGTTCCCGTTCCTCCTGCACCTTCATCTGGAAGTCCGCCGTCAGTTCCAGTTCGGCCAGGCGCAGGGCGTGGAAGGCCGGGTTCACCCGCATCTCCATGATCGTGCCCAGCTTCTCGATCGCCGCAACGGCGGCCTCGAGCCGCTTCTTCGCAGTGCTGATGTTCCCGGATCGCAGTGATCGAACGCAGTTGTCGGCCTCGGCGTTGTATGCGCGAAGCATCAACTTGGAGAGGTCGCCGACCATCTTGCGGCCTTTGGCCAGGGATCCGTCGAAGGTGAACCGGTCCGCTGCCAAGACAGGCTGGCCAACCCTCACGATCGAGTCGATCTGAGTTTCGAGGTCCCGGAGTCTGTCCTTATACGCGGCCGCGTCCTCAAGCGGATGGTGGTAGCGGTAGATGCCCACGTCCTGCAGCACCCGCTGATCACTCAACTCGATGGCCTCCCCGCGGCTGGCCCGCGCAGCAGTCAAGGCCACCTCGAGCTCAGCGATGCGACTCAGAAGCGTAGCCGCGTCCGGCTGAGTCAGCAGGTCCTGGGCGGTCCCGGAGACGAGACTCGCTTCGATCGCTGTCGAAGGGACGACGCGCGACTCCCCGGCTGATGTTCCAGGCTCGTCGTCGAGCCCTGCAGCCGGTATCCAAAGCTGCCAACCGACGGGCAGGTCTGGCCAGGACGGGTCGGGCTTCCATCCCGGCGGCGGCGCCCAACCGGGCGGCGGGGTCGGCCAACCCGGAGGCGGGTTGTACCTCACTCGGCGCTCCGCGCTCGCACACCTCTGCTGGTGTCTGCTGGTGTGACGTCGAAAGGCGACTTCGACACCGCGGCCCCCAGATGCGCCAGGGTTGCCTGCGGCACGACCTTCTCCAGGTCGAAGTTGCTGAAGGACTCTCGGTCTGCCGACACGATCACCAGAGGGACGCTCTCCGGCCTTCCTGTGGCGGGCGCGATCCGGTCGACACCCACGGTCAGCGCAATGGAGTGGACCTTGCCCGCACGGTCGGCTTCGAAGACCTCATGCAGCGTGCGCACCGCGACCTGCCACACGGCGCCCGCGTAGCGGTCCTTCTGAGCCTTGACCGGCAAGGGAGTCGCCGCGATGAGGTCCTTGGCCTTCACATACTTGTACTCCTTCACTGCAGGGAGCGTTGGCGGCTCCGGCACAGTCACCGTCAGCGTGAGCTCGCGCGTGTCGAGCGTGAACTGATAGTCGTGGCGGACAGGGAACGCCTCCGGGTACACCGAGTTCGACAGCACAATCCCCACGTACTGCTGGATCGCGGACTCCACGTCGAATGCCAGCTCGTTGACGAACGTGTCCAGCTCCTGATTGCGGGCCTCGACTTCGGCTTCACGCTGTCGACAAGCCTCCGCATAAGCTGATTCCGCGGCTGCGAGGCTCGTGATCCGCCGCCGTTCGACGCCCTCACGCCGCGCTTGTGCCGCGACGTAGGCCGCGTGCAGGGCCGTCGCCTCCTCATGCCACTTCAGACGTGCGGCCTCGTAGCCGGACCGCGCACGCTCGACTGCTTCCTGATGCCGCTTCTTGCCACCGAAGGCTGCCCCTAGAGCGCTCGGACCCGACGGTTCCACGTAGGCGGGCTCCGTCGGGTAAACCAGTTCCGGCATGGCCGGCGTTGGGTTGGCAAGAACACCGGCGTCGAACGGCGGATGTTCCGCCGTGGACCTGAGACTCTCCAGGTCGATGTGGTCGTCAACCTCGAGAGTCCAGGCCAGCAAGCCGTCGATCTCTCCGTAGACCCTCGCCAGATCCGAATTCAGTGACGCAACCTTGGCGAGCTTGTACTCGGTGTAGAGGCGCGCGGCCTCGCGCTCAGCAGTCTTCTGATCCGCGAGCGAGGCACGACTGACCGCCAACCGCGCTCGCTCCGCGGCCTTTCGAGAGCGATCCAACTCACGCTCCGCGCTTGCACGCGCCCGGTCGTTAGCTACCTGCTGCGCCCTACTCCGCTTCTCAGCCTGCTGCGCCTGATAGTTCATCTCCGCGAAGAAGCCGCGCTTGGCCACAGATCCCCCTCGACACGTCTGACACCCCAGCAAGCGTGGACGCCTGCCCCCGAACACCGTATCCCTCGACGCCGACGGCGCCGGCGAATCCGAGCCAATCCCGTTCCTCAACGGAGCAGATCGCGTGGATTTAGCCCGCTGGGTCGATTGTCGCTTGGGTGGCATGCGTCCAGACGAGGACGCCATTCTGCGAGGAGCCCCATCCGTCGGCGAACTTTCAAGTCTCGAGATCAGGCCCCGGGCCATCGATGATCTGGAGTTGCGGCTGTGTCGACCGTCCGTGCCACACCGGCGTGGGTGACATTGCGGCGGGCGCGGTCAGAGTGCCGAGATCGGCGTGCTGCACGGCTGCTCGTTCTTGCACGGCCGCTTCAGCCGTGTGCCTCGCATGCCGACTCTTCGCGGGCCAGGCCTGATGGCCGGCTTCTTGGCAATGCTGGCTCATCCGCTGGCGCATCCGGTCGGCGAAGGCAGGCAGCGCGTACCTGTGCCACTCCTCAAGGCCGTCGGCGGTCAACCCGAGGCCAGCTCGGCGGCGCAGGTCGGCGAGGACAGCGAGCTCGTGCACCAAGTGGGGGTGGCTGGGCCAGCACGACGGAATCATCGCGTCGGCGTCCCACACATACTCATGGTTGAGCCAGGTGACGACCTGCTCGAGCCAGCGCCAGATCTCGGCCCGCAGTTGAGGGTCGACGCATGTCGCCGGATCCCAGGGGCGGGCCAGCAGGCGCGGGTCCCCCAGAGCGTTCTGCTGCTCGAGCATCCCGCCGCCCCCGGCCAGGTCGAGCTCGGCGTAGGCGTGCTCCACCCGACGGCCCGCTCGCGGGAAGGCACTCATCATCGCCCGGGCCGCCTGGCTCGGTGCAGGAGTGGGAGCCTCGTCGCTCACGGTCGAGTGTCCTCGCGATCATCGACGAGGCCGCGGCGTCGCGCCTCGGCGAGTGCCGCGACGGCACGAGCCTCAGGGCTGAGCTGGTCCCGGTGGCAGGCGGCTACCTCCACTCGCAGAGCGTCCTTGCCGGCCAGCAGTCGCTGGCCCGCCTTGCCGTCGATGCATCTATGCAACTTGGCAATGATCGGCGCACCGTTCTCCGCGAGGACCAGTGCGTGCCGCTCGGTCAGCTGGCGCACCTCGGCCGGGGTGAGGATCGCGATGTCCTCGCCAGACATCTGTCGACCAGCCATCTGCCCGCTCTGCCGGGAGGTGCGCGCTACGCGTACCTGACCGAGCAGGTCCGAGACCTCCTTGTTGAACGCGACGTCCTTCGATCCGCCGAACACGATCAGGGTGTTGGTCAGCCCGAGCAGGGTGCGGGTCTCCTGCTCACCGAAGATCGCTGTCAGCTGGGGCCATGCCTGGGCGGCCCAGATGAAGCTAATGCCCAGAGCGCGCTCGTTGGCCATGCGGGTGCGCAGGGTCGGCAGCGGCGCGGTCGAGGGCAGCTCGTCCAGCACGGCGTGGAACGGCGGGCACAGCCGTCCCCATGAGCTGGCGTTGGCGATCTCCAGTGCGGTATCGAGGACGTGCTCGGCGAAGGCAGTCATGAGCGGCGAGGCGGAGGCGTAGGGATCCTCACGGCCGAGCAGGTAGATGGTGCCGTGCGCCGCGATGACGTCCGCGATCGCTGTGGCTGGGTAACCCGGGCGGGGCACGCATCGGCGTCGGATGTCGTCTTGGAAGAACAGGGACATGGCCTGCTGGATGGTGGTCACGGTGTTACCGGCGGTGCGGTCGTCGCCGTGCAGGGCGCCGTGCAGCAGCCCGCCCCAGAACGACGCAGCGTGCGGGTGTTCGCGCAGGATCTCGCTTGGCTGGGTGGCGGCCAGCGGCCGGGCGACCCACCGCAGCACGTCCTCCAGGCTGCCGCCGGTCAGTGCGGCCGCGTGGAAGAAGCCCTGAAGCACCTTGGCGGCCTCGGCGGCGTAGAACCGCGCGGCGGTGTCGCCATGACCGCCGGCGACGGCGCCCTTGACCGTGCCTGCGGTGAACGCCTTCGCGCGGCGCTCGGCAACGAGCGGGTCGACGCAGCCGCGGATCGGGTCCCACACCACCTCCGGTAGGCCAGGCACGAGGCCGAACGGGTCGAGCACGACGCACGGGCGGCCGCCGGTGGACCGCGGGCCGAACGACAGCAGCAGGTCGTCCACCTTGGTGAGGGTCGCCATCGCGGCTCCGGGCGCGTCGAGGAGCGCGGGCACGAGCAGGTCCAGGGTCTTGCCCGAGCCCTGCGGGCCGATCACGCCCGCGGTGCGGTCCCACGGCACCCACAGCTCGCCCCCGCGAGGCTCGCTCGCCCTGCCGAGCCTCCAGCCGACGTCGGTGGGGTGCAGTCGTCGGTGACGGTGCGTCATCGGCGGCCGCCTCGCGGAGCGCCGTACAGGTCCGGACGGATCACCCGGGCGTGCCGACGCAGCCGGGTCCGGCCAAGCAGCGCCTCGGCCTCCGCCGCGGTGGCCATGCCACGCAGGCGGGCCGGTCCCCAGCGGTCGAGCCCGAGCTTCACCGCCCAGCCGATCACCAGGACGACGAGGAGTTCGACGACGGCGACGCATGCCCACAGCAGCCCGGACGTCGCGGGGTGACCTACGGCGGGCAGACCGGCACCGGCCTGCCCGCCCAGGAGCGGGGCGAGGGTGGTGAACAGCGCCAGGCGGTCGACGAACACCCATCCATTGCCGGCCACGAGGTTCGCGAGCGACCGTCCGGCTTGCAGGCCCAAGACAAGAGCCAGAAGCACAGTCAGCAAGGTCGCCACCGGGATCTCCCAGGTGAACGGGTACGGCGTCGTGCGACGTGATCGCTGCATGTGCCACCTCTGCCTCCCAAAGGCTGCACAGGCTCGGTCGGTGCTCACGGGGCGTCGGAGCGGGCGCCTCCTACTCTTCGCTCAGTCGCTCCAGTTCTGGATACGCAGGACCGGTTCATAGTCGCGGCCGCCGTAGAACCGCCCGCGAGGAGGCACGCGAACCCGACGGGTCAGCAGCCGCTGCCCGCCCGCAACGTCGGTGGCTCGCCGAACACGGCTCCGTCGCGCCGCGTCGAGCCTGCCGATGTCCTGCGGCGAGGTCAGGATGTGATCTCAACGACGGTGCCGACCACCTGTGCAACTGGCGTCCACAGGTCGACCTCGACCTCAGGCGACTCGATGCTCACGACGAGCGAGTAGTCGACCCCCAGGCTGCTCTGATCGTACGTTCCCCGGTTCTTCCACCAGCCGGCGACCGGATAGACGGCGATGGCTCCCTTGCTCGCCAGCGCGGCCGCTGTTCCTCGCCAGATGTCCGTGTGCAGGGAGCCTGGTGCCTGCTGCTGGTTGCTCCCGAATGTCCAGCCCTGTTCGGTGTCGAGGCCCGGCGGACGCTGGCCGTCTTGCCGTGCGCGCGTGTTGATGCGCTCACGGAATGACTCGACGCTCTCCTCAGGACGCCGGGTCGCGAATCGAAGCCCGTGCGAAGGGTAGATATACCGCCCGGTCCAGCCGCGGCTTGAGGGGTTGGGCTCCACGAAGTAGGACAGCGTGATGCGCAGCCGTACCTGGGTCTCGCCAAGATTCTCAAGTTCCTGCACCGGCCACGGCAGGTCATGCAGGTTCATCTCGCGGACCTTGCCGGCGTTGCTAGCGCCGTCTCGTTCGTACGGGTGAATACGCGCCTCGGCGATGAGCGTCAGTGCGTCGGCTGCGCTGCGCAGCGCCCGGCCAGCGTTGGGTACACCCATGCCGTAACGGCGTAGGAGGCTCACCCGGCGACCCATCGTGGTTGCAGCATCCAGGCGGACGCTCATAGCCGGTGTCCACTCGGCCGAGTGGACGATCAAGGCCCGGACGGTCTCAGGGCGGAGTGTCGGGTAGGCCGCCTGGATGTCCGCTGCGATAGCGGCGACCTGCGCTGTGGCGGCCGACGTGTCCCGGGTGGTGGTGAAGAACCCCTCCCCGGGGCGCTGGAGCCGCGTCGTGAGCAGCGCGAGGTTAGGAGGGGTGTCCACGCCGGTCTTGTCCGGTGAAGCGGCGACGTTGCCCCCGTCGGCGACCACCTCAGGCTTGAAGGGCCACTTCTTGCGATCAAAGACGACCGAGGTACGGCTGACCGGCGAGAGCTCGCCGCGCTGCGCGATTGGCGCGTAGCCGGCGAAGTCGGCTGGTGCACCGGACATGTCGTCCTGCTCGGAGTAGGCGCCGACGGTCAGCGCGTTCCACGCCTGCGCAGGGTCCTCGACCGGTTCGACATCGCTTCGATCAAGGTGATCGTCAGTCGCAGCGAGATCGCGGATGTTGCCGGCGGAGACCACAAACAGGCGCGGTCTGCGCGGCTCGTCGCGATCCAGGTAGGTGAACTTCGGGTCGGTGTCGTCGATCGCACGGCCGAACGACAGTGCGTCGATGGTTGCCGACCACGACGTCGGTCGTCCTGCGTCGGTGTGTTCGGCCGGATCCGCTTCGGCCGTCGATGAGACCGGGCGCGGCGCGGTGACTGCCAGCATGAACACTCGAGTGCGATCGGCGGACTGAATCTCGGGCAGGTCCACCGATCGCGCGATCATCGCGCCGTACAGGTCGCGGTCGTTGTCCCCGTGGTCGGGCAGGAACTTCACCGACTCGAGGCCGTGGCGCAGTCTGACTGGTTGGGTGCTGACGATCGCGCCGTGCAGGTCGCCGTACAGCGCCAGCCCGGCCATCTCGGTGCCGTGGGGGTGGAGGGGCTGCACCCGCCAGCGCGGGTCGGCCACATGCAGATCGCTCTCGTTGATCGAGTCGACGAGCAGAGGGTGTCCGGCCTGGATTCCGGTGTCCAGCAGGCATACCACTGGTGCGTTAGCGTCGGCTGCCCGCAAGCGGTTGCGTAGATCTTCGACCCAGTCGGCCTGCTCCATGGCAGGGAGCTCAGCCAGCAGGTTGGCGACGTCGTGCGGTCGCCTCAACTCGGCAATGTCGTCGAGCGCTTCGAACGCCGAGGCCAGTTGGTCGGCGGTCGCGTGCAGGAGCACGACGGTCCTGTCCCCGAAGCCCAGGTAGTGCTCGCTTGTTCGCAACTGAAATCGCGCAGTGAAAGCAGCGAATCGGTCACGCGAGTGCCCGTCGCGTCTGCGGAGCCACACTTCCCACCAGAACGTCTGCGACGCCTCGCTGGGGTAGAGGTCCTCCGGGTCTGTCCAGAGCTCTCGGGTGGTGGCTCGGCGGATCGACTGGATTCCATCGACGAGCGTGGCGTTGCGCGCTCCATCTGTGCTGGCCGTCTCGACGTACGCGGTCAGGCGCTTGGCGAAGTACTCCTTCTTGCCGTCCGGGATGTACACGGTCGCGACTTGAACGCTGCCGCTTTCCCTCTCGTCCTGTCGCACAGCTACAAGTTCGGGTTGGTCCCCCGCTCGTTGCGGGTCCAGGCTCTCCAGGGCCAGCTCAAGGCCCGGGAACGACTGGAATGTGACGTAGGTGCCTTCCGTCTCGGGCTCATCGGGCGGGGCGGTGAACGCTTGCTCGAGCTCGCGGGTGAGACGACTCCCGTGGCGTCGCCGGTCACCGGTGAAGCCCTCCTTCTCGCCGCCGCCTCCGGCGGCAGCAAGCGTGAACGGCTCGGGATGCGGCGGGGTCGGGACGAGGATGTGCGGGCGATCGCGTACAGCCATACTGCCTACGCGATCGGCTCGAGATGAGCACCAGCGCGCGGCCGCTCCGCCAGTGCTGCGACCAGATCTCCGGTCAGGATGCGGGTCCGCCCGTTGAGGACTGTGCGCTTGGCAGCGTTCTCGGTCGCCGTGGCGATCTCCGCGTGGCTAAGCCCGCGCGCCGCCGGGACCACCCGGGGCCAACTGACGTTGCCAGCATGGAAGGACGCCAGTCGGTTGCCGATGACCGCTCTGATGCTCTCGTCATCGGGAAGCGCGAAATCCATGATCGTGTCGAATCGCCGATACAGGGCGTTGTCCAGCAGCTGCGGGTGGTTGGTGGCGGCCACGATGACGCTCTCGGACGTGTCCTCTTCCAGGAACTGCAGGAACGAGTTCAGCACGCGGCGGATTTCGCCGACGTCGTTGGGGGCAGCTCGGTCGCCGGCGAGCGCGTCGACCTCGTCGAACAGGTACACCCCCCGGGTCTCGACGAGGGCGTCGAATATCAGGCGCAGCTTCGCGGCTGTCTCGCCCATGTACTTCGTGATGATGGTGTCGAGCCGGATCGCGAACAGCGGAAGCCCGAGCTCGCCTGCGATGACTCGCGCCGTCGAGGTCTTCCCCGTGCCGGGCGGGCCGATCAACAGCAGCCTGCGTGCCGGGTGCAGCCCGTGCCGGGCGAGCATGTCCCGTTGACGTTGTTCGAGCAGGACGTGCCTCAGCCGCTCGGTCAACGCTGCGGACAGCACAAGGTCCGCCAAGCGTGCCTCGGGATAGCTGACAGTCAGCAGAGAGCCCAGCTCCCCGCGTGGGCGCGCGAAGGGCACCACGGCAGCAACCCGCGCCTGCGACGTTGTTCGCTTGCGTAGTTCGTCGACGAGGTCGCGCAGCTCCTGCGCAAACCTCGACTGCCCGGCGCGAGCAGCCTTGGCGGCCACCTGCATCGCGACCGCGTAGAACTGAGAGTCGTCACCATCGGCGTGGCTCTTCACCAGTGCTTTGAGCTGGTCATTGGTCGCCACGCCGTCACCTCCTCCGCAGCTTTCGGCGCCGTGACCAGGGTTGGTCGGCGTCACGTTCAGGATATCGGTTGCGGATCGCGGCCGGCCGTCGCCTCGCTGTCGGGCTCTGTCGTATGGACGCACCACCCGGACGAGGCCGACCGGTGTGCACGGCAACCGCCTCGCGCCGCGGGCGTGCCTGGGCGCGTGGCCTGGACGGGCAAGTACAACTTGTGGCCGACGTGGTCGACGCAGACCTTCCCGCCGCGGAGGACGCTCACCGAGATCGGAGTCGTTGTTAAAAGGCATCACGTCGCAGCCCCGACCCGCCAGATCGAGAACAGGTGATGGTCGGTCCAGTGGCCGTAGTCGTAGTGGCCGACGCGTGATCCGCCGGCCTCGATGGTGAGCTGCTCAGCGGGGTCGAAGACGATCATCACGTGGCCGACGCGGTTGGGGCCGAGGTAGCTGTCGGTGAAGATCAGGTCACCGGGCCGCTCCTGGCCGAGCGGCACCCGGTAGCCGTTGCCTTGCGCGACCCAGTTCTGCTGGGCAGCGGCAGTGCGCGGCAGGGTGATGCCGATCTGCGCGAACGCGGCCCGGGTGAACGCCGAGCAGTCCCATGCGGAGGGCCCGTTGGCGCCGTAGACGTACGGCTCGCCGAGCTGGGCGGTGGCGAACGCCAGGACGGTCGCGATCTGCTGGTTCGGCAGCTCGGGCAGGGCGGGGTTGCCGACGCCGCCGATGCCGCAGTCGGACGGGTCGCCCGCGACTACCCCTCCCCCGTACGCGGCGGCGTAGTACAGGACGTCGTTCACGTACCAGTCGGCGTGGTTGTACGCGAACAACGCTCGTCGCACGCCGTCGACGCCGGCGGTGACCCCCGACGCGGTCAGGTAGTTCGCCGCGCTCATCACCGAGTCGGCGTCGTTGCCGATGTTCGCGCGCCCGTCGCCGGATCCGTCGACGCCGTACCGGGCCCAGCTTTCGGGCATGAACTGCATGAGCCCCTGCGCGCCGGCTGAACTCGTCGCGCGGGTGCGCCCGTGGGCGGTCTCCTCCATGCCGACGCCCGCCAGCAGGGTCCAGGGCAGGTGGTACCGGTCGGAGGCAGCGAGGTAGAGCACCTTGACGGCGTCGGGGATGGTCGCGGCCGGGTTGCGCAGCGACGCCAGGCGAGGTGTGCCCGGTGCCGGCAGCTCGAAGCCGAGCCCACCCTCGCCGGCCGGATCACCGTCGGTGAGGACGACCGCCTTGGCCGAGGCTGCGTCGGAGACCGTGCAGGCCGCCTGGACGGCCCCGCCGGAGACGGTGGACACGATCGCCGCCGCGCCCATCAGAACCAGCGCGACCGGCATGACGAGGGCCACCACGATCCCGGTTGCGAGGACCTTCATGACCTACGCCGCCCCGGCGATGGCCTCGTTGGTCCACGTCAGCTGCTGCTCGACCGGGTGCAGCCGCGTCTCGACCTTGTACGGGTGCTCGCCGACCATCCACAGCGCCCGGCCCTTGCGCTGCATCGCCCACCCGGTGATCGCCGCGGTCGCCTGCGGGCCAAGGCCGAGCATCGCGTCCAGGTCGCGGGCGATCTCGGGCTTCTGGCCGTGCAGGATCTTGATGTCGGCGAGGTGCATGAGGTCCCGGGCGATGTTCGCGGCCTGGGAGCCGACGTCACCGACGGTGAGCATGTCGGACGGCTTGTGCGCGTTGGCCCACTGGATGTCACCGCCCTTGCCGGCCACGCCCCGCGACAGGCGGAAGTCCTCGTCCAGCGACTTCACGGCGTCCACGCCCAGGCGCATGATCTTCCACACCTCGTCGCGCACGACGACGCGCAGGTCCCCGGCGGGGCGATCTCGCGCATGCCCCGGCCCCAGGAGTTCAGCGCGAGCAGGGCGATGCCGATCGCCTCGTCGCCCAGCGGGCTCAGCCGCGACAGCGACAGGGACTGGATGGGGGCGGTCCAGTCGACGGCGATGTTCGTGTGGTCGTCGAACAGGCCGGCCAGGGCCCCGGAGACGAGTTGGCCCAGGGCGTCGCGCAGCAGGCGGCTCTCGTCGAGGAACTGCTGGCGGGTGGCGAAGCGGCACTGGTCGACGAGGGTGTCGCTGGGCTCGTCGAGGTGGTGCCACAGCTGCGGGATCGTCGTCTCGGTGAGGGTCGATGAGGCGTGCGCGTAGCCGGTGAGGTCGCGCAGTGCGGTCTTGACGATCACCTCCTCGGAGGGGCCGAATGGGACGCGTTGCTCGCCGATCCGCTGGCTGCCGACGAGGCCGCGGACGAGCGTCAGCCAGCGGGAGAAGACGATTGCGGCGCGCTGCTGTGCCTGCCGGGCGTTCAGCCGGTCCCAGCCGTCGCCGAGGGTCCGAACGCCAGCGGGTTCACCCGTGCCGGCATGCCGGGGCCGAGGGCGATGGGGTCGACGCCGAAGAATCGGCACAGCGGCTCGTACTCGTCCTTCGGGTCGCCGAGGATGAGGATGCGGTAGCCGAAGTCGGTCATGCGCAGGGCGAACGCCTTCGTGGTGGCGGACTTTCCGGTGCCGGGCTTGCCCATGGTGATGACGTTGGCGTTGGTGACGGGGATGTCGTCGCGCAGCACCCAGCCGATCGGGTCGGCGTAGAACGCGGTGCCCGACATCGTGTCGGCGCCCATCTGAGCCCCGGTCTGTGGCAGCCCGGGGCCGGCGACGAACGGCCAGAACGCCCCGGCCTGGTCGGAGGTCATCTGGTAGGACACCACCGGCGCCGACGCGGGTGCCCAGCCTAGGCCTCGTCGTCGGTCGCCGCGCGCCCGCACGTGCCGGAATAGCCTGTCGGGCGAGGCGGCGGGCGGCGTAGCGAGAGCGGCAGGTCGTGCCCGAAGTCGGCGAGGAGCCGGGAGACGTCCCTGCCCGTCGTTGCCGGCCGGGGGCTCACGCGTCCCCCGTCCGCGTCAGGCTCACGCCGAGCGGCACGACGGAGGCGGCGAACGCAATGTCGTGGCTGACGTCCAGGCGCAGCGGGGCGAACCCGGCGCGGCGGATCGCTGCGTCCAGGCGGCGCCCATACTCGGCGACGCGCACTGTCTTGGGCACGGTGACCGTACACACCGCGTACGGGCGGGTGACCGCGCTGCCGCGGGCCTGCTTGATCTCCAGGGATCGCACCTGCGCGGCCGCGTCGTGCATCTTCGTCGTCGAGCGCATCCGGGCCCGCTCCCGCAACCCCTGACCCATGTCGGCGGCCCACTCGCGCGACGCCGTCTGCCGAGCGGCCTTGGCCTGGCTCAGGATCGGGAAGGCGACGAGGAAGCTGCGCCGCTCCCCCGGCTCGGTCGGGGTCAGGACCGGAGCGAGCGCACCCAGGACGGCGCCCTTGACCGGGAGCTTGATGGTGGCGCTGATCGAGTTCCACGCGTCGTGGCTGTAGTGCCGGGCGACAACGTCGGCGCCCGATGGGCCGGCCATGGCCCACGGGACGTCCGCGGTGACGTCCTCGCCGTTTGCCGCAGCGAGGAGCGCGTCGACGATCCCGGCGCGGTCACCGGGGGCGAACCCGGTGCGGCACGCCACGGCGAGCTCGGGGCTCGTCAGCCAGGTCACGGCTACCGCGCCGAGGCCGCCCTTGAGCTGGGCCTCGACCTCGGCCATGAGCCCGTACATGACCTGGGCGCGTCCCTCGACCCCACGGCCGGCCTCTCGGGCCGCCTTCCCGATCCGGGTCTCGGGCACGACGATCGTCACGAACGCCTGAGTGCGGACCGACGCCTGCGTCAGGACGCGCTGCAGGTCGTCGTTGATCGCCCGGACCTGCGCCGGCCCGTCGGGGCGGCGGTGACGGCGGATCCACTCGTCGCGCTCGGCGCCGTCCTCGGGGACCGTGCGCACCAAGAGCAGGACCTCGTCGATCAGCTCGGTGCGTCCCGCCTGGTCGATCAGGTCGGCCAGGCCCTTGGCCATCCGCGCCCGGTCGTCGACCCCGCGCATGCCGATACCCGGGTGGACGATCGCCGCCGTCGCCGCCCAGGTGCGCGCGACGTGGTTCTGGATCAGGGCTACCCGCGCGGCGTTCAGGCCGACGGGCGGCCCCTCGTGGATCTCGACGCCGGTCAGCGACCCCGGCAGATCGACGCCTCCGAGGTCGTCGGCCTGCCCGCGCGAGGCCTGGGAGCGAAACCGGGTCCAACCGCCGAGCCCGCCGATCGCGACGGCCGTGCTGGCCAGCAGCCAGCCCAGGGCCGAGCGGCCCCGCACCGGGACGACAGTCACCACGGCGACCACGCCGGCGACCAGGAGAAGGACGGCCGCCGACGCCCACGCTCGTCGGCTCAACGCCCAGAGGACAGGCAGGACGCAGACGGCCAGCACGGCCGCCTGCCAGCCTGTGAGCCCGAACGGGAACCAGCCGATCCTGGCTCGGGAGTACTCGCTGTAGACCTGGCTCACGGGCAGTCTCCTCTCTCAGACGACGACCGCGGCGACGGCTGCCTCGGGCGCTGCGGCTGGCGCCTCCGGCACCGCCGGCGGCGCCGGCCGTCGGGGATCCGCCGACCGGGGGCTTCCCGGTGGCGCTCGGGCTGGGACCGAAGCCGGCATCGTCGTCGGGCCCCGAGCCATTGATGTCCGGGGTGTCCTCGTCGCGCGAGCGGCCCTGTTGACCGGGCCGGGAGCGGCTGCCGGAGAAGTCCGGGATGTAGGTGTTGTGGCCGACGCCCATCTGATTCGTCAGGTCCGCACCGAGGGCGGCACCCTGGCTCCCCAGGCCCTGCGCCATGCCCCAGCCCTGCGCCAGCACCTGACCGCCCGCGCCGAGGGCGCCGAGGAAGCCGCCCGCCGAGCGAGCAAACCGGTCGTTCGTGGCCGCCTCCGTGTCGGCCTCCCTCCGGACTGCCCGGAGGCGTCGCTGCTGGAGGCTGCATCCGAGGTGTTGGCGCCGTCCGCCCGCCCGTTCAGGACTCCTTGCCAGCCGCCCTGGGCGGCCAGCCCGGCGCGCATGGCCGAGCCGGAGCTCGTCCCGGGGTCGACGAACGCGAGCAGCTTGAACAGCGCCAGCGGCGCGAAGCTGCCGACGAAGATCAGCACGACGCCCGGGACGGCAGTGCCGATCGCCGTCTGCAGGGAGTCGGTCATCGACAAGGCCACGCCGCTGGTCGCCTTCACGCCCAGACCAAGCATCAGGACCATCAGGACGGGCGTGAACGCGGCGGCCAGGAACCAGCGGAACGTCTTCCAGAACCAGGACCGTCCGCCGTCCCAGACGAGCCCGGCCGCGGACACCGGATTGGTGGCGGCCAGCACCATGAGCGCGGCCGCGCGGGCGAGCATGACCAGCAAGTGCGCCACGGCCGCGAACACGACGAAGATCCCCAGAACCCCGAGGACCGTCGCGACGGTGCCGTCCGTGAGGTCCGCGGTCGAGAACCCCGTCCACGGCTGCCACGCCGACATTGAGTCGACGCCGAGCAGCGACTGCGTCAGCGCCCTCGTGAGTCCCCGGCGGCGGCGAGGATCGCGACGGCGAAGACGATCCACATCACCCACACCGCTCCGAACTGGCCTACCCCGAGCAGCACCCGGCCCACGCTCTGCCCGTCGCGGCGCACCCCGGCGATGCCGAGCTGCACCAGGAACAGCAACAGCACCACGGCGCCGGCGATCCAGAACGTCGCGCCGTAGAGGTCCCGCATCGGGCCGCCGGCGCTCAGGTCGGGCACGAGGAACGCGTCCTCGATGGTGAGGGCGAGCTTGGGCAGCCACAGCCCGGCATTCCAGATGCCCAGCATCGCGGCGGTCCACCCGTCGGCGACGACACTGGCGGCAGCGTTGCCCAGGGCAGCGAAGGGGTTGAGGTAGTCCGACCAGTTCATACCGACCTCACTTCGCCGCGCTCGTCGTCCAGGTGCGCCACCCGGCGGCGGCGGCGAGATCGGTCCCGGGCCAGGTCGATGGCGCGGGCGCCGGGGACGCACCGGGCGCGATGACCCAGCGGTCGGCGGCCCACTGCAGGCGTTCGCAGTACCCGTACGCCGCGCGAGCTTCCGTCACGACGGTGACCGTGACGTCGAGCAGCACGCAGGCCACCACCCAGTCATCCTCGTCGCTGCCCTTGATCTGCGCGGCCACTGGGACGGTGACCACCGAGGTGCCGGGTGCGTCGATGTGCCGCCCGGCCTCGCTGGCCAGGAGGGCCTGGACCGCGGCCATCAGCGCCCACTCCTCGACTCCCGGCGCCCCGGGCGCGGACCAGTGCTCGTGCGCGGCTCGCACCTGCGGGATCGACATGCTCTGCAGAACCGTCGTCGCTATCGCGGCGAGCTGGCCGACCGCACCCTCGGGGTGCGATCGAACCCCGTCGGGACCTCCGCAGGGCCAAGACTCGTCGCCGCGGGCACCACGATCGTCGGCGCCGGGCTGGCGGCCGGGGTGCCGCCGCGGGAGTCGTGCGGGGTCACCCGCAGCATCGGCGCAGCGGCGATGGCGTCCCGGCGGGCTGGCCCGCTCGGCACGCGTCGACGACCACCGCGGCGCGATCGTCCCCGGTGCCCCTGGACGCGACGGCGCCGTGCACGGCGTAGACCAGCCCGACCAGGCCGCTCACGACGACGAGGACCAAAGTGACGACGATGGCGAGGAGCCTTCGCCTGCCCCACTGCGGGGTCTCGTCGGGAAGCGCCGACATCACACGCAGCCCGCGCCGGTGATACCCGCGACCATCGGCGGGACCACCATGTACGCGATTCCGGAGATGAACATCGCGACCAGCGAGACGATGCCGGCCTTGCTGGCATGCGGCAACGAGAACACCCGCCCGCCGACGATCGCCCCGAGCCCGACGATCACGCCGATGCCCAGCGGGATAAAGGCACCCCCCCCACATCCGTAGCCGGTCATCTGGTCCGCGTAGGCCTGGGCGCCGGGCGGCGCCACCGGGCCGGAACGGCGCGCATGGCGGTGCCGAGACTGTGCGCGGCGAGGATTGTCATGAGCTTCCCTTCTGTGGATGTCCGGCAGCGCTCACGTGGCGCAAGACGTCGCGCGCGGCCGTGACGAGCGCCGGTGGCAGCGGCGCAGAGTCGATACCGCGCAGGGCGAG